>NZ_LFIQ01000124.1:133761-169610 GCF_001189245.1 Bradyrhizobium pachyrhizi | reverse complement strand
ATGGGTCCCGGCCTTCGCCGGGACGACGATTGTGGATGCAGGCCGGGCCACACATGCGGTGTCGTCCCTGCTTTCGCAGGGACGACGGCTGTGGTGAAATCAAGTGAGGCGTCATCGCGACGGCCCATCACCGTGTTCACGAGGCACCATGACCAACACCATCGAGGCTTCCGACGGCGGCTACCGCTTCATGCCCGGCGTCAGCCAGTATTCCTGCGGCGTCGCTGCGCTGCCCGGCTTTGCCATCGAGCGCGTCAGGTTTGCCGAACCGGTGCCGCTGAGCGCGGGTTTTGCTGGGATAGCTGACATCCTCAAGGCCGCCGGCCGTCCGCTGACCGCATTCGCCGCCTGCGAGCTGCGCTCGCCGGCGCCGTTCACCGAGGAGGGCTTTAAGGCCTTCAACGAGATCTACATCAAGACGCTGGTCGCCTGGGGCGTGATGCGGGGCGTCAATCCGGTGGCGCGCAGCAATGTCTGTCCAAAGCTCGATCCGCCCGGCGAGCCGTCGTTCCACGCCTTCTGCTACACGGTGCCGGCCGCCAAGGACGCACCGGCAAGCTTCGTCGTGGCCGGCAGCGGCGAGTCGGTCGAGGGCAAGGCCAATTACCGCGATCATACCGTAGCCCTCGGCGACACCAGCCCGGCGGGGCTCCTGGCGAAGGCGAAATTCGTGGCTGACGAGATGGAACGCCGGATGAGCGCGTTCGGCGGCCGTTGGCAGGACACCACCGCAGTGCAGCTTTACACCGTGCACGACGCTTATCCTGTGCTGGAAAGCGAGCTCGGCCGCCGTGGCGTGCTTCGCAACGGCTTGACCTGGCATTTCGACCGGCCGCCGGTGGTTGGACTCGACTTCGAAATGGATTGCCGGCGCGTGCATCGCGAGCGGGTGGTGTGACGCGTCGGTCGCGTGACGCATCAAAAGCGCGTGTGGGTGGATGTGGAAGCGTGCGCCCTTTCTTGACACGGATCGCGCGAGCCGTTTCCCTTCGCCATCGACGTCAGCGGCTGGGTGAGCGCGGGTGCAGAACGAATCTGTGATCAGGCGGCGTGATCTGTTGGCGCTGATTGGCACCGTTGCCGGCAGTTCGGCGATGTATCACGCGATGACGAGCCTCGGCTTCGCGTCCGAATCCGCCTACAAGGGGCCGCTCAAGCTTGCAGGCGACGTGAAGGGCGCCTCGGTGCTGGTTCTCGGCGCGGGGCTTGCCGGGATGACGGCGGCGCTGGAGCTGCGCAAGGCCGGCTACAAGGTCCAGATCCTCGAATTCAACAGCCGCGCCGGCGGCCGCAACTGGTCGATCCGCGGCGGCGACAGTTTTGTCGAGCTCGGCGGCTTCAGGCAGACCAGTCAGTTCGAGCAGGGGCTCTATCTCAATCCCGGCCCGTGGCGGATTCCCTATCATCACCGAGCGCTGCTCGATTACTGCCGCCGGCTCAATGTGACGCTGGAACCCTTCATCCAGCTCAATCACAACGCCTATCTGCACGCGACGCGTGCATTCGGCGGCAAGCCGCAGCGCTTTCGCAGCATCAAGGCGGATTTCCAGGGCGGGGTCTCGGAGCTGCTCGCAAAGGTCACCCAGCAGGGCCGGCTCGACGAGACCGTCGGCAAGGAGGATCAGGAGATCCTGCTGCAGTCGCTGCGCGATTGGGGCGCGCTGGATCGCGACTACAAGTACAATGCCAACCTCGTGTCGGCCGAGTTCCGTGGGTATGCGCGCGATCCCGGCGGCGGCCTGATGGGCGATCCGCTGCCCAGCGAGCCGATCCCGCTGCAGGAGCTGCTGCGGTCGCGGATGTGGCGCTATCTGCAGACCTTTGCGCGCTACGATTTCCAGACCACCATGTTCCAGCCGGTCGGCGGCATGGACATGATCGGCAAGGCGTTCGCGCGCGAGGTCGGCGATCTCATCCGCTATGGCGCCAAGGTGACGCAAATCCAGCAGAACGGCTCCGGCGTCACCGTGAGCTATGTCGACACCGCCAGTCCATCCACGGTGCAGCAGGCCACCGCCGACTGGTGCATCTGCACCATCCCGTTGCCGATCCTGAGCCAGTTGCCGGTCGATGTCAGCGCGCCGATGAAGAGTGCGATCGACTCCGTGCCCTATGCCGCCTCGGTGAAGATCGGCCTGCAGTTCAAGCGGCGGTTCTGGGAGGAGGATGACGCGATCTACGGCGGCATCAGCTACACCGACCTGCCGATCCGGCAGATCGCTTATCCGAACTACGGCTTCAACCGCGGCGGCCGCGGCATCCTGCTCGGCGCCTACATGTATGGCGGTGCCAATTCGTTCGAGTTCACCGCGATGACGCCGGCCGAGCGGGTCGCCAGCGCGGTCGAGTTCGGCGCCGCAATCCATCCGCAGTACAGGAACGAATTCGAGAACGGCGTCGCGGTGGCCTGGCATCGCGTGCCGTTCACGCTCGGCTGCGCCGGCGAATGGACCGAGGCCACCCGGGCGCAGCATTACCGCAATCTCTGTCAGATCGACGGCCGTATCGTGCTGGCGGGCGAGCACGCCTCGCAGCTGCCGGCCTGGCAGGAGGGCGCCATCCTGTCCGCGCTCGACGTCATCTCCCGGCTGCACGAACGCGTGGTGAAGACATGATGATGCGGACCGCGACATCCGTCGTCGCCGCACTGGCGCTGCTGTCGGCGACGGCGGCCCTTGGGCAGGACAGTGGCGCGGGCAAGCGCACCTTCTCTTCGGGCTACCGCTTCGTCGAGATGACAGGCGAGGAGCTGTTCGCCAATGTGTGCCAGGGCTGCCACATGCCGGATGCGACGGGCGCGAGCGGGGCGGGCACTTACCCGTCGCTGGCCGGCAACAAGAATCTCGAGGCCGCCGGCTATCCGGTCTTCCTTGTCATCAATGGCCGCCGCGGCATGCCGGCGTTCGGCGACATGATGACCGATGGTCAGATCGCCGCCGTTGTGAATTATCTGCGGACGCACTTCAGCAACAACTATCAGGACGCGGTGACGACCAAGGATGTCCAGGACGCCCGCCGCTAGAAGCGCCGTTTCCGTCATTCCGGGGCACGGGCAAAGCCCGCGAACCCGGAATCCAGAGGTGACGTACTCGGAGTTCCGCAACTTCGAGATTCCGGGTTCGCGCGGCGCGCGCCCCGGAATGACGAAATGAACGATGTGTGCCGCACGAGCTGCGATCGAGCAATGGGGGAAATCATGAGATTAGCAACTATCGCACTGGGCGCCGCGTTGTCGGCGATGGCGACCGCCGCCTCGGCTGACGTGGTCAGGCATCCGATTCCCAACTCGACATTCCCGATCGCGCAGGCCGTGACCGTCACCGGTAACACCACGACCGTCTATGTCAGCGGCCAGGTGCCGCCGGTGATCAACAAGGACGCCGATCCGTCGAGCCCGCAGGCCTATGGCGATACCAAGGCGCAGACCGTCGGCGTGCTCAACCGCATCAAGGCCATTCTGGAAGGCCAGGGCCTCGGCATGGGCGACGTCGTCAAGATGCAGGTATTCCTGGTGCACAACGCATCCGCGCCGATGGACTTCAAAGCCTTCATGGAGGGCTACACCCAGTTCTTCGGCGGCAGCCAGCCCAACCTGCCGGCGCGCTCGGTGGTCGGCGTCGCAGCCCTCGCCAATCCCGGATTCCTGGTCGAGATCGAGGTGATCGCGGCCAAGGATTCGAAATAAGGACTGCAAATAGCGTGCGCGAAACCGCGGAGCATGCGCGCGGAAATTGAAGGGCTCGCCGTCTTGCCAAAGCGCGTGCCGGCTGTCTGAATTCGCTCCGATCAGGTGGCGGAATTCCGGGAGAGCATGATGTCGCACAAGGCTAGAGACACGGTTCGGTCGCTGCGGCTCGCGGCGGCGCTCGGTCCGGCGCTGCTGGCAACCGGTGCCGCGGCGCAGGGGCTGACGGAGCAGCAGCAATTCGCCCGCGGCATCTACCAGGAGCTGGTCGAGATCAACACGACCACCGCGACCGGCGATACCCAGAAGGCGGCGGAGGCGATGGGCGCGCGGCTCCGCGCGGCGGGCTTCCCCGAGGCCGACGTGCACGTGTTCTCGCCGGCGCCGCACAAGGGCAATCTGGTGGCGCGGCTGCACGGCTCCGGCGCGCGCAAGCCGATCCTTCTGGTTGCCCATCTCGACGTCGTCCCCGCTAACCGCGAGGACTGGTCGGTCGATCCGTTCAAGCTCACCGAGCAGGATGGCTATTTCTACGGCCGCGGCTCCAGCGACGACAAATACATGGCGTCCGCCTTCATCACCAATCTGATCCGCTACAAGAAGGAGGGCTATAAGCCCGACCGCGACATCATCGTCGCGCTCGAGACCGACGAGGAAATCCTCGATGCCAACGCTCTCGGCATGCAGTGGCTGATCAAGAACCACCGCGACCTGATCGATGCCGAGTTCGCGCTCAATGAAGGCGGCGGCGTCGGTCTCAAGAACGGCAAGGCGATCCGCAACAGCGTGCAGACCAGCGAGAAGGTCTCGATCGGCTACCAGCTCACGGTGAAGGATCGCGGCGGCCACTCATCGCTGCCGCGCAAGGACAATGCGATCTATCACCTCGCCGAAGGCCTCGTGCGGCTCTCCAATTACAGCTTCCCGATGAACCTCAACGAGACCACACGGATCTATTTCACCAAGACCGCCGAGGTCGACACGTCGCATGCCGACGACATCAGGGCGATCCTGGCGCCGCAGCCCGACCCGGCGGCGCTGGCGCGTTTGTCGGAGAATCCGGGCTATAATGCGCAGCTCCGCACCACCTGCGTCGCGACCATGCTGGAGGGCGGCCACGCCATCAACGCGCTGCCGCAGCTGGCGACAGCCAAGGTGAACTGCCGGATCCTGCCCGGCGAGCCGGTCGAGGGCGTGCAGGCGACGATCGAGCGCGTGCTCGCCGACAAGGAGATCGCGGTGGCTCCGACCGGCAAGGCCGTGCTGAGCCCGCCGTCGCCCCTGAACGAGGAGATCATGGGTTCGATCGAGAAGCTGTCGAAGGAGTTCTGGCCGGATGCGTCGATCGTTCCGGTCATGAGCACCGGCGCGACCGACGGCAGCTATCTGCGGAACGCGGGCATTCCGACCTATGGTCACTCCGGGCTGGCCGCCGATGTCGACGACAATCGCAACCATGGCAAGGACGAGCGCGTGCTCGTCAAGTCGTTCTACGAGGGCGAGGAGTATCTCTATCGCCTGGTCAAGATGCTCGCCGGCGGGAAATGATGGCTGACAGCAAGACAAGGACACGGGTTGCGGTCGCCGGCCTCGGCGCGATCGGCGCCGACGTCGTCAAGGCGCTCGATCAGGGCATCGAGGGCCTGACGCTGGTTGCGGTGTCAGCGAACAACCCGGACAAGCACCGCGGCTGGGTGGCGAAGCTCAAGTCTGCGCCGAAGCTGGTGCCGATCGAGCAACTGGCCGAGATTGCCGACATCGTGGTCGAGTGCGCGCCGAGCAAGCTGGTCCGTTCGATCGTGGCGCCGCTGGTCGAGCGCGGCAAGACCGCGGTCGTGCTCAGCGTCGGCGCGCTGCTCCAGAACGAGGACCTCGTCGATTTCGCGAAGGCCCACGGCGGCCAGATCATCGTACCGACCGGTGCGCTGATCGGGCTCGATGCCGTGACCGCGGCGGCCGTCGGGACCATCCATTCGGCCAAGCTCGCGACGCGCAAGCCGGTCGCCGGCCTCGTCGGCGCGCCGCATCTGGTCGAGAACAACATCCAGATCGAAGGCATCACCGAGCCGCTGCGCATCTTCGAGGGCAGTGCGCGCGACGCCGCAAAGGGCTTTCCGGCCAACCTCAACGTCGCGGTGGCGCTGTCGCTCGCCGGCATCGGCCCCGACCGCACAAGGGTCGAGATCTGGGCGGATCCGACGGTGACGCGCAATACCCACCGGATCGAGGTCGATTCCGATTCCGCGCGGTTCTCAATGATGATCGAGAACATTCCCTCGGACAATCCGAAGACCGGCCGCATCACCGCGCTGTCGGTGATCGCCTGCCTGCGCAAGCTGCGCGCGTCATTGCGGATCGGCACCTGATGAAGATTGCGCCCGACGATCTCTTCCTTATCATCGACGTGCAGAACGATTTCTGCCCCGGCGGCGCGCTGGCGGTCGCGGACGGCGATGCGGTCGTGCCTGTCGTCAACCGGCTCGCCGAGCGGTTCGACCATGTCGTGCTGACCCAGGACTGGCACCCGGCGGGCCACAGCTCGTTTGCGACCTCGCATCCGGGTGCGGCGCCGTTCTCCGAGATCGCCATGCCCTATGGGCCGCAGACGCTGTGGCCGGATCATTGCATCCAGGGCACGGCCGGCGCCGCGTTCCATCCCGACCTCGCCACCGAGCGGGCCGAACTCGTGATCCGCAAGGGGTTCCGGACCGCGATCGATTCCTATTCGGCGTTCTTCGAGAACGACCGCAAGACGCCGACCGGGCTCGCCGGCTATCTGCGCGAGCGCGGCTTCAGGCGCGTCGTGATGGCCGGGCTCGCCACGGATTATTGCGTGCAGTATTCGGCGCTCGATGCGCGCCGGCTCGGCTTTGAGACCATTGTCGTACTGTCGGGCTGCCGCGCCATCGACCTCGGCGGCTCGCTCGCGGCCGCCACGACGACAATGCGCGAGGCCGGAGTGGAGCTTGTTAAGGACACCGTCTGAGCGTGGCCAAACAGGGGCAAAAACCGTTGTTTTGACTGGCTTTTTGTTCTAATCCCCAGCCGTTGATGATCACGCGCAGCGGAGCTTTCGTGTCGGGACAGGTTTTGCGGATTGGGACGCGCAAGAGCGCGATGGCGCTCGCGCAGACGGACGAGGTTGCGCGGCTGCTGCGCGCTTCGGCGCCGGACCTTGCCGTCGACATCGTCAAGTTCGAGACCCGCGGCGACCAGGACCAGACCAGCAAGCTGTTGCGCCATGGCGGCAAGGGCGGCGCCTTCGTCGCCGAGATCCGCGAAGCCATGCGTGCCGGCACCTTGCAGGCGGCGATGCATTCGCTGAAGGACGTACCGGGCAATGAGGAGACGCCGGGTCTCGTCATCGCCGCGATGCTGGCGCGCGATGCCGCCAATGACAGCCTCGTGCTGCGTCCCGGCCTGTCGCTCGACACCCTTCGCGCCGCGCGCGGCAAGGGCTTCATGATCGGCACCAACGCCGTCCGTCGCGCCGCCTATCTGCGCCGGCTGTTTCCGGAAGCGACCGTGATCCATTATCGCGGCGCCGCCGACACGCGGGTGGCCAAACTCGATCGCGGCGACAAGCAGCGGCTGCCGGGTGGCGGCGAGGTTGGGCCGGCGGATGCGCTGGTGATGGCGCGCTCGGGCCTGGAGCGCATCGGCATGACCGCGCGCATCGCGCATGATTTCTCGGTCGGCGAGATGCTGCCGGCGGTCGGTCAGGGCATTGTCGCGGTGGAATGCGTCGACACCGACTGGGCGACACGTGCGCGGCTTGCCGGGATCGACAACGTGCAGTCGCGGCTCGCCGCCGAGGCCGAGCGCGAGGTGCTGTGGGTGCTCAACGGCCATTGCAATTCGCCGATCGCCGGTCACGCCACGCTTGCGGGCAGCGAGATGACGCTGCGCGCCTCCGTGCTCGACGAGGCCGGCGCCGGCTTCATCGAGGTGACGCGGCGCGGGCCGGCGGATCGGCCGCGCGAACTCGGCCGCGCCGTGGGCATGGAGCTGCTGGAGAAGGGCGCCGCCGAGATCATCGCCCGCACCCGGGTGGAGGAATAGCGCGCGCTACGCCCGAAGCGGCCAGCTGCCGATGATGCGGAAGCGTGATGCGCTGTCGGTCTGCTTGAACAGCGCGATGCGGTCGATTGCGAGCCTCGCGAGGTCGACCGCCGCGAACCGTGTGCGCAGCTGCGCCATGATCGGGCCGCGCCGCTCGTCGCTCAGCCGTCCCGTCAGCGTCATGTGGAAGCGAAACTCCTCCATGACGTAGGGATAGCCCCAGCGGTCGAGATAGTCGCACTGCCGCGCGGTGAGTTTCTCCGGCCTGCGGCGCGCGCGATCTTCCGGTGTCAGCGGCGCGCGGAACGCGTCGAATTCCGTGACGCAATCGGCGGCAAGCTGCTGCAGATCATCCGAGCGGCTAGCCGGGATCACCGCGATGAAGCCGCTGATGGCATCGACCACCGGTTCGATCACCGGAATGCGCCGCGCGCGACCGGCGAAGGCGGCGCAGGCATCGAGAAGCTCAGCCTCGCTCCGACCGTCGGCGAGCGCGGTGGGCGCCTTCAGCGTGGCGTGGAATCCATACTTGCGCGGATCTTCGGTGACCTCGCGCCAGTCGGGCATGACGCCTTCGGGAAACGGCAACTCGTCGCCTGACACGGCATCGTAGCCGAGCAGCGTCGAACCGAAGCGGTGCAGCGCGCTGTCGGGTGACGGCGCATGGTAGATCGCGTAGCGCGGAGTATTGGCCATGGGACCGAGCTACGCCGCCGCAACCGTCTTGCGCGGTGCGAGCGAATGAACGAGGCAGCTCGCGTCCGCCAGATGCACCAGCCGTCCGGCCGCGATCACGGCGACAATGCGCGGTCGCAGCGGCACCTTGTCGTCGACGACGATGATGTCGGCACGGCGGCCCGCGGCGAGCACGCCGCGGTCGGCGAGCCCGGCCGCGCGGGCCGGCGCCGACGAGATCAGGTCCCAGGCCCTGGCGAGCGGCAGGATGCCGTCGGCGGCGAGGCGGAACGCCGCGAGCAGCTGCGCCGGATAGTAGTAGTCCGACGCCAGCACCGAGCAGAGGCCCTGTGCGATCATGTCGGATGCCTTGGTCCAGCCGGTATGGCTGCCGCCGCGCACCACATTGGGCGCGCCGAACACGATGAAGTCGCCCGCCGCCGCAGCGTCGCGCGCGGTCTCCTCGTTGACGGGGAATTCGGCGATCGTGGCGCCCAGCGCGCGAAACTCCTGGCGCATCGCCGGGCTGTTGTCGTCGTGCGACAGCATGCGGATATCGGCCGCGCGCGCAGCGGCGGCCAGTCGCGCGATCGAGGCAGGCACCTCGGGGCGGCGCGCCACGACCCGGTCCAGCATGTCGTTGACGGCCTCGACGGAGAGCCCGGTGCGCTCGGCCAGCTGGTTGCGCTTCTTCGGCTTGACGTTGCTGTGGTCGTTGAAGGCGAACAGATCGATGCGGCCTTCACTGAGCCATTGAATGATCTCGGCCTCGGCCTCGAGATTGTGGGTCTCGTGGCGCAGATGGAAGCGGGTGTCGGCGGCGAGCTGCGGCCGCAGCGCCTCGATCGCGTCGAGCAGCTTGCGCGCATTCTCCGCGCTGCGCAGGCCGGGCTCCCACGACCAGGTCGTGCCATGGAACACGGTGGTGATGCCGTTGGCGATCGCCTGCCGGTCGCTGTCGATCAGCGCCACGTCGGTCGGGAAGTCGACGCCCGGGCGCGGCATCATCTGCCGCTCGAACGCATCGCCGTGCAGGTCGATGATGCCGGGCAGCACCAGGAGGCCGCTGGCATCGATGTGCAGCGCGGCGCGACCCTGCTCGGCGTCGAGCGCGCCGATGTCGCGGCCTGCGGTCCGCAGCGAGGTCTCGACCAAGGCGCCGTCAACCAGCGTGCGCCCGCCCTCGATGAAAATGTCCGTCACGATGCGGCGCTCCGTTGTTTGGCTTGTGATTGGGATACGGCCTCGGCCTCATGCTTGTCGAGGAATTCCTCGACCGCGAGCTTGCGAAAGTCGGGCAGGACGCGGCGGAGCGTCTCGTGATCCCAGTCCCACCATGCGAGCGCGGCGAGGCGGTCGGCGATCGTCTCGGAGAAGCGCCGCTTCACCGGCCGCGCCGGATTACCGGCGACGATGGTGTATGCGGGAACGTCCTTGGTCACGATCGCGCCGGCGGCGACGACAGCGCCGGTTCCGACGTTCCGGCCCGGTAACAGGATCGCACCGTGCCCGATCCAGACGTCATGGCCGATATGCACGTGATGCGCACGTCGCCAGTTGAAGAAGTCGGTGTCGTCGCTCTCCCCGGGGAAATACGCGCTGGCGCGGTAGGTGAAATGCGCCTGAGTCGCGCGATGCATCGGGTGGTTGCCGGGATTGATGCGGGTCATCGCGGCGATCGAGCAGAACTTGCCGATCGAAGTGTAGGTGATCTGGCTGTCGTTCACGACGTAAGAATAGTCATCCATGCTGACTTCAAGCAGGATCGTGCGCGCGCCGACCTCGGTATACTTGCCGAGCTTGCTCTCGCGCACCGACGCTGTCGGGTCGACGGTCGGCACAACCGAGAGTGTTTTTCCGGCCATCGGGGCCTCCGCAAATCTTAAAGAATCTTGGGCTTCCGGGGATGCGTGCTCGTCATCGGGGCGCTTGATGACAACATCATGACGTCGGGATGACGGCAAGGGAGCGACAAGGGAGGGGTGTGGACGATCGCCGCACCGCAGCGCTGTCGTCACATAACTGTAAAACGCCGGGGATAGCGATGGCCCAACGAGGCGCGGTTGGAGCATTACATGCTGGTGGTGGAAGGTTTGACGTGCCGTTTCGGCACGAAAGCCGCAGTCGACAACGCGTCCTTTTCGATCGCGCCGGGCAGCTTTGTCGGCGTGATCGGCCGCTCCGGTGCCGGCAAGTCGACGCTGCTGCGGATGATCAACCGTCTCGCCGATCCGACCTCCGGCCGTATCCTGTTCGAAGGTACCGACGTCACCGCGTTGCGCGGCAAGGAACTGCGGCGGTGGCGCGCGCGCTCGGCGATGATCTTCCAGCAGTTCAATCTGGTCGGCCGCCTTGACGTGCTGACCAACGTGCTGATGGGCCGGCTGGCCCAGATTCCGTCATGGCGGTCGCTGGCGCAGGTCTGGCCGGAGCAGGACAGGGCGCTGGCGCTGTCGGCGCTCGAGCAATTCGACATCGCCCAGCTGGCGGCGCAGCGCGCCGACCAGCTCTCCGGCGGCCAGCAGCAGCGCGTCGCGATCGCCCGCGCGCTGGTGCAGGAGCCCGACATCATTCTCGCCGACGAGCCGATCGCCTCGCTCGATCCGCGCAACACCAAGATCGTGATGGACGCGCTGCTGCGCATCAACAAGCATTTCGGCATCACTGTGCTTTGCAATCTGCACTCGCTCGACCTGGCGCGGACCTATTGCGACCGCCTGGTCGGCATGGCCGCGGGTCGCGTGGTGTTCGATGGCGCCCCCGCGGCGCTCACCGACCATATCGCCCGCGAGCTCTATGACCTCGAGGCCAATGACGTCATCGGCGCAGCACCGCTGCCCGCGCCCGACGGTGCAACTGCGCCGGCACTCGGCACCGCAGCCGCGGCCTGAGCGTCGCGCATTTTTCAATCTGGGAGGCCGGGCATTTTGCCCGGCCAACAGGTGCAACTACAACAAAAGAGGGGTAGTCATGTTCACTCGTCGCATCATTCTGGCTGGCGCCGCCGCGCTGGCATTTGCCGGTTCGGCCTCCGCGCAGGACTGGAAAGCAAAATACCCGGAGCTCACCTTCGCGGTGGTGCCGGCCGAGAACGCCTCCGGCGTCACCGAGCGCTGGACGCCGTTCGTGGCGTATCTGTCGAAGGAGCTCGGCGTGAAGGTCACGCTGCGCATTGCCAACGACTACGCGGCCGTCATCGAAGGCCAGCGCGCCGGCAACATCCAGATCGCCAGCTACGGCTCGGCCTCGTTCTCTCGCGCGCGCCTGACCGGCGTCAAGACCGACGCGTTCGCCAACGATATGAACGCCGACGGTTCGACCGGCTATTACTCGGTGTTCTTCGTCAAGGCGTCGAGCCCGTACAAGACGGTCGAGGACCTGAAAGGCAAGAATCTCGGCCTGGTCGATCCGAACTCGACGTCCGGCAACAACGTGCCGCGCTTCGAACTCAACAAGATGGGCATCGCGAACGCCGAAGGCTATTTCGGCAAGGTCGTGTTCACCGGCAGCCACGAGAACGCCGTCCTGGCGCTGTCGCAGGGAACCGTTGATGTGGCCGCCAACCAGTGGACCAACGAGGACGATTCCACGCTCGCCCAGATGCTGACCAAGGGCATGCTGAAGAATGCCGACGGCTCGGCGATGAAGAAGGATGATTTCCGCATCATCCACAAGTCGGCGCTGATCATCAACGGCCCCTATGCGTACAACACCGATCTTCCGGAGGACCTGAAGGCCGCGATCGCAAAGGCCTTCTTCGACGCCCCGACCAAGGACAAAGCCGCCTTCGACCGTCTGTCCGACGGTCAGAAGAAGGGCTTCCATCCCGCCACCACCAAGGATTGGGACGGCACCATCGAGCTGATCAAGTTCGTCGACGGTTTGCGCAAGAAGGCGAGCTGATCGCACGCCTGACGTCACGAGGGCCGGGCGTATAGCCCGGCCCTTTCCACTCAACTTCGAACCGGACTGGCACGCGTCGATGGCGACCGCCGTATCCATTCTTCCAGCGCAGCAACTGGCGACATTGGAGGACGCCTACCGCAAGTCCGTTGCACGCAAGCGGTTGAAGGCCGCGCTGGCAACGGCGGCATTCTGTGCGGTGCTGGTGATCGCGGCGTTCGGCGCCGAAGTGAACCTGCGCACGCTGTTCACCTATTTCGGCAATTTCGTCAGCTATTTCGATCGCATCCTGACGCTGGATTCCGGCGCGCGGGTCTGGACCGATCCCGCCGAATGGTTCTGGGGTTGGCATAAGTGGCTGAAGATGCTCGGCGAGACGATCCTGATCAGCTATGTCGGCACGCTGACGGGTGCCGTGCTTGCCTTCGCGCTCAATTTCTTCGCGGCCCAGAATACGTCGCCGGGCCCGTGGGTACGTTTCACGATCCGCCGCCTGCTGGAATTCGCCCGCACCGTCCCTGGCATCGTGTTCGCGTTGATCTTCGTGATCGCGTTCGGCCTCGGGCCGATGGCCGGCGTGCTGGCGATCGCGATCCACACCACCGGGGCGCTCGGCAAGCTGTTTGCCGAGATCGTCGAGAATGCCGACATGAAGCCGGTCGAGGGCATCCGCTCCACCGGCGCGAGCTGGCTGTCCTGCATGCGCTTTGCCGTGCTGCCGCAGGTCTCCGCCGGCTATGCCAGCTATGCGCTGCTGCGCTTCGAGATCAACGTCCGCGAGGCGTCGGTGATGGGCTTCGTCGGCGCCGGCGGCATCGGCCAGGAGCTGGTGGTCGCGATCCGCAAGTTCTACTATTCCGACGTCAGCGCCATCCTCATCACCATCATCGTCACGGTCTTCATCATCGACATTTCGACCGGCTGGCTGCGCGGCCGGCTGTTCGGCAAGGAGACCCGTCGATGAGCCAGATGCCGAGGCCGGACACCACGGAACTGCGCGCGAAGTACCCCGGCGTCTTCGAACGTCCCGCATCGGCACGGCTGGCGATGCCGGCCATGATCGCGGCGGCGCTCGCGATCTTCGTGTTCGGCCTGGTCGATCTCGACTTCTCGCCGTCCAGGCTGATCGCGGGCCTCGGCCAGCTCGGCTGGATCACCATGCTGATGCTTCCGCCGAATCCGGGCTCGTCGTTTCCGCTCTACATGCAGGCGCTCGGCGAGACGCTGTCGATCGCGGTGCTCGGCACCACGCTTGCCGCGGTTTTGGCGCTGCCGGTCAGCCTGCTGGCGGCGCGCAACATCATCCCCTCGAACCTGATCCGCTTTCCGGTGCGCCGCTTCCTGGACTCGATCCGCGGCGTCGATACGCTGATCTGGGCGCTGGTCTGGATCAACGTCGTCGGTCTCGGCCCGTTCGCCGGCGTGCTCGCGATCATGGTGTCCGACTTCGGCGCGTTCGGAAAGCTGTTCTCGGAGGCGATCGAGGCGGCGGATCGCAAGCAGGTCGAGGGCATTCGCGCCTCCGGCGGCAACGCCCTGCACGAAATCCGCTTCGGCCTGCTGCCGCAGGTGCTGCCCGTGATCGCCGGGCAGGTGCTCTACTTCATCGAGTCGAATACCCGTTCGGCGACCATCATCGGCATCGTCGGCGCCGGCGGCATCGGCTTGCAGCTCGCCGAGCAGATCCGCGTGCTGGAATGGCAGAAGGTGTCGTTCCTGATCCTGATGATCCTGATCGCAGTTGCCGCGATCGACTTCATCTCGAGCAAGCTGCGCTTTGCGATCATCGGGCAGCGTGCGGTGGTGTAGCTTCTTCTTCGCCTCTCCCCGCGTGCGGGGAGAGGCCGGAATTTTCGCGCAGCGCAAATTCCGGGTGACGCGGACTCTCCGGGGACTCACAGCTTCCGGATTCGCGGAGACAGGCCCCTCACCCCCACGCTCTCCCCGCCAGAGCGGGGCGAGGGAGAAGTGCTCAGTCGTCAACCATTCTCGACCAGAAACTCCACGCGCTCGGCGGCGAAGCGCGAGCGCTTGGTCACCAGCGGCTGGTCCAGCATGTCGACGTCGGTTGCGTCGACCACCAGCACCGGCCGTCCCAGCGGCAGGTCGAGCCGCGCGGCGTCGGTCGCATCGACGATCGCCGCGGTGATCCGGGTCGAGGCGCGGTGGTAGTCCTTGACGCCGTAATGGCCGAGCAGCTTCGTCATCGAGCGGACGTTGGCGAATACGCTGCCGGCATCGGGAAACCGCTCGGCCGACAGCCAGGTGGTGGAAACACAGATCGGCGTTCGGTCGGCGAGCCGCACCGCTTCGATCCGGATCAGCGGCGCACCGATCTTCAGCCCCAGCTCGCGCGCGATCTCGCGATTGGCGGTGTCGCTGCTCGCATCGATCAACTGGCCGCGCGGCTCGTGGCCGCCGGCGCCGACAATCTCGGAAAACCGCGTGCGTGAGCGCAAGGGATAGGCGAGGCGCTGGGCTTCGACATAGGTGCCGCTGCCGCGTTCCGCGCGCACCAGGCCGCGCTCGGCCAATGCGGCGAGCGCCCGCCGCACGGTGTGCCGGTTGACCCGGTACGTCTCGGCGATCTCCATCTCGCCGGGCAGCTTTTCGCCGGCGGCAAAGCGGCCGTCAGCGATGCCGCGCTCGATGCCGTCGGCGACCTGCCGCCACAAGGCAACGCCGGAACTTTCCTGCATGCTCATGGCGCGGTGATACCAGAAATCTTTGGTTTGTCACGAAACAGTCATGGCGCTCCGCTATCAAGTTGTCTAGTATCATAGACAACTTGATGCAAGCAAAGTTGCCCAAAGGTTTGCCCATGAGTTCGACCGGACCAAACAGCAAACAGCTCCAGCGCAAGGCCGCGATGACGGTGCTGGCGCACGCCGCCGCTGCGGACATCGCCGGCAGGCTGGCAGCGATCGCGGTGCCCGCGCATGAGAACCTGCGCGAGCCGGAAAACGGCCTTGTGATGCTGCGCGGGCGGATCGGCGGCGACGGTGCGCCGTTCAATCTCGGCGAGGCGACGGTGTCGCGCGCGGCGGTGCGGCTTGCGACCGGCGAGGTCGGCTTCGGCTACACGCTTGGCCGCGACGCGCGGAAGGCGCAGATGATCGCGCTGTGCGACGCCATGGTGCAGTCGGCGGAGTTGTCCGGCGAGGTGGAGGCCAAGGTGATCGCGCCGCTGCGCGTCGCCATGAACGCCGAACGCGGCCGCAAGGCAGCGGAAACCGCGGCGACGCGGGTCGATTTCTACACGATGGTGCGCGGTGAGGGATGATGCAATGACGACGATTGCCGAAATGCCCGCGGGCTTTGCCGACAAGGTGCTGTCGGCGCAGTCGACTTTCCGTTCCGTGATGGATGCGATGGCGCGCCCGGGCAGCGTGCAGCGCGTCGCCGCGAGCGTGGGAACACCAGCCGGCATGATGCGTGGCTCGGCCGCGATCGCGCTGACGCTGTTCGATCACGACACGCCGATCTGGCTCGACGCCGCGATGTCGGCGACGCCGGACGTCGCCCGCTGGCTGAAGTTTCACGCCAGCGCGCCGGTGGTCTCCGATTCCTCGATCGCGAGCTTCGCTTTGATCGGCGATGCCGCGAGCCTGCCGGCGCTCGATTGCTTTGCGTTCGGCAGCAGCGAGTATCCTGACCGCTCGACCACGCTGATCCTGCAGGTCGACAGCCTATCGCAGGGGCCGGCCTTCGAGCTGAAAGGACCCGGCATCGACGGCAGCGCCGTGCTGCAGGCGATGCTCAAGCCGCGCGACCTGTTCCAGCGGCTTGTGATCAACGAAGCCCTGTTCCCGCGCGGCATCGATGTCGTGCTGGTCCATGACGATGCCATTGTGGCGATCCCGCGCACCACGCGGCTGATCGCAAGCGGAGTGTAAGCGATGTATGTAGCCGTCAAGGGAGGCGAGCGCGCCATCGAGAACGCCCATCGTCTGCTCGCGCATGAGCGGCGCGGCGACCGCGACGTGCCCGAGGTGACGCTGGCACAGATCTCCGAGCAGCTCGCGCTTGGTGTCGACCGCGTGATGACCGAAGGTTCGCTCTACGACCGCGAGCTCGCGGCGCTCGCGATCAAGCAGGCGCGCGGCGACATGATCGAGGCGATCTTCCTGGTCCGTGCCTTCCGCGCCACGCTGCCGCGCTTCGGCGCCACCGAGCCGGTCAACACCGGCGAGATGCAGGTGCGGCGGCGGATCTCCTCGACCTTCAAGGACGTTCCGGGCGGCCAGATCCTGGGCCCGACCTTCGACTACACCCATCGCCTGCTCGATCCGCAGCTCGCGGAAGGCTTTGTGCCGGAGCAGCCGGCAACCGCGGACGCCTCGCAGGCCGCCACGCCGCGGGTCACCGACATTCTCGGCCGCGATGGCCTGATCGAATCCTCACCGCAGGCAGATAGCAACACGCCGGTCGGCGACCTCACGCGCGAGCCGCTGAGCTTTCCGGCCGACCGCGATTTGCGGCTGCAGAATCTGGCGCGCGGCGATGAGGGCTTCCTGCTCGCGCTCGGCTACTCGACGCAGCGCGGCTATGGCCGCAATCACCCGTTCGCCGGCGAGATCCGCTTCGGCGAGGTCGAGGTCGAGTTCTTCGCCGAGGACGCGGGCTTTGCCGTGCCGCTCGGCTCGATCGAGTTGACCGAGTGCCAGATGGTCAACCAGTTCAAGGGCTCGACGACCGAGGCGCCGTGCTTTACCCGCGGCTATGGCCTCGCCTTCGGCCAGAGCGAACGCAAGACCATGTCGATGGCGCTGGTCGATCGCGCGCTGCGCGCGCGCGAGCTCGGCGAGGAGGCGGCGGCGCCGGCGCAGGACGAGGAGTTCGTGATGTCGCACTCCGACAATGTCCAGTCGACCGGCTTCGTCGAGCACCTCAAGCTGCCGCACTACGTCGACTTCCAGTCCGAGCTCGGCCTGTTGCGCAAGCTGCGGCAGGAGTTCGCGGAAGCCAACGAGGCCGTGGAAATGCAGGAGGCCGCGGAATGAATGCGCCGACGTACAATTTCGCCTATCTCGACGAGCAGACCAAGCGGATGATCCGCCGCGCGATCCTCAAGGCGATCGCGATCCCCGGCTATCAGGTGCCGTTCGCGAGCCGCGAGATGCCGATGCCCTATGGCTGGGGCACCGGCGGCGTGCAGGTGACCGCCGCGATCCTCGGTCCCGACGACGTGCTGAAGGTGATCGACCAAGGCTCGGACGATACCACCAACGCGATCTCGATCCGCAAGTTCTTCGGCAAGACCGCTGGTGTCGCGACCACGACCTCGACCACGGACGCGACCGTGATCCAGACCCGGCATCGCATTCCCGAGGCGTCGCTGCATGCCGGGCAGGTGCTGGTCTATCAGGTGCCGATCCCCGAGCCGCTGCGCTTCCTCGAGCCGCGCGAGACCGAGACGCGGCGCATGCACGCGCTCGCCGAATACGGGCTGATGCACGTCAAGCTCTACGAGGACATCGCGCGCTTCGGCCATATCGCCACCGCCTACGCCTATCCGGTGAAGGTGAACGCGCGCTACGTGATGGACCCGTCGCCGACGCCGAAATTCGACAATCCGAAGATGGACAATTGCGCGGCGCTGCAGCTGTTCGGCGCCGGCCGCGAGAAGCGCATCTACGCGATCCCGCCCTACACCACCGTGGTGTCGCTGGATTTCGAGGATCACCCGTTCACGCGCTACCGCTTCAACGCGCCCTGCGCGCTGTGTGGCGCCGACAATTCCTATCTCGACGAGATCGTCACCGACGACAAGGGCGGGCGGATGTTCGTCTGCTCCGACACGGACTTTTGCGAGCAGCGCCAGGCCGCCGGCCATCACGGCACCGAGAGCGCAGCGCCGCACAAGGAGAAGGCGCATGTCTGAGCTCTCGAGCCTCGAGAACGACGAGCCGCTGCTGCTGGCCGAGGGGCTTGCCAAGAATTACGGCCGGCTGGCGGCCTGCCGCGACGTCTCGTTCGCGCTCTATCCCGGCGAGGTGCTGGCGATCGTCGGCGAGTCCGGCTCGGGCAAGTCGACGCTGCTGCAGCTGCTCTCGGCGCAGCTCGCGCCGAGTGCGGGGCAGGTGTCCTACCGGATGCGCGACGGCGTGCTGCGCAATCTCGCTGAACTCGGCGAGGCCGAGCGGCGCTTCCTGTTTCGCACCGACTGGGGCTTTGTGCACCAGGACCCGGCGCAGGGGCTGCGCATGGGCGTCTCGGCCGGCGCCAATGTCGGCGAGAGGCTGATGGCGGTCGGCTGGAATCATTACGGCCGCATCCGTGACACCGCGTCGACCTGGCTGGAGCGGGTCGAGATCGATACCGGCCGCATCGACGACGCGCCGAAGACCTATTCCGGTGGCATGCGGCAGCGGCTGCAGATCGCCCGCAACCTCGTCACCGAGCCGCGGCTGGTGTTCATGGACGAGCCGACCGGCGGCCTCGACGTCTCGGTGCAGGCGCGCTTGCTCGACCTGATGCGCAACCTCGTCAGCGAGCTCGGGCTCGCCGCGATCGTCGTGACCCACGATCTGGCGGTGGCGCGCTTGCTCTCGCATCGCGTGATGGTGATGAAGGGCGGCCGCGTCATCGAGACCGGCCTCACCGACCAGGTGCTCGACGATCCGCGCGAGCCCTACACCCAGCTGCTCGTTTCCTCGATTCTTCCGCCATGAGCGTGCCAATGACCGCGATGATCGAACTTGCCGACGCCGAGAAGACCTTCACCATGCATCTGCAGGGCGGCGTCGAGCTGCCCGTGGTGCGCGGCGTCTCGTTCCGCGCCGATCCGGGCGAGTGCGTGGTGCTGTCGGGCCCGTCGGGCGCCGGCAAATCTTCGATCCTGAAGATGATCTTCGGCAACTATCGTTGCGACAGCGGCCGGATCGGCATCCGCCACCATGGCAAGGTTGTCGACCTTGCCACCGCCGAGCCGCGCCAGGTGCTGAGCATCCGCCGCTCGACCATCGGCTATGTCAGCCAGTTCCTGCGCGCCGTGCCGCGGGTGGCGACGATCGACGTCGTCGCCGAGCCCTTGATCGTCAACGGCGTGGCGCGCGAGGAGGCCCGCGCGCGCGCCGGCCAGCTGCTGCGCCGGCTCAACATTCCGGAGCGGCTGTGGACCTTGCCGCCCTCGACCTTCTCCGGCGGCGAGCAGCAGCGCGTCAACATTGCACGCGGCTTCATCTCGGACCTGCCGATCCTGCTGCTGGACGAGCCGACTGCTTCGCTCGATGCGGCCAATCGCGCCGTGGTGGTCGAGCTGATCGCGGAGAAGAAGACCAAGGGCGTCGCGATGGTCGCGATTGTCCATGACGACGAAATCCGTCATTTGATCGCCGACCGTATCGTCGACGTGACCTCGTTCGCGGCTGCTGCCTGAAGGACCGTTTGAAATGACCGCCAAGCAAGACACCATCATCGGCAACGCCCGGCTGGTCCTCGCCGATCGCGTGATCGAGCAGGGCTGGGTCGCGATCGCTGATGGCAGGATCGCCGAGTTCGGCGAGGGCAGGGCACCCGAGGCCGTCGAGGATGCCGGCGGCGACCTCCTGATGCCCGGGCTGATCGAGCTGCACACCGACCATCTCGAGATGCACTATGTGCCGCGGCCGAAAGTGTTCTGGAATCCGGTCGCGGCCGTGATCTCCTATGACGGTCAGCTCGCGACCTCAGGCATCACCACGGTGCTGGATTCGCTGCGGGTCTGGCGCGAGGACGGCGCCGAGGATGTCGACGGGCGCGCCGGCGTGCTGGCGGCGGCGATCGCGGCGGCGCGCGAGGAGAATCTGCTGCGCGCCGATCACTTCCTGCATCTGCGCTGCGAGGTCCCGATGCCGGACGTGGTCGCCGAGGCCAAGGAACTGATCGACCGGCCGGATGTGCGGCTGATGTCGCTGATGGACCACACGCCGGGTCAGCGCCAGTTCCGCGACGAGGTCAAGCTGCGCGACTACTATCGCGGCAAGGGCGGCGGCATGACCGACGCCCAGCTCGACGTGCTGTTCGCGCGGCGCTTCGCCTATCAGAAGGAATATGCGGTGGCGAACACCCGCGCGATCGTCGCGCTGGCGCATGAATACCGGATCCCGCTGGCGAGCCATGACGACACCACCGACGAGAACGTGGTCGACGCCGTCAACGACAAGGTCGCGGTGGCGGAGTTCCCGACCACGATGGAAGCCGCGCGGGGCTTGCACGCCGCCGGCATCGACATCCTGATGGGCGCGCCGAACGTGGTGCGCGGCGGCTCGCACTCCGGCAATATCGCAGCCGTCGATCTCGCCAATGAGGGCATGCTCGATATCCTGTCGTCAGACTACATCCCGTCCAGCCTTTTGATGGCGGCGCTGCAATTGCCGCAGCACGTGCCGGCGATCGATCTCGCTTCGGCCGTGCGCACCGTGACCAAGACGCCGGCCGAAGCGGTCGGGCTCAACGACCGCGGCGAGATCGCGCTCGGCCGCCGCGCCGACCTGATCCGCGTGCACGTCGCGCGCGATCTGCCCGTCGTGCGCAGCGTCTGGCGCGAAGGGGGGAGGGTCGCATGACCGATGCGTCCGTCGTCGCCGATCGGCGCGCCGGAATCGGTCCCGGCCGGCTGATCCTGGTGGTCGGCCCGAGCGGTGCCGGCAAGGATACGCTGCTGGGGTTCGCCAAGGCGGCCTGTGGCGATGATCGCGATGTCGTGTTTCCCCGTCGGCTGATCACCCGCCAGGCCTCGGCGTCGGAGGACAATGAGGAGGTCAGCGCGGAAAGCTTCCAGCGCGCGGTAGCCGCCGGCGACTACGCCATGCACTGGGAAGCGCACGGCCATCGCTACGCGCTGTCGCGGTCGATCAACGACGATTTAGGCGCCGGACGCACCGTGATCGCGAACGTCTCGCGCACCGTGATCGCCGCGGCGCGCCGCAACTATGCCAATGCTGTCGTGGTGCTGGTCACGGCGCCGCCGGATGTGCTGGCCGCGCGGCTCGCAATGCGGGCGCGCAGCAGCGACGGCCTTCTCGAGCAGCGGCTGGCCCGCACCGTCGACGAGAGCACGTCGACGCCCGATTTCACCATCGTCAATTCCGGCACCGCCGACTATCATGCGCGACAGCTTGTCCGCATCATCAAGGGCGAACGCTGGGACGACTAGAGCGTTTTCGAGCGAAATGGATACCGGTTCGCGTCAAGAAAATGCGTCGAAAGGCAGCAAAGGGAGAAGAGCACGAATGTCGGTGATCGAAACGGTCGAGCAGCTCGAGGCGATCTACGGCTTCCCGAATGACGCGTCGACCGTGAAGGTCGCCGACCACGTGACGCCGCTCTATCGTGTGCTCATCGAGAAGTCGCCGTTCGTGTCGCTTGCCACCGCAGGCCCCGAAGGGCTCGATTGCTCGCCGCGCGGCGATCTGCCGGGCTTCGTGCGCATCCATGATGCGAAGACGCTGATGATGCCGGATCGCCGCGGCAACAATCGCTGTGATTCGCTGCGCAACATCGTTCGCGATCCCCGCGTTGGCTTGCTGTTCCTGATTCCCGGCTCGGGCAGCACGCTGCGCGTCAACGGCCGCGCCTATGTCACGGCCGAGCCGGAGCTGCTCGCCTCCTTCACGATGGAAGGCAAGGCACCGCGCACGGTGATCGTGATGCATGTGGAGGAGATCTATTTCCAGTGTGCGCGCGCGATCGTGCGCTCCGATCTCTGGAATCCGGACAAGCGGGTCGATCCGAAGGTCTTGCCGACGCCGGGCCAGATTCTCGCCGAGATGAGCGAGCACACGGTCGGCGGCGAAAAATACGATCGGGAATGGCCGGAGCGCGCGCGGCAGACGATGTGGTGACGCGCCCGGATGGCTGGGAAGCATGATCCGGAAAAGTGCGAAGCGGCTTTCCGAAAGATCATGCTCAAACAAAAGTGCTATAGCGCGCTGACGATTGAACCCATCGCGCTTTAGGCTTCAGTCCGGTCTTCCCAATCCTCCCAGGTCACGTCAGCATTGATCTCGAGGTAGCGCGCAACGGCAACGCCGATGGTCGGGAAGAAGTTGTTCTCGCCAAGCTGCGCCAGCAGGCCGAATTTCTTCAGCTTGTCCTTGACGGGTCCTTGAGCTCGGCAAAGCACAGCTCGATCTTCTGTGCGTGCAATGCCTCGTCGAGCTCGGCGAGAATGTCGCCGGCGGTCACGTCCACGCTGGTGACCGGCTCGGCCGTGACCACCAGCCAGCGCACCGCCGTCGGGGATTTTGCCACCGCATCCAGCGCGCGTTCCTTGAAGAACTCGGCATTGGCAAAGAACAGCGGCGCATCCCATCGGAACAGCACCAGACCGGGGACCTGGCGCGCATCCGGGTATCGCGTGATGTCGTGATAGCCCTTCACGCCGGAGGCGCGGCCCAGCACGGCGGAATGCGGCCGCCAGCCGTCCCACAGGAATTCGACGATCGCGAGCACGATGGCGAGGCCTATTCCCGGAATCACGCCGAGCACGGCTACGCCGACGAAGCAGACCATCGATAGCCAGAACTCCCACTGCTGAATGCGGTAGATTCGCCTGAGGTCGCTGATCTCAAACAGGCCGAGCGCAGCAGCGATGACGACGGCGGCCAATGCTGCGTTGGGCAAGTGCTGCAGCAAATTCGGCGCTATCAGCAGCAGGAAGGCGATGGCCAGCGCGCCGATGACGCTGGTCAATTGCGTGCGCGCTCCGGCAGCTTCCGCAACGGGCGTGCGCGATCCGCTGCTGCTGATCGGAAAACCCTGAAAGAAGCCGGCCGCCAGATTCGCCGCGCCGAGTCCCACCATCTCCTGATTGGGATCAACGCGATCGCCCAATCGTCCCGCATAGGCGCGCGACAGCACGCTGGTATCGGCGAACGACACCAGCGCGACGGCGCTGCCGCCGATCAGCACCTGCACGACGTCGCCATAGCCGATCCTGGGAATGGCGAATCCCGGCAAGCCCTGGGGAAGCGAACCCAGGACGGTCACGCCGAAGCGGGCCCCGAGATCGAAAACCCCGGTGACGACCGTCGCCGCGACGACGGCAATCAGAATGCCGGGCAACCGCTTGTTCCGGGCGAGCAGCAGGATCACCGCCAGCGTCGCAAGGCCGATCCCGAGGGTCGCCCAATTCGTCTTTCCGTCGACGATTGCTCCGACGACCGCCCAGAGACTGCGCAGAGGTCCATCGCCTTCAATGGAAAAGCCGAACAGCTTTGGCAGCTGGCTGATCAGCACGGTCAGGGCTATTCCGTTCATGTAGCCGTAGCGGATCGGCTTGGAGAGAAGCTCGGTCAGGAATCCCAGCCGCGCGATGCCCGCGACGATGCATATCGTCCCAGAGACGACCGCCATCATGGCGGCCAGGGTTGCCGCACGCATCGGATCGCCGCCAGACAGCGGAACGACGACGCCGAGGATGATGGCCGCAAGCGCCGAGTCCGGCCCAAGGACAAGGATGCGGCTCGGCCCGAACAGCGCGTAGACCAGCAGCGGGATGATCGTCGCATAGAGCCCGTAGATGCCGGGCAGGCCGGACGCTTCCGCATAGGCGATGCCGACCGGGACCAGCATGGTCGCGAGCACAAGCCCGGCGACGATGTCGTGTGGAAGCCACGCCGCTTGATATCGACGCAGCGTGGTGAGACCTGGCAGCCAGCCGGTCCAATGCTTCATCGCCGGTCACTCCCAACGTCGTTGGGGCCGCAGGCGCTTGACGTGAACCGCTCTACCCCTTCAACCGCTCTACCCCTTCGCCTGCTCATCAAACGCCTTCAGCGACACCGCTGCAATCTCGCGCAGCGCGTTGCGGTCGGCACCCGAGGAAGCCATCACGCACATGCCTGATGTCACCGCGGAGAGATAGCGGGCAAGGGTGGCCGGATCGGCGCTTTCGCCCAGGTCGCGTTCGGCCTTCGCGCGGACAAAACGCTCGTGCAACTGGTCCTCGGTTCGGGTGCGGCGCGCCGCCAGTTCAAATGGAACATTCTCCGAGCCGGTGCCGCAGGCAAGGCCGCCCTGGACCAGCAGGCAGCCGGGCGGGTTGGCGGGATCGGTCTGGGCGTCCGCGTGCTCCATCAGAAATCGTTCGGCCACCTCTCGGGCGGTGGAGGCGCCCAAAACCTTTTCCATCCAGGCGTCGCGCTTCTCGGTGTAGCGGTCGAGCGCGGCCTTCAGCAGACCCTCCTTGCTGCCGAAGGCGGCATAGAGGCTGGGCGGATTGATATTCATCGCCTCGGTGAGCTGCGCGATCGTCGCGCCCTCGTAACCATGGCGCCAGAACACATCCATGGCCTGGTCCAAAGCGGCGTCCGCGTCGAAAGCGCGGGGGCGTCCCATTCCCATTTTTCGTTGCTCCGTAAGCCGGGTGCCGTTTCTATGACGGATTGTCCCTGGCTTATCCTCTTGTTGCACGTGATGTTTTTCCGCGACTTCCCATTTCCCCATGAATGAGATAAGAAATTCATAGTGCTCGATACATAAGTATCTTGCGAACCGGCGTCCAGCTCCACATCTGTAGCGAACACTACAGATATCTGGAGCGCGTGAATGCCCTCGTCAATCCAAAATCCCCGTTCCGGCCGCTTCCGACGTGTCGTCGGCGGTATCGTGATCCTTGGCGGCCTCGCGGTGGCCGGTTCGATCGCGACCGGCCACTATTTTCATGCCGCACAGGCGACCGCGACTGCCGCAGCTCCCGAGCCGGCGGTCCCGGTCACCGTCGCCGTGATCCAGCCGCGGTCGACCACGCTGTTCGATGACTTCTCGGGCCGGCTCGAAGCCGTCGAGCGTGTCCAGCTCCGGCCGCGGGTGGCCGGTGCGATCCTTTCGACCAACTTCACCGAGGGCGCGCTGGTGAAGTCCGGCGACATCCTGTTCAAGATCGACCCCGCGCCGTACGCGGCCGAGGTCGATCGCGCCCAGGCTCAGCTCGAGGCCGCCAAGGCCCGCGTCGTGTTCACGACCAGCGAAGTCGAGCGCGGCGCGCAGCTGGTCGGCAACAACATCGTGACCAAGCGCGATTTCGACCAGCGCGACAACGCCAATCGCGAGGCAATCGCCAATGTCAAGGCCGCCGAGGCCGCGCTGCAGACGGCCAAACTCAATCTCGACTACACCGAGGTCCGTGCGCCGGTCGACGGTCGGGTCGGCAGGATCGAGGTCACCGTCGGCAATCTCGTCGCCGCCGGCACCTCCTCGCCAGTCCTGACCTCGCTGGTCTCGGTCAATCCGATCTATGCGAGCTTCGATGCCGACGAGGAAGTCGTGCTGCGCGCGCTGAACTCGATCGCGGACGCCTCCGGCAAGCGCGGCAATCTCGACCAGATACCGGTCGACATGGTGACCTCGGGCGGCCTCAGCGCCAAGGGGCACATCCAGCTGATCGACAACCAGGTCAACGGGCAGAGCGGCACCATCCGCGTCCGCGCCGTGTTCAAGAACGATGACGGCCGGCTGATCCCGGGGCAATTCGCCCGCGTGCGCATGGGCCAGCCCAAGCAGCAGACGCTGGTGCTGATCGACGAGCGCGCCGTCGGCACCGACCAGGACAAGAAGTTCGTCATGTTGGTCGGCGACGACAGCCGCGCCGTCTATCGCTCCGTCACGCTCGGTGGCTCGGTCGATGGCCTGCGGATCGTCACCGCCGGCCTGAAATCCGGCGACCGCATCGTCGTCAACGGCCTGCAGCGCGTGCGTCCGGGTGCGCTTCTGAAGATGGAAGTCGCCGAAATGGGCGCGCGCAGCATGCAGCAGGCATCCACTGAAACCAACCAGCACGTCGTGCAGCGCTAGGCGCTGCGCGCGGGGGCGGAGCCATGAATCTCTCAAAATTCTTTATCGACCGGCCGATCTTCGCCGGCGTGTTATCGATCCTGATCTTCCTGGCCGGCCTGATTTCGCTGCTGGCGATGCCGATCTCGGAATATCCCGACGTGGTGCCGCCGTCGGTCGTGGTGCGCGCGACCTATCCCGGCGCCAATCCGAAGGTGATCGCCGAGACGGTGGCAACGCCGATCGAGGAGCAGATCAACGGCGTCGAGGGCATGCTCTATATGTCGAGCCAGGCCACCACCGACGGCGCGATGACGCTGACGGTGACGTTCCGGCTCGGCACCGACCCCGACAAGGCGACGCAACTGGTGCAGAACCGCGTGCAGCAGGCCGAGCCGCGCCTGCCGGCCGTGGTCCGCCAGCTCGGCATCATTACCAAGAAGAGCTCGCCCGACCTCACCATGGTCGTGCATCTGCTGTCGCCGAACAACCGCTACGATATGACGTATCTGCGCAACTACGCGGTGCTCAACGTCAAGGACCGGCTGGCGCGGATCGACGGCGTCGGCGACGTCCAGCTCTATGGCGCCGGCGACTATTCGATGCGGGTCTGGGTCGACCCGCAGAAGGCCGCCGAGCATGCGCTGACCGCAAGCGACGTGGTGCGCGCGATCCAGGCGCAGAACGTCGAGGCCGCCGCCGGCGTGGTCGGCTCCTCGCCCAGCGTCAAGGGCCTCGACCTGCAGCTCTCCGTCAACGCCGAGGGACGGCTATCGACCGAGGAGCAGTTCGGCGACATCGTGGTCAAGACCGGGGCGGCCGGCGAGGTGGTGCGGCTGCGTGACGTCGCCCGGATCGAGCTCGGCGCCTCCGAATACGGCCTGCGCTCGCTGCTCGACAACAAGCAGGCGGTCGCGATCCCGATCTTCCAGGCGCCGGGATCGAACGCGCTGGAGATCTCCGACCATGTCCGCGCCACGATGGCCGAGATCAAGAAGAACATGCCGGAAGGCGTGTCGTACCAGATCGTCTACGATCCGACGCAGTTCGTGCGTTCCTCGATCGAGGCCGTGATCCACACGCTGCTCGAGGCGATCGCGCTCGTTGTGCTGGTCGTGATCCTGTTCCTGCAGACCTGGCGCGCCTCGATCATTCCCTTGATCGCGGTTCCGGTGTCGATCGTCGGCACCTTCGCGGTGATGCATGTGTTCGGCTTCTCGATCAACGCGCTCAGCCTGTTCGGCCTGGTGCTCGCGATCGGCATCGTGGTCGATGACGCCATCGTCGTGGTCGAGAATGTCGAGCGCAACATCGAGTCCGGCCTGTCGCCGCGCGATGCCACCAACCAGGCGATGCGCGAAGTGTCGGGCCCTATCATCGCGATCGCGCTGGTCCTGATCGCGGTGTTCGTGCCGCTCGCCTTCATCTCCGGCCTCACCGGACAGTTCTACAAGCAGTTCGCGCTGACGATCGCGATCTCGACCGTGATATCGGCGATCAACTCGCTGACGCTGTCGCCAGCGCTGTCGGCGTTGCTGCTAAAGGGACATCACGAGCCGAAGGACTGGCTGACCCGGATCATGGAAAGGTCGCTCGGCTGGTTCTTCCGCGGCTTCAACAAGGTCTTTACGAAGTCCTCCGAGAACTACGGCCGCACCGTCACCAAGGTGATCTATGGCAAGGCCGTGGTGATCGGCCTCTATGTGCTGCTGATCGGCTTGACGGGCGTGCTGTTCAAGCAAGTACCGAGCGGTTTCGTACCGGGCCAGGACAAGCAGTATCTGGTCGGCTTTGCCCGGCTGCCCGACGGCGCGACGCTCGATCGCACCGAGGAAGTGATCCGCAAGATGAGCGACATCGCGCTGACCCAGCCGGGTGTCGAGAGCTCGGTGGCGTTCCCCGGCCTGTCGATCTCCGGCTTCACCAACTCCTCCAATGCCGGCATCGTGTTCTCGACCCTGAAGCCGTTCGACGAGCGCAAGGATCCGTCGCTCAGCGGTCCGGCGATCGCGATGGCGCTGAACAAGAAATATGCCGGCATCCAGGATGCCTTCATCGCCATGTTCCCGCCGCCGCCGGTCAACGGCCTCGGTACCATCGGCGGCTTCAAGCTGCAGATCGAGGACCGCGCCGGCCTCGGCTATGAGGCGCTGAACGACGCGACCAAGGCGTTCATGGCGGCGATGCAGAAGGCGCCGGAGATCGCCGGCGTGTTCTCGAGCTTCCAGGTCAACGTGCCGCAGCTGTTCGCCGATATCGACCGTACCAAGGCGTTGCAGCTCGGCGTGCCGGTCACGGAAGTCTTCAATACGCTGCAAATCTATCTCGGCTCCTACTACGTCAACGACTTCAACAAATTCGGCCGCACCTATTCGGTCTATGTGCAGGCGGACGCGCCGTTTCGCGCGCGTGCCGACGACATCAGGCAGCTGAAGGTGCGCTCGTCGTCGGGCGACATGGTGCCGCTGTCGGCGCTGTTGAAGGTCCGCCAGAGCGCTGGGCCGGAACGTGCGATCCGCTACAACGGCTTCCTGTCGTCCGACATCAATGCCGCTGCTGCACCCGGCTATTCCTCCGGCCAGGCGCAGGAGGCGGCGACGCGGATCGCCGCCGAAACGCTGCCGCCCGGATTCGCCTTCGAATGGACCGATCTGACCTATCAGGAGTTCATCGCCGGCAATTCCGGAATCTGGGTGTTTCCGCTGGCGATCCTCTTGGTGTTCCTGGTGCTGGCCGCGCTCTATGAGAGCCTGGCGCTGCCGCTCTCGATCATCATGATCGTGCCGATGGGGCTGTTGGCGGCGATGTTCGGCGTCTGGCTGTCGAAGGGCGACAACAATGTCTTCACCCAGATCGGCCTGATCGTGCTGGTCGGATTGTCAGCCAAGAACGCCATCCTGATCGTCGAATTCGCGCGCGAGCTCGAATTCGCCGGGCGGTCACCGATCCGTGCCGCGATCGAGGCGAGCCGGCTGCGGTTGCGGCCGATCCTGATGACCTCGATGGCGTTCATCATGGGCGTGCTGCCGCTGGTGCTGTCGACCGGCGCGGGCTCGGAGATGCGGCGCGCGATGGGCGTCGCGGTGTTCTCCGGCATGATCGGCGTCACCGTGTTCGGCCTGTTCCTGACGCCGGTGTTCTACGTGCTGCTGCGCAGCCTCACCGGGATGAAGCCGCTGACGCAGCACGGCGAGACGACTATCCCTGGAAAAGCACACGCGGCATGATGCCGCGTGTGTAACCTTCGTGTTATTTTGAAGAGGTCAGGCTGCGATATCGAGCAGCAGAAGCGATGAACCGCGGACCAGCACCTTGCGGCCCGCGGGCGTCAGTTCAAACGAATCGCCGCGCACGGCGACATAGCCGAGCGTGATCAGGCTCTCGACGGCAAAGCGGTTCAGCCGTGAAGGGTTTGCTGCGGGAGCCCGCAACGCTTTCAGCGCATCCCACTGATCGGGTCTGAGTTCGAATTCTTCGCTCATCGGTCCAGGCACTCCAGAAGTTCTTGGCGAGCGAGATACAGAGCGCAGATGAATTTCGTGCGACCACAACGAGTCAGGATTTCGATTTATGTGGACGCGTCGTCACATCGCCGTGTCATTGGAATACTTCAATTTTTTCGAATCGTTGCGGCGCAATAACGCGTGATTTCGTCACAGTGATTAATCCCAAATTGTCACACAGGTTAATCGTCTCGATTAACCGCGCCGCACACTTGCGCCCCCATCGACCGGCAACGTGACGCCGGTCACGAAATCCGCTTCATCGGACGCGAGAAACAGCGCGGCATTGGCAACGTCCCAGCCGGTGCCCATCTTGTGACGCAGCGGCACCTTGCTGTCGCGTTCGGCCTCGACTTCGGCGCGGCTCTTCTTGAATTCGCGGGCGCGCGTGTCGACCGCCATCGGCGTGTTCATCAATCCCGGCAGGATCACGTTTGCGCGAATGCCATATTGCGCATTCTGGTAGGCGAGCTGTTCGGTGAAGGCGATCATCGCCGACTTGGTCGCCTTGTAGGCGACGTAGGGATAGGTCGTGATCGCGGCCATCGACGAGATGTTGATGATCGAGCCACGCTGCTGCGTGCGCATGATCGGAATCACATGCTTGGCGGCGAGGATGCAGCTCTTCAGATTGATCGCCACGCAGCGGTCGAACGCCTCTTCTGATATGTCGAGCAGTTCGGCATCGCCGCCGGAGAGGCTGACGCCGACATTGTTGTGCAGGATGTCGACGCTGCCCCAGCGGCCATGTGCATCAGCCACCATCGCCTTGATGTCGGCGTTCTTGGTGACGTCGGCCTTGAAGGCGACTGAAGTGCCGCCCTTGGCCGCGATCAGGTCGACGGTCTCCTGCGCCGATGCCAGATTGTGATCGACGCACAGCACCCTGGCGCCTTCGCGCGCGAAGGTCAGCGCGGTGGCGCGGCCGTTACCGATCCCCTCGCCGGGGCTTTGGCCGGCACCCACGACGATAGCGACGCGATCTTGCAGGCGCATGTCACTTCACTCCCTGTAGCGGGTACTGCTGCAGTACCTCCTTGTAGTAAGGCTCGTTGTCGATCTGCATGGTGGCGAGCACCCGCACCACGGCGCAGTAGAATGCGATCGTCAGCACGAGGTCGGTCATGTGCTCGTCGGACAGCTCGCGCTTGATCTCGGCGAAGGTCGCCTCCGACATCGCGAGCTCGCGCACCATCTCGCGGGCGCCCTTCAGGATGGCTTTCGCCAGCGGCTCGAGCTTCGACGGCTGGCCTTTGGTCTCCGCGATCAGGCCCTGGATATCCTCGTCGGTGACGCCGAACTCCTTGCCGATCTTCACATGGTGGGTGAATTCGTATTCCGACTGCTCGAGCCAGCCGACCTGCAGGATCGCGAGTTCGCGCAGCCTGGGATCGAGCTTGCTCTTGAAGCGGATATAGCCGCCGACGCCGTTGAAGGCGCGCGCCATGTCCGGCGAGTTCACCAGCAGCTTGTGCAGATTGGTATTGCGCTTGAGCATGTCGCGATATTCGGGGGCGACCTGATCGGCTTCGAGATAGGGCAGGCGGGCCATTATTGTTGTCCTTTTTCGGCGGCTTGCGGGAGAGACGGCTGTTGTTTCAGCCGTAGAGGGCTTTGTGCTCGCTTTCGTAGTTGGCGTAGGAATCCTTCATGCTGGCGCCGTTGAGCAGCATCGTTGCGACCACCGCGTTGTCGGCATCGAACACGGTCGAGCGCACCCACATGCTCTCGGTGCGCTTGCTGCCGGAGAGCGCCGCGACCTCGCGCTCGACCCAATAGGTCTCGCCGGGAAAGAGCGGCCCGCGCAAAACACGGATCTCCTGGTCGGCGAACAGCCCGACCGCGGGGCCGCGGACCGGCAGCCGGTCCTCGCGCGCGCGGTACTGGAACAGCACGCTTAGCATCTCCATCGGGATGATGGCGCGGCCCCAGGGATTGTGCTCCAGCGAATAATAGTCCGAAGGCTCGGTGATCACCCTGAGCTTGTCGGCCAGCGAAAACGGATAGAGATCGCCCATGTTCTGGTCGAAATCCATCTTGATCGCCTGCCGCGGCGTCTTCATGCCGACCTTGATGTCGGCGAGGATCACGGGATCGGTCAGTGGCTTCAATTCGCCGAGCCGGTGACTGAGCGCCGTCTCGCTGCCGTCGCCGTCGATCGAGGCGGTGCCGCGCAGGATCTCGGTGCCGTCGCGCTTGACCATCGCGATCGTGCAAACGGTCTGGCCCGGCTTCGGCTTCTCGATCTGGGCCTGCACCTCTTCGCCTTCGAACACCGGGTTGCGGTAATGCGCCGAGAGGCATCCGGTCATGAACCAGGCGCGGCCCCAGATCCGCTCGCACAGCGGCGCGAACTGGCTGAAATGGGTCGGCCCCTCGATCGTGCCGCCGCGGAAGCCGAGCTTCTGCGCGGTTGCATCGTCGTGAATCGAGGCGTGGGAATCGTAGGTCTGGGCCTGCAGCATCTGCTTCGGGCTGCGCCAGGGACCCACCAGCAGATCACCGTTCTCCACGATTTCCGTCGTGAACGCGGATTCGACTGTAATCATCCTTGGTCTCCCTTTGCGCGCCACCGTTTCAAAGATGCCGGGGTTCGGCAAGGCCTCGCAGAGCAACAAGGCCTCGCAGAGCGACAAGGCCTCGCATGCGCAACATGAGATATGTGCTGCGGCCATGGAACGGAGCTGTTCATGCATAACAAAATCAGTGCATGCTGATGCATGATCATTTCGGAAGATAATCAGACCGGTTCGGACCGGCGTGGCTGACTGACGGGGAAACTGATGGCGTTGATGGAAGTTGGACTGGACGACAAGTACCGGTTGGATACGAAACGAATCTTCCTCTCCGGTACCCAGGCGCTGGTCCGATTGCCCATGTTGCAGCGCGAACGCGACCGCGCGCACGGGCTGAACACTGCCGGTTTCATCTCCGGTTACCGCGGCTCGCCGCTCGGCATGTACGACCACGCACTGTGGCGGGCGAAATCTTTCCTCAGGGAACATGACATCGCCTTCGTCCCCGGCCTCAACGAGGATCTGGCGGCGACCGCGGTGTGGGGCAGCCAGCAGGTCGGCATGTTCCCCGGCGCCAGGGTCGATGGCGTGTTCGGCATCTGGTACGGCAAGGGCCCCGGCGTCGATCGTTCGCTCGACGCGCTCAAGCACGCCAATTCCGCCGGCACCTCGCCGAACGGCGGCGTGATCGCGCTGGCCGGCGACGACCATGGCTGCCAGTCCTCCACCCTGGCGCATCAGAGCGAGCAGGTGTTCGCCTCGGCGCTGATGCCGGTGGTCAATCCGGCGACGCTGCAGGATTATCTCGACCTCGGCATCCTCGGCTTCGCGCTGTCGCGCTATTCCGGCTGCTGGGTCGGCTTCAAGGCGATCTCGGAGACAGTGGAAAGCTCGGCCTCGATCGTCAGCGATCCCGATCGCATCAAGATCATCATCCCCGACGATTTCGAGATGCCGCCGGACGGGCTCTCGATCCGCTGGCCGGATCCGCCGCTCGAAGCCGAGCGCAGGCTGCACGGGCCCAAGATGGAGGCCGTCGCGGCCTTCGCCCGCGTCAACCGCTTCGATCGCATCGTGCTGGATTCGAAGCCGGCGCGGCTCGGCATCATGGCGACCGGCAAGGCCTATCTCGATCTGCGCCAGGCGCTCGCCGATCTCGGCATCACCGATGCCGATGCGCAGGCGCTCGGGCTGCGCATCTACAAGGTGGCGCTGACCTGGCCGCTCGAAGCGCGCGGCGCGCGCGCCTTCGCCGAGGGCCTGCAGGATGTGCTGGTCGTCGAGGAGAAGCGCGGCTTCATCGAGGACCAGCTGGTCCGCATCCTCTACAACATGGACGCCTCCAAGCGTCCCTCGGTGGTCGGCAAGCGCGACGAGAGCGGCGCGCCTCTGCTGCCGAGCGAGGGCGAGCTGACGCCGACCATGGTGGCAGCAGCCGTGGTGGCGCGGCTGCGCAAGCTTGGTCACCGCAGCCCGCTGCTGGAGCAGCGTTTGGCAAAACTCGAGGCGTTCGATCGCCCGGCCGAGGGCACGGGCACCGCGAAGCTGCAGCGTACGCCGTATTTCTGCTCGGGCTGCCCGCACAACTCGTCGACCAAGATTCCCGAGGGCAGCCGCGCCATGGCAGGGATCGGCTGCCACGGCATGGCGCTGTCGGTGCCGAACCGCAACACCCAGACCATCTCGCATATGGGCGCGGAGGGCGTGAGCTGGATCGGGCAGGCGCCGTTCACCAGCGAACAGCATGTGTTCCAGAATCTCGGCGACGGCACCTACACCCATTCCGGCTTGTTGGCGCTGCGCGCTGCGGCCGCGGCCGGCGTCAACATCACCTACAAGATCCTCTACAACGATGCGGTGGCGATGACCGGCGGGCAGCCGGCCGAAGGCGGCTTCACGGTGTCGCAGATCGCGCATCAGGTCGCGGCTGAAGGCACCAGGAAGCTTGCGATCGTCTCCGACGATCCGGACAAATATCCCGCCAATTATTTCCCGTCCGGCGCCACCATCCACCATCGCCGCGAGCTCGATGCCGTGCAGCGCACCCTGCGCGAGGTCGAGGGCCTCACCGTCCTGATCTACGACCAGACCTGCGCCGCCGAGAAGCGCCGCCGCCGCAAGCGCGGGCTGTTCCCCGATCCCGCCAAGCGCGTCTTCATCAACGAGCGCGTCTGCGAGGGTTGCGGCGACTGCTCGGTGGCGTCGAACTGCGTCTCGGTGCAGCCGCTGGAGACCGAGCTCGGCCGCAAGCGCCGCATCGATCAGTCGAACTGCAACAAGGATTTCTCCTGCATCGAGGGTTTTTGCCCGAGCTTCGTGATGGTGCAGGATCCCAAGCTGCGCAAGGCCGACCGCACCGCGGCCGATCCCAAGGCGTTGTTCGCCGATTTGCCGACGCCGCCTGCGGCCGCGTTGAGCAATCCCTACAACATCCTGATCACCGGCATCGGCGGCACCGGCGTCATTACCATCGGCGCGCTGCTCGGTATGGCTGCGCATATCGAGGGGCTCGCCTGCTCGACGCTCGACTTCACCGGCCTGTCGCAGAAGAACGGCGCGGTCATGAGCCATGTCCGGCTCGCGCCCGCCTCCGACATGCTGACCACGGTTCGCATCGCGCCGGGCAATGCCAACCTGATCCTCGGCTGCGACCTAGTCGTCGCCACCAGCGTGCCGGCCCTGAGCCGCGCCGAGCGCGGCGTTACCCGCGCCGTGGTCAACGCCGATCTCTTGCCGACCGCGAGCTTCGTGATCGATCCCGATATCGACTTCGAAGCCAGCTCGATGCGCGATGCGCTGAACGGCGCGGTGACGCCAGGCGATCTCGACATCCTCGACGCCACCGGGCTTGCCACGGCGCTGATGGGCGACAGCATCGCCACCAACGCCTTCATGCTCGGCTTCGCGTTTCAGCGCGGCGCGATCCCGCTGTCGCTGGAAGCGATCCTGAAGGCGATCGAGCTCAACGGCGCCGCCATCGAGATGAACAAGACTGCTTTCTCATGGGGCCGGCTCGCCGCACATGATCTGCAACGCGTGGTCAGCGCCGCGCGCTTCAAGAGCGCCGGCGCCGCGCCGGCCAAGAAGACGCTCGATGAGGCGATCGCGTTCCGCGCCAAATTCCTCACCGACTATCAGGATGCGGCCTACGCCAAGCGTTATCTCGACGATGTCGCGCGCGTCCGCACCGCCGAGGCGGCGGCCGCGCCGGGCTCGCAGGACCTGACCGAGGCCTTCGTAAAGGGCCTGTTCAAGCTGATGGCCTACAAGGACGAATACGAGGTCGCGCGGCTCTATTCCGACGGCGAGTTCAGCAAGGCCTTGAGGGAGCAATTCCAAGGCAATTCCGGTCTGAAGGTCCTGCTGGCGCCGCCGCTGCTGGCCCAGCGCGATCCCGTCACCGGGCGGCTGCAGAAGCGCGAATTCGGTCCGTGGATTTTCACCGCGTTCGGCATGCTCGCGAAGCTGAAGGGCCTGCGCGGCACCGCCTTCGACATCTTCGGCTATACCGCCGAGCGCAAGATGGAGCGCGCATTGCCGGTCGAGTATTCGGCGATGATCCTGCGTCACCTCGACGGCAGGAAGCCGCTCGACTTGCCGCGCCTCGTGGCGCTGGCGAAGGCTGCGGACCTCGTGCGTGGTTATGGCCACATCAAGGAGGGCAACGTCGCCCGCTATCGCACCGAATGCGCGCGGCTGGAGCGCGCGATCAGCCAGCCGCTGGCGCAGGCGGCCGAATAGGGCAGA
>NZ_LFIQ01000124.1:76532-133751 GCF_001189245.1 Bradyrhizobium pachyrhizi | reverse complement strand
GTTTTCGAGCGAAGTGGCTACCGGTTCGCGAAGAAAACGCGTCAGAACAAGAATCTGGAGCCACGTTCCGATTCCATCGGAGCGGAGAGGGCTCCAGGCGGCGACCGGGAACTTTCCACGGCCGCCCTGGTTGACCGGTAACCCTGCCTGCAAGCGGTGGCTGGATTCGTACGGCCGAGCCCCTACATGATGGCTGTCTGTTCGAGTGATTTCAGGAGGCCGTTTGATGGTCCTGAAAAACGGTTTTGTTGCAATCGTTTGCGCCGCGTGCCTGACTTGGGGTGGCGTGGCGTTGGCCGACGAGTACGGCCCCAGCGAATTCTTCAGCCTCGATCTCTCCAAGGCGGTGCTGTCGCCGAAGCGGCTTGGCCCGCCGACGCAGTTCGAGCCCGTTCCGGTCGAGGCGAAGACCGACCATGGCCCCGATCAGCATGCAAATGTCGAGCCGCAGGTCGAGGAGCCGAAAGTCGCGCCGAAGAAAGCCGTGCGGACCACCAGGGTGACCGCACCGCACGAGAAGAAGCGCGCGGAAGTGCGCGTGCCCGCCCGCGCCAAGCTCGCGCGCCGCCACTCGAACCCGCTCGATGCGGAGGCCCGCGACACACGGATCCAGACCTGGCCGTGCCGCACCGGCGGCATTTGCAACTGGCATCGGTGAGGCGGCGCTCTCGCGCAGATCCACGTGCGCATCCACAAGAATGTTAAGCCCGTCATCCTTCGAGGCTCGCTCCGCTCGCGCTTCAGGATGACGGGTTTAGATCGAATGCTCGGCGTGCTGCGTTCCAATCGACGTAACCGAGTCATCCCGCCGTCGCAAAACCGTCGGCGGAGAGTCAAGAAACCGTAAGGCCGGAGTCAAGGAGCGCAGGCAAAACCTTCGTTGCGATTCGACGAAGGTTATTCGATGCCGACAGCGATCTCCGCGGGGCGGCGAGGCCTCACCCGGCGCCAGCTTCTGGTGCGCTCGGCGTCGACCGCCGCGCTGGCGGGATTCGGCGCGCTGGCCAAACCATATCTGAGCCGCGCCGCGGATCGGCCGGCGATCGCGGGCATCCAGTCCGGCGACGTCGCAAGCGATTCCGCTGTCATCTGGGCCCGCGCCGATCGTGCCGCGCGGATGCACGTCGAATGCGCCGCGGTCGAAAGCTTCGCCAGCATCCTGCGCGCCGCGTCCGCCGATGCGCTGCCCGAGCGCGACTTCACCGCCAAGCTGCTGCTCAACGGCCTGCCGCCGGGCCAGGACCTGTTCTATCGCGTGCGCTTCGAGGACCGCGACGGCACATCAGGCGAAAGCCGGGTCGGCCATTTCAGAACCGCGCCGGCCGACCGGCGTCCCGTCTCGTTCGTCTGGTCCGGCGACGTCGTCGGGCAGGGCTGGGGCATCGACCCCGCGCGCGGCGGCCTGCGCAGCTACCGCACCATGCTGGGCGAGCGCCCGGACTTCTTCATCCATTCCGGCGATCACATCTACGCCGATTGCACGGTGCCGTCGGAGCAGAAACTCTCCAACGGTGAGATCTGGCGCAACATCGTCACCGAGGAGAAATCCGCCGTCGCACAGAGCCTCGATCAGTTTCGCGGCAACTACAAATACAACTGGCTCGACGAGAATTTCCGCGCCTTCCACGCCGAGGTGCCGATGTTCGCGCAGTGGGACGACCACGAGGTGGCCGACGACTGGTCGCCGCTCGGCACCACCGATGCGACCGGCTATGAGGCGGACGGCAGCTCGCGCCTGGTGGCGCGGGCGCGCCGCGCCTTCCACGAATTCATGCCGATGCGGCTGATGCCGGAGCGCGATGGCCGCGTCTATCGCAAGGTTTCCTACGGGCCGCTGCTCGACGTCTTCATCATCGACATGCGCTCCTATCGTGATTCCAGCTGGAACAAGCAGGGCGATCCGGACCAGGCCTGCATCCTCGGCCAGAGCCAGCTTGCCTGGCTGAAGCGGGAACTGGTGGCGTCGGATGCTGTCTGGAAGGTGATCGCGGCGGACTTGCCGATCGGTCTCGTCAGCCTGGATGCGGTTGCGCTCGGCGACGGGCCGCCCGCGCGGCGCGAGCACGAGATCGCCGATCTGCTGTCCTTCATGAAGCGCGCCGGCGTCCGCAACACGGTGTGGCTCACTGCCGACATGCACTACACCGCCGCGCATCACTATGATCCGAACCGCGCGGTGTTCCAGGAGTTCGAGCCGTTCTGGGAGTTCGTCTCCGGCCCGCTGCACGCCGGCACCTGGTCGCCGGGCGAGCTCGACAACACGTTTGGCCCGACGGCGATGTACCAGAAGGGCTGCTCGGCCGAGCAGGGCGACAATCTCGCGCCGTGCTTCGGGCTGCAATTCTTCGGCCGCGTCGACATCGACGGCAAGACCGGCGTGATGACGGTGACGCTGAAGGACGTCGACAACCACGATCTCTGGTCGGTCGATATCGAGCCGCGGCCGGACGCGCGGCCTGGTCAGATCATGGCGCAGCACATCTAGTGTGCTGAATGCGAAGTTCGTGCGATTTCGCGGCAGCCATTTTCACGAACTTCGCATTCATAAAGCACACTAGAATCATAAGTTTGCTAGTGTCCTTATCGAATCCGAAGTTCGCTCCGAAGGTGCGGCAAATGATGCGAACTTCGGATTCGGGACACTAGCGCCCTCTCTGATCCCGTCGCGACATCTTGATTGCCGGCGTCTTGCCCGAAGGGCCGGTTTGCGGGCAGACTGCGTGTCGGCAGTCCTGCCAATTTCATTCCCAGGAAACGATTTGCTGGCGTGACGTCGTCGATGGCATCGGCGTCCCACGCGTCAGGAGCTATCCATGGAAAATCTGCAGACACAGGGCATCAGCCTGCCGCAGCTCGGGCTCGGCACCTTCCGCATGCAGGGCGATACCTGCCGCGCGGCGGTCGAGAGCGCGCTCGGGCTCGGCTATCGGCATATCGACACCGCCGAGATGTACGGCAATGAAGAGGCGATCGGGGCGGCGATCGCGGCCTCGAATGTCGCGCGCAAGGACCTGCACGTGACCACCAAGGTCTGGCACGAGAACCTGGCGCCGGATGCGATCCGGACAGCGTTCGACGCCAGCCTGAAGAAGCTGCGGCTCGATCACGTCGATCTCTATCTGGTGCACTGGCCGTCGCGGAGCATGAAGCTGCCTGCCGTCTTCGAGACGCTGATGAAGCTGAAGGAGGAAGGCCGCACCCGCGCGATCGGCGTCGCCAATTTCACCACCGCGCTGCTCAAGACCGTGGTCGAGGACATCAAGGCGCCGATCGCCTGCAATCAGATCGAATATCACGCGATGCTGGACCAGACGCCGGTGCGCAAATATCTCGCCGCGAAATCGATCCCGCTGGTGGCCTATTGTCCGCTCGCCCAGGGCCGCTTCGCCACCGACGAGACGCTGGCGAAAATCGGCAGCAAGCATGATGCGACCGCTGCACAGGTGGCGCTGAAATGGCTGCTCGATCAGGATGGCGTGGCGGCCATTCCGAAAGCCTCGCGCGCCGAAAGCCAAAAGGCCAACCTCGACGCACTGAAGGTCAAGCTCGACGACGAGGACCGCAAGGCGATTGCGGCGCTGCGCAAGGACATGCGCTGCGTCAATCCGGGGTTTGCGCCGGCGTGGGATTGAGGCCGCTGGCCCTGAGGAAGCAGATAAGAAAAAATGGCTCCGTGAGGAGCCATTTTCCGTTGTGTCGGTCTTTAGTAGTGATGACGCTTGATGATCACCGTCCGGTCATGGCCGTGATGCCAGCCATGATGCCAACCGCGATGCCAGCCACGGTCATGGCGCATTTCGGCGCGTGCGCCCCAGCCGCGGTCCCAGTGATGATGACCGCCATGTCTGATCACGACCGTCTCGGCGCTCGCGATCGACGGAACGGCCACCGCAAGCGCACCAACCGCCGCGAGAACAAAGCCAATCTTTTTCATCTCATCCTCCTCAAACAAGCGAAGAGAAAACCGTACGGAGATTGAAACGTTCCTGAGGAACCAGAGGAGTTTTCTGAACGCTTGTTCAGCAACTGCCTCGAACGCTGCTGCCGTCGCGTGTTGGTAGGCACAACCGATGAGCGAGCGCACGGGCGGCTTTCCCGGCCTTGCCTAACCGCTGCGTCCGACGCATCATCGCGCCATAAAAATCAATGTTCGGGGGGACGTTGCCGTGAGCGAATTTTCACGCCGGGATTTTTTGAAAGTGACGGGATCGGCCGCTGCCGCAGCCCTCGCCGGGCCGGCCGCTGCGGCGATGGGGCCGGACGACAAGTTCGACCTCGTGATCAAGAACGGCGATGTCATCGATCCCAGCCAGTCGCTGCGCGGCAAGCGCGACATCGGCATCCGCTGGGGCATCATCGAGGCGATCGAAGACGAGATCCCGGCTACTCGCGCCACCAGGACCATTGACGCCTCGGGCAAGCTCGTGATGCCGGGCCTGGTCGATCTGCACTGCCACGTCTACCCGTACGGATCGGCGATCGGCATTCCCGCCGACGAGCTGGTGCAATTCCAGGGCACCACGACGGTGGTCTCGGCGGGCGACGCCGGCGTCAACAACCTCGCGGCGCTGCGGCGCTTCATCGTGGCGCAATCGCGGGCGCGGATCTACGCCTTCGTCCACATCGCCAACAACGGCCTGTCGGCATTCCCGGTGGCCGAGCTCTACAACATCGACAACGCCCAAGTCGAAGCCTGTGCGATGGCGCTGGCCGAGAACCCCGACTTCCTGATCGGGGTCAAGGTGCGGATGTCGGAAAACGTCATCTTCAAGCATGGTCTCGAGCCGCTGAAGCGCGGCATTCGGGCCTGCGAGATGTGCGGCTGGCCGGCGCGGATGATGGTGCATATCGGCGGCGTCGAGACCAGGGAGCTGATGTCCGACATCCTCAATCTGCTGCGGCCGGGCGATATCCTGACCCATGCCTATTCCGGTGCGCCGAACGTGTCGGGCGCTTTCACCAATATCGTCCAGGAGGGCAAGCTGTTGCCGGCGGCGCTCGCGGCCAAGCAGCGCGGTGTGCTGTTCGACGTCGGCCATGGCGGCGGCAGCTTCGATTTCACGGTGGCCGAGATCGCGATTCCCGCCGGCTGCGCGCCCGATACGATCTCCTCCGACATCCATGTCTTCTCGGGCAACTCGCCCGGCATCCCGTTCCTGCCGAACGTGATGAGCAAGTTCCTCGCGATGGGCTCGTCGCTGGATCAGGTGGTGGCGATGGCGACCTCGGTGCCGGCGCGGATCATCAACCGGACCCCGAAGATCGGCACGCTGCAGCGTGGCGCGCCCGGCGATGTCGCGATCATGGACCTCGTCGAGGGTCCGGTCTCCTTCGTCGACACCCGCAACAACAAGCGCGACGGCAATCTGCTGCTGAAGCCGGTGCAGACCGTGGTCAACGGCGTGCCGTTCGGCCGGCCCTATCAGGCGCCATTTTCGGTGAGGTGAGGGCAGGTGGAAACATGGATTGCTTCGCTTCAACGACGACGCAACTAGCCGTCATTGCGAGGAGCGTAGCGACGAAGCAATCCATCTTGCCGCTTGGACCACCTATTCGAAGTCGTTAGCCGCACTTCTCCACATTGCTGCTGCGCGCCGGCACCCCGAACTCCTTGCGGCACACCTCGGCCAGCACGGCAACGCCCTCGCGGATCTGCTCGTGCGAGGGGCTGGCGAAGCAGAGGCGGAGCCGGCTGCCGGAATGGGCCTTGCTGGTCGACCATTCCGGTCCCGGATTGATCGAGACGCCGGCGGCAAGGGCCGCCTGATAAAGCTTCAATGTGTCGACATTGTCGGGCAGCTTGACCCAGAGGAAGATGCCGCCCTTGGGTGCCTCGAATTCGGCCGCGGTGCCGAACTGCTCGTTCAGCGCCTCCATCAGCGTATCGAGCTTGGCGCGCAGGCCCTTGGTCAGGCGCGGCACATGGGTCGAAAAATGCGGCGCGCAATATTCCGCGAGCACCATCTGCTCCAGTGCGCCGGAACCGGCGTCGGTCTTCAGCGGCAGCATTCGCGACATGATCTCCCAGGGCGCAACGATGAAGCCGACGCGCAGCGCCGGCGCGATCGACTTCGAGAACGAGCCGATATGGATCACGCCGCCATGCTTGCTCATCGCATAGATCGCCGGCGGCCGTTCGCCGCTCCAGATCAAATCGGCATAGCAATCATCCTCGAAGATCGGCACGCCGTATTCCCTTGAGAGCTTCAGCATCTCGGCGCGGCGGCTCTCGGGAAGGATCGAGCCGGTCGGGTTCTGCACCGTCGGGATGGTGTAGATGTATTTCGGCGTGATGCCGCGCCGCTTGTGATCGGCGAGTGCTGCAGCCAGCGCATCGATCCTGATGCCTTCGCGATCGAGGGGAATTCCGACCGCATTGACGCCAAGCCGTGTCAGCCGGTTCAGTGAGCCCTGATAGGTTTCCTGCTCGATCAGCACGGTATCGCCCTTGGCGAGCAGGGTGTGATTGACCAGATCGAGCGCCTGCAGCGAGCCGGAGACGATCATGATCTCGTCGGGCGTGCAGGCAATCCCGGCGTCGCGCTTCAGCTTCTCGGTCAGGAACTGGCGCAGCGGCAGATAGCCCTGCGGCCCGTGCGCGAGGTTGTAGGTCGCGAGATTCCTGCCCTCGCGCTTCAACACGGCGTTGACCGCCTCCAGCAGCCCGTCGACCGGGACCTGGTCGGGATCGTTGTTGCCGCCGACGAAGCTGTACTTGGCGAGCCCGGTCCAGCGTGCGGCCGGGGCAGGCCGGCCGGCCGGGAGCAGCGGTGCAAAGTCGAACCGGGCTGAGGTGGACATGGATGTTTCGCTCCGTGTTGTTATCGTTGAGAAGGCCGCGGCAAGCGGCTTTCCATGAGGTTAGTTCTTGCCGACCGGCCGGATCGGCCGGCCCTGGCTGATGAAGGCGTAGTGCCCTGCGCCGACACTGCCGACCATCAGGGCCTCGACCGCCGGTTCCGCGATCTCGCCGGCGGCCGCCCAATCGACCACGAAATTCGCGCCGGTGCCGCCGCGGGTATCGGTCGTGGCGATCGCGACCTCGACGGTCGCAAACGGTTTTAGCGCGACCGGCGATTTGAGGTAGCTCTCCACCATCTTGCCTGATGTGTCGAAATAGGCGATCCGCTTCAGCACCAGCGGCTTCGTCTCGGAAGCGTTGTGCACGCTGAGCGTCACCGAAAAATCGGCCCTGAGCTTGCCCTGGCTCATCGACACGCTGGAATACACCGGCACGTAGAATGCACCGGAGGCGGTGAGGCCCTCCGATGGCACCGCCGTCAACGAGTTCGCGAAATTTTGTTCAATACCTGCCGAGGATTGTGCTAGCGCCTCTGACATGCGCACGGTGAGCAGGCAGAGCAAAACTGCGAGAAAAATGCCGCCTGCGCGGATGTGACACATTGCTCGGTTGATCCTCACGCCCGGCCCTCTAGGTTGCGGCAACAGGAAGTCTTTGACGCATGCATGAACTGATTCCCGATATCACGCTCTGTATTCTGTTTGCCTGGGGGATTGGGCTGCTGGCCCATTTCTCCCGGCAACCGCTGATACTGGCCTACCTTATCGCCGGCTTTTTCATTGGTCCATTCGGCATCGGCTGGGTCAAGTCCCAGGAATCGATCAGCGTCATCTCCGAGCTCGGCCTGATCTTCATGCTGTTCATGATCGGGCTGGAAATCGACCTCAAGAAGATCATCCGTGCCGGCAAGGTCATCCTGTTCGCCGGTGCAGGCGAGCTGATCGGCGGCTGCCTGATCGGCGTGGCGTTCTTTGCCGCTATCGGGCTTGCGATCGGCGGCGGCAAGTTCGACGCGATCTATCTCTGCGTCGCCTGCGCGCTGTCCTCGACCGTGATCATCGTCAAGGTGCTCTACGAGAAGCGCGAACTGGATACGCTGCCGGGCCGCATCACGCTCGGTGTGCTGGTTCTGCAGGACATCTTCGCGATCCTGTTCCTGGCGGTGCAGCCGAGCCTCGACAATCTGCAGATCAGCGTCGTGCTGCTGTCGATCGCCCGCGTCGCGGTGCTGGTCGCGACCGCGCTGGTGCTGAGCCGCTACGTGCTGCCGCGGCTGTTCCACCAGATCGCGCGGCGGCCCGAGCTCGTGCTGCTCGGCGCGCTCGCCTGGTGCTTTCTGATCGGCGAGATCGCCGAGCGGCTGCATCTGTCGCGCGAGATGGGCTCGCTGGTCGCCGGCGTCTCGATCTCGACCTTCCCCTATGCGCTCGACGTCACCGCCAAGGTCACGACGCTGCGGGATTTCTTCATCACGCTGTTCTTTGTCGCGCTCGGCATGACGATCCCGATTCCGGGCCTCTCGGTGATCTGGCTTGCGCTCGTCATCGCGGCCTTCACGGTGGCGAGCCGCCTGATCACGACGTTCACGCCGCTCTATCTGATGAAGCAGGGCCTGCGTGCGAGTCTGCTGCCGGCGATCAACCTGGCGCAGATCTCCGAGTTCTCGCTGGTGGTGATCCAGACCGGCGTTGCCGCCAACCACATCGGAACCGAAACCGCGAGTGCGGCCTCGTTCGCCTTCGTCGTGCTGGCGGTGCTCTCGACCTTCGCGATGGGGCGCAGCGACCAGATCGTGCGCGGCCTGATCGGTCCGTTGAAGCGGATCGGGCTGCGCGACCTCGACCAGGAAGGCCAGGGCCGCGGCGAGGCCGGGCACGAGGGCGGACATGGCGAGATCCGGCGCATCGTCATCCTCGGCTTTTTCCGCGCGGCGAGCGCGCTGATCAGCCAGATCGAGCGGCAGAACCAGTCGCTGCTCGAGCAGATCAGCGTCATCGATTTCAACCCGCTGGTATTCCGCACGCTGTCCGACCGTGGCATGCATGTGATCTATGGCGACATCAGCAATGTCGACACCCTGGTTCATGCCGGCATCGGCAACGCCGAGATCATCATCCTGAGCGTGCCGGATTTCCTATTGGTCGGCGCCGACAATGAGAAGCTGGTGCGCCACGTCCGCGCCCTCAATCCGACCGCGCGGATCGTTGCCACCGCGGACCTCTTGACCGGCGTCGACGACCTCTACGGCGCCGGCGCCGACTACGTGACGGTGACCCGGCTCAGCGACGCCGGCGAGCTTTACTCCGTGATCGAGGCGGCCGACGCCGGTCTGCTCGACGACAAGCGCGCCGAGCTGGACGCCCAGCTCAGCGACCGGCGCGAGGTGCTGCCGTAGGCGAGCCTTCTCGACCTCTCCCCATCGGGGAGAGGTCGCGCTGAGAGCGCGGGTGAGGGGCTTAGGTCCCACGAGGGAGCGCAATCCCTCACCCGGATGGCATCTGGCGATGCAATCCGACCTCTCCCTTTGGGAGAGGTGAAGCGCCCTGGTATCCCTGCCGGACGCATGGCGGGTTGCATAATGATACTGGCGCTGACATCGGAACCCGGCTAATCCACTGCCTGCATATAGCGAGATGTCAGGACAATGGCCGATACGATCCAGGAAGTGCTGCAAGCCTTTGCGAAGGGTGAACTCGTTGTCGTCACCGACGATGACGACCGGGAAGGCGAGGGCGATCTGATCGTTGCGGCGTCGTTCTGCACGGCGGAAAAGATGGCCTTCATCATCCGCCACACCTCCGGCATCGTCTGCGCGCCGATCACCACCGAGGACGCCCGCCGGCTGCGGCTCGACCCGATGGTGGCGCACAACGAGTCCAACCACACCACCGCCTTCACGGTCTCGATCGACTACAAGCCCGATGGCGGCACCGGCATCTCGGCCGAGGAGCGCGCCTCCTGCTGCCGCGCGCTCGCCAATCCCAATGCCGGCGCCAATGATTTCGCGCGCCCTGGTCACATCTTCCCGCTGATCGCGCGCGACGGCGGCGTGCTGCTGCGCTCCGGCCACACCGAGGCCGCGGTCGATCTGTGCCGGCTCTCCGGGCTGCCGCCGGTCGGCGTCATCAGCGAGCTGATGAACGACGACGGAACCGTGATGAAGGGCGAGCAGGTCGCGAAATTCGCCGCCGCCCACAAGCTCAAGCATGTCACGATCGCGGACATGATCGCCTATCGCCAGGCGCGCGAGAAGCTGATCGAGCGGGTCGCGACCTTCACCACCGAAAGCCCGATCGGCCCGCTGCAGGGCTATGCCTATCGCTCGCCGTTCGACGAGATCATGCATGCCGCCTTCGTCTATAACGGCATCGGCGACGGCCGGGACGTGCTGACGCGGCTGCACAAGCCGAACATCGTGAAAGACCTGTTCACCGGGCCGGCGCGAATGGAAGCCGTGCTGCGGCACTTCAAGGACGCCGGCCGCGGCGTGCTGGTATATCTGCGCGATGGTGCCGCCGGTGTTCCGGTCGAGCCGGTTGGCGAGCAGAAGACGGCGGAGGCCGATCGCCACAGGCAATGGCGCGAGGTCGGCGTCGGCGCACAGATCCTGCGTGATCTCGGCGTCACCTCGATCCGGCACCTGACCTCGTCGGTGCATGACTACAAGGGATTGTCAGGTTTCGGCATCGAGATCGTGTCGAACGAGAAGCTGGAGACCTGACATTAGTCATTCCGGGTTCGCGCTAGTTCGCGCCCCGGAATGACGGTGAGAGGATCACCAATTGCGCTTCGCAGCATAGCGCTTTAATTTATCCGCCAATTTCCGATAGACGATGCGAAAGGATGTTTCATGAGCGTGCGCCCCCAGGCCAAGGACAAGCCGGCTGCCGCCAGCTTCCAGTGGGATGATCCGTTCCTGCTCGACGAGCAGCTCACCGAAGACGAGCGCCTGATCCGCGACACTGCGCGGGCCTATGCGCAGGACAAGCTGCTGCCGCGGGTCACCAAGGCCTATCTGGAAGAGAAAACCGATCGCGAGATCTTCAACGAAATGGGCGAGCTCGGCCTGATCGGCGTGACGCTGCCCGAGGAGTATGGCTGCGCCAATGCGAGCTACGTGGCCTATGGCCTCGTGGCGCGTGAGATCGAACGTGTCGATAGCGGCTATCGCTCGATGAACTCGGTGCAGTCGTCGCTGGTGATGTATCCGATCTACGCCTATGGCGACGAAAACCAGCGCAAGAAATATCTGCCCAAGCTTGCGACCGGGGAATGGGTCGGCTGCTTCGGCCTGACCGAGCCGGATGCCGGTTCCGATCCCGGCGGCATGAAGACCCGCGCGGAGAAGGTCGCTGACGGCTACAAGCTCAACGGCGCCAAGATGTGGATCTCGAACGCGCCGATCGCCGACGTGTTCGTGGTGTGGGCCAAGTCGGCGGCGCACGACAACCAGATCCGCGGCTTCATCCTCGAGAAGGGCATGAAGGGCCTGTCGGCGCCCAAGGTCGGCGGCAAGCTGTCGCTGCGCGCCTCGATCACCGGCGAGATCGTGCTCGACAATGTGGTGGTGCCGGAAAGCGCGCTGCTGCCCAACGTCTCCGGCCTCAAGGGTCCGTTCGGCTGCCTCAATCGCGCCCGCTACGGCATCTCCTGGGGCGCGCTCGGCGCCGCCGAGGACTGCATGCATCGCGCGCGGCAATACACGCTCGACCGCAAGCAGTTTGGCCGCCCGCTCGCCGCCACCCAGCTGGTGCAGAAGAAGCTCGCCGACATGGAGACCGAGATCGCGCTCGGCCTGCAGGCCTCGTTGCGCGTCGGCCGCCTGATGGACGAGGGCAAGATGGCCCCCGAGATGATCTCCATCGTCAAGCGCAACAATTGCGGCAAGTCGCTCGACATCGCCCGCATGGCGCGCGACATGCACGGCGGCAACGGCATCCAGATCGAGTATCACGTGATGCGTCACGCCGCGAACCTCGAGACGGTGAACACCTATGAGGGCACGCACGACGTCCATGCGCTGATCCTCGGCCGCGCGATCACCGGCATCCAGGCGTTCTCGTAAATCCTTTCACAGTCATTCCGGGGCGATGCGTCAGCATCGACCCGGAAGCTCGAGATTCCCCGAGGCGCAATTGCGCCCCTGAGGTTCAGCCCTGTCGGGCTGCCCCGGAATGACGTCGGAGTGAAATTCCAGATGGCCGACAACGACGACATCCCGTTCAACCGCGATTTTCCGCTGAAGCCCGGCGTGGTCGAACGGGTCCGCCCCGGCGTTCGCCGTGTCCTCTGCAACAATCCGAGCCCGTTCACCTTCACCGGCACGGTCAGCTACATCGTCGGCGAGGGCAAGGTCGCTATCATCGATCCCGGTCCCGACGACGAGGCGCATGCCAGGGCGCTGCTCGATGCGGTCAAGGGCGAGACCGTGACGCATATCCTGGTCACCCATACCCATCGCGATCATTCGCCGAACACGCCGCGGATCAAGGCCGCGACCGGCGCGCCTGTCTATGCCGAGGGACCGCACCGCGCCTCGCGCCCGCGCTTCGAGAGCGAGAAGCACAATCCGGAATCCGGCGCCGACCGCGATTTCCGGCCCGATGTGCAGGTCAAGCACGGCGACGTCATCGAGGGGGCGGGCTTTGCGCTGGAGGCGGTCGCCACCCCCGGCCACACTGCCAACCATCTGGCGTTTGCCTGGGCCGAGCGCAGCATCAATTTCGTCGGCGATCATGTGATGGGCTGGTCGACCTCGATCGTGGCGCCGCCGGACGGCTCGATGATCGATTACATGGCCTCGCTGGAGCGGCTGGAGCAGCGGCCCGAGCAGCTGTATTTCTCCGGCCACGGCCCGGAGATTCCGGAGGGCCCGCGCTACGTCCGTTTCCTGGCGCGGCATCGCCGGGCGCGCGAGGCGTCGATCCTGCATCGTCTCGGCAAGGGCGAGGCCGACATTCCGACCATGGTGCGGGCGATCTATATCGGGCTCGATCCGCGCCTCGCCAATGCCGCCGGCTATTCGGTGCTGGCGCATCTGGAGGATCTGGTCGCGCGCGGCGTCGTGGCGACCGACGGCGATCCGGTGATCGGCGGGACGTACCGATTGGCCTAGTTCGTCATTCCGGGATGGTGCGAAGCACCAGACCCGGAATCTCGAGATTTCGGGTTCATCGTGCGCGATGAACCGGAACGACGCTACCGCGTCACTTCTTCACCGTCTTCGCCGGCGGTGCCTTTGGCGCGACAGGAGCCGCCTTCTTCGCCGGCTTGGCATTGTCGTTCTCGGCCGCGCTGTTGAGGTCCTCGATCAGCTTCTTGACGCGGGCGGCGTTGCTGCCGAGATCGGTATCGAAATAGCGCGACGCCGAGCGGATATCGACGCGGGAGTCCTCGTCGTCAGGCGTGACCCGGATCGAGACGTCCTCGCGGAAACCCATGATCGGCGTCCGCGCCACCGCCTCGATGCGGCCGATGCGGCGCGGCGGCTGCGGCGCGCGCGCGTCGATGACGAGCCATTTGCGGCGGTTCACCAGCCGCAGCGTCAGCTCATAGGCGCGGTCGACCGGGGTTTCGAGCTCGACGGTTTCGATATCGGGATAGGCCGCGCGCTGCCGCTCGGCCGAATAGAGGCCGGCATAGGCGGCAGGATTGGTGCCTTCCCCGGTGCGCAGCCGCGCCAGCGCCTCGAATTTCGGCGGGTCGATCGCGTCGGTGGTGACGTCGTAGATCCGCGGCAGCTTGCGGTACTGATAGATGAGGTAGGCCGGGTAGGCGAGGATCGCCGCGTCGATCACGAGCGCGAGCAGGATCCGGCCCATGCCGCGGGTGCCGTTCTGCCAGATCGCAGCAAAGGCGGCCAGCCCAAGCAGGATCGACAGGCCGGCCAGGCCTAGCGCGCCGAAGAAGGTCGCCAGCGCCGGCTTGACCTCCAGGAACCCGAAGCGGACGATCAGGATCGAGACCACCACCGCGACGACCGAGAAGATGGCGAGGTTGCGCGACCAGGTGGCGAGACCGGACACGGGCTCCTGCTGGTAGGGAGCGGAAAACCTGCGCGCCATCGTCGAAAAATCTGCCGGTTGAGATGTCCTCAGGCGACCTCGGCCGCCGCGATCAGTCGTGTGAGACCACGGACCTGCGGCGAATTCAAGGGATTTGGGCGGTGCTGTTCACCCTCCCCTGGAGGGGAGGGGCGACGCGAATGAAATGAGCGGCGCGGTGGCGTGATCCTCAGCACGGGCACCTGTCTCAACGGAGGGACTGTCACCCCACCTCGGTCCGCATTCCGCTGCGCTTCATGCGAACCGATCCCCCCTCCAAGGGAGGATAAGGGAGGATGCGAGCCTGCCTACGCCGCGGCGGTCGGGAAGGTGTAGTCCTTGAACTGGTCGCGCAGCGCCGTCTTCAGGATCTTGCCGGTCGCGGTGTGGGGAATGCCGTCGACGAAGGCGACGTCGTCGGGCATCCACCATTTGGCGATCTTGCCGTCCATGAACTTCAGGATGTCCTCGCGCGTGGCGCTCTGGCCCTGTTTGAGTTGCACGATCAGCAGCGGCCGCTCATCCCATTTGGGGTGATGGACGCCGATCACGGCGGCTTCCGCGACGGCCGGATGGCCGACCGCGAGGTTCTCGAGATCGATCGAGGAGATCCATTCGCCGCCGGACTTGATCACGTCCTTGGAGCGGTCGGTGATCCGCATGTAGCCGTGCTCGTCCATCGTCGAGACGTCGCCGGTGTCGAAATAGCCGGCATCGTCGAGGATGTCGCTGTCGACCCGGAAATAGGCCTTGGCGATCGCGGGGCCGGAGACCTTGAGACGGCCGAAGGTCTTGCCGTCCCACGGCAGCTCCTTGCCGGCATCGTCGGTGATCTTCATCTCGACGCCGAACGGCGGATAGCCTTGGGTCTGCAGGATGTCGAGCCGCTCCTCGCCGGTGCGCTCGGTGAACGGCGGCTTCAGCGTCGCCAGCGTGCCGAGCGGGCTCATCTCGGTCATGCCCCAAGCGTGGCGCACCTGACTGCCCATGTCGAGGAAGGCCTGGATCATCGAGCGCGGCATCGCCGATCCGCCGCAGATCACCATTTGCAGATCCGGCAGCTTGACGTTGTTGGCGGCCATGTATTGCAGCAGCATCAGCCAGACCGTCGGCACGCCGGCGGTGTGCGTGACCTTCTCGGTCGACAGCAGCTCGTACACCGAGGCACCGTCGAGCTTCGGGCCCGGCATCACGAGCTTGGTGCCCATCGACGGTGCTGAGAAGGCGATGCCCCAGCTGTTGGCATGGAACAAGGGGACCACCGGAAGCATTGTGTCCGACGCGGAGGTGCCGAGCGCGTCCTTCGAGTTGGCCATCAGCGCGTGCAACACGTTGGAGCGGTGCGAATAAAGTACACCCTTGGGATCGCCCGTCGTGCCGGAGGTGTAGCACATCGCCGCCGCGGTGTTCTCGTCGAAGGTCTTCCACTCGAACTTGCCGTCGGATGCCGCGATCCAATCCTCATAGGCGACCGCGTTCTTCAGCGTGGTCTGCGGCATGTGCGCCTTGTCGGTCAGCACCACGTAGCGCTCGACGCTCGGCAGCTGGCCTGCGATCTTCTCCAGCACCGGAACGAAGGTGAGGTCGGTGATGACGATGCGGTCCTGGGCGTGGTTGACGATCCAGGCGATCTGTTCCGGAAACAGGCGCGGATTGACGGTATGGCAGATCGCGCCGATCCCCATGATGCCGTACCAGACCTCGAGGTGGCGCCAGGTGTTCCAGGCGATGGTGGCGACGCGGTCACCGAGCTTGATGCCGTCGCGTTCCAGGCTCTGCGAGACCTTCAGGGCGCGGGCATGGATCTGGGCGTAGGTGGTGCGATGAATCGGGCCTTCGACCGACCGCGTCACGACTTCCTGGGTACCGTGATATTTGGCGGCGTGCTCAATAATCTTGTGACACAGCAAGGGCCAATCTTGCATCAAACCAAGCATACGCAAATCCCTCCTCGATCCTCACGCATGATCCGCCGGCATCTTGGACGGCCGGCAGTAAAATCATGGAACTGACATGAACTTTAGCGCGGAGAAAGCAAGCCGAAAATGGCCTGTTGGCGCGTTTCGTCGCGGGGGCGCGGCAATGGTTACCGCCGCTGTGCTGCTTTGCCTTGGCATGCAAGCAGGCCCCGCCGAGGCCGCCCGCCGCGCGCCCAGCTTTCCGTGGGACGATCTGTTCGGCACCCGGCCGCAAAGGCCGCACAAGGCAGCCCGCCGCGCAGCGGTGCCGCTGCCGAAGCCGCGCCCGGCTCAGGCGCCGGCGGAGCCTCCCGCCGCAGCCAAAACGCAGCCTGCGGTGCCCGCTGAGGCGGCCGGGCCCAGCGAGTCGGCCAAGCCGGTTGAGGCAGCGAAGCCGGCCGAGCCCGCTGCGCCGCAGCTTTCGGCCTGCCGGCAGGCGCTGACCGAGGAGATCGCGATCGCGCCGAGCATTCCGGATATCCACGGCGCCGGAGGCTGCGGCGGCGAGGATCTGGTGCGGCTCGAGGCCATCGTGTTGCCGGACAAGCGCAAGGTCGCGGTCAAGCCCGCGGCGATCCTTCGCTGCAAGATGGCCGCTGCGGTCGCCGACTGGATCCGCACCGATATCGCGCCGCTCGCGCAGAGCCTCGGGGGCGGGATCAGCAATCTCGACAATTTCGACTCGTTCGAATGCCGCGGCCGCAATCGCGTCGCCGGCGCGCAGCTCTCCGAGCATGGCCGCGCCAACGCGCTCGACGTGCGCGCCTTCGGTCTCGCCGACGGCAAGTCGATCTCGCTGACCGACCGCAGCGTGCCGCGGACCTTGCGCGAGACCGTGCTGCATTCGGTCTGCGCCCGTTTCTCCACGGTGCTCGGGCCGGGCTCGGACTGGTACCACGAGGACCACGTCCATCTCGACCTGATCGAGCGTCGCAACAATTACCGGATCTGCCAGTGGAACGTGGACGACCCGCTGCCGCAGGTCGCGCCGCTGTTGCCGGCCGAGCGCCCCGAAGAGGCGCCGCCGCGCGAGGTCGCCGCCAAATCCGACGCGCCGAAGGCGGATACATCCAAAGCTGACCACGGCAAGTCTGACACCAGCAAGCCGGACGCCACAAAATCAGATGATGCGGCCGCACCCGACCGCAGCGCCGAGACCAGGCCGCAGCCAACAAAAAAGCGCCGGCAAAGCCGGCGCTTTTGATCGCGGTTGCGATTGGATCAGTAGGTCGTGCCGCCGCCGCCCTGCAGCGCCATCTGCGGCTTGTAGGGCGAGTCGCCGTGCTTCGGCTCCAGCACCACGACGATGGTGCCGAGCTTGACGCGGTTGTAGAGGTCGATGACGTCCTCGTTGGTCATGCGGATGCAGCCCGAGGAGATCGACGCGCCGATATATTCCGGCTGGTTGGTGCCGTGGATGCGGAACAGCGTGTCCTTGCCGCCCGAATAGAGATACATCGCGCGCGAGCCCATCGGATTGTCCGGGCCCGGGGCCACGAAAGTCGGGACGCCGAGGCGCGAGATTTCGCCGGGGGTCGGGTGCCAAGCCGGCCATTCGGTCATGCTGCCGACCTTGGCGATGCCGGACCAGGCCATGGCTTCCTCGCCGACGGTGATGCCATAGCGGATCGCCTTGCCGTCGTTCAGCACGTAATAGAGGTAATGGTTGTCGGAATCGACCACGATCGAGCCGGGGGCTTCCTTGCGGTGGTACTCGACGATGGCGCGGCGGAACGGTTCAGCGACCGGCGTCTTGACGTAGGTGGTCTTGGCCAGGAGTTCCTTGTCACGCGGCTTGAAGTTCGCGGTGTTGGTTGCCTCATAGGTTGTGGCCTGCATGCAGCCCGACAACATCAGGCCCGCGGCCAGAATCCCGAAGGTAACTTTGAGCGACGACATGATTACATTCCAATCGAAAATCCGCGCCCGAAAGCGCCACTATTACGCCCCAAACGCCACGATTCCATTAGCGGCATTATTGCCGAAACGTGCCATTATTCCCAGACTTTAGATGCCTTTCCCGCATCGCGGGACGCTGTCTGTGGCTTTTTTGCCGCAACTGTTCTGGCGCCAGGTTGGTTTTTGTGCAAACAGGCAACGGTCGACGAGTCGGCGTCACGTCGCTGCCGCCTGGCCGCCACAAGTATGGATGCCCGGTTAATACCCCGGTCATGATGCGCCCCCCAGAATCGCGCTAAGTCGGCGGGTCCTGCCAGCCCTGTTTCGTGGAGTTCGTGATGCTGTCGGTGTTCGTTCCGTCCGAGTTCTCGCTCAAGAAGGCCACGGCGACCGACCTCGGCGCGCTGCCCGAGGGTGCGGTCTGGGTCGATCTGGTGAATCCGACCGTGGAGGAGGACCGGGCGGTCGAGAAGCTCGCGGGGATCGCGGTGCCGACCCGGGAAGACATGCAGGAGATCGAGATCTCCAGCCGGCTCTATATCGAGAACAGCGCGCGCTACATGACCGCGACGCTGATGTGCCAGTCCGACACCGACATGCCGCGCACCACGGCGGTCACCTTCATCCTCACCGGTCATCGGCTGGTGACGGTGCGCTACGACCTGCCGAAACCGTTCGCGCTGGTCGAGAACAAGCTGGCGCGCGCCTGTTCCCCCGGCATCACCGGGGAGCAGGTGCTGATGGAACTGCTGGACGCGGTGATCGACCGTTGCGCCGACATTCTGGAGCGCTGCGGGGCCGATATCGACCAGGTGTCCCACGACATCTTCGAGCCGGAGAGCGAGCGCCACGGCCACGCCAAGCAATATTCGCAGATCCTGATCGCAATCGGCCGCAAGGGCGACCTGACCTCGAAGGTTCGCGAAAGCCTGGTCTCGATCGGCCGCCTCGTCACCTTCCTCTCCGCGGTGGTCGAGGGCGTGAAATGGTCCAAGGACATGCGCGAGCAGCTCAAGACCATGCAGCGTGACGTGGCCTCACTGACCGACCACGCCTCCTATCTCTCCAACAAGATCACCTTCGTGCTCGACGCCATGCTCGGCGTGGTCAATCTGGAACAGAACAACATCATCAAGCTGTTCTCGGTGATGGCGGTGGTCTTGATGCCGCCGACGCTGATCGCCTCGATCTACGGCATGAATTTCAAGATGATGCCGGAACTCGAATGGACGCACGGCTATCCGTTCGCGCTGGTGCTGATGCTGATCGCGGCTGTCGTGCCGTACTGGATCTTCAAGTGGAAGAAGTGGCTGTAAGCCGGTTCCACGCGTCGCGTTTTGGGACGCGCTTCCTGCCTTATTTCCTCTGCTAAAATTTGAGCGTTGCGCTGAACGTTTGGGCGAAACTTGTCTGCGATAACGCCCGCCTCGAAGCCGGAGGACAGCAATGGTTGAGAAGATCATAACGCCACGGCGTAACGTCATCGACTTTGCGCGCTATCAACAGGACCGCGCAGCAGGCAAGGTGCAGGCGATCTCGCCGAGACTTTGCCGTTACTGTGGCGCTGCGTTGCTGGATGGCGAGGACGAAGACGAATGCTCCAGCGCGCTGAACGACGTCGCGCTGCGGCAGCCCGAGAAGAAGAAGTCGCGTCGGTTTTACGCAGACTAGAGGCCGAAGCCTCGGAGGCAGAAGCCTCGTTTGCGTTTGTTACGCCTGCAAGTGAAGCAATCCCAATGACGGCCGCGGCGGCGGCCGGGATCGCCTCAAAACTTCCCTCCCCGAAATACGGCTCTTCCCAAGCTCAGACGTGCTGACCACCGTTGATGTGGATTTCCGCACCGTTCACGTAAGAGCTGGTCTCCGTGCAGAGAACGTAGATGATCTTGGCGACCTCGTCCGGCGTGCCGAGGCGGTGCATCGGTATCTGCTGGTCGACGATCTTCTCGGTGCCCGGCGACAGGATCGAGGTATCGATCTCGCCCGGCGCTATGGCGTTGACGCGGACGCCGACGCGACCGAAGTCCGATGCCATCTCGCGCGTCAGCGCCGCGAGCGCGGCCTTCGACGTCGCATAGGCCGCGCCGGCAAACGGATGCACGCGCGAGCCGGCGATCGAGGTGACGTTCACCACCGCGCCCTTGGCGTGTTTCAACTCCTCGATCAGCCCGCGCGCGATCATGATCGGTGCGAAGAAGTTGACGTGGAAAACGTGGGTCCAGGTCTCGATGTCGGTGTCCATGGTGCCGAGCCGGCCGCCGCCCGCAGCCTTCGGCGAGATCGCGGCGTTGTTGACCAGCGCGTGCAGTTCATCGTTCTCGAGCCGTCTGCGGATCTCGGAGATCGCGCGCACGGTGTCGTCATGGCTGCCGAGGTCGACCTCGATGTGGTCTTCCGGCCCGGCGCCCCACGGGCAGACCTCGGGAAACGCATGCCGCGACAGGGTGATGACGCGCCAGCCGGCGGACGAGAACCGGATCGCGGTGGCATGGCCGATGCCGCGGCTTGCGCCGGTCAGGAGCAGCGTGCGCCGCGGTGCATTGGATGGGTGGGGCATCGACGGTTTCTTTCGTTTTCGTCATGCGCGGCGGCGTGCCGGGCATTCACGCCTTCGAACGACTTGGGATGACTTGGGATCAGACGTCGCTGGCCGGGTCATCTTACACGAAGATGCGCTCCGCGCTTTCTCCGGGCCATGACGATCGCAGCTTTCAGGGATAGAGCCGCACCTTCGACCAGGCGCTGCCGGCGCCGTCGCGGCGGAATTCGATGCGATCGTGCAGGCGGTACGGGCGGTCGTGCCAGAACTCGAAGCGCTGCGGCGTGATCCGCCAGCCGCTCCAGCCCGGCGGCCGCGGCACCTCGCCGATGACGTATTTCGCACCGGTCTTGGCGATCGCCTGCTCGAAGGCGAAGCGGCTCTCCAGCGGCTGCGACTGCTTGCTGGCCCAGGCGCCGATCTGGGCCTGCTTCGGCCTGGTGGCGAAATAGGCGTCGGCCTCGGCATCGGTCACCGGCGTGACCGGCCCGCGGATGCGCACCTGGCGGCGCAGTGATTTCCAGTGGAAGAGTAAAGCGGCTTTAGGATTTGCGGCCAATTCGCGGCCCTTGGCGCTCGCGATGTGGCTGTAGAACACGAAGCCGTCGGCATCGAAGCCCTTCATCAGCACCATCCGCACGTCGGGCAAACCGTCGGGATCGACGGTCGCAAGCGCCATCGCGTTCGGATCGTTCGGCTCGGACTTGACCGCCTCCGCAAACCATTCGGCGAACAGGGCGAACGGCTCCTCCGCCGCGGTGAAATCACCCGATGTTAACGGTGTCGGGTGTTTGATGGAGGTCGTGTCGGTCATGTCAGGAGTCCCGATTTGCATCCGCCCGCGTCTGAAAGCGCGTTACTAGCCCTATATAGGGCATGGGGGCGCGTTGGCCTATCGGCGATCCACCCCGCAGGCGCGGTGGTGACATTGATCCTGATCGGCGTCGGCGCAAGCGGCTGCAGCCTGTCGCGCAGCGACGCCTTCGCCAAGCTGGACGACAAGGATGTGACGGGCTCGATCAGCCCGACCCAGGTCAATGCGGTGATGCCGACCGACACCGATCTCGCCTTCGCCCGCAATGCCGCCTCCGACGTGCTGACCAAGGGCGACAAGGATTCCAGCCAGCCCTGGGAAAATCCTGAAACCGGCGCGCGCGGCTCGGTGACGCCGCTGGCCCAGGCCTATTCGGGCGAGGACGGCAAGACGTGCCGGGATTTCCTTGCCAGCTACGTCAATGGAGCCACCGAGAGCTGGCTGCAGGGTGCCGCATGCAAGGCTGGACAAGGGCGGTGGGAAATCCATAGCCTGAAGCCCTGGAGAAAATCCTGAGAATTCCGGCGAAGCCGGGCTAAGTTGCAAAAATGCCACTGAGCCCCCACATGAAGGCGAAGTGGGCCCGGACGGGTTCCCGGCCAGGACTGATTTTTCCCGTGAAGGAGACGTGACGGATGCGCGACCCCTATGAGGTCTTGGGGGTGCAGCGGAACGCCAGCGCTGCGACGATCAAGAGCGCCTATCGCAAGCTCGCCAAGAAGCATCACCCTGATAACAACAAGAACGACCCGAAGGCGGCGGCCCGCTTTGCGGAGATCAATACGGCAAACGAGATCGTCGGCGACGAGGACAAGCGCAAGCAGTTCGACCGCGGCGAGATCGATGCCGAAGGCAAGCCGCGCTTCCAGGGCTTCCCTGGCGGCGGCGCCGGCGGTCGTGCCGGTCCGGGCGGCTTCGAGTACAGTTTCCGCTCCGGGGCCGGCGGCGGCATGGGCGGCGGCAGCTTCGAGGACATCCTCAACAGCATGTTCGGCAATGCGGCTCGCGGCGGTGGCGGCCGCGCGGGCCGGGCCAGTCCGTTCGAGTTTGACGGCGGCGGGGTCGGTGTCGACCTCGATCTGTCGGTCGCCATGACGGTGTCGCTGGAGGAATCGGTCAGGGGCGGCGATAAGCGCGTCCGCCTGCCGACCGGCCGCGAGCTCAATGTCAAGATTCCGCCCGGGGTTGCTGCGGGTCAGCAGATCCGGCTGAAGGGGCAGGGCGAGACCGCGCAAGGCCATCCGCCCGGCGATCTCCTGATCACGATCTCGGTCGCGCCGCACCCGTTCTTCAAGGTCGACGGCAACGACCTCAGGATCGACCTGCCCATCACCCTCTACGAGGCGGTGCTGGGCGGCAAGGTCCGCGTGCCGACGCTCGGCAGCGCGGTCGAACTCTCGATCCCGAAGAACACCTCGAGCGGCCGCACCTTCCGCCTCAAGGGCAAGGGGCTGTCGAAGGCGGGCGCCGTCGGCGATCTCTACGTCACGACCCGCATCATCCTTCCCGACGGGAACGATGCCGAGCTTGAGGCATTGATGCAGACGTGGGGGGATCAAAAACCCTACAATCCGCGTAGCGATCTCGGCTGACCGCCGAGAGCGTGCCCCAAAAGACGCGAAGACGCGAAACTGCAACTACCCCGGACTCTATCGGGGTAGACGCGGGCATTGCGGGCGCGTCAAAAGATGACCGGCCGCCGGAAGTCCCATCTGCGGCGTGCGGATGGGACGGCGGAAAGGAGTGCGGCCTCGAGAGGGGGACCAGCGCGGTACACAAAACCCCAATCGAGGCCGCGTGCGCCGATCGGCGGATCGGGCGCGGATCATCTTCGCGTGAGCATCCGGTGCGATAATGAGACGCGTCGATGACGCGAATCGAAGTTTTCGATGTCGGAATTGGGACACTGAGTGAGGCTGGATTCACTTACTCGAAATGACGCAATTTTGACGGCCTGATCTTCCGTAAATTTACCGGAGATCAGCCGCCGCTCTTCTCCATCTGATCGTAGACGGCCTGCGCGACCTGGGTCAGGCGCGTGCGATCGGTGCCGCCGCTGACGACATAGGCGACCCCCCGATCCGCCCAGAACAGCGCGCCATCGCTGCCCTGCACGGCATAGCGCATCTGGGTCGCCTCGGTCTTCACCTTGGCGGTGTAGACCGTGAACCGCTCACCCGACGTGCTCTCATACATCAGGAACGACGCCGGGCCGCTCGGTCCGGGCAGCAGGCGGCCGCCGACCAGCTTCAGCCCGGTCAGCTCCGGCGCGCGGACGTCCCAGCCGCAGCGCTTGGTCAGCCATTGTTGCAGGTGGTCGCGCTCGCTGCCCGGCACCTCGACGGGATGCCGGACCTCGACCACGTAGAGCCGATGCGCATCGAGTGCATCGACCGTGAAGCTCTGGAAGGCCGACGGCGTCGCCGAGGCGCCGCGCGCGATCCAGCCGGCGCCGCCACCGGCGACGAAGGCCATGACCGTCGCTGCTACCGCGCCATAGACCCAGCGGCGCGGCTGGCGCACCAGCCGCTCGAGCTCGAGCCGTTTCGGCACCGCCTCGTCCAGCACGGTGTCGTAGCGCGCATGCAGTGTCTCGGCCATCGCACGCCATGACTGCACCCGCGCCGCGTCGTCGGGATGTGCGGCAAGCCACGCCTCGACATCGCCGCGGCGTTCGGCCGGCAGCTCATTGTCGACGTAAGCGTGCAGCTCGTCTTCGGTGACGGGAATGTTCGGGTCGGTCATATCAGTGGTCTCTGCCAAATCTTGTTCGAAAATCGTTCATGCATAACGCCGGCCATCGCGCACATTATCATTTCACCCGCCGGAGCGCCGGGCGCTGGCCCTCGATCGAGGCCCGGACATGGGCGCGGGCGCGGGCGAGGCGGGACATCACCGTGCCGATCGGCACGCCCTGGATGTCGGCGACCTGCCGGTAGCTCATGCCCTCCAGCATCACCAGCAGCAGCACCGAGCGTTGCTCCTCGACCAGCGTCGACAGCGCGCGCTCGATGTCGCGTCCCTCGGCCTCGGTGCCGCTGGCGTCGGCATTGTTGTCGAGCAGCGGCACGAACGCCGGCCGCCGCGCCAGCGAGCGCCGGCGGTTCTTGTTCAGATTGGTCAGGATCGTGTAGAGCCAGCTCCTGACGTCGCCGCCGAGAAACAGACGCTCCGAGCGCAGCGCCCGCACCAGCGTATCCTGCACCAGATCGTCGGCGATATCCGTGTCACGCGCCAGCGCGCGCGCATAGCGACGCAGCGCCGGTATCATGGCTTCGACACTTTGACGAAACGCGGTCATGCATCCCAGTCTTCGATGGTCTCGGCGATAGCCGCCTTGTCCAACATAACACCCTGGCGGCGTGGCTATTCCGTCTGCGCCGATCTGCGCGCATACCGCCCAAGCTGCGGCCGATTTGGGCTTGTCGCCAGCCGAAGTGCTGGTGTACCTCCGATCCGAAAAAATTCGAAGCGTGGAAGCCTTGAGGCGGCCGACCTCTCGCACAGCAGGGACCAGCCGTTACGGGAATGCCGGTACCGACGATTTATTACATCCGCCACGGCGAGACCTCGTGGAACGCCGAAGGCCGGCTCCAGGGCGTGCAGGACATCGCCCTCAATGAGCGCGGCCGCGCCCAGGCGGCGCATGCCGGGCGCATCCTCGCCGATCTCCTGGCGCGCGACGGCCGCGACAAGACGACGGTGCCGTTCGTCGCAAGCCCGCTGATCCGGGCGCGGGCGACCATGGAGCTGGTGCGCGCCGAGCTCGGCCTGCCGCCCGGCGACTACACCCTCGACGCGCGGCTGCGCGAGATCGGCTACGGGACGTGGGAGGGCTCGACCCTGGCGCAGGCGCAGGCTGCGGACCCCGCACTGTATGCCCGCCGCCTGGCCGAGAAGTGGACGGTGTCGCCGGCCGGAGGCGAGAGCTATGTCGACGTCCAGGTGCGAATGACCGACTGGTATCGCTCGGTGACGGCAGACACGGTCGCGGTTGCCCATGGCGGTACGGCGCGGGCGCTGATGGTGGCGCTCGGCCTTGAGACGCCGGCCTCGGCCGCCGAACTTTATATCGAGCAGGGGGCGGTCTACGTGTTCGGTGAGCAGGGGCTGCGCCAATATAGCTAAGCATCCCGTCATTCCGGGGCGATGCGGAGCATCGAACCCGGAATCTCGAGATTCCGGGTTCGCCCTTCAGGCGCCCCGGAATGACAGCCTGGCTGTTTGACCCCGCTGCCTCCGCGCGTTACGACACGCCATGTCCTTCAATACTTTCGGCCATATGTTCCGCGTCACGACCTTCGGCGAGAGCCATGGGGTCGCGATCGGCTGCGTCGTCGACGGCTGCCCGCCGCTGATCCCCCTGACCGTGGAGGAGATCCAGCACGACCTCGACCGCCGCCGCCCCGGCCAATCGCGCTTCACCACTCAGCGCCAGGAGCCGGATGCGGTGAAGATCCTGTCCGGCGTGATGGCGCATCCGGAGAGCGGCGCGCAGGTGACGACCGGCACGCCGATCGCGCTGCTGATCGAGAACACCGATCAGCGTTCGAAGGATTATTCCGAGATCAAGGACAAGTTCCGGCCCGGCCATGCCGACTTCACCTATGAAGCGAAATACGGCCTGCGCGATTATCGCGGCGGCGGACGCTCCTCCGCGCGCGAGACCGCGACCCGCGTCGCGGCCGGTGCGATCGCGCGCAAGGTGCTGCCCGAGGTGAAGGTGCGCGGCGCGCTGGTGCAGATGGGGCCGCACAAGATCGACCGCGAGAAGTGGGACTGGGACGAGATTGCGAACAACCCGTTCTTCTGTCCCGACAAGGACAAGGCGGCGTTCTTCGAGAGCTATCTCGACGGCATCAGGAAGAGCGGCTCCTCGATCGGCGCCGTCATCGAGGTCGTCGCCGAGGGCGTGCCGGCCGGGCTCGGCGCGCCGATCTACGCCAAACTCGACAGCGACCTGGCGGCGGCGATGATGAGCATCAACGCGGTCAAGGGCGTCGAGATCGGCGCCGGCTTCGGCGCCGCCGAATTGTCGGGCGAGGAGAATGCCGACGAGATGCGGACCGGCAACAACGGAACGCGTTTCCTGTCCAACCATGCCGGCGGCGTCCTCGGCGGCATCTCGACCGGGCAGCCGGTGGTGGTGCGCTTTGCGGTCAAGCCGACCTCCTCGATCCTGACCACGCGCCGCACCGTGGACCGCAAGGGCGCGGATACCGACATCCTGACGAAGGGCCGCCACGACCCCTGCGTCGGCATCCGGGCGGTCCCGGTCGGCGAGGCCATGATGGCCTGCGTGCTGGCCGATCATTTTCTGCGCGACCGCGGGCAGACCGGGCGCTGATCCCTTATATAGTGGCGGTCGCCAGACCGCCCTGGGGGAATGCCATGAACGCGTCGGAGCTTCGGGACATCATCGAGTGGATGATCGGCGGCGCGCGGTCGGCGCCGACCCCGCCGCAGATGATGGCGGAATGCTGCGAGCGGCTGGTGCGGGCCGGATTGCCGCTGTGGCGCATCGGCGTCTTCGTGCGCACGCTGCATCCGGAGATCTATGGCCGCCATTTCTTCTGGAAGCCGGGTAGCGAAGTCGAAACCGGCACCGTCGATCACAACATCCTGGATTCCCCGGACTTTGCCGTCAGCCCGCTGTCGATCGTGTTCAGGCAGGGCGTTGAAGTACGCGCGCGCCTCGACGACCCCGCGAGCAAACGCTTTCCCATTGTCGTGGACCTGCAGGCCGAGGGCGTCACCGACTACATCGCGATGCCGCTGGTTTACACCGACGGCTTCGTCAATGCCTCGAGCTGGACCACCAGGCAGCCGGGCGGCTTCACCGAGGAGCAGCTCGATGCGATCCGCTCGATCACCGTGCCGCTGGCACGCTACATCGAGATCGTGACGCTGCGCCGCACCGCGTCGCTGTTGCTCGACACCTATGTCGGCAACCGTGCCGGCGAGCGCATCATGGGCGGCCAGATCCGGCGCGGCCATGCCGATACGATGGATGCCGCGATCTGGCTGTCGGACCTGCGCGGCTTCACCGCGCTGTCGGACCGCCTGCCCGCCGAGACTGTCGTGGAGATCCTCAACCTCTACTTCGATTGCCAGGTCACTGCGATCCGCGACCATGGCGGCGAAGTGCTCAAATTCATGGGCGACGGCCTGCTCGCGGTGTTCCCGGTCGACGAATATCTCGGCGACGAGGTGCAGGTCTGCTCACGTGTGCTGGAGGCCGCGCGCGCGTCCCGCGCCGGCGTCGAGGCGCTGCAATTCGCCAATGGCGATGCCGTCGAACGCTTCCGTTTCGGCGTCGCCCTGCATCTCGGGCGCGTGCTCTACGGCAATATCGGCGGCGGCAACCGGCTCGACTTCACCTGTATCGGTCCGGCGGTCAATCTTGCCGCGCGGCTGGAGAAGATCGCCGGCCGTCTCGGCCGCACCGTGGTGGCCTCGGAGCGCTTCGCCGGCATCAGCGACGGCGGCTGGAGCGATCTCGGCGAGTTTCCGATCGCGGGATTTGCCAAGGCCGAACGGGTCTACGGCCTGTACGACGAGGCGCCGGTCGCTGCCGCGAGCTAGCCGCCGCGGGCGTAAGACTGCTTCAGGCCGAAGGTCAGGATCGACAATGTGATCCACAGCCGCAGCATGGCGAAGCCGAAGATGAAGACGACGTAGATCAGGTTCTTGAGCGGCTGGTCCACCATCGAGATTTGCCAGAAGTGCCAGATCGCGGTGCGCACAAGCGCCTGCCCGTAGCCCAGCGCAACGTTGATCGTGCCCAGCACGAGCACCGCCGCGCCAAGCCAGAGCGCGTGCCGGCCAAGGTCCTTGACGGCGGCAACCAGCGCAACGCGGCCGCCATTGCCTTCCGCATTGACGATGATCAGCAGCACCAGCGCCGCGATCGCCGCACTCCAGAACCGGCCGAGATGGGTGACCTGATCGAAGGCCATGCCGTCGAGGCCCGACAAGAGATACGGTGCAAACGACGAGAAGCCGATCGCGGCGGCGCCGAGTGACGCCACGATCATCACGAGCACGATCCGCCACAGGATCGACAGCGACAGTCTGATCTGCTCGGCCAGCGTCAATTCGCCAAGCGATGATCGACCTCCGGAAGCCTGGATCGAGTCCCGTGCCGTCGCGAAGAAGGCGAGCAGCACGCAAGCGTTGGCCAGCGCCAGCGCGGGCACGATCAGGCCGAGATTGCCGTAGCCGACGATCCGCAGCGCCGCCGCCATGACGAGCCAAGGCAGGGCGGGCAACGGGCGAAATGGCCCGAACGAGGTCTCCGGGCGAGTCTTCCGCAGGGACAGTTGTTGGCGCAGCGCGACGGACATGCCGCGTTCATGCCATGTGATCCCTAAAGCACCGGTCGCCGCGATCGCTAAAATTGGCGGCAAGGCCTGTGGCAATCTGGCGCTGGCGCGCTATTCCTCGGGCTCGGTGGTGAACAGCAGCGGATAGCCCTTGGCGCGGCCGGCGTCGGTGGCGCGCGTCGCCTTGGTCTCGGCGACGTCCCTCGTGAACACAGCGACGACGCAGACGCCGCGCTGGTGCGCCGTCAGCATCACCTTGTAGGCCTGGTCGTCGGTCATGCGGAATTCACCCTTCAGCACGGTGACGACGAATTCGCGCGGCGTGTAGTCGTCGTTGACCAGGATCACCTTGTGCAGGCGCGGCCGCTCGACCTTGGTCTTGGTCCTGGTTTTCGGCTTGACGACGGTATCCGGCATCGCACTCCCTCGCGATTGCCCCGTAAGAATACCGTCTTCAGGCGCGCCTTGGAACCGTTCGATTTGCACGGCGTCATTGCGGCAACGGCACGGCGCGCGTCGCCGCATTCGAGACAAGCGAAGTCTGACTTGAGTGTGGGCGTCTAACCTGAATGTGAAGGACAGCTGATATCTGCGCTTTTCGCCGCCTGAATTGCGTGTCACCATGACACTCATACGACGGGAGGGCCGCAATGCGCTGGTATGTCTCGATCGGAGCGGTGCTTGTCGCGGGCATGTTGGCCAGCGGCGATGTGGCCGGTGTTGCCGCGCCCGGCCCGGGAACCCAGCCCGGCCATCGCCTGGCTGAAAAGGAATCCACACCGAGCGTCGACATCGAGTTGATCATCGCGGTCGACGTTTCCTATTCGATGGATATGGACGAGCTTGCGATCCAGCGCGAGGGCTATGCGCAGGCGATCGTCTCCAAGGATTTCCTGCAGGCGCTGAAGGCCGGTCCGAACGGCAAGATCTCGATCACCTATTTCGAATGGGCCGCCTCCAACGATCAGAAGATCATCATCCCCTGGCGGGTGATCGACGGCCCTGAATCCGCCGATGCGGTCGCCGCCGAAATTATGAAGACGCCGGTGCGCCGCGCCTCGCGCACGTCGATCTCCGGCGCGATCTATTTCGCGATCCCGATGTTCGAGGAGAATCCGCATCGCGGCCTGCGCCGCGTGATCGATATTTCCGGCGACGGGCCCAACAACAACGGCACGCCGATCACGCCCGCGCGCGACGCGGCGCTTGACAAGGGCATCGTCATCAACGGGCTGCCGATCATGGTGAAGGAACCGTCCTACTCGACGATGGATATCGAGAATCTCGACTATTACTACGAGGACTGCGTGATCGGCGGACCGGGCTCCTTCGTGGTGACGATCAAGGATCGTGAGAAGTTCAAGGAGGCGATCCGCACCAAGCTGCTGCTCGAAGTCGCCGGCCGCACCCCCGAGCGCCCGATCATGCGGACCGCCGACAAGGAGCCGCGGGTCAATTGCCTGATCGGCGAGAAGATCTGGCAGGACCGCTGGGGCCGGTAGCGATCATGGAAATCTCGCAGGATGGGTAGAGCGCAGCGAAACCCATCAATTCATATCCGCGGCGCGAATGATGGGTTTCGCTGCGCTCTACCCATCCTGCGGTTCTAACTCGCCCTACAGATCTTCTGGAGCTCACTCTCTATCGCGCGCAGCATCTGCAACGCGGCGGCGTGCTCGGCCGCGCCGATCTCTTGCCATATTTGCGCGACACGTCCAGACAGTTCGCGAACCGTCACCGGAAAATTCGCGGCCTGTGCCAGCGCGCCCCTTTCGTTGATCAGATACGCCCCGTTCAGCGCAAACAGCACCTGCGCGATGCAGGCCAGCGCGCGATAGGCGCAGCCGGCGATATGCGTGCTGTCGCCGCGCGGCAAGGCGAGCTCGGCATTCTCGATGCTGAACTGGGCTTCCCATTGAAAGCGCCGCACCAACGCATCGCGCAAGGCCGGCGGGTAGGGCACGGTCCTCGCCTTCAGCGCCGCGACGAGGCCGTCGGGATCGTGCAGCGCACGGCACAGCGCGACCTCGCCCATCCAGATCGCCGAGCAGAAGTCGTGCGGATGGCCGGGCTGATAGTGCATGCTGATCTCGCCGTTCCGGCAAGCATCGATGACAGCGGAGACCCGATCGATGCTGCGGTAGAGCAGGTCGACCTTGCGGCCGTCGATCGTGAGCCAGGCACCGCCGACGATCCACGGTCCCCATTCGCCGACCGGCGTGACATGCGCAACAGCGGGATCGTCGACCAGACCCGTTACAGCTTCGCGCAACCGATCGATATCCGGCGCGGCGCCATCCCGATGATAGAGGCCGATATCGGTGTCGGAGGTGTCATGCGCCGTGCCGCGCGCCCGCGAGCCGCCGAGCACGATGGCGGCGACGCCCGGTACGGCGGCGAGAACGGGAATGATGCGTGCGAGCAGCGGATCGTCGGACATGGAGCGCAGATTATAGCGAGACTGCCCGCGCTCAGCGATAGTCGCTGCGTCCTGTCAGCGCGCGAACCGCGCCACCAGCTCGACATGGGGGGTGTGGCGGAACTGATCGACCGGCGTGACGTCCGCGATCCTGTAGCCGCCGTCGATCAGGATCTTCGCGTCGCGCGCAAACGTTGCGGCGTTGCAGGACACCGCGACGATCACCGGCACCTTGCTCGTCGCCAGCTGGGTGACCTGCGCCTGCGCGCCCTGCCGCGGCGGATCGAACACGACGGCGTCATAGTCGCGCAATTCCTGCGGCATCAGGGGACGGCGGAACAGGTCGCGGGCCTCGGCCTTGAGCGGCTTCAGCCCCGGCGTCGATTGCGCGGCCTTCTGTAGCGCGGTGATCGCACCCGTGTCGCTGTCGAAGGCCGCGATCCGCGCCTTCTCCGCGAGGCGCAGCGCGAACGGACCGACGCCGCAAAACAGGTCGGCGATATGCTTGGCGCGTCCGCAATGCGCGCGAACCAGCGCGGCCAGTGCCTCCTCGCCCTGGACGGTCGCCTGCAGGAACGAGCCGGGCGGCAGCACGACCTTCGCCTTTCCGATCGCAATCTCGGGAGAGGCACGCTGCAGCACCAGCTCGCCGTGGCGTGTCAGCCGCGCCAGCCGGTGCTTCTCCGCGACGCGCGACAAAGTGGTGATCAGGCTGGTTGGCAGCGCGCCGGAGCCGCGCACGTCGATGTCGAGGCCGTTGACGGTTGCGGTCACCTGGATGTCCAGCGGCTTGCCGGTCGCGATCAGCGGCTCGGCTGTGGCCCAGGCCGCCTCGAGCGCGCCGTCGAGCGCAGGATCGAGGATCGGGCAGCGATCGACCGGGATGATGTCGTGCGAACCTGCCGCGGCGTAGCCGACCTTGAGGACCTCATGGCTGCCCATGCGGCCGTGCAACGTGATGCGGCGACGGCCCGCGCCATGGGCATCGATCAGCGCAGCGACTTCCGCCGCAATCTTCGCCTGCGCCAGCGTCTCGACCACGATGTTGCGCTTCCAGGCGTGGTAGGGCGCATCGTTCCAGTGCTGGATCGCGCAGCCGCCGCAGACCCCGAAATGCGGACAGAACGGTACGATGCGCTCGGGGCTTTCCTGCACGACCCGCAGCAGCCGCCGCCGGTCGGGATGGTTGCCCGGGACGTCGTCGACCTCGACCATTTCGCCGGCCAGCGCATAGGGCACAAAGATCGATTGCGATCCCTCGATCGCGACGCCGTCGCCGCGGTGACCGACATGGTCGATGGTAAGAAGCTCAGCCACGGCGCGCGCCGAGGAAGAATTCGATATTGCCGTCGCCGCCCGAGATCGAGGACGGGAACACCTGAATGTCGGTGCAGCCCTGCGAGGCGGCAAAGGCGGCGATGTCGTCGCAGATCTCCTGGTGCACCATCGCATTGCGGATGACGCCGCGCTTGGAGTGTTTGCGCGCCGCCTCGAATTGCGGCTTGATCAGTGCCAAAAGATGCATCGGGGCTGCCGCCAGCGACAGCGCGACCGGCAGCACGAGCTTCAGCGAGATGAAGCTGACGTCGATCACCACGATGTCGGGCCGCGCCGGCAGGCGCTTGCCCTCGAAACTCCTGATGTCGGTTGCCTCCATGGAGACGATCTTCGGATGCCCCTGCAGCGAGGGATGCAGCTGGCCGTGGCCGACATCGACGGCGAACACGAGGCTAGCGCCGTTGGCGAGCAGCACTTCGGTGAAGCCGCCGGTCGAGGCGCCGACATCGAGGCAGACATGGCCCTCGACGTCGATCGGATAGTGCTCGAGCGCGCCGGCGAGCTTGACGCCGCCGCGCGAGACATAGGGATGCGCCGGCTCCGCCGAGAGTGCCGCGCCCGGTGCGACGATCTCGGACGCCTTCGCGATCTGCTTGCCGTCGGCGGTGACGAGGCCGGCGTCGATGGCGGCGCGCGCCCGCGCCCGGCTTTCGAACAGGCCGCGTTCCACCAGCAGCACGTCGATGCGCTTGCCGGCGGATGCGTCGTTGTCGTTGTCGCCCGCTCTGGTCACTTCGCCGCCTGCCGGCGCTGCGCGGCAGCGAGCCGCACGCACGCCTCGAAGGAGGTGAGGTCGTGCCAGAGGTCGGCCGACGGCTCGCGCGGGGTCACCAGCGGGCTGCCGTGCAGGTCGAGCGCGTGCATCATCATCAGATTATCCGGTAATCCAAACTCTTCCACCGTCAGCCCCTCCGCATCGATCAGGCGTCCGTCGGATGCCGGCACGACCTGACTGAGCCGCGCCACGCGATTGGCGTAGGACGTGGGATCGTTGGAATAGGCGAGACACAGTTTGTCGCGTCCCGCCATGTAGCCGAGTTCGTAAACCGTGCCTGCGTCGGCACTGGGGCCGCGAAACGGCGTCAAGTTGGCGATGATGGCGTCGGCAGACTCCATCATCGCCTCGTTGCTCTTGAAGATGGTGAGCGAGGCGCCGGCGGCGGTGGGATCGATGCTGTTATCGAGCGGATACAGCCCGGTCAGCCCGTGATAGGCGCAAACCTCCGCCTTGCGGCGGCCGATCTCCACGGCATCCGGCAGGAACACGTCAGGACCTGCCAGATAGATCTTCATGGACTTGCCGGGGCTGGTGCGTTTTCGAGCGAGAACCTGGAGCTTCGGTTCTGATTGATTCAATCAGAACCGAAAATGCTCCAGTGAGCGCCGCCCGCAGCGATCAGGCGAGCTTGACGGTCTCGGCCTTGTAGTCCTTGCCGAGGGTTTCGAACACCTTGGCAACGATGCTCTTGGCGTCGAGACCGGCGCGGGCATACATCGCCGCCGGCGTGTCGTGGTCGAGGAACACGTCGGGCAGGATCATCGAGCGGAACTTGAGCATGCCGCTGTCGAGCATGGCGTTGTCCGACAGGAACTGCATGACATGCGAGCCGAAGCCGCCGATCGAGCCTTCCTCGATCGTGATCAGGATCTCATGGTCGCGGGCGAGCTTCATGATCATTTCTTCGTCGAGCGGCTTCATGAAGCGCGCGTCGGCGATCGTGGCGGAGAGGCCGTGCGCCGCGAGCTCGTCGGCCGCCTTCTCGCACTCGGCGAGACGGGTGCCGAACGACAGCAGCGCGACCTTCTTGCCCTCGCGGATGATGCGGCCCTTGCCGACTTCCAGGGCAACGCCGACTTCCGGCATCTCGATGCCGCGGCCTTCGCCGCGCGGATAGCGCAGCGCGCTTGGACGATCGTTGATCGCAACCTGCGTCGCCACCATGTGGACCAGTTCCGCCTCGTCGGCGGCGGCCATGATCACCATGTTCGGCAGACAGCCGAGATACGCATTGTCGAACGAACCCGCGTGCGTCGCGCCGTCGGCGCCGACCAGGCCGGCACGGTCGATCGCGAAGCGGACCGGAAGGCTCTGGATCGCGACGTCATGGACCACCTGGTCATAGCCGCGCTGCAGGAAGGTCGAGTAGATCGCGCAGAACGGCTTGTAGCCTTCGGTGGCGAGGCCGGCGGCGAAGGTCACCGCGTGCTGTTCGGCAATGCCGACGTCGAAGGTGCGGTCCGGGAACGCCTTGTTGAAAATATCGACTCCGGTGCCCGACGGCATCGCCGCGGTGATGGCGACGATCTTGTCGTCCTTCTCGGCTTCCTTGACGAGGCTCTGGCCGAACACGTTCTGGTAGGCTGGCGCATTCGGCTTGGCCTTGGCCTGGGTGCCGGTCGCGACGTCGAACTTGACCACGGCGTGGTACTTGTCGGCGGAGGCTTCGGCCGGGCCGTAGCCCTTGCCCTTCTGGGTCACGACGTGAACCAGGATCGGGCCGGTCTCCATGTCGCGGACGTTCTTCAGCACCGGCAGCAGATGATCGAGATTGTGACCGTCGATCGGGCCGACATAGTAGAAGCCGAGCTCCTCGAACAGCGTGCCGCCGTCCATCATGAAGCCGCGGGAATATTCCTCGACGCGGTTGGCGCGGTTGGCGAGGATCTTCGGCAGCCGCTTGTTGATCTGCTTGGCGGCCTCGCGCAGCGAGCGGTAGGTCTTGCCGGAGTAGAGACGCGACAGATAGGCGCTCATCGCGCCGACCGGCGGCGCGATCGACATGTCATTGTCGTTGAGGATCACGATCAGGCGCGAGTTCATCGCGCCGGCGTTGTTCATCGCCTCATAGGCCATGCCCGCCGACATCGCGCCGTCACCGATCACGGCGATAACGTTGTTCTTGCCGCCGGAGAGATCGCGCGCCACGGCCATGCCGAGGCCGGCCGAGATCGAGGTCGAGGAGTGCGCGGCGCCGAACGGATCGTAGTCGCTTTCGGTGCGCTTGGTGAAGCCGGAGAGGCCGCCGCCGGTGCGTAGCGTGCGGATGCGGTCGCGGCGTCCGGTCAGGATCTTGTGCGGGTAGGCCTGGTGGCCGACGTCCCAGATCAGGCGGTCGCGCGGGGTGTCGAAGATGTAGTGGATGGCGGTGGTCAGTTCGACCACGCCGAGGCCGGCGCCGAAATGGCCGCCGGTCACCGACACCGCGTCGATGGTTTCCTGGCGCAACTCGTCGGCAACCTGCTGCACCTGCTCGACCTTCAGCTTGCGCAGGTCATCCGGCGTGTGAATAGTGTCAAGAAGCGGCGTCTTACTAAATGTGGTCACAGCGAATTTCCAATTTTTGCCTGTCGGAACGAACCGCCCGACGCGAGATGGGATGGCGCGCACACCGCGCAGCGAATGCCAGACACTCGGTGCCGCCCCGGCAGGCCGGTGCCTGGTTGTAAGCCTAGATTCACTCCGGATTGGACCACGTGATATGCATCACCTTGGTCGCGCTTCACCCGTCCCGGTTCAGTTTTGTCGAACCATTTGAGATGCATGCCGCCCGAAAAGTCGGGCTGCCCGCCACTCTCAAATGCCCATAGAACTGGAAGCATTACACCAAAGCCGCAGCCAAAGCCAACCCGATAGGGGGCGCAGGGTTCCTATGCGGCGCGCTAAAAAACCTAATCTTTTCAATGCCTGGGTGGGAGCCGGGTTCCAATTCGCCTAATTTGACGGCAGCCGGCCGGGGCGGCTCGGCCTGATTCGCAGCCGTACCCGACCCCCGCGGGTAGCCCCGGGGGTTTACGGGTGGCTGGAAATGCACAGCAACAATTGCCCGCCGTGGCGGACATCGCGCCGCACGATCGAGGTGGTCGGTGGCGCTACTGCACGTCGAGTGGTTCGGTGCCGGTCGGCTGGCCCGAGGCGTCGGTGGTGATCTTGTCGACGCGGGCTTCGGCCTGGCGCAGCAATTCCTCGCAGCGCCGCTTCAGCGCCTCGCCGCGCTCGTAGATCGCGACCGATTCCTCAAGCGGGACCTTGCCGTCCTCGAGCCGCTTGACGATCGATTCGAGTTCCTCGATCGCGCGTTCAAAGGAGAGCTTCTTCACGTCGGCTTGGGTATTCTCGGCCATTCTTGCGTTCCCGATTGCGTGGATCAGATCGCAACCTGATCTTGTCGTCCAAACATGACCTGTCGCAGGCCATGCTCGCCCCGGCGCAGAATCAATCGAATTTTTGCGGACGTATTGTGGCGGGGATTTACCCGTCCATCAATGCGGTGACGTGAGATGCCACCGACTCTTTCAGGCCCTGCAGGTCGTAGCCGCCTTCCAGGACGGAGACGACGCGGCCGCCGGCGCTCTTGTCGGCGAGATCCATCAGCTTGCGCGTGACCCAGCCGAAATCCTCGCCCGTCAGGTTGATCGAGGCCAAGGGATCGCGGTGATGCGCGTCGAAGCCCGCCGAGATGACGACGAGTTCGGGGGAGAACTTCTCCAGCTGCGGCAGGATCAGATTCTCGAAAGCGGAGCGGAACTTGGCGCCGCCGTCGCCGGGCGCCAGCGGCGCGTTGACGACAGTGTCGTGCTCGCCACGCTCGCCGGCGGCCCCAGTGCCGGGGAACAGCGGCATCTGGTGCGTCGAGCAATACATCACGGTCGGGTCGGCCCAGAAGATATCCTGCGTACCGTTGCCGTGATGGACGTCGAAATCGATGATCGCGGCGCGCTTGATGCCGTATTTGCGCTGCGCGTGGCGGGCGGCGATCGCGGCATTGTCGAAGAAGCAGAAGCCCATCGGCGTCGATTTCTCGGCGTGGTGCCCGGGCGGGCGCACCGCGACGAACGCGTTTTGATGCTTGCCCTCCATCACCGCATCGGTGGCGGCCACCGCGCCGCCGACGCCGCGCATCACCGCTTCCCAGGTGCCTGGCGACATCGAGGTGTCGCCGTCGATATAGATCATGCCCGAGGTCGGCGCGATGTGGCGGAGTTCGCTGACATAGTGCTCGCCGTGACAGAGCAGCACGGTGTCGAGGTCGCCTTCCGGCGCGGAATCGCGCACCAGCGCCTTGAAACGATCCTCGCCGAGCACCTCGGCGACCGCCCGCAGCCGGTCGGGGCGTTCGGGATGTCCGGGAGGGGTCAGGTGGTCGAGACAGGCGGAATGCGTCAGAAGCAGTGTCATGCAAATTCCCGGCGCAATCGATGCGCGTGCGAGGACGCATGATCCGGAAAAGTGCGCAGCGGTTTTCCGACCAAGATCATGCAAGAGTAGGCCCTAATCTAGGCCGTTAGCGGCGTTCCGGAAAGGGCCGACATCATCCCTGTTCCCGTCCTTCCAAAGCCTGGGCGTTTTCCGCGTCACCGCGAGCGGAGCGAAGCAATCCATGCCGCATGCTCGGAGACAATGGATTGGTTCGCTCCGTTCGCAATGAGGTGAGGGGCTGCGTACGTCACCCCTGGACCTCGCTCAATTGATCCGCTCGATCCGCTTGCCTGCCGTCGGGCCTACCGGGCTGTTGGCCTTGAAGTAGGCATAGAGCGCATCGACGTCGTAGATGCCGAACTGCTGCGCGGTTCCTTGCTTGAACACGGTGAAGCCGTCGCCGCCCTCGGCGAGATAATTGTTCACGGTGACGCGGTAGCTCGCGGCCGGGTCGATCGGCTTGCCGTCCAGCGACATCCGTGCGGCGATGATGCGCGCGCCATCGGGCTTGCTCGCATCCCACGCATAGGAGAACCCCTTCGAGACCTGGAGGGCGCGCGGCCGCTTCGGATCGGCCCATTGCTGCTCCAGCGCGTCCTTGAGCTGCTTGCCGGTCAGCGTCATCGTCACGAGCTGGTTGCGGAACGGCTGGCTTGCGAAGATATCGGCATAGGTCACCGCGCCGTCCTCGCGCTTGACGATGTCGGTGCGCACGCCGCCGGGATTGGTGAAGGCGATCACCGCGCCGCCATTCGGCTCGGCGCTGGTTGCAAGCAGCTGTGCATCGGCGACGATGTCGCCGAGCGGGCTCTCGCCAGTTTCGGCAGGCGTACGCGACAGCGTTTCGGTGACCGAGCCTGCCGCGCGGCTCGCGATCGGCGCGGCCAGCCGGTCGTAGGATTCCAGCAGCGCGCTCTGCTCGGGATCCTTGGCCGTGCCGGCGATCCGCACGATGGTGTTGGCGGCGCTGGCGCTGATCACGTCATGGCTGTTCGGATCGAGCTGAAGATCGATCGCGGTGACCAGGGTGCCGTATTTGTCGCCTGAGGTGACGAGCCGTCCGTCGATCTCGCAGACATAGGCCTGGTGGGTGTGGCCGGAGACCACGACGTCGACCGCGCGATCGAACTTCTTGACGATGTCGACGATCGGCCCGGAGATCCCTGGACATTCATTATAGTCGCCGGTCGGAAAGCCGCCTTCGTGGATCAGCACCACGATCGCCTCGACGCCCTTCGCCTTCAGCTCGGGGACCAGCGCATTGACGGTCTCGGCCTCGTCGCGAAAGTCGAGGCTCGCGACGCCGGCCGGCGACACCAGGTTCGGGGTGTTCTTCAGCGTCAGCCCGATGAAGGCCACTGCAATGCCGTCGAATTGCTTGATCTCGTAGGGCGGAAACACCGTCTTGCCGGTCGCCTTGTCGATCGTGGAGGCGGCGAGATAGCGGAATTTGGCTCCTGTGAACGGGTGTGGCCCCTGGCATTTGTCGATCGGATGGCAGCCGCCATTCTGCATCCGCAGCAGCTCGTCCTTGCCCTCGTCGAATTCGTGATTGCCGACCGAGGAGATCGCAAGCCCCATCAGCGAGAGCGACTCGATGGTCGGCTCGTCGTGAAACATCGCCGACAAGAACGGGCTTGCGCCGATCAGGTCGCCGGCCGCAACGAAGATGTTGTTCTTGTGGCCCTCGCGCAGCTGCTTGACGATGGTGGCCATCCGCTCGGCGCCGCCGGCGGGCTCCATGATCTTCCTGGTCGCGTGAGCGGGGTCGGTGATGCGGATGCCGCCCGGTGGCGGCCGCAGATAGCCGTGGAAATCGTTGATCGCGAGAATGCGCAGGCTCACCGGCTCCGCGGCCTGTGCCGGGCAGGGGCTTGCTGCGGCCAGTCCGAACGCGCAGAGCGCGGCGAGAGGGGAAAGGCGGGGCTGTCTCATGACCTGTCCATGGAGCACGGGATCATGGCGCCGCGCCACTACAATTTTGCGACGCTTCGTTTCAATCCTTCGGGCGAGCCATGAATGCCTTGAACGCCTCGACTGCTTCCTCGGAGCGCATCCGTTCGCTGAACAGATGGTTCTCCTGCTCGATGCGGCGGGTGACGTCCTCCGGCGGCAACCGGATCAGGCGCCGCGAGATCGCCACCGCCTCGGCCGGCAGCGCGCAGATCTCGCGCGCCACCTTGTGCGCCTCCACCTCGGCATGTCCCGGCGCCACCACGGTATTGACGAAGCCGGCGACGCGGGCGTCGTCGGCCGACATGGTGCGGCCCATCACCAGCATCGCGAAGGCACGCTGGTGGCCCATCATGCGCGGCATCAACAGGCTCGAGGCGCCTTCCGGCACCAGGCCGAAATTGGAGAACGGCGTCGAGAACAGTGCGGTCTTGCTGGCGAGCACATAGTCACAGTGAAACAGCATGGTGGTGCCGATGCCCATCGCGACGCCGTCGACGGCGGCGATGATCGGCTTCACATTGTGGGCAAGCGAATACAGGAACTTGACGAGGTCGGAGGCCGGCGGGGTCTCGCCGGTCGAGGTGCCCTGCGCGAGCAGGTCCTCGATGTCGTTGCCCGCGGTAAACACGCCGGAGCCGCCGGTGATGATCAGGCAGCGGATCTTCGGATTGTTCTGCGCCTTGTCGATCGCGTCGCTGATCGCGCGAAACATCTCCTGGGTAATCGCGTTCTTCTTCTCGGGCCTGCGCAGCCGGATCACGCGCGTGGCGGCTTCGTCGGTCACTATGACATGCGCGGTCATCGAGCGGTCCCAGGGTCGGCCGGCAACGTCGCCGGCGGAGGTCGTGCCGCCATCCTACATGATCCGGTGCAAGCCCCAAGAGCTCCAGCGTGTTCCGGGCCGCTTTTCCCCGTGGGCGAGCATGAGAACGGCGCAATGCAGATAACCGGAGCTTGCGATACCGGGCAGGGGACGTTGGTCGTAGGCCGGACGCGCACGGCGATGCTGCCTGCCTGCCGCGCCCGTGACGCTCGCGACGAGTTTAACTTCCCCGCGAGAAACATTCCGCTGTTCGCGGCATTCCCCCTTTGCTGACAGGCCGAGCAGACCCCGACACGTCGTTGTCGTGGTTCCGTGTCCGGCTGACTTGAGGAGAGCGGCGGCATGCAGATCTCCGGACGTTTGGAACTATCGCGGCGCCATCTGTTGATTGTTGGAGCCGCCTCGCTTGCGGCGTCGTCGATTGCGACGCCCCCGCCTGCGGCCGCCCAATCTGCCCCGACCGGAGCGCCCGTGATGACGAGAGTATCCTTTGACGTGAACGGCGAAACCCACCAACTCGAGCTCGACACCAGGACCACGCTGCTCGATGCCCTGCGCGAGCACCTGCATCTGACCGGCACCAAGAAGGGCTGCGACCACGGCCAATGCGGCGCCTGCACGGTGATCGTCGACGGCCGGCGGATCAATTCCTGCCTGACGCTCGCCGTGATGCATCAGGGCGACGAGATCACGACGATCGAGGGGCTCGGCACGCCGGACGGGCTGCATCCGCTGCAGGCGGCATTCATCGAGCATGACGGCTATCAATGCGGCTATTGCACGCCGGGCCAGATCTGCTCGGCTGTCGCCGTGCTTGCCGAGGTCAAGGCCGGCATCCCGAGCCATGTCACGGCGGATCTGAATGCGCCGCTGCGACTGACCAATGCCGAGCTCCGTGAGCGCATGAGCGGCAACATCTGCCGCTGCGGCGCCTATTCCAACATCGCCGAGGCGATCAGCGAGGTCGCCGGGAGGAGCGCATGAGATCATTCAGCTATGAGCGCGCCGCCTCGCCGGGCGCGGCGGCCGCAGCCGCCGCCGGCACCGCGAACGCCAAATTCATCGCCGGCGGCACCAATCTGCTCGACCTGATGAAGCTCGAGATCGAGACGCCGGCGCACCTGATCGACGTCAACGACCTGGCGCTCGACCGCATCGAGGAGACTGCGGACGGCGGCTTGCGGATCGGCGCGCTGGTGCGCAACACCGATCTCGCCGCCGATATCCGCGTGCGGCGCGACTATGGCGTGCTGTCGCGCGCGCTGCTCGCCGGCGCTTCCGGCCAGTTGCGCAACAAGGCGACGACCGCGGGCAATCTGCTGCAGCGGACGCGCTGTCCCTATTTTTACGACACCAATCTGCCCTGCAACAAGCGCAAGCCCGGCAGCGGCTGCGCCGCGATCGGCGGCTTCAGCCGCCAGCATGCGGTGGTCGGTGTGAGCGACGCCTGCATCGCGACCCATCCGAGCGACATGGCCGTGGCGATGCGCGCGCTCGACGCCGTCGTCGAGACCGTGCGGCCCGACGGCACCACGCGCAGCATTCCGATCGCCGAGCTGCATCGTCTGCCCGGCGACAGCCCGGAGATCGAAACCAGCCTGGAGCCGGGCGAACTGATCACCGCGGTGGTGCTGCCGAAACCGGTCGGCGGCGCGCAGGCCTATCGCAAGGTGCGCGACCGCGCCTCTTATGCCTTCGCACTGGTCTCGGTTGCCGCGATCGTGCAGCGCGACGGCACCGGCCGCGTTGCGCTCGGCGGCGTGGCGCACAAGCCGTGGCGCGTCGAGGCGGCGGAGGCGAAATTGCCCGACGGCGCCAAGGCCGTCACCGCGCGCCTGTTCGCCGATGCGAAGCCGACCAAGGACAATGCGTACAAGCTGCCGCTCGCCGAGCGAACGCTGGCGGCGGTGCTGCGCGAGGCCAGGGCTTGAGATCCAAGGCTTAAGATGAGGGCCTGACATCATGCGTTTTGAACATCCCGCCACCTTCAATCCGATCGACCAACTCAAGGTGATCGGCCACCCGACCAGCCGGATCGAGGGGCCGCTCAAGACCACCGGCACCGCGCCTTACGCCTATGAGCGGCACGACGTCGCGGCCAACCAGGCCTATGGCTACGTGGTCGGTTCGGCGATCGGCAAGGGGCGGATCGGTTCGATCGATCTCGAGGCGGCGAAGGCTGCACCGGGTGTGCTCGCCATCGTCACATCGGGCAATGCCGGCAAGCTCGGCAAGGGCGAGCGCAATGCGGCACCGCTGCTCGGCGGGCCCGAGATCGCGCATTATCACCAGGCCGTCGCCATCGTCGTCGCCGGGACCTTCGAGCAGGCGCGGGCCGCGGCGCAGTTGGTCCGGATCGACTACGTCAAGGGCGACGGCAAGTTCGATCTCGCCGCGGAGCGGGACAAGGGCATCACGCCGCACCCGTCATTCGGCGGCCCGGCCGATACCGCCGTCGGCGATTTCGCCTCCGCCCTCGCTGGTGCACCCGTGCAGCTCGATGCCACCTACACGACGCCTGATCAAGGCCACGCGATGATGGAGCCGCATGCTTCGATCGCGGCCTGGGACGGCGACAAGCTCACGGTCTGGACCTCCAACCAGATGATCGCCTGGGGCGCTGAGGACATGGCGAAGACGCTTGGTATCCCCAAGGAGAATGTCCGCCTGGTGTCGCCCTATATCGGCGGCGGCTTCGGCGGCAAGCTGTTCCTGCGCGCCGAGGTGCTGCTCGCCGCGCTCGGCGCCCGCGCGGCCGGCCGGCCGGTCAAGGTCGCGCTGCAACGTCCGCTGATGTTCAACAACACGACGCACCGTCCGGCGACGATCCAGCGCATCCGCATCGGCGCCGAGCGCGACGGCAAGATCACCGCGATCGGCCACGAAAGCTGGTCCGGCAACGTCAAGGACGGCGAGCCCGAGATGGCGGTGAGTCAGACGCGGCTGCTTTATGCCGGCGCCAGCCGGATGACGGCGACGCGGCTTGCGGCGCTCGATCTGCCGGAGGGCAATGCGATGCGCGCGCCCGGAGAAGCCTCCGGCATGATGGCGCTCGAGATCGCGATCGACGAGTTCGCCGACAAGCTCGGCATCGACCCGGTCGTGCTGCGCATCAGCAACGACACCCAGGTCGACCCCGAGCATCCGGAGCGGCACTTCTCGCAACGGCAATTGGTGCAGTGCTTGAGCGATGGCGCGGCGCGGTTCGGCTGGGACAAGCGCAACCCGAAACCCGGCGCGGTCCGCGACGGACGCTGGCTGGTCGGAATGGGCGTCGCCGCGGCCTTCCGCAACAATCTCGTGGCCAAATCGGCGGCACGCGTTCGTCTCGACCAGCAGGGCATCGTGACCGTCGAGACCGACATGACGGACATCGGCACCGGCTCCTACACCATCATCGCGCAGACCGCCGCCGAGATGATGGGCGTGCCGCTGGACAAGGTCGCGGTGCGGCTCGGCGATTCCGACTTTCCGGTGTCCTGCGGCTCGGGCGGGCAGTGGGGCGGCAACAATTCCACCGCCGGCGTCTATGCCGCCTGCACCAAGCTGCGCGAGACCATTGCGCAGAAGCTCGGCTTCAATTCCGCGGAGGCGGTGTTTGCCGACGGCGTGGTCCGCTCCGGTAATCGCAGCGTGCCGCTGGCGCAGGCCGCCGGCGGCGGCGACCTCGTGGCGGAGGATGCCATCGAGTATGGCGATCTCGCGAAAACCTACCAGCAGTCGACCTTCGGCGCGCATTTCGTCGAGGTCGGCGTCGACGCCGACACCGCTGAAATCCGGGTGCGGCGGATGCTTGCGGTCTGCGCGGCCGGCCGCATCCTCAACCCCAAGGCGGCGCGCAGCCAGGTGATCGGCGCGATGACCATGGGTGTCGGCGCGGCGCTGATGGAGGATCTGGTCGTCGACAAGCGGCACGGCCTGTTCATCAATCACGACCTTGCTGCCTATGAGGTGCCGGTCCATGCCGACATCCCGCATCAGGAGATGATCTTCCTCGACGAGACCGACCCGATCTCGTCGCCGATGAAGGCCAAGGGCGTCGCCGAACTCGGCATTTGCGGCGTCGCCGCCGCAGTCGCCAATGCGGTCTACAACGCGACCGGCGTTCGCGTGCGCGACTATCCGATCACGCTCGACAAGCTGCTCGCAGGGATGCCGGTCTAACCTCGCCCGACGAACGAACCGATGCCCCGGCCGATCGCGGCGCCGTGCTGAAACAGCGCGCCGAGGTGATCGCCGGGCACCGACATCGCATCGAGGCCGTTCTCCGCGGCGAAGCGCTGCATCGGCGCATGCGGTCCGTCGTCCTGTCCGTTCCACAGCAGCACCGGCACGCGCGAGGACAGCACCGCGTCCTTTGCGCCATCGACCTGGCCGAGCGCATTGAAGCAGGCGCGCACGCCGCCTTCGATATCCGGCGTCACCCATTCGGCGAGTTCCGGCACGGTGCGGCGGGCAAAGGTGATGAAGGCGCCATAGGTCAGCGGGCCGGCATTGCCGCGCGGCAGTCCGGTGAGAAAGTCCCAGCCACCGATCGCCAGCGACGCCAGCCGTGCCGGGAAAAATCGGGCGACGCCGACCGCGACCCAGCCGCCCATCGAGTGTCCCACCACATGGGCGCGCTCGTCGCCGAGATCGTCGATCACGGCAACGATGTCGCCGGCGCGCTGCGCCTGGTTATAAAGCGCCGGATCGGCCGGCTTGTCGCTGAGGCCATGTCCGAGCGAATCGACGCAGACGACACGAAAGCGATCGGCAAGCGCGTCGACCACGCCGCATTGTTTCCAGCTCGCGGCGTCGAGCAAGAGACCGTGCTGCAGCACGATCAGCGGCCCGGATCCCTCGACGGTGTAATGGATACGCTGGCCCCGGTGATTGGCGAAAGGCATTGATAGAGTTCCCCACGTTTCACCAGAGGTGAGCGTGAAGGCGCCGGGTTTCAAGACCTCGTTCCGGATCAGGAACCACATCGCCGATGGCGGGCGGAACCTCGCCTTCAGCCGCCCCACACGGTGGCCTCGCTCCAGCCGAGATCCCTGAACTCGGCCGCGCGGAGCGGCGCTTCACCGGCGGCGAAGAATTCGTCGAGCTGCGGCGGCTTGACTGTGGTCTCCGAGAGCATCGCATGGGCCTGGCCGCGATGATGGATCTGGTGCTGAAACAGATGCATCAAGAGGCGGTCGCGCCGCTCAGTCTGCACGCTCGTGTCGCGATTGATCTTCACCACATCATCGAGCCGCTCAGCCGTCAGCACATCGCAGTGCACGATCAGCCGCTGATCGATCGCGCGCTGGGCGTCTTTCAGCTGCGCCACCGACGGATAGGGCACTTCATTGGCCCACGCCTTCGGCCCGAGCCAGCCGCCCTCGAGCGCGTCGATATAAAACAGGTCGATGACATGAATGTGGTTCAGTGTCGCCTGCAGGCTCGGGAAGAACCCGGTCCGCGCCGCGGCGAACTCCGCCTGGCTGAGACCGGCGCAGGCCGTGAGCAGGCGATGATTGGCCCAGGCGTTATTGTACGCAAAAGCGCGAAAGGTCTGAACGAGGCCTGCTTGCATATCGGTCCTCACTGGATTGACTGTTTCAGGCGGGCGCGGCGGCGAGCCGGCCGACCTGCGACAGTGATCGCGGTGCTTGCGTTGGTGACTTGATCCTCGCATAGCTAATCCATCGTGGTGCACTTCATCCGAAGGCGGGAGCAGATGCAACTGGCAAAGAACGTGATCGACGTCGGCCTTTCCTCCAACGACCTCGAGCCGATGCTGCGGTTCTGGCAGCACGATGCCAGGCTGCGCTTCGATCATGTGCAGCCGATCCGCCGCGGGCAGAAGCAGTACCGGCACGACGCGCAGGGTTCGGTCATCAAGCTCAACCATCATGTCGAGCGGCTGCCGGACGCGGCGCCGAGCGGCTATCGCGAGCTGATCATTGCGCGCGCTGGCGTCGACGCACCGCAACGCATGGCCGACCCCGATGGCAACAGCGTTTGCCTGGTCGCGCCCGGACATGACGGCATCACCCAGATCGCCGTCATGCTGGCGGTGCGCGACCTCGCCGCGCATCGCAGGTTCTACGGCGACATCCTCGGCTTCGCCGAGCAATCATGGTCGGGCGGTCCGGCGTTTCGCCTCGGCGACAGCCTGATGCTGCTCAAGGAAGACGCTGCCGCCACGGTCGATCCGATCCGGCCGGCGCGCGGCTGGCGCTACATCACACTGCAGGTCGCCGACATCGATGCCGTGCATGACGAGCTGCGCGCCAAGGGCGTGCGGGAAGGCCTTGCGCCGGTGACGCTCGGCGAGGTCGCACGGATCTCCATGATCCTCGATCCCGATGGCAACTGGATCGAACTGTCCCGCCGCGCATCGATCGTTGGAAGCCTGTCCGACCGCTAGCCAGCAAATTTTCTGCCCGCCCGGGCGGCGCCGATGATATGATTCCGACGAATGCATCCAATTTGATGATCGCTTTATGCAGTCGATTTTCGGGCCGCGGCGGGTTCATCGATCGATTCCACGAGCGGTTATCGGCTCGGCTTGCCTGCTGCTGTTTGTCCCCGTCGCGAGCGCCCAGCCTCTCGGCAATCCAGCGGTAACGCCCGCCGCGCAGCGCGCAGAGCCGGCGCAGGCAGAAACATCGCAAACGGAAACGTCTCGTCCGGATGCCAACGCCGGGGCCGATCGGTCGGCGTCCGATCAGCAATCGTCATCCGTTCCGTCGCCGGCGCCGATACCTTTGCGTCCAAGGCCCGATGGGCCGCAGCAATACTGCAAGGCGTTGGAAGAGGCTGCATTGGAGAACGGCTTGCCGCCGGATTTCTTCGTCCGGCTGATCTGGCAGGAAAGCAATTTCGATCCCAATTCGGTCAGTTCGGCCGGTGCCCAGGGGATCGCCCAGTTCATGCCCGGTACCGCACGGTGGCGCGGTCTGGTCGACCCGTTCGAGCCATTGCCTGCCTTGCAGGAATCCGCGCGTTGGCTCCGCGAGCTGCGCGCGCAGTTCGGCAATCTCGGCCTTGCGGCGGCCGCCTATAATGGTGGTCCACGGCGCGTTCAGGATTGGCTGGCGGGACGTGGAAGCCTGCCGGGCGAAACGCGCGCCTATGTCAGGATCATTACCGGCAAGTCCGCCGAGGAATGGGCGCAGGGTTCGCTTGAGGATCGGGTCCACATCGACGCGGCCATGGCCTGCGGTGACATCGTGCGCGGCATGCTCGTTCGGGCGCTTCCCGCGGGCCCAAGAGAGTCCGTGACAATCGCGCAGCAAGCTGCGTGGGGGCCCTGGGGACTTCAATTGGCCGGTGGCCCGTCGCAATCGCGCGTGCTCGCCGACTACCAGCAACTTCAGAAACGATTTGCATCCGTGCTCGGCGATCGCGCACCGCTCGTTCTGAGATCGCGCATGGCCGGGCCAGGCTCGGCCACCTGGTATCTGCTCCCGGTCGCCGAGACGACCCGCGAGCGAGCTAACCAGCTGTGCGCCCGATTGGAGGCAGTCGGCGGGCGCTGCCTCGTGTTTCGAAACTAGTGGCACACGTTGCACGTCGCCGCGACCGACGGCGGGATGAGGGCTAATTGGCGGCAGAGCCTTCGACCGCAAATGTGTGGTACCTGGCGTATTTCTCGCCGACCGCCCGAACCTGCACGTAGGCTGGATCGTGTCGCCAGGCCCAAAGCGCCTCCATGGTCGGATACATATAGATGACGACGCGCTTGGGTGGATTTCCATCAACGGCAACGACCTGCGAACCGGTTGCCGCCGCGCCGGCAGCCGCGATCAGCTTGCCGCCATGCGCCTTGATGATCTCCTTCGCCTTCGGGAGATATTCCCTGGCATAACCATCGGGATCGGTGACCTCGATTTGCCCGATCAGATAGGCGGGCGGCCTGGCTTCGCCATGCAGTGCTTCGGCGCCAAGAGCGCCGATAGCGGTACAACTCAACATGACCAGAGCCATCTTGCCTCCAGAACTCATGGGAGCTTCCTCCGATGCCGTGGCGGTGCCACAAGCCGCAGCCTGGCAGGACTCTCCACGAGGCTTCGAAATACGTCCAATACATATATTTTTTCGAACCTTATGCTTGAATGGTATAAGCGGGTATGACTCTTCAACAGGCCCTCACGTTCTTGACGGTGGCCGAGCTCGGCACGGTCTCAAAGGCCGCTTTGCGGTTGCGTGTCGCCCAACCCGCTCTATCCAGGCAAATCATCGGTCTCGAACGGGAGCTCGGCTTGCAGCTCTTCGATCGCGTCGGGCGCCGGCTTCTATTGACCGGCGAAGGCGAGCAGTTGATTGCGGGCTGCCGTCTGCTGCTCAACAGCGTCAATTCCTTGAAGGAGCAGGCTCAGCTGCTTCGTCAAGGAGATACCGGGGTCCTAAGGATCGCCGGCTCGCCGCAACACATCGAAAGCGTGCTGTCGGAATTTCTGCACCGGTACGCGGAGCGATATCCCAGGGTCGAGATCAGGATCAGGGAGGGGACGGGCAGCGAGATATTGGCGATGCTCGAACGCGGGGAAGTTCATCTCGGCCAGAATTTGTTGCACGCCGTCAAGCTGGACGAGCAGCACTTCGGCAGCCTTCCGCTTGGATCTGTGCAGTTACTGGCTGCTTGCCATCCGTCGATGCCGCTTGGTCCCCGTCGCACAATCGAGATCGCTGACCTTGCCGAACTTCCGTTGCTGCTGCTGGACAGCGGGTTCGGATTTCGCCGTGCTTTCGATGCGGCAAGCCGTATGGCGGGACTGAAACCGAAGATCATGTTCGAGAGTCGCAGTCCGCACACCTTGCTGGCACTCGCCGAGGCGGGGCACGGCGTCGCGATCGTTCCCTCCCAGCTTCAGTGCTGGCGCTACGGATTAAGGATTGTCGGTCTCACGCACAGACGCCGCGTGTTGCAGGAGCCCCTGACCATCTCATGGGACAAGCGGCGTCCGTTGCCTCGTTTCGCGACTGACTACTGTGCAATGCTGGCAGCACATATGCGGGAGACGTTTCCGATCACGCGCCCGACGGAGCCGGCAGCGGCAAAAGCAAGTGTTCGGACGCGCGCCAGGCGAGTTCCACGCAAGGCGAAAAGTCGGGGCGGTTGAATGCTGCTTGCGCGCGGCAGCTTGCCGGTGGCGCGCGAAAGGCAAAGACGACGCTCATCGGCGCGAGGGCCTTCTCCTGGACCGGTGTGAGATGGGCCGTCCACGACGCAGGCCAGCAGCGCCGGATGTTCAATAACCTCCGGAGGCGAGCTTCCGTCGGAAGCTAACGTCTGGACCTGTATCGGCACCCGTCCGGCATTCTCACTTTTTCATCTTGATGCCGTTCTTGGCACGATACTCGTTGAAGACAACGTCAATGGCCTGAATGACCTTCTTGTCCTGGTTCGCCTTGCAATAAACGATGATCTGGTGCTCCAGATCCTTCGCGCGATCGACCTTCATCAAGTGCTTCTTAGCGAGGCCATTATACCAACCGCTGTACCAAACCGTCAGATAATCGGCATCCTCCTGGAAGGTGTTGGCAAGCTGGGCGCATGTAAGCGCCTGAACATCAACATAGCCGTCAGCGTTCGCGTAGGTCTTCAACTCGACCTGGGCCTGACAGGGTGTCACGGCTGAAATCGCGACCGCCGCGGAAGCCAGAAACAATTTTATGGACATGCTATCTTCCCACAGGTTCTCGTGAATGACTTCTTTCGGATCGCAGCGCAAACCGGTCTCGCGGGACTTGCTACCAGTACCGCGCGGGATCGGCCCACTTTGCTCGGAGTGGGGTGATGTTTTGGGCTCGCGCGCGCGGCTGCATCAGCATTTGGTCACGACCTGACCATAGGCGTTGGTCACCTGCACGCACCCCGGCGTGGCAACATAGGTGCCGGCTGCTACTGCTCCAGCGGCTGCGGTGCCGTAGACGGCGCGCCGCGTGGTCCGGCGCGCGACCCCGGCATAGCTCATCGGCGTCAACGGTCGTCCGACCCGTGCTTCCGCGGTGGAAACCAGCCCTTGCTCGATATGGCCCTTGCCATTCCAGAGCAGCGTGCCCGAGAATGTGACGGCGGTTAAGAGAAGCAGAAGCGTCTTGCGAAGTGGGTTGGTCATTTCTTGGCTCCAGCAATTGTGCCCGCAGGTACTTCGTCAAATTCGATCATGACGTCGGAATCGAGTCCGACCTTCGTCGCGCCTTCCGGCGGCTTGAACGAGAAGATGTCCGCGGCAGCGATTGCATCGGTCTTCCAGTCCTTGATCCGCAACGTATATTGCGGCGCGCCAGCCACGGTCTTGCTGGTGATGACATATTTGCGGGGGATCGGTTGCGGACCGGTCTGGATCCAGATCTGCCAGTCCGTGTCATGTCCGCGGAACGCCAGATGCTCGCACTCGACGCCGTCGATCACGCCCTGTCCGATATGATGCCCTTCAATGACGTCGGACGTAAGTACGTCGAAGGAATTCGAGAGCAGCAGATCCGTGCCGGGCATCGCTGCTCCCGTTTTCGCCTGAATCGCCTCCACAAGTTGCTCGACCGTGCCGGGTGCGTCGGCCTGCACATAGGCCTTGGCGTTATTGCCGTACAGCGAGACGGTCTTGCCGTCATAGACCAGGTCGACATCGGTATAGCCACCGGTTCGTCTGACCCTCAATTTGTCGGGCCGGGTCATTTTCAACTGACCGGAGCTGGAAAACTGGATCTTCTGTAGTTCCGGCGTGATGATCTCGATGTCGCTATCGTACGTCGCGGTGATCGATTTCTGGGCGGCCGTATAGTCCGCCATCGCCTTCAGCAACGTCGTGGAGTCATCGGCACGCGCGTGACCGATCGGCGTTGCAGCTATGGCGATCGATGCAGCCACCCCCGAAGCGCGAAGCAATGCGCGCAGTCTTTTCCTGTTCATGCCGGTCCTCCCTAAGGTCGCGACCAGTCTGGAGCACCTGCGCCGTCGCTCGCTTGATTTAGATCAAGGAGCCGGTCCAACGATAATGGATTTCGGGAGCACGGCAGCCGAGCAGACGTCGGACCGGATGCGGAGCCGAACAAATATTGGGGGTGATATGAGAAAGCTGCTGATCACAATCACGGTTTTGTTGTTGTCGAATGCGTCCGGCAAGGCGGAAGAAAAGCTGGTCGTCGACATGAGCAGGATGACCTGCCGCGAGCTGGCCAGGCTCGACTTCCAGGATTTTGCCGGTGTCACCATGTGGCTCAGCGGGTATTACAACGCGAGCGTGCACAACACCGTGGTCGACCTGTATCAGTTCGCGCAAGCTGCAAAGACCGTGAAGGATTTCTGCCAAACGAGCCCGCAGTCCACGGTCATGTCTGCGGCCGAGCGGGCTCTCGGTATTAAAATGCCCCGTTCGCGCTAGGCTACGCGATCGGCAGCCTGACCTCAAATTCCGTGCCTTGGCTGCCTGTCGCAACAAGCGCCAGCATTCCCCCATGCCGATCGATGATCGTGCGACAAATTGCGAGACCCAATCCCATCCCATCGGCTTTGGTCGTGAAGAACGCATCAAAGACGTTGGTGTGCTGAGGTATGCCAACTCCGGCATCCCGGACGTTCAGAACGATCCAGCGTTGGTCGATACGGGTCGAAACGGTTAGCTTTCGTTGATCAACTGGTATCGACGCCATGGCCTCAACGCCATTCTTCACGATATTCAACACCACTTGCTGCAATTGAGCCCGATTGCCCGTGACTGCGTGAGGGTGATCGGAAAAGCTGGTCGAGACGGATATCTGGTTAGTTTGCAGATCATGTTGCATCAAACGCAAGACCTGGCACACCACATCCTCGATCTGCATCCTGGAGCGATTGGAGGCGCTCTTGAACAGACTGCGGATGCTCGTGATCGTCGAGTCAACGCTCAGGCTGGCGCGCTCGATGTCCTTCAGGACAACGTCGATCTCCTCAAGGTCGGGCGGCTCGGCGGCGAGCTGATTAAGCGCAATGCTCGTGTTCAAGGTGATCGAGCCGAGGGGAGATCTGATTTCGTGCGCGATTGCGGCCGTCGCAGCGTCGATGCTCATAAGCTGATTGGCCCGTTCTCGCCGCTGGAGAATTAGCGCGCTGGCCAGACGGGAGTACAGCACCATCAGCTCCGTTAGCAGGACGCATAGCAGCATGCAGCTCGCTACCAGCGCGAAGCCGCGCGCGGCGTACCAGCCGACAGAGAAGCGAACGGAGCTGGCGACCGCCGCTACGAGAAAGTTCGGCATCCAGGCGACAAGCGTCACCATCAGCCACATGTCCAGAATTGTGCGTCGGCGGCTGAACAAGACCGCCAACGTTGCCGCGCCCACGAGCCAGAGCGCAATGTTGATCTGGCTCCCGAACCGCGTTTGCAGGGTAACGCTCCCGCTGTAGAAGCTCGGCAAGTGGTTCACCCACGCTGTCACGGTCCACGTCAGTGCAGCAACGGTGGTGAGGACGGCGCATATTGTCGCTATGATGCTCGCTCTCGTCGACCGGGCGGCGGCGCCTCGCTCCGTCTTATCCTTGAGAAGCGTGTATGCCAGGATGCTCAGTGGAAACGTGGTGTGCCAGAAAACAAAAAACCACGCCGGTGTATCGAAGCCATCGCCGAGTATTCCGTTTGGGCCATAACCACCGGGAAAGCTCAGTGTCTGCAAGAAGGCAAACGCGCCGCTGAAGAGATATGCACCGGCGACGGCCAATAGTCCGCGCCGAGGTTGCACAGAATACTGTCCGAACAGCAGCGTAGCGGTCAGCAGATCGGCGGCGCTTAGCACTGTCTGCAGGACTGGAACAAATGCGTCGACCCTGCCGATCTGTACGCTCGCAAACGGCGCGATACAGGCGGCGAGGACAAACAGCGCGGCCACCACCCACATGGCCGCGCGGCGATGTTCGCGCGTTGCGGGCATGAGAGGAATCACCAGAGGAAATTCGTCTTCGTGAGGCGACGTGATTTGCCTTGTAATCATCTTCGTCCCTCAAGAGGATGGCCGTCTGCCGGAATGAGATCGAAATCAGCTCGGCTTGAGTTGCTCGGCCATCAAGACGAGTTCGGCAAGCGATCGGGCCTGCATTTTCTCCATCACTCGTTGACGGTGCGCCTTGATGGTGCGCACGGTCGAACCAAATTCATTTGCGATCTGCTTGTTTAATTTGCCCTCAACGACCCGTTCGAACACATCGCGCTCTCGCGGAGTGAGCTTGGCCGCGTTGGTGCGGTGAATCGCTTTTTCTTCTCGACGCTGCTGGGAGGTCTTGTGCTTATCAATTGCACGTTCGATCGTGGAAAGCAGAATTTCGGCCGTGACCGGCTTCCTCAGAAAATCCTCGGCGCCAGATTTGATGGTACGAACCGTGATCGGTATGTCTTCGTACCCGGAAAGAAAGATGATCGGGAGCTCGACGTTCTGCGCAATCAGCTGCTGCTGCAAGTCGGGGCCAGTGATTGCCGGCAGGCGAACATCAAGCAGTATGCAGTCAACCCTATTCTGGTGGAGCTGCTGCGCCAGCAGCCGCTCTGCTGACGGAAAGGATTGGACATGATAGCCTGCCAGCTCCAGCAGACGCTGGGCAGCGCCGCTGAACTCAGGGTCATCATCCACAAGGTAAATCGTCCCACGCAAACCAAGCCGCTCAACCTGCAATTCATGGAACCTGTAGCTGTGTTTTCCAGTGTCAACAACACGGGTTTTTACGGGCTTCGTGATCGGGTCTTTCAGCGGAGCCATGGATGTCCGCTCCCGGTCGGGAATCGTCGATGACGGCGGAGTCGGGCACCTCCGCTTTCCCTGCGCCCTCTGCTTGAGGAGAGGGCGGAACGAAGCGCAAAGCTCGGACAGATCGTGTCGCGAGAACGCGGATGTATGACGAACTGACCGTGCAACACATTCGGTGTCGTCGCGGCCTTCGCCAGGACGACGGCTGTGAATGCGGCGCGGCCTATGGCCAGGGAGGGCGTCGTACCCCGCCAGTACCGCGTCCGCGCCGGTCACCGCCTCGGCGCTTTCGGTCACGGTCTTTTCCAGCGACGGCGCCTGTACGGCGATGTTCTCGGCGAAGAAGCGCGCCAGCGCGACATAGCGCTGCGGCTCGGCTTCGCCGTTCGCCTTGGCGGCCAGCGCCTCGCCGGCGAGCATGCAGCCACCGGCCGTTGCGGCGAACAGCCGCAGATAGGGCGTTGCGCCGGCCAGTGCCTCGTTCGGCGCCGAGGCGCTCGAGCAGCCATTTGCTGATGCGCTCCAGCGCGGCGTGCGCGTTGCGCAGCTTGGGCGCTTCCGAACTTGCCCTAGCGGATTAAGTGTGTATGCTTGCGGCGTTCGATTTGCCGTTGTGCCTTGTTGAATGGTCAAAGCGGCCCTTTTCCAAAGAACATCGTCGGTTGAAGGATGATGCGGAACCAAGCGCGAATTCACGTGCGTCCGCTTTGGAGAAGACAAATGCCTACAGGTACTGTGAAGTGGTTCAACGGCCAGAAGGGCTTCGGTTTCATTCAGCCCGATGACGGCACGAATGACGTGTTCGTTCACATCAGCGCTGTCGAGCGGGCCGGACTTGGCGGTCTCGCCGAGGGCCAGAAGCTGTCGTTCGAACTCAAGATCGACAAAATGCGTGGCAAGACCAGCGCCGAAGATCTTCGGCTGGCTTGAATCGATCTGTCATTCCACGGATGTACTGGGATGACAGCCGCGGCCCGCTCGATCCTCTGATGGGTTGAGCGGGTCACGCTGCTTTTCAAAGGGCTCATTCGCTCATGGCCAAGAAGCCGGAAGAACTTTCTGCCGAGCGCCTGGCCAAGGCCCAGCGCCAGCGGCTTGCCGCCGAGGCCGGTGCGCAGGCAATCGCTGAGGTCGAGCGCGATGCGATCGCCGTGCGCAAGAACATGGTGCGCCTGCGGGCTCTCCGTGAAGCGCGTGACGCCGAGGCGGCCGCGCAGGCTGGCGCTGCACCCGCAGGCGCGGCATCTGTGGCTGCCAAGAGAACCAAGCGGGTCAAGCGCATCGTGCGCTAAGCTGCGCAATCACGCACGTCTTCGAGTCCGTCGCTGATACGTTGCTGAAGCGGACCTGTTGTTTCGCGGCTTCGGCCGCTACGTTCAGGTCGCGAAGCTTGGTCGTTGCCCGAACTATTTGGGACGATCGGCCTCCTTCCTGTTCGCCGCCTTCAGTCTGATCCTGATGTAGTCAGTGATATCGCCGGCCGCCTCACGCAGATCCTGTTCCGTCAGGCCTTGCTGTCCCGCCATCTCGACGCACCGGTGCGCCAACTCGGCAACGTCCTGCGAGGCACCCGGCGTTCCATATCGCTCGGCAGCGTGGACGCTGTTTCAATCCAGAAATCAAGGAACTCTCTCGCTTTTGCGGTCATGACTCACCCGGACGGCTCGCGCGCCTCTGTCCTCACCGGCCACATTCCTCGGTCTTCGCAGGAACAATCGAGAGCCGGGGCAAATTACCATGCCGATGACGCGCTATTATTTCGATCTTCGTGATGGCGGCGGCCTGGCGATCGACGAAGAGGGCATGGAGATGTCCAGCTTCGGTGCGGTTCAGGAGGAGGCTGCGCGCGCCTTGGCCGACGTCATTCGGGATTCCTTTCGCGGTCACAATTTCCATCAGATTGCCATCGAGGTCCGGGACGGCGATGGGCCCGTGCTTGAGGTGGCCATCGCTTGGCGCAGTTGCCGGCTGGATTCTTGAGTCTGGCTGCGTAGCGCAGCGGCTAGCACCTTGTGATGCCGAGACTGAGACTGACCTGAAATAGCGGCCCTTCGTCCGTCCGGACCTCAAACGCCAATAGACTGTGTTTGTCCAAAGGCGGGTTCTCCTTGGCTATGCTGAGCAATGACTGCATCGCTTCGTGCGCGGCAGTTTCCTCGTCGCGTAGCTCGATGCCCTGTTTGTCGGCATAGAGTTGCTCGCCGTTGCGGATATCGAAATAGTAGCGGGTTGCCATCTTCGGCTCCCTTTGGTGGCGGGAGCTGCCCAGGCTCTCAGGTGCCGGCGCTCAATAGTCATCCGGCAGCGACGTACTCTGCGCCTGTTGGAGCGAATTTGCTACTCGGCAACGGTGAAGATTTTAGGGAACCGGCTCCGCGTTCACGGTCAAGCCGCCATCGCCGTTCAGCCATGATCTCGGCGTGGCTGAGCCGTCGGATATAATTCTCATGATCAGCGACTGCGTCTTGCATAGCCGAGATAAGTGCATAGGTTTCGTAGATCGACTGGCCTTGAGCCTTGTAGATCGGTTCCACGGGACCTTTTTCCAAAGACATCGTCGGATGAAAGCGAGGACGCGTGCTTGCAGCACCGCGGCTGAAGCTTCCGCGATGTTGTTGGTCGGCTGCCGTTCCACGGATGTACTGGAATGGTAGTGCGGCCCGCTCTGTCACTGATGGAGCGGGCCATTGTAGTGTTCATTCAATGTGCGTTGTAGCGCGAGAGAGGTGATCCGTTGCAAGTTCTTGTCAGGGACAACAACATCGACCAGGCGCTTCGAGTTCTAAAGAAGAGGTTGCAGCGCGAGGGCGTCTTTAGAGAGATGAAGCGCCGCAGATCGTTCGAAAAGCCGTCAGAAAAAAGGGCTCGAGAGAAATCCGAGGCCGTGCGGCGAGCCCGCAAGCTTGCCCGCAAGCAAGCGATACGGGATGGATTGATCGCGGCCCCTCCGCGGAAACCCAAATTCCCGGCGTCCAGACCTTCGGCGCCAGGGCAATCGCCACAGCAAGCAGGCGGCACACGGGGGACTTAGCCCGTACCGATCCTGCTGGAAGGATCGTGCAGGATGACGCGGCGATCTTATCGAGGCAACGGATGCCTCCAGGAACGTATCTCCGATGAGATCTGTCGTCGGCGAGCCGTGGATCGGGATGTTCGATCGAGGCACGACGATCAACGGCGACGTGCGCAGAACCTGGCCGGCACGGCCATCAACGCAATGGCAGATCATTCCGCCAGCCAGTTCGATCAGGCCGCCCGCAAGCGTGACTTGCTCGACGGCCCGGAGGAATTTCGCGCGGATCGCTGACAAGACGTGCGATTCGGCGGTAGACGCAAAACTCGATGTCGTCCCGGGCAAGCGAAGCGCCGAATGGTTTGCAAAGCTGGAGCCACGGCTCGTTTCAACAACGGAAGGCT
>NZ_LFIQ01000124.1:69555-76522 GCF_001189245.1 Bradyrhizobium pachyrhizi | reverse complement strand
GTGGGTCCCTGCTTTCGCAGGGACGACAGCTGTGATGCCGCACGTCGTGTGCATCAAACGAGCGAGGAGGGCCTTTGGCGACCACAGCGCGTTGGGCCTCCTCACCTCGCTGACGGTGGAAGGTATCCTACCCCGCCAGCACCGCATCCGCGCCGGTCACCGCCTCGGCGCTTTCGGTCACGGTCTTTTCCAGCGACGGCGCCTGTACGGCGATGTTCTCGGCGAAGAAGCGCGCCAGCGCGACATAGCGCTGCGGCTCGGCTTCGCCGTTCGCCTTGGCGGCCAGCGCCTCGCCGGCGAGCATGCAGCCACCGGCCGTTGCGGCGAACAGCCGCAGATAGGGCGTTGCGCCGGCCAGTGCCTCGTTCGGCGCCGAGGCGAGGCGCTCGAGCAGCCATTTGCTGGTGCGCTCCAGCGCGGCATGCGCGTCGCGCAGCTTGGCGCCCGTGGTGCCGAACGCCGGATCGTTGGAGGTCTCGACCTGCTTGATGACGGCAGCGAGCTCGTCCAGCAGCGCCCAGACCGAGGCGCCGCCATTGGCGCCGAGCTTGCGGGTGACGAGGTCGATCGACTGGATGCCGTTGGTCCCCTCGTAGATCGAGGTGATGCGGGCGTCGCGATAATGCTGCGCGGCGCCGGTCTCCTCGATGAAGCCCATGCCGCCGTGGATCTGTACGCCGAGATAGGCGACCTCGTTGCCGATGTCGGTAGAGAACGCCTTGGCGATCGGGGTCAGCAGCGCGCCGCGGGCAGCGGCCTCGGCGCGCACCTTGGCGTCCTTGGCGCGCACCGAAACGTCGAGCGCGACCGCGGTGGCGTAGCAGATCGTGCGCGCCGCCGCCGTCATGCTGCGCATCTGCATCAGCATGCGCTTGACGTCGGGATGCACGATGATCGGATCCATCTCGTCGCCCTTGCGGCCGATAGCTTTCCCTTGCCGGCGCTCCTGCGCATAGGCCAGCGCCTGCTGATAGGCGCGGTCGGCAATGCCGACGCCTTCGAGGCCGACGCCGAGGCGGGCCTGGTTCATCATCGTGAACATGCAGCGCATGCCCTGGTTTTCCTCGCCGATCAGATAACCGACCGCGCCACCCTTATCGCCCATCGTCATGGTGCAGGTCGGCGATGCGTGCATGCCGAGCTTGTGCTCGACGCCGCTGGCATGGATGTCGTTGCGCTCGCCGAGCGAGCCGTCGGCATTGACCAGGAATTTCGGAACCAGGAATAGTGAGATTCCCTTGGTGCCCGCGGGGGCATCGGGCAATCGTGCAAGCACGAAATGCACGATGTTGTCGGTCATGTCGTGCTCGCCGTAGGTGATGAAGATCTTGGTGCCCTTGATGCGATAGGTGCCGTCGGGGGCGCGTTCGGCGCGGGTGCGCAGCGCGCCGACGTCGGAGCCGGCATTGGGCTCGGTGAGTTGCATCGTGCCGGTCCACTCGCCGGTGACCAGCTTCTCGAGATAGGTCTTCTTCAGCTCGGCGCTGCCATGGGCATCGAGCGCCTCGATCGCCGACAGCGTCAGCAGCGGGCAGAGGCCGAAGGCGACGTTCGACGCGCTCCAGATCTCGGTGCAGGCGGCGTTGACCGCGAGCGGCAGGCCCTGGCCGCCGAACGCCTCCGGCCCCGACACCGCATTCCAGCCCGCGGCGGTCCAGCGCTGATAGGCGTCGGGCCAGCCCGGCGCGGTCGTCACCTTGCCGTTGTCGAGCTTGATGCCGTGCTCGTCGCCGACACGATTCAGCGGCGCCAGCACGTCGGAGGCGAACTTGCCGGCTTCTTCCAGCACCGCAGCGGTGATGTCGCCGTCGAAATCGCCGTAGTGGCCGGCCTCCACGGCGGCAGCGAGGCCCGCACCGTGATTGAGGGACAGCAGGATATCGTTGATCGGCGCACGGTAGGTCATGGCGTTACTCCCGACGAGGCGTTTGCAAATTGTCATCCCATGAAACCGGCGGCCTCTCAACAGTCCGAACGGACATCGTACGGTCTGTTTCGGCCACCGCGGCGTCGCCTTATAAGTCGCCTTATAATAAGAGTACCGTCATCATCCTGCGGCTTTCGTGCCTTTTCGATCGCCGCCCTGTTGAAATGGCGGGACTCACCCTATAGACCGACGTGGCCTTCGATCGGTGCGTTGGGGCGTAGCCAAGCGGTAAGGCAGCGGATTTTGATTCCGCCATTCGGAGGTTCGATCCCTCCCGCCCCAGCCAGCAAACAAGCCATTGATTTCAAGAGAGGAATCGATTTTTGCCGGCCGCCCCCGCCGCCATTTCGGGCGGATTGGGCCGGCTAGCTGGAAATCTGTGCCGCTTTGGTTTCCATGGCGGCGGGCGACAAGCCCCGAGTCGTCCGGAGACGCAGGTCACCGGGCGATCGTAATCACGATATAACGACGGATCTGACGTGGCGAATACCAAGAAGGCCCGCGCTGCTGCTGGCGCGAAGAAGAAAAGCAAGGGATCGGCGCGTTCCGGGATCTCGTCTTCCTCACCGCTTGGCATGCTGGCGCTCCATCTTCTCGAGCAATGGAAGAAGTCCGGGCGGGACGGCATCGTTTTCCTTGCGGAAAGCGAGAACAGGGCCGAGCGCCTGGGCAGCGTGCTGCATTCGCTCGATCCCTCGCTCGAGGTGCTGGTGTTCCCGAGGCTGAATACCCTGCCCTTTGACGGGCTGGAGCCGTCACGAGAGATCGCCGGCCGGCGCAGTTCGGTGTTGAGGCGCCTCGCCCGGAGCAAGAAGCCGGTCTTCCTGGTATCGACGGCGGAGGCGATCATGGAGCGGTTGCCGTTGCCCGCCAGTTCGGCGCGCCTCAGCATCAGCTTGAAGGTGGGGGCGGGCTACTCCGAGCGGGAACTCAAGGATCGTCTGGAAGCTCTGGGATACGATCTCGACGAAGAGGCGGATTATCCCGGCAGCGCTCTGTTCCACGGAATGACGTTCGAGGTATTTCCCGCGGGCGCGCTGGGGCCGTTCAGAATTGAGCATTCCGGTGGCGTGATCCGCAGAATCGCCGGTGTCGATCCGGACGAGCACGACGTCGTGTTCGACGCGGAGGAACTGCACATCGACCCCATGTCCGAACGGATCGCGTTGGGAGGCAAGCGGGTGCAGCGGGCGGCGCTGCTGGATTATTGTGAGCGTGCGCGCTGGATCGCGGACGCGGGCGTGTCAGGCCACGCTGATAGCTGGCTGAGCACGATCAAGGAGGCGGCCGGCCGCAGGGAGGCGGAGCGCGAGTATCTGGGGCCCGCTGACTGGAAACGGCTGACCAGACGGATGAGCTCGCTGCCCCGAAAGGCAGCTTTCACCGCCACGCCCGACTTCTCGAAGGTCGCCTCGTCGCGGAAAGCGCTTCGCGCATTTGTCGCCGACACCGAGCGCGCCGGATCGCGGCTGCTGTTTGTCGCGGCGGTCGAGGATGACCTGCGCGCGATGGAGCGAATGAGCGGGATCAAGGCGGAGCGCTTCGCAAACTGGAACGAGGCGGCGAAGGGGCGAGGCGGCGCAGGCGCGCTGCTGGCCGACTTCGACACCGGCTTCATCGGCTCAGGGCGCAAGCCGCTCGTCGTCGTGACGGCGACCGACGTGCTCGGCAGCAGGGCGCATCATCCGCAGCCTATGGCGAGAGCCTGGAGTTCGGCTTTCGATCATCCCGACGTGCCGGAGCGCGACGCGGTCGTCGTGCATCTGCAGCGCGGGCTGGCCGTGCTCGATGGCTTGCAGACCTTCGATGTGGGGAAGGGATCATCGCGCGAGATGATCAGGCTGGCATTCGCGGGGGACGATGCCGTCCTCGTTCCGCCGGCCGATCTTGCGCTGATCTGGCCGTATGCCGCGGAGCTCGGCAAGCTGGCACTGGACAGGGCCGATGGCAGTACGTGGTGGACGCGCCGAACCAAGGCGGAGCAGGAAATTCAGACTGCCGCCAAGGCGCTTGCCAAACACATCGCGCAACGGCGCCGCCGGCGCGCTTCCAAGCTGGTCGCTCCCGGTCCCGCATATGAGCGGTTCGTCGCGCGCTTTCCATATTTCACGACCGTCGACCAGGCGAAGGCAATTCGCGACGTGCTGGATGACCTTGCCTCCGGTCATCCAATGGATCGGGTCGTCTGCGGCGACGTCGGGTTTGGCAAGACCGAGGTGGCATTGCGCGCGGCGGCGGCCGTTGCGCTGTCGGGCAAGCAGGTTGCCGTGGTCGTGCCGACGACCGTTCTGGCAAGGCAGCACGTCGCAACCTTCCGCAAACGGTTTGCCCCGCTTGGCATCGAAGTGGGAAGCCTGTCGCGGGCGACGTCGTCTCCGGAGATGAAGGAGACCAAGGAGGGCCTGCGAAGCGGCAAGATGAAGGTCGTGGTCGGCACGCAGGCGATCGCATCGAAGGACGTGAAGTTCGCCAAGTTGAGTCTGGTCATCATCGACGAGGAACAGCACTTCGGGGCGGCGGAGAAGGCGAAGCTTTCAGGCCTGGCGAAGGGCGTCCATACGCTGTGGATGAGTGCCACGCCGATTCCGCGCACGCTAGCGGCGGGCCTTGCGGGATTCAGGGAGCTTAGCGTGATCGCATCTCCGCCCGTTCATCGGCTTCCGGTCGCGACCAGGATCGCTCCGCTCTCGGACGCCGCCATTGCCGCCGCATTGCTGCGCGAGCAGCGACGTCACGGGCAAAGCTTTCTGATCTGTCCGCGCATCCAGGATCTGGATCCGATGCTGGCGCGCGTGCAGTCGATGGCCCCGGAGCTCCGCATCGTCTGCCTGCACGGCAAGCTGCCCGCCGACGAAATCGACGATCGAATGATGAGTTTCGTCGAAGGCGAGGCGGACGTCCTCCTGGCGACCAACATCGTGGAAAGTGGTCTCGACATCCCCAGGGCGAACACCATCGTGGTCTGCTGGCCGGAAAAGTTCGGTCTGGCACAGCTCCACCAGCTCAGAGGCCGGGTGGGACGCGGCGGGACGCGCGCCTTCGCATACATGCTGACCGAATCCAGTTCGGAACAATCCGGGAGGCGTTTGGCCGTTCTGGAGGAGTTCAGCAGACCGGGCGCCGGTTTCGCGATCAGCGAGCGGGATCTCGACCTCAGAGGCGCCGGGGATCTGCTTTCGGAACGGCAATCCGGCCATGTGCAGGTTTTCGGTCCGGTGCTGTACAGCCACCTTCTCAAGCAAGCCTCGGAGAAGACCAACGACCGGTCCGCCGATCTGTGGGTACCCGATCTCAACCTTCCGCTCGCGGATTTGCTGCCCAGGAGCTACGTACAATCGGAATCCGTGCGGCTTGAAATCTATGGCCGTGCCGCGAGGTGCCGGAGCGAAGACGATCTGGAAGATCTCGAGGAAGAGACCTCGCGACGCTTCGGCAGGCTGCCGTCGGCCGGTCGGGACTTCTTCGCCGCGGCGAGGCTCAGGATCGATTGCAAGCGGCGAGGGATCGTGAGGCTCGATGTCGGCCCGGAGGCCGTCGCGGCGACGTTCCTTCCCGGGAGGCTGCCCAAATCCAGAGCACGTTCGCTCGAGCGCGATGGCGATCGCGTGTTCTATTCGGACAACATACACGAGCCGCCTTTCGAGCGGATCGAGGATCTCCTGGACATTTTGGACGAGTGAGCGCGACGCGGCTCCGTCGGAGACGAGCCTTGCGGATGCACCGCGTACAGTAGAGATGTTTCAGCGCGCTGCGGCTGCGGAGAACAAATCGACCGATTCTGCGCGCTGACATCCCAGTGACATGTAGCATCGTTACTGCACATGCGTGGCAAACCGCCCGCCGTCATTCGGCCTGCTCCGAGCCATCGGAAAGCCCCCTTCCAGACGCGAGTCGACGGTATTCGGGGCGGGTTATGTTGTTCAAATCTCGGCGTTTTGGGCCGAAATGTCGTGCCCGGGATACCGGAATCAGTGCTGCCGAAGCCGGCTTCAGCTTTCGCTTTCTCAGTAGGACTACGCGTTTTGCACACCGTTCCGCGCGGTGTTGCCCAATCTTGTGCCCGATAGCGGTAACTGAAATATTCGTATTGTATTTCAATGACTTGCGGAAATGCCGCAATTCAAAAGCCCGTGATATTTGTGCAACATTTGCCCGAAAACAGCCGCAACTCGCCGCAAACCGAGCGGTCTTTTGTTGCGTGATCGGGGGCCTTCTGTCTCATATGGAACTACGACGGAGGGGGGCATCCCGAGGTCGTCCCGTTCTAGGTGGTTCGCTTAAGTCCCTCGCGTTCATGCGGGTGTGTCCGAAGGCGCGAAGCGACTAAGCGGGGATTTTAAGGGACAAAGGGAACCAACCTGAGGGTGTTTTACCCGGCGGATCCGGAACCTTCCCTGAGATAGAGCAACTTGGAGGTTTAACATGAAGATGGTTAAGAGCCTTATCCTCGGCTCGGCGGCGGCTCTCGTCGCGGTCGGCGGAGCTCAGGCGGCCGATCTTCCCGTCAAGGCCAAAGCGGTCGAGTACGTGAAGGTTTGCTCCCTGTATGGTCCCGGATTCTACTACATCCCGGGCACCGACACCTGCATCAAGCTGGGCGGCTACCTGCGCGTCGACGTCCTGGCGAACACCAACTCGGACCACACCGGCAACACCTCGGGTGCTGGTGGTGCGAACAACCGCTTCACCAACGGCTACACCTGGCGTTCGCGCGAAGATCTGAACATCGATACGCGCACCGCGACCGAATACGGCGTGGTCCGCACCTTCTTCGATGCGACCTTCTCCTGGACCTCGGACACCTATGCCGGTCAGGGCAACGGTGCGACCGTCTACTCGCCGATCGGCGCGGTTTCGGCTCCGAACAACGCCAACTCCGGCGCGGTTGCAGGCGGCACGGTCGGCGTCTACTACGCCTTCATCCAGTTCGCCGGTTTCACCATCGGTAAGGCGGTCTCGCAGTTCTCGGCTCCGTGGGCCAACTATCCGGGCAACAGCTACGACGGTCTCGTCGGCGGCGGCGGAACGATCACCGGCGTG
>NZ_LFIQ01000124.1:66767-69545 GCF_001189245.1 Bradyrhizobium pachyrhizi | reverse complement strand
CACCGCGCAGTTCGGCAACGGCGTGTCGCTGTCTCTGTCGGCTCAGGATCAGTCGGCTTACTACCAGGCTGGTGTGGCCAACCTCGGTGCGCCCGTCAACTTCGGCGTTCCCGGCAACGTCAACACGTTCGGCGTCAGCGACTATGCCGGCACGATTGCTCCGGATCTCGTCGCGATGCTGCGCGTCGATCAGGCCTGGGGTCTGTTCCAGGCATCGTTCGCCGCGCATAACAACCACGTGGCCTACTACGGCGGCACCGAGTTGACCGGTCATCCGGACGACAAGTGGGGCTGGGCTGGTTCGTTGGCCTTGTCGATCAAGAACATCCCGACCGGACCTGGCGACACCATCAACTTGCAGGGTGTCTACACCAACGGTGCGACCCGCTATAACATCCAGGATCTCGCCGGCTCCGCTGGTGCGAACACCATCTTCGGCGGCACGAACGTTCCTGGTGCTTACCAGAGCATCGGCTTCGGCAGTGCTCCGGACAGCGTGTTCGTCACGGGCGGTCAGCAGCAGCTGATCACGACCTACGGCTTCCGTGGTGCCTACGTGCACAACTGGAACCCGAACTGGAACACCAGCATCTACGGTGCTTGGGCCCAGGTTAACTACAACGGCACCGCCAAGGGCTACCTCTGCGGCCCGGCTGGCAACGGCGTGGGTGGCTCGCTCAGCAACTTCTTCGGTGCTGGTTCGGCTCTGACGTCCTGCAACCCCGACTACAGCATCGCGCAGCTCGGCACGCAGACCCAGTGGACCCCGGTGAAGAACCTGACCTTCTCGGCCGACTTCACCTACACCCGTCTGGACCAGAGCTTCGCTGGTACGGTCGCCTTCCCGGGCAGCGCCACGATCGGCAAGCCGGCCGCGGTCTACGAGCTGAAGGACCAGAACACCTACATGCTGCTGCTCCGCGCTCAGCGCAACTGGTAACACCGGTTGATCTGACTGCAAGCTAACAGAGCCCCCGGCGCCAAAACGCCGGGGGTTTTGCTTTGTGATTGCCGGTTCTGGCGCCTCACGCGGCGAGCATGTCGCGCACCATCGGCACAACCTTGCTGCCATAGAGCTCGATGCTCTTCATCAGCTTCTCATGCGGCAGCGGGCCCGCCGAGTATTTCAGCTGGAAGCGCGCCGCGCCGAGCGTCTTCACGGTCGACGCGATCTTGAGGGCAACGGTTTCCGGCGCGCCGACATAGAGCGAGCCGTGCTCGGCCTCAGCCACGAACTCGTCGCGGCCCATCGGCGGCCAACCGCGCTCCTTGCCGATCCGGTCACGCATGACCTTGTAGTCCGGCCACAGCTCCTCGCGTGCCTGTGCGTCGGTCTCGGCGACATAGCCGGGCGAATGCACGCCGATCGGCTTCGGTTCGCGGCCGAACTGCTGATAGGCGCGCTGGTGCAGATCGACATAGGGCGCAAAGCGCTTGGGATCGCCGCCGATGATGGCAAGCATCAGCGGCAGGTCGTAATGCGCCGCGCGGACCACCGACTCGGGACTGCCGCCGACGCCGATCCAGGTCTTCAGCCGGCCGTGCTCGGCCGGCGGATAGACCGACTGGCTCTTGAGCGGTGGCCGGAGCTTGCCCTGCCAGGTCACCGGCTGCTGCTTGAGCAGTTCGGTGAACAGATCGAGCTTCTCCTCGAACAGCTCGTTGTATTGCCTGAGGTCGAAGCCAAACAGCGGGAACGACTCGGTGAAGGAGCCGCGGCCGAGGATCACCTCGGCGCGGCCGTTCGAGACCGCGTCGACCGTGGCGAAGCGCTGGAAGACGCGGATCGGATCGTCCGAGCTTAGCACGGTCACTGCCGAGCCGAGGCGGATGTTTTGGGTGCACGCGGCGATTGCCGCCAGCACGGTCTCGGGCGAAGAGATCGCAAAATCGGCGCGGTGGTGCTCGCCGAGCCCGATGAAATCGATCCCGAGCTGATCGGCCAGCACCGCTTCGTCGACGACGTTGCGGATCACCTGGGCATGGGGCAGCGGCGTGCCGGCGGCGTCGTTGGTCACGTCGCCAAACGTATCAAGCCCGAATTCGACGGAGGTCGTCATGGTCAGTCCAGTTGTCGGCGTGGCGGAGCATCCACCACGGGCCACCCATCGCACGCAGGCCGAAAGGTCGGGTTGCTGCGGATCTATCCGCAAGCCTGCGCTGTGGAGCCTTCTGTTGGAGATAAACGGGAGCTATTGCCGGTTCAGGGGCCCGGCAAGGTCACGCCGCGAAACGCAGCGTTTCCAGGCCCGATTGGGAGCAGCCTGCGGCAATCAGCCCGGGACCACCAGGAAACCGGCGCGCGGGAAATGCACCACCACCTCGCCGACGCGCTCATCCGACCGGCGGATCGCGATGTGTTGCGCCGACAGCGAGACGATCTCGCCACGCACCGGGATCTTGCCGTAGTCATCCGGCATCACGGCAACGACGTCGCCGGGCTTGCGACCGTTCGGGTCCGTGGGGTCGCCGAACACAGGTGACTCCGGCCGTGCCTTCGCCGCGATCTCGAGCGCGTCGGCCGACGACATCTCGGTGCGCGTGCTGTGGCCGATGGCGCGGATGCGCTCCTCCCATGCCGCAACGCGCGGAAAGGACGTCATGATCTCGTCCATCGTGGCGAGACTCTGCCGCGCGTACCACACGTTCATGTAGGCGCTAACGTCCGCGAGGCTGAACTCGCCGAACAGCCACGGCCGGCCGTCGCCGAGTTGCGCCTCGATCCAGTCGATATTGGCGCGGAACTGGTCGCGCATCTGCGGCAGCGCCGCGGTCATG
>NZ_LFIQ01000124.1:38132-66757 GCF_001189245.1 Bradyrhizobium pachyrhizi | reverse complement strand
CGCCGCGCAACTTCTCGCGATCCTCGATGAAATCCCGCGGGACCTTGTCGCCGATGAAGCCGAACACGAGGTTGACCGTGTTCTGGAAGAACGGCCGGTCGGTCCACATGCCGAGCGCCCAGGGCATGCCGGCATTGCCTGCCGGAAACAGCGTCGGCGTCGGGTAGCGCCGCTCCAGCTCGCGGATGATGATCTGTGTGTCACAATAGATGTCGGCACCGATCTGCATCGTCGGCGTGCGGCGATAGCCGCCGGTCATCGGCATCAGGTCGGGCCGCGGCATGATCCGTGAGATCCGCACCGAATTCCAGGCGAGTTTCTTGAATCCGAAGATGATGCGGATCTTCTCGGAGAACGGCGATTGATCGAAATGGTGCAGGATCGGCGTGGGCTGCGACATGGCCTTCTCCCGGGACAGGGTGCGATCTCGACGGACCTTGCCGCATAAGCTGACAAGATTCCGGCCGATCGCAACCTATATTCGCGGTGAGGAGGGCGGCGCAGCGCGTTCAGAACTGCTCCGCCCACGGCCGCAGGTCGAGCTCCAGCGTCCAAGCGCTGCGATGCTGGTGGTGCAGCACCCAATAGGCGTCGGCGATGGCCGCGATGTTGAGCATGCCATCCGGTCCGCGCTCGTCCTTCAATTGTGGGCGCATGCTCAGCAGGCGGTCGCCCTCGATACCGCCATCGACCACGACATGGCCAACATGGATGCCCTGCGGCCCGAACTCCCGCGCCACGCTCTGCGCCAGCGCGCGCAGCGCGGCCTTTGCGGCGGCGAACGGTGAGTAGTTGGCCTTGCCGCGCAGCGAACCGCTGGCGCCGGTGAACACCAGCGTGCCGCCGCCGCGCGCAAGCAAAGCGGGGATCGCGGCCTGTGCCAGCTGGAAACCGCCGAGCGCATGTTCGCGCCAGTGTTCCTCGAAGCGCTGCTCGCTGACCTTCAGAAACGGTGCCGGCCGGTTGGAGCCCGCATTGTGCACGGCCATCGCGAGCGGTGCGAGCCTCTCGGCCGCCGCGACGAAGCGCGCGACATCGGCCGCCGTGGAGGCGTCGCCGACCACATGCGCGACCGTTGCGCCGCCTGCGGCGAGCTCGGCCGCCGTCGCGGCGAGCTTGTCGGCGTTGCGGCCGGCGATCGCGACGGGATAGCCGCCGGCAGCAAAGCGACGCGCAATCGCCGCGCCGAGGCCGTTCGATGCGCCGACGCCGGCAATCAGCACGCTTCCCTGCACGGCGGTCGGCTCGAGGGCGGATCGGTCGTTCATGGCTTGCTCCATCAAGGTGCCCGCGGCGCGGGCGAAATCATTCGTCGGATGCCATCGCGACGATGCTGTCGCGCACCGTGCGCAGAACGGCGTCGGACCGCTTCTGGTCGGTGAGGACGCGCGAGATCGCCAGCGCCCCGACCATCGCACTCACCGCGAGGATTGCGTTGCCGTCGTCATCGTCGCCGAACGTCTCGGCGACCTTGGCGATGAAGGATTCGATGTGCGGCTCCATCACCGCGCGGCACTGCGCGTCGGCGCGGCCGACATCCGAGATCAGCGCGCCGATCGCGCAGCCCGACCCGGGCGAGTCGCGATGGGCGCGGCTGAGATAGCTCCGCACCAGTGTGTTGATGTTGATCGGCTTGTCGGGATCGCGCGCCGCGTGAGCCGACGCTTCGCCTGCATCCAGCGCCTGTTCCAGCGCCGCGGCGATCAGGTCGGAACGCGAGGCGAAGTGCCCATAGAAACCGCCATGGGTCAGCTTCACCTGCTGCATCAGGCCGCCGATGCTGAGCGCGTCGAGGCCCTTGCCGCGGATCTGCGTCGCAGCCTCGTTCAGAATACGCTCACGGCTCCTGGCCTTTTCGGCCTGGGAATGGCCCATCTCGCCTGTCCCCTGTTTGACTCTCTTTCTGGATTATGACCATCATGTATCTGGATGACAACCATCATCCAGAAATTATCCAGTCACAAAGCAGGGAGGAACTGATGTCCGGCAGCGCGAGCGAAGGGCGGGTCCGCCACGAGCGGCACGACCACATCCTCAAGATCATCATCGACAATCCCGCGAAGAAGAATGCCTTCAGTCCGGAGATGATGGCTGAGCTTTCCGACGCGCTGACGCTGCTCGACAATGACGATGGCCTCTGGGTCGGCGTGCTCTGCGCCGCCGGCGGCAGTTTCACCGCGGGTCTCGACATGCCGAAATTCTTCGGTCCGACGGCGACGCGCAAGCCGCTGCCGGAGGGCAACGTCGACCCATTCGGGTTGTCGAAGCGCTGCCGAAAGCCGATCGTCACGGCGGTGCAGGGTATCGTGTTCACCGTCGGCATCGAGATGATGCTGGCCGGCGATATCGTGATCGCCGCGGACGACAGCCGCTTCTGCCAGATGGAAGCCAAGCGCGGCATCGCGCCGCTGGCGGGTGCGCATTTCCGCTATATCAGCCGCGCCGGGTGGGGCGATGCGATGTATCACCTGTTGCTGTGCGACGAGTTCACCGCCGCCGAAGCGCATCGGATCGGTCTCGTGCAGGAAGTCGTGCCCGCGGGCCAGCAGGTCGAGCGTGCAATGGCGCTCGCGGAGATCATCGCGCGCAATGCGCCGCTTGGAATCCAGGTAACCAAGGAGGCGGGCCGCAAGTTCATCGAAGCCGGCGAGCAGGCGGCAATTGCGATCATCCCGCAGATCCGCGAACGCGTGCTCAACACATCAGATGCGGCCGAGGGCATCAAGTCCTTCGTGGAGCGTCGCTCGGCTGTGTTTCAGGGACGTTAGTTGCGTTCACGATACGTGCTCGAAGAAGCTGTGACAATGATGTCGCAGCTTCTTGATTTCGATCACGACAATGTAGCAGCGACTCTTGTCGAGATTCGTCGAATCAGGGAAATTCGAGTCATTCATTAAATTCTGTTTCGTCCTGCTTTCACTCAAGCGTCCGGTATGGATTCCCATGACAAACGCACGAGTAATAGTTGTCGGAAATAACAAGGGCGGCTCGGGCAAGTCGACAATTGCCATGCACGTCGCCATCGCGCTGATCAAGGCGGGTCAGCGCGTCGCCACCATCGATCTCGATAACAAGCAGAAGTCGCTGACGCACTACGTCGAGAACCGGCGGGCTTGGGCGCGGGAAACCTCGCTGGATCTCGGCGTTCCCGCGCATATGTGCTTCGAGACGGTGAGCGGCAGGAGCAGCGAGGTCGAGACGCTCGGGCGCAGCGCGTTGGCCGAGATCGTCGAGCGGCTCGGCCGGTCGCACGATTTCGTCGTCATCGACTGTCCCGGCCACGACACCTATCTCACGACGTTCACGCATTCGCTGGCGAACACGTTGATCACGCCGCTCAACGACAGCTTCCTCGATTTCGACGTGCTCGGCACCGTCGATCCGAACGACTTCAAGGTGACCGGCATCAGCCACTATTCGAAGATGGTGGAGGAAGCGCGGCGCCAGCGCAGCGCACACGATCAGCCGGCATTCGAGTGGGTGGTGCTGCGCAACCGTCTCTCCACGCTCGGGTCACGCAACAAGCGCCTGGTCGGCGAAGCCTTGAGCGAATTGGCCAAGACGCTGAATTTCCGCCTGGTCGATGGCCTGGCCGAACGCGTGATCTTCCGCGAATTCTACCCGCGCGGACTGACGGCGGTCGACGACGCCAGCCAGCTCGCACTCGGTAGCCGGCCGACCATGTCGCATGTCCCCGCACGGCTCGAGATGGAACGGCTGATGACCGCCATCATGCTCGGCCATCTGGTGGCGCGTCGGCCGGAATCCTCCGACGCCAGCCGCGACGCGGCGTAAGGCGACGTCGGGCCGCTACCGGCAATTGGCGTTGCCGGCGTCGGTGACGGTCAGGAACGTGATGGTTGCCGGTGCGAAGACGATCGTTCCGGCGACTGTCGCATTGCCGTCCAGCGCGGGGATGCGATCAGAGGCTCCAAGCAAAAGCGTCGCGCCATTGAGCTGGACGTTGCCGTCGGCAGGCTTTTCGCTCGCGAGCGTGTAACGTTGCGAGGCGGCTGACAGCGTGAGCTTGTGCCGCATCCGCCGATCATTGTTGATGACGAGCAGGGCCACTCCATCGGGCACGTCGCGCGCGCAATGCGCATAGACATGGAAGCCGTGACGCTCCGCGATACCGGCATCCAGCACGGTGGTGCCCATCAACCGCCGCCACAGCAGCGCAGCCCAATAATTCGGCCGCGGCAGATGCGTGCGCTCGTCCAGCAGCCCATAGTCGCTCGCGGCAAGCGTGTTATGCATCACCACCTGAACGCCGGCCTTGGCCAGCCATCCGAGTTGATCGAGGTAACGGAACGTATCGGTGAACGTCGCGGCCAGGCGATTGCCGCCGCACGCGGTCTCGGCCGTCTCGGTCACCCAGATCGGCTTGCCCGGTGCAAGCTGGTCGCGCAGCGTCTCGTAGAGGGCGAGGCTGTTGCCGGTTCGCGCCAACCATTCGTCCGACAATGCCTGCCTTGCCCTGCGATCACCGCCGCATCGCGCCGACAGCGCGCCATAGTGATGGTAGGAGACCGCGTCGATGCCTGCCGCTGATGCGGCGAAAAGCGCTTGGGCCTCAGCGCCGGCGCCGATCGTGCCGGGGCCGAGGATCGTCACGTCGGGCGCGGTGTCCTTCATGAAGCCGCGGAACGCTGCAAAATCCCGGCCGTAGGCCGCGGCATCGTAGCCGTCAGGGGCACTGCCGATGGCCGGCAGATCGGGCTCATTCATGAACTCGGCCGCGGCGATACGCCCGCCAGCAGATCGCGTGAAAGCGAGAAGTTGCCGGGCCTGCTCGGGACTCCATTGCCCCGCAGCGTCACGCGCGCCCGCGCTGATCGCAAAGGACGTGACGATGGGAGCGTCGACGGCGCGCGAGAACTCGATCACGTCCCGCCATTGCCGTCGCGTCAGCACGCCGTTGAAGCCGGCTGGCGGTGCAGCCGGTGGCGTCTCGGAATCCGAAAAAAACGTGCTGTTGGCCCAGGTCCCGCTGACGCGCAGATAGGCGGGAGAGAGCGCGGCGGCGAGCTTGTGCAGCCTGCCATCGTGCAGGTCGATCGGAGCGCGAGCTGCGAACCGCTCCGTTTCTGCTCGCCGGCGCGTGGCGGCGGTTGCGTAGCGCTTCCAGAACCGTCCGCCGGTCACCTCGACCATCTCGATGTTGTAGGACTGAAAGCGCGGGTCGATGGTCGCGACGCGCGGCAGGGTCGCGACATTCAGGGCGAACTCTGCCGCGGCCGCCTTCGTATGCGCGAAGGTTGCCATCGCCGAGACGGCGACGAGGCATCGAAGCGGATAAGCCCAGCGGTCGCGCACGGGTCCTCGCGGCGTTCCGGATTGTGGCGTTCAGGATGCCGCCGCGGCTTGCTTGAATCAATGCGGGAACGGGCCTTGCGGCTCGTTCGCGATACGATCCCAAAGCGCGCGGATCGTGTCCTTCATGACCAGCGCGTCCTGCCAGCGGTCGGACAGTTCCCTGCCGTCGGGCCCGGTGATGGCATAGGGCGGGGGACCGAGCTCGCACAGGAAGGTCAGGGTGGCGTCGGGACCGGCACGTTTCCGCCACGAGCGGATACCGTAGTCCCACCAACCCATGAACAGCGACTCCCAGCCCTGGTGTTGCGGAAAGCCGAGCGAGATCTGCACCTGCTCGCGGCTCGCGATACGGCCATGGATGCCCCAGGCATTGTCGAGGATGCGATGGATCATCGCATGGTTGACGTCGTCGACCGGCCAGGCGAATTCGCGGCCGACCAGATAATGCGAGAGATCGGCGGTGAGCCGCAGATCGGGAAAGCAGTCGAGCAGGTCGAGCATGAAGAACAGGTCGGTCGTCATGCGGTCGCGATGGGTCTCGACATGCACGGCAACGCCGGCCTCCGCGGCAAGCCGCCGCCAGCCTTCGAGCAGCGGAATGCAATCTGCGAGCCGGCGCGGCCGAACGTCCGGCTGCAGGTTGACATGATCGGCGCCGAGCCGGGCGACCAGCTCGAGCACCGGTTTCAGGTCGTCGACCGTCCTCGGGTAGCATTGCGCCTGCCAGATCATGCCATGCGCGCGAAGGAAGCTCGTCACCTCGCGCGCAAAGACAGGATCGATGAAGCGCACGCCGGCGCCGTCAAACCCGGCATCGCGGATCATCGCGAGCTGGGTTTGCAGCGGCCATTCGCCCTCATCCGCCAGCCGCCGCTCCATCGCCCAGAGCGACTGCAGGACACGCAGTTGCTGCGCCACCGATCAGGCCCGCGCCGGGATCGCCGTGGGCAGCTCGGCATGTTCGCCTTCGTCGGCGGCGATGTTCTCCTGGTAGGTCTCGGGCCCGATCCAGATCGCAACGACGGTGCAGGCGGACAGGAACATCGCGTAGCAGGCGACCGGCCACCAGGTGCCATAGGCTGCGACCAGCGCGGTGGCGACGAACGGCGCCGGACCACCCGACAGCAGCGAGCCGAGCTCGCGGGCGAAGGCAAAGCCCGCGAAGCGGCGTTGCGGCGGGAACAGCTCGGCGAAATACGCCGCCTGCGGCCCGAACATCGCCGCCGTTACCACCGCGCGCGCCAGGATGAAGGCGAGCGCGATCATGATCCATTCCTTGGTGCCGACCATCCAGAAGAACGGGAAGGCGAGCGCCACGCCGGCCAGCGCGCCGAACATGTAGACCGGCCGCCGTCCGATCCGGTCAGACAATGCCGCGAAGCCGAGGATCGCAAACAGTTCGACCGTGAATGCCAGCATCAGCGCGCTGAGCGCCTCCGCCTTGGGCACGCCGAGCGTGGTGATCACGTAGCTCAGCCCAAACACCGGGAAGAAATAGCCGAGCCCGTTCTCGGCCATGCGGGCGCCGAGCACGACGAAGAAGTTGCGCGGATGCCGGCGCAACGCTTCCATCGCCGGATTGCTTTCGACCTTGCCGCGCGCGACCACCGCCTCGGTGTAAACCGGCGTCTCGGTGATGCGCATGCGGACGAAGATGCCGACGACGATCAGCAGGAAGCTCGCCAGGAAAGGCAGGCGCCAGCCCCAGCTCATCAAATCCTCGCGCGGCAGCATGGTGACCAGCGCAAAGGCGGCGGCCGCAAGCAGGTTGCCGACGGAGACGCCGAGCGGCGCGAAGCCGCCCCAGAAGCCGCGATGCTTCGGCGGTGCGTTCTCGACCAGATAGATCACCGCGCCGCCATACTCGGCGCCGGCGCCGAGACCCTGGATGACGCGCATCGCGACCAGGAGGATCGGCGCCCAGATCCCGATCTGCCCATAAGTCGGCAGGAAGCCGATCGCGGTGGTGCCGATGCCGATCATCAGGAGTGTGGAGACCAGCACCGGCTTGCGGCCATAGCGATCGCCGAGGATGCCGAACAAAAGGCCGCCGAACGGCCGCACCACGAAGCCGACGCCGAAAGTCAGGAACGACAGCAGCGTGCCGACCACCGGATCGCTCTTCGGAAAGAACAGCTCGCCGAACACCAGCGCCGCTGCGGTGCCGTAGAGGAAGAAGTCGTACCATTCGAGCGCGGAGCCGATGCTTGCGGCCAGGATCACACGCAGGCGCGATGTGCGAGCGCCATCTCTTGCCATCTCGGTCATTCGTTTCCCCGTTGTTTTGGTTTTTATGGTCGTTTTGATCGGGCACGATCTCCGCAGTTGTCGCGGCGGATCGTGCTCGTGAAAGCGGCAATGCCCGCGGCCTGGCCGCGGGCATTGTGGTCGGTCTTAAGCGGCGCGCGTGAAGTAGGATTTCTTCGATGCCGACTGGGTCTCGTAGATCGATCCCTGTCGCTTGGCCGGCGGCAGTGGCATCCGCACCGGCACGTCGGTGAGCCGCGGCGCGACCACTGGAGGGCCCGCCAGCAGGCGGCTGTTGAATTCGTCGAAGTCCTTGACGCCCATCAGCGGCCAGGCGTCGCTGGCGGCCACTTCATAGAGCAGCAGGTTGCGCGGCCGGTTCGACGTGTTGGTCGCCGAGCCGTGCAGCGCGCGCACGTGATGGAACGACATGCTGCCGGCCTTGCCCATGCAGGGCACCGCGCGCTTGATGTCGTCCTGGATCTGGTCCGGATCGATCAGGCCCGCGAAGTGGCCGTCCTCGCCGTGATGATCCCACATCGTGGCGCCGGTGTGCGATCCCGGCGTCACCAGCATCGGGCCGTTCTCGATGTCGCAATCGTCGAGCAGCACGCCGATCGCGAGGATGTCGTCATTGGTATGCGGATAGAATGCCCAGTCCTGATGCCACTCGACCGGCGAGCCGTATTGCGCTGACTTCATGTTGAGCTTGGAGCCGTGCAGGCGAAGGCCGGGGCCGATCAGCTTGGTGAGGATCGAGATCACGGCGGGGCTGCGCACGATCTCGTCGAAGATCGGATGCACCTTGTGCGGCGCCTTGATGCGGCGGACGCGCGGATTGTCAGGCGAATGGCCCGGCTCGAGGTCGTAGACGTCGGTGTGCTCGCTCACGCTGGCGGCGCCGGCCACGAGCTCGGCGAGGACCGTGCGCACCTTGCCTAAGGTCTCCTGGTTGAGCACCTCGGGGACCACGATCACCCCGTCGCGCTTGTAAGCCTGGGCCTGTTCGTCCGAAATCATGCCGTTTCTCCCTTTTTGTTTCATGTTAGCGCTAACATGAGGTGATGCTAGCGCTAACATCATGGCTTGGCAACCCGGAATCGTGCAGGCTCCAGCCCATGAGCTCCGAACTGACCGCCCCCGGGACCGGCCCGGCCGGTGCCGCGCCCACCCTTTCAGAGGTGGCCAAGCGCGCCGGCGTCTCCTCGATCACGGTGAGCCGGGTGGTGCGGATGCCCGACCTGGTCGCCCCGGAGACCCGGGCGCGGGTCGAGCGGGCGATGCGCGATCTCGGCTATGTCCCGAACCTGGTGGCGGGCGCGCTGGCGAGCGCGCGGACCAATTCGGTCGGCGTGCTGGTGCCGACCATCGCCAACTCGATCTTCGCCGACACGGTGCAGGGCCTGTCCGACAAGCTCGAGCCGCTCGGCTTCTCCGTGATCCTGGCGCAGTCGCGCTATGATGCGGCACGCGAGGACCGCATGCTGGCGGCGCTGTTGTCGCGGCGGCCCGAGGCGATCATCATGGTCGGCTCGCCGGCGACCGAGGAGGGCAGCCGCCTGCTGCGCAATGCGCGCATTCCGATCGTCGAGACCTGGGATCTGCCGGCAAACCCGATCGACGCGGTCGCGGGCTTCGACAATTACAAGGCCGGTGTCGCCGTCGCGAAGCATCTGGTCGCGCAGGGCCGCAAGCAGCTCGCCTTCATCGGCGGCGACGATCCGCGCGGCACGCGCCGCTGGTTCGGCTTCAGGGACGAGGCGCTGGCCAGCGGCCTTGCCGAGCCGCGCCGGTTGATCCTGGACCGCAAGGATTCCGGCAGCGTGGCGGCGCACGCACGCCTGCCCGGTGTCGACGCGGTGTTCGCCGCCAACGATGCGCATGCGATCGGCTTCATGTCCGGGCTGCGCAAGGCTGGGCTGCTGCGCGACGGGCCTGCATCGGCGCAACCGGTCGCCGTGATCGGGCTTGGCGATCTCGAAATGGGCCAGTTGATCTCGCCGACGCTGAGCACGATCAGCGTGCATGGCGACGCGATCGGCCGCACCGCGGCGACGCTGACGCTGGAGCGCGGCGGCGAGCGCCGCGTCGATCTCGGCTTCGAGCTGGTGCTGCGCGACAGCGGCTAGCGCGCCTCGTCCATGGTGCGGGCGGAGGTGCTCGCTTCTTTCCGCGCTTTCACCTTGCCGCGACCCCGGAGTCAACCGCCTCGAGCAAGCTCACGAGGCCCCGCAGGATGGCGATCGGCGAAGGCGGGCAACCCGGAATGTGGAGATCGACCGGAATAACCGCGGAGACCCCGCCAACCACGGCGTAGCTGCCGGCGAAGCATCCGCCATCCCTGGCGCAATCGCCCGCAGCGACGACCCATTTGGGATCCGGCGTCGCACGGTAGGTGCGCTCCAGCGCCTCGCGCATGTTCTTCGTGACCGGACCCGTGACCAGCAGCACGTCGGCGTGACGGGGCGAGGCGACGAACCGGATTCCAAACCGTTCGACGTCGTAATACGGATTGCTTAACGCGTGTATTTCCAGCTCGCATCCGTTGCAGGAGCCTGCATCAACCTCGCGGATCGAGAGGCTGCGGCCGAGGCGTCGTCGTGCGGTGCGGCCGACCATGGCCGCGAGCTCCGCGAGCGCAGCGTCGTCCGGGCGCGGCGCCTGTTCCGTCAATGGCTGGCGAAACAGGCTCTGGAACAGAAGTTTGCGCATCGCCTCAAACTCTCAGAGATCCTGCCCGGAATAGGAACAGTTGAACGACTTATTGCAGAGCGGGAAGTCCGCCACGATGTTGCCTTCGATGGCCGCCTCGAGCAGCGGCCACTGAAACCACGACGGATCGCGCAGATGGCATCGCTCGATCCGATCGCCGTTCAGGCGCAGCCAGGCCAGGATGTCGCCGCGGAAACCTTCGACGAGCGCCATGCCTTCGCAGGGCTCTGCCGCATTGTGCAACGGCACTTGCACCGGGCCGGCCTCGAGGCCGATGAGGATCTGGTACGCCAGCGCAAGACTCTGCTCAACCTCGCGGATCCGGATCCAGACCCGGGCGTTGACGTCGCCGTCGCTGAGGACGGGGACTTCGAAGCGGAGGCCATCATAGGGGAGATAGCCGGGCTTGCGTCGGGCGTCATGGTCGCGGCCACTCGCGCGCCCGACATAGCCCCCGGCGGCGAATTGCCGGGCGAGCGTTGGAGCAACGATGCCGGTGCTGACGGTGCGGTCCTGCAACGAGGCGGTGTTGTCATAGAGCTCGACCAGCGCCGGGAAATGCCGGCGGATCTGGTCGAGCGCGGCCCGGATCGCGTCGGCTCCATCGCCGGCGATATCGCGCGCGACGCCGCCGGGCACGACAAGGTCGCGCATCAGGCGGTGGCCGAATGCAGCGTCGGCCGCGCGCAGCACGGATTCGCGTAGCACGGCGCAATGCGCCTGCATCAGCGCAAACGACGCGTCGTTGCAGATCGCGCCGATATCGCCGAGATGATTGGCCAGCCGCTCGAGTTCGGCCATCAGCGCGCGCAGCAACAGCGCGCGTGGCGGCACGGCAATCCGCTGCGCGGCCTCGACGGCTTGCGCGAACGCCAGCCCATAGGCGACCGTGCTGTCGCCGGAGACCCGGCCGGCGAGCCGCGCGGCCTGCTCGATCGTGCTCCCCGCCATCAGCCCTTCGACGCCCTTGTGGGTGTAGCCGAGCCGCTGCTCGAGGCGGACCACCGTCTCTCCGCTCGCGGTAAAGCGGAAATGCCCTGGCTCGATGATGCCGGCATGCACCGGACCGACGGCGATCTGATGCAGGCTGTCCCCCTCGGCCGAAAGGAATTGATAAGGCGCTGCGTCCACCGATGCATCGAGACGTTCGCCGAGCGGGAAGCGCGTTTGCCAACGGCCGTGGTCGAGCCAGGGGCGGGAATCCGGTATGCCCATGGCCTGCAATCCGAAGAGGTCATGCAACGTGCGCTCCAATCGAAGCGCCGGCGGATGATGGGCCGCAACCGAAGGAAATTGGCGATCGGGACAATCCAGGCTGATCACGCCGATATCGGACGTGCGCTCGTCGAGGACGGCCATGTGCACGCGCGATGGCTCACCCCACAGCCCGAGCAGGCTCAGGCCGCCATCCGCAAATGCGTGAGCTGTGGTGCGCCAGGTATCGCCGTCCACCACGGCGCGCGGCCATGGATGATGCCGTTCGATCCTGTGGCCCGCCCGGATCAGATCGATCAACCTCGGCATATCCCGTTCTCCCTCGCGCTAACCCAGCAGGTTGGCGACGTGCTGGAACCAGACGACCAGCGGTCCCGGAAGGTAGATGCCCGCAGTCAGCACCAGCGCGAAATGCGCGAACATCGGCAAATAGGACGCATCCGCCGGCGCGGCATTGCCGCGCGGCTCGCCGAACGCAAGGCTGGTCAGGCGCAGGATCAGCGCGCCGAAGGCGAGCAGCAGGCCGAACACCAGCGGGATGGCGAGCAGCGGCTGGCGCGCGAAGGTGGAGCTGACGATGAGAAATTCGCTCATGAAGATACCGAGCGGCGGCAGGCCGGCGATCGCGACCACGCCGATCACGAGACTCCAGCCGAGCGCCGGATGCGACTCGGTCAGGCCGCGAATGTTGGCGATCCGCTGCGTGCCCTTCACCTGCGCAATGTGGCCGACCGCGTAGAAGATTCCCGACTTGGTGAGGCTGTGCATCACCATGTGCAGCAGGCCGGCAAAGTTGGCGAGCGGGCCACCCATGCCGAACGCAAACACGATGATGCCCATATGCTCGATCGACGAGTAGGCGAACAGCCGCTTGATGTCGCGGCGGCGGTAGAGCATGAAGGCCGCGAACAGCAGCGAGGTCAGCCCCATCGTCACCATCAGCGGGCCCGGCGATATCGCATCCGGATTGGCGGCGAGCAGGATCTTGAAGCGGAGCACCGCGTAGAGCGCGACGTTGAGCAGCAGGCCGGAGAGCACGGCGGAGATTGGGGTCGGGCCTTCGGCATGCGCATCCGGAAGCCAGGCGTGCAGCGGCGCCAGGCCGACCTTGGTACCGTATCCGAGCAGCAGGAAGATGAAGGCGACGTTGAGCAATGCCGGGTCGAACGTCGCCGCACGCCTGATCAGCACCGTCCACACCATGGCGTCCTGACCCTCGCCGACCACCGGCAGTGCGGCCATGTACACCAGGATCGTGCCGAACAGCGCCAGCGCGATGCCGACGCTGCCGAGGATGAAATACTTCCAGGCCGCTTCCAGCGCCGCATGGGTCCGGTAGATGCCGACCATCAGCACGGTGGTGAGCGTCGCGATCTCGACCGCGACCCAGATCAGGCCGATATTGTTCGACACGAATGCGAGGTTCATGCCGAACATCATCACCTGATACATGGCATGGTAAAATCGCAGATAGCCCGGCGTCAGCCGTCCGGTCTCGAGCTCATGGGCGATATAGCTCGCGCTGAACACGCTCGTGGTGAATCCCACGAAGGTGTTGAGCACGATGAAGACGATGTTGAGATCGTCGATCAGCAGGTACTGGCCGGGTTGCGGGCGCTCGACCACGAGCAGCGAAAGCGCTGCCAGCAAGGTGCCGAGACTGGCCACGATGTTGAGACCCGCGGTCAACCGGTAGCCGGGCAGCGCGGCCAGCACCGCCGCGGCGGTGATCGGTATCAAAAGAACCCAGGTGACGGCATCCGACGCGACAGTCACCGGCGCTCCCCCCTGAATTCATCGAGCGCGCCGACGTCGACGGTGTCGAACCGCTCGCGAATGCGGAACAGGAACACGCCGATCACGATGAACGCGATCAGGATCGAGAAGGCGACGCTGATCTCGACGACGAGTGGCATGCCCTTGGCGCCGGTCGCCGCCAGCACCAGGCCGTTTTCCAGCGACATGAAGCCGACGACCTGGCTGACGGCGTTGCGCCGCGTCACCATGACGAGCAATCCCAGCAGCACCACCGACAGCGCGAAGGCGAGGTCTTCCCGCGCCAGCGGATCGGCCGCGCCGGTGACGCGCAGCATCAGCACCATGGACAGGGCGACGAGCCCCATGCCCGCAAGCATGGTCGGACCGATGCTCACCGCGGTCTCGATATCGCGATGAATGCCGAGCTGCTTGATGATCCGATGCAAAGCCACCGGGATGACGATCGCCTTGAAGACCAGTGCGATGGCCGCGGTCACGTAGAGATGCGGCGCATTCTGGATAAAGGCCTGCCAGGCGACGGAAGCTGCGAGCACCACGGCATGAAGTGCGAAGATGTTCAGCAGCGCATACAGGCGGTCCTGGTACAGCATCATGAAGCTGATCAGCACGAGCCCGCCGGCGAGCAGATGGGCGATGTCGAAGGCGAGGTTATGCATCAGAAGCCCCGTGACACGAACCGAAGCAGCGTGCCGAGCAGGCCGAGCATCAGCGCCGCGCCGAGGAATTCGGGGACGCGGAACACCCGCATCTTGGCCGTCGCGGTCTCGAACACGGCAAGGAGGAAGCTCGCGACCGCAAGCTTGAGGATGTAGGCGGCAACGCTCGCCAGATAGGACAGCGGCCCGGCGCCTTCCGTGGTGATCTGCCACGGGAAGAACACGCAGATGATCAGGGAGATGTAGAGCAGCAGCTTGAGGAAGGCGCCGAACTCGATCATGGCGAGGTGACGCCCGGAATATTCGAGGATCATCGCCTCGTGCACCATGGTCAGCTCCAGATGCGTCGCCGGGTTGTCGACCGGGATGCGGGCGTTTTCGGCGAGCGCCACCATGATGAGGGCGATCATCGCCATGCCGAGCGAGACGCGCAGTCCGACTTCGGACGACGCCATGAAGGTCGCGACCGTCGATAACTGGGTCGAGCCGGCAATCAGCGCGACGCAGAACACCATCAACAGCATGGCCGGCTCGGCGAGTGCGGCGATCATCACCTCGCGGCTGGAGCCGATGCCGCCGAAGCTGGTGCCGACGTCCATGCCGGCAAGCGCGAGGAAAAAGCGCGCGCTGCCGAGCAGGGCGACGATCGCGATCAGGTCAGCACTCCAGTTGAATTGCAGCCCGGTCGCAAAGGTCGGGACCAGCGCCGCCGCGACCCAGATGGCAGCGAACGTCACATAGGGCGTGACGCGGAACAGCCAGGACGCGTTTTCGGCGAGCACGACCTCCTTGCGCAGCAGCCGCAGCAGGTCGCGGTAGGGCTGGAAGATCGACGGTCCCTTCCGCCGCAACAGGCGGGCCTTGATCCTGCGCACGACGCCGGTCAGCAGCGGCGCGAGCAGCAGCACAAGCGTCATCTGACCCAACTGAACGAGGATGTCCGAGATCACGACCATATCGCGAGTGCCAGCAGCAATGTGACGAGGGTTGCGAAGACCAGGCTGAGATAGCGGCGGATGGTCAGGAACTGGAGCTGGTTCAGCCGGTCGGCGAAAAACCACACCACCTCAGTCACGGGTGTGTAGAGCCGCTCCCAGATCAGATCGTGCATATCGACCTTGAGGCGGGCCGGCCGCATCTCGCCCGGCGCGGGCATGTCGACATGCTCGCGGGCCTGGAACACCAGCGTGCCGAACACGCGCCGGATCGGCTGCACGAAGCTCACGCCGGAATACTGCGCTGCCGGTGTCGGATCGGCGAAGCCGCAACCCCAGGCCGGTCCGCGCCGGATCGCGCGCGACGCAAAGCGATGGATAAAATACGCCGCGAGCGACGCCGCGGCGGTGATGAAAGCAAAGACGAGCAATCCGTTGTAGGAACTGCGGCTCTCCGCAATCGGAACGATCGAGAGCCAGGCGTCGTCCAGCTGAACCGGCATCCGGTGGCCGATCACGGCCTGCGCAACCGGCGAAAGCGCGTCAATCACCAGGCCCGGCACAATGCCGGCGAGGAAGCAGAGTGCGGCGAGGCTGAACATCGCGGCGAGCGACCAGCGATCGACCTCGCGGGCGGCTTCTGCGGCCGGGCTCCGCGCGCGGCCGAGGAACGTGACGCCGAAAGCCTTGACGAAGCATGCAGCGGCGAGCGCGGCGGCCAGCGCCAGCAAGGCGCCGACCGCGGGCACCATGATCTTCAGCAGCCATTGCGGCAAATCGGGGCTCTGCAGGACGGCCTGAAACATCAGCCACTCCGACACGAATCCGTTGAACGGCGGCAGCGCCGAGATCGCGACGCAGCCGACCAGAAAGACGAAGCTCGTGAGCGGCATGCGGTGGATCAGGCCGCCGAGCTTCTCCATGTCGCGTTCGCCGGTCGACATCAGCACCGCGCCGGCCCCGAAGAACAGCAGGCTCTTGAAGAACGAATGGTTCAGAACGTGGAACAATGCGGCCGTGAAGGCGAGGGCCGCCGCGAGGCCGAGGCCGTTCGCCTGAAATGCCAGCGCAAGGCCGAGGCTTGCGAAGATGACGCCGATGTTCTCGATCGTGCTGTAGGCGAGCAGGCGCTTGAGATCCTTCTCCATCAGCGCGTAGAGGATCCCCATGACGGCGGTGGCGCCGCCGAGGATGAGAACCGCGACACCCGCCGACCAGCTTGGCGGCCCGAGCAGATCGAATACGATCCGGATGAATCCGTAGATCGCAACCTTCGTCATCACGCCGCTCATCAGCGCCGAGACATGGCTCGGCGCGGCGGGATGAGCCAGCGGCAGCCACACGTGCAACGGGATCAGGCCGGCTTTCGACCCGGCGCCGAGCAGCATCAGCGCGAGCACCAGTGCGGCTTCGGACGGGGTGTGCTGAGCAGCGCGGATGGCCGCAAAGCTGTAGCTGCCGCCGGCTCCCGCCAGCAGGCCGAAGGCAAGCAACAGAGCCAGCGTTCCGAAGCTTGCCATCACGAGATAGACGTAGCCTGCGCGGGCGTTATCCGCGTCACGGTGATGCGCCATGACGAGCGCCCACGACGCGAGCGACATGAATTCCCAGCACAAGAGGTAGGTGAACGCATCGTCGGCGAGCACGACGAGATTCATGCCGGCCAGGAACGCCGGGAAAAAGGGAAGGATGCGCTGCGGCGCGGATTCGTGGCTGCCGTAGCCGAGGCCATAAAGACTTGCGGCCGCACCGCCGAGATTGACCACGACGAGAAAGAATGCGGCGAGCGCGTCAAGGCGAAAATGCGATCCCAGCCAGGGCAAGCCGATCGGCAGAGCCAGTTCTGTCGCGCTGGTACGGGAGATGAGCGCGAGCAGGGCCCCGGCCAAGGCGACCAGCGAAATCGAAAAGGTCGTGCCGTAGACGATGGCTGTCGATTGGCGCGATCTGCTCGCTGCAATCGCGAGAGCGGTCGTTCCCAGCAGGGCGGCTACACACCAGATCTGCTGAGTGACCGCCGGGATCATGTCTGCACCGTCGGTGAGCCTGATCCGGCCTTCAATCGCACCCCGCGGCCGCCGCCGTTGCTGACGGCACCCTCATTGATGACCTCGACGCCGGCTGTGCCGAGCGCGTCGATCAGTTTCACGAGCGAGTCGACGTTGCCGCGAATGGTACCTTCGCTCGCCTCCATCCGCTGGATGGTTGGCACCGAAAGTCCGGACAGCTCGGCGAGCTGCCGTTGGTCGATGCCGAGCAAGGCTCTGGCCGCTCGTAGCTGCGCCGCGGTGATCATCGATTAATGGCCGTCGATGTGAGAGTCGCGTCAATTTGGATGTCATTTATACACACCAAGTAATGATGTTACAAGTACAACAAATGATGTTTTATACATCGTTCCAATGTGCGGTCCTCAAGGCGAGCGGTATCCGCGCGCCGACGAGGCTTCGCTGATGTGCACTCAGTCGGAGATTTTTCGATAGACCGCCGCGGCGTGGCGCAGCAGCCGGCTCTTGCGCTTCCGCTCGTGGACGCGCTGGTGCTTGGCCTTGCGCTCGTGGGCGCGTTGCGCGGGTGCATCGGCGCTCTCGAGCAGCCCGCGACGGACCTCGTCATCGTTCAATTCGCCGAGCAATTGCTGTCCCTTGCGCAGATGCTTCAGGATGATCCGCCATGACGCGTATTCGTCGGGGGGCAAGCCGCCCTCCGAGAACTCGATCGCGTAACGCAGCCGCTTGCTGGCGAGACGGACGCGGTGGCGCTTGTTCTTGCCCATGCCTTGCAGCCCGCGGCTCTTCTGGCACAGCTTGCCATGCCATCGCGCCAGCCGCCGCGCGTGAAACACCGCAACCGGCACGGCTCGCCGCTGCGCGGCGCGGGGGTCCTGCCGCGTGGTCCAGGGGCCGCTGCCGACCCAGTCCCACATGCCGTCGAACCATCGCCAGTATCGATCGCTTTGCAACGCCTCCTTGAGCGCCTCGAACGCGTCTGTTCGCGCCGTCTGGAGCATGCCTTCTTCAGGCAGGCCCTTGCTGTTCTCGATCGCGACGTCGAGGTCGCGCGTGGCGCCGAGATGGGCGCTCAGCCATTTCAACTCGGATTTCAGTCGCGTCCATTCGGCGTCCGCCACCATCGGCCCATAGAAGGCGATCGCCGCCTTCAGCCGCGTCAGCGCGATACGGGTCTGGTGCAGCGCGGCGGGATCGCCGGAGCTCATGGCCTCGTGATTGGTCGAGACTTCCTCGAGGCATTCGGACAGGATCAGGCGGAACGCGGTCTCACAACGCATGGCTTCGCTGAGATGGCGTGGCCGCTTCGGGCGGACAACACGCTCCCTGGCCGGACTTGCCGCTAACGTCATGACACTCTCGTGACCCCGCGAGAGCTGCAACGCGGCTCCCGGATGCAAAGATTTCCCGTTTGATCGATGTCGATCAAGCGTTTTCTGCTGGCTGCAGCGCAGCGATGCGGCGACGCGATCAAAATGTCGCATCAATCCGACGGCAGGAGCTCGTTTCGGTCGATATCCCGGCTGAAACTTTCCGGGGAACATCAAGGTTTCGAAGCCGCGGCAAAGGGAGGGTGGAGTTCGCCGCAGCGCCGGATATTTCGTGCACGAAATATCTTGATATTTCGCATACGAAATATATAACGGCGTTATGAAAGCGGAACACCGGCTGATCTTTCTCCTGACCGTGGGCTATCGCCGGTTGCAGCGCGCCATCGAGCAGGAGACGGCCATCCACGATCTGACGTCGGCCCAGGCCGGCGTGCTGTTCTTTCTCGGGCGCAATGACGGCGCGCTGATCGGCGACGTCTCGCAGGCGCTCGACATCGTGCCGTCGGCGATGAGCGGCCTCGCCGACCGGATGGAACGTGCAGGTCTCGTGAAGCGCCGGCGCGATGGCGAGGACGGGCGCAGCCAGCGGCTCCATCTGACCGCGGCGGGGCAGGAACTCGGCAAGCGCGCCGCAACGCGGACCAGGGCGATCAATAGCCGCCTGATGGACGGCTTCTCGGACGCGGAGATCGAGGTGGTGTCGCGCTGGCTGACCAGCCTGCAAGACAAGTTTCCGAAAGACAAAGACAGCTAGAGCGTCTTCAAGCGAAGTGGCTACCGGTTGGCGTGAAGAAGGCGCGTCAAACACGAACCGAGCAACAGGAGTGAAGCATGAGTGAAGTGGTCGTAGTGCTGGACGGTGGCGTCCTCACCGTGACGATGGCGCGCCCGGACAAGAAGAACGCGATCACCAACGCGATGTATGGCGCGATGGCCGATGCGCTCGAGCGCGCGGAGGGCGATGCTGCGATCCGCGCCGTGCTGTTGCAGGGCGACGGCGACAGCTTTACCGCAGGCAACGATCTCGCCGATTTCGCGGCGGTGTCGCGCGGCGTGCAGGGCGAGCGCCACGTGACGCGCTTCCTCGCCGGGCTAGCCAAGGCGACGCGGCCGCTGGTTGCCGCCGTGCAGGGCAATGCGGTCGGCATCGGCACCACCATGCTGCTGCATTGCGACCTCGTTTACCTCGCGCCGACCGCGCGGCTGATCACGCCGTTCGTCAATCTGGCGCTGGTGCCGGAGGCGGCCTCGACCTATCTGCTGCCGCAGCGCATCGGCTATGCGCGGGCCTATGCGATGTTCGCGCTCGGCGAACCGGTCGAGGCGGAGACGGCGGTCTCGATCGGCCTCGCCAACGCGGTCGTGCCGCTCGCGGACCTGCGCGCCAAGGCGCGCGCGGCGGCGGACGCGCTGGCGAAGCGGCCGTTCGGCTCGCTCCAGCACACCAAGGCGCTGATGCGCGACCCCGCCAGGATCAGCGCGCAGATGGCGCGCGAGGGCGAGATCTTCCAGGAACGGCTGATGAGCGCGGAAGCACGCGAGGCCTTTGCCGCCTTTGCCGAGCGCCGCCAGCCCGATTTCTCCAAGATTACCGGCTAGGCCCGAAGCGTGGGCCGCGACGCAAGGGCGGCCCCATTTGCTTTGGGGTTGACGGCCTCGCCGGCTTCGAACATCTCCTGTCGGGGCATAGCGCAACCCGGCGAGGCGAGGCATGAGCGACAGTCACACGCTGCGCGGCGATGGAATCGCCGCGACCATTTCGGCGCAGGGCGCCGAATTGTCGTCGCTCAGAAATGCCGACGGGACCGAACTGTTGTGGCAGGCCGGCCCGCAATGGCCGCGTCATGCGCCCATCCTGTTCCCGATCGTCGGCCGATTGAAGAACGATACGCTGCGCCACAACGGCACGACCTATCCGATGACGCAGCACGGCTTTGCGCGGGATCGCCGCTTTGCCTGGGTGGAGCAAGGGCACCGATCCTGCAAGCTTGCGCTCACCGACGATACGGAGACGCGTGCGCGCTATCCCTTCGCGTTCAGGCTCGAGGTCACCTATACCATTGATGGCGCCGATCTCGATGTCGCCTTCGACATCGTCAACACCGGCACCGAGACGCTGCCGGCCTCGCTCGGCGGTCATCCCGCCTTCAACTGGCCGCTGCTTCCGGGGGGGCGGAAGGAAGCCTACGCGCTGACCTTCGCGAAGGATGAGCCGGCGCCGATCCGGCGGCTTGAGGGCGGGCTGATGCGGCAGCAAGCCGAGCCGAGTCCGATCAGGGGCAGGGTGCTGGCGTTGTCCGAGCAATTGTTCGACGACGATGCCATGATCCTCGATCAGGTTGCGAGCGCGTGGGTCCGCTTTGCAGCCGGTCGGGGACCCGCGATCGAGCTGTCCTGGCGCGGCTTTCGCGAACTTGGCATCTGGTCGAAGGTCGGCGGCGCGGCGTTCCTCTGCATCGAGTCGTGGCACGGTTTCGCCAGCCCGGTCGAATTCGACGGCGAGTTCACCGGCAAGCCCGGCCTCATGCACATCGCGCCGGGCGCGCGGCAGTCACTGGGCTATCGCATTCGCGTGAGCTGACGAAGAGCAGGTCAATGTGCGCGGGGGCTGAGCGCACTGGTGATCGCGCCGACCGATGGCGGGTTCTCGTTCGCCCAGGCCTCGTGTGCGGCCAGGTCGCGGTAATGGTCGGCCATGCGAAGCAGCCGCTCGCGGATGCCGGCATCTTCCTCGCCCTTGGCCTGATCGGTCAATTGCGCGGCGCGTTCGAGAAGCGTTTTCGGATCGATCACGACAAGCTCCAAATCCGGTTTTCGCCAAGCGGACAACTGTTACAGGCAAGCACAGTTCCTGCCATGGTTTGATGACAGCGCATTCAGAGCTGGAACAAGCCGAGTCCCGCCATCACATCGCGCTTGGTGCTCTCGGTGATCTCCCGGGCTTTCAGGGTTCCGCGTCTGATCACGTCAGCGACATGGTCGCGATCGCCCGCCAGCTCGGCGCGCCGGGTCCGGATCGGTGCGATCAGGGCTTGCAGGATGTCCTCGAGCCGCCGCTTGACGGCTGCGTCGCCGAGACCGCCACGCCGATAGCGCGCCTTCAATTCCTCGACGGCGTCGCGATCGTCGTCGAACGCGTCGAGATAGAGGAAGACGACATTGCCCTCGATCTTGCCGGGGTCGCCGACGCGCAGATGATCGGGATCGGTGAACATCGCACGCACCGCGGCCGAGATGTCCTTGGGCGAGGCCGAGAGAGCAATCGCATTGCCGGCGGATTTGCTCATCTTGGCGCGCCCGTCGACGCCCGGCAGCCGTCCCGCGCGTGGTATGACGGCCACGGCCTCCTGCAGGATCGCACGGCCGGCGAGTGCGTTGACGCGCCTGATGATCTCGTTGGTCTGCTCGATCAGGGGAGCCTGGTCCTCGCCGACCGGCACGACGGTGGCCCGAAACGCGGTGATGTCGGCGGCTTGCGCCACCGGGTAGCACAGGAAGCCCGCCGGGATGTCGCGTCCGAATCCGCGGGCGCGGATCTCGTCCTTGATGGTGGGATTGCGCTCCAGCCGCGCGACGGTGACGAGATTGAGATAGAGCATCGACAATTCCGCAAGCGCCGGAAGTTGCGACTGCAGGCAGATCGAGGTCCGTTCGGGATCGATGCCGACGGCGAGATAATCCAGCGCGACCTCGACGACGTTGCCGCGGACCTTGCCGATGTCGTGCGCATTGTCGGTCAGCGCCTGCATGTCGGCGAGCAGCAGGTATTGCTCATGGCTGTCCTGAAACGCGAGGCGGCTTCGAAGCGAGCCGACGTAATGGCCGAGATGCAGCGGCCCGGTGGTGCGGTCGCCGGTGAGGATGATCGGTTTGGTCACGGCTTATCTCCATTCGGTTGAATGGGGACACCGCATGCGGGCTGGATGAGGTGAAAGAAAAAGGCCGCCCAATGCGGCGGCCCCGAAATGCATGAACGCGTTCGGCCCGCCTGTCAGTCGGCGAGCCACCAGAGATTGGCGATCAGGATCGAGCGGTTCATGGCGTGAGGCGTAAGGCAATCGAGCGAGCCGGTCAAGACGGCATGGCCAGTCATTCTCGCTAGAATCGTGACGGACCATCTGTCGGATCCACACGTTAAGATTTCCATGGATTGGTCCACCCGGCTATGCTCGAGTAATCGCTCCCCGGTGCTCCTCCGAGAACACGTGCGCATAAAGGTTGGCGATCCATTGCTTACCTTCCTGCGTGACCCGCAGATATCGAAGTGCGTCGCCGATATAGGGGCAGACGGCCTTCCAGAAGAAAGCAGGGTACGCTGCACGTAGATCGTCGGGAGTCTGATATCCGAGTTTCTCGCTTGCGCCAGTCTCCTGAAATTCGGCAAACAAGGCTGACGTCTTCCGCAAATAGTCAATGTCGGCCAATTGGCCGATCAAATCCGCGGCACGAAGCAGGCCGGGATAATCTGCCGTACTGGTATGCTCCTCTTTCCCCGGTACCGGAAAGCGCGTGTGCTCGATGTTTGCCTCGATTTCTTTTGTGTCGATGGAGGTCAAGCTCACCTTGCCGAAACGCTCGCGGACGAAGAGCTTGGATCGTGTCACATGATAGGGGGTCAAGGATGCGTCCGTGGCTCCAGCAGATATCCGGACGCGATCACCGTTTTCGTTGCAAACATAAAGTCCGTCCCGGTCGCCTCGACATACCCCGCGTACATAGCCGATGTCGTGGCATAAGAGCGAAATCATGAAATGGAGCCAGTCGCGCGGCCTGACGCCGCCTTCGCTCGTATGCTTCCCGAGTAAAATGTTCTGTCCCACCAACGTCACCATGATGGTGTGGTTCATGTCGTGGTAGGCCGCATCGCTATTGGCGATATTCTCCAACGCGAGGCGCCCAACGAAACCGATGATGTCCGGATAGGCGGGCTCGAGGATTCCGTAGATTTGGCCGTATGTACCTTTAAGTTGATCGACAAACGCTTGGATGACAATTTGAGTTGGGTTGAACATGATCGCCTCCAATGCGCGGATGCTATGCCGGTTTGGGTATTTCGTCACCGGGTTGTTGGTCCCGCGAATTGGGCCGGAGCCTGGGAGCCGGAGGCCCGTCGAGCCCGGTTTTGAGAGCTACCCGGGATGAGGCAAGGCTGAACTGTTGCTGATGGCCCATCGCGATCAATGCACCCGACCGCCAAACTGTCCGCTGTGAGGTGCATGCCGGATTTTGCTGAGACCGGGCGAAACGGTCGCGCTTGACCTGAAGCTGACACGAGAGCCCTAGTTAATGCCCTTCAAAGACTAGCGCGGTCTTTGGGTCCGAACTCGAGCTTGTCGCTCTCGGAGGTCTCCGGTACCGCGAAGAGCATCGGTAGGCTGCGGTACCAAGTTGCCAACCAGGCGATGCCCACCAGAAGTACAATGCCCAAGACACTCACGAGTATCTGGGCAAAAATTCCGCCCGAGACCTGAACAAGTATCCAGTGAGCAGCGAACGATAGGAACCGCCGAAGCAAAACACAGGAGGGAGCGTCGAAATCCGGCAGGGCGGTCCTGGCGCCACCAAAGTCCACGTTGAACCGTCATCAATCCAGCGGGGACTAACCATTCAGCGCGGCTGGTCCAACCGCAAGCGGAAAAGACCGCGAAGCCGCCGCAGCCGAATGCCTTATATGGACCCTCTCCATGCCCGACACCCATGTCCGCGACTCCTCGTGGAAAACCGATCTAATCTGGCACTATTTCCACACCGTCACGACGGTGGCCAAGGCACCCACCGCCTATCGCAAGTTCTACAGCAATCAGGACGCCAGCGACGAATTGGACAACCGCCATCGCGTCTATGAAATGCTGGTGGATGAACAGCTGCACACCCTTCCCGCCCTGGCGGCGACCGCTGACGCGTCGATGGAAAACTACAAGAAGAGCAAGCTGCCGTGGAACCAGAACAATGGCGGTTTCCTCAAGGCAGTTAACAATGAATATTGGTGCGGTTCGATCATCAAGATCGTGTTTGTCCGCTACATGGGCTGGAAAATGGCCGAACCGACGGCGCGCGACCAGGTGAGCGCGGGCCGCGATCCCAGCAAAGCGGTGGATTGGACAATCAAGAATCTCGAAAACAAGGTGCCGGTGAGGGCCTCCCTCGGCGGCGCTCATTATGTGGGCATCGTCGGGCACCGCACATCGGGAGCCGACGGCAAGATCACCGAGTTCCTGTGCCTCGACCCATGGGCCTACGGCATCGACGGGGGCAATCGGGACATGAAATATGCCGGTACAAAGACCGCCTTTCTCGGGATCAGCAAACGCGACGGCGCGATATGGACCTACAGCAATAAGGCCGTCGCCTTCGTCGAACGGCCATCCTAGGAAACCATATCTGGCCAGGGGCGCCGGAACGTCGGCCAGGACCCGGACGCAGACGTTCCGAGGATGTCCGACTGGTCTCTATGCGCTCCGCCTGACCTCAGCAATTATGAGGCTTTCAAGCTCCCTGACGGCTTCTGCTTCAGTAATGCCGCTAACAAGCGCCACTTCTCCTGACAGGCGTTCGACTGCCGCAGCGTACAGTTGTCGTTCGCTGTAGCTCTGCTCGGCATTGACCGCGGGCCGATACAGATCGCGCATGACCTCCGCGATAGCGATAATATTGCCCGAATTGATCTTGCTTTCGTATTCTTGGGCAAGCCGGGACCAATTACCCCGCGCTTTGTGCGGCGCCTGCCCCAGAATTCGTCGCATGTGCTCGATGGAAACGGGATCGGACAGTTGGCGCATTCCGACGTTTGCCGCCTTCCTCGTCGGAACGCGTAGCGTCATCTTGCTCTTCGCGAAATAGACGACAAAGCACTCGAGGCAAGCCCCCGCCATTGTCTGTTCCTCAATCGCTACAATTTGGCCGACGCCGTGCGCAGGGTATACGATCAAGTCCGTTGCTCTAAATCCAAAGCGTGTCTCGCCGTCCTGGCCCTTATTCGTTTCATCGGCGGAGGTCGCTGATGCTGAATGTGTGTGGTTCGAATAACTAGATCTGGTCTGATTATCGAAATTCATTTCGCGAAGCTCCATGGCTTCTGGAATGGGCTCGTGCCAATTCCAGCTCTAATCAATCAGCGTCTGAAACAAACTGCCGGGCTGGAAATGATTCATGTTGCCCGATCTGATCCCTAACCAATAAGCCGTGAGCGCGCGCGCCGCCACGAGAATGACGGCTCCAATTTCTATTCCCTTCAATCGCTGTGGCTTCTTGGCAACGTGTTCCCACTCGGCGAAATCAATCGTTCCGTGCCGATGAAACGAACACTTGCCAAACCCAGAGACGCGATCTCTCATGCCTCGATCAGCTCACTCATTCGTACCGCAGGCGCGATGATGCCGCGACCGCTTGGGGTCAAAAGCCGCCGATAGCGACCGAACCCATGGATTCCCGGTTCACTTCGGAGAGCCGTCATTCCCGTTGGTCATCCAAAGACCGTCAGCTATGGGCCAATTGCGACATTCAAACTGAAATCAGTCCTACGGAATCTCACGATTTTTGGCTGCGCCGCGTTGCCGCTTTGGAATAAGCCGTGACGCGGTCGAGCAAGGCTCCGGCTTTGATCAGGTCCGAGCGCTCGCTGGCCGTGAGGCATGCATCCATGGCTTCGGTGAGCCAGTGCTCGCCGCGGGCGCGGCTGTCATCGAGAAATCGCTGCCCGGCTGAACTAAGCCGGAGCCTGACTTTGCGCCGGTCCTTGGTGTCCGGCGTCCGCACGATCAGCTTGCGCGCTTCGAGGGAGCGCAGCGCTGCAGCAAGATTTGAAGAGCGCATGCCTTCGTCAGCCGCGAGCACCGAAGGTGTGGCCGACTCGCCGTGGCGGTCGATCGCACCCAGCACGAGCAACCGCGCCCAGGATCGATCGTCCGCGGTGGCTTCACGACGCAGCCGGCGGGAAGCGTCCATCAACTGTTTTCGCAGTTGCGTGATGTCGCGGTTCCGGCGTTGAATTTTCATATTGCTACTATCAAATAGCTATTGACGGATAGCAATAGAGGCCATGAGCGATCTGTTGAATGCTTCCGTGCAGGAGGACTGCTGCGCTGGCCGCCTCCGGCAATCGTGACGATCGCAGCCCACCTCATCATCCAAAATCAGTTGAGGAGATCACGATGACGTCCAAAACCCTGAGAAAGATGATCGAGGAAAAGCCGTTTGTGACCTGTCCCGGTGTCTTCGATCTGGTCTCCGCCAAGCTCGCCGATCGCACCAAGGCCGACGCCCTCTACATGACAGGCTATGGGGTCGCGGCGTCCTACCTCGGACTGCCTGATGCCGGTCTAGCGACCTATTCGCAGATGCTAGATCGCGTGCAGGTTATCGCCCAAACCGTGCGCAAGCCGCTGATCGCCGATGGCGATACCGGTTACGGTGGTCTGCTGAATGTTCATCATACGGTCCGCGGCTACGAGAAGGCTGGAGCCGCAGCGATCCAGCTTGAAGATCAGCAGAGCCCTAAGAAATGCGGGCATACGCCGAACCGGCACGTGATCTCTGCCAAGGAGATGGTCAACAAGTTGACCGTCGCGAACGATGCCCGCTCGTCGAAAGATTTCCTAATCATCGCGCGCACGGACGCTCGCACGCAACTTGGTCTCGATGAAGCGATCCGCCGCGGCGAAGCCTATGCTAAAGCCGGGGCCGACATTATTTTCATCGAGAGTCCGGAATCGGAAGCGGAGATGCGAAAGATCGGAATGGCTTTGGGCGTGCCGCTGGTCTCGAACCAACTGCACGGGGGTCGGACCCCCATTCTCAGTCAGGATAAACTTAGGGAAATCGGCTACCGGATGGCTATTTATCCGACGGCGGGCCTGCTCGCTACCGCTTATGCTCTGAACAACGTCTATAGTGCGCTGGCCGAAGACAAGCCGGTGCAGGAGCCGCTCTATGACTTCAACGTGTTCAGCTCGTTGATTGGTTTTCAGGAGGTGTGGGCTTTCGAGGAAAAATACGCCTCATCGGAAGCGGATTGAGCCGCGCCGTGACCGACACATCTGGAAGTCAGCCGGAAGTCTATGACCGCACGACGATCACGCTGCACTGGGCGACCGCAATTCTCGTCGCGATCCAGTTTCTGATCGGTAGGACAACTAACCTTCTGCAGCGGGGCCCGCTTCGGGTCGACATCTGGTCCGTGCATGTCCTGTTTGGTTTTGCGTTCGCGAGCGTAGTGATCTTCGGAATGTTCTGGCGCGCCACACGCGGCCGTAGATTGCCGCCGATTAACCGCGGCGTCCTCCATGTGACGGCAGTGGCAATGCACCGGCTGATCGATCTGCTGCTCGTGATCATGGTCGCACTAGGTATCGCCAATGTGTTTGCGCACGGTTTCCCACTGTTCAATATTCTGCACTTTCCGAAATTCGGCGGTGACGAATTCATGCGTAGCGTCAATGCGTGGCACGGATTGATCGCAAATATCATCGTCGTTGTGGCACTGCTTCATTCCGCGGCCGCGCTTTTCCACCGCTATGTGATCAAGGACGGTGTTTTGCGCAGGATGTGGCCAACCCTGATTGAGCGGTGAGCCCGATGACGGCGATTTGGCCGTCTCGAACCGCCGTGCCGCGCGCCCGGGGCGGGCGGCGGGGTTGGACAAAGAGTGACTTTCAGTTCGGCAATGGGTCACGAACGACAAAACTCAAAGTGACCATGACGCGTCCGCTTTCGGGCGCATCGTCGCCAAAGCATTCCTTGGCCGGGCATGTTGCCTTGCGGTCGAGAAGGGTGCATGGGCCAACATCCCGCCACGATGCAACTGAGCCTATCCGCTTCAGCCTGTATCTCTATCGCGCCCGGAACTTGGTCGAGCGCTTCTTCAACAAGATCAAGAACTGCCGCCGGGTTGCGACGCGCTAGGACAAGCTCGCCGCCAACTACCTTGCCTTCGTTCAACTCGCGTCGATCAGGCTATGGCTGCGCGCTGATGAGCCCGCGTCCTAATTGAACGCCATGCCACCGCTCATCGCGATGGTCTGTCCGGTCATGTAGGGATTGTTGACCAGCAGCATCACGGCCTGTGCCACCTCTTCCGCTGTGCCGAAGCGGCCGACCGGGATCCGGCTGACGAGCTCGCTCTGTCCCTTCATCATGTCGGTCTCGATCAGCGACGGCGCGACGGCGTTGACGGTGATGCCTTCCTTGACGAGGCGCGCGGCATAGCCGCGGGTCATCCCCTCCATCGCCGCCTTGGATGCATTGTAGTGCGGCCCGATCGAGCCGGCGCCGCGCGCCGCGCCGGAGGAGATATTGACGATACGGCCCCATTTGCGGGTGCGCATCATCGGCAGCACCGCCTGCGTGCAGAGAAACGCCGATTTGAGATTGACCGTGATGGTGCGGTCGAAATCCTCTTCGGTGAGGTCGTCGACACCCCTGACGATG
>NZ_LFIQ01000124.1:33333-38122 GCF_001189245.1 Bradyrhizobium pachyrhizi | reverse complement strand
GCCGCCGGCGGCGGTGATGCCCTTTGCCAGCGTCTCCGCCTCGGCCGAGCGCTCGCGATAATTGATGGCGACGGCGGCGCCGGCATCCGCCAGCATCTTGACGATCGCAGCACCAATGCCGCGCGATCCGCCGGTCACCAGTGCCACATGTCCGTGCAGACTGCTTGTTGTCATCAAAGTCACCCTGTTCGATGTACCCTCGCAGGCTCGCAAACGGGAAGGCGCGGCGCAATGCAACTCTGCTCAAATCTGCGTTGGAGGCCGCAGCGCGGCGAAAAACCGGCTTCCGGGGCCGGAATCGGCCTTGCGTCCGGCCCGGGCCGGCGGCAATGGTTGGGACATCACTTCTTGGCCCACCCACGAGAGATCGATGAGCAAACTGATTGTCCGCGCCGGCGAGTTCACCTTTGACGCCCGTTTCGAGGAGCAGCTCGCGCCGAAGACGGTCGCCGCGTTCCGCAAGGCGATGCCGTTCGAGAGCCAGGCGATCCACGTGCGCTGGAGCGGCGAGGGCGTCTGGATGCCGCTCGGCGATCTCGACTTCGGCGTGTCCTACGAGAACCACACCAGCTACCCGGCGCCGGGCCAGATCATCCTCTATCCCGGCGGCATCAGCGAGACTGAGATCCTGCTCGCCTATGGCGGCGTGCACTTCGCCAGCAAGATGGGCCAGCTCGCCGGCAATCACTTCATTACGCTGACCTCGGGGCTGGAGAACCTCACCGCGTTCGGCAAGACTGTGTTGTGGAAGGGCGCGCAGAACATTCGCTTCGAGGAAATCTGATGTGACCGAGGCCCGCTATCCGCGCGATCTCCGCGGCTACGGCCGCAATCCGCCCGATCCGAAATGGCCCGACGCGGCGCGCATCGCCGTGCAATTCGTGGTCAATTTCGAGGAGGGCGGGGAGAACAACATCCTGCACGGCGATCGCGCCTCGGAAGCGTTTCTGTCCGACGTGCTCGGCGCACAGCCCTGGGTCGGCCAGCGGCACGCCAATATCGAGACGATGTTCGAATATGGCGCGCGCGCCGGCTTCTGGCGGCTGTGGCGGATATTCGCCGAGCGGAAGCTGCCGGCCACGGTATTCGGCGTCGCGATGGCTCTGAGGCGCAATCCGGACGTCGTTGTCGCGATGCAGGAGGCGGGCTGGGACATCGCAAGCCACAGCCTGCGCTGGGTCGAGCACAAGGACATGTCGGAGGACGAGGAGCGCGAGGAGATCGCTCGCGCCATTGCCGTGCATGCCGAGGCGACCGGCGCGCGGCCGCTCGGCTGGTACACTGGCCGCTCCTCGATCAACACGCTGCGGCTTTTGATGGAGGCGGGCGGCCTGCGCTATCTCTGCGATTCCTATGCTGACGATCTGCCGTACTGGATCAAGGCAGCCGGCACCGAGCCGCATCTCGTGATCCCCTATACGCTGGATGCCAACGACATGCGCTTCATCAACGCGCAGGGCTTTGGCGGCGGCGAGGAGTTCTACACTTACCTGAAAGACAGTTTTGACGTGCTCTATGCCGAAGGCGCGACCTCGCCGAAGATGATGTCGATCGGCCTGCATTGCCGCGTCGTCGGGCGTCCCGGCCGCGCCGCCGCGCTGATGCGCTTTCTCGACTACATCCAGACGCACGAGCACGTCTGGGTGCCGACGCGGCTTCAGATCGCCGAGCATTGGCACGCCAATCTCAAGCATCTCGCCGCGGACGCGTTCGAGATCGGGTAGCGCGGTCGTTAGCGAGCCGCGGCCGCTTCGCCTCGCCTGCGGCAGGGCAATCGCATATGGCAAAAGAACTTCGTCGTCCCGGACAAGCGCAGCGAAGCGGAGCGCAGATCCGAGACCCATAACCACAGGGCGTGGTGATAAAAGCGAGCTGGGGCCACGGCCTTGTTCAACAACAAGGTTCTGTGGTTATGGGTCCCGGCCTACGCCGGGACGACACCAAGCTTTGCATATGCGATTGCCCTGCCGCCTGCGGGGAGAGACCGGAACGCATCGCCAGATGCGTTCCGGGTGAGGGAGAGCCCTCAATGCCCGGCCATGTGCCGGCCGATCTCGGTGAGGTCGGCCTCGCTGGCGCGGGCCTCATGCACGAACGCGCCGTGGAACATCACGACCAGCCGATCCGACAGCTCCAGCAACTCATCGAGGTCCTCGCTGACCAACAGCACCGCAGCGCCCCGGTTGCGGGCGGCCATGATCTCGGCGTGGATTTGCGCCACGGCCGCGAAGTCGAGTCCGAAGCAGGGATTGGCGGCGATCAGCACCTCGACGTCGCCGGAGAGCTCGCGCGCCAGCACTGCGCGCTGCACATTGCCGCCCGACAGTGCCGCGATCGGCGTCTCCGGCGTGCGGGTCTTGATCTTGTAGCGGTTGATCTTGCGCTCGGCGTCGTTGCGGAAGGCGGCACGGTTCAGCCACCAGCCGCCGCGCGCGAACGGGGCGCGATCGAACTCGCGAAATGCGATGTTGTCGGCGACGCTCATGCCGCCGACGCAGGCGTTCTTCAGCGGCTCTTCCGGCAGCAGCGACATCCTGTAGCGCCGCATCTCAGTGCGGCTCGCCGCATAGGTCTCGCCCTGGACGCGGATGGTGCCGCTCTCGGCCTCGCGCTGGCCGGCCAGGACCTCCACGAGTTGGCGCTGGCCGTTGCCGGAGACGCCGGCGATGCCGACGATCTCGCCGCTCTTCATGGTCAGCGACACCCCGTGCACGGCGATCGCGCCGGCATCGTCAAGCGCGGTGAGCCTGTCGAGTTCGAGCCGGGCCGCTCCGGTCTCGCCGGTGCGCGGCGGTTGCACCGTCAGCTGCTCGGCGCCGATCATGGTCCGGGCCATCTCGTCCGGCGTCAGCTCGGCGACCCGGCCGCTGCCGGCGAGCTTGCCGCGGCGCAGGATGGTCACCTCGTCGGCAAAGGCCATCACCTCGCGGAACTTGTGCGTGATCATCAGGATGGTGAGCTCGCCCGCGACCACCATGCCGCGCAGCATGCCAAGTACCTCGTCCGCCTCGCCCGGCGTCAGCACCGAAGTCGGCTCGTCCAGGATCAGGAAGCGGCGCTTCAGATAGAGCTGCTTGAGGATCTCGCATTTCTGCCGCTCGCCGGCGGAGATGTCGGAGACTTTTGCGTCGAGCGGCACCTTGAACGGCATCCGCGCCAGGAAGGCCTCGAGCTCCTTCTTCTCCTTGCGCCAGTCGACCACGGCAGGAACGTCGTCGCGCGCGAGCACCAGATTTTCGGCAACCGTCATCGCCGGCACCAAGGTAAAGTGCTGGTAGACCATGCCGAGCCCGAGCGCATGCGCGTCCCTCGGATTGGCAATCGCCTGCTGCCGGCCGCCGACAATGATGTCGCCTTCGGTCGCGTGATAATAGCCCATGATGCATTTCACGAGCGTGCTCTTGCCCGCGCCGTTCTCACCAAGCAAGGCGTGGAACGAGCCTGGACGCACCTTGAGCTCGACATTGTCGAGCGCTGCGAAATCGCCGAACCGCATCGTCATGGCGATGGCGTCGACGCCGAACGCGCCAGAAGGGGCGGGCGGCTCGCCGATGATCACGACAGCGCCCCGATCAGGTCGGCCGATCTGGTCACCGCGCCGAACACACCGCCCTGCATCTTGATCATCTTCAGCGCGTGATCGTGATTGCCCTTGTCGGTCGCGCCGCAGCAATCCTCGACCAGCACGCATTCGAAGCCGCGGTCATTGGCCTCGCGCATCGTGGTATGGACGCAGACATCGGTGGTGATGCCGGTCAGCACGATGTTCTCGATGCCGCGCAGCCGCAGCATCAGCTCGAGATCGGTGGCGCAGAACGAGCCTTTTCCGGGCTTGTCGATAACAGGCTCGCCCGGCAGCGGCGCGAGGTCGGGAATGATCTCCCAGCCCGGCTCGCCGCGCACCAGGATGCGGCCGCAGGGGCCGGGATCGCCGATGCCGGCGCCGATCTGGCGCGAGCGCCAGCGCTTGTTGGCGGGCAGGTCGGCAAGGTCGGGCCGGTGCCCCTCGCGTGTATGGATGATGTGAAAGCCCTGCGCGCGCATCACCGCGAGCAGCTTCCTGATCGGCTCGATCGGCGCCCGCGTCAGCGAGAGGTCGTAGCCCATCTTGTCGACATAGCCGCCGACGCCGCAGAAGTCGGTCTGCATATCGATGATGATGAGCGCGGTATTCTCTGGCCGCAGGTCGCCATTGTAGGGCCAGGCATAGGGCTCGGACTTGATGAAGCGCTCGGGCATGAAATGATCTCGCGAGATGCTATCGGGTGATGGACAATTCGGCGGGCGCGCCGGTCAGCGTGCGTCTCGGCGAGCAGGTGATGATCATGATCGCGAGCGTCAGGATGTAAGGCGCGGCGTTGAACAAATGATAGCCGGAGGTGATGCCGACCGATTGCAGCGCGGGCCCGAGCGCGGCGGCGCCGCCGAAGGCGAGCGAGGCCCACAGGCAGAGCATCGGGTCCCAGCGCGCGAAGATCACCAGCGCCACGGCGGTGATGCCCTGTCCCGAGGAGAGGCCTTCGTTCCAGCTGCCGGGATAGAACAGCGACAGGAACGAGCCGCCGATGCCGGCGAGGAAGCCGCCGACCATGGTGGCGCGCAGCCGGATCAAGAGCACCGAATGGCCCATCGCGCGCGCGGCATCCGCGCTCTCGCCGGCGGTGCGGATCAAGAGGCCCCAGCGCGTGGTCCTGAAGGCCCAATAGAGCAGCGGTGCGATCGCGACGCCGATCAGGAACAGCACGTTGATGCGCAGCGCCGCGCGCAGCTGCGGCACGTCGCTCCACCA
>NZ_LFIQ01000124.1:0-33323 GCF_001189245.1 Bradyrhizobium pachyrhizi | reverse complement strand
AGCCGGGCCGCGGTCGGCTCGATCAGCGGCTTGCCGAGGAAGAACGCGAGCCCGGTGCCGAGCAGCATCAGCGCGATGCCGACCGCGATGTCGTTGACCCGCGGCAGCGAGCAGATGCCGGCATGCAGCGCGCCGAACAGGGCACCGGTGATTCCGGCCGCGAGCACCCCTAACCACGGCGAGCCCGACAGGTAGGAGATGCCATAGGCGCTCATCGCGCCCATCACCAGCGTGCCCTCGAGGCCGAGATTGATGCGGCCGGACCGCTCGGTGATGCATTCGCCGAGGCTGACGAACAGGAACGGCGTCGAGACGCGGATGGCGCCGCCGAATACGGCGAGCGGAACGGTCCAGAGCCCGAGCGATGCGTCCGCCATGTCAGGACTTTCCCTTCAGGAAGCCGATGCGCCCGTAGAGCGCGTCGCTCGCCAGCACGAACACGAAGATGATGCCTTGCAGCACCAGCACCGAAGCGTCGGGCAGGCCGAGCCGCCGCTGCAACAGGCCGCCGGAGGCCGAGATGCCGCCGAGCAGGATCGCCACTGGAATGATCGCCAGCGGATTCTGCCGCGCCAGGAACGCGACGAGGATGCCGGTGAAGCCGTAGCCCGCCGCAAGATTGGCGTTGGTGCGTCCCTGCACCGCCGCGACCTCGATCATGCCGGCAAGCCCGGCGCAGCTGCCGGCGAGGAAGCAGACGGTCAGGATCAGCTTGCCGACACTGAGGCCCACGATCTTGGCCGCCCGGATGTTGCCGCCGGCAACGCGCGCGGCGAAGCCGAAGGTGGTGTGATAGATCAGGATGTAGGCGGCAACGGCCGCGACGAGGCCGAACGCCAGGCCCCAATGCACGTCGGTGCCGGGAATGGTGCCGATCATGTTGGCGGCGCCGATCTCGCGCGTCGACGGCTTGTTGAGGCTCGCCGGATCGCGCATCGGCCCCTCGACCAGATGGTTGAGGACGGCAAGCGCGATATAGACCAGCAGCAGGCTCGAGATCGTCTCGTTGACCCCGCGATATTGCCGCAGGCCGCCCGACAGCGTGATCCAGAGGCCGCCGCCGATCATGCCCGCGATCACCATGGCGATCTGCACCACGGTCGGCGCCGCGCCTTGCAGCGCCAGCGCCGCCGCGGTCGCCGACAGCGCGCCGATCAGCAGCGCGCCTTCGCCGCCGATGATCACCATGCCGAGCTGCGCCGGCAGCGCCGTGCACAGCGCGGTCAGGATCAGCGGCGCGGCGCGGGTCAGCGTGTTCTGCCAGGAGAAGGCGGTGCCGAACGCGCCGTAATACATGTAGAAATACAGATCGAGCGGGTTCTTGCCGTAGAGCGCGACAAAGCCGCCGAACACCGCGAGCGCGCCGACCAGCGCCGCGCCCGGGATCACGATGTATTCGATGCGCGCGCCGTGGCGCTGGAGGAATCCGGGATCGGCGGCCGGAGCGATGCCGGCCGCCTCCACCGATTCCGCCGTCTCGGTCGTCACGCGGTGGCTCCGATCACGCCCTCGACGAGATAGTCCATCTTCTCGAGTTCGGGATCCTGCTGGCCGCGATCGGTGCCGGACGCGATCACCGTCTTGCCCTTGTTGTCGACCAGCGGGCCCTTGAAGATCGTAAACTCGCCGGACATGAACTTGGCCTTGACGTCGTCGGCGTGCTTGCGTGCTTCCGCCGACACCATCTCGCCATAGGGCGACACCTTGACGATCTCTTCCTTGAGGCCGCCGCGATAGAAGTTCGGGATCGCTTCGCCCGCGGTGATCATCTTGACGAATTTCGGGTAGAGCGCCTCCCAATTCCACTCGGCGCCGGTGAGATAGGCCTTCGGCGCCAGCGGCGACTGGTTGACGTGATAGCCGCATACAAGCGCGCCGCGGCGCGCGGCGTTCTCGACCATGGTCTTCGGTCCGTCGACATGGCAGGTCAGCACGTCGACGCCCTGGTCGATCAGGCTGTTGGTCGCCTCGGCTTCCTTGACCGGCATCGACCAGTCGCCGGTGAAGATCACCTGCGTGGTCGCCTTCGGATTGGCGAGCCGGGCGCCGAGCGTGAACGCGTTGATGTTTCGCAGCACCTGCGGGATCGGCTTGGCGGCGACGAAGCCGAGCTTGCCGCTCTTGGTCGAATAGCCGGCGACGATGCCGGAGACGTATTGCGCCTCGTCGATATAGCCGAAATAGCTGCCGGCGTTCTTCGGGTCCTTGTCGGACCACAGGCCGCCGCAATGCTCGAAGCGCAGTTTTGGAAACTTGCCCGCCATCTTGAGGACGTGCGGGTTGTAGTAGCCGAACGAGGTCGGGAACATGAGCGTGGCGCCGTCGAGATTGATCATGGACTCGATGGTCTTCTCGACTGCATCGGTCTCCGGCACCTTCTCTTCCTCGACGACCTTGATGCCGGGAAGCTTCTTCACCGCCGCCGCGCCCTGGGCGTGGGCCTGGTTGTAGCCGTAGTCGTCGCGCGACCCGACATAGATGAAGCCGATCGTGGTTTCCGCTGCCGCCGCGCCACGAATGCCGAGCGTGCTGCCGAGCGCCAGTGCGGCGCTCCCCTGCAATAAATGCCTTCTTGAAATCCTGCCAAAATCCATCGCTCGCTCCCTCCGGCGGGTCCGGCCCGCCTGTCCCTGTCGCAACCGCCTGACGGCGGAGCTTGGGGGAAGTGTCGCAAGCTTCATGCCAGAGCATGTTTGGCGATCAGTCCTCCGTAAATGATTGAATGTACGTGAGAATGGTGATTGGTCCCAGAAAGCTCGGAAGCTGATTGAGATCGGCTTGCCTATTTTATGAGCGATCGATCGCTGTTGTATGCAATGCCGTTAAGCAGTCGCTAACCGCCGGACAGCCGGTGCGAGCCCGGGCGGGGCCTGGGCACGACGCGCCAATTGCCGGCTGGTGAATCGGATCGGGCCTGCTACGAGTGAAGCGAGCTCCGGCGGCCGCGTTGGACTGATGGGAAACAGCATGAGCGAGATAAAACCGTCATCGAAATCGTCTTCCCTTGGCGAAGAGATCGTGGCGCGGATCGATCAGCTCGCGTCGATCTCCGAGACGCCGGAGCATCTGGCGCGAATCTTCCTCACCGACGAGCATCGCAAGGCGGCCGATCTCATCCTGTCCTGGATGCGCGAGGCCGGCATGAGCGCGCATCTTGATGCCATCGGCAATGTCTGCGGCCGCTATGAGGGCGAGCGGCCGGGGCTGCCTGCGCTGATGCTCGGTTCGCATTACGACACCGTGCGCGACGCCGGCAGATGGGACGGCCCGCTCGGCGTCATCACCGCGATCGCCTGCGTCGCCGATCTGAACCGGCGCGGCAGGCGATTGCCGTTTGCGATCGAGATCGTGGGCTTTGCTGACGAGGAGGGTGTGCGCTTTGCCTCGACCCTGCTCGGCAGCCGCGCGGTCGCCGGCACCTTCGACGAGAGTGTGCTCAACACGCGCGACCGCGCCGGCACGTCGATGCGCGATGCGCTGATCCAGTTCGGGCTCGATCCCGATCATATCGGCAAGGCGGCGCGCGCCCGCCGCGAGCTGCTCGGCTATGTCGAGCTGCACATCGAGCAGGGCCCCGTGCTGGAAGAGAAGGCGCTGCCGGTCGGCGTCGTCACCGCGATTTCGGGCGCGACCCGGCTGGCCGCCAGCCTCACCGGCGTCGCCGGCCATGCCGGCACGGTGCCGATGAAGCTGCGGCGCGATGCGCTGGCGGGCGCTGCCGAATGCATCGTTGCGATCGAACAGTTTTGCAGGTCCGACGAACAAGGCCTCGTCGGCACCGTCGGCTATGTCAACGCGATGCCGGGCGCCACCAATGTGATCCCGGGCAAGGTGTCCTTCACCATGGATATCCGCTCGCAGAACGACATGCATCGCAAGCGCGCCGTCGCCGACATCGTGCGGCAGATCGAGGCGATCGCAAAACGCCGCGACCTCGCCTTGCAGATCGACGTCACTCACGAGAACCGCAGCGTGCCCTGCGCGCCATGGCTGAAGTCCCAGATCGCCGAGGCGGTCGCGGCCGAGGGCTATGCCGCGTTCGAGCTGCCGAGCGGGGCGGGGCATGACGGGATGGCGATGGTCGATGTCGCCGATATCGGCATGATCTTCGTGCGCTGCCGCGGCGGGATCAGCCACAATCCGGCCGAGCATGTCGAGCTCGCCGATGCCGACACTGGCGCGCGGGCGCTGCTGCGCTTCGTCGAGAATTTTCGTCCGCACGGTTTAGTGAATAGCTAAAATTGCGCGCTTCGCAGGCCTTGGCCGAGGAGCGCTTGCTGTCCACGTTGCGTCAGCACGCCGCAGGCACCGGTCCAGGGGCCGCTGCGCCCCCTCGTGCCTAATCCGGACAGATCAGACCACCGTTTCCGGCTCAGCTGGCCTATTTGCGGGTCGGGCGCGAAGCGCTAGACTTGACGCAACGGGGGGTAGTGAACATGAGGTCGTCCGTCCAGGACGTTCAGTTCCCAAAGCAACCGGCGCTGCAGCTGATCTATGACACGGCGCCGATCGGGCTTGCCTATCTCTCTCCCGATTGCCGTTACCTTCAGATCAACCAGCGTCTCACCGAGATCTGCGGCATTTCGGTCGAAGGTCACCTCGGGCGTACGGTGCACGATTGCGTGCCCGCACTGGCTTCGGCCGTCGAAGGTATCGTTCAATCGATCATGGAGACCGGAGAGCCCGTCACCGACGTGGAGGTTTACGGCCAGCGCCCCGGCCACAATGACGAGCGATGCTGGATCACGCATTGGCATCCGCAGCGCGAACCGAACGGGAGCATCGTCGGCGTCAACGTTGCGGCCGAAGAGATCACCGATCGCAAGCGCAGCGAACGCGAGATCCGCGCCGCGCGCGACGCCGCCGAGAAGGCCTTGCACCATCTGCAGGAGACCCAGGCGTCGCTGATCGAGGCGGAAAAGCTCGCGGCGCTCGGCCGGCTGGTGGCCGGCGTCGCGCACGAGATCAACAGTCCGGTCGGCACCAGTCTCACCGTCGCCTCGGTGCTGGAGCAGAAATGCGCCGACTTCGCTGCCGAGGCCGCGCGCGGCAAGCTGAAGCGATCCAGCCTGAGCGATTTCATCGAGGTCGTCGAAAGCGCCTCGTCGCTGCTGGTCGGCAACCTCAAGCGCGCGGCGGACCTGGTGCAATCGTTTAAGCAGGTGGCCGTCGATCGCAGCTACTTCGACCGGAGCCAGTTCGATCTCGGCGCGGTGACCGAGCAGGTTCTCTCGAGCCTGCGTCCGGCCTTGCCGAAGAACAACCTCGCGCTTGAGGTCGATTGCCCGCCCGGTCTTGCCATGAACAGCTATCCCGGCCCTTACGGCCAGGTGCTGACCAACCTGTTCGTCAATTCGGTGGCGCACGCGTTTCCGGACGGCAAGGGCGGCATGATCACGATCCGGCTGCGCGCCTCAGGCGCGGATCAGGTCGAGATCCTGTTCGCCGACAACGGTTGCGGGATGGACGACGACGTGCTGCGGCAGGCCTTCGATCCATTCTTCACCACGCGCCGCGATATCGGCCGCATCGGGCTCGGTCTCCATATCGTTCATAACATCGTCACGAACCGGCTGGGCGGAGAGCTCAATCTCGACAGTGCGCCGGGCATGGGGACACGCATGCGGATCACGCTGCCACGCGTGGCGCCGCGGCGCGTGACCGATAGTTGATGCCCACAGGGGGCGTTGAGAAGGAAATGCTCCCCCGCTTTCGAGCCGGAAAACGTCCTTCCAAGTCACCGCCGCAAAAGGCATTCCACTACCCTTGCTTCCGCCCCCGTCGTCGCGACATTCTCAGGGTATTCCTGATGGTTACGACGATGAGCCAATCCGCATTCGATCCCTTCGGCGAGCCGGTCCCCGCGGTCGATCCTTCGATCGCGAGCGAGGGCGTGTCGAAATGGCTGAAGACCGCGGGCACCAGCGTGTTCTGGGTGCTGGTGGTCGGCATCGTGCTGGCACGGGCCGTCTATTTCGAGCCCGGCGTGTTCAGCTTCGAGCATGCCGTTGCCTGGGCGCAGGGTCTGTTCGCCGCGCTCTAGCCGCAGGTCCGCGCGGGGCCGTCCTGGCCCTTTGTGCTTCCCGAATGATCCCCTCGAACGCCACCGCCGCCGGCACGTCCAGCCGGCCGGGCGATTTCAGCTGCCAGAGCGTGCGCTCGATATGGATGCCCTTGATCGGGATCACCTTCAGCTTTCCCAGCTTCACCTGATCGTCGATCGTTGCGACCGACACGATGGCGACGCCGACGCCGGCCGCCACCGCCTGCTTGATCGCCTCGGTGCTGCCGATCTCGAGCGTGCGCTGCGGCTCGACGTGGTGGGCAGCCAGCGCCTGCGCGACCACCTCGCGCGTGCCTGAGCCGGGCTCCCGCACGATCAGGATCTCGTCGTTCAGCGACCGGATGTCGATCGGCCCCTGGACCGCCGCGAAGCGATGATCCGGACCTGCGATCAGCGCCATCACGTCGGTACGCCAGGCTTCGCTGATCAAATTCTCGTCCTCGACCGGCCCCTCGACCAGCGCGATCTCGATCTCGTGCCCCAGCATCAGCGTGGCGATATCGCTGGTGTTGGCGCTCACGACGTGCAGATCGATGCCGGGAAAGGCGCGGTGGAACACACCGAGATATTCCGGGATCATGTAGGTCGCGATCGTGGTGCTGGCGCCGATCCGCAGCGAGCCGCTGTCGAGATTGCGCAGCGCCTGCAATTCGTCCTCGGCGGCGCGTTCGGCCGCGAACAGGGTCTCGGCGTGCCGCGCCAGCGCCGCGCCCTCCCGGGTCGGCCGCACCCCCTTCGGCGTGCGGTCGAGCAGCCGGCAGCCGACCTGCAGCTCGAAATCCCGCACGCCCTTGGAGATGGCGGGCTGGCTGATGTGCAGGAGGTCGGCGGCACGGGAGAAACTTCCGGTCCTCGCCACGGCCGCGAACAGGCGGAGCAGATGCAGGTTGAGGGACATAACTTCTCTCTATCGGGGCAGTCCGAAAATATATTAGCCAAGAGGTGTGCCTTGGCGCATAAAATCTTCTCCGAAAAGAGGATTTTGTGCCGGAACAAGAACAAGACCAGGGGCAGAAGCAGGGGGCGCTGCGGCGCATATTCCAGCTCATTCCGGGGATTCTGCTCTGCGGGGCGGTCACCGTCATCTCGCTCGGCATCCAGGCCGCCGAGGAGCGCGTTTTCGACCATCCCTATATCGAGGCCCTCGTCGTCGCGATCCTGCTCGGCATGGCGGTGCGCACCGCCTGGGAGCCGTCGGCGCGCTGGCGATCGGGCATTGCCTTCAGCGCCAAGCAGCTGCTTGAGGTCGCGGTGATGCTGCTCGGCGCCTCCATCAGCTTTGCCGCGATCGTGGCGTCGGGCGGGCTCCTGATCGGCGCCATCGCGGTGACCGTCGTGATCATGCTGGCGGTGAGCTATGGCCTCAGCCGGATGCTCGGGCTCAAGACCAAACTCGCGATCCTGATCGCCTGCGGCAATTCGATCTGCGGCAACTCGGCGATCGCGGCGGTGGCGCCGGTGATCGAGGCCGATGGCGACGACATCGCCTCGTCGATCTCGTTCACCGCCATTCTCGGCGTGCTGATGGTGCTCGGCCTGCCGCTGCTGATCCCGCTGCTCAAGCTGACGGCGACGCAATACGGCATCCTCGCCGGCCTCACCGTCTATGCCGTGCCGCAGGTGCTGGCGGCGACCGTGCCGGCGGGCATCGTCTCGACCCAGATCGGCACGCTGGTCAAGCTGGTGCGGGTATTGATGCTGGGCCCGATCGTGATCGGCCTCTCGCTGCTGGTGGCGCGGCGGCGCAAGGCCGGCGCCGCCAGCGAGGGCACTTCAAAGGCCGCCTCGATCAGCCCGTTCAAGCTGGTGCCCTGGTTCATCATCGGCTTCCTGGTGCTGGCCGCGCTGCGCTCGTTCCAGCTCGTGCCTGACATCGCGATCGCGCCGGTGACCAAGACGGCGGCGATCCTCACCGTCGTCTCGATGGCAGCCCTCGGGCTCGGCGTCGATGTGCGGGTGCTCTCGACGGTCGGCGGCCGGGTGACGGCGGCCGTCACGCTGTCGCTGTTGTTGCTGCTGGCCTTGAGCATCGGTCTAGTGCATTTCTTCAAGTAGAGCATGATCCGGAAAAGTGTGGAGCGGTTTTCCGAAGAGATCATGCTCACATCAAAGGGCCGGCTACTCGGCGGCCTTCGCGGTCTTGCCGAACATCCGTGTCGGCGCAGCAAAGCCGCAGGACGTGCCGTCGGTGATCTTGACCTGATCTTCCCACGGCAGGCGGAAGCGGCCGGACACCATGTCCTGCATGAACGTGTACGGGCAATCCATCGCACCGCCCTTCACCGCGACATAGCCGCGGTGCCAGAGCTGATAGATGTTGTTCTCGACGCCCCAGTTGATCCGTGCCTCGCGCACGAGGTCGGGCCGCACCTCGGCGGTGATGATCTCGTCGGCCCGTCCCGTGGTCCCGTGCGCGATGATGCTGCCGTCGAAATTGACGATCATGCCTTCGCCCATCGAGTCGAACGACCCGTCCGAGCCGCACATGCAGACATTGGCCGTCACCATCAGGTTCTGGAACGCGTTGGCCTGGTTGGTGAAGCGCCAGCTGTCGCGGATCGGCGCGGTGTAGCCCGCGGTGCGGATCATGATCTCCGCGCCCTTGTAGGCGCACTCCCGGGCCATTTCCGGGAACATGCCGTCGTGGCAGATGATCAGCGCGAGCTTCGCGCCCTTCGGTCCGTCGATCACGGGAATGCCGACATCGCCCGGCTCCCACGGCTCGACCGGAATCCAGGGATGGAATTTGCGGTAGTACAGCTTGATATCGCCGTGATCGTCGATGATCAGGCCGGAATTGTAGGGGTTGCCGTGCGGGTTGAACTCCATGATGGAGAAGCAGCCCCAGATCTTGTTGTCGATGCAGGCCTGCTTGAAAGCCGCGACTTCGGGCCCGTCGAGCCGGCACATGATCTCCGGATTGATGTCCATCGAGAGGCCGTGCAACGAGTATTCCGGGAATACGACAAGATCCATGGTGGCGAGATTGCGCCGTGCCTTGCCGACCATCCAGACGATGCGCTCGGTCTGTCGTGCCAGATCGGCCTTGGTCGCAACCACGGCCAGCTGTAGCTGCACCAGCCCGATCACCACACCGTTGGGTGATTTGTTGAGACCGCCAAGTCCATTCATGCTGTCCTCCCGCTTGTTTGAGACGCTTGGGTGCTTCGTTCGATCCTGCCTTAGGCTAGCAACGATCATGCCAGCACCATTGTTGCGCCATGGCATGCGGTTTGCTTAACCAGGCGCGGGTCTTCTCGCATTCAAGGCGTGGGTCATGGCGAATTCAAGCGGTACGATCGCGGCGGAGCCGGAGCCGATCACGCTCGACTGGAGCAGGACCGCGCTCGTCATCATCGACATGCAGCGCGATTTCATGGAGCCCGGCGGCTTCGGCGAGACGCTCGGCAATGACGTCAGCCAGCTCGCCCGCGCGGTGAAGCCGATCGCCGCGGTGCTCGCGGCGGTGCGCGACGCCGGGCTGCTCGTGGTCCACACCCGCGAGGGCCATCTGCCCGATCTCTCCGACGCGCCGCCCGCGAAGCTCGAGCGCGGTGCGCCGTCGCTTCGGATCGGCGATCCCGGACCGATGGGACGGATCCTGATCCGCGGCGAGGCCGGCCACGACATCATTTCGGAGCTCTATCCCCTCGACAGCGAGATCGTGATCGACAAGCCCGGCAAGGGCGCATTCTACGCCACCGAGCTCAGTGACATCCTGCAGAAATACGGCATCGAGAATCTCCTGGTCTGCGGCGTCACCACCGAGGTCTGCGTCAACACCACGGTGCGCGAGGCCAATGACCGCGGCTATCGCTGCGTCGTGATCTCAGACGGCTGCGCGTCCTATTTCCCGGAATTCCACGAGATGGGCCTGAAGATGATCAAGGCCCAGGGCGGCATTTTTGGTTGGGTCGCTGATTCAGCCGCGGTGCTGGAGGCGCTCGGGGACTAGCCACCTTTGACCGCACCCGCCGTCAGCCCGGCGACGATCTGCCGCTGCGCCATCACGGTGAGCAGCAGCACCGGCGCGGTCACGATCAATGCGGCGGCGGCGAGCGGGCCCCAGCTCAGCTGATCGAACGAGATCATGTTGTAGACCGCGACCGGCAGCGTGCGGGTCTCGCGCCCCGCCAGCACGATGCCGAACACGAAGTTGTTCCAGGAGAAGATCACCGCGAGGATGAAGGCGACCGCGAGCCCGGGCCTCGCGATCGGCAGCGCGACATGGCGGAACACCTGCCAGCGCGTCGCGCCGTCGATCAGCGCGGCTTCCTCCAACTCCAGCGGCGTGGTCTCGAAATAGCCGATCATGATCCAGATCACGATCGGTACCGTGACCACCAGATGAATGATGATCTGCGGCACCAGCGTGCCGAGCAGGCCGAGCCATTGGAACAGCAGGAACAGCGGGATCAGATACGACAGGCCGGGCGTGATGCGCGCGATCAGGATCACGATCGCCGATTTATGCGCGGCCATCCGCGCGATGCCGTAGCCGGCGGGTACGCCGACCAGCATCGCAAGTCCCGTGGCGCAGCCGGTCACGATCAGGCTGTTGCTGAAATAGGTCAGGAAGCGGTTGGAGGCGAATACGTCGGCATAGTTCTTCCAGGCAATATGCTCCGGGAAGAACACCGGCGGATAGGAGGCGTTGTCGATCTCGAACTTGAGCGACAGGGAGGCCATCCAGAGGAAGAACAGGATCGCCGGCGAGACGATGACGAACACCGACAGCCACAGTCCGATCCGACCGAGGATGTAGCGCGGGTTCATGCCTCGCTCCCGAGCTGTGAGGTCCACAGCAGGCGCTTGCGCAAGTAGAGCAGCAGCGCCGCCAGCGCCACGATCAGGAGGAAGAACACCACCGCGATCGCCGAGCCATAGCCGAGGTCGTAATAGACGAAGGCGACGCTGTAGAGATAGACGTTGATGGTCTCCGAGGCCGAGCCCGGTCCTCCTTGCGTGATCGCGAAGATGATGTCGAAGCTTTTCACCGCGTCGATCATCCGGATCATGCCGGCGATGAACAGGAACGGCATGATCAGGGGCAGCGTGATGAAGCGGAACACCTGCCAGAAATTGGCGCCGTCGATCTGCGCACTCTCGTAAGGCTCGTTCGGGATCGCGGCGAGGCCGCCGAGCACGATCAGCATCACCAGCGGCGTCCATTGCCAGGTCTCGACCAGCACCAGCGAGGGGATCACCGTCGCGGGGTTGAACACCCAGAGCTGCGCCGGCAGCCCGACCAGCGACAGCAGATAGTTGAGCACGCCGAGCTGCGGGTGGAACATCATGGTCCACACCAGCGCGATCGCCACGGGAGTGGCCATCATCGGCATGATGAAGATGCCGCGCAGGAAGCCGCGCGCCGCGAATTTCTGGTGGAACACCACCGCCGCCAGCGTGCCGAAGACCAGTGGCAGCAGCACCGACAGCGCGGTGTAGGATAGCGTGTGCCCGACCGCCTCGACGAAGCGCGGATCGGTCGGCAGCCGCAGATAGTTGGCGAGCCCGACGAAGACGGTCGGCGAACCGACCTTCCATTCCTGCAGGCTCATCCAGATCGTGAACACCCACGGAAAGATGATCACCGCCAGCACCACGACGAGCGCCGGGATCACGAACGGCCAGTAGGACGGCGGACGCCATTCACGTGCCGGCGCGGCGTTATCGGCCGCCGCCGGCGAAGCTTGTGTCACCACACTCACGCTTTTTCGCTACGCTCCAGGATGGGGCGGAATTGCTCGTGCGCTTTTTTCAGCTCGGTGGCGGGGTCGGCGCCCGACAGCGTCGCGGTCAGCGCGGCGCCGACGATGTCGCGGAATTCGGCGACCGGGATGATGACGGGCAGGCCGAGCTTCGAAATCTTGGCGGAGTCAACCACCGACTGCAGCCATTCCTTGGTCTTCACGCCCTTGGCGACTTCGGCATCGTCGACGATGGAGTTGCGGAACGGCACGCCGCCGCCGGCCTGCAGCAGGCGCGCGCCCTGTCCGCGCGAGACCACCCATTGGCAGAGCAGATAGGCGGCTTCCTTGTTCTTGCTCGCCGCGGCGATACCGACGCCGTCGCCATAGGTCGAGGAGAACTTGCCCTTGGGACCGGCGGGCACCAGCGTGTAGCCAACCTTGCCGACGACGCGCGAGGCGGCGGGATCTTCCAGCGGCGGCGCCCAGCCGTCGGCGTCGATCCACATCGCGGACCTGCCCTGCGTGAAGGACGCCATCGACTCCATCCAGTTGAAGCCGGCGACGCCGGGAGGCGCGCATTTCGTCAGCAGCCGCTGATAGAGCTTGGTGGCCTCGATCGCCTCGGGGCCGTCGGTCAGGATGTTGCCCTTGGCATCGAGGAATTCGCCGCCATAGTTCAGATAGAAGTTGGTCCACATCGCCATGTTGGCGTTGCGCAGGCCGCGGCCGACGAAGCCGTAGATGCCTTCCTTCGGATCGGTCAGCTTTTCGGCCGCGATTGCCATCTCCTCGAGCGTCTTCGGGACCTCGACGCCCTTCTTCTGGAACAGCTCCTTGTTGTAGTAGAGGATGAAATAGTCGACCGACCACGGCAGCGACAGCATCTGGCCCTTGTCGTTGCGGGCATATTGCAGCCCGGCCGCCGAGAAATCGCTCTCGACGAGATCCGGCGGCGTCATGCTCGGATCCTTGAGATAGGGCGACATGTCGGCGAGCCAGCCGGCCTTCTCGAACTGCCGCTTCTGCACGTGATAGCTCAGGTGCACAACGTCGAAGCTCGGCTTGCCCGAGGACAGCTCGATCACGCATTTCTGGCGCTGCTGCTGCTCGGGGATCTGCTCCGACTCGACCTTGATGCCGGTCAGCTCGGTAAATTCCTTGATGTATTTTTGCAGATTGTCGCCGCGCGGCCCCTTGGCGAGGATCACCTCGAGCGTGGTGCCGGAATATTTCTTCCAGTTGACGTCGGCGCGGGCCGGAAATCCGGTCAGTCCAACCGCGCCGGCCGCGGCGGTGCCGGCCAGCATCTGCCGGCGCGAGATCAGGTGATGCGACATGTTTCTCTCCCCTGGGACGGTTCTTGTTTGGGAGAGATACTAGCGCCTCAACTTTCTGTGCCTAGTCCCACATGCGCGGCGACGTTGCATAACGCTGCGCCGCGCATGGTATGGCAGCTATGCCTTGACGAAAGCGAGCAGGGTGCCGTTGCCGGAAGCCGGCGGCACGGTGATGCTGTTGCCGCTCTTCACGCCGGCTGAGCCCAGCGCCTTTTCGGTCGCGGCAAGATCGGCCGCGATCACGAGGCCGGCGCCGCCGCGATCGGGCAGGCCGTCGAGCGATACGCCGGGATAGCGCTTGCCGAGCTGGTCCCTGGTCAGGAACACGAAGTCGGCGCGGTCGCCGCCGGACGGCACGGCAACAGCACCGTCGGGATCGTGCCTGACGGCGATATCGATCATCCTGGAGAGATGCGCGGCATCGGTTGCGGGATCGGGCGAGACGATCAGCACCTGCTTGAGGCGTTTTGCCCCATTGGCGTGCGTCATCAATTCGGGAATCCACACCGTCTCGCGGGTCTTGTGCTGGCAGGCGAAGATGCGGACGCCGCCGGGCGCTTCGGCGGTCGGCCACTGGAAGGTGCGGAATTTCGCCGCGGAGATCGTGCCGTTCGGCAAGGTCACCGGGCGTTCGAAATCGGTCGGCCCGATCGGCGCATAGCCGCGCGCGCGGATCTCCTCGGCACCTAGCGCAGAATCCACCGCGGTGAACGCGATGCGTTCGATGCCTTCGCCGCGCTTCTCGAGGAAGGCGCGCGCCGGAGCATTGTGTTCGGTCGGCGTCAGCACGCCGAGCAATTCCATGTAGTCGGGGTCGAACATGATGGTGTAATTGCCCGATCCCATATGCGCGCTATGGGTGCCGCGCGGCGACACGGTGAAGCCGAGCCGCTTGTAGTTCTCGGCGGCCTTGTCGAGGTCCTTCACCATGACCACGGCGTGATCGATTCCGATGACGTTCTTGAGTGCCACTTGTTGTCTTCCCGGCTGGAATAGGAGAGTAGAATTAGCTAACCAGAATGACCGGGCGCCCGCAAGAAAGGATCATGATGAACAGCAATGCCGTGCGCTGGCCCAATTCGCTCTGGGCGGCAGTGACGCCCTCCGGCCCTGATTGTCCCGAGCTGACCGGCGCGCAGCAGGCTGATGTCGTGATCATCGGCGGCGGCTTCACGGGTCTATCGACCGCGCTGCATCTGCGCGAGGTCAGTGTCGACGTCGCGATCGTCGAGGCCGCCGAACCGGGCTGGGGCGCCTCCGGGCGCAACAATGGCCAGGTGATCCCGACGCTGTCACGCCCCGATCCGGATGACATCATCGCGAGGCACGGTGCGGCCGGCGAGCGCTTCGTCGCGATGCTGCGCGACAGTGCCGCTGATCTGTTCGACGTCGTCAGGCGCTACAACATCGCGGCCGAGCAGGAGCAGGCCGGCTGGGTGCAGCCGGTGCATTCGCCGGGCCGCATCAGGATCGCGGAGCGGCGGGTGCAGCAATGGTCGAAATTCGGCGCGCCGGTCGAGTTGCTGTCGCGCGATCAGACCAAGGACATGCTCGGCTCGGATGCGTGGTACGGCGGCTTCTGGAACAGGACCGGCGGTCACGTCAATCCGCTGGCGCTGGCGCGGGGCCTTGCGCGGACCGTGGTCGGCCTCGGTGCGCGGATCTATGCGCGTTCGCCTGCACTCAGTTTCGAGCGCCGCGGCGATCGCTGGGTGGTGAAGACCGAGAAGGGTGAAATCTCCGGCCGCTCGCTGGTGGTCGCCACCAATGCCTATAGCGGGGAGTTCGCGAAATCACTGGTGCCCGAAATCGCGACCGAGGTGATGCCGGTGCTGTCCTGGCAGATGGCGACGCAGCCTCTGTCGGACAATGTCCGCAGGACCATCATCCCCGGCCGGCAGGCGATGTCGGATACCCATGGCGAGCTGTATTTCGCGCGCTACGACGCCCGCAACCGCCTCGTCACCGGCGGTGCTGTGCTCGGTCCGGGCGACAGGACCGGGCGGCTGAAGGCACGGGTGACCGAGCGGTTGCAGCGCCTGTGGCCGCAAATCGGCGAGGTCTCCTTCGACTATGTCTGGAACGGCTATGTCGGGATGACCGCGGATTTCCTGCCGCGCATGCATCGGCTGGGTCCCAACGCCTATGGCTGGACCGGCTGCAACGGCCGTGCCGTCGCGCTGACGATCCCGCTCGGCCGCGAATTGGCACGCGCAGTCCGGGGCGTGCCGGAAAGCGAACTGGCGCTGCCATTCTCCGAGCCGGTGCAGTACATGGCGCATGGCTTGCTGCGCAAGCTCGCTCCCTGGATGCTGGTGCTCTACCGGCGCCGCGATGCACAGGAGCTGGTCAAGGGCGATCGTTTCGAGTTGCTGCGATGGGCGGAGTATTTCCTCGCTTCGCGCCGTTCGCGGTGAACGCGGAGCAACGTCGCGCCGCGCACGCGAGATAAAGGGCATGGAGGGGCGAGCCGCCCGAGGTGGGGGCTGGTCGGAGAACGTCGCTGGAAGAATGCGGGGCCAAGCAGGTTCGGCCGGGTGCCGTGATCACGAGGATTCCGCCGTTGGCGGATAGCGTTGTGGAAACCCCGACGCGACGCAGGCGTTATTGCCAGATAGCAACCCTGGGAGGTGGGCATGGCGAGGAAGCGCATTGGCATTCTCACGGGAGGCGGTGACGTCCCCGGCCTTAACGCGGTGATCAAGAGCGTGACTTATCGCGGCAGCGAGGACGACATCGAGGTTGTCGGTCTCCGCCGAGGCTGGGAGGCCCTCACGCACCTGAACCTCGACGACCCGTCGAGTAAGTCCCATTACATCATCCCGCTGAACCGCGAAAACACGCGCGTGATCGACCGGCGCGGCGGCACCGTGCTGCACTCGAGCCGCACCAATCCCTCCAAAATGAAGAAGTTGCCCGATCATCTCGCGGGCCGCGACTTTCCGGCTTCCCAGAGCACCAAGGGCGGCATCGCAACCACGACGTGGGACCTCACCAACGAGGTGCTCGCGAACCTCGCGGGGCTCGGTATCGAACATCTGATCGCCATCGGCGGCGACGATACGCTCAGCTACGCGGACAAGCTCAACAGGCGAGGCGTCAAGATCATTGCCATCCCGAAGACGATGGACAACGACGTTCGCAACACCGAATACTGCATCGGCTTCTCGACCGCGATCACCCGTGCCAGCGATGCCATCCAGCGCCAGCGCACCACCGTCGGCTCGCACGAACGAATCGGCATTTTCCGCATCTTTGGTCGCGATGCCGGCTTTACGGCACTCTATACCGCATACGCAACCTCGATCCGATGCGCCATACCGGAGTTCAAGGTCAATCTCGACAAGCTGATCCAGCTTCTCCTCGATGACAAGCACGGCAACCCAAGCAACTACGCGCTGATCGTGCTCAGCGAGGGCGCCGAGTGGGAGGGCTACAAGGTGCAGGAATTCGGCGAGCCTGACGCCTACGGTCACCGCAGGAAGGCGAGCGTGGCCGAAGCGTTCGCGGACGAGATCAAGCGGCGCACCGGCGAGGAGACCATCGTCTCTGACCTCACCTACGACCTGCGGTCAGGCGATCCGGACTTCATCGACAAGCTTGTGGCGCTGACGTTCGGCAACATGGCTTACGATGCGATCCTGGAAGGCAAAACCGGCCTCATGTCGGCGCTGGTCGAGGGCCGCTACGACCTCGTGCCGATCCCTGACGCCAAGCTCGGGCCACGCAAATTGGACGTCGCAAGCGCGTACAACACCGAGCGGTACCGTCCTCTCTATTCCAACAAGCGGGGCCTGCCGATCTTTCTCAACCGCGCTTCATAGGGTGGGTGGTAACCCCATCGAGCATGACGAGCTATTCCAGATGCGTCGATAGCCCGTATCGACACGCGGTGACGGAGGGGCCATAGTTCCGCAAGGAATTTGCTCAGGGAACCTGTCGCACCACACGACGTTCTTTTCGCAAATGAGCGCGCCGTCGCCCCCGGCGCAGCGAGCGCCGAGGCGAAGGCGCTGCGCTGCGGTCGGAGGGATGCTCATGAAACTCACCATTTCGGTCATCAAGGCTGACATTGGCTCCGTTGGGGGCCACACGAAACCATCTGCGCGCATGATGGCGGCAGTCGAAGGGGAGGTCGCGAAAGCGATCGACAACGGTCTCCTGATCGACGGTTTCGTGCGCCATACCGGCGACGATATTGCGATCATCATGACGCACACGCGGGGCGAAGGGAGCTCCGAAGTCCACCAATTCGCCTGGAAGACGTTTCTCGCGGCCACTGCGGTTGCGAAGACCTCTGGGCTCTACGGCGCCGGCCAGGATCTTCTTGTCGACGCCCCTTCCGGAAACGTTCGCGGCGCGGGCCCGGCCGTCGCCGAACTCAGCTTCGACCACAACCTCTCGGGCGCGAGACCCGCGGAGTCCTTCATGGTGTTCGCCGCAGACAAATGCGGCCCCGGCGCCTACAACCTGCCGCTCTATCTGGCTTTTGCCGATCCCATGTATTGCGCCGGGCTGATGCTGCCCCCGATGATCAAGGGCTTCCGTTTCCATATCATCGATATGGACAACACGGCCGGCGACAGCGTGATCGAACTCGATGCGCCCGCGGACGGCTACCACATTGCGGCGCTGCTTCGCGACAACGAGCGCTTCGGCATTGATCGCATCGTCTCGAAAACGTATGGCGAGGTCGCCGTCGCCGTTTCGGCGCAGCGCCTGCACTCCATCGCAGGCAAGTACACCGGCAAGGATGATCCGGTCGCGGTCGTCAGGAACCAGGGCATTTTCGCGGCGCCCGAAGAAATCATCTCGCCCTTTGCCAAGGCGCACTTCGTGGGCGGCGATGCGCGCGGCTCGCATGTGATGCCGCTCATGCCGGTGCCGCTCAACACCCCGGTGACGGGGATGTACTGCCTGCCGATCGTTTCCTGCGTCGGCTTCTCGATCGACCGGGACGGGAAGTTCTCGGAGTCCTATACCGATTTCTTTGACAACCTCGCGTGGGACGAGGTCCGCCAGCGCGCGCAGCGCAAGGCGATCGAGATGCGCAGCCAGGGCTGGTCCGGTGCTGCGATGCTGCCCTATTCAGAGCTGGAATATGGCGGCTTCCGCGACACGGTATCCGGATTGCTGAAGCGCTTCCGGCTGCGCGAGGAGCCCAAGCCACAAGCGGCGGAGTAGGGCCGCGCGTGCCCGGCTATTCGGTTGCGGTGCCGTGCTCGCGCGCGAACGCGCCGCCGGGGATCGCCGACAGCAGCGCCTGCGTATAGGAATGCTGCGGCCTGCCGAACACCTCGGCGGTCAGCCCTTGCTCGACCACGGCGCCATCCTTCATGACGGCGACGAGATCGCAGATCTGGGCGGCGACGCGCAGATCGTGGGTGATGAAGATGATGGAGAGGCCGAGCTGCTGGCGCAGCCCGGCGAGCAACCTCAAGACCTGCGCCTGCACCGAGACGTCGAGCGCCGAGACTGGCTCGTCCGCCACCAGCACATCCGGCTTCAACGCCAATGCCCGGGCGAGCCCGATGCGCTGGCGCTGGCCGCCGGAGAATTCGTGCGGGTAGCGATCGCCGGCGGACGGATCGAGCCCGACCAGCCCGAACAGCTTTCGCGCTTCCGCAATCGCGGTGGCGCGATCGGTGCCGTGCACGATCGGTCCCTGCGCCACCAGCTCGGCCGCCTTGCGGCGCGGATTGAGCGAGGCGAACGGATCCTGGAACACCGTCTGGATGTGGCGGGTCTCGCGCCTGATATCGTCGCGGCCGAGCTTTGCCCAGTCCTTGCCGTCGAGCACGATCGACCCGGTGTCGGGATCGATCAGCCGCACGATGCAGCGCGCGAGCGTCGATTTGCCCGAACCGGATTCGCCGACGATGCCGAGCGTCGCGCCGCGCGGGAGATGCAGCGACACGTTCTTGACGGCTTCCGTGATCCGCGCGCCGCGGCCGAGGAAGCCGCCGGTGCGGTAGGTCTTGGAGACGCCGTCGATGGTCAGGATATCCTTGCCGGAAAGGATGCGCGGCGGCGGCGCCTTCAGCGGCGGCACGGCCGCAATCAGCTGCTTGGTGTAGGCATGCTGCGGATCGTTCAGCACCTTGTCGGCCGCGCCTTGCTCGACGATCGAGCCGTGCTGCATCACCACGACGCGGTCGGCGATCTCGGCGACGACGCCGAAATCATGGGTGATGAACAGCACCGCCGTCCTCTTGCGCTGCTGCAAATCGCGGATCAGCTTCAGGATCTGCGCCTGCGTTGTGACATCGAGCGCGGTGGTCGGCTCGTCGGCGATCAGGAGCTTGGGGTCGAGCGCCAGCGCCATCGCGATCATCGCCCGCTGGCGCTGGCCGCCCGACAGCTCGTGCGGGTAGGCTTTTGCGGCAGCCCTGGGGTCGGGGATGCGGACGTCCTCGAGCAGCGCCAGCACCCGCGCATTGATCTCGGCCTTCGAGAGAGCGGTGTGGATCGCAAACATCTCGCCGATCTGGTCACCGATGGTGCGCAGCGGGTTGAGCGCGGTCATCGGCTCCTGGAAGATCATCGCGATCCCGGCGCCGCGCACATCGCGCATCTCTGCCGGATCGGCGGCGCAGAGGTCGCGGCCGTCGAACATCATCCGGCCCCGTTCGATCGTCACCTCGTTCGGCAGCAGCCGCATGATGGCGTTCGCCATCATCGACTTGCCGGAGCCGGACTCGCCGACCACGCAGAGGATCTCGTTGGAGGCGATCGACAATGAGACGTCGGACAGCGCATGCGGCCGGTCGGCGCCTTTGGGCAGGCGCACTGTCAGGGCGTCGAGCGAAAGGACCGTCTCGCTCATCGGCTCTTCAGCCTCGGATTGAGCGCATCGTTGAGGCCCTGGCCGACCAGCGACACCGCGAGCACGGTGACGAGGATCGCAATGCCGGGGATCGCCGAGACGTACCACTGCACCCGGAGCACGTCGCGGCCGAGCCCGATCAGATTGCCCCAGGAGGCGACGTTGGGATCGGACAGCCTCAGGAAGGCGAGCGCGCTTTCCAGCAGGATCGCGACCGCCATCACCACGCTGGCATAGACGATCACGGGCGGCAGCGCGTTGGGCAGGATTTCGCCGAGAATGAGCTGGACGTCCTTCATGCCGAGCGTCTTGCCGGCCTGGACGAATTCGCGGTTGCGCAGCGACAGGAACTCGGCGCGGGTCAGCCGTGCCGGCGCCGGCCACGACACCACGCCAACTGCAATGGTCACCGTGGTCAGGGTCGAGCCGAACACCGCGACCAGCACCAGCAGCAGCACGAAGTTCGGCAGCGTCTGGAACGCCTCGGTGATCCGCATCAAGACATTGTCGACCCAGCCGCCGTAATAGCCGGCGAAGGCGCCGACCAGGATGCCGATCAGGATCGCGATCACGGTGGCGACGCCGCCGATCAGCAGCGAGATCCGCGCGCCGTAGAAGATCTGGGCGGCGATGTCGCGGCCGGAATTGTCGGTCCCAAGCAGGAAGCGCGGGTTGGAGAACGGCCAGATCAGCGGCCGGCCGGCAAGGGCGAGCGGATCGCGCGGATAGAGGACACCCGCGCTGATTGCCATCGCGATGACAAGCAGCAGCAGGATCAGGCCGATCACCGCGGCCGGGCTGCGGAAGTAGCGCTTCACGGCATCCATCGTCAGCCCTCCGCCGCGATGCGCGGATCGAGCCGCGCGTAGAGCAGGTCGACGACGAAGTTCACGGATATGACGAGTAGTGCGGACACGAAGACGATGCCGAGCAGGGTGTTGAGGTCGCGCTGCACCACCGATTCATAGGCAAGGCGGCCGAGGCCGGGCAGGGAGAACACGCTCTCCACCACGACCGAGCCGCCGAGCATGGTGCCGGCCTGCAATCCGATCAGCGTCACCATTGGCAGCAGCGCGTTGCGCAGCACATGGCGGGTGATGACATGGGTCTCGTCCAGCCCCTTGGCGCGGGCGGTGCGGACGAAATCGAGGTTCAGCACCTCCAGCATCGAGGCGCGCATGATGCGCAAATAGATTGCGAGGAAGATCAGCCCGAGCGTCAGCGTCGGCAGCACCAGATGGGCCGCGATATCCAGCACGCGCCAGATCCCGGTCTGCACCGTGCCGATGTCCTCGAAGCCGCCCGGCGGCAGCCACTGCAGATAGACCGAGAACACCACGATCGCCATCAGCCCGAACCAGAACGAGGGCGTGGCGTAGAAGATCAGGCCGAGGGTGGAGATCATCGTGTCCGGCCAGCGGTTGACGCCGCGCGCGGCGATCACGCCGAACACGAGGCCAAAGAAGAACGCGAATGACAGCGACGCGGTCATCAACAGGATGGTCGGCGGCAGCCGTTCCAGGATCACGGTCGCCACCGGCTTGCCGTAGATCGAGGAGAAGCCGAGGTCGAGCCGGACCAGGTGCCACAGATAGTTCCCGAGCTGCGCCGGAACCGAGAGGTTTAGCCCGTAGAATTTGCGCAGCGCCTCGGCGGTCGCGGCGTCGCCGCCGCCCATTTGCGCCATCAGCGCATCGACGGTGTCGCCCGGCGCGAGCTGCAGCAGCAGGAACACGCCGATCAGGATCAGGAACAGGGTCGGGATCGAGGCGGCGAGCCGCCGCCCCGCAAGGCTCAGGATACGCATGCCTTATCTATAGCGTTTTCGAAGGAAGTGGCCACCGGTCGCCGTCATTGACTTGAACCAGCGTCGGCCGCTCGGTCAGCTCGCCCCGCTTGCGGGGTCGAGACGAGCGAAGCTCGGTCTTCGAGGTCGAATCGCATCGTTAGATGCGATCCGGGTGAGGGGGTACCGGACCATCCACCCGCATCACTTGCGGAGACAGCCCCTCACCCCAACCCTCTCCCTGCAAGAGCGGGGCGAGGGAGAAGCAAGGGCGCGCAGCCTCATGCGCTCAGCCAAAGATCGTGCCAGCTCGTCGAGCCCCAGCGCGGGGTGTTGGAATGGTTGCGCGCCTTGGCCGTGATCACGGTGACGAAGATCTGCTCGATCGGCATCCAGACCGGCAGCTCGGTGTTCACCTCCTTGACGAAATCGGCGTAGAGCGCCTTGCGCTTGACCGGATCGACTTCGGTCGCGGCGTTGTCGATGGTGGCATCGACGGTCTTGTCCTCCCAGCCCCATTGGTTGGTCCACGGCGCGCCCTTGGGCTGGCCGGAGCGGTACCATACCGTGGTCGAGACCGCAGGGTCGTTGCGGTACTGGTGCCAGCCGGTCGCGAGATCGAAGGCGTGCTCGTCATAGACCTGCTTGAGGAAGCCGCCGCCGTCGTTGCGCACGATGTCGACCTGGATGCCGACTTCTCCCAGCGACTGCTGGATGAAGGTCGACCACAGCGAGATGTCCTCGCCCCACGGCGCCGGCAAGAGCCTCAGCGAGAAGCGGTTGCCGCTACTGGCCTTGAAGCCGGCCTCGTCGAGCAGCGCGATCGCCTTGGCCTTGTCATAGGGGTATTGCGGCGTGTTCGGCCCGGGATAGAAGTCGGTCGAGGTCGACGGGATCGGGCCGGTGCCGAGCTTGGCGAAATCGCCCAGAAAATTGTCGATGAAGAACGGCACGTTGATCGCGTGCGCGATGGCACGGCGGACCCGGATGTCGGCCAGCTCCTTGCGGCGGAAGTTGAACTCGATCGTGTTGGTGCGGGCGTTGCCCTCATTGCCCTTGGTCTGGACGATGAAGCGCTTGTCCTTGCCGAGCCGCGCCATGTCCGAGATCGTGAGGCCCGAGAACGGGCTGTAGTGCAGCTCGCCGGCCTCCATCTGTGCGGCCGCGGCGGCGCGGTCGGTGATCACCTTCCAGACGATGCGGTCGAGATAGGGCGCGTTCGGCCGCCAATAGTCCGGGTTGCGGTCGGCGATGATGTATTGCCCGCGCTCGTATTTGACGAATTTGAACGGGCCGGTGCCGACCGGCGCCAGATTGGTCGGGTTCTGCCTGATGTCGCCGCTCTCATAGAGATGCTTGGCGGAGACGTAGCCGAGGTCGGGCAGGGCCCGGAGCAACAGGTTCAGCGGCATCGGCCGCTCGTAGCGGAAGATCGCGGTCTGCGGATCGGGCGTATCGACCGATGTGAGGAACAGCTGCAGCGTCGATCCGTAGTTGAGGATCTTCTTCCACATGTTCATCGCGCTGAAGGCGACGTCGTCAGACGTGAACGGCTTGCCGTCGTGCCAGGTGACGCCCTTGCGCAGCTTGAAGGTGACGGTCTTGCCGTCCGGGGTCGCCTCCCAGCTCTCGGCGAGCACGCCGACCGGCTGGCCGTTGGCGTCGAGGTCGACCAGATTCTCCTGGATCTTGCCGCCGATGATGTAGACGCCGGTCGAGGCCTGGATGCTGGGATTGAGCTGGCGCTGCTCGGCGCCGTAATGGACGTTGAACACGCCGCCCTTGCGCGGGGTTTCTTGCGCGAATGCCCGCATCGGATTGATGACATTGGCCGCAATCGCGGCCGAGGTCAGAAGGGCCGTGCGGCGGTTGATCTCGAGGCGGCTCAAATCCATACGCGGGTCTCCAGAACTTGCATAAAGGCTTGCATCGGGCGGCCAGCCGATCGGTCGTGGCCGTCATTTGGCGATGTTAGCTTGGAATGGGAACCCAAGTCATTTTCTAATGCCTCGGCCTTTTGGAGGATCGTTTCCGAAACCTGAAGTGGCGCGCGGCAGCGCTTCGCAACCCGGATCGAGCGCCGCATTGTCGCAGTTTGGGCCGCGCGAGTTGCGTCTGGTGATTCTCTCGAGGGACTGTTTCGGGAGCCCCGAAGCCGCGCAAACGCTGTAATTTTAGGAGTCGGAAGCGCCTTGACTTGAAAAAACACTGGAAAAATCCCTGATTCGGAGGCTGTCCACAGCGATATTGTGGTGGGAAGTGCAGAAAACACTGTTTTTCTCGGCATTTTCCGCCATATCGTGCCCACTCCAGAATCAATGGAGCAACCATGGCTACCCAACTGTCGAAGTCGCAAGTGATCGAGAAGATCGCGACCACCACCGAACTCTCCAAGCGCGACGTCAAGAACGTTTTGGACTCGCTCGTCGATGTCGGCCACAAGGAGCTGAAGAAGAACGGGGTGTTCCTCGTCCCCGGCTTCGCGAAGTTCGTTGTGGTCAAGAAGCCTGCGACCAAGGCGCGCAAGGGCACCAACCCCTTCACCGGCGAAGAGATGATGTTCAAGGCCAAGCCGGCCCGGAAGATCGTCCGCGCACGGCCGGTCAAGGCCGCCAAGGACGCGGTTTAAGACGAAAAGGCCTCCGGTGACGGAGGCCTTTTGCTTTTGAGCCGTCGCTTCCTGCCGTTGGTTGCCCGCTTGAGCGTTTTCGAGCGCAGCGGACACCGGTTCGCGTGAAGAAAACGCGCCAAAGCAGAATCTGGAGCTCCGGACCGGGTTGAACCGGGACCGGGGCTCTAGACCACCGGCGAGCGGCCACCATCGACATTGATGGCGGTGCCGGTGATGTAGGAGCCTTGCTCCGAGGCCAGGAAGCAGGCGAGGTTGGCGAACTCCTCCGCCGTGCCGATGCGGCCGAGCGGGGTGCCCTTGGCAAGGCCCTTGGCGAATTCCCCGAAATCCGTGTTCGGCGCCTGGGCAGCATGCCGCTTGACCCATTGATCGCTCATGATCAGGCCGACCAAGAGCGCATTCACCAGGATGTTGTGCTCGCCGCCTTCATTGGCCATGACCTTGGTCAGCGCCATGCCGGCGGCGCGCGACACCGAGGTCGGCGCGGAATTGCCGGCCGGCGCCTTTGCAAAGGTGTTGAGCACGTTGATGATGCGGCCCCATTTGCGCTGCTTCATGCCCGGCCACACCAGCCGGCTGAAGCGGATCGCGGCGAACAGCTTCAGGTCGAGGTCCTCCTGCCAGGCCTCGTCGCTGATGCTCTCGAACGCCAGCGTGCGTGCCGTGCCGGCGTTGTTGACGAGCACGTCGATCTTGCCGAGATCGGCAACGATCTGGTCGTGGGCCTTGCTGATGTCGGCGGCCTTCGCGACGTCGCAGACATAATCGCGCACCACGAGGCCATCCCTGGCGAGCGCCTCGCGCGCCGCAGCGAGATCGGCCGCGCCGCGGGCGAGGATCGCGACCCTGGCGCCGGATTCGGCAAACCGCCGCGCCACCGCGATCCCGATGCCCTTGCTGCCGCCGGTAACCACCGCGACGCGGTCCTTCATTGATAGGTTCATTGTTGTTCTCCCTGGGGCTGGCCCGGAGAGGACGCTATCAAACCGACAGCGCGACCAACAAGGTCATGCAGAGCAGGTGTGCTGTGACAATCAGTGCGAGATGGAGCGGGCCGGACATCGGAGGTCTCCATTGTGGTGCGTTGTGAGGTGAGCACCGCCGCTCATCTCCCTCCCCCTGAAAGGGGGAGGGCGGGGTGGGGGTTGCTCTCCGCGGACGCCGGCCGCTTGTGGAGGCAGATCCCCACCCGGATTACGCTTGCGCGCAATCCGACCTCCCCTTTGCAAGGGGAGGTGAGGAAAGAGCGCTCCAGTTCAGGCGCGCGTCAGTTCAGGTTCGCGCTCGCCGTGAAGCTGCGGTCGACGGCCTTGCCGACGTCGAGCGTCCTGCCGAGGATGCCGTAGCGGGTGGCGCGGTCGGAGGCGGCCTGCACCTCCTTGACCACGGCCTCGTCGATCGCGATCGGGCTCGTCTTCTGCGCGGTGTAGGCGGCGAGCAGCACGTCCTCCGGCAGTTTTGTGAGCTCGGCCGTGTTCCTGGCATACTCGGCGAGATGGTCGAGCGACCACAGCCGCGCCTTGTTGAGCCGCTGCACCAGGTCCTGCACCGCCGCGCGCTTGGTTGCGATCGCGTTGTCGGAGGCGACGATGAAGGTGATGGTCGGCGTCAGCCCTTCGCCATCGGCGACGACGCGCGCCTTGTCCTTCAGCGTGGCATAGGAGATATACGGCTCCCACACCGCCCAGGCGTCGATCGAGCCGGCGAGCAGCGCGATCTTGGCGTCGACCGGGCCGAGCGGCGCGAAGGTCGCGTCCTCGATCCTGCTGCCGGCTTTTTCCAGCGTCGCGTTGATCAGGAATTGGCCCCAGCCGCCCCGCGTGCCGGCGAGGCGCTTGCCCTTCAGATCGGCCGCGGTCTTGATCGGCGAGTCCCCGCGCACTAGGATCGCTTGCGTCCGCGCATCGGAGCGCGTGCCGCCGATCGCCTTGATCGGCGCGCCCGACGCATAGACGGTGAGGAAGGACAGATCGCCGGTGTAGCCGACGTCGAGCGCGCCGGCATTGATCGCCTCCAGGATCGGGGCCGCGGCGGGAAATTCCGACCACTCGATCTTGTACGGCAGGTCCTTTGCGAGGCCGGAGATCTCCAGCAGCGAGCGGTTGCCGCCCTTCTGGTCGCCGACGCGCAGCACGATCGCGTCGCCCGCGAGTGCCGCGGCCGACGTCGACAGCGTGATCGCGGCCGCGATCAGCGCGGCCGCGGTGCGGCGGGTGAGAGAATAGGCAAGGCCCGAGCGGGTCAGTTTGCGCATTGGAATTTTTTTCCCGATTCATTCGCTGCTCGGCGGAACGCGCGGCAGCGTTCGACCAAGTCTATGAGCAAGCCGTTCGCCGTCAACGAAACGGAAATCTGAATTCGGCGGCTGCGCGGCAAGGATGATCTCGTCAGGCATGCCGCGCGTAGAAGACATCGCGCATGCGACCGCAAAACGCTCAAATTTGATGCAGTCACGGGTGATCGCGCCGCATCTCCGTGTGGGACGATCGTGAAAATCCTTTCATCGCCGCGCGATGCGATCGTGGAGAGTTCAGCTGCGGCGCCGACAACATTCGAAATTCCATTTCATTGACGATGAACTTGTCGCGCCGCATCATTTGCGGGTTGCTTTGAATGCAATAGCGCCGGAGAAATCCGCTTTTTCTAAAACCATGAGCTTCGAACGACGGGGTGCGCAAACGGAGACGTTTTGCGCGCGGGGCGGAGCCTTGCCGAAATGCAGGAGTGATGATGTCGACGGATAACAAGAAGACGGTGATGGATCGCCGCACATTGCTGCGTGCGGGCGCTGCCGCGGCCTTTGCCGCGCCGATCGGGGCGTATAGCGCGCAGGCCTTCGCGCCACGGGCGATCACGCCGGCGATCGACTTCTCCGAATTCCCGATCTGCAAGACCGCGTCCGATGCGCCGGCTCTGACCGGCGCGCCGCGCAAGCTGAAGCTGTCCTGGAACGCCGGCGCGGTCTGCCTTGCGCCGCTGCCGGTCGCGATCGACCACGGCTTCTTCCAGAAGCAGAATCTCGACGTCGAGCTGGTCAACTATTCGGGCTCGACCGACCAGCTGCTGGAAGCGATCGCCACCGGCAAGAGCGACGCCGGTCTCGGCATGGCGCTGCGCTGGCTGAAGCCGCTGGAGCAGGGCTTTGACGTCAAGATCGCCGCCGGCACCCATGGCGGCTGCATGCGCGTCCTGACCCGCACCAATTCCGGCATAGGCAAGCTCGCCGATCTCAAGGGCAAGATCGTCGCGGTCGGCGATCTCGCAGGCCCCGACAAGAACTTCTTCTCGATCCAGCTCGCCAAACTCGGCATCGACCCGATCAAGGACGTCGACTGGCGTGCCTATCCCGGCAATCTCCTCAACGTCGCGGTCGAGAAGGGCGAGGTGCAGGCCTTCCTGTCGTCGGACCCGCTGGCCTATCTCTGGCTGAAGGATGCGCAATACAAGGAGGTCGCCTCCAACCTCGACGGCGAATATCGCGACAAGAGCTGCTGCATCGTCGGCCTGCGCGGCAGCCTGGTGCGCGAGGAGCCTCAGGTCGCGCGCGCCATCACCCAGGCGCTGCTCGACGCCGCGATGTTCACCTCGCAGAACCCGGACAAGGCGGCGAAGTCGTTCCAGCCCTATGCGCCGAAGGCGGCGAGCCTCGCCGATCTCGAGGCAATGGCGCGCTACCACACCCATCACCATCACCCGACCGGCGAAGTGCTCAAGCGCGAGCTGAAGGGCTACGCCGACGACCTCAAGACGGTGCAGGTGTTCAAGCAGAGCACCGACACGGCGAAATTCGCGGAGCGGATCTATGTCGACGTATTCAGTGTCTGACGCGACTGCCGCGGCCGCGCCGCGGGCAGCGATCACGCTCGCGGACCTCTCCGGCAGTTACGGTGTGGGCCTTGCGGCGAGCCTCGTCTGGCTCGCTTTCGGCCTCTCATGCCTCTATTGGCCCGATGTCGGCGACTGGTCGCGGACCGGATCGCTCGGCATCGGCGCGATCGTTGTCGCTGCCTTCATCCTGTTCGGCACATTCAGCGCGGATTATCTCGGCGGCGCCGGGCAGGCGTTGCGCAAGCGCGCGCCGTGGCTGGTGGCGTTCGGCGCCTTCGTGACGTTGTGGGAGGTCGCCACCGCGAAATTCGCCTGGCTGCCGCTGCCGTTCTTCCCGCCGCCGCAGTCGATCCTCGAGGTCTATACCGACGATCTGCCGAAACTGCTCGACAGCGTGTTCGCCTCGATCAAGCTGCAGCTCGGCGGCTACATCATCGGCGCGACCGTCGGCTTTATCACCGGTGTCTCGATCGGCTGGTCGCAGAAGATCGGTTATTGGGTGCATCCGGTGCTGCGCTTCATCGGCCCGCTGCCGGCCACTGCCTGGCTGCCGATCGCCTTCTTCACCTTTCCGTCGAGCTGGAGCGCCTCCACGTTCCTGATCGCACTGGCCACCGGCTTTCCGGTGACGGTCCTGACCTGGTCGGGCGTCGCGAGCGTCAGCAGCGCCTATTACGACGTCGCGCGCACGCTCGGCGCAAAACCGTCATTCCTGGTGCTGAAGGTCGCGATCCCCGCGGCGCTGCCGCATGTGTTCGTCGGCCTGTTCATGGGGCTCGGCTCGTCCTTTGCGGTGCTGGTCGTCGCCGAGATGATCGGCGTCAAGGCCGGGCTCGGCTGGTACCTGCAATGGGCGCAAGGCTGGGCGGCCTATGCCAACATGTATGCGGCGCTGATCGTGATGTCGCTGCTCTGCTCCGGCGCGATCACGCTCTTGTTCCGCACCCGCGACCGCCTGCTGGTCTGGCAGAAGGGCGTCGTCAAATGGTAGTGCAGTCCGCAGCTGAGGCGATCACCTATCCGGCGGTCGGCGCCGAGCTCGATATCGAAGGCATCAGCCACGCCTTCGATATCGATGGCGCCACGCTTCCGGTGCTCGATAATGTCAATCTCGCGATCGCGCCGGGCGAGTTCGTCGCGCTGCTCGGCCCGTCCGGCTGCGGCAAGTCGACCTTGCTGCGGCTGGTCGCGGGACTGGAGAAGCCGCGCGCGGGCACGCTGCGCGAGGATGAAGTGCGCATCAGTGGCCCGCATCCGTCGCGGGTCGTTGTGTTCCAGGATCCGACGCTGTTTCCGTGGCGCACGGTGTGGGACAATGTCGCGCTTGGCCTCGAAGCGCAGGGCATCCTGAAGGCGCAGCGCCACCGCGTCGATGACGTCATCGAGCTGGTCGGCCTGTCCTCGTTCCGCAACGCTTATCCGCACCAGCTCTCCGGCGGCATGGCGCAGCGCGTGGCGCTGGCGCGCGCGCTTGTCAACGATCCGAAGATCCTGGTGCTCGACGAGCCGCTCGGCAAGCTCGACTCGCTAACGCGGATCGCCATGCAGTCGGAGCTCGTCGCGCTGTGGCAGCGCAAGGGCTTCACCACGCTGTTGGTCACCCATGACGTCGAGGAGGCGCTGGTGCTGGCCAACCGCGTCATCGTGCTGTCCGATCGGCCGGCGCGGATCAAGGCTGACATCGCCGTCGCCCGGCCGTACCCGCGGCATCGCGGCGATCCCTATCTGGCGGAGCTGCGCAAGCAGATCCTCGGCCTGCTCGGACTGGAGGCGACATGGTGACATCAGCGGCGAGGGAGCTGCCGCCGGCGAACGAGCCGGAGTACATCGCGCGCGCGTTGCTGCTCGCCGCTGTGTTTGCTGCGCGCGCGCCGGCGCACGACCGCGACGCCAGCTTTCCCTTCGAGAATTTCGCCGATCTGTCGCGCGAAGGCCTGCTGGCGCTGACGGTGCCGGCAGCGCTCGGCGGCGGCGGAGCGGGTGCCCGCGACGCCACGCGCGTGCTCGGCATCATCGGCAAGGCCGATCCGTCGACCGCGCTGGTGCTGTCGATGCACTACATCCAGCATCTGGTGATGGCGCGCAGCACGCGCTGGCCGGCGCGTCTTTCGCGCAAGCTCGCCAAGGAAGCCGTCGAGGGTGTGGCGCTGATCAACGCTTTGCGCGTCGAGCCCGAGCTCGGCTCGCCCGCGCGCGGCGGCCTGCCGGCGACAACGGCGCGCCGCACCGAGACTGGCTGGCGGTTGACAGGCAAGAAGATCTATTCGACCGGTGCGCCGATCCTGAAATGGTATTCGGTCTGGGCAAAGACCGATGAGCCGGAGACCCGTGTCGGCTTGTTTCTGGTTCCCGCCGGGTTGCCGGGAACGCGGATCGAGGAGACCTGGGACCACCTTGGCCTGCGCGCCAGCGGCAGCCACACCGTGATCTTCGACGACGTGGTGTTTCCGCTGGATTACGAGATCGACGTCCGCGGGCCCGACGACTGGAAGGTTCCTGACGTCACCCAGGCGACCGTGCACGCGATTTTCGTCGCCGCGATCTATGACGGCATCGCCCGCGCGGCCCGCGACTGGCTGGTCACATTCCTGAAGCAGCGGGTGCCCGCCAATCTCGGCGCGCCGCTCGCGACCTTGCCACGGATGCAGGAGGTGGTCGGCGCGATCGAGGCGCGGCTTGCGGTCAATGCGCGCCTGATCGACAGCTTCGCCGCCGATTTCGATAACGGCTTCCCGCTTTCTGCGATCGAGTCTAACATCATCAAGCTGACGGTGACCAACAACGCCGCGGCAGTGGTGGAGGATGCCTTGTCGCTGACCAGCAATCACGGCCTGTCGCGAACCAATCCGCTGGAGCGGCATTACCGTGACGTGCTGTGCGGCCGCGTCCATACCCCGCAAGACGATGCCACCCGTGTCTCCGCCGGACGCTCCGCGCTGGGCGTCTGAAAACAACAGCCAACAACAACGGAGTTCCCGTCATGCCGGTCGAATTCATCGGCTTCATCACCAACAACAATGCTTCCGAGACCATCGTCCGCTCAGGCCCGGTGCTCGATCCGCCCTATATCGAGACGGTGGCCAAGGCGCATGAGCTCGCCGGTTTCGACCGCGCGCTGCTGGCGTTCCACTCTACCACGCCGGATGCGTTGCAGGTCGCGCAGCATGTCCTGACCATCACCAGGCAGCTCAAGGTGATGATCGCGCAGCGCCCGGGCTTTACCGCGCCGACGCTGCTGGCGCGCCAGCTTGCGACGCTGGATCAATTCTACGGCGGCCGCGTCTCGCTGCACGTCATTACCGGCGGCAACGCCATCGAGCTGCGCCAGGACGGCAACACGCTCGACGACAAGGACGAGCGCTACGCGCGCACCAGCGAATTCCTCGACGTGGTGCGGCTGGAATGGACCAGCGAGAAGCCGTTCAACTACAGCGGCAAGTATTACAACGTCGAGAACGGCTTCTCGCAGGTGAAGCCGTTGCAGAAGGGCGGCATCTACACCTTCGTCGGCGGCGGCTCGGACGCCGCGGTCGAGGTCGCGGGCAAGCACGCCGATACGTTCGCGCTGTGGGGCGAGTCCTACGCGCAGGTGCGCGACGTCACCGCGCGGGTGCGCGCGGCCGCGGCCAGGCACGGAAGGCCGACTCCGCGCTTCAGCCTGTCGGTGCGGCCGATCCTCGCCGATACTGAAGAGAAGGCGTGGAAGAAGGCGGAACATATCCTCGAGCGCGCCACCGCGCTGCAGGACCAGACCGGCTATCGTCGTCCCAACCACGCGACCGACGGCGCCAAGCGGCTGCTGGCGCTCGCTGATCAGGGCACGCGCATCGACAAGCGGCTGTGGACCGAGATCGCCAAACTGACCGGCGCCAACAGCAACACCACCGCGCTGGTCGGCACACCCGAGCAGGTCGCCGAGGTATTCGGCGACTATTACGATCTCGGCGTCAGTCACTTCCTGATCCGCGGCTTCGATCCCTTGGTCGATGCGATCGACTATGGCCGGGCGCTGATTCCGCTGACCCGCAAGCTGATCGAAGCGCGGGACCAGCAGCGGGGAATTGCCGCCGAATGATCCGTCTCATTGTTGCGGCAGCGCTTGCGCTCGCCGCCATCGACGCGGCCTTCGCGCAGACCACGCTGCGCGTCGGCGACCAGAAAGGCAATTCGCAGGCCGTGATGGAAGCGGCCGGTGTGCTCAAGGACGTCCCCTACACGATCGAGTGGAAGGAGTTCGCCGCAGCCGCGCCGCTGCTGGAGGCGCTTGCGGCAGGCGCGATCGATACCGGCCTGGTCGGCGACGCGCCGTTCACCTTCGCGGCGGCCGCCAAAATTCCGGTCAAGGCGATCGCGGCGGTGCGGCAGTCGCGCGACGGGCTCGCGGTCGTGGTGCCGGAAAACTCCGCGATCAAGAGCTTTGACGATCTGCGCGGCAGGAAGATCGCAACCGGCCGCGGTTCGATCGGCCATCAGCTGATCCTGGCGGCGCTGGAATCCAGGGGTTGGCAGGCGAGCGACGTGCAGATCGCGTTTCTCGCGCCGTCGGACGCGAAGGTCGCCTACACGCAGGGCGCGGTCGACGCCTGGTCGACCTGGGAGCCTTATGTCAGCCAGGAAGAGGTGCTGTTCAAGTCGCGCCGCGTCATCACGGCCGACGGCATCACGCCCGGCCTCGGCTTCCAGGTCGCAACCCCCGATGCGATCAAGGGCAAGCGCGCCGAGCTCGAGGATTTCGTGCGGCGGTTGGCGGCCGCGCGCGCATGGTCGCAGAACAATGTCGAGGGCTACGCCGCCACCTGGGGCAGGCTGATGAACATCCCGCCCGCGGTGCCGCTGAACTGGCTGACGCGGGCCAAGATCCGCATCGCGCCGATCGACGACAGCGTGGTCGCCGACGAGCAGAAGACCATCGACCTCTACGACCGCTGGGGCCTGATCCGGCAGAAGATCAACGCCGCCGACATCGTCGACCGCTCGTTTGGTGCGGCCGTCGGGAAGGGCGCGGGACTGTAGGCAATTTGCAAGCGATACATTCAACGTCGTCCTGGCGAAAGCCAGGACCCATTACCCCGGATGGCAGTTGTTGCACGACGCCGGGGCCGCGATCCTGCTCATTATCAAATTTAATGGTAATGGGTCCCCTGAGTTCGCAAACGA
>NZ_LFIQ01000123.1:45151-47816 GCF_001189245.1 Bradyrhizobium pachyrhizi | reverse complement strand
ATCTACCTCCTGGCCTTCGCCAGGACGACGGAGGCGACATCGCGCCCCGTCACTACCCCCTCTCGATCGGCAACTCTGCATCCTTCGCCCATTCGCCCATCGAGCCGTCATAGAGCGTGAGATTGTCGTAGCCGAGCCGATGCAGCTGGAACAGGTCGATGGTCGCGGAGATGCCGCCGCCGCAATAGGCGACGACGCGCTTGTCCCTGGTGATGCCTTGCGCGGCGAAGGTGGCTTCGGCCTCCTCAAGCGGCACGAACGTCTTGGCCTTGGGATCGATCAAGGTCGCCGCCGGCACGCTGACGCTGCCGGGGATGCGGCCGGACCGGCCGTAACGGCTTGGCTCCAGTCCCTTGTAGAATTGCGGGCCGAGCGCGTTGACGATGACGGTGTCGCCCTCCGTGGTCGCGGCGAGCACGTCATGCTTGTCGACGAACATGCCGTCCTTTGGCCGTGCCGCAAACGTCGCCGGCGGATAGCCGCCGGCAAGCCCGGTCTCGATGTCGCGTCCTTCGGCGGTCCATTTGTCGATGCCGCCGTCGAGCACTGCGGCCCCCTCGAAGCCGAGCGAGCGCAGCATCCACCAGAACCGCGTCGCCCACATTGCCGTGCCGATCGAATAGAGCACGACGCGGCTGCCCGCCGAGATGCCGTGGCGGCCGAACGCGGCTTCGAGCTGCGTTGTCGGCGGCATCATGAAGCGCAGATGGGTATGGGCATCCGAGAACTCGGCCTGCAAATCGAGGAAATTCGCGCCCGGGATGTGGCCGGCCTCGAACGTCTGGCGGCCCGAGACGACAATATAGGGAACGTTGCTGCCGGCGGGGGCCGGCTCCAGATAGGTCGTGCAGTCGAACAGGCGAAGGTCCGGCCGGATCAGGATCTCGGCAAGTTCCGCCGTGGTGATCAGCTCGCTGTGGCCGGCCATTTCACGTCCTCCCGTTGTACCCTTAACAGGATGCTAAGATGCGCGAGATCACATGAAAAGCTGTCACTTTGCCCTTTGATTCACCCCAATCCGGTCCAATATAGCTGGGCATGCAGGACGCCGCTGCATGGCTTGCGTTTGGCCTCAATTGGCGCCATAAGCTGTTGAATTCACTCCGAAACACGATCGTTAGGCCCGCCGCGCGCGAGGCCCATCGCCCCCTTGGTGAATGTCACCAAAACCTGATATTCGAGACGCCATGAACAAGCCCGAGATTTTGCCGCAAGACGACGTCGCCGGCCCCGCGCCGCGGCACCAAACCACGCAGGTCATGGTCGGCAACGTCGCCGTCGGCGGCGGCGCGCCGATCGTCGTGCAGTCGATGACCAACACCGACACCGCCGATGTCGATGGCACCATCGCCCAGGTCGCCGCGCTCTCCCGCGCCGGCTCCGAGATGGTCCGCATCACCGTCGACCGCGAGGAAGCCGCCGCTGCCGTGCCGCACATTCGTGACGGCCTGCGCAAGCGCGGCATCACCACGCCCCTGATCGGCGACTTCCACTATATCGGCCACAAGCTGCTCGCCGAATATCCGGCCTGCGCCGAAGCGCTCGACAAGTACCGCATCAATCCCGGCAATGTCGGCTTCAAGAACAAGCGCGATACGCAGTTCGCCGACATCATCGAGATCGCCAACAAGAACAACAAGCCGGTGCGCATCGGCGCCAATTGGGGCTCGCTCGACCAGGAGCTGCTCACCAAGCTGATGGACGAGAACACGGCGTCGGCGAATCCGCGCGATGCCCGCGCCGTGACCCGCGAGGCGATGGTGCAGTCGGCATTGCTGTCGGCGGCGCGCGCGCAAGAGCTCGGCATGCCGAAGAACCGGATCATCCTGTCGGCGAAGGTCTCCGCCGTGCAGGACCTGATCGCGGTCTATCAGGAAGTGGTGCGCCGCTCGGATTATGCGATCCATCTCGGCCTCACCGAGGCCGGCATGGGCTCGAAGGGCATCGTCGCGTCCTCGGCCGCGCTCGGCATCCTGCTGCAGCAGGGCATCGGCGACACCATCCGCATCTCGCTGACGCCGGAGCCCGGCGGCGACCGCACGCTGGAAGTGCAGGTCGCGCAGGAATTGCTGCAGACCATGGGCTTCCGCACCTTCGTGCCGCTGGTTGCCGCGTGCCCGGGCTGCGGCCGCACCACCTCGACCACGTTCCAGGAGCTGGCGCGCTCGATCCAGGATTTCATCCGCGACGAGATGCCGGCCTGGAAGACCAAGTATCCGGGCGTCGAGCAGCTCAACGTCGCGGTGATGGGCTGCATCGTCAACGGCCCCGGCGAATCGAAGCACGCCAATATCGGCATCTCGCTGCCCGGCACCGGCGAAGCGCCGGCCGCGCCTGTCTTCGTCGACGGCAAGAAGTTCCGCACCCTGCGCGGTCCGGGCATCGCCGCCGACTTCAAGGCGCTGGTGATCGACTATATCGACCAGCGCTACGGCAACGGCGCCAAGCTGCCGGAGCAGGCCGGCGCCGCGGAGTAGTTTCACTCTGCGCGTGACCCATACTCAACCGTCGTCCCGGCGAAGGCCGGGACCCATAATCACAGACGGTGGTTGTGGCGCGAGATGTGGGTTACCAGCCTTCGCAAAACCCGATCCTGTGGTTATGGGTCCCGGATCTGCGCTCCGCTCCGCTGCGCTTGTCCGGGACGACGGATATGCTTGCGGCG
>NZ_LFIQ01000123.1:42705-45141 GCF_001189245.1 Bradyrhizobium pachyrhizi | reverse complement strand
GATTGCGCTTCGCTCCATCCGGGCTACGATGGTCAAAACAAGAACCATCGGGAGAACGCCCATGAGCTCGCTGTCCGGCAAGCAAGGCCCGCGCTACCGCCACCTCGCCGACCAATCCGAGCCCTATGAGACCATCGGCGTCGAGAAGCTGACGCCGATCATCGGCGCGGAGATTTCCGGCGTCGATATCGGCAAGCTGGTCGGCGGCGATGCGCGTTCCAACCGCCAGGTGGACGAGATCCATCGCGCGCTCGCCGAAAACCTCGTCATCTTCTTCCGCGATCAGCACATCAGCCCCGACCAGCATCTCGCCTTCGGCCGCAAGTTCGGTGAGCTGCATGTGCACCCCGCCGCGCCCAATGAGGGCGATCCGGCGCTGATGAAGATCTATGCCGACAAGGATTCGCCGCGCGCCAATGGCGAGGGCTGGCACACCGACGTGTCCTGCGACCTCGAGCCGCCGATGGGCTCGATCCTCTACATCAAGCAGTGCCCGCCGCGCGGCGGCGACACGCTGTTCGCCAACATGTACGCCGCCTATGAGGCGCTGTCGGACCGCATGAAGGCCTATCTCGACGGGCTGACCGCGCTGCATGACGGCGAGCAGACCTATCGCGGCCTGTATGCAAACTACGGCGTCGCCGACAAGCAGAGCTATCCGCGCGCCGAGCATCCGGTGGTCCGCACCCACCCGGTGACCGGCAAGAAATCGCTCTATGTCAATCGCGGCTTCACCCGCTTCATCGTCGGCATCCCGCGCGACGAGAGCGACGCCATGCTGGCCTATCTCTACCAGCATGCCGAGAACCCGCTGTTCCAGTGCCGCTTCCGCTGGACCGAGAACGCGATCGCGTTCTGGGACAACCGCTGCGCCCAGCACCGCGCGATGTGGGATTACTGGCCGCACACCCGCTCCGGCACCCGCGTGACCGTGAAGGGAGAGCGGCCGGTGTGAGAAATTGCGTGGTGCGTAGGATGGGTAGAGCGCAGCGAAACCCATCCTCTCATTGCGTGGATGCAAGTGTGATGGGTATCGCCGCGCTCCACCCATCCTACGAACTGCAACGAAAATAAAATCGGGAGACCGCCCATGCTTCGCGCCGAGGACAACAAATTCCTCACCGAATCCGGTGAGGGGACCGGCATGGGCGAGTTGCTGCGGCGGTTCTGGATTCCGGTGCTGCTGTCGGAGGAGCTGGCGGAGCCGGACAGCGATCCGAAGAAGATCGTGGTGATGGGCGAGGAGCTGCTCGCCTTCCGCGACACGAGAGGCGTGGTCGGCGTCATCGACCAATACTGCCCGCATCGCGGCGCCAATCTCTGGCTCGGCCGCAACGAGGAATGCGGCATCCGCTGCGTCTATCACGGCTGGAAGTTCGACACCGACGGCCGCTGCGTCGACATGCCGACGTCGTATCCCGACCTCAACGCAAAGGACCTGATCCGGATCAAGTCCTATCCGGTGCGCGAATGGGGCGACATGATCTGGGCCTATATGGGCCCGGCCGATCAGATGCCCGAACTGCCGGCGCTGGAGATGGCGCTGCTGCCGGCCTCGCACCGCTTCGTCACCAAGAAGTGGCAGGACTGCAACTGGGTGCAGGCGGTGGAAGGTTCGATCGACACCGCGCATTTCACCTTCGCGCATCTCTCCTTCGAGAAGGAGGAGAACGAGATCCTCGACATCAAGAAGCATTTCGTGAACCCGCTGACGCGGGTCGCGACCGATCACATGCGCTGGATCGCCGAGGATCCGCGCCCGGTGATCAAGATCAATCCGCATGAAGCGGGTCTCACGGTGGCCGGCGGACGGCTCACCGGCAGCGACAATATCTACTGGCGCATCGCCCAGTTCCTGATGCCGTTCCACAGCTACGCGCCGAGCTCGATGCCGGGCGAGAACATGTTCGGCCAGACCTTCGTGCCGGTCACCGACACCAATTGCTGGATCTACACCTATGCCTGGAATCCGCACCGGCCGCTGACCGATGCCGAGCGGGAAGGTTATGCCAACGGCAACGGCGTGATGGCTGTCGTCGACGAGAACTACGTGCCGCTGCGCAACAAGGCCAACGACTATCTGATCGACCGCAGGCTACAGCGGACCAAGAGCTACACCGGCATCAAGGGCGTCTCCGAGCAGGACGCCGCGGTGCAGGACAGCCAGGGCCCGATCGCCGATCGTACCCGCGAGCATCTCGGCCCGACTGATCTCGGCATCATGCATTTCCGCAAGCTGGTGATGGAAGCGGCCCGCGCGCTGCAGAAGGGCGAGGCGCCGCCGCATGCTCGGCATCAGGACCGCTACACCGTGCGCTCCGGCGCCTGCGTCACCAGCAAGACCAAGGACCTCGCCGCCGTGATGATCGAGCGGTTCGGCGATCCCGCCGGCTTCGTCGGCGGTCCCGGCCAGAACGCCGCGGCGGAGTGATCACT
>NZ_LFIQ01000123.1:31085-42695 GCF_001189245.1 Bradyrhizobium pachyrhizi | reverse complement strand
CTGCGAAAGCAGGGACCCATAACCACAGTTGGAAATTGTTGGAATGGGCTGTGGCCGCAGCCTGGTCCAACAACATCGATCGGTGGTTATGGGTCCCGGGTCGCGCTTCGCTTGCCCGGGACGACGAAGGGGGTACCGCTACAGCGGAATCCTTCGATACTCGCGGTTGGCGAGGCTCGCTTCCTCGAGGTCGAGGTCGCGCTCGATGCGCCGCCTTGTCTCGTCGGTGATCTTGCCGTCGCGCAGCAGCATGTGGATGAACTTGCGCTCGGAGGCGATCAGCTCCCGCGTCAGCTCGGTGCCGGTGGCGGAGACGTCGTGGGTGTCGGGATTGAGCGAGTCGGGCAGCTGGTTGATGCGGATCTCGTGCCGTGAGCGCAAAAGCTTGATCACCTCGTCGGAAAGCTCGCGGTCGTCGGTGATGGCATCGAGCGACTTCAGCGCGGCGTTCAGCGCCTCGCGCCGCGCCGCGATCTCCTGCTCGTGCTCGGCGATGTGCTCGCTGCGTCCGTCCCTGGCGAGGCCGAGCCAGCGCACCACCGGCGGCAGAGTGAGGCCGAGCCCGACCAGCGTCACGAAGATCACGCCGAAGGCGACGAACAGGATCAGGTCGCGATACGGGAAGGCATCGCCACTCGGCAAGGTCAGGGGCAGCGCCAGCGCCGCGGCGAGCGAGACAGCGCCGCGCACGCCGGTGAAGGCGACCACGAACACCGCCCGCCACGACGGCAGCGGATCGCGCTCGCTCACGCGGGCGCTGATCCAGCGCGGCAGATAGGTGCCGGGAAACACCCAGATGAAGCGCGCCACGATCACGATGACGGCGACCAGCACGGTCGCGGTGAGGATGTCGTGCAGCGGAAACGACTTCGACTTCTCGTACAGCGAGCGCATCTGGAAGCCGGTCAGGAGGAACAACAGGCCCTCGATCAGATAGATGATCAGGTCCCAGAAGAAGATGCCCTGCAGGCGCGTCGCGGCCGAGATCAACAGCGGTCCGTTCCAGCTCATATAGAGGCCGCAGGCGACGGTCGCGATCACGCCGCTGCCGCCGAAATGCTCGGGGATCCAGTAGGCGAGATAGGGCGTGATCAGCGACAGCGTGATCTCGACCTGCGGATCCCTGGCGCGGCGGCGGGCGCGCAGGCTGAGCCAGCCGACCGCGGTGCCGAACGCGATCTCGCCGGCGACGATGACGAGGAAAGTGCCGGTCGCCTTCGGCAGCGAGAACAGCCCGGTGGTGATCGCGGCGAGCGCGAAGCGGTAGAGGATCAGCGCGGTCGCGTCATTGGCGAGCCCTTCGCCCTCGAGCACCACCAGGATGCGGCGTGGCATGCCGAGCCTGCGGGCGATCGCCAGCGGCGCGACCACGTCCGGCGGCGCGACGATGGCGCCGAGCAGGAAGCCGATGCCCCAGGGCAGGCCGATCAGATAGTGGGTCGCGGTTGCGACCATGAAGGCGGTGAAGATCACGCAGCCGACCGACAGCAGGATGATCGGCCGCAGATTGGCCTTGAACTCGCGCCAGCTCATCGCGACGCTCGCCGAATAGATCAGCGGCGGCAGCACCACCAGAAGCACCAGCTCGGGCGGCAGTTCCAGCGATGGCATGCCCGGCACGAAGGCGAGCACGACGCCGACCAGCAGCAGCAGGATCGCGGGCGCGATATCGGTTCGCCGCGCCACCAGGGCGGTTCCCGCCAGCACGCCGAGCAAAGTAAGAAAAATCTGAAACTTGGCTTCCATAACGGGCTCAATTCGCCCGGAAACCACCGCCAGTCAATGCGGTCCGGCCGGAGCCGGACCGCGAGGGGCGTGTCACAAAGCCGTCACGGGGCGCGCCGCGCCCGGTCGATCAATCCCTGAGGTCGTAGCGGTACGACTTCGAGACGATCTGCCAGCCGTCGGCGAGCTTCATCGCCACCAGATAGTCGGTGAAATAGCGCGGCGGCAGCTGGCAGCGCACCTTGATGAAGGCGGTGTTGTCGTCGGAGCGGTCGATGGTGACGATAAAATCCTCACGCGGCTTGCCTTCGGCCTTCGCCGAGGTGCGCTTGCGCACCATTGCAAGCCAGTCCGGCACGGTCAGGACCTTCAGCTCGCCCTTCTCCACCCAGCGCAAATCGGCGCTCGGATGAAAAGCCTCGGCGAGCTTGTCGGCGTTGCTCTCGTAGAGACCGTCGAAATAGGTTTGCACGACGCTTTCGACGCTGGATCGATCTTGGCTCATTGGTTGGTCCTCCCGGCAGGATTGGATCGGCTGGAGCGTTTTCGAGCGAAGCGGGTGCCGGTTCGCGTGGAGAAAACGCGTCAAAGCTCGAATCTAGAGCCCCTGTTCCGATTCAATTGGAACGGAAAGGGCTCTAGGATTTAGCCATGAACCGCCGGATTGCGCCATGGCCGGCGACAAAATTCTGCGTGAGGGATGAGTTGTGACCGCATCTGTAAATTCGAACGAACATATCCTGACCGGCGAATGCTTCTGCCGCGACGTGCGCTACGAGGTGGCCGACGCGTTTGCCTATGCGCTCAATTGTCACTGCTCGAACTGCCGGCGCACCACGGGATCGGCGTTCAAGCCGTTCGCAGGAATCGCGCGCGACAAATTCACCGTGGTCAGCGGCGCTGATGGGCTCCTGATCTATGGCGACGAGCTCACCCACGACGCGCATTGCGGCCGCTGCGGCTCGCTGCTCTATTCGCAGGTCCGCGACGGCGCCTATGTCCATGTCGCGATGGGCACGCTGCGCGATGCGCCGGCGATCCGGCCGACCGCCCACATCTTCGTCGGCTCCAAGGCGCCGTGGTACGCGATATCGGACGATCTGCCGCAATATCAAGAGCACGTGACGCAAGGCGGGGAATAAATTCGCGCGACGTCATCGGCGTGCTGCTTGTACTCCTTGCCGACCGCCTTGCGCACGGCATTTCATCAGCCGGTGCGGCTAGATCGCGCTCGCGGCGATGTTCACCATCAGGGCGAGCAGCGCGGTGTTGAACACGAACGAGATGATGCCGTGCACGGTCGCGGTGCGGCGGATGATCTTGTCGGTGATGCCGACGTCGGAGACCTGCGCCGTCATCCCGATCACGAACGAGAAATAGACGAAGTCCCAGTAATCGGCGTCGACATGTTCAGCGCCGCTCGGAAACTGCAATCCGCCGGGCGTCTTGCCGCGGTAATACTCATGGGCGTAGTGCAGCGCGAACGCCGTGTGCACCACGGCCCATGACAGCGTGATGGTGACGATTGCCAGCGCCAGTCCGGCCGGGCTCCCCTTCGATGCGCCGAGCTCGAACACGATGGCCGCGAGGCTCGCCAGCGCGCCGAACGCGGTCAGCAGCAGGATCAGGAAACGGCCGTCGTCCTGGAGGATGGCGCTTCGTTTGATATGGGCGACGCCACAGCGCAGCATCATCACATAGGCGAGCACAAGATACAGCGCGGCGAAGGCATCCCAGCCCGCGAGCAGGCGCGTGACGATGCGCGGTGCTCCCGGCACCAGCAGCGCAGCCAGGATGCCAAAGGCGATCGAGCCGAACGTGCGCGGCCGGCCCACGATGACGCGGACCGGCAGCGGCAGCTTGCGGAAGCGAACAAGGCGGTCGTCGATCTCCTTGTTCATTTCGCGCCGCTTTCGGCTAGTTCTTGCGCTCGGCGACGAAGCGGGCGGCCGCGCGCAGCACATCGCCGCGGTCGCCGAACACCGACAGCGCGGCATCGGCGCGCGCGAGGAGGTCGCTCACGCGCTGCTTGGCGCCATCGATGCCGAGCTGGGTGACGAACGTGGTCTTGCCGAGCGCGGCGTCTGCGCCGGCCGGCTTGCCGAGCGCGGCAGCGTCGCCCTCGACGTCGAGCAAATCGTCGGCGATCTGGAAGGCTTCACCGAGCGCTTTGCCAAAATCGTCGAGCGCCTGATATTCCTTTTGCGAGGACTGGCCGAGGATCGCGCCGGCGATGCAGCCGAAGCGGAGCAGCGCCCCGGTCTTCATCTGCTGCAGGCGCGCGACGTCGACCGGCTCGCGGTCGCCGAAGCGGCCTTCGCCGGCGAGGTCGAGAATCTGGCCGCCGGCCATGCCGCCGATGCCGGAGGCCCGCGCCAGCGCGCGGGTCAGGAGCAGGCGGACCTGGGCGTCCTTGTGGATCGCATCGCGGGTGATGATGTCGAAGGCGATGGTGAGCAGCGCGTCGCCGGCGAGGATCGCGGTGGCGTCGTCATAGGCCTTGTGCAGGGTCGGGCGGCCGCGGCGCAGATCGGAATTGTCCATCGCCGGCAGATCGTCGTGGATCAGCGAGTAGCAGTGGATGCATTCGAGCGCGGCGCCGACCAGCAGGGCGGCTTCGCGCGGGATGCCGAACACCGCCGCGCTCTCGACCGCGAGGAACGGCCGCAGCCGCTTGCCGCCGCCGAGGCTCGAATAGCGCATGGCCTCGATCAGCCGCTTCGGGCGCACGATCTCGTCGCTTTCGGTCGTGTCGGACAGCAGTTTGGCGAGCAGGGCTTCGGTATCCTCCGCGGTCTGGTCCAGCCGCTTGGAAAACTCTGCAGTACCGGTCGTCATTAAGAATTGCTCCAGATCGATTTTCGGCCGGACAATCGTTGATGGCATCGGCTTCGTCAATTCCCGCCCTGCGACGGAATGCGCCTTAAAAGTGCTGGAAAAACCGTGAATTATCCCGCAGACGTCGACGGCGCCGGCCGTGTTCTGGCGGGCGGGTCCCAAATCCTTCCTGGAATGGTCCTCCCCGGAAACCCTCGTTTTGCGCATCGTCCGAATTTTATTGCTGCTTTTGCTGGCCCTGCTGTTGCTGCCGTATCTGGTGGCGCCGTTCTATCGCACCGGCCATCCGGTTTCGGCGCTGATGGCCTGGCGGATCCTGCGCGGGGCCCCGGTGACGCGGCATTGGATCGATTTCGGCGCGATGTCGCCCTATCTGGTGCGGTCCGTGGTCGGCTCGGAGGATGCCCATTTCTGCAAGCATCGGGGCATCGACTGGGGTGCGCTGCGCGAGGTGCTCGACGACGCCGAGGATGGCGAGGTGGCCCGCGGCGGCTCGACCATCACCCAGCAGGTCGCCAAGAACCTGTTCCTGTGGTCCGGCCGCAGCGTGATCCGCAAGGGGCTGGAACTGCCGCTGGCGCTCTGGATCGATCTCGTGCTGCCCAAGCAGCGGATCCTGGAAATCTACCTCAATATCGCGGAAATGGGCCCGTCCGGCCAGTTCGGCGCCGAGGCCGGCGCCCAATATGCCTTTGGCAGGTCCGCCGCGGCGCTGTCAGCCCGCGAGGCCGCGCTTTTGGCGGCGATCCTGCCGAATCCGGTCAAAAGAAGCGCCCGGAACCCGGGGCCGGGGGTCCGCAGGCTGTCTGCCACCTATATGGCCCGGGCCAACGCGGTGGAGCGTTGCTGGCGCGAAAATCGCGGCTCCTGAGGGCCTTTTCGGGCGCTTTTTGCTGGCTCGGACCCTAGCTTTACGCGATGCCTTCCTCTATAAGCGCGGCCTTACCGGCATCGCAGCTTGCGCTTCGAAGCGCTGAGCCGTCCGCATTTCGGACGATGCCTCCGCAACACCCCTAGAGGACACCGTCATGGCCGTTCCCAGAAGAAAAACCTCGCCGTCGCGCCGTGGCATGCGCCGTTCGGCCGATGCGATCAAGACCCCGACCTATGTCGAGGACAAGGACTCCGGCGAACTGCGCCGTCCGCATCACCTCGACCTCAAGACCGGCATGTACAAGGGCCGCCAGGTCCTGAAGGCCAAGAAAGAGTCCTGATTGGACATTCGGCCTACGCGCCGCAGCCATGCGGCGCGGCGCCTGAATTCGGTCAACGAGTGCGGCCAAGACGGGCGCGTCCGCGGCGAGGCCAATGAGCACCGCCGCATTGCTGGTTCTCCCTGAATAAGGCGCAAGCCCCGATGGTCGGTTTTCCGCTGCTGCTCGTTCCGCTCGCGGTCTACAACATCATCGCCTTCCTGATGCCCGGCGTGTCGTTCACCGACCCGCTGATCAGGCTGACATTGCTGTCGGGCGAGCAGTGGCAGATCACGCTCAGCGACATGCTGCTCGCGGCCGCCGTGCTGCTGTTGCTGCTCGAGGTCATCAAGGGCGCGCGCCCCGGCGCGAAATATCTCACCGACCATCTGCTGTCGCTGATCGTGTTCGGCGCCGCCGCCGCCGAATTCGTGCTCTGGCCGAAATTCGGCAACTCGACCTATGGCCTGCTCGCGCTGCTGGCGCTGGTCGATTTCATCTCCGGAATTGCGCTGCGCACCCGCCGCCGTGCGGTGGTCGCGCCTGCGGCACCAAGCGTCAGCAGGCCGCAGCGCGAGGCGCCGCAGCCCGCGCCGGCAGCGCCGCCCGCGCCGCGTTCCGAGCCCGCGCCCGTCGCCGCACCGGCGCCTGCCGCGCCGCCGGCCGCACCGGTTCCCCCGGCGACATCGGTCGCGGAATCCGTGCTGCTCGATCAGTCCGCGCCGAAGCCGACCGTCGCTTCGCCGGATTTGCAGCCGGGCGGCCATCCGCCGTCGGACCCGCCGCAGCGCTGATATTTTTCTAGATGATCTGCCGGGTCCGCCGCGCCACGCTGCGGCGTTCGTCGACATGCGGACCGTAAGCGCTCTGCGCGTCGGCCAATGACCCACGCCGCTGCCCGCGCGTCTGCGGTTCGTGTGCGGCGGTCGCGATCAGGTGGGCCACAAACGACGGATCGGCATGCGGCAGCGGGATCTTGGGCGCCCAATGGGTGGTCGCGGCCAGCGGCACCAGCGCCGTGCTGGCCGCCGCAGCATCGCCGGTGCACTCACCGTCGAGGATTTCCGATTGATCGATATCCTGCATCGTCTGCGACCCGTTGGAGCGTCATAGTTTGGGACGTCGCGTCCCTCCGCAACACCCCCGTGGCAAGGGTCATGCCCGCCGTCCCCAGTTCGTTCCCGGACAGTCGAAAACGTGGTTTCCAGATTATTTATCAACTTCACCTAGCGTTGGATTCGCCGGAACCACTATCTTGAGAGCGTGTAGAATCACCGGGCGCCGTCCCAAATCGAGACATGTTCGATGCCCCCTGTCCCGCCAGCTGCCAGCATCCTCGCCTCGCTCGGCCAAGCGACATTCGCCTGGGACCTGGCGAGCGATGCGATTGCCTGGAGCGACAATGTGGCGGCGGTCTTCCCGGATATCCCGGTCGCGGCGCTGGCGAGCGGTGCCGAACTTGCAAAGCTGATCGAGCCATCGCGCTCGGTGCGATCCGATGCGCTCGGTGCGCCGGCGCCGGTGCGGAGCGGGGAGGGCATGCCCTACCGGATCGAATATGGCGTGCGGGCCGTCACGTCAGCGCCGGTGATCTGGATCGAGGAGACCGGCTGCTGGTTTGCCGGCGCCGACGGCAGGCCGGCGCGCGTAGAGGGCGTCGTCTGCATCAACAATGAGCGGCATGCCCGCGACGAGCAGCTGTTGAAGCTGTCGCGGCACGATCCGCTGACCAACGAGCTCAACCGCACCCATCTGATCGCCTCGCTCGCCGAGACGATGGAGGAGTGCGCGCGCTTCCGCAGCTCCTGCGCCTTCATGCTGATCGGCATCGATCATCTGGCGCGCGTCAACGATGCCTTTGGCTTCGACGTCGCGGACGCCGTCATCGCCGAGGTCGCGAAGCGGATTCGCGCGCGGCTGCGCAGCGGCGACATGCTCGGCCGCTTCTCCGGCAACAAGTTCGGCCTGATCCTGCGCAACTGCACCGTCGACGACACCAATGTCGCGGCCGAGCGTTTCCTCGCCGCGGTGCGCGACGAGGTGGTGCCGACCAAGTCCGGCCCGGTGTCGGTGACGGTGTCGATCGGCGCCGTCACCATTCCGCGCCATGCGAGGTCGGCGGAGGAGGCGGTCAATCGCGCCCAGGAGACGCTGGACGCGGCCAAGAGCCGCCGCGCCGGATCGTTCGCGCTGTGGAAGCCGAATGTTGAGCGCGACGCCCAGCGCCGCGTCAACATCCGCGTCACCGACGAGATCGTCACCGCGCTGAACGAGCGCCGCATCGTGATCGGCTTCGAGCCCGTGGTCGATGCGCGCCTGCGGCAGCCCGCGTTCTACGAGTGCCTGGTCCGGATGGAGCAGGACGACGGCCGGGCGCTGCTCGCGCCCGATATCGTGCCGGTCGCCGAGCGGCTCGGCCTGATTCGGCTGGTCGATCACCGCGTGCTGGAGCTCGCCATCGCAGAGCTCGCCGCCGCCCCCGGCGTACAGCTCAGCCTCAACATCTCGCCCGACACCACGATGGATCCGGACTGGTGGGCCACCATCGAATCCCTGATGCGCGCGCATCCCGGCGTCGGCGAGCGGCTGATCGTCGAGATCACCGAGACGGTCGCGATCCAGGATATCGACGACGTGCGCGGCTTTGTCACGCGCCTGAAGAACTTCGGCAGCCGGATCGCGATCGATGATTTCGGCGCCGGCTACACCTCGTTCCGCAATTTGCGCAAGCTCGGGGTCGACATCGTGAAGATCGACGGCGCCTTCGTGCAGAACATCGTGCGTTCGGCCGACGACCGCGCTTTCGTGCAGACGCTGATCGATCTGGCGCGCCGTCTCGAGATCAAGACGGTCGCCGAATGGGTGCAGGACGAGGAAGCCGCCGTGATGCTGCGCGAATGGGGCTGCGACTTCATCCAGGGCCGCCTGATCGGCCTCGCCTCGCCGGACCGCCCGTGGAACGGGCCGGCGGAGAAGCCCGTGCCCGCCACGGGCTGAAGCGCGATGATCGGCTGATCACCGCGCTCCAGATTCTCTTCAGCTCTCGCCGCCGGCGAAGATGTCCTTGCGGATCACCGCGTGGACGCCCCAATTGCCGTCGACCACCTGGGTGACGCCGAAATCGACACCGAGCGAGATCAGCGAGATGGCCTCGTCCTCGGTCAGCTTCTTCGTCGTCATCAGGAATTTGCGCATCTTGCGGAAGGCATCGCGCAGAGCGAGGTCGACCGACGACTTCTTGTAGATCTCGGTCTGCGCGCCGGCTCCGAGCTCGCTGAGGTAGTTGGCATAGCTGAAGCCGTGCACCAGCCATTCGTCCTGGGTCTCCAGCATCGGGTAGTCGAGCGCTTCGAGCGCGGTGCCGGCGAGGTCGGCCTTCTTGTGCAGGATGATCTGGAAGGTGCCGTTGAGCGAGCATTCGATCGCCGTGCCGCACAGTTCGGAATCGCCCTGCGAGGCGTGAGAATCGCCGACCGACAGCAGTCCGCCTTCGACCGCCACCGGGTAATACATCGTGGCGCCCTTGCCGATGCGCCAATTATCGATGTTGCCGCCGGTGTAGCTCGGCGGGATCGAATCGACGAACTCGGCCTCCTTCGGCGCGAGCCCGATCACGCCGAAATGCGGACGCACCGGGATGCGCACATTCTTCAGGATGCCGTGGTTCTCCTTGACCGTCGAATGATCGACCGGCACGCCGGGATAATCGATCGTCTTGTGCACCACGCCGGACGGATCGGTCTGCGGCGTCCAGGTGAAATTGTAGACGGCGCGCGCCCAGTTGCGCTCGCCGGTCGCGTCGACCTCGTAGATGGTGACCACCTCGCGCGGCTTCGGCTCGGTGAGCAGATCCTTGTAGTGGAAGCCCCACGATGCCGCAGCGTTGCTGCCGAACGCCTTGCCGGAATATTTCGGGTTGGCGCAGGGCCGCGGCGCGACGTCGATGATGCGCAGCTCGAGCACGTCGCCTTCCTCGGCGCCGCGCACGAACACCGGCCCGGTACAGATATGCACGCCGAGGCCTTCGCCGGGGCCGCGTCCGAACAGCGAGGCATCCATCGGGCCGGCGCCGCGCCGGTTCACACCCTTCTTCTCCTTGGTCCAGAGATAGACGCTCTCGACGCCGGGATCGCCCTTGACCATGCGCTCGGCATCGTCATTGGCGTGATGCGTCAGCGCCTCGATGGTGATGAAGTCGCCGGAATTGATCTCGACGCGCGGCTTCAGCGACTTGCTGAAATAGCCCCAATGCACGGTGTCGGCATTCGCCGGCAGGTGGTGATAGGCGCGCTGCGCCGGCTGATGCTTCTCGGCGGCGGCCGCCATTTTCGGCGTCACCAGCGAGATGCCGCCGGCGGTCATCGCCGCGGCGCCGCCCGCCGCCGCGAAGCTCGAGCGCAAGAACGAACGGCGTTCCCGGTCGAGCGTCTCCTTGAACTGTCGATGATGCAATTCGAAGTCCGGGCAGTTCTTGTCGTCACCTGCGCACATCTTGAGCTCCTCCTTGGATCGAAAGTGCGCATGAGAGTGCATGGCGCCGCGCCGCTCCGACATGACCGGGCGCGCCCAATAATTTGTCGGCGCGCTTGCTGCCTTCGCAGCGCAAAGGCCTGTGCGGCAGCGTGCGAGGCATCTGCGGCGGCCGCCTTCGCATCGCGGCATGGCCGGAACGGTCAAGAATTTGGGCGCATGCGATCAAGTTGCACTGCGTTCGCCGCTGATAGCGCTGCCACGCGAAAGCGGCCGCTTCCGCGCGTTGCACGACGGCTGGGCAACATGTGCCGCAGCAACATGCTTGCCGCCTGCCTGCAATCGGTGCAGGCTGCGTTCACGGCTCTGTGAGTGGAAGGCCGCGGTGCTGCGGCCTGGAGGGGTGATGGTCGCGACGACCTTTCGGGTTTCGGTCGATGCGATCCCGCGGCAAAACCGGCGGGAGGTCTGGCGCGAGGCGCTGGCCGGTCTGCAGCTCGATTGCGAATTGCCGGAGACCGGTCAATTCCAGTTCGGCGAATTGACCGCGAAGCGCTCGACCAGCGGCGGCCAGCTCGCGCTGCTGCGTTCGACCGAGCAGCAGATCGTCTGCAGCGGTCATGCGGCCTCGCCGGGAATGCCGGCGCGGGTCGCCATCATCTTCCACGGCTACGGTCGCGGCAGCATCACGTCCGGTCAGCGCAGCTGCGAGTTCGCCGACAACGACGTCTCGGTGTGCGACCTGCAATCGCCGTGGCGCATGACCTTGCGCGAGGATTTCGAGATCCTGCTGCTTGAACTGCCGCGCGAGCGCTTGCTCGGCCGGCTCGGGCATAATCGTCTGCGTTTGCCGGCGGTGCTCGGGGCGACGATTGCGGCTGCGGCCGTGCGTCCGGTAATGCGGACCGTGGGCGGCAACTTCGCGATCCTGGACAAGGCGGATCTTGCCACCGCCGAGGTCGCGGTCACCGAACTCGTCGCCGGCGCGCTGCTCGGCGAGACGCGGCTCGATGCCGAGGCAATGACGCAGGTCCAGGCCGGCCATCTGCGCCGGGTCGATGCCGCGATCGAGGCCCAGCTCGGCAATGCCGGCCTGACCATCGCCGACATCGCGCGGCAGGAGGGGCTGTCGCAACGCTATCTGCAACGGCTGTTCGAACGGCAGAACACGACGTTCTCGGCCTATGCGCGCGAGCGGCGGCTGGAACGCTGCTGCAACGATCTGATCGATCCGAACTATGCCGACCAGCGCATCGCCGAAATCAGCTACCGCTGGGGCTTCACCGATCAGGCCCATTTCAGCCGGATGTTCAGCGCGACCTACGGCACCTCGCCGCGCGACTTCCGCAAGGCGGTGCCGCGCGATGTGGAGGGCGAGCGCACG
>NZ_LFIQ01000123.1:19240-31075 GCF_001189245.1 Bradyrhizobium pachyrhizi | reverse complement strand
GCCGCCGGAGCCGATCATGCCGGTTGAACTGCCGGCGGCTGTACCGGAAGGGCGGGGCGCCTCGCATCACCATCTCAAGGTGTCCAGGGAGACCGCGCATTGGGGCTATCTCAGCCGCGCCATCCCGCCGGTCATGAGCGTGCAGTCGGGCGCGGTGGTGACGATCGAGACGCTGACCCAGCACGCATTCGATGATTATGAGCGCATGATCAAGGGCGACCCGGGTGCGGAGAGCGTGTTTCGCTGGACCGCCGAGGGCAAGTCGGTCGAACGGCGCGGCGCCGGCCCGATGGATGGTTCGATCTTCGGCCGCGGCGCCGGCGAAGGGTTCGGCGTGCACATCTGCACCGGACCGATCTATGTCTGCGGCGCGGAGCCGGGCGATGTGCTCGAGGTGCAGATCCTCGATATCTGGCCGCGGCCATCAGCCAACCCGGCCTATGCCGGCAAGTCGTTCGGCAGCAATGCCGCGGCCTGGTGGGGCTTTCAATACAACGATCTGATCGATCCGCCGGCCAAGCGCGAGACCATCACGATCTTCGAGACCGATGCAGAGGCCGAGTGGGCCCGCGCTGTCTATTCCTACCGCTGGACGCCGCAGACCGATCCGTTCGGCGTGCGCCACGAGACGATGGATTATCCCGGCGTGCCGGTCGATCACGCCACCGTCGAGAAACAGCCCGGCGTGCTCGCCGGCGTGCGGATTCCGGCACGGCTGCATTTCGGCTTCATGGCGGTGGCGCCGCGCGAATCCGACATCATCGATTCGATTCCGCCCGGCTATTTCGGCGGCAATGTCGACAATTGGCGCGCCACCAAGGGCACCACGCTCTATCTGCCGGTCGCAGTATCAGGCGCGCTGTTCTCGATCGGCGATCCGCACTTCGCGCAAGGCGACGGCGAGGTCAACGGCACCGCGCTCGAGCTTTCGCTCACCGGCCAGTTTCGCTTCATCCTGCACAAGAGCGGCAGGGCGACCAAGCCGCATGTCGAAGGGCTCGCGCACCCGCTGTTGGAAACGCCGGAGGAGTGGATCCTGCACGGCTTCAGCTACGGCAATTATCTGCGCGAGCTCGGGCGCAACGCGCAGTCGGAAATCTACCAGCGCTCGTCGGTCGATCTCGCGCTGCGCAATGCGTTCCGGGCGACGCGCAAATTCCTGATGGAGTGCTACCGTCTCAGCGAGGATGAGGCGCTGGCGCTGATCTCGCTCGGCGTCGATTTCGGCGTCACGCAGGTTGCCGACGGCAATTGGGGCGTCCACGCGATCGTCCGCAAGAGCATGCTCCCCGGGGCAAGGGGCGCCTGACGCCGGCCTGAGTTGCCGCCGTCAGGATTGCGCGAAACGATAGCGGCCGGTGAGTCCGGCCGATCGGCGAAGCGACCTACTCGTCCTTCTTCGTCGGCTGCGACATGCGCTCGAGGCGTTCCTGCATGTCCTTCATCTGGCGGCGAAGGTCGTCGATGTTGCCGTCATCGGGCGTGGGCTCCGGCGCCTTCTCGGCCTCGCCGCCGCCGCGTTGCGGCACGAACGGCTTGAACATCGAGAAGGTCTGCTGGAACAGCTCCATGTTGCGGCGGACCTGTTCTTCCAGCGGCGCAAACGGTGTGCCGCTCAGCGCTCCCGCGATCTGCTTGCGGAATTTTTCCTGTTCCTTGGTCAGCGTCTCGATCGACTGTTCGAGATATTTCGGCACCACCATCTGCATGCTGTCGCCGTAGAAGCGGATCAGCTGGCGCAGGAAAGTGGTCGGCAGCAGGTTCTGCCCGGCCTTGTTTTCCTGCTCGAAGATGATTTGCGCGAGCACGGAGCGGGTAATGTCGTCGCCGGTCTTGGCGTCATAGACGAGGAAATCCTCGCCTTCCTTCACCATCGCCGCGAGATCCTCGAGCGTCACATAGGTGCTCGTCCCGGTATTATAGAGCCGCCGGTTCGCGTATTTCTTGATCGTGGTCGGTTGTTCAGATTTTGCCATGGGCTCTCACTTCAACACCGAAGAACCTGGAACCCTACGGCATCGCCGCAGGGCAAAATGCAACGCATCGCAGCAAAGGTAAGCATTTTCAAAGCGGTTCGGCTACAGTTTTGTGCTATGCGGTTAATTCCAAAGCATAGGATTTGCTCAGGAAAGTGCCAAGGCCGTCATTTTGAGTGCGTCGCGGCGCGATTTGCCCGACAGTGCGATTGACATGTCTCGATGAGGTTTACAGGATAGCCGTCAAGAGACAGGCCCGCCAAATCGGCCGCCCGCCGTCGAGAAACCCAGCTACAACCCATAGGAGATGTCCATGTCAGACGATGTCGTCATCGTCAGCGCCGCCCGCACCCCCGTCGGTAGCTTCAACGGCGCTTTCGCCACCACGCCGGCCCATGACCTCGGTGCGATCGCCATCAAGGCGGCGCTGGAGCGTGCCGGCGTCGAGGGCGGCCAAGTCTCCGAAGTCATCATGGGCCAGATCCTCACCGCCGCGCAGGGCCAGAACCCGGCCCGCCAGGCCTCGATCGCGGCCGGCATCCCGGTGGAAAGCCCGGCCTGGGGCGTCAACCAGCTCTGCGGCTCCGGCCTGCGCACCGTGGCGCTCGGCTACCAGGCGCTGCTCAACGGTGATTCCTCGATCGTCGTCGCGGGGGGCCAGGAATCCATGAGCATGGCCCCGCACGCGCAGTATCTGCGTGGCGGCGTCAAGATGGGCGGCCTCGAACTGATCGACACCATGATCAAGGACGGGCTGTGGGATGCCTTCAACGGCTACCACATGGGCAACACCGCCGAGAACGTCGCCAAGCAGTACCAGATCACCCGGTCGCAGCAGGACGAGTTCGCGGTCAGTTCGCAAAACAAGGCCGAGGCGGCGCAGAAGGCCGGCAAGTTCAAGGACGAGATCGTCCCGGTCACCATCAAGTCCCGCAAGGGCGATATCGTGGTCGACACCGACGAGTATCCGCGACATGGCGCCACGCTCGACGCGATGGCCAAGCTCCGCGCGGCCTTCGAGAAGGAGGGCACCGTGACCGCCGGCAACGCCTCGGGCATCAATGACGGCGCCGCCGCCGTCGTGCTGATGACCGCCAAGGAAGCCGCCAAGCAGGGCAAGAAGGTGCTGGCCCGCATCGTCTCGTGGGGCCAGGCCGGCGTCGACCCCAAGATCATGGGCACCGGCCCGATCCCCGCCTCGCGCGCCGCGCTGAAGAAGGCCGGCTGGAACATCGCCGACCTCGATCTGATCGAGGCCAACGAGGCGTTCGCGGCGCAGGCGTGTGCGGTGAACAAGGACCTCGGCTGGGATCCGGCCAAGGTCAACGTCAATGGCGGCGCGATCGCGATCGGCCATCCGGTCGGCGCGTCGGGTGCGCGCGTGCTGGTGACGCTGCTGCACGAGATGCAGAAGCGCGATGCCAAGAAGGGCCTCGCGACGCTGTGCATCGGCGGCGGCATGGGCATCGCTATGTGCGTTGCACGCGACTGAACAAAAGGCAGCGAGGCCGGTTAGGTGATGAAAAGATCATCTGTCAACCGCGGCGCGAGCTGATAAATAAGATGCCCGGCTTTGCGCCGGGCATTTTTGTTTCGAGGGGTTGTGAGTGCGTAGGCCGGAGTTATCCGGTTATAAAAGACGGCCAAGGAGGAAACGGACATGGCACGTGTTGCATTGGTGACGGGCGGAACGCGCGGTATTGGAGCTGCGATCAGCAAGGCGCTGAAAGCGGCGGGCTACAAGGTGGCGGCGAGCTACGCCGGCAATGACGCCGCGGCGGAGAAGTTCAAGGCGGAGAGCGGGATTCCGGTCTACAAGTGGGACGTCGCGTCGTTCGACGCCTGCGCGGCCGGCGTCAAGCAGGTCGAGGCCGATCTCGGCCCGGTCGACGTGCTCGTCAACAATGCCGGCATCACCAAGGATACCGCATTTCATAAGATGACGGTCGAGCAGTGGAATGCCGTGATCAACACCAATCTCGGCTCGCTGTTCAACATGACGCGCCAGGTGATCGAGGGCATGCGCGCCCGCAAGTTCGGCCGCGTCATCTCGATCTCCTCCATCAACGGCCAGAAGGGCCAGTTCGGCCAGGTCAACTACTCCGCGGCAAAGGCCGGCGACATCGGCTTCACCAAGGCGCTGGCGCTCGAGAACGCCAAGGGCGGCATCACCGTGAACGTGATCTGCCCCGGCTATATCAACACCGAGATGGTGCAGGCGGTGCCGAAGGACGTGCTCGAGAAGAACGTGATCCCGCAGATTCCGGTCGCCCGGCTCGGCGAACCCGAAGAGATCGCGCGGGCCGTGGTGTTCCTGGCCGCCGACGATGCCGGTTTCATCACCGGCTCGACGCTGACCGTGAACGGCGGCCAGTATCACGCCTGACGCGAGCAGCGTCGTCGCGTCGCAGGCGCGCACAATCAAGTAGCGAATGCCCGGCCTTGTGCCGGGCATTTTCGTCTTTACAACGCGCCACACGCGAAGGAAGACGTGGCCGGCCGGGACATCGGCGAGCGGCTGCAGACCGCCGTCCTTTCGACAGTCATGCCGGCCACGACGGATTGAATTGAGATGACGACCCGAACTGCCACCTTTGTCGGACTGACCGCCATCCTGATGTGGTCGCTGCTGTCGGTCATGACGGTCGCGACCGGAGCCATACCGGCGTTCCAGCTTGCGGCCATGACGTTTGCGATCGGCGCCGCGGTCGCGTTCGCGAGCTTCCTGTTGCGTCCATCGGCCTTCGGCGCGTTGAAGCAACCGGCGGTCGCCTGGGTCGTCGGCGTCGGCGGGCTGTTCGGCTATCACGCGCTGTATTTCCTGGCGCTGCGCTTCGCCCCGCCGGCCGAGGCCGGCCTGCTCAATTATCTCTGGCCGCTGTTGATCGTGCTGTTCTCTTCGCTGCTGCCGGGCGAGCGGCTTGCGGTGCACCACATCGTCGGCGCGCTGCTCGGCCTCGCCGGCACCGTGCTGCTGTTCGCCGGCAACACCGGCGCCTTCACGAAAGAGCAGATTCCAGGTTTCGCGGCCGCCTTCGTCGCGGCGTTCGTGTGGGCGTCCTATTCGGTGATGTCGCGCCGGCTCAAGGCGGTGCCGACCGATGCGGTGGCCGGCTTCTGCCTTGCGACCGCCGTGCTTGCGGCGCTGGTGCACATGATGGTGGAGACGACGGTGTGGCCCGCGACGCCGCTGCAATGGCTCGCCGTCGTCGCGCTCGGCATCGGTCCGGTGGGGGCCGCGTTCTTCGCCTGGGACATCGGCATGAAGCGCGGCGACATCCGCGTGCTCGGTGCCGCCTCCTACGCCACGCCGCTGCTCTCGACCGCGTTCCTGATTCTGGCGGGCTTCGCCAAGCCGAGTGCCAACATCGCGATCGCCGCGATCCTGATCGCCGGCGGCGGGTTGATCGCGGCGAAAGACATGGTGCTGAGAAAAAGAACGTAAGGATGGATAGAGCGAAGCGAAACCCATCAACTTCTATCCACGCGGCGAGATGATGGGTTTCGCTGCGCTCTACCCATCCTACGAGAGCTCTTACGGAGCCGGCTCCCAGCCCTTTGGCGCCAGCTCGAACTTTGCGAACTCGAATCCCGGCGCGACGGTGCAGCCGACCAGCGTCCAGTCGCCACAGCTTTCCGCGGCCTGCCAAGCGTCCGCCGGCACGATTGCCTGTGGCCGCTCGCCGCGCGCCACATCCGGCCCGAGCGTGATCGAATGTGGAGCGCCGTCCTCTGCAATCCGCAGCGTCAGCGGCGCGCCGGCGTAATAGTGCCACATCTCGACCGCGTCGATACGGTGCCAGTGCGAGCGCTCGCCACGCGCCAGCAGGAAGTAGATCGCGGTCGAATGCGCGCGGCCGTTGGCGTCGCAGCGCGCGTCGCGGAACGTCTCGCGATAGTGCCCGCCCTCGGGATGCGGCTGCAGCGCGAGCCGCGCGATGATGTCGGCAGCCGAGAGGTCGGCCATCACGACTTGTTCTTGCGCTCGCGGAGCTCGCCGAACACCAGCGCCGGGTCGGCGCCCTTCATGTGCAGCTTGGCCGCGACCGCGGGCTCGTCGGCGCGCAGGAACACGTTGGCCTTCTTCTCGTCGCCGAGCAGCACCGGAATCGTCGGCTTGTTCTCGGCGCGAAGTTTTGTGACTTCTTCGGCCCGCTTCTGCAGGGCCGGATTGTCAGGCTCGATGGTGAGCGCGAACTTCACATTCGCCGCGGTATATTCATGGCCGCAATAGAGACGAAAATCATCCGGCAGCGAGCGCAGCTTCAGCAGCGAATCCCACATCATGGGATAGGTGCCCTCGAACACCCGGCCGCAGCCGATCGAGAACAGCGTATCGGCGGCGAACACCGCCTTCTCGCCGTCGAACACATAGGAGATGTGATCGAGCGTATGGCCGGGCGTCTCGACCACGCGTGCGAGCAGGCTGCCGACCTTGATGACATCGGCATTGGCGGCGCGCAGATCGACATTGGCGATCTTGGCCGACTGGTCGCGCGGGGCGACGACGCGGCAGCCATATTTCTGCTTCAGCTCGGCAACGCCGCCGACATGGTCGCCATGGTGATGGGTGATCAGGATATCGGTGAGCGTCCAGCCTTCGCGCTCCAGCGCCTTGATGATCGGGCCGGCCTCCGGCGCGTCGATCGACGCGGTCGCCTTGGTCGCGGGATCGTGGATCAAATACCCGAAATTGTCGGTGAGGCAGCTGAAAGTGCGAATTTCGGCGGTCATGATATCTCCACGAACAAACGGGACGGACATTTCAAAGCATGATGTATTCGAAAGACCGGTATCGACTTTCCCGGGTCATGCTTTTAACGCGCCCAATATAGGGGTGAAATATGGCGTTAACGCTCCGGCGGCAATGCAATTTTCCGCGCACCCGGGCAGCGGGGGGCGTGTTAGGCTAAACACCATGGACGTCATCGACCTGCGCGACTTCTATTCGCAGCGCCTCGGCATCGTGGCGCGGCAGCTGATCAACCGGGGTATCCGCGCGCGGTGGCCGAACGCGGAAGGCCAGCGCGTGCTCGGCCTCGGCTATCCGACCCCCTATCTCGGCCTGTTCCGTGAGTCCTGCGAGCGCTGCATTGCCTTCATGCCGGCGGCCCAGGGCGTGCTGAAATGGCCGACCGGCCGGCCGGCGCTGGCCACCCTGATCGACGAATTCTCGATGCCGCTGCCGGATGCCGCGGTCGACCGCGTGCTGCTGGTGCACGCGCTGGAGATGTCCGATGATCCGGAGCGGTTGCTGCGCGAGGTGTGGCGGGTGCTCTCGCCATCGGGGCGGGTGATCGCGATCATCCCGAATCGCCGCGGCGTCTGGACGCGCACCGACGCCACGCCGTTCGGCCATGGCCGGCCCTATTCGCGGGCGCAGATCACGCAGCTGTTGCGGCAGACCTGGTTCACGCCGTCGTCGTGGGGCGAGGCGCTGTTCATGCCGCCGGTGCAGGGCAGCTGGTTCCTGCGCTCGGCGATGGCGTGGGAGCGGGTCGGCGCGGCGCTGTCGATGCCGTTCGCCGGCGTGCATATCGTGGAGGCGACCAAGCAGGTTTATCGCGCGATTCCCGCGCGCCGCGAGCGCACGCAACTGATCCCGTCATTGCGTCCGGTGCTGGTGCCGTCCTCGACGGCGACGCGCAAATCGGCTCACACCGAGCCGTGAAATGTCACCCTCCCCGGAAGGGGGAGGGTGGCTGCACAGTTGCGTTACTCGTTGCCCTGATTGAAGTCATCGCTCGGCGCGGGCTGCGCCGCCAGGTCGGAGCGCGGGCCGTGCGGACGGCGACGGCGGCGCGGGAAGCGCTCGCTCCGTTCGCCGCGTTCTGCGCCGCCATTGTTGCCTTCATAGGCGCCGTTGACCTGCGGCTGCGCGCCGCCGGTGATGAACGAGGGCAGGCGATCGACGCCGCCGGCATCGGCCATCGCGGGCTGCGGCTGGTTCTGCGGCTGCGGCTGGTATTGCGGCTGCGGACGATGATCGCGCTCACGATGTTCACGCGGTTGATGCTCACGCGGTTGCTGGTCACGCTCGCGATGCTCGCGCGGCTGCTGCTGATCGCGCTGGTACGGCTGCTGGCCGTTGTCGCGCATGAAGGGTTGCTGCTGCTGCGGCACGAAGCCCGGCTCCTGGCCGAAGCTCGAATAGCCGTCGCTGTCGTCGTCGCCGTCTTCGGTCGGCGTGACCTCGGCGTCCGGGCGCGGTTGCTGCTGGTTCTGCCGGAACTGCTCCTGCGCGGCCGCGATGATCCGGTAGTAGTGCTCGGCGTGCTGATAGTAGTTCTCAGCTGCCACCGGATCGCCGGAGGAGCGCGCATCGCGCGCAAGCTGAACGTATTTCTCGGCCACGTGGGAGGCCGTGCCGCGGATCTTGATGTCGGGTCCGTTCGATTCATACACCCGTGTCAGGGGATTCTGGCCGCGCCGGTTATTGTTGTTGTTATTGTTGTTGTTATTCCGGTTGCGCATCCGCTTGTTGTTCTGACCGTTTCTCATCTGTCGCCTTTTATTCCAGCCCTGAAGTTATTGCAGTCCACAGTCCGATTTCTCAGAAGTCCGATTCCCAGAGTCCGATTCGGCGCGCGCCTAGGCACACGGAATCGCAATACCGTTCGAAGTGGTTTCGATGTCGCCGACCATCTCGTTCAGCAAAGTCGCGTGCAGCAAAGACGCGTTCCCCAACCGCCGGCAATCGCGCCAGCGACCAAATCATTCCGCCCGTTGAGACAGGCTCAGTTCTCGTGCGTAAGTCTTCAAGCGCAATAACAGGCTTTCGTTCGCTTGGCGGTCGAGAGCAGCACAGCTTCGGCTATTGCGCTCTATGTGACCTGCGTTCCTGGAACCTTTCGATCGGCGGGCTCTGCTGAACCCTGGTCATCACCCGTAACGGATTACGGGGCCAGCACCGATGTTGTGCCCGGAACGTAGTCGTTCCCGGGGGATAATCCAAGAGGTTTTTTTTCGTTCCAATAGGACTTTATCGGGGCAGCCGGCGGGCGGAAACGGCCCTCGAAACGCCCCCCAGATCGGCCTTGGGCGGCCCTGTTGGGGATAACCCGGATGCCGTCATCAGCGCTTCAACGTCGCCGCTCTGGCCTTGTCCAACTTCCACAACCAGAAATCCGCCTGAGGCCAAAAGACCCGCAGATTGCGAAATCAGCGCGCGGTAGGCGTCGAGCCCGTCGGCACCGCCGTCGAGCGCCGCGCGCGGATCATGCGCGCGCACTTCGATGTCGAGCGCAGCGATATCGGCCGAGGGAATGTAGGGCGGGTTGGACACGATCAGCTCGAATGCGCCGGCCAGCCCGCTGCCGTAGTCGCACTCGATCCATGTCGTGCGCTGGCTAAGTCCGAGCGCGGCGGCGTTGCGGCTCGCGGTCTGCAGCGCTTCCGCCGAGATGTCGGTGGCGAAGCCATGTGCGTTCGGCAGTTCCGAGAGCAGCGCCAGCAGGATTGCGCCGGAACCGGTGCCGAGATCGGCGATCCGCAACGCGCGCTCGGCCGCGCCGTCGGCGCGCAGCAGTTCGAGTGCGCGCTCGACCACCGTCTCGGTGTCGGGGCGCGGCACCAGCGTCGCGGCGGACAGATGCAGCGGCAATCCCCAGAACTCCTTGACGCCGAGGATGCGCGCGATCGGTTCGCCGGCGAGGCGGCGCTGCGCGAGACGCTCGAGGTGATCCGCCTCGTCTCCCGTCAGCGCGCGCTTCGCGCCGGTGACCATGCCGGTCAGATCGAGCCCCAGCGCGGCGCCGACCAGCAGTCGCGCATCGAGCTCGGCGGCGTCGCGGCCGGCCGCCTTGAGGCGGGCGGCGAGGCTGCGCCTGATACTCTCGACGGTCTGGCCATTTCCAGCAGGTTCGCTCATCGCGCGTTGTTAGCCGATGGTCGATGCGGCGTCGATATCACTTGCGCCCCGTGCGGCCGGCGCGCACGGTCGAAATCTCAACCCATCGATCCGGAACGCGCGACCATGACGGGCTATGACGACCAGAACATCTTCGCCAAGATCCTGCGCGGCGAGGTCCCGAGCTTCAAGGTCTACGAGACCGACCGGACCTTTGCCTTTCTCGACATCATGCCGCGATCGCCGGGACATACCCTGGTGATTCCGAAGGCGCCCGCGCGCGGCATCCTCGACATCGCGGACGACGACCTCGCCGCGGTGGCGCGATCGGCCAAGCGCATCGCCATCGCCGCGATGAAGGCGTTTGCCGCCGACGGCATCATCATCCAGCAGTTCAGCGAGCCCGCCAGCGGCCAGGTGGTGTTTCACCTGCATATGCATGTGATGCCGGTGAAGGCCGGCGTCGCGCTGCTGCCCGCGCAGACCCGCAAGGAGGAGATGGACGTGCTCATCGATCACGCCAAACGCATGATTGCGGCGCTCGCATGCTAGACGCCGAGATAGCGCTGCAGGACCTCGGGCTGCGCCTTGATCTCCTGCGCCGGCCCTTCATGGACGATGTGCCCGTTGTTGATGATGTAGATGCGCTGCGCCAGCGCCAGCGTCGCGGCGAGATTCTGCTCCACCAGCACGATGGTCTGCCCGGCCTCGGCCAGATCGCGGCACGCCTTCATCAGGTCGCGCACGATCACGGGGGCCAGTCCCTCGAACGGCTCGTCGAGCAGGATGATCTTGGGATCGCGCACCAGCGCGCGCGCGATCGCCAGCATCTGCTGCTCGCCGCCGGACAGGTCGGTGCCGCGGTTGCCGCGCCTCTCGCGCAGCCGCGGGAACATCTCGTAGATGCGTTCGAGCGGCCAGCGCTGCGAGGCGGTCAGGCCTGCGATCACGAGGTTCTCCTCGACGCTCAGGCTGCCGAAGATGCGGCGCTCCTCATGGACCAGCTGCATGCCGGCCTGCGCGATCTTGTGGCTCTTCCGGCCGGAGATCTCGACGCCGTCGAACATCACCGAGCCGCGGCGCGGGGTGACGACGCCCATCAGGCTCTTCAGCGTCGTGCTCTTGCCGGCGCCGTTACGCCCGAGCAGCGCCACGACCTCGTTGCGCTCGACGCGCAAGGAGACGTCGAACAGGATATGGGAATCCCCGTAATAGCTGTTCAGTCCATTGACCTCGAGCAGGCTCATGCGGCGAGCACTCCATGCACGCCGCCAAGATAGGCTTCCTGGACGGTCGAGTTGTTCTTGATCTCTTCCGGCGTTCCCTCGACCAGCACGCGGCCTTCCTGCAGCACGGTGACGCGCTCGGCGAGTTCGAACAGCGCATCCATGTCGTGATCGATGATGATCATGGTGCGCCCCTGGCTGATCGACTTCAGCAGCTTGACGGTCTCGACGCGTTCGCGCGGGCTCATGCCGGCCAGCGGCTCGTCGAGCAGCAACAGGCTCGGCGACGTCGCCAGCGCCAGCCCGATCTCCAGCCGTCGCTTCTCGCCATAGGCGAGCTCGGACACGGGCGTATCGGGCCTCGATGTGAGATTGACCAGCTCCAGCGTTTGCTGCACGCGCTCCGACAGGCCGGGGATGCTGTCGATGCTGCGGAACAGGTCGAGCTTGAACTTGCCGCGCAGCGCCGACAGCGCCGCGATCACCAGATTCTCGCGCACCGTCAGCCCGGCGAATAGCTGGTTGACCTGGTAGCTCTTGGTCAGGCCGAGCTGACAGACGTCGGTGACGTTCATGCCGGTGATGTCGCGGCCCTCGAACAGGATGGTGCCCGAGGTCGGGTGCACCTCGCAGGTCAGCATCTTGAAGAAGGTCGACTTGCCCGCGCCGTTCGGGCCGATGATGCCGCGCAGCTCGCCGTGATTGACGGTGAAGTCGATGTCGCTGTTGGCGAGCAGGCCGCCATAGCGCTTGGTCAGGCCCCTGGCCTGGAGGATCGGTCCGG
>NZ_LFIQ01000123.1:2141-19230 GCF_001189245.1 Bradyrhizobium pachyrhizi | reverse complement strand
CGGTCGCTTGCCACGGCGACGACCTCGGGCGCGCTCTCCTCCGGCTCCTTGGCGCCGCGCTGTCCGGTCAGGAGGCGGTAGAGATCGGCGAGGCCGCCGATGATGCCGCGGCGCAGGAAGCACACCAGCAGCACGAACACGATGCCGAGCACGAGCTTCCAGGCCGCGCCGAGCCCAAGCGCCGCCTGCAGGAAGTCCTGCAGTGACAGCCAAACCGCGGCGCCGACCAGCGGCCCGAACAGTGTGCCGCGGCCGCCGATCGCGGTCTGCATCACGAGCTGCCCCGACGTATCGAAGGTGAATGCGTCGGGCGGCATGAAGGCCTGCAGCACGCCGAGCAGCCCGCCGGCAAAGCCGGCATAGGCGGCGGCGATCACGAAGGCGGTCAGCTTGTAGCCGTGGATGTTGTGGCCGACCGCGGTCGCGCGCAGCGGATTGTCGCGGATCGCGCTGAACACGGCGCCGACCGGCGAGCGCACGATGCGCAGCGCGATCACGACGCCGATGAAGTAGCACAGCGCCAGGAACTGGTAGAGCGACCAGCCGGTGGTGAAGTGCAGCGTGGTGAAGCCGAGATTGAAGCTCGGGGTCGGCACGCCCGGCAGCCCGTTCTCGCCGCCGGTGAAGTCCGACAGCGGATTGAACTCGACGAAGAAGAACACCTCGGCGATCGCCACCGTGATCATCGCGAAATAGATGCCGGTGCGGCGCAGTGCGATCAGGCCGATCAGATAGCCGGTGGCGGCGGCCGCGATCATGCCGATGACGAGCGCGAGCACGACGTAGGGGAAGCCGGCGCGCGTCAACAGATAGGCGGCGACGAAGCCGCCGGTGCCGTAGAAGGCCGACTGGCCGAACGACAGCAGGCCGGTGAAGCCGAACAGGATGTCGAAGCCGAGGCCGAACAGACCCCAGACCAGGATCCGGTTCACGGTGTTGGGCGCGAAGCCGAGCCACGGCAGCACGAAGGGCGCGACGATCAGGCCGGCGGCCGTCAGGAATTCGATCAGGTATGGGCGCTGTTTAAGCATCTAAATATCCGTCGTCATTCGCGGCCCTGCGTGCCGAGCAGGCCATGCGGTCTGAGCACCAGCACGAGCGTCATCGCCGCGAACAGCATGACGTAGGCGTAACCGGGGTTGAACATCGAGGTGATGCTGATGATCTCGCCGGCGATCAGCCCGCCGAGGATGGCGCCGGGAAACGAGCCGACGCCGCCGATCACCACCACCACGAAGGTCTCGACCAGAATGTCGTCGCCGACACCCGGCGTCAGCGACACCACCGGCGCATTGATGATGCCGGCGAAGCCCGCGGCCATCGCGCCGATGCCGAACACGATCATGAAGACGCGGTAGACGTTGATGCCGAGCGAATCGACCATCACCGAATCCTCGATGCCGGCGCGCACGATCATGCCGAGCCGGGTGCGGTACAGGATCAGGAACAGCGCGCCGAGCGCGACCGCGACGATGCCGACGACCGCAAGCCGGTAGGTCGGATAGAACAGGAAGCCGAGCGAGGTGATGCCCTGCAGCAGCGCCGGCGGCGGCACCACCTGCGACTGGCTGGTGAAGATCAGCCGCACGATCTCGACGAAGCAGATGCCGAGGCCGAACGTGACCAGCAGCTGGTCCTCATGCGGGCGATGATAGAAATGGCGGATGATGATCCGCTCCATCGCGACGCCAAGCGCCATCACGAACAGCGAGCCCGCGATCACGGCGAGGATGAACGAGCCGGTGTAGGAATAGGTCACGTATCCGGCGTAGCCGCCGATCATGAACATGGCGCCGTGGGCGAGGTTGAGCACCCCGAGCGTGCCGTAGATGATCGTCAATCCGGAGCTGATCAGCGCCAGCAGCGCGCCGAGCGCCAGTCCGTTGAAAAGTTGCGAGACGAAATTTGGCCAGTTGATCATGGCGCGCGTTCACTCAGCCGTTTTATCTGGCCCGGTCGATGGAGGATGCGTTCCGAGAAAAGCGGCGCCGCGGGTCGGGTCGCCCCGCCCACGGCGCCGAGTCTTCCCACGTTAATCAGGTGTAGTCGCCGAGATGGCAGCCGAACGCATCCGGCTTCTGCATCAAGCCGTCGCCGGGGACGATCTCGATCACCTCGTAATAGTCCTCCTTGTTCTTCATCTCCTTTTCCATCTTGCCGCGGACGATGACGACGGGGCGGACGCACTGGTGATCCTCGGGGCGATAGTGGACGTCGCCGACCAGCGAGGGCAGCGTCTCGCCCTTCTCGTAGGCCTTGATGACGTCGGGCGGATAGAAGCTGCCGGCTTCCTCGACCATGCGCGCCCAGTGCGCGAAGCTGACATAGGCGTTCTCGGCGCCCCATTCCGGCTTGTATCCGTACTTCTTCTCGAAGGCCTCGTTGAACATCTTGGCCAGCGGATACTTGTCCTCGATGGTCCACCAATAGTCGGTCGCGGCGTAGACGCCCTGCATCAGGCCGCCGGTCTCGCGGGCGATGAACGGCACCTGGTAGGGCACCACGAGCTTCATCTTGTCGAGCACGCCGAACTGCTTGGCCTGCTGCGTCGACAGCACGGCGTCATGACCCCAGTTGACGTTGATCAGAACGTCGGCGCCGGAGTTCGCGACGTTGAGCAGATAGGACGAATAGTCCGGCGCGCCGAGCGGCGAGACCTGGTTGGTGACGGTGGTCCAGCCCGCCTCGGCGAGACGGTCCTGCATCGACTTGGTGACGGTGTGGCCGTAGGTGTAGTCGGGCGTGAGGTAGGCGGCCTTCTTGTTCTTGCCGAACTGCTTGATCAGCACCGGCGCGATCGCCGCCGCGGCGGTCTGGCCGAAGAAGTTCTGGCGGAAGCCGTAGCGCACGCAATCCTTGCCGGTGGTGTCGTTGGAGCCGGAAATGCCGCAGACGAAGATCACCTTCTCGCGCTGCGCCAGCTTGTTCAGCGCCACCGCGACCGCGCTCGACGTGCCGCCGGTGATCATCACCGCCTTGTTCTCGGAGATGAAGCGCTGCTGCGCCTGCACGGCCTCGTTCGGCTTCGCCGCGGAATCGGCGACGCCGAATTTCAGCTCCTTGCCGAGCACGCCCTTGCTGGTCTTCGGCGAGATCTTCTTGATCAGTTCGTGGCCGCTGTTGATGTGCTCGATCGCGAGCTGATAGCCCTTGAGCTCATCCTCGCCCTGCACCGCATAGGTGCCGGTGCGCGGGACCGAGATGCCGATGAACGCCGAAGAGCCCGACGTGCCCGCGGGATAGGTTCCGATCGCCGGGTGGTCCTCGGCGAATGCCCGCGATGCGATCGAGGCCGGCAGCACGCTGCCGCCGATCAGGCCCGCGCCGGCTTGCAGCAAAGTGCGGCGCGAAACGTTCGGGGCGCTGCCCGGCCGAAAATCCCTGGTGCTCATCGCTCAGTATCCTCCAATTATATTGATTGTTGGCGCGCATGCTCACTCGTCGCCTGATCGGATCGATCGGCGGCACGATGCGCCGGCTGCGATGGAGCAGCCTGTCACGGCTACAATTCCTCACCGGCATATTTAGTCAATGTCACCTTTCGTCGAATCATATCGGCCTACGATAGAAATAATATCGTTCTACGATGTATCGAGGGTTTACCGACCGGGTGCGGGTCCTGTAAGTGAGGGAGCGATGATCCAGGAGCCTTCAAGTCGCACCGGAAATCCCGGAGAGCACGCCGTGTCAGAGCACGGTCACGCCGTGACCGAGCACGGTGGCGCCGAGCAATCGGGCAGCCTGAGCATTCGCGCGATCAACGTCCTGAAGGAACTGGCGGTCGAGTTGCTCGACGAAGTGCCGCCGAAGGTGGGTTGGACGCCGCCGGACGATCTGTTGCGCCTGCTCACCGCGCGGCATCTCGCGACGGCGCGAAATTGCGGACGGCAAACCATGCGCGAGATCATCGCTTGGGCCGAGACGCGCGGAATAACGATCCCGTCTCCGCATCACACCGGCAAGTCGTTGTCGGAGGTCTGGGGCGATCTGGTCGAGCGTGCCTCGGCCGGGCATCTCACCAAGAGTGAGATCACCGAGGCGCTGGAGAAATCCATTCGCCGCAGGAGCCCGCGGATTCCGGTCGCGTTCCAGATCGTGCTGCTGAAGATATTGAGCTCGACCTACGATCACTGGCCGCAGCCCTGAGCTTGCCCGGCCCATGCCGTTCGATCGTCAAACCGTTGAAAACATGAGTGGAAGGGCGGCCGGTAGTATGGTGCGTCCGACGCGGGCTTGATAGCGTTGCACGGCGTCTGCCGTCCGGCGGAGCGAGCCAGCAGCAGGACGATCGAATGCCGCAACCAAAGCAACGACGAGCGCCCGCCGGAGCAACCAAGCGCAAGGCGGTGGCCGCGCCGGTGGACTACCGGGCGCTGGCGCAGTTTCGCTACGAGTTGCGGAGGTTTCTCGCATTCAGCGAGGAGGGAGCCCGGAAGGCCGGAATGACGCCGCGGCAGCACCAGGCGCTGCTCGGCATCAAGGGGTTCGTCGACCCCGGTCCGCCGACCGTCGGCGACATCGCGCGGTTCCTGCTGATCCGGCATCACTCCGCCGTCGAACTGATGAACCGCATGGCAAAGCTCGGGCTGGTCAGCCGCCTTGCCGATCCCGATGACGCGAGGCGGGTTCAGCTCAAGCTGACGGCGAAGGGCGAGCAGAAGCTCCAGGCGGTCTCGAAGAAGAACATCGAGGAGCTGCGCCGCGTCGCGAGCCCGGCGTTGCGCCGCTTGCTGAAGTCCTCGCCGTCTTCCGGAGAGGACTGAGCGTAGCATCCGCCGGCGCAAGCGGCGGCGCGCGTCAGGCCGCGGCGCCCTGCGCGGCGAGCTGTGCCGCCTGGTGTTCGGTCGTCAGCGCGTCGATCAATTCGCCGAGCGCTTCGCCCGCGATCACCTGCGGCAGCTTGTAGAGCGTCAGGTTGATGCGGTGGTCGGTGACTCTCCCTTGCGGGAAATTATAGGTGCGGATGCGCTCGGAGCGGTCGCCGGAGCCGACCTTTTCCTTGCGGTCGGCGGAGCGCGCCGCCTCGACGCGCTGGCGCTCGGCATCGTAGATGCGCGAGCGCAGAATGTTCATCGCCGATGCCCGGTTCTTGTGCTGCGAGCGGCTGTCCTGCATCATCACCACGATGCCGGTCGGCAGATGGGTGATGCGGATCGCCGATTCGGTTTTGTTGACGTGCTGACCGCCGGCGCCGCCCGCGCGCATGGTCTCGATCCTCAAGTCCGTGTCCTTGATATCGACGTCGACGTCCTCGACCTCCGGCAACACGGCGACCGTGGCGGCCGAGGTGTGGATGCGGCCCTGCGTCTCGGTGTCGGGCACGCGCTGCACGCGGTGCACGCCGGATTCGAATTTCAGCTTGGCGAACGCGCCGCGGCCCTGCACCTCGGCGATGATTTCCTTGTAGCCGCCGACGGTGCCTTCGCTCGCCGAGATCACCTCGACCTTCCAGCCCTGCAAGGACGCGAAGCGCTCATACATCCGGAACAGGTCGCCGGCGAACAGCGACGCCTCGTCGCCGCCGGTGCCGGCGCGGATTTCCAGCATCACGTTGCGGTCGTCCATCGCGTCCTTCGGCAACAGCGCGATCCGGATCTGCTGCTCGAGCTCGCCGATCCGCGCCTGCAGCGTTTCCAGCTCGGCTTCCGCCATGCTGCGCATCTCGGGATCGGTCCCCGCATCCGCCAGCATCGCCTCTGTATCGGTGAGCTCCGATCGGGCGGAGCGATAGAGCTTCACCGCGTCGATCAACGGATTGAGCTCGGCGAGCTCGCGCGTGATCGCAACATAGCGATCGGACTTGACCTCGCCGAGCAGCTCGGCCTCGAGCGAGGCGTGATGGGCGAGCAGGACGTCGAGTTTGGCTTCGGGTAGCATGGCGGTATCTCGAATTGCGGAAGGTACGGAAGGGCGGCAGCGGCGACGGCAGCGTCGCTACAAGGCCAGCCCCTCGGTTTCCGCAAACTTCGTCAGCGCCTCGCGGATCGAGACGCTGCCGACCGGCGCGTCCAGCAGCGGATTGATCATCGCCTCGGCCTTCTTGGCGTCGAGGTCGAGGATCAACGCCTTGACCGGGCCGTGCGCGGTTGCCGACAATGAAAGCGAACGGTAGCCGATCGCGATCAGCGCCAGCGCGCCGATCGGCTTCGAGGCCATCTCGCCGCACAGCGAGGCGGCCTTCTTCGCCGCCTTGGCCTTGCGCACGATGTCGCGCAGCGCGCGCAGGATCGGCGCTGACAAAATGTCGAAACGTTCGGAGACTTTGGCATTGCCGCGGTCGACCGCAAACAGGAACTGGAACAGATCGTTGGAGCCGACCGAGACGAAGTCGACCTTCTTCAGGAGCTCGTCGAGCTGGTAGAGCAGCGCCGGCACCTCGACCATGGTGCCGATATCGATCCGCTCGGGCAGCGAATGGCCGTGCTGGCGCAGATAGGTCAGCTCGCGCTCGACGATCGCCTTGGCCTGGTCGAACTCGGCGATGTCCGAGATCATCGGGAACATGATCTTCAGCGCGCGGCCGCCGCCGGCGCGCAGCAGCGCGCGGATCTGGCCGCGCAGCAGGCCGGGACGGTCGAGGCCGAGCCGGATCGCGCGCCAGCCGAGCGCGGGATTTTCCTCGATCACGGTCTCCATATAGGGCAGCGCCTTGTCGCCGCCGATGTCGAGCGTGCGGAAGGTGACGGGCTTTGAGCCCGCGGCGTCGAGCACGGTGCGGTACAGCGCGAGCTGGTCGCTCGAGCGCGGCAGGTTCGGGCTCACCATGAACTGCAATTCGGTGCGGAACAGGCCGATGCCGGCGCTGCCGGTGTCGTCGATATGCGGCAGGTCGATGGTCAGGCCGGCATTGATCAGAAGCTCGATCGGCTGGCCGTCCTTGGTCACGCAGGCCTTGTCGCGCAGCGCCGAATATTGCGCCTGCCGGCGCGCCCGGAACCGGACGCGCTCGGCATAGGCGGATTCGATCTCGGTCGAGGGGCGGACATAGATCTCGCCGGAAATGCCGTCGACGATGATGGCGTCGCCCGGATCGGCGATGCCGGGCGCGTTCGGCACCTCGCCGACCGCGGGAATGCCGAGCGCGCGCGCCACGATCGAGACGTGGGAATTCGCGGTGCCTTCCTCCAGCACCAGGCCGCGCAGCCGCTTGCGGTCATAGTCGAGCAGGGCCGCCGGACCCATCGCGCGGGCGATCAGGATGGCGTTGTCGGGCAGCTGCTCGCGCGAGGGCGCATGGTCCTGGCCGACCAGCTGCCGCATCAGGCGATGGCCGAGATCCTCGAGGTCATGCAGGCGGTCGCGCAGATAGGGATCGGTCGAGCGCAGCATGCGCGCGCGGGTGTCGGACTGCACGCGCTCGACGGCGGCTTCCGCGGTGAGGCCGGTGGCGACCGCCTCATGCAGCTTGTGCGACCAGCCCTGGTCGTTGGCGAACATGCGGTAGGCTTCCAGCACCTCGCGGTGCTCGCCGCCATCGGCGACGTCGCCGCGCTCCAGCATGCGGTCGAGATCGGCGCGCAAATTGGCGAGCGCAGTGTCGAGCCGCTTGATCTCCTTCGGCAGATCCTCGGCGATGTAGTTGGTGATGACGACGCGCGGCTCGTGCAGCACGACATGGCCGAGCGCGATGCCGTCGGAGAGCACTGCGCCGGTCTTGTGCAGCGAGTGCCGCGCGGCGGGCTCGGCGCCGGGCTGCGCCAGCGCGGCAAGCTCGCCGGAGGCGATCATCTCCGCCAGCACCATGGCGGTGGTCTGCAGCGCCTCGACTTCTTCCTCGACATAGGTGCGCTTGGCGCGGTTCTGCACCACGAGCACGCCGAGCGTGTTGCCGGCGCGCAGGATCGGCACGCCGAGGAACGAGTGGTAGGCCTCTTCGCCGGTCTCCGGGCGGTAGGCGAAGGCGGGATGGCTTTGCGCGTCGGACAGATTGAGCGGCGTCGCCTCGCTGGCAACGAGGCCGACCAGGCCTTCATGCGCGCTCATCACGGTGCGGTGGACGGCGTCGCGGTTCAGACCTTCGGTGGCATAGAGCTCGAGGGTGTTGTCGATGCGCAGCACGTAGCAGGAGCAGACCTCGGCCACCATGTTGGCCGCGATCAGCACCACGATCTTGTCGAGCCGCTCCTGGGCGGAGACTTGCTCCGCCATTGTCTCGCGGAGCCGTCTCAACAGGATGCGGGGGCCTCCCGACGCGCTCCGCATGTGTTTCAGTCCCTCCCCACGAAGCCAGCGCACCGGTGCGGCCGGCCGCTGGCGCATAACTCGTCAAAAACAACAATTTTAATCATTCGGCGTCGCCGCTCGCCAGTTCCCGCCGATTCGGGATCACTAAACTGTGCCACAGTTTGCGACAGCCTACCTGACTGGCCGTATAGCCAATCGAGGCTTGCTTTGCCAAGCAAAACGCCTGCCAGTAGCAAATAACGTCTGCGTCAGCCCAATGCTGCGCCCGCTAAGAGAAATTCTAACTCCGGGGCGCGGCTGGGGAGCACCGCCAGTGCTCGGTCTCGTCGTTCCGGGGCGTCGCGAAGCGGCGAACCCGGAACCTCGAGATTCCGGGTTCGATGCTGTCGCATCGCCCGGAATGACAGCGGAGCGAGCGCCGCCCCCGCCGGTCGCGCTTACGCCTGGTCGAGGCCGTACAGCGTGTGCAGCGTGCGGACCGCGAGCTCGGTATAGGCGGCGTCGATCAGGACCGAGAACTTGATCTCGGAGGTGGTGATGGCGCGGATGTTGATGTTGCGGTCGGCCAGCGCCTTGAACGCCTTGGCCGCGACGCCGGCATGGCTGCGCATGCCGCTGCCGATCACCGAGACCTTGGCGACGTCGGTCGCGGTATCTACGCGGGCGTAGCCGATCTTGGCCTTGGCGGCGGTAATCGTGTCCTTGGCGCGGTTATAGTCGCTGGCCGGAACGGTGAAGGTGAGGTCGGTGGTCTTGCCGTCCTCGGACACGTTCTGCACGATCATGTCGACATTGATGTTGGCATCCGCGAGCGGCCCGAAGATCGCGGCGGCGACGCCGGGCTTGTCCTCGATCTGGCGCACGGAAATCTGGGCTTCGTCCTTGGAGAAGGCGATGCCGGTGACGACGTGCATTTCCATGATTTCCTCCTCGCTGCAGATCAGCGTGCCCGGCGGCTGGTTGGCGTGCGGGTCGATATCCTCTGGCTTGTCGAAGCTGGAGCGCACGAAGATCGGCATGTTGTGCACCATGCCGAGTTCCACCGAGCGAACCTGCAGCACCTTGGCGCCCTGCGAGGCCAGTTCCAGCATGTCCTCGAAGGCGATCTTGTCGAGCCGGCGCGCCTTCGGCACCACGCGGGGATCGGTGGTGTAGACGCCGTCGACATCGGTGTAGATGTCGCAGCGGTCGGCCTTCAGCGCAGCGGCGATCGCCACCGCCGAGGTGTCCGAGCCGCCGCGGCCGAGCGTTGTGATGCGGCCGGTGTCGGGATTGATGCCCTGGAAGCCGGCGATCACGGCGACTTCCTTGCGTTCCTTGAAGCGGGTGACGATCTCGGTGCCGTCGATGTCGAGGATGCGCGCCGAGGCATGCGCGTCCGAGGTCTTGATCGGGATCTGCCAGCCCTGCCAGGAGCGCGCCTGGATGCCGATGCCCTGCAGCACGATCGCGAGCAGGCCCGAAGTGACCTGTTCGCCGGAGGCGACCACCGCGTCATATTCGCGCGCGTCGTGCATCGGCGAGGCATCGGTGCACCAGGCCACCAGCTCATTGGTCTTGCCGGACATCGCGGAGACGACGACGGCGACCTCGTGGCCCGCGTCGACCTCGCGCTTCACATGCTGCGCGACGTTGCGGATACGATCGATATTGGCGACGGATGTACCGCCGAATTTCATCACGAGGCGGCCCATGACGACGCGTCTATTCCTTTAAGAGGATAAGTAGGTTAACCCACGCCGAAAACCGCAAGCGCGGGGACCGAAACGCGCGTATACATAGCGCCGCGCCCGGGGGCAAGCCGGTAGGTAGGGGGCCCTCGAGTGTCTTTTGGGGGTGTTTTGGCCGGTTGCGGGCGGGTTGTGGCGCACGGGTAACACGAGGGCAACTCGAAGGCGGATTGGATGGGACGTTATATCGACGAGATCCTGCAGCCTGGCGAGAAGGTGCTGTATTCCACCAATGCGCACTGGATGTTCTATTTGCCGGCGATCGGGGCCTGGATCGTGGTGCTGGCGCTCTTGATCCTGTCGCGGATGACCACGGTCGACGGCCTCGTGATGGCCTGCTTTGCCGCCGCCGCCGTGGTCGCGGTCGCGGCGCTGTACTGGACCGCCGCGGCCTGGTTCCACCGCTGGACCACCGAAACCGACGTCACCAATTTCCGCGTGGTGCACAAGAGCGGCTTCATCAAGCGGCGCACCTTCGAGATGAGCCTCGACAAGGTCGAGAGCGTCGACGTCAACCAGAGCATCATGGGACGCCTGCTCAATTATGGCGACGTCACCATCCGCGGCGTCGGCGAGGGCATCGAGACCATCAAGACCATCGCCGCGCCGCTGTCGTTCCGCAATTCGATCACCGCGCGATAGGGGCGCGCGCAATCATGGCCACGCAATCAACTCTTTCCAGTTCCTCCGCCAGTTCCTCCGCCAATGCCTCCGCAAGCTCGGTCGATCCGGCCGAGGTCGCGAAATTCTCGAAACTGTCCGATGAATGGTGGGATCCGCGCGGCAAGATGGCGCCGCTGCACAAGATCAACCCGCTGCGCCTGACCTATATCCGCGACGCCGCCTGCCGCAAATTCGAGCGCAACGCCAAGAGCCTCAGCTGCCTGTCCGGCCTGCGCCTGCTCGACATCGGCTGCGGCGCCGGCCTGTTGTGCGAGCCGTTCACGCGGCTCGGCGCCCAGGTGATCGGGATCGATCCCTCCGCCACCAACATCGCTGCAGCGAAGCTGCACGCCGACAAGGGCCATCTGTCGATCGACTACCGCTGCACCACGGTGGAGGAGATGGACGCCCGCGAGCGCTTCGACATCGTGCTGGCGATGGAGGTGGTCGAGCACGTCAACGACGTCGGCGCCTTCATCAAGCGCTGCGCTGTCATGCTCAAGCCCGGCGGGCTGATGGTGGTCTCGACCCTGAACCGCAACTGGAAGAGCTTCGCGCTGGCGATCGTCGGCGCCGAATACGTGCTGCGCTGGCTGCCGCGCGGCACCCACGAGTGGAGCAAGTTCGTCACCCCCGCCGAGCTCGAGCGCTATCTCGGCGACGTCAACCTCACCGTCACCGAGCAGGCCGGCGTGGTCTACAACCCGCTCGCCGACAAATGGACCGTGTCGACCGACATGGACGTGAACTACATGGTGGTGGCGGAAGAGGTGTGAGTTAGATGCCACGGTCGCGGCCACACGATAGGCGTCGTCCCTGCGAAAGCAGGGACCCATAACCACCGGCTCCAACAGTTGGGCGAGGTCCGCGTTCCGATTTGTTGTAGGGTCAGCTGTCCGGCTATCGTGCCCCAAACAGCTCCCTGTGGTTATGGGCCCCTGCTTTCGCAGGGGCGACGCGGAGTTTGTGGCGCGACTGGTGGAGATGTGAGACGCTGTGTCCTCCCAAAGGTGTCGTCCCTGCGAAAGCAGGGACCCATAACCACCGGCCCAAATAATTGGGCGAGGTCAGCGTTCCGAGCATGTATTACGTCTACATCCTCGCAAGCTGACGCCATGGCACGCTGTATATCGGCGTGACGAATTCCGTACAGAAGCGGCTCGAGGAGCATAGAGCCGGGATAGGCTCGTCGTTCGTCAAGACATATGGTGTCTACCGCCTCGTCTACGTGGAAGCCTACGAGCGGGCTGAAGAAGCCATCGCTCGCGAAAAGCAACTCAAACGATGGAAGCGCGACTGGAAGATCGAGCTGATTGAACGCGAGAATCTCGAATGGCGAGACCTCAGCGACCTGCTTGTCTGACCGGCGTGCCACATACTGCTCCCCGTGGTTATGGGTCCCTGCGTTCGCAGGGACGACGGCGAGTTTGCGGAGACCACGCAGCCCTGTCATGCACCGCCTCGGTTGACCGCGTCGGCCACAATCGGCACGCTGCGCGCATATTCCCGCCCGGCACACCTCCCTTATCCTGCATGCTCACCATCGCCTCGCTCTGGATTCCCTTCACCATCGTCGCTGCGTTCGGGCAGGTGGCGCGCAATGCGATGCAGCGGCATCTGACCGGGCCGCTCGGGACCTGGGGCGCGACCAATATCCGCTTCCTGTTCGGCCTGCCGTTCTCGGTCGTGTTCTTCGCGCTGGCGGTGCTGCTGACCGGCGATCGCGTGCCGTGGCCGGCGGCCGCGTTCTGGCCGTGGCTGGTAACCGGCGCGCTCAGCCAGATCGTCGGCACCGGTTTCATGCTGCTGGCGATGAACGACCGCTCCTTCGTGGTGACGACGGCCTACATGAAGACCGAGGCGATCCAGACCGCGATCTTCGGCTTCATCTTCCTCGGCGATCATCTCACGACGACCAAGGTGATCGCGATCGTGATCGCGACCATCGGCGTCGTCGTCACCGCGCTGCGGCCCGGCGGGCAGAAGAGCTTTGCCGACCTGCGCCCGACCGTGCTCGGCCTCGGCGCCGCCGCGGTGTTCGCGATCTCGGCGGTGAGCTTTCGCGGCGCGATCATCGCGGTGCCCTCAGTCTCATTTGTCACGGCGGCCTCCTACACGCTGATGTGGAGCCTCCTCGTGCAGACGCTGATCCTGTCGGTCTATCTGTTGCTGCGCGCACCCGACGTGCTGAGGTCGATCCTCAGGCTGTGGCGGCCCTCGATGTTCGCGGGCTTCATGGGCGCGTTCTCATCGCAATTCTGGTTCCTGGCGTTCGCGCTCACCGCCGCCGCCAATGTGCGCACGCTGGCGCTGATCGAGGTGCTGTTCGCGCAGGGCGTGGCCTATTTCTCGCTCAAGCAGCCGTTCTCGCTGCGCGAGGTGTTCGGCATCGTCCTGATCGTGATCGGCGTCGCGCTGCTGATCGCCGCGTAATTACCCTTTCACCGCAATCAGCACCGCACCCGCCGAGATCAGCGCGATCCCGAGCCAGCCATAGGCCGAGGGGCGCTCGCCGAGGAAGACCGCGCCGAACAGCGCCACCAGTACCACGCTGAGCTTGTCGATCGGCGCGACCAGCGTCGCCGGTCCGAGCTTGAGCGCGCGGAAATAGCAGATCCACGACGCGCCGGTGCCGAGCCCGGACAACAGCAGGAACAGCCAGCTCTTCGCCGAGATCGGCCCGGACTGGGTGAACTGCCCGGTCGCGAACAGGATGGCCGACAGCGTGATCAAGACGACCACGGTGCGGATCAGGGTGGCGAGATCGGAGTTGATGCCCTCGACGCCGACCTTGGCGAAGATCGCGGTCAGCGCGGCGAAAACGGCGGAAAGAAACGCCCAGACCTGCCAGGAGGAGAATGAGTCGGGGGTCATGCTTCCTCGTGGCCGTCATTCCGGGGCGCGCGCAGCGCGAACCCGGAATCCGGAGAGTGTGGCGCGAGATTCCGGGTCTGGTCCTTCGGACCATCCCGGAATGACGGAGTGAATCAATTCCGGTCTTCCGGCAGCGTCGGCAGCGGCGAGACCTCGACGCCTTCATCGATCAGCGCGCGGGCCTCTTCGGGCGAGGCTTCGCCATAGATCGGCCGGTGCTCGATATCGCCGTAGTGCATCTTGCGCGCTTCGTTCGGGAAGCGGTCGCCGACATTGTCGGCGTTCTTCACGATGTGGTCGCGCAGCTCCTTCAGCTTGCTGCGAAGCTCGCGCTCCTGCGCCATCATCAGCGACGTCGATTCATTGCCGGTCGCTTCGACGGGCGCGGCCGGCGCCGGCTGGGCCGGTTCGCGGCCCTTCTTGCTGACGATCTGCGGCGCCATGATCGCGCGCTCGATCTTGCTTGAGCCGCAGGACGGGCAATCGATCAGGTGACGTCGCTCCTGCGATTCATAGGCCGCGGAGCTCTGGAACCAGCTCTCGAACTGGTGGCCGCGCTCGCAGCGCAGCGTGTAGCGGATCATGCCGAACCCCGGACGAGGTGCAGATGCTCCGGGCCGGCCTTGGGGTCGGCAATGCCGAAACGCCTGCCATGCTGCAGCGAGGGAATGGTCTTGCGCGCGGTTTCGACCTTGGCGGGGTCGATCTCGGCCAGGAACACGCCCGGCTCGACGCCGCCCTCGGCGAGGATCTCGCCCCAGGGGTCGATGATCAGCGAATGCCCGAAGGTCTCGCGCTTGTTCTCATGCAGGCCGGCCTGCGCCGCTGCGAACACGAAGCAGCCGGTCTCGATGGCGCGGGCGCGCAGCAGCGTGTGCCAATGCGCTTCGCCGGTCTTGCGGGTGAAGGCGGACGGTACGGTGAGGAACGATGCACCGGCCTCGGCCAGCGCGCGGTACAGCGCCGGGAAGCGCACGTCGTAGCAAATCGTCAGTCCGATCCGGCCCCAGGGCAGGTCGGAGATCACGGCGGTCTCGCCGGGCTGATAATTGGCCGATTCGCGATAGCTTTCGCCGCCCGGCAGATCGATATCGAACATATGGATCTTGTCGTAGCTCGCGAGCAGATTGCCCTCGGGCCCGATCAGGAACGAACGGTTGACCGCCTTCTCCGGCGAGTAGCGCAGCGCCAGCGAGCCGATATGCAGGTGGATCTTCAGCTCGGCGGCGAGCGCGCAATACGCCTTGAGCGACTTGTCGTCCTCTTCGCTCGCCAGATGCTCGAACAGCGCTTTGCGGTTCAGCTGCATCATGTTGCTGACCTCAGGGGTCAGCACGTATTTGGCACCCTGCGCCGCCGCCTCGCGGATCAGCTGCGTGCCCTGCTCGAGGCTCGGCTCCGGCAGCAATCCGGTGCGCATCTGCACCATGGCGGCAGTGAAAATGTTCTCCGTCATCAGGCGCCGCCTCCGTTGCTGAGCAGGCCATCGAGCTTGCCCTCGCGGTCGAGCGCATAGAGCTCGTCGCAGCCGCCGACATGGGTCTTGCCGATGAAGATCTGCGGGAAGGTCGAGCCCGCGCCGGCGCGGCCATACATCTCGTCGCGATAGGCCGGGTTGCTGGCGACGCTCAATTCGGTGAACGCGGCGTTCTTGCGCGTCAAAAGCGATTTGGCCGCGGTGCAATAACCGCAGCCCGGGCGGGTATAGATTTCAATGGCAGCGGTCATGGTGCGCTCGGTTGAACCAGAATGTCAGATTATATGGGAGCGCGGTGGGTATCGACAACCCGGGCAAACACCAGCACGTCGACCTGCGCGGCTTTGGCGCGGAGCAGCGCCCGCGCGCAGGCGTCCACTGTCGCGCCCGAGGTCAGGACGTCGTCGATCAGGATCACACGGCGGCCCTGGACGTCAGCCTTGCGTTCATCGGCGACCCCGAATGCGCCCTGCACATTGCTGGCGCGGTCCTTGCGTGACAGCCCGATCTGCTGCTCGGTGGCGCGGATGCGCCGCAGCGCTTCGGCAGCCATTTTGACGCCGCTCTGGAGCGCGATCACCTTGGCGAGCGCCCCGGACTGGTTGTAGCGCCGGCTCCAGCCGCGCCGCCAGTGCAGAGGAACCGGAACCAGCAGATCGGCCTCGCGTAGCAATTCCTTCCCCGCCCGCGCCATCCAGCGACCCATAGTCGGCGCCAGATCGGTGCGATCCTGGTACTTCAATGCGTGCACCAGCGTGCGCGCGACATCGTCATAGCGCACCGCGGCGCGGGCGCGCTGGTAGGCCGGCGGATTGGCGATCGCCTCCATCGACAGCAGCTCGGGCCCGGGATCGTAGACGAAGGGAATGCCAAGCCGCGGGCAGAACGGCGGCGCGATGAACGACAATCTGGCCCAGCAGGCCGCGCACGCCCCCTCGCCATCGACCGGCTCGCGGCACGAAACGCATAGCGTCGGCAGCGCGATATCGAGCGTCAGCCGCGCCGTGCGCAGCCACGCGCCCCCGATCGCGCCAAGTGCGCGCTGGACGTGACCGGTAATGGAGCGTGTCGGTGATGCCTCGGCGTCCATGGCGGGCGAGGCTAGCGTTTGAGCAGCGCGGGCTCAAGGCGCATTGCCTGCGGCGGCGGTCCGGCGTAACCAGCGGGCATGGCAGCGCCTCCGCCCTCAGCCCCCATCCTGTTCGATCGCGCCGTGCTCGGCGCGCGGCTGGCGCGCGCGCGGCGCGAGGGGGCGGCGACGTTCCTGCTCGATCGCGCCACCGAAGACATGACGGATCGGCTGCAGGCGGTGTCGCGCAGCTTTTCCGCGGCGGCCGACGTCTGGACGCCGGGCAACGGGCTCGCGGACGCCCTGCATGGGCGTGTCGCCGCGGTCGATGCGATCGGATTCAGTGAGGCGGAATCGCTCGGACTGGCGCCGGAGTCGCGCGATCTAGTGGTCTCCGCGCTCGCCTTCCAGTTCGTCAACGACCTACCGGGCGTGCTGGCGCAGATCCGCCGGGCGCTGAAGCCGGACGGGCTACTGCTGGCGGCGATGCTCGGCGGCGATACGCTGACCGAGCTGCGGCAGAGCTTTGCCGCGGCAGAGGCGGAGTGCGAGGGCGGGGCCTCGCCGCGCGTCGTGCCGTTCGCCGATCTGCGCGACATCGGCGCGCTGCTGCAGCGCGCAGGATTCGCGCTGCCGGTCACCGACGTCGACCGCGTCGTGGTGCGCTATGCCAGCGCGTTCGCGCTGATGGCTGACCTGCGGCGCATGGGCGCGACCAATGTGCTGCGCGAGCGACGTCACACCTTAACTCGCCGCGCCACCATGCTGCGCATGGCGCAAATCTACGGCGAGCGCTTCGCCGATTCCGACGGCCGCATCCGCGCCACCTTCGACATCGTCTGGCTGTCCGGCTGGGCGCCGCATGAAAGCCAGCCGAAGCCGCTCAAGCCCGGCTCGGCGAAGGCGAGCCTTGAGGCGGCGGTGAAGCAGGCGAAGCGCTGAAGCGTGAGGTGAGCACGCTGCGCAGGCTCCCTTCCTCCTTGCGGGGGAGGGCTATCGCAGATGGTTTCGCCAGCTGGCAGGCCGCATCAATACGCAGGTGACGACATCGCGTGGTGTGACGCCTGGAATAGAGAACCATCCTCAGCGTCC
>NZ_LFIQ01000123.1:0-2131 GCF_001189245.1 Bradyrhizobium pachyrhizi | reverse complement strand
CCCTTCAACAAGGTCCGCCGCGGCGTATGGTCCCTGCCTTCGCAGGGACGACGCGTTGGAGAAGCCGCGGACTCACATCACGATTTCGGAATAATGGAATAATGCCGGTGAGTTGCCCGACGTGTCAAGTCGCCTGGTCGGACGCCGGCCACCGCCACCTACTTTGCATGGGGTTGTTTTCGATATTTTGGCAGCGCGCCTCCCTCGCAAGCGGGAGGGGCGAAGAGGATCACAGCAACAGATCGATCAGATGCGGCAGCAGCGGGATGTCCGCGGGCGGCATCGGGTAGTCGCGCAGCTTGCTTGCGCGGACCCAGGCGAGGTTCTGGCCCTCGCGCGCCACCGCGATGCCCTCCCAGCGCCGGCAGATGTAGAGCGGCATCAGCAGATGGAAGGTCTCGTAGGCATGGCTGGCGAAGGTCAGCGGCGCGAGGCACGGCTCGCTTACGGTGATGCCGATCTCCTCATGCAGCTCGCGGATCAGGGTCTGCTCCGGGCGTTCGCCCGGCTCGATCTTGCCGCCGGGGAATTCCCACAGGCCGGCCAGCGCCTTGCCCGCGGGGCGCTGCGCCAGCAGCACGCGCTTGTCGGCATCGACCAGCGCGCAGGCGACGACGAGTGTCAGCTTGATGTCAGCCATGCGGCGTCAATGTCCCGATGCGAGTTCGTCTCGCAGATTCTGTCATTGCGAGCGAAGCGAAGCAATCCATCTCCGCGTCGCTGGATGAGGTGGATTGCTCGCGCGCGCCGCTCGTAGTGACGGAAGCGACTACGACCTGTAGTCCCCGTTGATCGCGACGTATTCCTTGGTGAGGTCGCAGGTCAGCACGCGGTCTTTGGCCTTGCCGAGGCCGAGCGCCACCTTGATCTGGATCTTCGGCGCCTTCATCGCCTCCGACACCTCTTTCTCGTTGTAGGACGGATCGCGCGCGCCGCTCTTGGCGACGCGGATGCCGTTGAAGGAGATCGAGAGCTTGTCGCGGTTGGCGGGCTCGCCGGCCTTGCCGACCGCCATCACCACGCGGCCCCAATTGGCGTCCTCGCCGGCGATCGCGGTCTTCACCAGCGGCGAATTGGCGATCGACATCGCGATTCTGCGCGCCGACGGTTTGGTGGTGGCGCCCTCGACCACGACCTCGACCAGCTTGCGGGCGCCTTCGCCGTCGCGCGCCACCTGCTCGGACAGATCAGCGAGGATCTGCTGGAACGCCTTGGTGAAGGCCTTCAGCCGCGGGTCGCCGGCGCGCGAGATCTTCGGCGCGCCGTTGGCGGCGGCAGCGCCGGTCGCGAAGGCGAGCAGCGTGTCCGAGGTCGAGGTGTCGCCGTCGATGGTCAGCGCATTGAAGGTGTCCTCGACGCTGGCCTTGAGCAGCGATTGCAGCACCGAGGCCGACAGCGGCGCGTCGGTGAAGATGAACGACAGCATGGTCGCCATGTCGGGCATGATCATGCCGGCGCCCTTGGCCATGCCGTTGATCGTCACCTTGGCCTTGCCGAGCTTCACGGTCGCGGTGGCGACCTTCGGGAAGGTGTCGGTGGTCATGATCGCCTTGGCCGCGTCCATCCAGCGATCGGGGGTCGCGGTCTGTGCGAGCTGCGCCAGCACGCCGTCGAACTTGGTGGCGTCGAGCGGCTCGCCGATCACGCCGGTCGAGGCGAGGAACACGTCCGATGTCGAGCAGCCGACCGCCTTCGCCGCGATCTGCGCGGTCAGCGCGGTCGACGCCTTGCCCGTCTTGCCGGTGAAGGCGTTGGCGTTGCCGGAATTGACCACCAGCGCGCGCGCGGCGCCGCCCTTCAGCTTGGCGCGGCACCATTCGACCGGCGCCGACGGGCACTTCGACTTGGTGAAGACGCCGGCCACCGTGGTGCCCTTGTCGAGCAGCGCGAGCAGCACGTCGGTGCGCCCCTTGTAACGGATGCCGGCGGCAGCGGTCGCAAGCCGCACACCCGCGATCACGGGCATCTCGGGAACGTCGGGCGGGGCGAGGGGAGAGACGGCGGTGGACATCGGCAAGTTTCCGGCTACGGGGAGGGAAGCGCTCCATAACATCTCGCCGTGCGAAGCGGGAGAGGGCTGCGATGCGGACGCGCCACAGCATCGTCCCGGCGAAGGCCGGCAACTGTTATG
>NZ_LFIQ01000122.1 GCF_001189245.1 Bradyrhizobium pachyrhizi | reverse complement strand
GGTCACGCTCATCAGCGGCGTATGCAGCGCAGGCGTCACCGACCACACCACGAAATAGCCGACGAACACGGCGAGAACGAAGATCGACAGCCGGAACACGAACGGATCGACGGCCTGCGCGAGATGCTCCATGGCTTCTCTCCTTACTTCGGCTGGAAGTTGGGATGGATGACGGCGCCGTCCTTGGTCAGCGCGGTGGCCTTCACCAGCTCGTCGTCCCAATTGACCGCGAGCGCCTTGTTGGCCTTGTCGACCATCGTCTCGATGAACGAGAACAGGTTGCGCGCGTAGAGGCTCGAGGCCGAGGCCGCGACGCGGCCGGCGACATTGGTGTAG
>NZ_LFIQ01000121.1:58787-63108 GCF_001189245.1 Bradyrhizobium pachyrhizi | reverse complement strand
ACTTCCAAGACACAGGGACCCATAACCACAAATGTACAAGTGGTGGGACGCTGGGGCCGCAGCTCGCTGCTACAACGGGCTGCAGTGGTAATGGGTCCCGGCCTGCGCCGGGACGACGGAGTGGATGGCTTTGCGTTTACCCCCTCAATCATTCCCGATCGTGTCGCCGAACAGCTGCCAGGTCTCGCCGTTGAACTTCTGCAGCCGCATCGCTTCGACCGGGAAGTAGTCGGTCGGCGAGGTCTTCACCTTGATGCCGGGCAGGAACATCGGCAGCGCGATATCGAGGTTGGCGGCCTGCTTCATGATGTTCTCATGGGTGAGGTCGTCGCCGCATTGCTTCAGCACCTGCACCGTCGCCTCCGCCACCACATAGCCGTAGACGATCAGCTGGTCCTGCAGATTGCCGTCCGGAAAATACTTCTTCATGAAGTCCTGCCAGGCGATCACGTCCGGGTCCGCCTTCCATTGCGGATCGTTCGGATCCTTCAGCGAGTAGGACGAGATGATGTCCCTGGAGTATTCGAAGCCGGCGGGCTTCAGCACCGAGGACACCGAGGTCGAGGTCGCCGCGAGGAAGAACAGGTCCGGCTTCCAGCCGATCTCGCCGATCTTCTTGATCGCCTGCGCCGCCTGCTTGGGGATCGCGTGCATGAACAGCACGTTGGCGCCGGATGATTTCAGCTTCACGATCTGGCTGTCGACGGTCGGGTCAGTCGATTCATAGGTGGTCTCGGCCACCACCATCTTCGCGGTGTTCTCCGGCCCCAGCCCCTTCTTGAAGCCGTTGCCATAATCCTTGCCGGCGTCGTCGTTCTGGTAGAACAGCGCGATCTTCGCGTCCGGCTTGTTGGTCAGCACATACTTGGCGTAGACCGCGGTCTCGGCCTGGTAGGACGGCTGGAAGCCGATCGTCCACGGATAATGCGCGTAATCGCCCCACAGCGTGGCGCCGGCGCCGACGAACAGCTGCGGCACCTTCTTGTCGTTGAGATATTTGCGCACGGCCAGGCCCGTCGGCGTGCCCAGCGGATTGAGGATCGCGGCGACCTCCTCCTGCTCCACCAGCTTGCGGGTCTGCTCCACGGTCTTCGGCGGCGAGTAGCCGTCGTCGAGCGTGATCAGGTTGATCTTGCGCCCGTTCACGCCGCCCTGGTCGTTGATCATCCTGAAGTAGGCGGCCTGCGTCTTCGCGATCACGCTGTAGGCTGACGCCGCGCCGGAGAATGGCGAGGTCTGTCCGAGCTTGATCTCGGTGTCGCTGGCGCCCGTGCCATACTTCTTCTCTGCGGCGTGAACCTGCGTCGCGAGCGCAAGCGCGACGGCTGCCGTGACGGCCTTCCAGATCATCGTGAGCCTCCCTGTGGCTTTTTTGTTTTGTTCGCGAGGGAGAGCTTACGCAGGTCGAGGGAGGTGGGCTTGCGACGAGACGCCGGGGCAGGGATGCGAAAATGCGGCGGGGGTGATTATTACCGTCGTCCCGGCGAAGGCCGGGACCCATTACTACGAGTATTTGCCGTTAAGCGGAATGTCGCCCCAGCGCTCTAACCAATAAACAGCTGGGGTAATGGGTCCCGGCTTTCGCCGGGACGACGATAACGAGAAAGCGGAGTCCTTAGCGCACCCGCACGCTGCCGGTGGTCACCGGATCAGTCGGCAGCACGGTAGCGCCGGCTCTGCTGGCGGCGGCGGAGGTGATCATGCCGGGCTCGGCCGCGGCCTGCACATTGCGGGGCGGGTTGAATTCGAGGATGACGAGGGCGGCTGTCGCGAGCACCGCCACGGCGGCGGTTGCAATCGCAGGCACCAGTCTTCCGCGCGGATCGGCTGCGCGAACTTGCATCGAGCAATTCCTTTATCGGGGTCGTTCTTTGGACGTGACATAGGAACGGCCAGGCTTCTTCCCAAGAGTGCGGCGCACATGCCTCACAATCAGTTGTGCTGGCCGTGATGTCCCTCACGGTCTTCGAGACGATGCGGCGTACCGCGTCGAATCGCATTCGTGTCGGAGGGCTTGTTTGCACACTAACATCTGGAAGAGATCGTGGCGTTTTGCATGCGCCTCATGCGCTCGTGATGATGTGCAGTGATGTTGTGATTAACGGCGGAGCGAGCGGCCCGCTTTGCCTTTATTTATAGGGTTTCTTTGCTGGTCGGGGCGCGGGCGTTAAGCGTTTCTTCACGCACTCTCGATGCATCAAGCAGAAGATTCGTGTGATGTGCACGTGATGGAAGAGATGACATCGCTGTCATTGGCGGCAGCTGTCAGCGGAGTGTCGTAATCATCAGCGACGCCTGTCATTGCGAGTCGCGAAGCGACGAAGCAATCCATCTCTCCTCACGCGACGCGATGGACGATTTTACTTCACGCATCATTGCGCAAAGAAGATTTCATTCGCTACTCACCCGCGCGCACGCGCGTCGGTCGGATCGATACACCTGCCGGACATCAGGAGAGGGTGTGTGCTCGCATTCTCGCGTCGCGATCGGTCTGAGTTTTGCGGCAGCTTGATCCCCGCTTGTCGGCAGAGGGCGCAGGGAACGCCGGGTGCCAGCACGCTCCCATGGGTCCCGAGCTCAGGGTGAACTCAGACGCGATTGCTGCGATGTATCGGCTCCCTGCGATTGCCTCGACAACCTCTCCAAGCACTGCACCATCGCAAATTGAAATGTTCGCGCTCTCGGATGATTCCACGAGGGACGCCCTGAAAGAGACGATCTTCACAAAACAAAAACGGCCGGGTCATCTGACCCGGCCGTTCAAAACTCTCTCCGCGAATTCGCGTGTGCAGCGAGAACTCAGCTCGCCTGCTTCACCGGCGCCGGTTTGCCGACCTTCTTCTCGATCGCGCGCTTCAGTTCGAGGGCGCGGGGCGAGAGCACGTCGGCCTTGGCCTTGAGCAGGTAGGCATCGAGGCCGCCATTGTGGTCGACGCTCTTCAGCGCGTTGGTCGAGACGCGCAGGCGCACGTTGCGGCCGAGCGCTTCGGAGATGAAGGTGATGTTGGCCAGGTTCGGCAGGAAGCGCCGCTTGGTCTTGATGTTCGAGTGGCTCACCTTGTGGCCCGTCTGGGGGCCCTTGGCCGTCAGTTCGCAGCGCCGGGACATCTTACAAAATCCTTATTGCATCCCCGCCGCTCGAAGGGCGTGCAATCACACGGCCCGCGCGGGGGTTTTGAATTCGCGTCCATTTTCCAGGAACCGCGGGTGTATAGGGGGAGAATACCCGAGCGTCAAGATTATATCGCCGCATGCGGGGCGCCGGAAATGCCGGTTCATAAGGTCTTCCAGCCACTTAACGGCGGATATGGCAACCATATAAAGGGCGTATTCGGCTGCAAGTCTAGGTTCCATACAAGATGCGCCTTGTTGTCCGGCCGAATTGAACGCCGAAATGGACAACGGATAGAGCGCCGATAGCAGGACCGTCAGGTAGGTTAAGTGACCACCGCCATTGCCATTTTGCCCCCGCTCGGCCGGCTGCTCGGCCTGTGCGCGGGCGCATTGCTGCTGTTCTGCGCCGAGCGTGCCAGCGCGCAGGGGCGGCTCGACGCCCAGTATGAGGCGACCCTGGCCGGTATCCCGGTCGGCAAGGGCTCCTGGACCATCGAAATCGGCGACGACAGCTTCTCGGCCTCGGCCCAGGGCGGCACCGCGGGCCTCCTGAAGGCGTTTTCCGGCGGCTCCGGCGCGGGCGCCTCGCAGGGCCGCGTCGTCAATGGCACGCTGGCCGCTACCTCCTACACCGCGACCACCACCACCTCGAAGAAGTCGGAGACGATCCGGATGGTGTTGGCCAATGGCGGCATCAAGGAATCCGCGATCGAGCCGGAGCCGCCGGTCGATCCCGACCGCCTGCCGGTGACCGACGCGCAGAAGAAGAACGTGTTCGATCCGATGACCGGCTCGTTCCTGCGCGCGCCCGGCAATGCCGAATTGATGAGCCCGGATATCTGCCGCAGCGGCGCCGGCATCTTCGACGGCCGCATGCGCTACGACCTCAAGCTCGATTTCAAGCGGGTCGAGATCGTCAAGGCCGAGCGCGGCTATCACGGCCCGGCGCTGGTCTGCGCGCTCTATTTCGTGCCGATCTCGGGCTACATCCCGGATCGCCCCGTGATCAAATATCTCGCCGCCCAGCGCAACATCGAAATCGCCTTCGTGCCGATCGCCGGCACCCGCCTGCTGGTGCCGTTCCGCATGACGATCCCGACCCCGCTCGGCCAGGCCATGCTGGAAGCCACCTCGTTCGTCACGACCGCCGCGCCGCCGCGCGTGGCGAAGACGCAGTAAATCGCGCCGTCATTCCGGGGCGATGCGC
>NZ_LFIQ01000121.1:35332-58777 GCF_001189245.1 Bradyrhizobium pachyrhizi | reverse complement strand
AACCCGGAATCTCGAGATTCCGGGTTCGCGCTGCGCGCCCCGGAATGACGGAGCACTCAGCGCGCGGGGGCAAGCAACGAACGTCACCCGAATCCAGTTGACTCTTGCCGGCTTCTGATTCGACTCGGACGCCCCTGGAACTTAGGGAATTCAGTCCGCATATCCTGTGCTTGTGGAGCCCTCTCAAACTTGATCTAGTGCCGCCGCCGTCAGCCTACCCGAGATATTGCGGTGAACGTTTCAGGTCCCAAATCGAGTCAGCGATTCGGCCGCGATTCGTTCTAGAGTCGTTCCAGTGCTTAAGGTCGGCGCGGAAAGCGTCGCATTGTGAGACAGGTTTTGTGAAACACGCTGCCAATGCGAAACACACTGCCAAACCGTCACCCCCGCGCAACGGCTCTGCCGTTGTCGCTGGAGGAGGCCGCGCAGCGGCCGTCTCGAAGGGCGACAGCCCCGCTCGGTCCGCGAGAGGAAAGTCAGATCAACACGCGCGAATAAATCTCGGCCGTGCATCCTTCGAGACGCGCTGCGCGCTCCTCCAGTACAACGGCTAAGCGGCCGTTGTACTGGGGATGACGGGTTGAGCGTTTCGCCAACAAATTCAAGAAACACCTGCAAAATATGGCTTTCTCAACTTCGTTCGGAAATGACCGCGTGCCGGGTGCAGGCGTCACCGCGGTGCTCGGGCCGACCAACACCGGCAAGACGCATCTCGCCATCGAGCGCATGCTGGCGCATTCGTCCGGCCTGATCGGGCTGCCGCTGCGGCTCCTGGCGCGTGAGGTCTACAACAAGATCGCGGACCGCGCCGGCGTCGATAACGTCGCGCTGGTCACGGGCGAGGAGAAGATCAAGCCGAAGGCGCCGCGCTTCTGGGTCTCCACCGTGGAGGCGATGCCGCGCGATCTCGATGTGTCCTTTCTCGCGGTCGACGAGATCCAGATCGCGGCCGATCTCGAGCGCGGGCATGTGTTCACCGATCGCATCCTCAATCGCCGCGGCCGTGACGAGACGCTGCTGCTGGGTGCGGCAACAATGCGGCCGATGATCGAGCGGCTGCTGCCGGGCGCCTCGATCATCACGCGGCCGAGGCTGTCGCAGCTCGAATTCGCCGGCGACCGCAAGATCACGCGGCAGCCGCGCAGAACAGCAATCGTCGCGTTCTCGGCGGACGAGGTCTACGCGATCGCCGAATTGATCCGCCGCCAGCATGGCGGCGCGGCCGTGGTGCTGGGCTCGCTCTCGCCACGCACGCGCAATGCGCAGGTCGCGATGTTCCAGAACGGCGACGTCGATTATCTCGTTGCGACTGACGCGGTCGGCATGGGGCTCAATCTCGACGTCGACCACGTCGCCTTCGCCTCCGACCGCAAGTATGACGGCTATCAGTTCCGCCGCCTGACGCCGGCCGAATTCGCGCAGATCGCGGGCCGCGCCGGGCGCGCGACGCGCAACGGCACCTTCGGCACCACCGGGCGCTGTGCGCCGTTCGAGCCGGAGCTCGTCAACGCGCTGCAGAACCACACCTTCGATGCCGTCAAGGTGCTGCAATGGCGCAACGCGAAGTTGGACTTCGCCTCGCTCGGCGCGCTGCAGGTGTCGCTGGCGCTGTCGCCCAATCATGAGGCACTGACGCGGGCCCCGGTGGCCGAGGATCTGCGCGTGCTCGAGCATGTCGCGCGCGACGCCGAGGTGCGCGATATGGCGCACGGGGCCAAGGCGGTCGAGCGGCTGTGGGAGGCCTGCCAGGTTCCGGACTACCGAAAGCTGTCGCCGGCCGCCCATGCCGAACTCGTGACCACGCTGTATGGCTTCCTGATGCAAAAGGGGCGTATCCCTGACGCATGGTTTGCCGCCCAGGTCGACCAGGCCAACCGGACCGACGGCGATATCGACACGCTATCGGGCCGGATCGCGCAGATCAGGACCTGGACCTTTGTTGCCAACCGGCCGGACTGGCTCTACGACCCGGACCACTGGCAGGGGATCACGCGCGAGCTCGAAAATAAATTATCCGATGCGCTGCATGAACGGCTCACGGAGCGTTTCGTTGACAGGCGGACCAGTGTATTGATGCGCCGCCTGCGGGAGAACTCAGTTTTGAATACGGAAATTGGCAAGACCGGTGAAGTGATCGTGGAAGGCCACGTGATCGGCCGGCTCGATGGTTTCACCTTCGCACCTGATGCGGCCGAGGCCGGCAGCGACGCCAAGGCGCTGCAAGCCGCCGCCCAGCAGGTGCTGGCGCGCGAGATCGATGCGCGCGCCGAGAAACTGGGCGCCGCCCCCGACGAGCAGTTCGTGCTGACCTCCGACGGCACCATCCGCTGGACCGGCGATGCGGTCGCCAAGCTGGTGGCCGCCGAGGACGCGCTGCATCCGCGCCTGCGCATCATCTCCGACGAGCGGCTGACCGGCGCCTCGCGCGAAGCGGTGCAGACCCGGCTCGATCTCTGGCTCAAGACGCATATCGAAAAGCTGCTCGGGCCGCTGTTCGAACTGTCCAAGGCCGAGGATCTGCAGGGCATCGCCCGCGGCATCGCCTTCCAGCTGGTCGAGGCGCTCGGCGTGCTCGAGCGCGCGAAGATCGCGGCCGAGATGAAGGATCTCGACCAGCCCTCGCGCGCGGCCCTGCGCAAATACGGCGTGCGGTTCGGCGCCTACCACATCTATTTCCCGCAGCTGTTGAAGCCCGCGGCGCGCTCGCTGGCCTCGCTGCTGTGGGCCGAGAAGCAGAGCAATGCCGACATGGCGGCATTGTCGAATGTGCAGCATCTCGCCTCGAGCGGCCGCACCTCGTTCCCGGTCGACAAGCAGTTAGCCCGCGATGCCTATCGCGTGCTCGGCTATCGCCAGTGCGGCGAGCGCGCGGTGCGCGTCGACATCCTGGAGCGGCTCGCCGACCTGATCCGCCCCGCTCTGGCCTGGCGCGAGACCTCGCCGGGCGAGAAGCCCGCGGGCGCGTTCGACGGCCGCGGCTTTGTCGTGACGCAGGCGATGACTTCGCTGACCGGCTCCGCCGGCGAGGATTTTGCCTCGATCCTGCGCGCGCTCGGCTACCGCATGGACCGCCGTCCGCCGCTGCCGCCGAAGCCTGTCGAGGCCGCGCCGGCCGAGGCCACGGAGGCCGTCGCCGAGACCACGGAGGCGGTGGCCGAGACCACCGAGACGGTCGCCGCGGAGACGCTGCCGGTCGAGGCGACCTCTGACGCCGCCGTGGATGCGCCGGTCGGTTCCACTGCCGAGGTTGTGGCCGAAGCGCCGGAGGCTGCCACGGATCAGCCGGTGTCCGGCGATCCCGCACCATCGGCCGCGCTGCTGCCCGATGTCGGCTTTGCCGAGGTGGTGCCTAGCGAGGCGACGCCGGTCGTCGTCGAGACCAAGCCTGAGCCGGTGGCCGAAGTTGCCGCGGCGCCCGCCGCTGTCGCTGAAGAGCCCGCTGCCGAGGCGCCCGCTTCGGACGCGGTATCCGAGCCCGCGCCTGCCGTGGAAGCCACTGCAGGGACGCCCTCGGAGACCGCCGCTGAGGCGGCCGCGGAGACCGCGAGTGCTGAAGCAGCACCGGCTGAAGCCGCTGTCGCCGCCGCGGAGACGCCGGCCGAACCGCAGCTGGTCGAAGTCTGGCGTCCCGGTGGCCGTTCCGACGAGCGCCGTCCGCATCATCGCGGCCATGATCGCAACCGCGGCCGTCACCAGGGCAAGCCCGCCGAGGGCGCACAGGCCGCTGAAGGCGGCCGTGAGGGCGACAGCAAGCGCGAACAGCATCGCCGTCCGCGCCGTCACCAGGATTTCCGCGCGCCGCGTCCGGGCGCGCCCGCGGATCCGGCTGCGGCGCCCGCCGAGGGCGGCGCGCAGGCCCGCGACAACAGGGACGACAAGGGCCAGCGCCGCGAGCGCTTCGAAGGCAAGGGTCGCGATCGCGACAATGAGCGTCGCCGCGACAACAAGTTCGGCGGCGACCGCAAGGGCGAGCGCGGCGATCGTGATCGCGGCGGCCGCGATTTCGGCAAGGGCGGCCGCGACAAGCGCGAGGGCGGCCCGTCGCATCGGCCCTACGCCTCGAGCGCGCCGCGCGAACGCGACCGGCCGATCGATCCGAATTCGCCATTCGCCAAGCTCGCTGCCCTGAAAGAGCAGCTCGCCGGCCGGAAGGAATAGTCCAACCCTTGGTTCAACGCTTGGTCTAGTTTGGATCGACAGCGCCTCGACAAATGGCTGTGGCATGCGCGCCTGGTGAGGGCCCGCACCAGCGCCGCTGAACTCGTCGTATCGGGGCATGTCCGGATCAACGGCGTGCGTGAGAAATCGCCGGGCCATGCGGTGAAGGCGGGCGACGTCGTTACCGTCGCGCTCGACAACAGCGTCCGCGTGCTCAAGGTGATCGGCTTTGCCGAGCGGCGCGGCGATGCCAGCTCGGTGCGGGTGCTGTACGAGGATTTGCAGGCCGGCAATTTGCAAGCCGATAAGGAGTAGTTATCTAGCGTCTGTTACTTCGACCGCGGAATGGGGCCGGGTTTCGCTCGCGACAAACGCATTGCGCTTGCGCGCGGATCATGCTCCCAACAAACCGGCGGGCAGGGGCGTGAGAATACTGGCGTTTTTCGGAGCCGGCTTCCCTTGCAGGGCCGGTATTCCTGCGCTACGCAACCCCAGAAAAACTGGATCGTTTCGGAGTTTTGGATGACCTACGTCGTCACTGAAGCCTGCATCAAGTGCAAATATACCGACTGCGTCGAGGTCTGCCCCGTCGATTGCTTCTACGAGGGCGAGAACATGCTGGTCATCCATCCCGACGAATGCATCGATTGCGGCGTGTGCGAGCCGGAATGTCCGGCGGACGCCATCAAGCCGGACACCGAGCCGGGCCTGGAAAAGTGGCTCGAGGTCAACCGCGACTACGCCAAGAGCTGGCCGAACATCACCCAGAAGAAGGACTCGCCCGAGGACGCCAAGGAGTGGGAAGGCAAGGAAGGCAAGTTCGAGAAGTATTTTTCTCCGAATCCCGGCAGCGGCGACTGATTCGCCAGGGAATACCACGGTAAGGGCGGGCTTCGGTCCGCTGTGGCCCTCCGTTCGGCCGCCGATTTAACCCTAATGACGGACATATGACCTGAGCGGCCCCTGTTATGCCCGGAATCGGGCGTAAACCATTGATTTTTGCGGAAAATGTGCTATATCTGACACATTACAGGCCAAGAACCCCCTGCCATGCGTACCTTGTGGCTTCGAGGTTCCCGCAAACTCGAACAGGGGCGTGGCAGTTTCCGCGCGCAGGCTGTGTCACAGAAAACGCGTAAAAAGAGTGCTTCAAAGACGACGAAAAAAGCCGCTGTCGTTGCTCGCAGCGCAACCAAGGGCCGTGCCAAGGCGTCCGTGAAGGGGGCCAAGAAGGCGGCGGCTGCAAAGTCCTCAAAGAACAAAAGAAGCGTGATGCCAGAAAAGACTGCCAAGACTGCCGCGAAAGCGGCAGCTGCGAAGCCCGCTGCTGCCAAGGTCGCCCCCAAGCCTGCCGCGACCAAGACGGCTGCTGCGCCGAAGCCGGCCGCCCCGAAGGCTGCCGTCCCCGCCGCTGCTCCGAAGGCCGCCGCCAAGCCGGCCGCCCCGTCGCGTCCGGAAGAGAAGAAGGTCGTGACCCAGCGTCAGGGCTTCAAGGCCAACGAATTCGTGGTCTATCCCGCTCACGGCGTCGGCCAGATCCTGGCGATCGAGGAGCAGGAGATCGCGGGCGCCAAGCTCGAGCTGTTCGTGATCAATTTCATGAAGGACAAGATGACGCTGCGCGTCCCGACGGCGAAGGTCGCCAATGTCGGCATGCGCAAGCTGTCGGAGCCGGCGCTGGTCAAGAAGGCGCTGGAGACGCTGAAGGGCCGCGCCCGCGTCAAGCGCACCATGTGGTCGCGCCGTGCCCAGGAATACGAAGCGAAGATCAACTCGGGCGACATCGTCGCGATCGCCGAGGTTGTCCGCGACCTCTATCGTTCGGAATCGCAGCCCGAGCAGTCCTACTCTGAACGCCAGCTTTATGAAGCAGCGCTCGACCGCCTGTCGCGCGAGATCGCGGTCGTGCAGCACTCGACCGAGACCGAGGCGATCAAGGAGATCGAAGGCCAGCTCGCCAAGAGCCCGCGCCGCGGCGCCAAGGCCGAGTCCGCTGAAGGCGACGCCGAGGGCGATGCCGACGGCGAGGATCTCGACAATGATGGCGACGATACCGCCGTCGAGGACGAGGCCGCCTGAAAGGGTTCGACGGATTGAAAACAAAAGCCCGGTCGCAAGACCGGGCTTTTTGTTTTGGCGGTGCGTCCGTGGGGCACGCTTGGCTCTTTCCTTGTGGGAGGGCCCGGATTGCATTGCAAGATGCAATCCGGGTGAGGGTGCCGCTCCGCGAACTGCAGTCCGTCGCCCGGGGCAGATCGATGTTCCAAACTGTCCGCACCGCCAGCCGCTTGGACAAACGATACTCATTGCCGAGTTATCCCGAAACGGAACGCCGGTAACTCTCGCGCGTTCGCTCGCCAATGCAGGAGAGCGGACATGACATCAAAGGCAGGCATTTTTTTCGCAGGCGTTGGAACAACTTTTTTCATCCTCGGTGCCGGGTTCGGTGGTGGACTGTTCATCGCAAATTCGGCGCTTCAGGATTCTGCCGGCGCCTCCACGCGCGTCTCGTCGCCAGTGCCTGTGGAACCGGCCCGCGTTGTCCTGCCATCCACGGCTGAAGCCGCGCAGCCACAGCAGCCCGCGACCCAACGCGAGCCCGCCTCGCCGGAAGCAGCCTCACCGCCGCAGTCGCCACCGGAGCCGGTCAAGGACGTACAAGCGCCCGTCGAGAAGCAGGCAGACGTGGTGGACACGAGAAGATCTGACATTGAAGAAAAGGAACGGCGCAAGCGCTACGCTGAACGCAAGGCGAAGCGCGCCGCGACCGAGCACGGGAAGCGTCAACAGCGGCGCATCGAGCAGGGAGACCAACGTCGCGAAGCTCCGGTGCTCCTGGAGCAGGCGCAACGCCGCGAAGTGCCGATCATGGCGTCCGAAGACGACGACTCTCCATCTCGTCCGTTCGCGAATTTCTTCGGGAATGACGGAGCGCATCGCTGAGTGAAGGAGTCGAGGAACAGTCCGCGATCGAGGGACGTTAGTGCTGATACAGAAGGCCCGTTCGTCCGATGGCTAACGAAAGCCCTGAACAACGCATAGAACAGGCGTCAGAGGCGATCCGTCAGATGGCTGGGCATGGTGCATTCGAACCATTGCCGCAACAGGATCGGTGGCTGCATCACTTGGCTGAATTGACCAGGGCGGCTCCGCTTCAATCGCTTGCCGTCGCATTCTTGCTGGGGGTCTTCCTGGCTCGGCGGTAACCCTCGGCGACGCCGTTGACGCTGCCGCGCCGTGGTTCGCCAGTACTGCCAGCGCAACTACTTCACCCGCTGCTTCTCGAGCTTGCGCGCCAATGTCCGGCGGTGCATGCCGAGGCGGCGGGCGGCTTCCGAGATGTTGAAGTCTGTCTCCATCAGGGTCTGATGGATGCGCTCCCATTCCAGCGTCTTGATCGAGGTCGGCCGCGCGCCGACCTCGATGGCGGCGTTGCCGGCGGCCTTCTGGAACGCGGCCTCGATGTCGTCGGTGTTGGACGGTTTTGCAAGGTAGTGGCAGGCGCCGAGCTTGATCGCCTCGACCGCGGTCGCGATGCTGGCGAAGCCGGTCAGCACGACGATCAGCATCTCAGGGTCATGCGCGTGCAGCGCTTCGACGCAGGCAAGTCCCGACGCGCCGCCGGCGAGCTTCAGGTCGACCACCGCATAGCCGGGCGATTGCTGCTCGAGCAGCTGGCGGACCTCGTCCAGCGAGGCCGACACCGCCACATCATAGCCGCGGCGCTCGAACGAGCGCTTCAGCGTGCGGGCGAAACCGGCGTCGTCCTCGACGATCAGGAGCTGGCGTTCATCCGTCAAGATGGTCTCCGATCGCAAGCGTCGAGAGCGGCAGCTCGAGCTTGACCGCGGCGCCGATGTCCGGCCGGTTGCGCGCCGTCACCACGCCGCCCAGCTTGCGCACCACGTTGACCACCAGGAACAGGCCGAGGCCGCTGCCGGGGCTACCCTTGGTCGATTGATACGGCTTGCCGATATGCGCCAGCATCTCGCGCGAGAAGCCCGGGCCGCGATCGGTCACCGACAGCACCAGCGTGTCGGCATTGCGCTCGGCGGTCAGCTCGATCCAGTCGCGCGAGACCTCGGCGGCGTTGTCGAGCACGTTGAAAATCGCCTGCTTGAGCGCGATGTCGGACACGATCGCGAGATCGGCGCCGAAGGCGTTGCGGAAATACAGCGTGGCCGACGGCCGCGTCGTCCGCCATTCCTCCACCAATGCCGTCAGGAACGCCGCGACCGTGGTCGGCGAGGAGCCTTCGCCGCGGGCTTCGCCCGCCGACAGCAGGATGCCTGTGACGATCGACTTGCAGCGCTGCACCGAAATCTCCATTTCGCCGAGGTCTTGCGACAGCTCGGGATCGGATGCGAGCGCGGGCATCCGGCGCCAGTCGCCCAGGATGACCGAGAGCGAGGCGAGCGGCGTGCCGAGCTCATGCGCGGCGCCGGAGGCCAGGAGGCCGATTCGGACGATGTGATCCTGCTCGGCGGCGTGCTGGCGCAGCGCCGCGAGGCGCAGGTCGCGATCGCGCAGATTGCGGTTGATCCGGGTCATGAACACCACGAGCAGCACGGCGTCGAGCACGAGGCCGATGAAGGTGCCGGCGATATAGAGGTTGAAGGCATCGGCGAAACCTTGCTGCGGCAGCTCCAGCGGCCGGTAATAGCTGGTCAGCCAGGCGAAGTTCATGCAGACCAGCGCCACCAGCGACCAGGTCGAGGGCGCATCGAGCAGCACCGCGCCAAGCGTCACCTGCAGCAGATAGAGCGAGGTGAACGGGTTGGTGGCGCCGCCGCTGAGATAGAGCAGGGCGGTCAGCGCCGCGACGTCGAGCGCCAGCGCGACCAGCAGCTCGCGGTTGTTGATGTCGGCGCGGTAGCGCAGCCACAGCAGGCTGACGACATTGAGTGCCACCAGCCCGGAGATCACGGCCGCCAGGGGCAGCAGCGGCAGCGCGACGCCCATCCAGAACTGCACGAAGCCGATGGTGGCGATCTGGCCGATCACGGCGATCCAGCGCAGCTGGACCAGGAGGGCCATGTTCTTGCGGTTGGTCGCGATGTCCGCGGGCGCGGCGAGATCGAACGGCATGCCGGCAGCCGCGCCCGCGGCGGACGGCATCACCGCCGCGCCGGTCGCGGCCTTGTCGTCATGCAGATCCGATGTGCGCTCGAGCATCTGGGCCTGTGTCGCGAGACAGATTGCGGGCTGCGCCGATCAGGCGGCGCACGGCGGCGCGCCGTGAGTCCCACCTTGGATCGGAGGCGCCGGCGCGGCCCCTGTCGCTGATGACGCGCAGGAGCGCGCCCGCCAGCATAAGGGCCAGTGCGAACCATGTCAGCGCGTAAATCAGGTGGTTGTTCGGAAACCGGACGATCGTGAGCCCGCCGATTGGGTAGCCGCCCGGATCTGGCGTCGCATCGGCGTCGATGAAGAAGGGGGCTGCCTTCGACAGTCCGTGCGCGGCGGCGATCGCGGCGACGTCGCGGGAATACCAGCGGCCGGCCGAAGCATCGTTGCTGCGCAGGAAGCCGCCCTTCGGCTCCGACATCCGCAGCAGTCCGGTGACGCTGACGGCGCCCTGCGGCTCGCCATCGCGCCGTGTCGCGGGATCGCGTTTATCGGCGGGAACAAAGCCGCGGTTGACCAGCACGGTGGTTCCGTCGGCGGCTTGCAGCGGGGTCAGCACCCAGAAGCCGGGGCCCTCGGCCGTGACGGCCTGCACCAGCGTTTCATCGGCGTTGAGGAACGTGCCGCGTACGGTGACGCGGCGGTATTCATCGCTCGCGGCCGTGACATCAGGCCATGATGATGGGGGCGGCGGCGCGACCGGCGCCGCATGCATGCGCTGCTCGACCCGCTCGATCAACGCCAGCTTCCAGGTCCGGCGCTCGACCTGCCAGATACCGAGCGCGCCCAGCAGCACCACGCCCAGCATGCCGAGCGTGAGCAGCATAAGCGAGGGCCTGGCAGACCGCATCGTCACGGCATCTGGCTCATGTCGTGCAGCGGCATCATGTTGACGTTGAGGTGATGCATGACCCACAGCGAGCCTGTCAGCCCGATCACCACCATGATCACGGTGAAGATCATCGCCATCATGGTCCAGCCGTTCTCGGACCGGGTGTTCATGTGCAGGAAGTACACCATGTGCACGACGATCTGCACCGCAGCCAGCACCAGCACAATCAATGCGGTGACCTGCTTGTCGGCGATCGCGCCGGTCATCACCAGCCAGAACGGCACCGCGGTGAGGACGACGGAGAGACCGAAGCCGATCAGATAACTCTGCAGCGAGCCATGGGATGCCCCGCCGTGAGCGGCGTGGCCGTGCCCGCCGGCGTTGGGTTCGATAGCGTGAGCTTCTTTTGTCATCGCAGCATTCCCAGGAGATAGACGAAGGTGAAGACGCCGATCCAGACCACGTCGAGGAAGTGCCAGAACATCGAGAGGCACATCAGACGGCGCCGGTTGGCTTCGGTGAGGCCGAAGCGCGCGGTCTGCACCATCAGCGTCACCAGCCAGAGGAGGCCGAAGGTGACGTGCAGGCCGTGGGTGCCGACCAGCGTGAAGAATGACGACAGGAAGGCGCTGCGCTGGGGCGTCGCGCCCTCATGGATCATGTGCGCGAACTCGGTAAGCTCGATGCCGAGGAAGGCGAGGCCGAACAGCCCTGTGATGGCGAGCCAGGCTTGCGTCGCGCCGATCCTCGATTTCTCCATCGTCAGCATGGCGAAGCCATAGGTGATCGAGGAGAGCAGCAGCATCGTGGTGTTAAGCGCGACCAGCTTGAGGTCGAACAGATCCTTCGGCGCCGGTCCGGCGGCATAGTTTCCGCCGAGCACGCCATAGGTCGCAAACAGCATCGCGAAGATGAGGCAATCGCTCATCAGGTAGATCCAGAAGCCCAGCATGGTGCTGGCGCCTTCCGGATGATCATGCTCGTCGATGACGTGGAAGACCGGCTCGGAGTCCTGTGTGGTTATGATTGCAACGCTCATGTCTGGGCTCCCGCGGCAAGCACGCGTGTCCGCGCGTCTTCAGTCCGCACCACCTCATCCGTCGGGATGTGGAAGTCGCGGTGATAATTGAAGGTGTGGCCGATCGCGACCGCGAGCAGCGCAACGAAGCTGACGGCGGCGAGCCACCAGATGTACCAGATCAGGCCGAACCCCATTACCGTCGCGAAGCCCGCGAGGATGATGCCGGTGCCGGTGTTGGAGGGCATGTGGATCGGCTTGAAGCCGGTCAGCGGGCGCCTGTAGCCGCGGCGCTTCATGTCCCACCAGGCGTCGTTGTCGTAGACCACGGGCGTGAAGGCGAAGTTGTAGTCCGGCGGCGGCGAGGAGGTCGCCCATTCCAGCGTGCGTGCGTTCCAGGGATCGCCGGTGGTGTCCTTCAGTTGCTCGCGGCGCAGAATGCTGACCGCGAATTGCACCAGCATCGCGACGATGCCGAGCAGGATCAGGAACGCGCCGAAGCCCGCGATGATGAACCAGATCTGCAAGGACGGATCGTCGAACACGCGGAGCCTTCGGGTCACGCCCATCAGGCCGAGCACGTAGAGCGGCATGAAGGCGAAGTAGAAGCCCGAGACCCAGAACCAGAACGACAGCTTGCCCCAGAACGGATCGAGCCTGAAGCCGAACGCCTTCGGGAACCAGTAGTTGATGCCGGCGAACAGGCCGAACAGCACGCCGCCGATGATCACGTTGTGGAAATGCGCGATCAGGAACAGGCTGTTATGCAGCACGAAATCGGCCGGCGGCACTGCCAGCAGCACGCCGGTCATGCCGCCGATCACGAAAGTCAGCATGAACGCCACCGTCCACATCATCGGCAGCTCGAAGCGGATGCGGCCGCGATACATCGTGAACAGCCAGTTGAACATCTTCGCGCCCGTCGGGATCGAGATGATCATGGTGGTGATGCCGAAGAACGAGTTCACGCTGGCGCCGGAGCCCATCGTGAAGAAGTGATGCAGCCAGACCAGGTAGGACAGGATGGTGATGACGACGGTGGCGTAGACCATCGAGGTGTAGCCGAACAGCCGCTTGCCGGAGAACGTCGCGGTCACCTCGGAGAAGATGCCGAACGCCGGCAGCACCAGGATGTAGACCTCGGGGTGGCCCCAGATCCAGATCAGGTTCACGTACATCATCGGGTTGCCGCCGAAGTCGTTCGTGAAGAAGTTGGTGCCGACGTAACGGTCGAGCGACAGCAGCGCCAGCACCGCCGTCAGCACCGGGAAGGAGGCGACGATTAGGACGTTGGTGCAGAGCGAGGTCCAGGTGAACACCGGCATCTTCATCATCGTCATGCCCGGCGCGCGCAGCTTGACGATGGTGCAGATCAGGTTGATGCCCGATAGCGTCGTGCCGACGCCGGCGACCTGTAGTCCCCATATGTAATAGTCGACGCCGACGTCGGGACTGTAGCCGATGTTCGACAGCGGCGGGTAGGCGAGCCAGCCGGTGCGGGCGAATTCGCCGACGAACAGCGACATCATCACCAGCACGGCGCCGCCGACCGTCATCCAGAAGCTGAAATTGTTGAGGAACGGGAAGGAGACGTCGCGGGCACCGATCTGCAGCGGCACCACATAGTTCATCAGGCCGGTCACCAGCGGCATTGCCACGAAGAAGATCATGATCACGCCGTGCGCGGTGAAGATCTGGTCGTAGTGATGGGCCGGCAGATAGCCGTCGGAGCCGCCAAACGCGATCGCCTGCTGCAGCCGCATCATAAGCGCGTCCGCGAAGCCGCGCAGCAGCATCACGATGCCGAGGATCATGTACATGATGCCGATGCGCTTGTGGTCCACGGTGGTGAACCACTCGCGCCACAGATAGGTCCAGAGCCGGAAATAGGTGACGATCGCAAACAGCGCGAGGCCGCCGGTCGCCACCACCGCGAAGGTGCCGACCAGGATCGGCTCATGGATCGGCAGCGCCTCCAGATTGAGGCGGCCGAAGATCATCTTCACGAGATCGGGATTCATGCGGTCCTCCTTAGGACTCTGGTTTCGGACGCTGACCGAGCAGCAAGGATGTCGACGACGGATGCGCGGGCGAGAACGGCGGGCGCTTCAGCCCGAAGCCGCGCAGCGGCGTCAGGTCGAGCGGCGCATTGACCTCGTGCGACGGCGCGTCCTTGATCTCGTCCATCGAGCAGATGCCGGCGACGAAGGTCGGCTCAGAGCCGAGCGGCGCGCCGCGGCGGGCGTATTTGTCGTAGGTCAGCGGCAGCGTGTTGTTGAAGCCTTCGCGGCCGAGGCCGCCCTTGGCGTCGATCGCCATCATCTCGCTCATGCACATCTTGCCGGGCTCGACGCACATGTTGAGGATCGCCTTGTAGAGATCGCGATCGACCGAGCGATAGAGCCGGACCGGATCGTTCTGGCTCGGACGCTCGAGCTGCAGATAGTCGGTGCGGCCGAGCATGTTGGCGCTGGTCTTGGCGCTGGCGATCCACTTGTCGAAATCGGCGCCGGACAGGCTCTTGAAGTCGAAGTGCATGCCGGAGAAGCCGGCGCCGCTGTAATTGGCGGAGAAGCCGCGATAGGTGCCTTCCTTGTTGGCGACCGCGTGCAGCTTGGTCTCCATGCCAGGCATCGCGTAGATCTGGCCGGCGAGCGCGGGGATATAGAACGAGTTCATCACGGAGGACGCCGTGATGCGGAAGCGGATCGGGCGGTCGACCGGAGCTGCGAGCTCGTTGACGGCGGCGACGCCGTAGTCCGGATAGATGAACAGCCACTTCCAGTCGAGCGCGACCACCTCGACATTGAGCGGGGCGTCCTTGCTCTCGATCGGCTTGTCGGCGGCGATGCGGCCGAGCGAGCGGTAGGGATCGAGCAGATGGGTGCCCATCCAGGTCAGCGCGCCGAGGCAGATGATGATCAGCAGCGGCGCCGACCAGATCACGAGCTCGAGCTGGGTGGAGTGATCCCACTCCGGCTCGTAGGGGGCCGCGGTGTTGGACTGGCGGTAGCGCCAGGCGAAGAACACGGTCAGCGCCATCACCGGAAGCACGATGATGAGCATCAGCACGGTCGAGATGACGACGAGATCGCGCTGCTGGGCGGCGATGTCGCCGGCAGGGGCCAGGACGACGAAATCGCACCCGCCAAGGAGCGCCGCGAACGGCAATAAGGCCAATAATTTCAAGGCGCGCACGGCTCACCCCACTTGAATTTTATGAGTTCCGCCAAGGGGTAGCTGCGATGCAGCAAAGTTCACATTGGACAATTTGTCCAATGTTGCACTGCGGAATGAAAGGTCAGAAGGTGAGGTGGACCGCGTGGCAATCTGCTCGTGGCCTCACTTCTTGTTTGAGCACGGTCTGTTCGGAAAACCGGTTGGATCATGCTCCAAAGGACGGTTCTCCGGCGATGGCACAGGCCCCAGCAATGGCTCACGGCACCCCGACCGCATCAGGTCACGGGCAGGCGAAACCCGGCGAAATCGCCATCGGCGTCATCATCGGACGTACGTCGGAATTCTTCGACTTCTTCGTCTATGCGATCGCCTCGGTGATCGTGTTCCCGAAGCTGGTGTTCCCGTTCGTCAATGAGCTGACCGGCACGCTCTACTCATTCGGCATCTTCGCGCTGGCGTTCGCCGCGCGGCCGCTCGGCACCGTGATCTTCATGGCGGTCGACCGCCGCCACGGCAAGGGCGCCAAGCTCGTCATCGCGCTGTTCCTGCTCGGCACCGCCACCGTCGCGCTCGCCTTCCTGCCCGGCTACGACACGATCGGCGTCGCGGCGATCTGGCTCTTGGCCGCCGCGCGCGTGCTGCAGGGCATCGCCTGGGGCGGCGCCTGGGACGGCCTTGCCTCGCTGCTGGCGATGAATTCGCCGGCGCATCGCCGCGGCTGGTACGCGATGGTGCCGCAGCTCGGCGCGCCGCTTGGGCTGATCGTGGCCAGCGCGCTGTTCGCCTTCTTCGCCGGCAACCTCTCGGCGGATGATTTCTTCGATTGGGGCTGGCGCTATCCGTTCTTCGTCGCCTTCGCGATCAACGTGGTGGCGCTGTTCGCGCGGCTGCGCATGGTGGCGACGGATGAATATTCCGAGCTGTTCGAAAGCCGCGATCTCGAGCCGGCGCGCGTCGGCGAGACCGTCGCGCAGGAGGGCCGCAACATCCTGCTCGGCGCCTTCGCGCCGCTGGCGAGCTTTGCGTTGTTCCACATGGTCACGGTGTTTCCGCTGTCCTGGGTGTTCCTGTTCACCAAGGAAAGCCCGGTGCGCTTCCTGATCATTGAGATGATCGGCGCCATGGTCGGCGTCGTCGCGATCATCGCCTCCGGCATGATCGCCGACCGCGTCGGCCGCAAGCCGCTGCTGCTGGGCTCGGCGGTCGCGATCGCAGTCTATAGCGGCTTTGCCCCGCAGCTGCTCGATGCCGGCGCGTTCGGCGAAACGATCTACATGGTGCTCGGCTTTGTGCTGCTCGGCCTGTCGTTCGGCCAGTCGTCGGGCGCGATCGCCTCGAGCTTCGCGCGCAGCTATCGCTACACGGCCTCGGCACTGACCTCGGATTTCGCCTGGCTGTTCGGTGCCGGCTTTGCGCCGCTCGCGGCGCTGCTGCTGGCGACGCATTTCGGCCTGATCTCGGCCGGCGCCTACCTGTTGTCGGGCGCGGTGTGGACGCTGCTGGCGCTGTGGCTGAGCGGATTGCGCGAAGCCGAGGGTTGAACTCTTCTCCTTCCCCCTGAAAGGGGGAAGGTCGGGATGGGGGTCTGCCGCACGCGCTGGCGTGTGTGGAGACAAAGATCCCCACCCGCTTTGCTTGAGCGAGCAAAGCGACCTCCCCTTTTCAAGGGGAGCTGGATAGGCCTCGCGGATGGTGCCCGATACCCATCTCCATCCTCAGCGAAACAGCCCGTCGACGCGGAACGAATACCCCAGGCCGACGATGTAGTTCGGCGAGTTGCGGTTGAGTCCGAACGCGACATGGAAGTCGACCTGCTGGGTCGGGGTGATCTGGTACAGGCCGCCGGAGTTGATGAACTGGGTCGGCCGCTCGCCGTCGGGATAGTCGCCGACATATTCGGTGAACACGCTGATCCGCTCGGTCAGCTTCTTCTCGATCACGAAGGTCGCTTCCGACACGTGGCGGCCGGTCAGTTCGGCGGGGCGGAAGAATTCCGTGAACATGCCGCTGACGCCCCAGCCGTCATGCAGCTCCCATGACCATGGCAATTGGATGTAGGGCTGCGCGCCGCGACCGGCGATTTCGGCAGCGCCCGTCGGCAGCGCGACGCCGGCCGTGATCGAGAGGTCGAGCTTCCCCGGCACGGGACTGATCTGCCATTTGATCCCCGGCGCGACGTCGGAAAAGCCCGAGGTGCCGGGCGAATTCACAGTGCCGACATAGTTCGGCAGGTCGATCAGCACCTCGAGGCAGGGCGCGATTCCGAGCTGCCAGCGGCTATTGCTGCCGTCGATGCTGCGGCCACTGCTGCGGCCGGTCAGGTTGATGCCGTTTTCGTTCTGCAGGCTCCCGACCGGCACGACGATACTCGAATTGGTGACGTCGGGCCGGTCGGTCGCGATTTCGTCGCTCGGCTTGGGACAGCCGTCCGCGCGCGCGGCGGTGGCTGCTGCGAGTGTGAGCGCAGCAAGCACGCACCCGAGTTCGGCAAGTCGAGCGACGGCGCCGAACCGATTCTGAAACACTGGGGATGCTCCAATAGCCCGGCGCCGCTGCGGAGGTGGCAGCTTTCGATAGAGATCGGCGGCGCGCCGGGAAATTCCCGGTTGGCTCAAAATTCTTCGTCAGTCGTCGGCGGCGCGAGCGCGCGGCATTCCAAGGAATAGAATCGCGGCATGCCTGCTCCTGTTGTGGTGGCAAACAGGAGACCTCCGGGAATGACCATTCGTTCGATCGCAGGCGTGCTGGCGCCGCAGCAGGCCAAAATTGCCGCGATGGCGGCCATCGCGATTCTGCTCGCCCTGAACAGCGCCCGTGCCGCGGGAGATGCGGCGCGCGGCGCCACGCTGTACCAGGGCTGCGGCGATTGCCACTCGATCGACAAGAACGACGTCGGCCCGATGCACAAGGGTGTCGTCGGCCGCCTCGCCGGCTCCGTCGCAGGCTACGACTACTCGCCGGCGCTGAAGAATTCGAAGATCGTGTGGACCGAGGAAAATCTCGACAAATGGCTCACTGGTCCGGACACGATGGTTCCGGGCACCAAGATGTTCTACGAGGTTCAGGATCCGAAGGATCGCGCCGACATCATTGCCTTCCTCAAGGAGAAGGCGAAGTAGCGGGCTATCTCTCATGTCGTCCCTGCGGAAGCAGGGACCCATAACCACTGGAATATGTCGTTAGGGCGCGCTGTGGCCCCAGCCTTTTCCATCAATCGATAACAGTGGTTATGGGTCCCGGCGTTCGCCGGGACGACGGTCGTGAGAGGGCGTGCAGCCTCAATCCACCACGATCTTGACGCGGTCGCGCGGCTTCACCTGGGCATGGGCGTCGAGGCCGTTGAGCACGCGGAAGCGCTCGGACGGGTGGTCGACGCCGGACATGCGGTGCGACAGCGATTCCACGGTGTCGCCCGGCTGCACGTTGATGATCTTGATGCGCAGCGGCCGCGCAGCCTGGATCTCGTCGAGCGTCAGGCGGCGGAACGAATTGACGGTCTCGCGCGCATTGCGCTCGCTCTCGGTGGATTTCTGCTTGGCGGCGAAGATGAAGCGGTAGACGTCGCTGCCGAAGCGCAGCGCGTAGACCTTGAACTGCCACTGGTCGCCATGCGCGGTGGCCGACGCCGCCGGAAAACCGTTGATGTTGAGGTCCTCGGTCGATGACTTCTCGACGCCTTCCATCCAGCCCGAATTCAGGTAATCGCCGAGCGACTGCTCGGCCGGCACCCGCACCACGTCGAAGCGCATCGCCTGGCTGCCGCCCTCGCGCACGCCGATCACCGCCTGCGCGGTGTTGTCGAGCGTGAAATTGTCAGGCGCGGTGAAGGTGAAGCCGAGCTTGGGATGCAGGAAGCGGCGGCCGCGCACGAAGCCTTCGCTGGGATCCTCGCCATAGACGATGTTGTCGATCGCGGCGAGATAGGTCTCGCGATCGCGCTCGTTGCTCTCGGGCGATGAGTATTGCCGTGCGGTGGTCTGCGCGTTGTTGATGCGCTCGGGCGTCGCCGGATGCGACGAGGTGAAGTCCTGCGCACGCGGATCGAGCGCGGTCTTGCCGATCTTGAGCGCGGCATTGCGCTCCATCGCGGTCAGGAAGCGCGCCGCACCGTAGGGATCGAAATGCGCGCGAGCGGCGATCCCGACGCCGATGCCGTCGGCCTCGAACTCCTGCTGGCGCGAGAAGCTCGCCATCGTCAGCTTGGTCTTGGCGAGCGCCAGCGCGGTGAGATCGGGATCGGTGCTCATGTCGGTGACGACGCGCGTCACCACCGCGGCCTGGCGGGCCTGGTCCTCACGCATCGCCGCGTGCTTGGCCAGCACATGCGCCATCTCGTGGCTTAGCACCGAGGAGAGCTCGGAGGTGTCGCTGGCGAGCGCAATCAGGCCGCGCGTGACATAGAGCTGGCCGGTCGGCAGCGCGAAGGCGTTGACCGCGCCGGAATTGAGGATCGTGACCTTGTAGGCCTGGTCGGGCCGTTCGGAGGCAGCGACCAGGCGCTCGACGGTCTTGCTGATCAGGGCCTCCAGCTTCGGGTCGTCATAGGCGCCGCCATAGGACGACAGGATGCGCTCATGCTCGCGTTCGCTCGTGGGCGTCTGCTGCACCACGCGGTTCGGCTTTACCGGCGCCACCGCTGCCGTGGGCGTGGCCTGCTCGAACCGGCCGACATTGCCGCAGGCCGACAGCGTCAGGGCGGCGCAAACGAGCGCCGGCGCAGCCGAAAGGCGGCGGCCAGTCCCCTCTTCACGCCGTCCTGCGCGCTCAATCACGTCAAAAACTCACAAATTGTCCCGTAAAAAGACCGGGGCAGGGCCCCTGGGTTTCTTGAGTCCCTTGGGCCCCTAGTTCCCGCCGAGCACTTCAAGCTGCCCCACCCGGAGCAGTTCGATTCGCGGCCCACGTCGTGCTTCCACCCAGCCTCGTACACGAATCTTACGATTTTCCAGAGACTTGGGCGCAAGCCCCGCCGCCTCGAACGCAGGGACTATGCGCCTTGAAATAGTCACAGCAAAGTCCCGTGTCCAGTTTCGGCCGAAATTCAGGTAGGTCGTCGCCCCGGCCTGACGCACGGACAAAACCTTGCCCTCGACCACGGTAAAGCGCCCGATCCCGGCCAAAATATCGTCCGGACTTTCGGCGTTTTTTATGACCGTGGAGCCGGCCCAGGTTCCCGATCGGGCGGCCCTTGCCTCGGCCTCGGCCGCCATCAGCGCGGTGGCGCAGTCCTGGTCCGGGGTCTCGGATGACACCAGCGCGAGGCCCTGGCGCAGCAGCTCGCTTTGCACGGGCTTCTCACTGCCTTCGAGGAATGCGTAGGCCGGCTGTCGGCCATAGCGGTCCGGCGTGTCGTCCTGTCCGCGCAGCGTCACCTCGCGGCCGACCAGCAGCGCCGTCAGTGCGGCGATAGCCTTCGCCTTGTCGGCCACCTCGATACCGGCGAGCTTGACCTCACGGCCGTCGTCGAGCCGCAGGCTGCGCGCATCGACGATGGCGGCGACGCGACCCTCGCCCTGAATCTCGAAATTGCAGCCAGTCGCTTCGGCGCGTCCGATGCTCGCGCCGATCGCGAGGACGCATACCGTCATCATCACCGCCCACGGACGGCGACGCCATGCTCTATCGCGTGGAGGCGTCATGCGGCACTCGCCACTTCGGTGCGCTCCGGTCGGAGCGTGGTCGCCAACAAGGACAGTCTGACGGAAAGATCGCTTCGGGGCCACCACAAGCGAAGCGAGATCGCATCGAGGGATGCCATCGTTGATTCGGTGGTCAATTTTCTGCGGCGCTTCTCATCGCGTGCACAGGCGAAATTGGTGTTTCACATCAATCCGTGCCTGTCGCGCGACGAACTCGTCTTCAGCGCCCCTTGTCGTGACGAAAATTGCCGTCCGATCGTGCATCGAGCGGCCTTCACACGCGTCAACCTTACCCATTCATCATCTCAACTCCGTGCGCGGAATGAGAATTTGTTATTGTTGCCAATGACTTGCGGCGCAAGATAACTATTCGGCAATTTTTTGAAAGGCGGCCGATTGCGGTCGCTCACGCATATTGCCGAGGTTCTTGTGTCGAACCCAGTCGTTCTCACGCTGTCGACCAGCGATCCGCTCAGCGATTATCTTCTGCTCTACAACGCGATTTCGGCGATCAGCGTCGGCGGCGGACTCGCTGCTGCCAACACCGATTACGTGATCCACTTCTCGCTCTCGTCCGGTGCGCGCACGCTGCAATTGCTGGACGATCTGCCGGCCATCAACCTGATGAGCGGCTCCACGCTCACCTTCGACGGCAACTCCGACTACAACAATCAGCTCGGCGGCCAGGACTACAGCGACGTCATCGACGCGCGCGGTTATCAAGGCTTCGTGGTCACCTCCGGCACGGTGACGTTCAAGAACCTCACCATCATCAATGCGGTTGCAAGCGGCGGCAATGGCGGGGTCGGCGGTGGTGGCGGCGGCGCGGGCCTCGGTGGCGGCCTGTTCGTCGGGCAGAACGCCAACGTCACGCTGAACAATGTCAATTTCGGCAACAACACCGCCAAGGGCGGCGATGGCGGCGTGGTCGATCCGGCCGGCGGTGGCGGCGGTGGCGGCGGCATCGGCGCCGATGGCGGCAGCGGCAATGGCGGCGGCGGTGGTGGCGGCGGCTTCGGTGGCCAGGACTATTACGGCTACCACGGCAATGGCGGCAGCGGTTACAGCGAGGCGGGCTCCGACAGCCAGCATCCCTCGACCGGGGCGCAGAACGCGGGCGGCACACCGGCGACGATCGAAGGTGCGGCGGGCGGTGGACAGGGCGCCGACAATTACGGCGGCAGCGGCTACGGCGCGCATGCCGGCGGCGGCGCGAGCGGTGGCGGCGGCGGCGGCGGTGTCGGTGGTGGCGGCGGCGGCATCGGCGGCGCTAACTCGGTAGCGGGCGCTCCCGGAGCTGGCTTCGGCGGCGCGGGCGGCGTTGGTGGCGGCGGCGGCGGCGGCATCTATAGCGGCGGCAATGGTGGTTTCGCCGGTGGTGGCGGCGGCTCCGGCAACGGCAGCGGATACGCGCACACCGGCGGCAATGGCGGTTTCGGCGGCGGAGGCGGCGGTTCGAACGGCACGCCCGGCACCGGCGGCTTCGGCGCGGGCAGCGGCTCGCTCGCCGGCGGCGGTGGCGGCGGCCTTGGCGCCGGCGGCGACATCTTCGTTCAGCAAGGCGGCACGCTGACCGTCATCGGCGGCACCTTGATGGATGCCACCGAGACCGGCGGCACCGGCGCCAATGGTGCGGGCAACGGCTCCGCCTATGGCGACATCTTCATCCAGGGCACGATGATCGTCACGCCGACGCACACCGTGCCGACGTTCTCCCAGGGCCTGCAGACCGTCACCACGCTCACGATCGGCGACAGCATCGCCGATGAGCGGGGCATCAGCGGCAGCGGTACGACCGGCAGGCTGGTCGTCTCCGGCGGCGGTACGCTGACGTTGACGGGTGCGAGCAGCTATGTCGGCGGCACGCAGATCGATTCCGGCAACACTCTCTCGATCACGGCCGACAACAACATCGGCGGTTCGGCCGGTGCACTGATCCTCAACGGCGGCACGCTGACCACGACCGGCGGCTACACTTTCACGCACGATATTCAGCTCACCGCCAATGGCGGCACCTTCGATATATCGTCCGGCACGATCGCGGACACCGGCTCGATCAGCGGCTCCGGCACCTTCACACTGTCGGGTGCTGGGACGTTGCAGCTCGGGATGGGTCAGCTCGCCGGGCTGACGGGCACGTTCGGTCTGAGCAGCGCGCATCTGTCGCTGACGTCGAGCGGCACTTTCGACGACACGCTCTCGGTCAGCGGCAATTCGATCCTGTCGATCGCGAACGGCAAGACCGTGTCCGACACCGCCCTCGTTACCGGCAGCGGCAATCTCGGCGTCGATGGCGGCGGTACGCTCATGCTTGGCCATGCCGCAAATACCTACGGCAGCACGACGATCTATTCGGGCACGGTGTGGCTCACCGCGGCCGGCGCCGCCGGAACCGGCAACATCTCGTTTACCTCAGGCATTGTCGGCACGCTGAAGATCGACAACGCCGCGCTGAGCGGCAATGCGTTCGCCAACACGATCGCGAATTTCAATCCCGGCCAGTTCATCGATCTGACCGGGCTGCAGTACAACACCCAGAATCCGTCGCTCAACACGGTCAGCCTGTCCGGCAACACGCTCTCGATCTCGAACGGCACCACGACCGATACGCTGACCCTTGCCGGCGTCGGCGCTGGGACCAGTTTTCAGCTCTCGCAGGATGCCAACGGCGGAACGATCGTGCAGGTCGTCTCGACCCGCGTCTTCAACGTCTCCAACGTCGCCGAGCTCAACGCCGCCATTCTGCAGATGGATTCCGGCGGACAGAACGCCGCGTCGAATGCCAACTACACGATCAACATCACCGCCAGCTTCAGTCTGACGTCGGAGCTGTACGCGCTCAATCTGCTCAGCGGGTCGAGCGTCACCATCAACGGCAGCGACGGTCACGGCGGCAGCTACACGATCGATGGCCTCAACGCCCAGCGCGGTTTCTTCGTCTATGCCGGTAACGTAAACCTCGAGAACCTGGCGATCCAGAACACGGTGGCTGCCGGCGGCGGCGTCGTTCGCGGTGGTGGCGGCGGCGGCGCCGGGCTCGGCGGTGCGCTGTTCGTCTCGTCGAACGGCAGCGCCACCATCGACAATGTCACCTTCCACAACAGCGCCGCGATCGGCGGCAACGGCGGTGCCGGCGGCACTGGCAATATCGCGTACGGCTACGGCTACGGCGCTGGCGGCGGGATGGGCGGACGCGGCGGAAGCAGCGGCGGCGGAGGGATCGGCCTCGGCGCTCAGGGCGCGGACAGCGATCTCTTTAGAAGCGGTTCACCCGGCATTGTCCCCAACACCGCTGGGGGCGGCAAAGGGAGCGACGGTTACCTGATCTCGATCGGGGGCGGGACCGAGCTTTACTGGTATGGCGGAGCAGGCGGCGCCAATGGCGGCGGCGGCGGCGCGGCTGGGTGGATCGGCAGCGCCGTCCGCGCACCGTACGGGCCAGGGGGCGGTGTCGGCGGCAGAAACGGGGCCGACGGCGGCAACGGCGGCTT
>NZ_LFIQ01000121.1:30195-35322 GCF_001189245.1 Bradyrhizobium pachyrhizi | reverse complement strand
GCATAGGAGGTATCGGCGGCTTCGGTGCCGGCAATGGCGGCACCAATGGCAACGGCGCGCCGGGCGGCGGTGGCGGTCTCGGCGCCGGCGGCGCTGTCTTTGTTCAGCAAGGCGGCTCGCTGACCATCAAGGGCGGCTCGCTCTCCAACGATTCCGGGTTCAATGCCGTCGCCGGCGGCACCAATGGCATTGGCCAGGCCAGCGGCTCGGGCTTCGGCTCCGGCATCTTCATCCAGGGCAACAACAATCTCAGCTTCACGCCGGCCAGCGGCCGGACGCTGACGGTCGCCAACGACATCGCGGACCAGAGCGGCAATGGCGGCACCGGTGCCAATGCGGGCGTCGGCGGCCTCGCAATCAGCGGTGGCGGTACCGTCATCCTCGGCGGCAACAACACCTACACCGGCAATACCACGGTCAGCGGCGCCGGCACCCGGGTGTCGATCTCCGCCAACGTCAATCTCGGTGCGGTCACCAACGTGCTGAAGCTGGGCGATGGCACCGGCATCAGCTTCACCGACGGCTTCACGCAGACCCGCAACATCACGGTCGCCGGCGATCCGGTCTTCAACGTCGCCGCCGGCGAGACCGTCACCCAGAGCGGCGTGATCTCCGACGGCGCGACGCCTGGTGATGTCGAGGTGACCGGCGGCGGCCGGCTGGTGCTGTCGGCACACAACACCTATTCCGGCGGCACCGTCATCAAGGGCTCGATCCTGGAGCTGGCGGCGAACGGCGCGGCAGGGACCGGCGCGATCGCCTTCACCGACGGCAGCACCGAGAAGCTCGTGCTCGATGCCGCGGCGTTCTCGGGAACGTCGTTCAGCACATCGATCACCGGCTTTGCCGGCGGCGACACCATCGACTTCGGCAACATCGCCTATGACGCCACGGCGACGCTGTCCTATGCGAACGGCGTGTTGCTGGTGAAGAGCAGCGGCGGCACGACGCTCGCATCGCTGAACCTGAGTTTTAGCGCCGGTGCCTCGGCCGGCTCGCTGATGCTGGCGTCCGACGGCTCGGCCTCTCCGCATCTCGAGATCCGGTCACAGGCGAGTATCGCCTCGGTAACGGCTGACACCACCGATCATCTCACGACGCTGAACGCCGGCAAGGTCGTGACCATCACCGTCAACTTCAGCAACACGGTGAGCGTGACCGGCGCGCCCGAGCTGCTGCTCAACGACGGCAAGGCCGCGACCTATCTCAGCGGCAGCGGCTCGCAGGCGCTGGTGTTCAGCTACACGGTGCAGGACGGCGACAGCACGTCTGATTTGCAGGTGCAGAGCCTCTCGCTCAACGGCGGCACGATCAGGGATCCCGGCGGCCAGGACGCCGACGTGACCCATGCGGCGACCGATCTGCATCTCGTGATCGACGCGATCGCGCCGACCGTGTCGGTTGCGGCGAGCTCGACCGCACTGCTGGCCGGTCAGACCTCGACCGTCACCTTCACCTTCTCCGAGGTGGTCAGCGGCTTCGCGCTGACGGACACGACGGTGAGCGGCGGCGCGCTGAGCAACCTCGTGCATGTCGGCGTCAACGCCGCGCACCAGGACGTCTACACGGCAACCTTCACACCCGATGTGACCAATTCCGAGGCAGGCTCGGTGCAGGTCAACGCGTCAAGCTATACCGACAGTGCCGGAAACGCCGGCGCGGCAAGCAATGCGATCACCTTCAGCGGCGATACCAAGGCGCCGACGGTGGCGGTCTCCGTCGATCACACCACGCTGACTGCCGGCGATAGCGCGCTCGTCACCTTCACCTTCTCCGAGGCCGTCAGCGGCTTTGGATTGGGTGATGTCGCCGTCGAGGGCGGTACGCTGGGCAATCTCACCCATGTCGGCATCGATGGCGCCGGCCATGACGTCTACACCGCGACCTTCACGCCCGATGTAACCAACACCGAGGAAGGTTCGGTGCAGGTCAACGCGTCAAGCTATAGCGACGTCGCCGGCAATTCCGGCGCGTCGAGCAACACGATCAACTTCACCGGCGACACCAAGGCGCCGACCGTGTCGGTTTCAGCTGACCATGGCACGCTGCTCGCCGGTCAGACCGCGGTCGTGACCTTCACCTTCTCCGAGGCCGTCGCGGGCTTTGCGCTCGGCGATGTCAGCGTCAGCGGCGGCGCGCTGGGCAGCCTTGTCCATGTCGGCGTCAACGGCGCCGGGCAGGACATCTACACCGCGACCTTCACGCCCGACGTCACCAATGCCGAGGCTGGCTCGGTGCAGGTCAACGTATCGAGCTATAGCGATACGGCCGGCAACGCCGGCGCCGCCAGCAACGCCATCAACTTCACCGGTGACACGCTGGCGCCGACGGTCTCCGTCGCGCTCAATCCCGACACGGTGCTGGCCGGCGACCTCTCGGTCGCGACCTTCACCTTCTCGGAGGCCGTCTCGGGCTTCGCCCTTGGCGGCATCACCGTCCATGGCGGCGCGCTGAGCAATCTTGTGCATGTCGGGCTCAATGGTGCTGGGCAGGACGTCTACACCGCGACCTTCACGCCCGATGTTAGCGACACCGAGACCGGCTCGGTGAAGGTCAACGCGTTGAGCTACGCCGATGTGTCCGGCAATGCCGGTGCCGCGAGCAACACCGCGACGATCGGTGGTGATACGCTGGCGCCGACGGTGTCGATCGCGGCTGACCGCAACGCGCTGCTGGCGGGCCAAACCGCGCTGGTGACGTTCACGTTCTCCGAACAAATTGCGAGCTTCGCGCTCGGTGACGTCACGGTGCATGGCGGGGCGTTGGGCAATCTGGTCCATGTCGGCGTCAACGCATCGGGCCAGGACGTCTACACGGCAATTTTCACGCCGGATGAAAGCAACACTGAAGCGGGCTCGGTGCAGGTCGCGGCGTTTGGTTACACCGACGTCGCCGGCAATAGCGGTGCGGCAAGCAACGCCATCAATTTCACCGGCGATACCAGGGCCCCGACGGTGTCGGTTGCGGTGAGCCCGAGCACGGTGCTTTCCGGCCAGACTTCGGCCGTCACTTTCACCTTCTGCGAAGAGGTCGCGGGCTTTGCGCTCGGCGATACCGTCGTCGCCGGTGGTACGGTAACCAATCTGATCCATGTCGGGCTCAATGGTTCAGGCCAGGACGTCTACACCGCGATCTTCACGCCTGACATCAACGACGTCGTGGCGGGCTCGATCCGGGTCACCGCCGCAAGCTATGCCGACGTATCAGGAAATGCCGGCGCGGCGAGCAATACCGCGACGATCGGTGGCGACACGCATCCGCCGACGGTATCGGTGGCGGCCGATCACAGCCTGCTGCACGCCGGCGACGCCGCGCTGATGACGTTTACCTTCTCCGAGGCGGTCGCGGGTTTCGGACTCGGCGACGTCACCGTCCATGGCGGACTGCTGGGCAGCCTCGTCCATGTCGGCGTCAACGGCGCGGGTCACGATATCTACACCGCGACCTTCACGGCCGATGTCACCGACCATCTGTCGGCCGATCTTTCGGTTGCAGGGGCGAGCTACACCGACATCGCCGGCAACGCCGGCGGAGCGAGCAACGCGGTCAGCTTCACCGGCGACACCAAGGCGCCAGCGGCGCCGACGCTGGCCCTGCACCGCGACACCGGCGTCTCGGGCGCCGACCACATCACCAGCAATCCGCTGATCGATTACACCAAGTTCGATGCGGCCGACACGCTGCGCTACAAGGCCGACGGTGCCTCGGCCTTCTCCACGGCGGTGCCGATCTTCACGACCGACGGCATGCACTCCGTCACGGTGCAGGAGGTCGACGCCGCCGGCAATGTCAGCGCGTCGTCGAGCCTGACCTTCACCCTCGACACCACGGCGCCCCATCTCACCGGGATCACAGCGACGCCCTCCGGTGGCGTCGCAGCGCCGGGTTCGCTGGTGCAACTGACGGTCGGCTTCAACGAGGCGGTTCACGTCAATGGCGGCACGCCGAGCCTGACGCTCAACGATGGCGGCACCGCAATCTACGACGCCGCGGCAACGGTGCTGCTCGGCGATTCCTCGAAGCTGGTGTTCGATCACATCGTGTCATCGACGGATCGGGCCGGCTCGCTGGCCGTGACCGGCTTCGCCGCCAATGGCGCCGATGTCGTCGACCTGGCCGGCAATGCGGCCTCGCTTTCGGCGGTGTCCACCGTCTTCGACGCCCTGCACATCAACGAGACCATCGTGCCGGCCTACACGCTCGGTGCCATTACCCGGCCGGAATTGCATCTGGATCTGGGCGGTCGCATCATCATGGATGCAACGGCATCGGCATTCGCCGGACATTATGGCATGCAGTACCTGTTCCTCGGCCTGCCGGCGGGAACGCCCCATCAGACCGTTCCCGACTTTCATCTCTGATTGCAGCGCTCCGGCGCGGCGCCTCATTCCGCTTAGCGGAAAACAGATTGCTGCCGCTGCGGCTTGCTGCAGTGCAGGCCATGCGGCATGATCCGGCCCTCGAAACGGACCTGATGGAACGAGGTCCGCGCTGCAAGGGAGGATTGGAATGAGACGAGTTTTGGCCGGCGTGTTGGCCTGTGCGTTTGCGATCTCGGCGAATGCGTCGCTGGCGCAGGACAAGCCTCCGCTGAAGCTCGGCGGCATCCTCGATATGTCGAGCCTCTACGCCGACATCACCGGTTCGGGCAGCGAAACCGCCGCCAAGATGGCAGTGGAGGATTTCGGCGGCGAGGTGCTCGGCCGCAAGGTCGAGATCGTGGTCGGCGACCATCTCAACAAGGCCGACCTTGCCGCCAACATCGCCCGCGACATGATCGACAACCAGGGCGTCGAGATGATCTTCGACGTCGCGGCCTCCGCGACCGCGCTCGCCGCCGGCGAGATCGCCAAGGCGCGCAACAAGATCATCATGTTCAACGGTCCAGGCTCGATCCGCCTCTCCAACGAGGCCTGCGGCCCCTATACCGTGCACTACGTGTTCGACACCTTCGCGCAGGCCAATGTGACCGGCCTCGCCGCGGTGAAATCCGGTCTCGATACCTGGTTCTTCCTGACCGCGGACTACGCGTTCGGCCAGGACCTGGAAAAGGACACCAGCAACGTCGTGGTGAAGTCGGGCGGCAAGGTGCTCGGCAGCGTGCGGCATCCGATCAACACCTCGGAT
>NZ_LFIQ01000121.1:27859-30185 GCF_001189245.1 Bradyrhizobium pachyrhizi | reverse complement strand
CTCGTCCTTCCTGCTGCAGGCGCAGGCCTCGAAGGCCAAGGTGATTGGCCTTGCCAATGCCGGCGGCGACACCATCAACGCGATCAAGCAGGCGGCGGAATTCGGCCTCACCAAGAGCGGCCAGAAACTGTCGCCGCTATTGGCCTTCGTCACCGACATCGACAGCGTCGGGCTCGAGACCGCGCAGGGCCTGTTGCTGGCGGAAGCCTTCTACTGGGATCTCAACGACGACAGCCGCGCCTTTACGAAGCGCTTCATGGAGCGCACCAAGCGGGTGCCGACTTCGGCACAGGCCGGCGTCTATTCCTCGGTGACGCACTATCTCAAGGCGGTGAAGGCCGCCGGCACCACCGATCCAGCCGCCGTCATGAAGGTGATGAAGGAGACCCCGATCAACGACATGTTCACCAAGAACGGCAAGATCCGCGAGGACGGCCGTATGGTGCACGACATGTATTTGTTCGAGGTCAAGAAGCCGTCGGAATCGAAGGGCCGCTGGGACGACTACAAGCTGGTGGCGACCGTTCCGGGCGACCAGGCCTTCCAGCCGCTGTCGGAGTCGCGCTGCCCGCTGGTGAAGAAGTGACGCGAAGCGTCATTCCGGAGCGATGCGCAGCGTCGAATCCGGAATTTCGAGATTCCGGGTCTGGTCCTTCGGACCATCCCGGAATGACGCCGTAACAACCAACAACAACGAAAGGCAAAACGCCATGAGCGATAATCAGATGGTCCTCCAATCCCTCGACAAGGGCCTGCTCACCATCACCATGAACCGTCCCGATCGGCGCAACGCGCTCAATCCCGACATGACGCGCGGCCTCGTCGAGGCGGCGCGCCGCGCGCAGGACGACACCGAGGTGCGTGCCGTGCTGATCCGGGGCGCCGGCGGCACCTTCTGCGTCGGCGGCGACGTCAAGTCGATGGCGGAAGGCCGCGCGCCGCTGCCGTTCGAGGCCAAGATGGCCAATCTGCGCCGCGGCATGGAGGTCTCGCGCATCCTGCACCAGATGCCGAAGCCGGTGGTGGCGCAGCTCGACGGCGCCGCGGCCGGCGCCGGGCTTTCGATCGCGCTGTCCTGCGACCTCCGCGTCGCCAGCGCCTCCTGCAAGATCACCACCGCCTTCGCCAAGGTCGGCTTCTCCGGCGACTACGGCGGCACCTACTTCCTGACCAAGATGCTCGGCAGCGCCAAAGCGCGCGAGCTCTACATGATGTCGCCGGTGCTGTCGGCGCAGGAAGCCTACAACCTCGGCATGGTCTCCAAGGTGGTGCCTGATGCCGACGTCGAGGCCGAGACGCTGGAACTGGCGCGCTCGCTGGCGCAGGGCCCGTCGGTGGCGCTCGGCTACATCAAGCGCAACATCAACAATGCCGAGACCATGACGCTAGAGGCCTGCTTCGACGGCGAGGCGATCCACCACACGCGTGCCGGCGAGACCACCGACCACAAGGAAGCGGCCAAGGCCTTCGTCGAGAAGCGCAAGCCCACCTTCCAGGGGCAGTAGACCATGGCCGAGTACATGCGGTTGCGGCAGATCTGCCTGGTGGCGCCGCAGCTTGCGCCTGTGATCGCGGACATCTCCGCGATCATGGGCCTCGACGTCTGCTATCGCGACGGCAACGTCGCGAAATACGGCCTCGAGAATGCGCTGCTGCCGGTCGATACCATCCTGCTCGAAGTCGTCGCGCCGTTCCAGCCGGGGCCGGGCACGGCGGCCGGCCGCTTCATCGAGAAGACCGGCGGCCGCGGGGGCTATATGGCGATCTTCGTCTGTGAGGATCCCGACGCGCGCGGCGCCAAGGCCAACACGATGGGCGTGCGCACCGCGAACGTGATCACGCACGCGCCGTATCACGGCGTGCAACTGCATCCGCGCGACTGCCGCGCCGCCTTCATCGAGTTCAACCACACCGACGGCAGCGACGACGTGCTGGGGCCGTACCCGCCGGCTGGCTCCGATTGGCAGAAGTCGATCCGCAAGGACACGACTTTGGCGCTGACCGAGGTCGAGATGCAGAGCCCCGAGCCTGAGGCGTTGGCGGCGCATTGGGGCAGGATCATCGGCATTCCCGCCGATGGTACCGTGGTGAAGCTGCCGAATAGCACCTTCAGCTTCGTCAAGGGCGACAGCGAGATCATGAGCGGCTTGACGTTTGAGGTCGTCGACAAGGCGAAGGTGCTGGACGCCGCAAAAGCCAGAGGCTGTGAGGTGAAGGGCGACGGGTTCCTGCTCTGCGGCGTGACGTTCAAGCTGACGGCGTGACGTCGTAGCCCGGATGCAGCGAAGCGAAATCCGGGGCCGCGCGCTTCGCGGATAGACCGGCC
>NZ_LFIQ01000121.1:0-27849 GCF_001189245.1 Bradyrhizobium pachyrhizi | reverse complement strand
CCGGATTGCGCTCCGCTCCATCCGGGCTACAAGAAGAATAAAAAGGAACGCCCCATGCCGCATCCGCTCGATACCTTCTTCGCCCCAAAGAGCATCGCGCTGATCGGCGCCTCGCGCGATCACGAGAAGATTCCCGGTCGGCTGCTCGCGATGTTGCGCAAGAACGGCTACCCGGGCGCGCTCTATCCGATCAACCCGAATTATGACGAGATCGACGGCTTGAGGTGCTTCAAGTCGATTGCCGAGATCGGCGCGCCGGTCGATCTTGCCGTTATCGTCATTCCGGCCCGTGCGGTGCTGCCGGCGCTGGAGCAATGCGCGGCCGCGGGCGTGAAGAATGCCGTCATCATCTCGTCCGGTTTTGCCGAGGAGGGCGGCGACAGCGCTGACATGCAGGACGCGATCGTCGCGCTGGCGAAGCGGACCGGGATGCGGATCAGTGGGCCGAACGCGGAAGGGTTTTACAGCCAGGCGCAGAAGGTCGCCGCGACCTTCAGCCCGACCGTCGACGTCAAGCCGGATGCGCCTGATCTCGTCGCCAGCAAGCGGCGGATCGGCATCGTCGCGCAGAGCGGCGGCATCGGCTTTGCGATCTATCATCGCGCCAAGGCGCTCGGCGTCGCGCTCAGCTATGTCGTCAGCGCCGGCAATGAGAGCGATCTCGGCGCCGGCGAGTTCCTCGACTACATGGTACAGGATGTCTCGACCGACGTGATCCTGCTGTTCATCGAGGGCATCAGGGACGTCGACAAGTTCTTGGCGGCGGCGAAGCGCGCGGCAGAACTCAAAAAGCCCGTGATCGTCACCAAGGTCGGGCGCTCCGGCGCCGGCGAACGTGCGGCGGCCTCGCACACCGCGAGCATGGCGGGCTGGTCGGCGGCCTATGATGCGGTGTTCGCGAAATACGGCTTCATCGTCTCCAACGACCTCGACGAGGCCGTGACCATTGCTGCCGTGTTGACCACCAATCCGCTGCCGAAGGGCGATCGCGTCGCGGTGCTGACGGTGTCCGGTGGCGCCGGCATCTGGGGCGCCGATACCGTCTCGATGCAGGGCCTGCGCGTGCCGGAGCTTTCGGCCGCGATCCAGAGCCAGATCAAGCAATGGATGCCGTCCTACGGCGCGGCAGGCAATCCGGTCGACGTGACCGCGCAGGGCGTGTCATCCGGCGGACTGCAGAAGAGCATCGAGCTGTTCGACACGTCTGATGAAGTGGACGCGACGCTGGTCGTGCTGTCGCTGTCGAGCGAGACACGGATGCCGTTCAAGGAAGCTGAGTTGAAGCCGGTGATCGCCGCGCAGAACAAGCCGGTGGTGTTCTATTCCTACACGCTGCCGTCGCAATTCGCGCGGCAGGAGCTGGCGAAGTCGGGCGTGGTGGTGCTCTCAGGACTGACCCATGTCGGCGTCGCAATGCGGCGGCTGGCGGACTATGCCGGCTTCAAGCCCGCGCCGGAGATCTCGGCATCAGCGTCGCCGGCGCACGATCTCTCCATGCATCTGAAGGCGAAGACGCTCTCCGAATATGACAGCAAATCGCTGCTGCGCGCGGCCGGCATTGCGCTGCCGGATGAGGTGCTGGTGATCGACCGCGACGGGCTCGATGCCGCGATCGAGCGCGCCGGATTTCCGCTGGTCATGAAGATTCAGTCGCCCGCGATCGCGCACAAGAGCGAGGTCGGCGGCGTCCGCGTCAACATCGCCGCCAAGGGTGCGGCTTTCACGGCCTATCGCGACATGCTGGAGACGGTGCAGAAGCAGCGGCCGGGCGCCGAAATCCAGGGCGTGCTGGTCGGGCCGATGGCCAGGAAAGGCGTCGAGATCATCGTCGGCACCATGGCGGACAAGACGTTCGGGCCGATGGTGATGGTGGGGCTCGGCGGCATCACCACCGAACTGTTCAAGGACGTGGTCTATCGCCCCGCGCCGGTGAGCCCGGCCGAAGCGAGCACGATGCTGGAGACGCTGAAGGCCGCGCCGCTGCTGCACGGCTTCCGCGGCGCGCCGAAGGCCGATGTCACGGCACTGGCGCGGTTGATCTCGCAGATTTCAGTGCTGGCGGCGCAGCACCGAAGCGAGATCGCCGAGATCGAGGTCAATCCGGTGCTGGTGCACCCGGAAGGGCAGGGCGTCACGATCGTCGATGCGCTGGTGGTGCCGAAATAACTCGGCGTCGTCCCGGCGAAGGCCGGGACCCATAACCACCGAAGTGAGTTGTAAGAGAAGCCGACGCCGCTTGTGCCCCTTCCGCAGGCCGCGGCGTATGGCTCCCGGCTTTCGCCGGGACGACGCGTTGTGAGAGCGGCGCGAGGACCTACCGCCCCTTGAAGTTGGCGACGCGGCGCTCGGCGGTGGCCTTGACGCCTTCCTTGAAGTCTTCGGTCGCGCGCAGCTTGGTCTGCTCGGCGAGCTCATGGTTGGTCGCGGCCAGCACACGGTCGGCGAGGCCGGCGCGCATGGTGGCGCGGGTCGAGACCAGGCCGAGCGGCGAGCATTCGGCGATCTCCTGCGCGAGCTTCATCGCTTCGGCGCGCACCTGGTCCTGCGGCACCAGCACGTTGGCGAGGCCCCAGCGATAGGCTTCTTCGCCGGTGACACGGCGGCTGGTGTAGAACATCAGTTCGGCATTGTTCTTGCCGATCAGCTCCGGCAGCGTCGCGGTGAGGCCGAAGCCCGGATGGAAGCCGAGCTTGGTGAAGTTGGCCGAGAAGCGCGCCTCGGGGCAGGCGACGCGGAAGTCGGCGGAGACGGCAAGGCCGAGGCCGCCGCCGATCGCAGCGCCATGGATCGCCGCGACGATCGGCTTCTTGTTGCGGAAGATGCGCACCGCCTGCACGTAAAGATGGTTGATCGGCAGGTTCGAGGCCGGATCGCTCTTGGCGCGCTCTTCCTGCTCCTGGCGGGCGGGATCGCCGAAATTGGCGCCGGCGCAGAACGCCTTGCCTTGCGCCGCCAGCACCGAGGCGCGGATCTCGATATTGTTGTCGAACTCCTCCAGCGCGTCGGCGATCTGGTTGATCAGCGCGACGTCGAAGAAGTTCAGCGGGGGTTTTCGGATTTCGATCAGGCCGACATGGCCGTGGGTTTCGACGCCGATATCCGTATATTTGGTCATGATCTGTCCTCGTTGAATTAGCGAAGGCCCAAACCGCGGGCGATGATGCCGCGCAGCACTTCGGTGGTGCCGCCCTGGATCGTCAGCTTGGGCGCGGTCTTGATGGCGAAATCGAGCTGCTTTTCCAGCGTCTCGCGGTTGGTCGCGGTCTCCTCGACGAACGCGGCGAGATCGCGGACGCGATGCGGCAGCTGCTGCTCCCACACCGTGCCGATGTCCTTGACGATCGAGGCCTCCACCACCGGCTCCTTGCCGGCCTGCAGCATGCCCGCGACCGATACCGACATGCGGCGCATGGTATGCACCTGCGCCACCAGGCGTCCAATGCCCTCGGCGCTGCGGGTGTCCGGGTTCTTGCCGACCGCGCGCACAAGCTCGGTGAGCACGTAATAGGTCTCGAGGAAACGCTCGGGACCACTTCGCTCATAGGCGAGCTCCGACGTCGCCTGCTTCCAGGCGCCGTCGACCTCGCCCAGCACGTGATCGTCGGGCACGAAGTAGTCGGTGAACACCACCTCGTTGAACTCGAACTGGCCGGTGATCTGGCCGATCGGATTCACCTGGATGCCCGGCTGCTTCATCTTGACGAGGAACTGGGTCAGGCCGTGGCGACGGTTTTCCTTGGTCGGCGGCGAGGTGCGGAAGATCGCGATCATGTAGTCGGCGATGTGCGCCGACGAGGTCCAGATCTTGGTGCCGTTGATCAGGTAGCCGCCGTCGGTCTTGGTCGCGCGGGTCTTCGCCGCGAACAAATCGGAGCCGGAGTTCGGCTCGCTCATGCCGATGGCGAAGCAGACCTCGCCGCGGCAGATGCGCGGCAGGATGTCCATCTTGATGTGCTCGGGCGCGTATTTCAAAAGCACCGGCCCGCTCTGGCGGTCGGCGACGAAGAAGCGCCGGGTCGGCGCATTCGCCACCCGCATCTCCTCGGTCACAACGTAGCGCTCGAGGAACGAGCGCTCCTGGCCGCCATACTTCTTCGGCCAGGTCATGCCGAGCCAGCCCTTGGCGCCGACGCGACGGGAGAATTCCGGTGCGTCATTGTCCTCGCGGTTCGGCGCGTGGGGATCGAAGGTGCCGGCGGCGATTTCCTCGGCGAGGAAGGCGCGCACCTCCTTGCGGAGCTGCTCGCATTTTTCCGGCAGGCGGATCGGATCGAAACGAAGGGCTGCAGTCATGATGTCTCTGTCCTGATCTCAGCGCGAAGCCACCAGCGGCCACAATTCATCGGCGCCACGATTCGCGACGAGCTTGCCGAGCTCGACCGCCCAGTAGCTCTCCGAGCCGAAATCGTCGCGCCAGGCCAACGCCCGCAGCGAATAGCGGTGCAGGATGTGCTCGATGGTGAAGCCGATCGCGCCATGCACCTGATGCGCGATGCTGCTGCCCTTCTCCGCCGCTTCCGAGCAGCGGACCTTGGCCGCTGCGGCTTCCAGGAACACCGCATCAGTGTCCAGCGACTTGGCGTTGACGATCGTGTCCGCCGCCGAGGTCGCGGCGGCGAGTGCGGCGGCGTTTTCGCCGGCGAGCCGGGCGAGGTTGTGCTGCACCGCCTGGAATTTCGAGATTTTCTTCTCGAAGGCGACACGCTCGTTGGAATAGCGCACGGAGATGTCGAGCATCGCTTCCAGCGCGCCGGCGATTTGCAGGCTGCGCACCACGCCGCCCATCAGCATCAGCGTGGTTTGGTCAAAGCCCTTCGGCGCCGGCCTGGTCGTGACCGGCTGCACCTTGTCGAGCGCGACGGTGTCGTTGTGATCGCCGCCGAGCCCGATGCCGGATTCGATCCGGCACTTCGCGACGTCAACCAGCGCGACCGACACCCCGCCATTGCCGCTTGCCAGCACGGCGAAATGCTTTGCGTCCTTGGCGAACGGCACGCCGCGGGCACGGCCGGAGAGGCTGCCGTCGGCGTTGAGCGTGACGCGGTCCTTCGGGCTTGCCGGCAGCACGGTCATCTCGCCTTCGGGGGAGGCGATCCTGGCCTGCGTCAGCAGCCAGCCGGCCAGCATTGTTTCGGCCAGCGGAACAGCGATCGCATGCCGCCCGGCGACGTTAAGGACGCTGAATCCTTCCGCGAGGCTGGCGCCGGAACCGCCGAGATCGTCGGGCACCCAGGACAGCGGCAGGCCGGCTTCGGTCAGCGCCTGCCACAGCGGCGCCTTCCATGCGCCCTGCTTGTCGTGATTGATGGTTTGGGCATCCGCGAGATCGGCGAAAATCTTTTCCGCGGTCTCGGCGACGATGTTTTCACTCTCCGCCACAGCGTTCCTCGTGTTGATTGGCTCGGGCTGGCCGTTCGGCCATGCCCTGCTTGCGATGTTGTCTTGCGCTCAATGATGGGGAAAAGCCATAGCCGTGACAAGCGCTGCCCGCAGGGCCACTTGCGCGGATGGCATGAAGCCGGACATGGCGCATGAATTCCGCATAGTGAACTTTCGATTGTCCCTGTTTGTATGCCATGCACACGCGCAACCGGCCGCTGACATAAGTTCAGTCCGCCAGATGAAACTCGATCGCCTTCCGCATCAGGTCGGCGAACTCGGTCTCCTGGGTGACCAGCGCGTCGTTCAATCCGGCCACGCACAGCACCAGCGGCTCGTTCGATTCCGCAATCGGCGGCAGGTTCATGGCGACGGCGCCGGCGCCCGGCGTGACCAGGCCGAGCGAGAACGCGTGCCCCTTGGCACGCACCTTCTTCAGCTCCAGCAGCAGCGCCTTGATATCGACCTGCCGATCGGGCCGGGTCTCGTTGGCATTGATCAGGCGCACCAGGCGGCGCACCTCCTTGTCCGGATAGGCCGACAGCAGCGCGTACCCCGACGCGGATCGCGCCAGCGGCCGCAGCGTTCCGGCTTTGACATACAGCCGCATCGGCAGCTTGGCCTGAATGATATGGACATATTGCGCGCTGAGCCCGTTGCGCACCGCGAGCATGATGGTCTCTCCGGTCCGCGCGGAGAGCTCTTCCATCAAATTGACCAGGCGGCCTTTCGTGAACAATGCCGGACTCAGCCAGTGCCCCAGCATCGAGATCCGCGGCGTCGGGATATAAGTGCGGCGGCTGGTGTCATAGTGGAGATAGCCGAACGCCGTCATCGTCCGCATCAGCGCCGAGGTGCTGGATTGCGGGAACTTGAGCGCGGCCGCGACCTCGATGGCGGACGCGGCCCGCTGGTGCTCCTCGAAAAATTCGAGCACATCGAACACGCGCCGCGCCGACTTGACCGCATTGTCCATTTTCGGCAGGTCGCGCGAGGTATCGCCGGGGAAATCGGGGCCGTCGAAAGACCGCGCCCCGGCAGCCGCGCCGGCCTTTGCCAAATCTTTCTTCGCCACCGGCATCGCTATCGTCCCTGCTGTGCCACCCGTCGCTTCAGCCACCAGCCATATTGCTCGGGCCAACTCGTCCACTCCGGATCGCATCCGAGCGCAAGTGCCGTCTGCGCAGGCCAGTTCGGATTCCACAGCAGTTCGCGGCCGAGTGCAATAAGCGTCGCCTTGCCGTCCCGCAAGATGGCTTCGGCATAGTCCGGTTCGCGGATCAGCCCGACCGCCACCGTCGGCATGCCGGCTTCCTTCTGGATGCGCTCGGCGAACGGCACCTGGAAGCCCGGGGTGCGCGATACCAGCGAATTGCCGCGCGGCAGCTTCATGCCGCCCGACGAGCAGTCCACCATGTCAATCCTGATCGCCTTCAACTCGGCCGCAAATGCGATCGAGTCCTCGATCGACCAGCCGATGTCGACGCCGTCGACCGACGAGATGCGGACGAAGGCCGGCAGATGGCTGGGCCATTCCTCGCGCATGATCGCCGCGATCCGCAGCGGCAGGCGCATGCGGTTCTCGCGCGACCCGCCATATTCATCGTTGCGGTTGTTCGCCAGCGGCGACAGGAACGAGTGCATCAGATAGCCGTGCGCGCAGTGCAGCTCGATGACGTCATAGCCGGCCGCCCTGGCGCGGCGAAACGCCTGGCGATAGTCGTCCACCAGGGCATCGATCTGCTCTGAGGTCAGCATCTGCGGTGCCGGCCAGCCGTCGTCGAAGGGAATGCCGCTCGAGGCCGCGATCTGCCACGGGCCTTCGCCGCGCGCCTTGATGTCGGATTCGCCGAGCGGGTTGCCGCCTTCCCACGGCCGTTGCGACGAGCCCTTGCGGCCGCCATGGGCGATCTGGATCGCGGCCTTGGCGTTGAAGCTGTGGATCAGCGCGGCGAGGGCGGCGTGGTCCGCGATGTGCGCATCGTCCCAGATGCCGAGGCAGCCATGGGTGATGCGTCCCTGGGTGTTCACCGAGCTCTGCTCGACGAACACGAGGCCGGCGCCGCCGGCGGCGAGCTTGCCGATATGCGCGGTGTGCCAATCGGTGGCGCGCCCCTCCCGCGCCGAATAGGTCGCCATCGGCGAGACCATGATCCGGTTCTTCAGTTCGAGATCGCGCAATTGCAGCGGGGTAAACAGCAGCGGCAGCTCAGTCATGGGATGTCCAGCCTTGCCTATGGTTTCTTGCCTGTGGTGTGTAGGTTCGTGCGCGCAGTCATTTCTTCAGCAGCGGGCAGGCGCTCTCCTCGGGCGTCGCGAATGCCTCCTTGCCCGGAATCACCTGAACCAGCTTCTCGTAGTCCCAGGCGCCCTTCGATTCGGCCGGCGACTTCACCTGCACGAGATACATGTCGTGGATCAGCTGGCCGTCCTCGCGCAGGAATGCGTTGCGGGCGAAGAAGTCGTCGATCGGCATGTCCTTCATCTGCGCGATTACCTTGGGGCCGTCGTCGGTGCCGGATTTCTCCACCGCCTTGAGATAGTTCATCACCGCGGAGTAGAGACCGGCCTGCACCATGGTCGGCCGTTTCTTGGTCCTGGCCATGAAGCGCGCGGCAAAGTCGCGGGTCTTGTCGTCGAGATCCCAATAGAAGGCGGTCGCGAGCTGCAGCCCCTGGGCGGCCTGCAAGCCGATCGCGTGGATGTCGCTGGTCTGCATCAGGAAGGCGGCGAGCTTCTGCTGCTGCGCCATCCCGAATTCCTGCGCCTGCCGGATCGAGTTGGCGAGGTCGCCGCCGGTGTTGGCAAAGGCGATCACGTCAGCCTTCGAGCTCTGGGCCTGCAGCAGATAGGACGAGAAATCCATGCTGTTGAGCGGATGCCGCACTTCGCCGGCGATGCTGCCGCCGACCTTCTCCACGGTCCTGGCCGCGTCGTTGCGTAGCGCGTGGCCGAAAGCGTAGTCGACCGTGACGAAATACCAGCTCTTCGCGCCCGATTTGGCCAGCGCCCGCACCGTGCTGTTGGCGAGCGCATGGGTATTGTAGGTCCACTGCACCGAATTCGCCGAGCAGCCCTTGCCCGTCAGATCGGAGGAGCCGGCCGACGACACCAGCATCGCCTTGTTCTTCTGCTTGGTGAGCTCGAGCACGGCGAACGCGACAGCGGAATTGGCGAAATCCACGATGACATCGACATTCTCCTGCTCATACCAGCGCCGCGCGATGCCGGCGCCGATGTCCGCCTTGTTCTGATGGTCGGCATCGACCATCGCGATCGGCTTGCCCAGGACCTTGCCGCCGAAATCCGCGATCGCCATCCGGACCGCTTCGACCGCTCCGGGGCCGGCGGCGTCGGCATAGAGGCCGGCCTGGTCGGTCAGCACGCCGATCTTCACCGCGTCGTCGGAAATCTGCGCGTGGGATGGCGCGGCGAAGGCGACTGAGAGGATTGCAGCGCTCGCGGCGATCCATCCGTATCTTGATGTCATTGTCCCTGGTTTCCTCTAGTTCGATTGCCTTATGGCGTTGGTCTTGTCTTGCCTCAGGTCGATCATGCCCGGATGCGACCGCGGATCCCTGTCCGCGCCGAGCAGCACGTGCTTCTGGATCTTGTTGGTCGAGGTCAGCGGCAGCTCGGCGACGAAGGCGATCCACGCCGGCAGCTTGAACGCCGCCAGGCGCTCGCGGCAGAAGCGGAAGATGTCCTGCGCGAGCTCGCGTGAAGCATCGGTGCCGTCGTTGCTCACGATGAAGGCCGCAACTTCCTCGTCGCGGATCGGATCGCGCGCAGAGACGACGGCGGCCTGCTTGACCAGAGGCGACGTCGTCAGTACGGCCTCGACCTCCGCCGCCGAGATGTTCTCGCCGGCGCGCCGGACCAGGTGCTTCAGCCGGTCGACGAACACGAAGGCGCCGTCCTCGTGCTGCCAGACGCTGTCGCCGGTGTGAAACCAGCCGCCGCGCCACGCCTGCTCGGTGGCCTCTGGGTCCTTCAGATAGCCGGAGAAGAAGCCGCGCCGCGGCGTCGCTTCCGAATGGCGCACGCAGAGTTCGCCGACCGAGCCCGCCGGCAGCGCATTGCCGTCGGCATCAAGGATCGTCATTTCGAGCCCCGGTACGCTGCGGCCGATGGTGTTGGTCTCCAGATGCCGCGGCTCGACGGTGTTGAACGGACTGCGTCCGGTCTCCGTCATGCCCCAGCCCTCGACGAAGGGGATGCCGAAGCGCTCGCGGGCGCGCGCGCGCTGCTCGGGATTGGCGCCGACACCCATCGAGAAGCGCAGCGCATGGGCTTTCTCGTCCGGCGTCTCCGGCTGCGCCAGCAGGGCCGCGACGATCACGCCGAGATAATGCAGCACGCTTGCGCGGCACGCGACGATATCGCGCCAGGCAAATTTCGCGTTGAAGCGTTCCGGCAGGATCAGGCAGCCGCCGGTCAGCATCATCGCGATCGGGGTCAGGGTCAGGCCGGCCATGTGGAACAGCGGCAGCGGGCTGTACAGGCGCTCCGTTCCGGCGTGATACGTCGCCTCGCCGCCGTGGCTGATGTACCAGCGGCCGGTCGAGACCACATATTCATTGGTCAGGATGCATCCCTTCGGGCGCGCCGTCGTGCCAGACGTGTAGAGCAGCGCAGCCTCGGTCTCGCTTCCCGGCTCGCCGGCGCGTGGTGGCGGCCGCCTGGCCTGCGGGACTGTCTCGATGCCGGCGCCGAGATCGTCACCGGAGACGGTGAGCAGCGGAACGTCGCCGGTCAGCGCCTTCTGCAATTCCTTCTGGTCAGCCAGCGTGACGATCAGGTCGGGTTCGGCATGCGCGATCAGGTATTCGATTTCCGCCGCGCGATAGGCCGGGTTGATCGGAACGATCGAGACGCCGAGGCCGTTGAGCGCCAGCCAATGCACGATGAAGTCGGGCCGGTTCTCCAGCAGCAGACAGGCGCGGTGTCCATGGCCGAAACCGGACGCGCGGTACAGATCGCGCAACGCGCAGACCTGCTGCGCAATGTCGCCATAGGACAGTTCGACGCCGTCGGGAAAGTATGCGCGGTCGGGACGCGCGGGAATGCAGAGGAAAGGTTTGAACGCTGCTGCATCTGATGTCGCAGCGAACGTGCTGAACACGGTGTACATCGTGGCGAAACTTCCCTCTGACGGCCGCTGATCGATGTCAACGATGCCGATCCGAAGGAGCCGGGTGCTTCGTTGAGCGCATTTGTCATGCGATCGCGACATTGCGCGGAAGCTATAAGGGCGAATAATATGCTGTCAAATCTATTATGAGTTTCCATAAAACTCATATGTAGTTTGAAGCCAACGTGGAGGTAACGAGATGAAGATGCATATGTTGTCGGGCGGCCGTCTGCAGATGTCGAAGCGGACCTATCTGCCCGATGCCGCGCGCGGCGAGACGATCGACCTTCCGGTGTCCTGCGTGCTGCTGCGGCACACGCAAGGCAATGTGCTCTTCGATACCGGATGCCATCCCGATGTCGCGACCGATCCTGAAGGACGGCTGGGCACGCTCGCCAAATACATGCGCCCGATCATGCCGGCGGATGATCATGTGCTGACGAGCCTGAAGGCCGTCGGCCTCGGCGCCGACGATATCGACGTGGTGATCTGCTCCCGCCTGCACACCGACCATTGCGGCTGCAACGCCTTCTTCAAGAAGGCGACGATCTTCGTCCATGCGCTCGAGATCGAGGCCGCGAATGCCGACAACGCGTTCGATCGCGGATACATCAAGGCGGACTGGGATCATCCGCTGAAGATGGAGGTCTTCGACAAGCAGATGGATGTGTTCGGCGACGGCAGACTGACGCTGGTCCCGCTGCCCGGACACTCGAAGGGAACGACCGGCGCGCTGGTCAAGCTCGACAACAGCGGCGAATTCCTGCTCGCCTCCGACGCGCTCAGTGTGCGCGCCAATCTCGACCAGCGGACCTCGCCGCGGAACAGCCTCGACGTCGACCAGTTCCTGAAGTCGCTCGACGAGATCGCAAGGCTCGAGGCGTCCGGCGTCAAGATCATCTGCGGCCATGACGAGGCGCAGTGGGCCAGCCTGCAAAAGGGGCTGAACGCGTATACGTGAGGATTTGGGCGCGGCTTGCAGATGTCGTTCCACGCGATATGGTGTGCCGCCGCCGGAGTTCATCTGGCTCACAACAACAAGGAAAATGTAGATGTCCAAGGATGGTTTGTGCGCAATCGTGACGGGATCGGCATCGGGACTCGGCGCCGCCACCGCGCAAATCCTCGCCACGCAGGGCGCGCGCCTCATCATCAACTATTCCAACAGCAAGGCGGAAGCCGAAGCGACCGCGGAAGCCTGTCGCAAGCAGGGCGCCGAGGTGCTGGTGGTGCAGGGCGACGTATCGCGCGATGAGGACTGCAAGAAGATCGCCGCCGCTGCGCAGGGTTGGGGCCGCCTCGACGTGCTCGTCAACAATGCGGGCACCACCAAGCACGTGCCGCATCACGATCTCGACGGCCTGACCGCGGAAGATTTCCAGCGCATCTATGCCGTCAACACCATCGGCCCGTTCCAGATGGTTCGTGCCGCGCGCGCGCTGCTCGAAGCCGGCGCGAAGGCTTCTGGCCGTCCGTCGGCGGTGGTCAACGTCTCCTCGGTCGCCGGCATTTCGGGCGGCGGTTCGTCGGTCGCCTATGCCGCGAGCAAGGGCGCGCTCAACACCATGACGCAGTCGCTGGCGCGCGCGCTGGCGCCGTTGATCCGCGTCAACACGGTGTGCCCGGGCTATATCGATACGCCCTGGTTCACCAAGGGCCGCGGTGAGGCGGGCGCCAAGCAGGTGCGCGATGCCGTGGTCGCGCGGGTGCCGCTGAAGGTTGCGTCAACGGCGGAAGACATCGCCAATCTGGTCTGCTTCCTGGCAAGCCCGGCCTCGAGCAACATGACCGGCGAATTCGTCCGCATGGATGCCGGCATGCATCTCATTCAGTGAAACTGGCTATCCGCGACTTCCGACCAGTTACGGAAACGAAAATGCCCGGGCCAAGCCCGGGCATTTTGATTTTGGATCAATATTCGGTTCGCTGTGCCGTCACCTGTTTCCCGGATCCGGGATCACACGTGCCGCGACCAGCCGATTCCAGATGAATAGCACCACCAGCGCGCCGATCGTGGCGGTGATGAAGCCGGCGCCCTGTTCGGGACCGTAATGGCCGATCGCCTGGCCGATGAAGGTGGCGAGAAACGCGCCGGCGATGCCGAGCACGGTGGTGAGAATAAAGCCGCTCGGATTGTTCGGCCCCGGCGACAGGAACCGCGCGATGATCCCCGCGATAAAGCCGACGATGATGACCCAGATGATGCCGCCCATGTCTGTCGTCCTCTTCAGATGGAATCAACAATGCCGCTAAAGCCTGCGGTGCAGCTCGTCGCCGCTCGGCAACCGCCCGTCCGGTGTCAGATGATTGATCGCGTCGGGCAGGTACTGGCTCAGGCCCCGCAGCAACTGGTCGCGCGATATGCCGCTCTGCGATGCCAGCGAGTCGATCTGGTCGGCGCCGAGCGCGTTGGCGAGATCGCCGGGCGCGATTTGCTTGTTGGGACCGTTGCTGACCCAGGAATTGGCCGCATCGCCCTGGCCCTTGTCCTGCAACTGCTTGAGCAGGTCGCTGAGGCCGCCGCTGAGCACGGTGCCGGCTGCGCCGCCGGCGAGCAGGCCACCAAGGCCGCCCTTCAGCAGATCGCTGAGCCCGCCGCCACCGGGCAGGCCTGCGGTGACGTTGCCGGGAGGAAGCGGCGGCGCCTGCGCCGGCTTCGGCTCAGGGGCGCTCGCGTCCGCCTGGCCTCCGGAGAAATGCTTGACCGCCTTCCATGCCAGCAGCGCGAGGATCGCCATCGTCATCGGCGACATTCCGCCGCCGCTGGAGCTGTCGGATGATGTGCTTGGCGCGCTTGGACCGCGCGGGCCGTTCTGCATGCCGTTGAGTACGTCGAGTAAACCCATGATCGTCTCCTGCCGCAACCGTGCCCCGAGCGGGAAACATAGCTTCCACCCATGACGGTTACAAGGCGGGCCACCCGGCCTGCGGTGCGTCGAAATAGGCAGGCAACCCCAGGTCTGCTATCGAAGCCTGCTATCGAGCCAATGATGAATGGACGTTTGGCAAGATGAACCAGGACCGGCCGATCGGCATTGCGGGCGCGGGAAGCATCGGCTGCTTCGTCGGCGGCATGCTCGCGGCTGCGGGGCGCCGTGTCGCACTGCTGGCGCGGCCGCGGCTGATCCAGGAGATCGCAGCCAACGGCTTGCGGGTCAGCAGCTTTGACGGCTCCGAGCGGACGGTATCCGCGGATCGGCTCATTGTGTCCGACGATCCGTCGATCTTGTCCGACGTCCAGACCGTGCTGGTGACGGTGAAGAGCGCCGATACCGCTGCGATGGCCGACGTGATCGCGCGCCACGCGCCTGGCGATGCCGCGGTGATCAGCCTGCAGAACGGCGTCGGCAATGTGCCGCTGCTGCGCGAGCGTCTGCCGGGCCGCAACGTGCTCGGCGGCATGGTGCCGTTCAACGTGGTCGCGCTCGGCGACGGCCGCTTCCATCGCTCGACCTCCGGCGACATCGTGATCGCGCAGGACGACGCGGGCACCGCGACGCGGTTGTCGGTGCCGGGCCTTGCGGTCAAGCCGACCGGCAATATCGATGGCGTGCAGTGGGGCAAACTGGTCGTCAATCTCAACAATGCGCTCAATGCGCTGTCCAATATTCCGCTGCGGCAACAGCTCGCGCAGCGCGGCTGGCGACGACTGCTTGCCGATCAGATGGCCGAGGGCCTGGCCGCGGTGCGCGCCGAAGGCATTGCGCCGGTATCGCCGACGCCGCTGCCGTCGAGCTGGATGCCGCCTTTGCTGCGGCTGCCCGATGCGCTGTTCGACATGCTGCTCGGCCGCACCATGAAGATCGATCCCGAGGCGCGCTCCTCGATGTGGGAGGATCTGCAGCGCGGCCGCCGCACCGAGATCGACTATTTGCAGGGTGTGATCACGGCGATCGCGGATCGCCGCGGGCTCGCGGCGCCATTGTCGCGCCGCGTCATCGCGCTGATCCGGAAGGCGGAGGCGGACGGCAAGGGCTCGCCGGGGCTGACGCCCGAACAGATCCGCGATGGCAGACCATGAAAGCCGATGATCGTCCGCCACGTCGATCGAACAGGAGGAGATGACATCATGAAACGGTCCAGCATCATGCTGCTCACGCTTGTTGCGCTCGCGGCCGGCCCGGTCCGTGCGGCGCCGCCGACCGTGACACCGTCGCCTGGCTATGATGCGCGCTTGCAGGAGCAACGCGCGGCGGCCGCAGCAGCGAGCCGAGCGGCCGCGCCTGCGCACAAATCGGTCGCACCCCGGCACCACAAGCGCACCCGCGCGCACTGATCCATCACAGAGACGACCTCAGATGAAGCTGCTGTTCCTCGCGCTCACCTTGGTGTTTGGCTTCACCACGGCCTCAGGTGCCGCCGACTATGCCGGGTCGATCAGTGCCTACCGGCGCGCCAACCGCATGCCCGCGGTGAGGCTCGACGCGAAGCTGAACGCGATGGCGCTGAAGCAGGCGGAGGCGATGTCGGCGACCGGATCGGTCAGCCACTCCGCGGGCGGCAGCTTCTTCACGCGCATCGCGCCGCTGAAGAAGCAGCGCGCCGCCGAGAATATCGGCGCCGGCTTCATCGCCTTCGCCGAGATGCTGAAGCAGTGGGAGAATTCGCCGGGCCATCGCGAGAACCTGTTGATGCCGGGCGCCAAGCGCGTCGGTGTCGCCTTCGTCGACAATCCAAAGTCGCCGTACCGCAGGTTCTGGGCGATGGTGATTACCGACTGAACCTGCGGTGTCATTCCGGGGCGGAGCGAAGCGACGAACCCGGAATCTCGACGGAAATGGCAGAGAGATTCCGGGTTCTCGCTTGCGCGAGCCCCGGAATGACTAAGCGAGTCGTCAGTTTCGCTTCGCAACCTTGGTCGGTGGCGGCGGTGTCGGCGTGAACAACTTCTTCAGGCCGTCCAATCCCTCGGAAAGCCGCGGCCATTCGCAGGAGAACGTACCCTTCATGCAGTTGCTTGCCCGCGGCCGCGGTTCGGGGATGGGGACGGCAGCGACCCGCGGCTTGACCGGCCTTGCGGCGGGGACGGGGACTTTCGCAGTCTCACTGCGCGACGGCTCATTGTGCAATGACGCCTGCTGGATTTGCGGCGGCCGCACCGGCTGTGTCTCCTGCCGCTCGAGTTGCTTCGCATTGAACGCCGCAACGATACGCGAGCGGCGCTGCTGCTCGAGGTAGCCGGTATATTCCTGGTCGATCTTCTTCTGCTCGTCCGGCGTCGGATTGGGACCGGCGATGTCGAAGCTGCGGTCCTGCATGAAGTCGTAATAGGTGTAGCCTCCGCCGGGCTTGCGACGGCCGGCGAACTTGGCGTTGCAATCGGCGAGTTGCGCGGTCTTGTCTTCCCTGGTCTTCGCTTTCTCGGCGAGGTCGGCGCAGTCCTCGAAGTCCTTCGGGCCGCCGCGCCACCATTGCGCGTGCGCGCTCATGGGCGCCAGCACGCAAGCGACGGCGAAAGCGGCAACAGCCAACGTCGATGATCGTGACGGCATCACGGACATTGAGACCAAACCCGAACGACACAGAGTGAGCAGATTGTCGCCATTTTAGTGACACTTGTCACCCGGGAACCCGACGATTTTCCTGACCTGTGGAATGTTGCCGCAGCTGATGGAACACAGCCTTCGCGATTGGAATAATTGAAGAATCTCATCGGAACGGGCCGGAGATCAGAACAATTCGCCTTTAATCGTTCACTTCACCCTGTGCAGCAATGCCACCAGTTCCGCCTGCCGGTGCGTGCCGGTCTTCTGGAAGATCGTCTTGAGCTGATTGCGCGCGGTGGCAAGGGCAACGCCGGCGGCCTGCGCGGCCGCTTCGACCGAATCGCCGCGCGCAAGCCGCGCGGCAAGGCGTGCCTGCGCCGGCGTCAGTTCGAACGTCGCTGCAAGGAGCGCCTGATCGAACGCCGCGCTGCCTTCGAGATCGCGGATCAACAGGATCGCGCGCGCCCCGAGGAACGGCGAGCGCGCCGCCGGAGGCACCGGCTGGATCTGGATCACGATTGGCCGCTTGTCGATCCTGCGCACCACGATCGGCGACGACGGCAATGGATGTAGGTCCGAGCTGTGGGCCAGCTGATCGATCAGCCTGGTCAGATCGGCATTGGCCTGCCGGTCGAGCAGGGTGAGGCGATTGTTGCGGATCGCAAGGTCGTAGCCCAGGCAGCGTTCCGCCTGGCTGTTCATGCCGATGATGGTGCCGAAGCGGCCGACGGCAATCGCAGCGACCTGGATCAGATCGAGCGCGCTGGTGATGCCCGAGAGCGCGGAGCGGCCGACGACGGCGGAGAGCGTCGCGGCTTCCGTGAGCGGCGCCGACACCCTTTGCAGCGCCTTGATCTCGTCGGCGTCGAACAAGCCTTCCCTGGGCGAACGCTGGATCGTCAGTGCCCACAACGCCGGGCCGGAGTGGAAGCCGATCGCTGCGAACCATTTCAGTCCGAACTCGCCGAGCGTGGCGTAAAGCGGATCGCGCAGCATCTCGGTTTCGGATTCGAACAGATCCGCATCGGTGATGACATCGACGCCGGCGTGCATCAGCGGCACGCCGCGGGCTGCGCGGATGTCGGTGAGGTGAAGATTGTGTGGGAAGTAGGTCTTGGTGAAATACTCGGTGATCGAGTCCGTGCGCGGAATGTCTTCAGTGCGGATATCGCTCTGAAGCATCGCAGCGCCGGTCGCGCCGACGGCGGCGCAGACCTCGTCCATGAAGGACGGCCAGGTCGAGGGATCGAGAACCACATCGCCGAGGCGCGCGGTCACATCGTCAAGCCTGTGCAGATCGACCAAAATTCAGCTCCGCCGATGCAACCAGCGTTGTTTTGTCAGGCGAAACAGGCCGCGCCTCGTTGCGCCCGGTACCGGGCATAAGAAAACCCAGGAGCCCGATATGCAAGTTAAATCAGCGACAGGCTAGGGGCCGGGTCCGCGAGTGCTGGCGAGACATGATCGAAAATCGGCGGGTCCCGCTGGCCGGTGCGATCCGGCCTACGATAAGTGACCATCCTCACGGTGGTCGGCTTCGGTCAGCGCCACGCGGCAGAAGCTGGCGGCGATCGCGACGACCTCTTCCACGGCTTGCGGGTATTGCTTCGACACCCAGCGCAGCGCGATCGAGATGACGGCGCCGACCATGCCGACCGAGAGCAGCGAGGCGGCCGCGCCCTTGTCGCTGCGTTTCGGGTCTAGTGCCGGCGGCACCAGGATGTCGCTGAAGACGCGCAAGGCGTCGAGCTTGACTGCATCGACCGCCGGACTGATGCCTGAAATTTCCAGCAGAAAGACCCGCGCGGGCTTCGGGTGCTCCTTCAGCCGCGTGAAATAGAGCGTCAGCGCCGCGCGCAGCCTCATCTCGGCATCGTCGCCTGCGGCTGCGGCGGCCGCGGTCATTTCGTCGTGCAGGTGGCCGACGACATGGCCGTAGGCGGCGATCAGCAGAGCCTCGCTGTTGGCAAAGGACTCGTAGAAATAGCGCTCGGTCAGCTCGGCCGCCTCGCAGATCGCCTTCACGGTGGCGCCGCGATAGCCGACCTCGCCATAGACCTCGATCGCCGCATCGATCAGCTTGAGCCGCCGCTCGGTGCGGCGTTCCTCGGCGTCCATACCGCCATAGAGGCGGGCTTTCCGGCTCCTTGCCATGAAAGTGTATTGACACGAGGCATTGTCAGATGTCAAGTTATCTGACAATATAGATTGTCAATACTGCCACGGAAGGGTCAGGGCATGTCCGCTCATTTCGACGTGTTGATCGTGGGCGCGGGACTGTCGGGCATCGGCGCCGGCTATCATTTGCAGGCCAACTGCCCGGACCGCAGCTACGCCATTCTTGAAGGCCGCGACTGCATCGGCGGCACCTGGGACCTGTTTCGCTATCCCGGCATCCGCTCCGACTCCGACATGTACACGCTCGGCTATTCGTTCCGGCCGTGGACCGAGCCGAAGGCGATCGCCGACGGCCCCTCGATCCTGAACTATGTGCGCGAGACCGCGCGCGTCTACGGCATCGACAAGAACATCCGGTTCAACCACCGCGTCGTGCGCGCCGACTGGTCATCCGCCGACTCGCAATGGACGGTCGAGGTCGAGCGTGGGCCGGAGAAGACGATCGAGCGCTTCACCTGCAACTTCCTGTTCATGTGCAGCGGCTACTACAAATACGAGCACGGCTACACGCCCGACTTCCCCGGCATCGCCGATTTCGCCGGCCGCGTCGTCCATCCGCAGAAATGGACCGACGACATCGACTATGCCGGCAAGAAGGTTGTCGTGATCGGCAGCGGCGCGACCGCGGTGACGCTGGTGCCGGAACTCGCCAAGACCGCCGCCCATGTCACGATGCTGCAGCGTTCGCCGACCTATGTCGTGGCGCGGCCGGACGAGGACAAGGTCGCCAACTGGCTGCGCGCGCGGCTGCCCGCGAAACCCGCCTACGGCCTCACGCGCTGGAAGAACGTGCTGTTCGGCATGTATTTCTACCGGCTCTGCAAGCGCGATCCGGAGCGCGTGAAGAAGCTGATCCTCGGCGGCGTGCGCCACGCGCTCGGCCCCGACTACGACGTCGCCACTCATTTCACGCCGCGCTACAATCCGTGGGACCAGCGGCTTTGCCTGGTGCCGAACGGCGATCTGTTCCAATCGCTGCGCAACGGCGGATCGTCCGTCGTCACCGACCAGATCGAGACCTTCACGCCCGGCGGCATCAAGCTCAAGAGCGGCAATGTGCTCGACGCCGACATCGTGGTGACCGCGACCGGCCTCGATCTGCAGGTGCTCGGCGGACTCGAGATCAATGTCGACGGCGCGCGAGTCGATCTGTCGAAGACCATGAACTACAAGGGGCTGATGTACTCGGGCGTGCCGAACCTCGCCGCCGCCTTCGGCTACACCAACGCGTCCTGGACGCTGAAATGCGACCTGACCTGCGAATATGTCTGCCGCATGCTCAACCACATGAAGGCGCATGGCTACGCGCAAGTCACGCCGCGGCGGAACGATCCGACCGTGACCGAGCTGCCCTGGGTGGATTTCTCCTCGGGCTATATCCAGCGCGCCGCCGCCAGGTTCCCCAAGCAGGGCTCGCGCCGGCCGTGGCGGCTCTACCAGAATTATGCACTCGATATCATGACGCTGCGCTTCGGCTCGCTGAAGGATGAGGCCATCGAATTTCTCCCGGCACGTCGGGCGAGCGCGGATGCCCCCTCGAATCCGGCCCGGCAGGTGGCGTAACGCGCGACGCGCCAAACGCGATGCAACTTCGCGCGCGCCCGATGTGGCGCGGGCTGGCGATCACCCGGCAGCTCTGCTATGGGATGGCGACGCCCGCATGCTTTCGCTGCGGGCGGTGCGGTCCCGTAGCTCAGCCGGATAGAGCGACGGTTTCCTAAACCGTAGGTCGGAAGTTCGAGTCTTCCCGGGATCGCCATTTTTCGCTCGCCGCGCGCGGTCGGCGAGGCTTTTCACATGCATTTCGGCGCCATCTGCCCGGCGTTCGCTCCTCCCAAGTTCACCCCAAATTAGGGAAAGCCCGGGACAATGGGGAGGGGGCACCGGAAGACCGCGCGTATGCGAGCTAGCGTTCCAGAACGGGTTGAGCAGGGGGGCGGCGATGCCCTTCGCGATCCGCTGCGTTCAAAGGCCCGGCCGCTCGTCGTCGATGTCGACGAGGTCATGATGCGGGGAAGCTCCGCCCCGGCCGATATCGCATCCGATCTGATCCGCCGCCTTCGCGCTTTCGCCGCGGCGATCACCGCTTCCCTTGGACCGCAAGCGCGATCAGCGCATGGTGCGGATCCATCGGGGTTCGATCCATCCCGGGCGCAATTCGACCACGACGCGGTCAGGTTCCTGCTGCAGGTGCTGGGCGAAGGCCGCCCGGTGTACCTTTGCTCGGAAACCCATCCCGAGCCGTTCGTCAGCGCGGTTGCCCAGCATCTTGGGGTCTTTACCGCCTGGGCCGCCGCGCCGGAACGTCAATTGGCGGCGGCACAGCGCGAAGAGCTGCCGCCCCTGCTTCACCAGGGCTTTGACTACATCGGCAGCGCAGCGGTCGCGTTGCCCGATTCCGCATCGCGCCTCGCGCGCCCCGCTCGATCCGAGCCGTCCGCGCCGGTCGGCATGCACACCTGGCTGAAGCTGTTCAGGGTGCATCAATACGCGAAAAACGCCCTCGTGCTGGTGCCGCTGCTGACCGCACACAAATTCGCATTGGGATCGGCGGCGACGTCGCTATTTGCGGTGATTGCATTCTCGCTCTGCGCGTCGGGCGCCTACATCCTGAACGATCTTCTCGACGTCGAGGCCGACCGCGCGCATCCGACCAAGCGCAACCGCCCGATCGCAAGCGGCACCGTCCCGGCCTCGCGCGCCGTCGGCGCGATGGCCCTGGCGCTGGTCGCCGCCTTTGCGATGGCAATGTCGATATCGATCGAGTTCGGCGGCGTCCTGCTCGGCTATTTCGCGCTGACCACCTCCTATTCGTTCTGGCTCAAGCGCATCGCGACCGTTGACGTCGTCGTGCTCGCCACGCTTTACACCGTCCGCGTGATCGGCGGCGCCGTTGCGATCAGCGTGCCGATGTCGGAATGGCTGCTTGCGTTCTCGCTGTTCATCTTCATGTCGCTGGCGCTGGTGAAGCGCTATATCGAGCTCGCCGGCCAGCCGGACGGCGCCGTGCTGGCGGCGCGCGGTTACCAGGTCGAGGACAAAGCGATGATCGCGATCCTCGCCGCCGCGTCAGGCTTCAACGCCGTCGTGATCTTCACGCTCTACATCTCGTCCGATACGGTGCGCGCGCTTTACAGCCATCCGCAACTGCTCTGGGTCGGTTGTCCGATCTTGATGTACTGGATCGGCCGTGTGATGTTGTTCGCGCAGCGCGGATTGATCGACGACGATCCGGTCATCTTTGCGCTGAGGGATCGCGTCAGCTGGGTCGCGCTCGGCGCGATCGGCGCCATCATGCTCGCCGCCATCTAGCGATGCCGGCCGCTGCGTTACCAGCACCTGTGCCATCGGCCTCCAATCCGGGCGGGATCGGCCTGTCCGGCTGGGGCAACTATCCCAAGGCGTCGTCCGAACTGCTGGCGCCGCAGACGCCCACAGGCGCGCGGGACCATCTGCTTGCGCGGTCCGGCGTCATCGCGCGCGGGGCCGGACGGGCCTATGGCGATGCCGCGATCGGAACGCAATCCACCATTTCGTCGCGCGGCCTGAACCGGATGCGGAGCTTCGATGCCGCAACCGCCCGATTGACGGTCGAAGCCGGCGTGACCATCGCCGACATCCTTGCCGTTTTCGAGCCGCGCGGCTTCTTCCTCAAAGCCGTGCCCGGCACGAAATTCGTGACGGTCGGCGGCGCGATCGCGGCCGACGTTCACGGCAAGAATCATCATCGCGATGGCGGCTTCGGCACCATCGTCGATTCGTTCCGCCTCGCGCTGCCTGGCGGCGAGATCGTCACCTGCTCGCGATCGGAAAACGCCGCGCTGTTCGCGGCGACACTGGGAGGCATGGGCCTGACGGGCATCATCCTCGACGCGACGCTGCGGCTGCTGCCGATCGAGACCGCCTGGCTGCGTCAGGACACCCGCGTCGCCGGCAATCTCGATGCGGCGATCGATCAGCTGGAAAGCAGCGCATCGACCACCTATTCGGTGGCCTGGATCGACTGCCTCGCGCGCGGCGCGGCGCTCGGACGCTCGCTCGTCTATCTCGCCGAGCACGCCACGCGCCGCGACAAGGATACGCTGGGACCGGACCTCGAGACGTTCCCCAGCCTTCGCACGTCGCGGCTCGCGGTCCCGGAGCTGTTTCCGGGATGGCTGCTCAATCGCGCATCGATGCGGGTGTTCAACGAGCTGTACTTCCGCCGCGGCGCCGCGCATCCGGGCACGCCGCGGCTGGTCCATTGGGACCCGTATTTCTTTCCGCTCGATGCGATCGCCGACTGGAACAGGATCTACGGCCGGCGCGGCTTCGTGCAATATCAATGCGTGATCCCGCTCGACCGCGCGCGCCGCGTTCTCGCCGAAATTCTCGATCGTGTGTCGCGGCGCGGCGATGCGTCGTTTCTTGCGGTTCTCAAGCAGCTTGGCGAAGGCAGTGGGTCGATGTCGTTTCCGCTCCGCGGCTACACGTTGACGATGGACTTTCCCGTCACCGACGCGCTGTTCGCCTTTCTTGACCAGCTCGACGCGCTGGTGGTCGATGCCGGCGGCCGGATCTATCTCGCCAAGGATGCGCGGCAGTCCCGCGCGACATTCGAATCCGGATATCCCGGCCTTGCGGCCTTGCGGGACATCCGCCAGCAGATCGGGGCGAACAGTCGCCTCGTGTCCCATCTTTCAGCACGGCTTGGAATTTGATGACCGGCACAAAATCAATTCTGGTGATTGGCGGCAGCTCGGACATCGGGCACGCGACCGCGCTGCGCTATGCGAGGGAGGGATGGCGCGTGACGCTCGCCGCCCGCGATATCGGGGCGGCACAGCGCAATGCGGACGACATCAAGACGCGAAGCGGTACCGAAACCTCGGTTGTCGCGCTCGACGTGCTGCAGACCGGGCAGCTCGGCGGCTTCGTCGCCGGTCTTTCGCCACTTCCCGACACCGTCGTATGCGTTGTCGGAGAGCTCGGCGATCAATCGCGTGCCGAGACCGATCCCGGGCTTGCGATGCAGATCATGCGCACCAATTTCGAGGCGCCCAGCCTGCTGCTCGAACTGTTCGCGCAAGCCTTCGCGACGCGCGGTTCGGGCACCATCGTCGGCGTGAGCTCGGTCGCCGGCGATCGCGGGCGGGCCTCGAACTATTACTACGGCGCGGCCAAGGCCGGCTTCTCGCAATTCCTGTCCGGCTTGCGCAACCGCCTGGCGCTTGCGGGCAAGGTCCGTGTCGTCACCGTCAAGCCGGGATTCGTGCGGACTAGGATGACGGCGCATATGAAGCTGCCGGCTCCCTTGACGGTGCAGCCGGATCGGGTCGCGGAGGATATCTTCCGGGCCGATGTGACCAGGCCGCGTGACGTGATCTATGTGGCCCGCCGCTTCCGCCTGGTGATGGCGATCATCTGCGCGCTGCCGGAGACGATCTTCAAGCGGATGCGTATCTGATGCCCGGCATCGCCGCCAACCATGCGTCGTTCCCGCGAGCCAGCACGATCCGGCAGAGCGTCCCGCTTGTGACGGCATTGGTGTGGCTCGTGCTGTTCGCGGCGACCCTGATCTTCAGCGTCACGCTCTGCGACGGCAGGCTGATCTTCACCCTCGACGATCCCTACATCCACCTCGCCGTCGCCGATCATATCCGGTCCGGCGGCTACGGCGTCAATGCCTCCGAGGTCTCGTCGCCAAGCTCGTCGATCATCTGGCCCTATCTGCTGGCCGTGACCGAGACGCTGCATCTTGGCGCATTCGGTCCGCTCCTGATCAATGCCGCGGCCGCGGCCGCGACTGTCGTGGCTTTCCTGCGCATTCTAGAATCGGCCGAACTGCTCGACCCCGGCCGGGAGAAGCCGCTGCTGTTTTTTGTCGTGTTGCTCGCCATTTTTTCGACAAGCGCGATCGCCCTGCCGATGACCGGCATGGAGCACAGTCTTCACGTCTGGGCCACGGTCGCGACCTTCGGCGGCCTGACCGAAGCCGCGCGCGGACGGTCGCCGACCGCCATGCATTTCGCGGCGCTGGTGCTGCTGCCGCTGATTCGCTTCGAGGGGATCGCGTTTGCCGTTGCGGCGATGATGGGGTTTGCTCTGCTCGGCCAGCGCCGGTTTGCCGCCGCGGCCGCCGCCGTCACGCTCTGCGCGTACGCCGCGTATTTCGCGCGCATGGCCTGGCTCGGTCTCCCGCTCTTGCCGAGCTCGGTATTGCTCAAATCGCGCATCGCCGAATCCGGCTATGAAGGAGCCGGCGTCTTCGGCTCCATCCTCCGCAATCTCGGCGACAGCTTCGCTGATCCCGCCGGCTTCAGGCTGATGCTGCTCGGCCTTGCGCTCGCCGGCGCGATGGCGCTGCTGCGCGCCGACCGCGGCGCGCAGCTCGTCTGTGCGACGGTGCTCGCCGCGATCGCTGCGCATCTCGGCTTTGGCCAATATGGCTGGTTCTACCGGTATGAGGTTTACATCGTCGCGCTTGCGGTGCTGGCGCTGCTCTACGCGGCTGCACGTGCGCGAGCGGTCTTGAGCGTCCCGCAATGGACCGCCGCGACGCTCGCCAGCATTGGGCTGGCTGGTTTTGCCAGCGTGGGCTATGCCAGCGCCGCCCTGGAGACGCCGTTTGCCTCGCGCGGCGTCTATGAGCAGCATTACCAGCTGGGCCGCTTCGCCCAGCAGCTCTACCGGCGGCCGATTGCCGTGAACGATCTTGGGCTTGTTGCCTGGGGGAATCCGAACTTTGTCCTGGATCTGTGGGGGCTCGGCTCGGAGCGCGTGCGCAAGGCGAAGCGCGCCGGCCGCTACGGCCCGCCCGAGATCGCCGTGCTCGCCGACGAGCATCATGTCGGCGTCGCCATGATCTACGACAGCTGGTTTGCGCAGGGCGTGCCGGCGAGCTGGAGGAAGGTCGCGATCCTGCACACGATCCCGGTGACCGGCGCGCTGGGTGACGTAAGCTTCTACGTCACGCCGGCCGCGCAGCCGGAGCTCGTCGCCGGCGCGCTGAAGGCCTTCGCGTCGACCCTGCCGGCGCGCGATCGTCTCGAAATGGTCGCACCGTGAGCGTCGCGCGATCGCGGGAGCGTCGCGCCGGGTGCTCAAATCCTCGCAAGCGGCCCCTGCGCCGGAACGGGAGAGCCGCTGCTTGACTCGCGCAGCAGCAGGATTGCGACGATCAGCGTGATCAGCGCGGCGATCCCGAAGCCTCCGATCGAAAGCACGTCGACCCAATGGACGTCCGTGCGGGGCGTGTTGTTATGGACCGTGTGCATGTAGCCGAAGGCTCCGATCGGTATCGGCGCCGCATAGATGATCGCCCGTTCCCACTCGCGGGCCTTGGCCTGAAGCGCCGGCAACAGCAGCGCCATTCCGACACTGAAGATCAGGAAGTCATAATCATACGCATAGGGGCTGATGCAGACCGATACGATCGCGGTCAGGCCGAGACTCTCGCGCACCGGCATCTTGCGGTAGACCGCAACCAGCACGATGCCGAGCGCAAGAACGGCGACGATGCCCTGGCCGATGAACGCTGCCGATGCGGAGAACCCCGTGGTTCGCAGCGCGGCATAGGTCGAGACCATTCGATACAGCGGATAATAGGCTTCCCGCAGGAATACCGACGAATCATGCACGCTCTGCAGCATCACGGTCCAGATCTGCATGCCGAACAGCAACGTGCAGATCGCCGAGCTGATCAGCACGACGGCGCCCGCCGTCATCACGACGATCCACGAGCGCCGCAGGATGGCATAGAGTGCGAAGGCAACGGCGAAATGCGGCTTGATGATCATGAGACCAAGGGCCGCGCCCGCGAGCATCGGTCGCTCTTCGAAGTACAGGCACACCAGTCCGATCAGTGCGGCGGTAAGGAAGCTGTTCTGACCGCATGCCAGCGTGACCCCGATCGTTGGGAAGAAAACGATGAGCACGAGCACGAACCGGTTTCCGGCAAGACGCCGCAGCACGGTGAGGTAAACAGCCAGCGTCGAGGCCATGAACAACAAATAGGCCATTCCGAACGGGACCAGCGCGAACGGAGCCAGCAGCAGGTTGAATTGCGGAGGATAGGTCCATGGCATGAAGCCGTCGTGCCCGCCCGACGCCTGCTTCTCGATGATGGCGAGCTTCGCGAATTGATAGGCCTGGTCGAGGTCGCCGAGCCATACCAGCTTTGCGGTAATGTAGAAGGCGGCGAAGTCGACCAGTTCGCGACCGTGCCCCAGCCCCAGCTGGGAGAACCACACAACCTTGAACAGAAGGGCGGCGACCAGCATCACGAGGATTCCGCGCGTGTAGTTGGCGCGCTTCGAGTCCGTCGACTGAATGTTTTCGAGCGTTGTTGCGAGCATCTAGCCGGGCCCTGTTATGGCAACCCAAGCTAGATTGAATAGGTTAAGCAGTCGAAAAATTGCATGGATAGGGTGGTTGGTCCCCTGTCGCCCGGCAGCGGCAGGGATGCATGAATCGGTCGGTGCGGGCCGGAACCGGACGGTATCTCGGTGTCCGGATGCGACTTTCGCTGGACGCTCCGTCGGCGGCAATGATAACGGCTGACAACAACCATCTCGTGACGGACCGCATGCCGAAATCGCCGCCTCCTTCCAATCGCGGGCCCAGCCCATCTCCGGTTCTGCAACGCGCCGTGGTCGCATTGCAGATGGGACAGGTCGTCGAAGCCGAGCGGCTGGCGGCGGAGGTCTTGAAGGCAAACCGGAGCGATGTCGGCGCGGCCTCGATCCTGGCACGGGCGCTGATGATCCAGAACCGCAACGAGGAAGCGATCGCACCGCTCGAGCGCGCCGTGCGCCGCGTCGAGGATCCCGGCCTCGAGACCCTGCTCGGCGCGGCGCTCGGCGGCGCCGGTCGCGGCAGCGAGGCGATCGATGTGCTGCGGCGAACCACCGCGCGGCGGCCGCCGTACCTGCCCGCATTCCAGGCCCTGGCGGGGCAGTTGCACTCGGCCGGCCGGATCGACGAGGCGGTTGCCGTCATCGAGAGCGCGCTGGTTCTCGCGCCGGGGAGCCTCGAGTTTCAGCTGCTGCTGGCGCAGCTGCTGCCCCAGCGCAATGAGCGCGGCCGGGCGCGCGAGATTCTGGAGAAGCTGCGCAACGCGGCGCCGGGACATCCCGATGTTCTCGCCGCGCTCGCGCGTGTGCTGCTGCTCGATGGCGAATATGCTGCCGCGGCGGATCTTTACCGCCAGGTGGTGGCGCAGCGCCCCGACGACCCGCTGACGCGTCTCAGCTTCTCCGCCAGTCTTCTGGAAATGGGCGACCGCGCGGCCGGCGAGGCCAATCTGCGTCTCGCATTGCGCGGCCGGCCGCAAATGATCGGCCGCACGACCGCCGCGCTGATCATGTCATCGCACGGCCGCTTCTTCTTCCGTCGCAGCGCCTTTGCGGAATTTCTGAGCTAAAGCGTTTTCGAGCGAAGCGAACACCGGTTCGCGCTAACGCGTCAAAACAAGAATCGAGAGCGGCCGCCGGTGCACCGTCGTCCCGGCCTAGTGAGCAATTGCGCACGGGGGCCGGGACGACAGCCGGGATAAGCCGCGGCCTCTGCGCTCAAGCACAAGCGTCTCTGGAATACTGGATCACCCGCATGCGCGCATGCGCGGGTGATGACACCGAACTGGCTCAGGATCGTGCCACATATTCGGTGTCGTCCTGGCGAAAGCCAGGAGGT
>NZ_LFIQ01000120.1:137191-154785 GCF_001189245.1 Bradyrhizobium pachyrhizi | reverse complement strand
AGGGAATCCCTAGAGTCCACACCGCCTAGGGCTGCTGAAGGGATAGCTGGCCTGCGGGCGTTTCGGTGGTCGTTGCTGCATTGGCAGATGCTTGAGCTCGCTTCGGCGCGGTCTCGAACAACATCACGATCGCGGTCCCGAGCAGCATCAGAAGCTCGGACGCATGCATGCGCATCGCTTCGACCTCGCCGACCTTGGAAGCCATCATCATGCTGGCGAAGCTCAGCACGCTGCCGAGGCAGAGCGCCACCGCAAGTGCCTCATCGGCGCCGCTGCTGTTCTTGCGCAGCGGCGAGAAGGCGGCCATCGCGAGGAAGACCGCGAAGAACGCCACCACGGTGATCCGCGCCAGCGCGAGCAGCCATGCGAGGCGCACCGTCGCCATCTTGCCGAGGTGCAGATAGTCGCTGGCATAGAACGCGATCGACACGCTCGGCCGCTCATAGAGGCCGTGGATCGGCGACACCATGATGCTGAAGGCGATGATGCTCCAGACCGGAATGAAATAGGCCGCAAGCAGCGCGCCGTTGAAGGAGCTGATCCGCCAGTTGTTCGACATTGCCGCTTCCCGTGCATCCGGCGCCTTTCAGACCGGCGACGGTTCAGGGCGCGAGCTAACGCCGATCAATTGCCGGCAGCAATTTAAACCCTTTGTTAAGGTTAAGCACGATGCGATGGTTCCGGATCGATGCGATCGGGCCCGGCCGGGATCTGCGCAAGATCGGCGCCGGCCGGGGATAAAGAGGGGTAAAATGACCGAAAGAACGCGCGTTTTCGTCGCAACGCCCTGCTACGGCGGCGATCTGAAGATGGCCTATGTGTTGTCCGCCCTGAAGCTTCAGGCTGCGGCCACGACCCGGGGCATCGACATCCAGTTCCATCTGATCGGAAACGAATCGCTGATCGTGCGCGCCCGGAATGAACTGGCCCACCAATTCCTTGCATCCGGCGCCAGCCATCTCCTGTTCATCGATGCCGATATCGGGTTCGAACCCGAGTCCGTCTTCCGGCTGCTGGATTGCGGCGCCGACGTTTCGGCCGCGGCCTATCCGCTCAAGCACATCGATTGGGCAAAGGTGCAGCGGGCCGCGGACGCCAAGCGCAAGAACCTCGCGTCATCCTCGCTCGACTATGTCGTCACATGGGAGGGCGACCAGATCACGGCGCGCGGCGACGGCTTCGCCAAGGTCCGCTATGCCGGAACCGGCTTTCTCATGATGAAGCGATCCGCCCTCGTCAGGCTGTGCGACGCCCACCCCGAACTCAAATATCGGGCGAACCACAAGTCCAACGACTTGAACACCGGCGACCTCGTGCGCGCCGACCTCGACCGCGTGTCGCTGTTCGAATGCATGATCGACAAGACGACCGGCGAGTATTTGTCCGAAGATTACGCGTTCTGCCGGCGCTGGATCGATCTCGGCGGCGAAATCTGGCTCGACCTTCGAAGCGAGCTTACGCATTTCGGTTCGTACGCCTTCCGCGGCCGCTTCGCCGACCAGTTGGCCTGAACAAGACAGCCCAAGCGAAAAAGGTTTCAGCCCGAACAAGGAAGGCCCCGCCTTTCGGCGAGGCCTCCCTGCGAGTTCGGCTCAATTGTCCGAATTAGCGCTCCGGATTGGGCTTCTGGCCCTGCCGGCCCGGATCCTGCTGTTGCTGGCCGGGCTTCTGGCCGCCGCCCTGCTGCTGCTGGCCGGGCTTCTGACTCGGGTTCTGGTTCGGCTGGCCCGGATTCTGATTTGGGTTGCTCATTCAGCTACTCCCTTTGCTTTCATGAAGCTGGGGACAACGCGCGCGTCGCAAGCGCAGTTGCTCGGGGAACACGGGTTCCGGCGTGATCATTGCAGGGCAAAGCCATGTCGGCCCTGTGACATCGGAACCGCATCCGCCAAACTAGTTATGTACAAGCCCTTTCTGCTACTGCCACGCTGTTGCCGCGGCCGGGGTTCCACTGTTAGAAAACGACACGACGCGACGGATCAGGCTGCCGGGGCCCTCGCCGCGTCACCCTCGGCCAAGCGTTTTCAAGCGAAGTGGGAACCGGTTCGCGTGAAGAAAGCGCGTCCAGATCAACACGAGAGCCTGGTCGGTTCTCAACCGAACGGGCTCTGACGGCAGCGCATGGATTATTTCGCCCAGCAACTGATCAACGGCCTCGTGCTCGGTTCGATCTACGGCCTGATCGCCATCGGCTACACGATGGTCTACGGCATCGTCGGCATGATCAACTTCGCGCATGGCGACATCTTCATGATCGGCGGCTTCATCGCGCTGATCTCGTTCCTGGTGCTGGTGTCGCTCGGCCTCACCGCGATCCCCCTGATCCTGCTGATCGTGCTGCTGGTCTCGATGGCGATCACCGCGCTCTATGGCTGGACCATCGAACGCATCGCCTACCGACCGTTAAGGCATTCGTTCCGCCTGGCGCCGATGCTGTCGGCGATCGGCATGTCGTTCGTGCTGACCAATTTCTCGCAGGTGTCGCAGGGCGCACGCGTCAAGCCGGTGCCGCCGATCATCACCGGCGGCTACACGCTGCATGAAGGCCCGGCGGGCTTCGCCGTGCAGCTCTCCAACATCCAGATCATGGTCGTGCTCGCCACCATCGTCGTGCTGGCGCTGTTCACGTGGCTGGTCTCGCGCACCCGGCTCGGACGCGACATGCGCGCCTGCGAGCAGGACCAGACCATGGCCGCGCTGCTCGGCGTCGACGTCGACCGCACCATCTCGATGACCTTCGTGATCGGCGCCGCGCTCGCCGCGGTCGCAGGCATGATGTATCTCTTGTATTACGGCCTGGTCGATTTCTTCATGGGCTTCGTCGCCGGCATCAAGGCGTTCACCGCCGCCGTGCTCGGCGGCATCGGCTCGCTGCCGGGCGCGATGCTCGGCGGGCTCGCGATCGGCCTGATCGAGACGTTCTGGTCGGCCTATTTCTCGGTGGAGTACAAGGACGTCGCCGCGTTCTCGATCCTGATCGTGGTGCTGATCTTCATGCCGACCGGCCTGCTCGGCCGTCCCGAAGTCGAAAAAGTCTGACAGGCACTTCGTGAGCGCGACCTCAGCCCGCCCCTCGCACGCCGCGCAGCCCTCGGGCAGCGCCTTCATTCTCAAGAAAGCCCTGATCAGCGCCCTTGTCGCGCTGGTGCTGTTCTCGCTGATGATCGGCATTCGCACCGAGGCCGGGCCGCAGGGCGGCCTGATCTACTGGACGCGGTTCGGCGACCTCGCGGCCCTCGTCGGCGCGGTGTTCGGCGGCAGCATCGTCGTCGAGCTGCTGCGGCAATGGTGGGGGCCGGTTGACAAGGACCGCGTCGTGCCGAAGCCGGTGCAATCGGCGATGTCGTTCGCCGGCCGCTGGCTGGCGCCGGCGCTGCTGGTGTTCACCTTCCTCGTGCCGGTCATCTTCTACAACCAGCGCTACATTCTCGACCTGTCGATCCTGGTCCTGACCTATGTGATGCTGGGATGGGGATTGAACGTCGTGGTCGGCCTCGCCGGCCTGCTCGACCTCGGCTATGTCGCCTTCTACGCGGTCGGCGCCTATTCCTACGCGTTGCTCGCGACCAATTTCGGATTGTCGTTCTGGGTCTGCCTGCCGCTTGCCGGCATCCTGGCGGCGTTCTGGGGCGTGCTGCTCGGCTTCCCGGTGCTGCGGCTGCGCGGCGACTATCTCGCGATCGTGACGCTCGCCTTCGGCGAGATCATCCGCCTCGTCATCATCAACTGGCAGAGCCTGACCGGCGGCCCCAACGGCGTCTCCGGAATTCCCCGCCCGACCATGTTCGGCATTCCGCTGACGGCGGGTGACGACGGGCTCGCCGCCAAGCTAGGCATCGAATTCTCGCCGACCCACCGCCTCGTCTTCCTGTTCTATCTGATCCTGGCGATGGCGCTGATCACCAACTGGGTGACGATCCGGCTGCGGCGGCTGCCGATCGGCCGCGCCTGGGAGGCGCTGCGCGAGGACGAGGTCGCCTGCCGCGCGCTCGGCATCAACACCACGACCACCAAGCTGACGGCGTTCGCGACCGGCGCGATGTTCGGCGGCCTCGCCGGTGCGTTCTTCGCCACGCGGCAGGGCTTCATCAGCCCGGAATCCTTCACCTTCCAGGAATCGGCGCTGGTGCTGGCGATCGTCGTGCTCGGCGGCATGGGCTCACAACTTGGCGTGGCGCTCGCCGCGCTGACCATGATCGGCGGCTTCGAGCTGTTCCGCGGCCTCGATCAATACCGCATGCTGGTGTTCGGCATGGCGATGGTGCTGCTGATGATCTGGCGGCCGCGCGGGCTGATCGGCCATCGCGCGCCGACCGTGTTCCTGGAACGCAACCAGGCGATCTCGTCCGACCTCGTCAAGGAGGGCCACGGATGAGCGGCGACCCGATCCTCACCGTCGACCGCCTGATGATGCGCTTCGGCGGCATCGTCGCGGTCAACGAGCTGTCCTTTGCCGCCGAGCGGCGCAAGATCACCGCGCTGATTGGGCCGAACGGCGCCGGCAAGACCACCGTCTTCAACTGCATCACCGGGTTCTACCGGCCGAGCGGTGGCGCGATCCGCCTCGCCCATGACGACGGCCGCACCATCCAGCTCGAGCGGCTGAACGATTTCCGCATCTCCAAGCAGGCCAAGGTGGCGCGCACCTTCCAGAACATCCGGCTGTTTCCCGGCATGACCGCGCTGGAAAATCTGATGGTCGCCCAGCACAACGCGCTGATGCGCGCCTCGGGCCTGACCCTGCTCGGGCTGCTCGGCCTGCCGTCCTGGCGCGAGGCCGAGCAGCGCGCCATCGATCTGGCGCGGACCTGGCTCACGCGCGTCGGCCTGCTCGACCGCGCCGACGATGCCGCGGGCAACCTGCCCTATGGCGACCAGCGCAGGCTCGAGATCGCGCGCGCGATGTGCACTGAACCTGTGCTGCTCTGTCTCGACGAGCCGGCGGCGGGTCTGAACGCGCGCGAGAGCGGCGGGCTCAACGAGCTGCTGCTGTCGATCCGCAACGAACAGGGCACCTCGATCCTCCTGATCGAGCACGACATGTCGGTGGTGATGGAGATCTCCGATCACGTCGTGGTCATGGATTACGGCGTCAAGATCGCCGAAGGCACGCCGCAGACGGTGCGCGACGACCCCAAGGTGATCGCCGCCTATCTCGGCGCAGACGAGGAAGAGGCGATCGCCGTGATGGAGAGCGGCACGTGAGCGCGGCACAGGCAACGACGCCCCTGCTCGCGGTGCGCGGCGTGCGCGCGGCGTATGGCAAGATCGAGGCGCTGAAGGGCGTCGATATCGAGATCAATCGCGGGGAGATCGTCGCCCTGATCGGCGCCAACGGCGCCGGCAAGTCGACGCTGATGATGACGATTTTCGGCAGGCCGCGTGCCCGCGCCGGCGCCATCGAGTTCGACGGCCGTGACATCACCGGCGTGCCGACCCACGAGATCGCGCGGCTGCGGATCGCACAATCGCCGGAGGGCCGGCGGATCTTTCCGCGCATGAGCGTCGCGGAAAACCTGCAGATGGGCGCCGATGCCACCGAATGCAGCGAGGCCGAGCGCGCAGCCGGGCTGGAGCGGGTGTTCGCGCTGTTCCCGCGCCTGAAGGAACGCGTCGCACAGCGCGGCGGCACGCTGTCGGGCGGCGAGCAGCAGATGCTGGCGATCGGCCGCGCCCTGATGAGCCGGCCGCGGCTGCTGATGCTGGACGAGCCCTCGCTCGGGCTCGCGCCGCTGATCGCGCGCCAGATCTTCGACGCCATCCGCACGCTGAACCGGCAGGACGGCCTCACCGTGCTGATCGTGGAGCAGAACGCCAACCATGCGCTGAAGCTCGCCCATCGCGGCTATGTCATGGTCAACGGGCTGATCACGCTGGCCGGAACCGGCGCCGAATTGCTGCAGCGCCCGGAAATCCGCGCCGCCTATCTGGAAGGCGGCCGCCGCGGCTAGCTTGACGTTCCGTGCCGCCCCCGCAAGCAAGACGCGGCGGATGCAACGTCGATTTGCCTGAAAATTGCCGGTGACTTCGCCGCGAAATCAGCTGAGAATGCGCGCGGTTTTGGGGCCCGGCGTGCCGGGCCCTTCCGCAAGAGGCAACGACCACGAGGGACGTCTCATGAAATCACTGAAGCTGATCGGCCTGGCACTTGGCGCTTCGTTCGCATTATCGGCGAGCGCGTTCGCGCAAGACATCACCATCGCCGTCGCGGGCCCGATGACGGGCTCCGAATCCGCTTTCGGCCGGCAGATGAAGAACGGCGCCGAGCAGGCGGTCGCCGACATCAACGCCGCCGGCGGCGTGCTCGGCAAGAAGCTCGCGCTGGAAGCCGACGACGACGCCTGCGATCCGAAGCAGGCACGCTCGATCGCGGAAAAGATCGGCTCTTCGAAGATCCCGTTCGTGGCCGGCCATTTCTGCTCGTCGTCCTCGATCCCGGCCTCCGAGGCCTATGCCGACGCCAACGTGCTGCAGATCACCCCGGCCTCGACCAACCCGCTGTTCACCGAGCGCAAGCTCTGGAACGTGGCGCGCGTCTGCGGCCGTGACGACCAGCAGGGCCTGGTCGCCGCCGATTACATCATGAAGAACTACAAGGGCAAGAACGTCGCGATCCTGAACGACAAGACCACCTACGGCAAAGGCCTCGCCGACGAGACCAAGAAGGCGCTGAACAAGGCCGGCTTCCAGGAGAAGATGTTCGAGTCCTACAACAAGGGCGACAAGGACTTCAACTCGATCGTCTCGCGCCTGAAGCGCGACAACATCGATCTGGTCTATGTCGGCGGCTACCACCAGGAAGCCGGCCTGATCCTGCGCCAGATGCGCGACCAGGGCCTGCAGACCGTGCTGATGGCCGGCGACGCCATGAACGACAAGGAGTTCGCCTCGATCACCGGCCCCGCCGCCGAAGGCACGCTGTTCACCTTCGGTCCCGACCCGCGCAACAAGCCGACCGCGAAGGCGATCGTCGAGAAGTTCAAGGCCAAGAACATCGACCCCGAGGGCTACACGCTCTACACCTACGCCGCGATGCAGGTCTGGACCCAGGCCGTCGCCAAGGCCGGCTCGACCGACGCCAAGAAGGTGATGGACGCCATCAAGGCCGGCGAGTGGGACACCGTGCTCGGCAAGATGGCCTTCGACGCCAAGGGCGACATCAAGGCGATCGACTACGTGGTCTACAAGTGGGACGCCAAGGGCAACTACACCGAGATCAATCCGAAGGGCTCCTGAGCCTCTCGCGCGTCTGATCAGAGATACGAGAACGCCCCGGTCCGCCGGGGCGTTTTTTTGACCTGATGCCTGCAAGTCTTACCGCACGTCTCCGCCCGCCCGTGCCCGACGGTTGATGCATCCGTCGCGGCTGCTATACCGGATCGATCGGACAGCAGGCGGATGGACCCATCGTGAAAAACCTTCTCACCGATATTGTCGGCGTTGCCGTCGGCCATGCCGACGATCCAACGGTCGCCTCCGGCGTCACCGCCATCCTGTTCGAGCGGCCGGCGGTCGCCTCGATCGATGTCCGCGGCGGCGGTCCCGGCACCCGCGAGGAAGCGCTGCTTTCGCCGCACAACGTCGTCGAGGCAATCGACGCCATCGCGCTGTCCGGCGGCTCGGCGCACGGGCTCGATGCCGCCGGCGGCGTGCAGGCCTGGCTCGCCGAGCGCGGCCGCGGCTTCCGCATCCGCGACGCGGTGATCCCGATCGTGCCGGGCGCGATCTGCTTCGACCTGCTCAACGGCGGCAACAAGGCGTGGGGACGCTTCCCGCCCTATCGCGACCTCGGCTACGCTGCGGCCAATGCCGCGTCCGATGACTTCGAGCTCGGCAGCGTGGGCGCCGGCATGGGCGCGACCACGGCCAACCTGAAGGGCGGCCTCGGCTCGGCGTCGGCACTAACCGATGACGGCGTGACGGTCGCGGCGCTCGCGGTGGTCAACGCGGTCGGCAGCGTCACGGTCGGCAGCGGCCCCTGTTTCTGGGCGGCGCCGTTCGAGGTCGGCCGCGAGTTCGGCGGGCGCGGCCTGCCGCCCTCGTTCACGGCAGACATGCTGAAGGCGCGGCTGAAGGGCGGCGCGGACGCCAGCGCCGCCGAGAACACCACCCTCGTCGTGGTGGTGACCGATGCGCAGCTGACGAAGCCGCAGGCGCGGCGGCTTGCGATGATCGCGCAGACCGGCATGGCGCGCGCGATCTATCCGGTGCACGCCCCGCTCGACGGCGACGTGGTGTTTGCCGCCGCGACCGGCGCCAAGCCGATCGATCCGCTGTTCGGCCTCACCAGGCTCGGCGCGCTCGCCGCCAACACGGTGGCGCGCGCCATCGCCCGCGGCGTCCATTCGGCGACCGCGCTGCCATTCGTCGGCGCGCTGCCGAGCTGGCGGGACAGATTCGGTTAGTTCGAGTTGAAGCGACGCGCTCGCGGAGACTCTCCCTCGCCCGGAACGCGGAGCGAGGCGAAGCAGACGCAGCCTGCGCTATTCGATGCCCAGTGTGTCGAGCTACGCGCTGACAGAAATCGCAGCGAAGTCCTGCGCCGAGATCGCCTTCGCCTGGCGCTGGATCAGCTGCTCGACGATATTGTAGGACGAGGCCGCGTTGAGGGTCGCGGAGGACGCGGCCGGCGTCGTCATCGACACCTTCGAGCCGTCGGCGTAGGTCGTCGTCGTGGTGGTCGAGCCGTCGCTGTTGGTCACCGACGTCGAGGTCGCGCCGTCCAGCGCCTGCATCAAGGGATCGGAGCTCGATCCGCCCGCGCCGCTGCCGGAGCCGGATCCATCGGTCGAGCCGCTGGCCATGTGATGGCGATGATGGCCACCGCCCTTGTGGCCCTGCAAGGCCTGGGACATCTCGTCGAGGCTGACGTTACCGTCGCCGTTGCTGTCGAGCTTGGAGAACACGTCGTCGGCCTGCGCCGTGTTGGTGCCGCCGGCGCCAAGCGCGTTCTCGAATTCGGACTGGGTGATCTTGCCGTTGCCGTCGGCATCGATCTGCGAGAACAGGTCCTTGAGCGCATCCGACCGGCTGGCCGCCGTCGGGCTGTTTGAAACCGCGGTCTGCGACTGGCTTTGCGCGGAAATCAGCGCGCCCATCGTCAGCGGCGAAATCTGCGGAGAGCCGCTGCCCGAGCCGGTGCCTGTGCTGCTGCCGGTCGACGTCGATGTACCGGTCGAAGGGGCGAACAGGCCGGTGGTCTGGCTCCCCTGACTGGAGCTGCCGGTCCGGGTCGTCGACTTCGACGACATCAGCGAGCTCAAGAGGTCAATGGCCGACGACGCAGCGCCAAGGGCGAACAGCATGGCAATACTCCAACAGGGCCGCGCCTGGCGGCTCAAACGCTGGTCAGTGGCTGAGCAAAGGGCGTGCCATGGCAAAAACCCAGCAAAACCAGGCGTTCCCGCATCGAAGCGGGTTCCGCGCGCCCGGCAAGAGCTGCCGCCGGCGGAAGAATTTTCCGGTCGCGGAGCGCCGTCCGCTCGCATTGCCCGCCACGCGTCCGCATGTTAGGCGGACTCACCCGTCGCCCCCTGAAGTGTTCCGGAACAGCTGACATGACTCAGTCATTCACCCCTCGTCCCCTCGTTATCGCTCCATCGATCCTGGCGTCGGATTTCTCAAAGCTCGGCGAGGAGGTCCGCGCCGTCGACCAGGCCGGCGCCGACTGGATCCATCTCGACGTGATGGACGGACACTTTGTGCCGAACATCTCCTACGGCCCCGACGTCATCAAGGCGATGCGGCCGCACACCAAGAAGATCTTCGACGCCCATCTGATGATCTCGCCCTGCGATCCCTACCTGGAGGCGTTCGCCAAGGCGGGCTGCGACCACATCACGGTGCATGCCGAGGCCGGCCCGCATGTGCACCGCTCGCTGCAGGCGATCCGCGCGCTCGGCAAGAAGGCCGGCGTCTCGCTCAATCCGGCAACGCCGGCAAGCGCGATCGAATATGTGCTCGACCTGATCGACCTCGTGCTTGTCATGTCGGTCAATCCCGGCTTCGGCGGCCAGGCCTTCATCCGCTCGGCGATCGGCAAGATCAGCGATGTCAGGGCGATGGTCGCGGGCCGCCCGATCGACATCGAGGTCGACGGCGGCGTTGCGTCCGACGTCGCGGGCCAGCTCGCGGCCGCCGGCGCCAACGCCTTTGTCGCGGGGTCCGCCGTGTTCAAGGGCGGCACCGTCGAGGCCTACAAGACCAACATCGCCGCGATCCGCCATGCGGCAGCCGAGGCTCGCGGCGAGGCGATCTGATGAGCCGGGGGAGCTAGAACACTACCGGCGGCGTGGCCGCGGCGTTCGCCGCTTGCTCCGCCGCCTCATCGCCCTCGCCGCCGTCCGCTTGCGACGCCAGCCGCGACGGCCGCACCACGGTCACCGTGCACGGCGCTTCCCCCGCGACCCTGGCGGACACGCTGCCGAGCAGCGCGCGCCGCAGCGAGTTCTGCCGCGCGCCGATGATGATGTGATCGACCAGATTGAGCGCGGCGAATTCCAGGATCGCGGCGGCGGGATCGATCGCCTCCAGCACATGCACGGTCAGCCGCCCTTCCTCGAGCCCGAACGGCCGCGCCCAGTGCTGCAGCGCCACCAGGCGGTCGACATGCTTGTTCTGGCCCTGCTCATCATGGGTGCGGTCGATCGCCAGGCGATTGAGCTTGAGCACGTTCACGCAGGCGAGTCGCGCCGACGGCGAGGTCGACAGCACGCGCTCGGCGGTGACGCGGATGGTGTCGTTCAGTGCCTCGGCACCCTCGCCGATATCGAGCGCGACGGCCATGATCGGGCTCGAGGCGAGCTGGGCCGCGACATCAGACTTCGGTCGCGGCGGCACCGCGCCGAGATTGAAGCGGCGGCGCCAGACCGTGGTGAGCGGGTCGCGGCTCAGCCGCTGCGCCCGCGCCGTCAGCTTCACCTGATCGGGATGGCCGAGATCGAATGCAAGCTGCGCCGCGGTCGGATAGCGCGCCACGGGGTCGATCTCCAGGCAGCGCAGCACGATCTCCTGCAGCCATAGCGGATAGTCTGGCTTCAGCTCGCGCGGCGGATAGGGATCGCGCCACAGCCGCCGACGCATGCCGCGCAGGCTTTCGGTCTCGCCGAACGGACGGACGCCGGTGGTGAAGAAATAGAGCAGCACGCCGAGCGAAAACAGATCGCTGCGCGGATCGTCGCGTACGCCGAGCAGGCGCTCCGGGGCCATGTAGGGCGCGGTGCCGTAAGGCAGCCGAAACTCCTCCTGCAACAGATCGGGCAGATGTCGGTGATGCGAGAGGCCGAAATCGATCAGCACCGCCTCGCCGCGCGCGCGGAACATGATGCTGCTCGGCTTGATGTCGTGATGGATGACGTTCTGCCGGTGCAGGCTGGCGAGCGCGGTGGCGACCTTGCCGCCGATCACCCTCACCTCCTCATACGGCATCGGCAGCTCGCCGAGCCGCTTGTAGAGCGTCTGCCCGGGGATGCGCTCCATCACCACATAGGCCTGGCGTTCGAAGTCGCCGGTGCCGAAACAGGCCGGCACGTGCGGCCCAGACAGCCGCGGCAGGATCATCTGCTCCATCTCGAAGCTGACGATCGCGGCCGGATCCTCGCCCTCCGAGGTGAGCGGCACTTTCATCAGCAGCGGCACGGTGATGCCGGGATGGGTGACGCTCCACAGCGTTGCCATGCCGCCGCGGTGCACGCGTTCGCCGATGGTGAAGCCATCGATCTCGGCGCCCGCCTGCATCGCCAGCGTCGCCATCGGCGTCACCGGCCGAGCGGCAGGCGGTCGGCGAGCCAGTGCGGCAGGCCGTTCGCCTTGATCCGCGCCGCCGCGGTTGCGACGTCGTAGGGCACGCGATGAAAGGTGATCTCGCGGCTTACGGTGTCGAACATCGCAAACGACGCCGCGGGATCGCCGTCGCGCGGCTGGCCGACCGAGCCGAGCACGGCAAGCCAGCGCCGCCCCGGCAGCAACTGAACGGCGATGCCCGAGGTCGGAACGAAGCTCGTCATCTTGGCGGTCGAGGACATCGAATAGAGGCCGGGACGATGGATGTGGCCGCAGAACGTGATCTGCAGCCCGGTTGCCATCATGCTGCGCGCGGCGTCGGCGGTGTCGCGGACATAGCGCCACTTCGTGGGCTCCGAAGCTTCGGAGTGCACGTAGAGCCGATTGTCCTCCTCCCGCGACATCGGAAGCTCGGCGAGGAACTGCTTCTGCTCGCCGCTGAGCCGGCCGCGGGTCCAGTCGATCGCGGCCTGCGCCTCGGCATTCATGCTGTCGCTCGGCACGCCGATCGCATTGTCATGATTGCCGCGCACCGCGACCGCGCCCTTCGCGACCAGGTCCATCACCGTATCGACGGCCCATTCGGGATCGGCGCCGTAGCCGACGATATCGCCGAGGCAGTTCAGCCGCTCGGCGCCGCGCGCACGCGCAGCGTCGAGGCAGGCGGCGAAGGCCTGCCGGTTGGCGTGAATATCGGCGAACAGTGCAAGCCGCATCGTGGTTCGCGTTGCTGATCCCTGTCCGATATCAAGCACACGCGGCCCCGGGCTCGCAATCGGGCCAAAGGCATCAGGTGGTCAGAGGGATGTCGGCAGAAAGCTCGGCTAGGGCTTGCAGACCCGCAGGCCCTTCAACAGCAGGGCCAGCAGCGCATCGATCCGCCCCGGGCATTCCGGCTTGGCCCATTCCTCGGCATGCGCCGGGTGATGGTAGCGGACGGTGGCGTCGAACACGGCACGCGCGGTCGCCTTCACATTGTCGATCTCGAACACGCCCTGCGCGACACCGTCGGACAGGATTTTCGCGATCAGGTCGACCTGCTTGTCCTTATAGGCTTCCACCACCTCGCGCGCGTCCTGCGCCAGCGCCAGGTAGGTCGCGAACATCTCGGGATCGTCACAGACCTTCTTCTGCTTGATCGTGAAGGCGGTGCGCAGCCATTGCTCCAGCCGCTCCGGCGCCGGGCCGTCGCCGGCTGCGATCTTGCACAGCGGCTCATTGGCGCGGTCGAGCCAGCGCTTGGCGACGGCATCGCGCAACGAGGCCTTGCTGGGGAAGTGACGGTAGACGCTGCCGTGGCTGACATCCAGCGCACGGGCAACGTCGACAACGGTGGCCTTGGTCAACCCGAAGCGCCTCAAGACATCCTCAGTTGCCTCAAGGATCCGCTCGGGTGTCAAAACCACCGCCTCGTTCATGCGTTTACCGTCTGGTTATCGCTGTCCTGCCCGCGGGTGAACTTGGCGGCCTGGGCGGCCAAGTGGCGGGCGACACGAAGATTGAGCCACTGTTGGATCTGGGCGGTCAATTGAAAGATTTCTATGGTCATGGAGGTAGTCCTTCGAGGTAGTCAAATTAAGTCCGGCTCCCCGGCCAAACGCCGGAATAGCTACTGGGCGCCCTCCTCCCTTGGGCTGGTGAGTATATACACCATCCCGCTGACAGATTTCAATATCTGTCAGACAATATTTTGTGAAATGACAGCTGCCCCCCTCGGAAAGCCCCGGCCTACAACGTTCCGTGAGCAGCCGGGGCGATCTGCCAAGCCGCGCCTATGTCTCGCTCGGGGCTACCTGGGAGAGACTTGCATGGACCGGCCAATGACCTTGAAGGAGATCGCGAAGATCACCGCGGGCGCGGTGGTCTCGCTCGTCATTGTCGGGTGGCTGATGGTTCTTGCGATCGCATTCCTGACGGTGCTGTGAGCCCGCCTCACCGCGCCGGCCCCTCGCCGGGCCTTGGCGCCGGAATCGAAAGGGGCCGCTTCACGCAGCGGCCCCTTTGCCGGGAAAATGTCTTGGGGATAAAATCTAGCCCCGGTTACCCCCAAGACTACACGCTTCGGGGAATTGAGGAATTCCGGATGATTACTGTCCATTTCGCTGACTGATTATTGCCGATCCCTATTTTTGTGCCATCCTCCCGGGTAGGCATCCGGCTATCGCTGCTCGTCCTTGGGCGGCATCCGGGGCGGTGGCAGTGGCGTGAACACCGACCCTTGCGCGCCGGCCGGCGGAGCCACGAACGTCCCCGTAGTGGAATCGCCGCCCGTCGTCTCCACGATCGTCTTCGGCGTGATGTACTCCCTGACGAAGTCCATGATGGTGCCGTCGCCACCGCCGAAATCCGCTGCCCGTCCGCCCTGCGGATGCCCGGCCTTGATCTCGTTCTCGGCGGTGTGGGTCTGCTCGGCCATTGCGTCGCTATAAGGAATGCGGAAAGCGCGCGGGATCGCGCTCGGCCTGTTGTCCTCGTCAAGCTCCTCGACCCAGAGATAGATCGAGCCCGGGTCGCCCTCCAGCGAATGCGGCTCCACGATCCGCGTCGACAGCAGCTTGAAGTTCGCCGGCAATCTTTCCGCGGACGCCCAGCCGAGCAGACCGCGCATGCCGCCGAAGCTGACGAAGTAGAAGGCGCTGGTCACGACGATGACGACAGCCTTCAGCGACCAGTGCAGCCGCGCATAGACCAGCACGATCAACAGCAGCGCACCGACCACGGCGTATGCGACCGCAAGCGTGAGGATCACCGACTGCAAGCTAATCATTGCGGAGCACCCTGACGCCGGATTTCGGGACGCCGGTGTTCGGATCGAGGTCGCCGCCGTTGCGCCAGCCGCTGCGGAAGGTCTCGAGCAGCGATTTCGGCCGCCGGTCGACGTTGATCACCTTGCCCTCGGCATCGAGACGAAACCTGACCGCGGTCTTCTCGTCGCCGGTGTGATCGACGGTCAGCTTGTCGTCGAAGATCACCTGCGCCGTCGGATTGAGCTTCTGCACCTTCACATTGGCCTGCACCGGCTGGCCGGTCGTCGCCTGGAAATGCGAGACGTTGACGGTGTATTCGCCGGCGACGACGCCGCGCAGCGTGACAATCTCCTCGCGGATCGGGGAAGCGATCTTCTTGCCGTTGACGATGATGAAGTCGTTGGCGCCGCCGCGGTCGTCGCGGTCGAGGGTCAGGAAGCCGGCCTCGCGATGCCGGTACCAGGCGATGTTGCCGGCCGGATCCTGCACGAACAGGTCGAGATCGTCAGGATGGTTGTCCGGCCAGTCCATCGTGATGATGAACTCAGCCTTGGATTCGATCTTGCCTTCCTTGGAGTCCGGTGACACCGCGAGCAGCGCCAGGAAGAACAGGAAGGCGATGACCTGCAGCGCCTTGAACAGCATGACACCAAGGGGATCGAATGGCTCCTCGCGCGGATAGAGCCCGAACTCATCCATCATGACGGCGTACCAAGGCGACGTTCCAGGGCCGGCGTGACGTGCGTCTCGGTGAGCACGACGGCGTCGGAAAACACCCGCTGGGTCGCGGAATCCAGTATGTAGTACTGGATCCGGACCAGGATCGATCCGATCAGCCCGGCCAGCGTCGTGTACATCGCGACCGCCATGCCGTCGCTCATCAGGCCCATCGACGATTTCATCGCGACCTTGTCGGCGGCATCCAGCGAAGCGATCGGCGCCAGCATGATGATGAAGCCGATGATGGTGCCGAGCAGGCCGAGCTTCATCAGCGTGTCGGAGACGAAGGCGCCGAAGCCGTTGGACCCGCGCAGCCGGTCCGCCAGCGTGCGCAGCAGCAGGGTCTGGTCGATGCGGCCCTTGGCCTGCGCCTCGGCCTTCTGCACCAGGCTTTTGATGTGATCGGTGACGAGCCCGCCGGGCAGGCCGCGCGCATCTGATGCAAGCGCCCCTGATGCAAGGATCTTGGCGCCATCGGGCGCGGCGAGGATGGTGCGGCAGGAGCGCGCCACCTCGCCTTCCCGCGCGATCGCCCGCGTCCGCCAGAAGCAATGAATGCAGGTGACGATGTAGAGGACGGCGATGACGCTGGAAATGTAGGTGCGGTCGGAACTGATCATGAGGCGGATCAGCCCGTAGCGCCACAGCAGGAAGGCGGCGAACACCGAAAGGCCGGTGAAGATCATCCAGAGCAGCAGGGCGCTGCGCTCCGCCGCGTCCGTGCCGGCCGATGCGGCCGCGACGTCGACCTTGGCATCCATGCTGCGTGAGCTCCCTGTGTTCCACGAGGCTCCGTGCGGGCCTCACTTTCCGTTAGAGCAGAGCCGGCCTGCGCCGTCCAAAGACATCTGCCCAGATTTCGTCGGGCAAATTTCCCGACCTGCACAGCCTCGCATGCTTGCGATTGGCGGGGAACAGCGGTGCTGTTAGCATCGCACCTCTCGTTTGAGCATGACCAGCCGCTTCTCTCCGTTCCGGATCATGCTCTGGCCGTGGAGTGATCGCATGCGCCTCGTGCTTCAACTGGTCGCCCGCCTGCTCGTGATCGTCGCGTTATGCCTCGGCGCAGCCACCGTCTGGGCCACGATCGACGCCTATCGCAGCGTCGATCGTGCCACGCAGGCGTCCGCCGAGCGGGTTTCGCAATCGCTCGAAGCGCTGTACTGGCGCGAATTGCTGCTGCGCAGCAACCGGATGCGCGAGCAATTGCTGCCGGCACCGGACTGGCGCACCATCGAAACCATGGGCCTGATTGCGCCGGGGATCTGCGTGCAGTTCGAACCGGCCGGCGCCTTCGAGAAGCCGCTCTGCGGCCAGAGCAAGGGGATCGGCAAGGCGCCGCCGCGCTGGTTCGCGGCCGCTGTGCAGATGGTGCTCGGCGATCACGCCACCGTGGAGCGGCCGATCAGCGCCCGCGCCGCGACCGCGGGAACCGTCCGCGCCATCGCCGATCCGGACGCAGCGATCGCGCTCGCCTGGCAGCACATTCTCGACAACATCCATGTCGCGCTGTTGATGGCGCTCGCCATCGCGCTGCTCGCTTCGCTTGCGATCGCGCACACGCTGGCACCCGCCCACTCGATCGTGTCGGCGCTGCGGCGGATGGCCGACGGCGAGTACCGCACGCCACTGCCGCGCGTCCGCTCGATGGAGCTCGCGATGATCGGGCGCGCCGTCAGCGATCTCGGCGACCGCCTCGCGCTTGCCGAGGAGGAACGCACGGTGCTGACCAGGCGGCTGCTCGAGATTCGCAACGACGAACGCCGCACGCTGGCGCGCGAGCTGCACGATGAGTTCGGCCAGAATCTCACCGCGATCCTCGCCTTCGCCAACACGATCGAGGCAAGCGCCGGGGACAAGTACGCCGCCGGCACCGAAATTGCGCAGGACGCGCGGATGATCTCGCAGGCGACGCGCCGCATCATGGCGTGCCTGCGCGATACGTTGAACCGGCTGCGCCATCCGCCGGCTGAAGAGCTCGGGCTGGAGGCAAGCCTGGTCGATCTCGTCGACAGCTGGCGGTCGCGCACGGCGCAGCCGATGATCCAGCTCGATCTGCAGGGCGACCTTGCCGACATCAGCGGCACGGTCGCCGCCACCGCCTATCGCGTCGCGCAGGAGTGCCTGACCAATGCGCTGCGCCACAGCTCGGCGCGCGAGATCGTGCTGCGGATCGAGCGGCGGACCGGCAGCGAGAACGCCCTGCTGGTGCGCGTCGAGGACGATGGCGGCGGCGATGCGGCCAAGGTGGCGCAATCTGCGGGCTTCGGCCTCACCGGCGTCAGCGAGCGCGTCACAGCCCTCGGCGGCTCGCTGTCGATCGAGCGCGCCAGCCGCGGCCTGTCG
>NZ_LFIQ01000120.1:126850-137181 GCF_001189245.1 Bradyrhizobium pachyrhizi | reverse complement strand
CGACAACGGCGAAGATTCGGGGCATCTCGATCCTGCTGGTTGACGATCATCCGGTCGTCCGCCAGGGCTACCGGCGCGTGCTCGAGCATCAGGACGATTTCAGCGTGGTCGCCGAAGCCGACAACGCCGCCAGTGCTTATCGCGCGTTCAAGTCGCACCAGCCCGATGTGGTGGTGATGGACATTTCGATGCCGGGTGCCAGCGGGCTGGAGGCGATCCGCAACATCCGCGGGCGCGACGCCGACGCGCGCATCCTCGTCTTCAGCATGCACAGCGAGGCGGCCCAGGTGAAAGCGGCATTCGGCGCCGGCGCCAGTGGCTTCGTCACCAAGGGCAGCGAGCCGGCCGAGCTGATCGCGGCGATCCGCTCGGTGGCGCGCGGCGAGCATGCGATGAGCGACGACGTCGCCCGCGTGCTTGCGATGGAAAGCCTGGTGCCGACCCGATCGGCGCTCGACCAGCTCGGCGAGCGCGAGATCGAAATCCTCCGGCAGCTGGCGGCCGGCAGCACCAAGGAGCAGATCGCCGCCAACCTCCACCTCAGCACCAAGACCGTGCAGAACTATCACTACCTGATCAAAGCCAAGACCGGCATGCGGACCGACGCCCAGCTGGTCCGACTCGCCGTCGAATGCGGGCTGGCGAATTTGTAGAGCTCGTAGCCCGGATGGAGCGAAGCGAAATCCGGGATCTTCCCGCGCGCTCGATCCCCGGATTGCGCTTCGCTCCATCCGGGCTACCGACGTCATTGCCCCGGGACAATTCGGCGGGTTACGCTACGCTGCGCCACCCACCAAGCTCACAAGAAACGGACGCTCCCCATGCCCATCGTCAATCGCGTTGCCGCCCTCTCGGATGAAATGGCCGCCTGGCGTCATGACTTCCATGAGAATCCCGAACTGCTCTACGAGGTCCACCGCACCGCCGGCATCGTCGCCGACAAGCTGCGCGAGTTTGGCTGCGACGAGGTGGTGACGGGGATTGGGCGCACCGGCGTGGTCGGCGTGATCCGCGGCCGCAAGTCCACTTCGGGAAAGACCATCGGCCTGCGTGCCGACATGGACGCGCTGCCGATCGCGGAGGCCTCGGGCGTCGCCTACGCCTCGAAGATTCCCGGCAAGATGCACGCCTGCGGCCATGACGGCCACACCGCGATGCTGCTCGGCGCCGCCAAATATCTCACCGAGACGCGCAATTTCGACGGCACCGCGGTCGTGATCTTCCAGCCCGCCGAAGAAGGCGGCGCCGGCGGCAAGGCGATGGTCGACGACGGGCTGATGACCCGCTGGGGCATCCAGGAGGTCTACGGCCTGCACAACATGCCCGGCCTGCCCGAGGGTTACTTCGCGACCACGCCAGGCCCGATGCTGGCCTCGTCGGACACGTTGAAGATCGTTGTCCACGGCAAGGGCGGCCACGCCGGCGCCGCTCCGCACGAGGCGGTCGACAGCGTGCTGATCGGTGCCCAGATCATCAATGCGCTGCAGTCGATCGTGTCGCGCAATGTCGACCCGCTGAAATCGGCGGTCATCTCGATCACCATGTTCGAGGCCGGCACCGCGTTCAACGTGATTCCGGAGACCGTAACGTTGGGCGGCACGGTGCGCACGCTTGATCCCGCCGTGCGCGACCTGGTCGAGCGCCGGATCGGCGAGGTCGCCTCCAGCATCGCCAAGGCCTATGGCGGCTCGGCCGAGACGGATTATGGACGCATGTATCCGGTGACGTTGAACCACGCGCGCGAGGCCGGCGTCGCCGCCGAGGTCGCTCGCGACGTGGTCGGCGCCGAACGCGTCAACGACAATCTGGTGCCGGTGATGGGTGCCGAGGATTTCGCCTTCATGCTGGAGGCGCGCCCCGGCGCGTTCGTCTTCCTCGGCATGGGCGACGGGCCAATGTGCCATCACCCCGCCTACAAGTTCAACGACAACATCCTCGGGCACGGCGCCTCCTACTGGGTGCGCCTGGTCGAGAAGCAGATGCCGGCGGGCTAAAGCGCGATGAGATTGGGTCGAATCGTCATCGCGCTTTGGCTCTTTGTTTGATCATGATCTTTTCGGAAAACCGCTTCGCACTTTTCCGGATCATGCTCTAGACCCGCACGGACGTGGTCTTCACCTCTCCCTCCGGGAGAGGTCGGCGCGTAGCGCCGGGTGAGAGGTTACGGTCATCGATGCAACAGCCCCTCACCCGATTTGCTGCGCAAATCGACCTCTCCCCATCGGGGAAAGGTAGACCTTGCGTCAAGCCGCGCGATCGGCGGGATTCGCCCCGATCATCCGCGCGGCAACGCGATCGCGCCTGACGAAATAATGAAAGGCGACCGCGGCGAGGTGCAGCACGATCAACGCCAGCAGCACATAGGCGAAGAAGATGTGGCGATCCTCATAGGCATCCGCCGCCGCCTTGTCGGGCGAGGTGATCTGGGGAACGTGAAACAGGCCGAAGAAGCTCGAATAATCCTGGGCGCGGGCGCCGGAATGCGCCCAGCCCAGCATCGCCACCAGGATGGTGGCGGCGTAAAGCGCGCCGTGGCTGACCCGGGCGGCGATCCGCTGCCAGGAGGGCATCTCGGCCGGCAGCGCCGGCGTCGGGTTAAGGCCGCGCCAGAGCAGCCGCAGCACGGTGAGCAGCAGCACCAGGTAGCCGATATCGGCGTGGATCGAGCGGTAGAAGAACTTGTCCGCCCGCACCGGGACGTGGTTCATCCACCAGCCATAGGCCAGCATGCCGATGATGGCGATGCCGAGCACCCAGTGGAACGCGCGGGCGAGCGAGCCCCAGCTCGCGGCGGTATTGCGGATCATGTCGCGTGGCCCCCTTGCGGCCGCATTTTTGGATTTCACACGTCGCAGCAATAGTTTGCCGTGATACTTGCAACTATCGGTCAAGGCCATATGAAATTCCCGGCCTCACCGCCTTTTGTCGGCCGCAGCGGCCGGATAGCCAAAAACAACTGAATGGTAACCCTGCTTCGGATAGAGTTTTCGCGTGTCCACTCCCCCGACCATCCTTGTGTTCGATTCCGGCCTCGGCGGCCTCACCGTGCTGCGCGAGATCGTCCGCGCCCGGCCCGACGCGCATTACGTCTATGTCGCCGACGACGCCTTCTTCCCCTATGGCCATCACGGCGAGGACGAGATCATCGCCCGCGTGGTGCCGCTGGTCGGTGAGCTGATCGCGGCCCACGCGCCCGACCTCGTCGTGATCGCCTGCAACACGGCATCCACGCTGGTCATGTCGCATTTGCGCGACGCCTATCCTTTGCCCTTCGTCGGCACCGTGCCGGCGATCAAGCCGGCCTGCGTCTCCTCGAAAACAAGGCGCGTCTCGGTGCTCGGCACAAGGGGCACCGTGAAGCGTGAATATACCCGCAAGCTGATCTCGGACTTTGCGCAGGGCTGCGAGGTGACGCTGGTCGGCTCCGGCGAGCTCGCCTCGCTGGCGGAGGCCGCCCTCAGCGGCGCGAGCGTGCGCGACGAGGATATCGCGGCCGAGCTCGCGCCCTGCTTCGTCGGCGATGGCGCCCACGACCCTGCCCGCACCGACACCGTCGTGCTCGCCTGCACGCATTATCCGCTGCTGCTGGAACGCCTCAGGAGGCTCGCACCCTGGCCGGTCGACTGGATCGATCCGGCGCCGGCGATCGCCCGCCGCGTCGCCGACCTGCTCGGCCCGGCAGGCTCGGAGAGTGACCAAGCCGGCGCAGAGATGATCTTCACCTCGAAGCGCCCGCACGCTCTGACGGAAGCGCTGACGCCATTCTTCGGCGGCCGCGTCCCGGCCTGATCCCTTTCGCCGTCACAACGCCGCTGGAGCGCGATGAGATCGGGTTGAATCATCATCGCGCACCGGCCTTTTGTTTGAGCATGATCTTTTCGGAAAACCGCTTCACACTTTTCCGGATCATGCTTTAGCCTCTGCTCTCCTTCGAGGGAGGACCGAATTTGACCGCAGCCCCGCTGACACCGCTCAACCGCCTGCGCGAGGCGTGGCGCGACAAGCGCCCGACCTTCGGCGCGATCGCGACCATTCCGAGCATCCAGACCGTGCAGATCATGGCGCAGTCGCTGGACTGGATCATCGTCGATCTCGAGCACGGCCCGATCGATCTCGGCACCGCCCATGCGATGATCGTGGCCACCTCCGGCACGCCGTGCGTGCCGATGGTGCGGATCGCCGCCAACGAGCCGCATTTCGCCAAGGCACCGATGGACATCGGCGCGCTCGGCATCAATTTTCCGATGATCTGCAACGCAAGCGATGCGGTGAAGGCGGTGCGCAGCGTGCGCTACCCGCCGAAGGGCGACCGGCTCTGGGGACCGTTCCATGCGCCGTTCCGCTGGGGCGTCTCGATGAACGACTACATGGCGACCGCTGACGACGACATGATCTGCATGATCACGATCGAGCATGTCGATGCGGTGAACCGCATCGACGAGATCATGGCGACACCGGGCATTGACCTCGCGGTGATTGGACCCGGCGATCTCGCCACCTCGATCAACAAGCGCGGTCTGCCCGACGATCCCGAAGTGGTCGCGCTGATGCAGCGCGCCGAACACGGCATCATGAAGAGCGGCGTGCCGATCGGCGGCGTCGCGCGCACCGCCGAACAGGCCAATGCGATGATCGACCGCGGTTACCTCGCGCTCGCGCTGGGCTTCGACTGGTCGCTGTTCCAGCGCGGCATCGCGGCCGCGTTCGCGGGGATCAAGCGGTAGGCGTCAAACGCGGCCGCCGCTAGTTCACAGCTGCCGGCGAGCAGGTTCCAGTCACGTCGTGAAGGAACCGCGGAGTGAACGATGCGTGTCGCCGGTACAGCTCGTTCGCCTGAGTAGCTCATGAATAAGCGGCACAAACCCCCGCTGTTGGATGAACGGACTAATCCCAACGTCGCAAGTGCACATCACACATCGCACGCTTTCCGCCGCGATTCCGCGCTGCTAGAGTTTTGCGGGTTGGGAGGAAAATCCATGTTCAGGAAATTACTGCTTGGTCTCACCGTGATTGCCCTTGCCGGTGCCGGCGCTGCCTTGGCGCAGCAGAGCGGCATCAAGCGGACGCCGCTGCAGAAGGTCGATTTTCCACCGGGCTACAACACGGTCACCGCGATCGCCGAGGTTCCGGCCGGGGGTGCGTCGGGGCGTCACACCCATCCCGGCGCTGAAACCGGCTATGTGCTCGAAGGCGAGCTCGAGCTTCTGATCGACGGCAAACCGCCGTTGAAGCTGAAGGCGGGCGATTCCTACCAGATCCCGGAAGGCGCGGTGCACGACGCCAAGACGTCCGGCGACAAGCCGCTCAAGGTGCTCGGCGTCTACGTGGTCAAGGCCGGCGAGCCGTTGGCAAAACCAGCGCCGTGAGCAGAACCCCCTGGTCTCCGACCACTTGGTTCATCTGAGCTTCAGGTGCGGCGAGCAACCATTTGAGCTCGCCGGGCCTTTGATTTTTTGCCTGTTTGCTAAGGAACTGAATCGAACCGATGCGCGGTAAATTTCGTCAGATTTCATTGCCGCGCCGTCTCGTCGCCGATCTGATGCATGCATCGGCCGGCGTACCGCTGGTCTCCCTGAAGCGCACCCTGAACGTGCGTGCAATCGTCGAGGCCCGTGCACGCGCGGCGCAGGCACCGGGCTGGGCCGCCATCTTCGTCAAGGCATTCGCGCTGGTCGCCAGGACCGAGCCGACGCTGCGCACGCTGCACGTCAAATGGCCGTGGCCTTGCCTCTACGAGCTGCCGCGCAGCGTCGGCATGGTGGCGATTGCGCGCGTTGAGAAGGGCGAGGACTGCGTGCTGTTCGAGCGCGTCTGTGCCGCCGACGAGATGCCGCTCGCCGAGGTCGACGCGCTGATCCGCCGCGCCAAGACCGCGCCGCTGCACGAAATCCCCTCGTTCCGCAAGATGCTCTGCGTGACCCGCCTGCCGCTTCCGCTCCGCCGCCTGGCGTGGGCGATCGGGATGAATTTTGGCCGGCAGCGCGCCAATTTCTGCGGCAGCTTTGGCGTGACCTCGGTCGCGGCCTATGGCCCGGGCGAGTTGCACGCACTGAGCCCGGGGCCATTCCTGTTGAGCTATGGGGTGATCAGGCCGGACCACACTGTCGACGTTGTGCTGCGCTGGGACCATCTGGTCTGCGACGCCGCCCTGATCGCGCAGACCTTGATCCGCCTCGAGCAGGTGCTGGGCGGCGAAATCGCCGCCGAACTGGGCGCGGGCCGGCCGCAAGCCGATGCCCGGCTGGTCCGGGCGGCCGGAAGCCGTCTCTGAGGGGCAGAATCGGCCAATTTTGACGCCGATTCGGCCCAAAATGCCCTGCGTTTTGTTTGACAGAACCGGACTTTCTCCTTAAGACCACGTTGCTCGCGGGCCGGTTTTCGGCCCGCGATGCGTTTCGCGACCCGTGGTCCTCCCCGAGCTTTCGAGGCGGACCTGTCGGTACAGGTCTTTTGGCCGGTACACAGGAGGGCGCGTCTCCTCAAACCTGAAACTGACAAACGCCGGCCGCCAGGGTGCGACGGCTATGCAAAAGAGGACGCGATGACAAAGCGCAGTGAGGCGAAGTACAAGATTGATCGCCGCATGGGCCAGAATATCTGGGGCCGCCCGAAGAGCCCCGTGAACCGCCGCGAATACGGCCCCGGCCAGCACGGCCAGCGCCGCAAAGGCAAGCTCTCCGACTTCGGCGTGCAGCTGCGCGCCAAGCAGAAGCTCAAGGGCTACTACGCCAACATTTCCGAGCGCCAGTTCCACGGCATCTATGTCGAAGCCAGCCGCCTGAAGGGCGACACCGGCGAGAACCTGATCGGCCTCTTGGAGCGCCGTCTCGACACCGTGGTCTACCGCGCCAAGTTCGTCTCCACGATGTTCGCCGCGCGCCAGTTCATCAACCACGGCCACATCAAGGTGAACGGCCGCAAGGTCAACATCGGCAGCTACAAGCTGAAGGTTGGCGACCTCATTGAGGTCAAGGAAGCCTCCAAGCAGCTGACTCCGGTGCTGGAAGCGAGCCAGCTCCCCGAGCGCGACGTGCCCGACTTCATCGAGGTCGATCACTCCAAGATGACCGCGACGTTCGCGCGCACCCCCGGCCTCTCGGATGTGCCGTTCCCGGTGCAGATGGAGCCGCATCTGATCGTCGAATTCTATTCGCGCTGATCACAGCACGCATGCGAGATCCGAAAGGCCCCGGTTTTGCCGGGGCCTTTTTGTTTGCCCACAAGATGACTATCATACGCGGGACCTGGCAGATGGTTGCCCGTTGAGGTTTCTTGCCGATGACCCGGTTACTCGAACAGGCCTTCGAGACAGTTTCAAACTTGCCTGACACAGAGCAGGACGAACTCGCGCGCATCATGCTGCAGCTTGCCGGCGTCGACCAACCACCGCTCCAGCTCACGCCGGAAGAAGACGCCGATCTGGCTGAAGCCGACGCCGAGATTGCACGCGGCGAGCTGGCAACGGCCGAGGAAGTCCGTGCGATGTGGGCAAAGCACGGGCTGTGGACCTCCGTTACACGCGACGGGCTCTTGTCAAGATCGATCGAGCGCTCGCCTACATCGAAGCAAGATCGCCTCAAGGGGCGGTCCATGTTCGCGACCGTATCCTGACCCTTGTCACGCTGCTGCATGAGCAGCCGCGTGCGGGGCGCCCGACAAGCCGCCCCGGCGTCCGCCGGCTTTCGGCCACGCCATACCCCTACTTGATCGACTATCGTGTGACGCCCACCGAGATCATCATTATGCGGTTTCGTCACGCTGCCCGGAGGCCTATACGCTAGCGGCGACTCCGCACGCCAGCGGAGCGATGAGGAAAGCCCATGCACTACACCCCTGCCCGTCCCGATCCCAAGGCACCCGCCGTCCGTATCAACCTGCTCTCGGACACGCAGACCAGGCCGACGCCGGCCATGCGCGAGGCGATGGCGAAGGCGGAGGTCGGCGACGAGCAGGTCGGGGACGATCCGACCACCAATGAGCTCTGCGCCCGCGTCGCCGATCTGCTCGGCAAGGAAGCCGCCGTGTTCATGCCGTCGGGCACGATGTGCAACGTCGCGGCGACGCTGGCCTATTGCCGCCCCGGCGACGAGATCCTGGCGCATGCGACCGCGCATATCATCGCGCGCGAGGGCGGCGCCCATGCCGCACTCGGCGGTTTCCAGATCACGCAGCTGCCGGGAGATGACGGCCAGTTCACGCCGGACACCTTCCAGGCCGCGCTGCATCCGCGCACCCGCTACCAGCCGCCGCAAGTGCTCGTCAGCGTCGAGCAGACCGCCAATATCGGCGGCGGCACGATCTGGAAAAAGGCCGCGCTCGACGAGGTCGTGCGCATCGCCAAGGCCCACGGCCTTGTCACCCACATGGACGGCGCGCGGCTGCTCAATGCGACCGTCGCCTCCGGCATCTCGCCGCGCGACATGACGGCGGGCTGGGATTCCGCCTGGATCGATTTCTCCAAGGGCCTCGGCGCGCCGATCGGCGGCGTGATCGCCGGCACCCGGGCGTTCATCGACGATGTCTGGCGCTGGAAGCAGCGGCTCGGCGGCTCGATGCGGCAGTCCGGCGTCTGCGCCGCCGCCTGCATCCATGCGCTCGATCACCATGTCGACCGCCTCGCCGACGACCATGCCAATGCGCGGGCGCTGGCGCGCGGCCTGTCGCAGATCAACGGCATCGCGGTGCAGGCGCCGGAGACCAACCTCGTCTTCTTCAAGCCCGACGGCGCCGGCGTCTCAGGCGACAAGATGGTCGCCGAGTTGCGCAAGCGCGGCGTGACGCTGGCGATGATGGACGGCCGGATCAGGGCCTGCACGCATCTCGATGTGTCAGCGGCGATGATCGAGGAAGCGGTCGGACACGTCAGGGACATCGTGCGCGCGGCGTAGCAACCTCGGCAATCGTAGCCCGGATGCAGCGTAGCGAAATCCGGGACAGCACGATCCGACAGCAGGACCGCCCCGGATTGCGCTTCGCTGCATCCGGGCTACGAAACGACAAGATAAGCGTCTACCGTCCCATCGCCTGGTAGATCAGCGTCTTCAGCTCCTGCTGGATCCGGCCGCGCTGCGACGGCGTCTGCACCATGAAGATCCCGAACAGGTCATCCGCGGGATCGATGAAGAAGAAGGTACCGCCGACGCCGTCCCAGCGATACTCGCCCAGCGGCCAGTCTGTGTTCGCCGGCACCGAAGTGCGGACCGCGAAGCCGAGGCCGAAGCCGGAGTTCGGACCGGGATAGTAGTTCTGGTCGCGCACGACGCCGGTCTCCGGACCGATATGGTCCCTCGCCATCAGCGCGATGGTCTCCGGCTTCAGATAGCGCCTGCCCTCATAGCTGCCGCCATTCAGCAGCATCTGCGAGAAGCGCGCATAGTCGCCGATGGTGCCGACCATGCCGCCGCCGCCGGATTCCCATCGCAGCGGCTTGCGCGGATTGCGGACGTCGGCGACCGGACTGATGGTGCGATCCTTCGGCATCGGCTCGGCGATCAGCGGCCATTTCGCCCGGTCGGCGACATAAAACGCAGTCTCGTTCATCCCGAGCGGGCCGAGCAGCCGTTCCTTCTCGACCTGAAACAGCGATTTCCCCGTGATCACCTCGATGATGCGGCCGAGCACGTCGGTGGAATGGCCGTAGTCCCATTGCGTGCCGGGTTGTTCGGCGAGCGGCAGCGACGTGAGCCGCGCCACGAATTCAGCATTGTCGGGATCGTTGTTGAACAGTCCGGCATCCGCGTAGGTCTTGTTCACGATACCACCGCCGTAATAGCCGTAAGGCAGGCCGGCGGTGTGGCGCATCAGGTCTTCGATGGTGATGGGGCGCCTCGGCGGCTCCAGCGTCATCGCCATCTTGCCCTCATCGCCGCGCTTTTCCACCCCGACCTTCATGTCGGCAAAGGCCGGGATATATTTCGACACGGGATCGCCGAGCGCGAGCTTGCCTTCCTCGACCAGCATCATCGCGATGACCGTGGTGATCGGCTTCGACATCGAATAGAGGCGGAAGATGGTATCGGCGCTCATCGAGAATTCGGTGGCGACGTCGCGAACCCCGAACTTCTCGTAGTAGACCGGCTTGCCATGTTGCTGCAGCAGCAGGATCGCGCCCGGGATCTTTCCAGTCGCGACCTCGTTCCTGACATAGTCGGAAACCTTGGCGAGGCCTTCCGCCGAGAAGCTGTGCGCGGCCGGCCGCGCGGAGCCGGCCTTCGCAACCGTTGCGACCAACGCGAACGCGAATGCCGCGACGAACGCGCGGCCCCCACGCATGCGAGCGCATGAGCCGATCCGCCTGAATCGGATCATGCCGTCATTCCCTTCTTTTCAAC
>NZ_LFIQ01000120.1:105792-126840 GCF_001189245.1 Bradyrhizobium pachyrhizi | reverse complement strand
CACGCGAACCGGTATCCACTTCGCTCGAAAGCGCTCTAGTTTTCCATAGCTTCATAGACGAGTTGCTTCAGCGTCCGCTGGATGCGCTGACGCTCGGTCGGTGTCTGCTCCAGCAAGACGAAGAAGAAATCCTGCTTGCGGTCGATGACATAATAGCAGCCGCTGGCGCCGTCCCATTTCAGCTCGCCGAGATCGCCGGGCGGCGGCGGCTTTGCAGTGCCGGGATCGGTGCGCACCGCGATCCCAAGCCCGAAACCGAAGCCATCGCCGGGGAAGTAGAAGAAGTCGCGCTCGACGCCGGAGCCAGGCCCGACGCGGTCGGTCGTCAGCTCCTTGAACGTCTCGGGCTTCAGGATGGTCTTGCCGTCGAGGGTGCCGCCGTTAAGCAACATCTGCGCGAAGCGCGAATAATCCGCCATGGTCGAGACCATGCCGCCGCTGGCGGACTCCCATTTCTTGACCTTGGTCGGATCGTTGACCCGGCCGACCCGGAAGTCGCTGTCGTTCGGCATCGGCTCGGCCATCAGCTTCTGCTTCTCGGGATCGGTGACGAAGAAGCCGGTGTCCTTCATGCCGAGCGGGCCGAGCAGCCTTTCGTGCTCGATCGCCGAGAGCTTCTCGCCGGTGGCCACCTCCATCACGCGCGCCAGAATGTCGGTCGAATGGCCGTATTGCCAGAGCGCGCCGGGCTGGTTGTGCAGCGGCAGCTTGGCGATCCGCTCGGCGAATTCGGCGAGATCGAAATCTCCGCCGTAGATATTGGCTTCCTTGTAGGCCTTGCGGACCAGGCTGTCGCCATAGAAGCCGTAAGTGATACCCGACGTATGCGTCATCAGATCGAGGATCGTGATCGGCCGCTTTGGCGGCACCAGCTCGAGCGTCTTGGTGCCGTCCTCGGCCTTCTTCTCGACCCCGACCTTCACGTTGGCAAAGGACGGGATGTACTTCGAGACGGGATCGTCGAGCTTGTATTTGCCCTCCTGCAGCAGCTGCATCGACACCACGGCGGTGATCGACTTGGACATCGAAGCCAGCCGGAAGATGGTCTTGTCCGTGATCGGCACCTTGCTGGCTACGTCCTGCACGCCGAAGGCCTCGTGATAGACCGGCTTGCCGTGCTGCTGGATCAGGACGATGGCGCCCGGAATCTTCCCGGTCGCGACCTCGTTCTTGAAGAACTCGCTGATCTTGGCGAGCTTGTCGCGGTTGAAATGCGCACCCGCCGGAATCTCGTAGGTGCCCTCGGTGTGCGGATACGCCGGCGCCGCCAGCACCACCGCGGCGGCTGCGGCCGCGCACGTCAGACGAAATGAATGCATTTGGATTATCCCTCCCCGGAAATCACGAGGAAGTGTAGCGGCGGTATCATCAGGCACAAGGGCTGCCAAAGGTGTCCAGGACCTTCTGATGAAGCTCGCCGCTTTGGGCAGAAAAGCAGCAAAAGATCACCTGCGTGAGGCCGGGTGCGGCGGCCAGGGCATCGACGACGGCCTTGACCGCGATGCCGGCGGCGCGGTCCGGCGGGAAGTGATAGACGCCGGTCGAGATGGCGGGAAATGCAATGGAGCCAAGCTGGTTGGCGTGGCACAGCTCGATGCCGCGGCGATAGCAGGATGCGAGCAGCGCATCCTCGCTTTGGGTGCCGCCGTGCCAGATCGGGCCGACGGCGTGGATCACGTGCTTCGCCGGGAGCCGATAGCCTTTGGTGATCTTGGCGTCGCCGGTCTTGCAGCCGTGCAGGGTGCGGCACTCGGCGAGCAGCTCGGGGCCAGCGGCACGATGGATCGCGCCATCGACGCCGCCACCGCCCAGCAGCGACGAATTGGCCGCGTTGACGATGGCGTCAACGCGCAGGGTCGTGATGTCGGTGACGATGACTTCGAGCCGCGCCTTGCCGATCTGGCGCGCCGTCAAGGTCAGGCAGCCACGTCGACCGGGATGCCCTTGTCGGCAAACAGCTGCTGCAATTCGCCGGCCTGGAACATCTCGCGGATGATGTCGCAACCGCCGACGAACTCGCCCTTCACATAGAGCTGCGGAATCGTCGGCCAATTCGAATAGACCTTGATGCCGTCGCGCAGCTCGGCGGATTCGAGAACGTTGAGGCCTTTGTAGCCGACGCCGATGTGGTCGAGGATCTGTACGACCTGACCGGAAAACCCGCACTGCGGGAATTGCGGCGTGCCCTTCATGAACAGGACGACGTCGTTCGACTTCACTTCGTTGTCGATGAATTGCTCGATGCTCATTTTCGCTTCCTTCGGGGGCGACGCTCTCAGGCCTTGACCGGCCGGCCCGCCCTTCTAACCCGTGACTGACTATATATGTAGCTCAAACCATTGTGCATCCAAAGCAAAATGGCGGAAATCTGGCATGCACCGGGCGCTGCGGGCGCCCAAAATGGGCCGGGATTATCTGACGGCCCCAATATCATCGCGGGGGGAGGCTTTTTTCCCGTAACGGAGCCCCTATCTAGGACGAACTGTCCGTCAGGAACCAGTTTGCCGAAGCAACGTTCTCTCCCCTGAATTCGGAGACCCCTGTGACGAAACCAGCCTCTGCCGCGGCCGCCCTTCCCGCCGCCTCCCCGTCACTGTCCTCCGAATCCGGCCCGCTCGCCCAGCGGCTGGTGGAGGCCTATCGCGCCGTCCGTGACGAGACCGAGCGCCGGGCCGCACCGCTGTCGCCCGAAGACCAGCTGATCCAGTCGATGCCGGATGCGAGCCCCGCCAAGTGGCACCGCGCCCATACCACCTGGTTCTTCGAGCAGTTTCTGCTCGGCGAGCACGTCAAGGGCTACACGCCGTTCCATCCGGACTACGCTTATCTGTTCAATTCGTATTACGTCAGCGCCGGTCCGCGGCACGCCCGCCACCAGCGCGGCCATTTGACCCGCCCGACCGCCGACGAAGTCACCGCCTACCGCCGCCATGTCGACGCCGAGGTCGTGAAATTCTTCCAGACCGCCACGCTGGAAAAGCTCGAGGCGCTGGTGCCGCTGGTCGAGGTCGGCCTCAATCACGAGCAGCAGCATCAGGAGCTGATGTACACCGACATCCTGCATGCCTTCGCGCAGAACCCGATCCCGCCGGCCTACGATCCGGCGTGGCGCTTCCCGGCGTCGCAGCACGGGCCTGAGGAATGGGTGACGCTCAACGAAGGCATCCACACCGTCGGCCATGGCGACGACAGCTTCCATTTCGACAATGAAAAGCCCGCGCATCGGGCTTTGGTCGGCCCGGTCAAGCTCGCGAAGAACCTCGTCACCAATGCTGAGTGGCTCGCCTTCATGAAGGACGGCGGCTATTCCACCGCCACGCTGTGGCTGATGGATGGCTTTGGTACCGTGAGCAACGAGGGCTGGCAGGCACCCGGCCATTGGCGCGAGATCGACGGCGGATGGAGGATCATGACGTTGGGCGGCCTGCAGCCGATCGATCCGTCCGCGCCGGTTTGCCATGTCAGCTATTACGAGGCCGACGCCTTCGCCCGATGGGCCGGCAAGCACCTGCCGACCGAGATGGAATGGGAGGTCGCCGCGCGCGCCGGCCTGCTCAACGACGCCTACGGCATCGTCTGGCAATGGACCCGCAGCTCCTATTCGCCCTACCCGGGCTACCGCGCGATCGAAGGCGCGCTCGGTGAGTACAACGGCAAGTTCATGGTCAACCAGCTCGTGCTGCGCGGCTCGTCGCTGGCGACGCCTTCAGGTCACAGCCGCGTCACCTATCGCAACTTCTTCTTTCCACACCATCGCTGGCAATTCACGGGGTTACGCCTCGCAGACTATGCCTGATTGAGTCCTGTCGACATCAATAACGCGTCGGTAAGCGCGTTCGGGAGAGTATCATGAATGTGCATGCCGCCGCTTTGGCCAAAGCGTATCCGTTCGACGAAGCGACATCGGTGTTTGCCGGCGACGTGATTGGCGATCTCGCCCGTCACCCGAAGCGGCTGTCGCCGAAATATTTCTACGACGCCACCGGCTCCGAGCTGTTCGAGCAGATCACGGTGCTGCCGGAATATTATCCGACGCGCACCGAGCTTGGCATCCTGCGCGACCGCGGCGACGAGATCGCCGCAATCATCCCTGACGGCGCGGCACTGGTCGAGTTCGGCGCCGGCGCGACCACCAAGGTGCGCCTGCTGCTCGAGCATTGCGAATTCGCAGCCTATGTGCCGGTCGATATCTCAGGCGATTTCCTGAAAGCCCAGGCCGACGGGCTGCGGAAGGATTTCCCCGGCCTCGGCATCTACCCGGTCGCGGCCGATTTCACCACGCCGTTCACGTTGCCCGACGCCGTCGCCGCGATGCCGAAGGTCGGCTTCTTCCCCGGCTCGACGCTCGGCAATTTCGAGCCGAGCGAGGCCTTGGCCTTCCTGCGCAGCGCGCGGAAAATCCTCGGCCACGGCGCGCAGATGATCATCGGCGTCGACCTCGAGAAGGACGAGCGCGTGCTGTACGACGCCTATAACGACGCAGCCGGCGTCACGGCGCGGTTCAACCTCAATGTGCTGGTTCGGATCAACCGCGAGCTCGGCGGCAATTTCGATCTGTCGGGATTCACGCACCGCTCGATCTACAACCGCGATCGCCATCGCATCGAGATGCACCTGATCAGCCGCAAGGCGCAGACCGTGCGCATCCTCGGCAATACCTTCGCGTTCCGGCCCGGCGAGAGCATCCACACCGAGAACAGCTACAAATACTCGCTCGAGCGTTTCACCGCGCTCGCCCGCAGCGCGGGCTGGACGGTGCGCGAGAGCTGGACCGACGCCAACACGATGTTCTCGGTGCACGCGCTGGTCGCGGACTAGCGCCCAAACCAAGAGACGGGGCACGATCATGGGCAGGCGTCCGCTGCAGGTCGCGACGGCGTTGCTCGCCCTGGTCCCGATCCTGACCGGCATCATCACCATGCTGGGCGTCAGCGATCCGCTCTACGCCTCCGCGGGGGTTCCAGCGCTGCCGGTGCTCGACAGCAATCTGCGCTTCTTCGGTGGGGTCTGGCTCGGTCTCGGCCTCGCGCTGCTCTGGCTGGTGCCGCGGATCGAAAGCGAGAGCGTGCTGTTTCGGGCGGTCTGGGGCGGCATCTTCCTCGGCGGCATCGGCAGGCTGCTGTCGATGCTGATGGTCGGCTTGCCGCCGCTGCCCTTCGTGGGCTTCACCGCGCTCGAAGTGATCGGCGCACCGCTGTTTGTCTATTGGCAGCACCTGGTGGCAACGGCCGGCCGCAAGTAGCGGCGGCCGCTATTCCTCTTCCCCCGTCGAGCGCAGCGAGATCGACTCCCACGCCGCGACCACGATCATGATCGCGGTGGTGACGATCGAGAGCACCAGCGGCGACATCTCGCGGGCGAAATAGGCCGTGATCGCCAGCGCGATGATGCCGACGCCGTGCGAGAGCTGGAGGAAGTTGCGGATCACATATTTGAACAGGATGGTCCCGACCAGGAACAGCATGGGCCCGCCGACCGAGCTGACGATCGTGTTCAGATCGGAATGACCGGACGGGTGCTTCAGCACCAGTTCGTCGGCCACCGCGGTGAGGATGATGCCGCCGACGATCGGCATGTGCAGATAGGTATACGCGATCCGCGCCACGCGGCCGGATTCCTCTGACTTGGAGATCATGTCCGAGCCGGCCTCGGCGCCCTTGTGGAAATAGATCCACCACATCGCGATGCTGCCGACCAGCGCCGAGATGAACGCGGCGACGTCCTCCGGTGTCCAGGTCAGCTCGGCAAAGGTCGCGCCATCGACCACGATGGCCTCGCCGAGCGCAATGATGATGAAGCCGGCGCAGCGCTCGGCCATGTGGCCGCCCTCGACCGACCACGCCTCGATCGAGGAAAAGCCGAGTCCAGGGGTCCAGAACCGCGCGGCCGGCGCGATATATTCGATGGTCAGCGCCGCAATCCAGAGCCACATCCGCGTCTCGTGCTCGGCGAATCCGCCGAGAATCCACAGCACGGCCGAGCAGGACAGCCAGGTCAGGATGCGGATGGCGTTGTGGCGCACCGCCGTCCGGCGCCGCGGCGTCGCCAGCAGCCAGAACGCGGTACGGCCGACCTGCATTGCCGCATAGGTCCCGGCAAACCACAGCCCGCGGCCCTCGAAGGCGGTCGGTATCGAGGTCGACAGCAACAGCCCGCCCAGCATCAGCACAAACAGCAGCAGGCGGACCGGCGTCAGCTCGGGATTGAGCCAGTTAGTGACCCAGGTGGTGTAGACCCACACCCACCAGACCGCGAGGAACAGCAGCGTGACCTGCACCGCCCCAAGTGGGGTGAAGTGGTGCAGCAGCGTATGCGACAGCTGCGTGACGGCGAAGACGAAGACGAGGTCGAAGAACAGCTCGGCATTGGTGACGCGGCTGTGCTGGTTCGGCACGATGACGCGAAACATCGCACCGCGTGGATTGTCCACCATCGCTCGAGGCCCCCGCCCGCAGCTTTGCCGGGCCTAGCCTTCCGGCACGCCGGTCTGCAGGGCCAGCGCGTGCAGCACGCCGCCCATCTGGCCCTTCAGCGACTGGTAAACGATCTGGTGCTGCTGGACGCGGGACTTGCCGCGGAATGACTCGGAAATAACAGTGGCCGCGTAGTGGTCGCCGTCGCCGGCCAGATCGCGGATCGTCACCTCGGCATCGGGAATCGCTGCCTTGATCATCGATTCGATATCACGGGCGTCCATCGGCATCCCAGTCCACCTCCGTCAGGTCGTTCGAATCAGGGCCAGATCGGCCAAGTAAAGCCCAAGGATAAAGCCAAAGGATAAAACCCAAAGATATACCCAAGGAGAAAACCTAGCGCTTGGGGTCTTCTAGGTCATCCCGGGCTCACTATATTCCCATTCCCAGCGATTTAAACCTGCATCAATCGGTCACAAGCCATCACGCCGAAATGACCAGAAGAGGCGCAGAATCATGAAGCTCCCCGGCCCCGATCATCCCATTACGATCACGCCCAATGCCAGGCGCGTCCGCGTCACCGCCGACGGCGTCGTGATCGCCGAGACCACCCATGCGCTGACCTTGAAGGAAGCGAGCTATCCGGCCGTGCAATACGTCCCCCGGCAGGACGCCAACATGGAGCTGTTGACCCGCACCGAGCGGACCACGCATTGCCCGTACAAGGGGGACGCGAGCTACTTCAGCATCAAGGCCAATGGCAAGACGCTGGACAACGCGATCTGGACCTATGAGGAGCCCTTCCCGGCCATGACCGAGATCGCCGGCCACCTCGCCTTCTATCCGGACAAGGTGAAGATCGAGGAAGTCGCCTAGGGGCATCGTCGCCTGCCGCAAGCGCCGGGCCTCGCCCGGCCTTTGGTTGCGCGCTGGCCCAGCCTGCAGAACGGCAATGCCCGGGCGAGTCCCGGGCATGACGTCGGGAGCGTTCGGGCCCGATCCCAGCTATACCCTGAAGACCGTGAGCCCGAGGATCAGGAGCACCAGGAAGATCACCACGAATACATAGAACAGAAAGCGGGCGATGTCGGCGGAGGCGGCGGAAATGCCGGTGAAGCCAAGCAAACCCGCGATGATCGATACGACAAGGAAGATCAGCGCCCATTTCAGAATTGTCATTGCCCGCTCCTCATAACCGCGCGTGTCCGCCAGGTCGGACGAGAACGCCCGCACCCGACCGCAGTTCCAAAGACGAAACAGCTTCGCCGAGATGACCGACCTCGATACTCCCCCATCCGGCCAATTGGGCCTTGCTGAATCAGGTTCCCGACTGCAACATCAGGGTGCAGACCCGGCTGGTGGCACCATGAAATCGATTGCTCACGCGGCTCCGGCCGTCGACATCCAGGCAGCACCGAAGCTCCACAAGCGCAATGTCGCCCTCGATCGCGCGCGCACCTTCCTGACCCTGGTCGTGCTGCTGCACCACGCGGTGATTCCCTACACCTATTTCGGGCACACCGACCCGACATCGTGGATCGGCTTCGACTGCGTGGTGCTCGCCACCGACAGCTTCTTCATGGCGATGTTCTTCTTCCTGTCGGGGCTGTTCGTCTGGCCGGGGCTCGGCCACAAGCCGTGGCTGATCTTCCTGCGCGACCGGCTGCTGCGGCTCGGCCTGCCATTCGTGATCTGCGCTGTCACGGTCATTCCGATCGCCTATTACGCGATCGCGCTGCGCGCGACGCCGGGGCTAAGCTTCTCCGAATTCTGGTGGAAAACCATGACGGTCGGGCCGTGGCCGAGCGGCCCGATCTGGTTCGTCTATGTCCTGATGGCCTTCGACCTGACGGCGAGCCTGCTGTACCGGGTGTCGCCGCGTCTGCTCGATCCGATCAACCGTCTGTCGATCAAGGGATTTCAACGTCCCTCGAAGTTCTGGCTGTTCCTCGTCGTCGTCAGTGCCGCCGCCTACCTGCCGATGCTGGTCCATTACGGCCAGAACTACTGGTTCGAGTTCGGACCGTTTTCGGTGCAGGCGAGCCGCGTGCTGCTGTACGCGTCCTATTTCTTCATCGGCGCGGGAATCGGGGCGGCAAACCTCGAGGGCGGCGTGCTCAGCGCGCACGGACGGCTGACCGAGCGGCGCTGGTTCTGGACCGGCATCACGCTGATCCCCTACTGTTTGATGTGGGTGATGATCTACATCAAGCGCATGATCATCGGTAACCCCGATCCGCTGCCCGGCTGGTATCTCGCGATCTATGGCAGCTTCTACGTCCTGTTCAGCGCCTCGATCCTGTTCGCGATCCTGGCCTACTTCCTGCAATCGAAATCGTCGGGCCCGACGCTGCTCGACCGCATGCAGGGCGACGCCTACGGCATGTTCCTGGTGCACTATCCGATCGTGCTGTGGCTGCAATACTGGCTGTTCGATATGGATCTGCCGGCAATCGCCAAGGCCGCGATTGCGTTCTTCGCCACCGTGGCGCTGAGCTGGGCCGCCACGGCCGTGCTGCGCAAGATTCCTGGTTCAAAGTACGTGCTGTAGCGCGATGAAGCCGTAGGATGGGTAGAGCGCCGCGAAACCCATCACCTCCGTGCCGTGCATCGAGATGGTGGGTTTCGCTGCGCTCTACTTCACCCTACGCCGCAATTTCGCCCCTCGCCGCCACGCTTTCCAGCCGCGGAGCGGCCGCGGCGCGATGGTCGCGGGCGATCAGGATGTAGAAGGTCGGCAGCACGAACAGCGTGAACAGCGTGCCGATCAGCATGCCCATCACCACGACGATGCCGATGGCGAAGCGGCTCGCCGCGCCGGCGCCGTCGGCATAGAGCAGCGGCGCAAGGCCCGCGACCATCGCGGCTGTCGTCATCAGCACCGGCCGCATCCGCACCGCGGCCGCCTTCTGGATCGCGGCGACCCGGTCGAGCCCTTCACGGTGCTGGATCTCGTTGGCGAAGCTCACCATCAGGATGCCGTGCTTGGAGATCAGCCCGATCAGGGTGACGAGGCCTATCTGGGTGTAGATGTTCAGCGTGGTGAAGCCGAAATACAGCGGCAGCAGCGCGCCGCAGACCGCGAGCGGCACCGTGACCATGATCACCAGCGGATCGCGGAAACTTTCGAACTGCGCCGCCAGCACCAGGAAGATTACGATCAGCGCCATGCCGAAGGTGACGATGAGGCGGTTGCCCTCCTGGATATATTGCCGGCTGTCCGACAGCCAGTCGACGGTCATGCCCGGCGACAGCTTTTGCGCCTGCATGAACGACACCGCCTGCCCCATGGTGACGCCGGGCTTCAGCACCGCCGAGATCGTCGCCGCGTTCATCTGATTGAACTGCGGCAGCCGGTTCGGCTCCGGCTTGACGTTGACCTTGATCACCGTCGACAGCGGAAACATCTGCCCCGAGCTCGAGCGGACGTTGAAGTTTCCCAGCCCTTCCGGCGTGACCCGGTCGGCCTGGCGCACCTGCGGGATCACCTCGTAGGAGCGTTCAAAGAAATTGAAGCGGTTGACATAATTCTCGCCGACCAGCACCGCGAGGGTGTCGGCGATGGTCTGCATGCTGACGCCGGCCTCGGCCGCCTTGGCGTGATCGATGGTGATCCGTGCGGTCGGGCTGTCGAAGGCGAGATCGCTGTCGACGAAGGCGAACAGCCCGCTCTTCCAGGCGGCCCCCTTCAGTGTCTCGACCTCCTGATAGATGGTGGCGAAATCGCCGGCCGAGCGCACCACCATCTGGAACGGCAGGCCGCCGGTCGCCGCCGGCAGCGCCGCTGGCTGGAACGGCGTCACGCTGGCGCCGAGCACGCCGTAGGACATGCCGTAGAGCTGGTTCTGGATGTCGTTGGCCGAGCGCTTGCGCTTGTCCCAATCGGTCAGGGTGATGCCGCCGAAGGCATGGTTCTGCCCGTCGGTACCGTTGATAAACCAACTCGCGTGGTATTCGGGAAACGAGCGAAACAGCTGCTCGATCTGGTCGGAGGAGCGCGTGGTGTAGTCGACGCTGGCATATTGCGGCGCGCGGAGCACGGTGAACACATAGCCCTGGTCCTCGGAGGGCGCGAGCTCGCGCTGGCTGCCGAGGAACAGCACCACGATCGCCGCCAGCACGCCGAATGCCACCAGCAGCACTGCGGCGCGCATCTTGAGCGTCGCGGCCAGCAGCCGGCCATAGCCGCGCGACAGCCCTGAGAACTGATGCTCGACAAAGCGGGCAAACCGGCCGTGCGAGGTGGCTTCGCCGAGCAGCTGCGCGCTCATCATCGGAGACAAGGTCAGAGCGATGACGCCCGAGACCACCACCGAGCCCGCCAGCGTGAAGGCGAATTCGCGGAACAGGCTGCCGGTCAGGCCGCCCATCAGGCCGATCGGCGCATAGACCGCGGCGAGCGTGATCGTCATCGCGATCACGGGACCGATGATCTCGCGCGCGCCGATCAGGGCCGCGTCGCCCGGGCTCCGTCCTTCCTCGATGTGGCGATGGATGTTCTCCACCACCACGATGGCGTCGTCGACCACGAGCCCGATCGCCAGCACCATCGCGAGCAGGGTCAGCAGATTGATCGAGAAGCCGAGCGCCAGCATCATCGCGGCGGTGCCGACCAGCGACAGCGGCACGGTGACCACAGGAATCAGCACGGAGCGGAACGAGCCCAGGAACAGCAGGATCACCACCACCACGATCGCGATGGCCTCGGCCAGCGAATGCTGCACCTCCGATATCGAGGCCTTGACGAAGTGCACGATGTTGAAGACGTCGGCGACCCTCAAACCGGGCGGCGCCACACGGTTGAGGTCCTCGATCACCTTGGCAGTGGCGGCGACGATCTCCAGCGGATTGCCGTCGGGGGTCGGCTGCACCGCGATGTAGACGGTGGGCCTGCCGCTGTCGCGCGCGTTGGAATCGTAATTCTCGCCGCCGATCTCGAGGGTGGCGACGTCGCCGAGCCGCACCAGGCCCCCGCCACCGGCGCCGGTCTTGATCACCATCTTGCGGAAATCGTCGAGATTGCGCAGATCGGTCGCCGCGGTGATGTTGGTGACGGTCATCTCGCCGCGCAGCCGCCCCGGCGCCGCCTGCACGTTGTTGGACCGCAGCGCGGCGGAGATATCGGCCGCGGTCAGCCCGCGTGCCGCGAGCTTGAACGGATCGATCCACACCCGCATCGCCAGCGACGATCCGCCCGAGGTGTCGGCCGACGCCACGCCGGGCACCGAGGTGAGCAGCGGCTGCGCCACGCGGGTCGCGAAGTCGGTGATCTGCGCCGGCGTCAGCGTGTCGCTGGTGAAGGCGATGTACTGCACCGCCGACGCGCCGTCGGTGATCTTGGTGATGACAGGGTCGAACACGCCGGCCGGCATCCGGTACTTGACCTGCTGCACCTTGGCGAGCACCTCGGTCATGGCGCGGTCGGCATTGGCGTTGAGCACCAGCTTGGCCTTGATCTGGCTGAGACCGAGCGTCGAGTTCGAGGTCATGTATTCGATGCCGTTGGCGGTCGCGATCGACTGCGCGATGACGGACGTGACGAAGCCCTGCATCACGTCCTGGGTCGCACCGGGGAACGAGACGTCGACCTGGATCGTCGCGCTCTCCATGTTGGGATATTGCCGCACCGGCAGCGAGACCATCGCTGCAGTGCCGATCAACAGGATCAGCAGGCTGACGACCGTCGCCAGGATCGGCCGGCGGATGAAGATGTCGGTGAAATGCATGATGCTTGCCTTTGGGCGCGCCGCTCGCGGGTCAGCGTCCCTTCTCCGGCGTCTCCGCCATGGTCGTCTGGACGGCCGCGCCGGGCATGACGCGGAGCTGGCCCGCGGTGACAATGTGATCGCCGGGCGCAAGCCCCTGCTCCACCACGACACGCTCGCCGATCCGTTGCCCGGTCTTCACCGCGACGCCGACCGCCTTGTTGTCGCGCACCACAAGCACGCTCTCGCCGGATGCGCTGGTCTGGATCGCGGTAACCGGCACCACGATCGCGTCCGCCTGCGGCGGCAGCACGACGTTCACCATCACGAAGAGGCCCGGCCGCAGCAGCCGGTCGGGATTAGGAAACAGGGCTTGAACGAGGACATTGCGGGTGTCCTCGGCGACCTGCGGCTCGATGGCGTTGATCTTGGCCTCGAACACCCGATCGGGGAAAGCGTCGGTACGGATCGTCACCGCGCCTCCCACCTTCAGATTTGACAGGCGCTGCTGCGGAACGGTGAAATTGGCATAGAGCTGGTCCAGCGCGGTCAGCGTCGCGAGCGCATCGCCGGCATTGACGTATTGGCCGAGATTGACCTTGCGCAGGCCGATCTGGCCCGCGAACGGCGCGCGGATCGTCATCTGCGCGATCTGCGCATCGAGCTGGTCGAGCGAGGCGTCGGCCTGCTTCAGATCCTCCTGCCGCTGCTGCAGCGTCTCCTGGGTCACGAAGCCGGACGGCGCCAGCCCCTGCGAACGCTTCTCCTGCAGCTGCGCAAAGCGTCCCTTGGAGACCGCAACCGCACGCGCGGCGCGCAGCGGGGCGTCATAGAGTTGCACCAGCGGCGCGCCCTCGGCGACATCGGTGCCGGCATCGAAATTGATCGCGGTGACGCGGCCGGCAACCTCCGGCGCCAGAATCACCTGCCGCACCGCCTGCAGCGAGCCGATCGCCTCGATCGAGCGCGGCAAGGTTTCGGTCCGCACCACCATCGCCGCGACCGGCGTCGGCGGGGCTTCGGCGGTGGGCTTGGCCGAGGCGCTGGATCCGCCTGCGCGCCAGGCAAACAAGCCGGCCGCGGCACAGCCGAGCAACAGAACGGTGATGCCGAGCGGCCTGGCACGAAGCCCGAGCCAGCGGCGCGACGAAAATGATGCGGACGGCATATCGCTTCCAAGAACGAACCCCGGCGTGTCGGCCGGAAGCTTGCCCCTGCAAGCCCGCAACTGATATAGAACCTCAAGTATGGTTGAGGTCAAGGCTGGCAGCTTGCAAGACTTCTAGCGCAAGGCTTCCAATGCAGGACCTCTGATCCGGGATTGCTTGGTCAATGACGTTTGCGCAGGAGCTTTCGGTCGGCGAGGTGGCGCGGCGCAGCGGACTTGCCGTCTCCACCCTTCACTTCTACGAGAGCAAGGGACTGATCGCGAGCCGCCGCACCGGCGGCAACCAGCGGCGCTACATGCGCGGCGTGCTGCGGCGGATCGCGGTGATCAGGATCGCGCAGCGCGCCGGGATCCCGCTGAAAGAGATCAGGCAGACCTTCGCCGCAATCCCGCTCGATCGCGCGCCGACCGTGCGCGAATGGGAGCGCGCGATGCGCGCCTGGACCGAGACGCTGGAGCAGCGCATCAACGATCTCACCGACCTCCGCGACAAGCTGTTCAACTGCATCGGTTGCGGCTGCCTGTCGGTGACCGATTGCCCGCTGCGCAATTGCGACGACAAGCTCGGCGCCCAGGGGCCCGGCCCGCGCATCCTGATCACCGCAGCCGAACGCCGGGCACGGCGCAAGCGGCGGGGCTGACGGCATTTTCGCGGCCGACAAGTTGCGCACAACCTGCCTTTGGTCACATCCCACCAGGTGATTCTCAGGTATGCTGGCCGGACTGCCTGACCTCAAGGAGAGTCCTGAGATGAACGACCCTCAAGTTGGATGGATCGCCGCCATCATCGTCGGCGGACTGGCGGGCTGGCTCGCCGAGATGTTCATGAAGTCCGGAACCGGCATCTTCATGAATATCATCCTCGGCATCGTCGGCGCCGCGCTGGCGAACTGGCTGTTGGGTCTGCTCGGCGTATCGCTCGGCGGAGGCTGGCTCAGCTATCTCGTCGCCGGCTTCATCGGCGCCTGCATCATCATCTTTGCCTGGCGCGCGGTCCGCGGCGCGACCTGAAGCGATCATGCTTGAACAAAAAGCAATAGCGCGATGACGGGGTCATCGCGCTATTGAGATCGTTGCTTCGCAGCGCCTGGTCCAGCCGGATCAGGCGGCGGTGCTGTGCATGTAGTTCGGCAGCCAGCGCTCGAAGGCGCGCGACAGGCTTTCGACCGCAACCGGCTGCTCGCCAGCCACCGCAATCGCGTCGCCGCCGGTGGTGCCGATGCGCGCGCAGGGCACACCGGCGCCCTTCATCTTGGCCAGCACGAGGCCTGCGTCGGCGGCCGGTACGGTGACGATGTAGCGGGCCTGATCCTCGCCGTACCAATAGGCATGCGGCACGATCGAGGACGGTGCGGCCAGGAGCTGCGCGCCGATGCCGCTTGCGATCGCCATTTCGGCGAGCGCGATCAAAAGACCGCCGTCGGAGACGTCGTGCACCGCGGTCGCGGTGCCGGCATGGATCATGCCGCGCACCACGTCGCCATTGCGCTTCTCGGCGGTGAGATCGACCGGCGGCGGTGCGCCCTCCTCGCGGCCGCAGACGTCGCGCAGATAGACCGACTGGCCGAGCCAGCCCTGCGTGTCGCCAACCAAGAGGATCGCCTCGCCGGCCGCCTTGAACGCCAGGGTCGCGGACCTGGTGAAGTCGTCGAGCAGACCGACACCGCCGATCGAGGGCGTCGGCAGGATGCCGCGGCCGTTGGTCTCGTTGTAGAGCGAGACGTTGCCGGACACGACCGGGAAATCCAGCGTGCGGCAGGCCTCCGAAATGCCCTTCAGGCAGCCGACGAACTGGCCCATGATTTCAGGCCGTTCAGGATTGCCGAAATTGAGATTGTCGGTGATCGCGAGCGGCCGGCCGCCGACCGCGGTGATGTTGCGCCAGGCTTCCGCGACCGCCTGCTTGCCGCCCTCGAACGGATCGGCCTCGCAATAGCGCGGCGTGACGTCGACGGTGAGCGCAAGGCCCTTCGGTCCGTCCTCGACGCGGACAACCGCGGCATCGCCGCCGGGGCGCTGCATGGTATTGCCGAGGATGACGTGGTCGTACTGCTCCCACACCCAGCGCTTCGAGCACAGCTCGGGCGTGCCGATCAGCTTTTCCAGCGCCTCCGCGATGCCGAGCGGCGGCTTGACGTCCTGCCCGCGGATCACCGGCAGCGCATTCGAGGCGACGTGCGGACGGTCGTAGACCGGTGCCTCGTCGCCGAGCTCCTTAATCGGCAGATCGGCCATCACGTCGCCGGCATGCTTGACGACGAAGCGCTTGGTCGGCGTGGTGTAGCCGACGATGGCGAAATCGAGCCCCCATTTGCGGAAGATCGCCTCGGCCTCTTGCTCCTTCTCGGGCTTCAGCACCATGAGCATGCGCTCCTGACTCTCCGAGAGCATCATCTCGTAGGCGCTCATGCCGGTCTCGCGGGTCGGCACCGCGCTGAGGTCGAGCTCGACGCCGAGATCGCCCTTGGCGCCCATCTCGACCGCCGAGCAGGTCAGGCCCGCCGCGCCCATGTCCTGGATCGCGATCACGCAACCCTTTTCCATGATCTCGAGGCAGGCCTCCAGCAGCAGCTTCTCGGCGAAGGGATCGCCGACCTGCACGGTCGGGCGCTTCTCCTCGGAGGCGTCGTCGAATTCGGCCGAGGCCATCGAAGCGCCATGAATGCCGTCGCGGCCGGTCTTGGAGCCGAGATAGACGATCGGCATGTTCACGCCGGAGGCCGCCGCGTAGAAGATCTTGTCGGCGTCGGCGAGGCCGACCGCCATGGCATTGACCAGGATGTTGCCGTCGTAGCGGGTGTGGAAACGAACCTGGCCGCCGACCGTCGGCACGCCGAAGGAATTGCCGTAGCCGCCGACGCCCGCGACCACGCCGGACACCAGATGCCGGGTCTTGGGGTGCTCGGGCGCACCGAAGCTCAGCGCGTTCAGGCAGGCGATCGGGCGCGCGCCCATGGTGAAGACATCGCGCAGGATGCCGCCGACGCCGGTGGTCGCGCCCTGGTAGGGCTCGATGTAGCTCGGGTGGTTGTGACTCTCCATCTTGAAGACCACGGCCTGCCCGTCGCCGATGTCGATCACGCCGGCATTCTCGCCGGGACCCTGGATCACCCAGGGGGCCTTGGTCGGTAGCCCGCGCAGATGGATGCGCGACGACTTGTACGAGCAATGCTCGTTCCACATCGCCGAGAAGATGCCGAGTTCGGTGAAGGTCGGAACCCGCCCGATCAGCTTCAGGATGCGCTCGTACTCGTCCGGCTTCAGCCCGTGGGCGGCGACGAGTTCGGGGGTGATTTGGGGCTCGTTCTTGGGGTCGTTCTTGGGCGCGTTCATGGGACCCTTAATAGGTAGATAGAACGGGGGCGAAAAGGCCTTTTAGGGCCCATTTCCGGCCTGTCCAGAGCTTTGCGGCAGCTGGCCGCGCCCCGGGATTTGGTCCCGGGATTTGCACAATGGGGATGGATCGGATTTAAGGACCCGAACCCGATAATTGAAGGCCATATTTCGTGAACGAGCTCGCCAAAACCGCATTCAACCGCCGCCCCGACCTGCACGTCGAAACCGAGGGCGAATTCGCCGGCTGGCGAACCTGGACCCGGGACAATTTCGAGACCCATACCGGCCCGTTCTACCACCGCATGGACGAGAACGGCCGCATCAGCTGCGCGTTCCGGGTCGGCAAGAAGCACCTCAACGGCTCCGGCAACGTCCATGGCGGCTGCTTCATGACCTTCGCCGATTACTGCCTGTTCGCGCTCGCCGGCTCGGTGCTGCAGGGCCCCGGCGTCACGGTGTCGTTCGCCTCGGAATTCCTCGACGCCGCCCGCGAGGGCGACCTGATCGAGTGCACCGGCGAGGTCACCCGCGCCGGCATGTCGCTGATCTTCGTGCGGGGCATGCTGACATCGGCGGAGCGGCCGCTGTTCACCTTCTCCGGCACCATCAAGCGGGTGAAGCGCAGGACGCCGGCGCAGGCAACGGCGTGAAGCGTGTGGCGGCTGTGGACGCACGCCGTCATCCAGCCGTTACATCGGCACGGATTGAATCGACAGCACAGCTCTAGCGCGTTGTGTTCACGCGCGTTCTTCGCGTGAAGCAAGACAAGCTTGCCTTGTGACGCATCGACGCACTGTCGTTGCCTCGTCGCGCGCGCGTCACATGCCCGTCAGCCAAGCCCCCGAAGATTGCTCGACGTTTCCGTTTGTGCATTCGCGCAGCGATGTTGGGGCATTCTCATGAATTTGAAGACTTTCGTTTCCGTCACATCGGCGATGTCGCTTGTCGCGTCGATAGCATGGACTGCGACTGCAACTCCGGCACGCGCCGGTCAGGGCGGCGACAATGGCGATCGCGGCTTCGGCGACTCTCGCGGTCACGATGCGGATCAGGATCAGGACCAGGACCATGACGGTGGTCATCACGGCCGCAAGCCGCGCGTGGTGATGATCTCGCTCGACGGTGCCAAGCCCGATTTCATCCAGAAGTTCATCGAGGAGGGCGTGCTGCCGCGCGACGGCGGCCTCGCCCGGCTCAGCCGCCGCGGCGCAGTGGCGTTGCAGAACGTGACGGCGTCACCGTCGCTCACCGCGGTGTCGCATATCGCGATCGCGACCGGTTCGACGGCAGTCCACAACGACATCCCCTCGAACACGTTCGAGCCGATCGTCGGGCCGATCTCCGGCAGCATCAGCGGCTTTGCGGCGCCGATCGGCGGCTACAGCGAGAACCCGCTCGGGCCATCGCCGCATCCGACGGCGGTGCCGTTGTGGGTGCAGCTGCGCCAGCAGGGCAAGAAGGTCGTCACGGCGACCTGGCCCGGCGGCGACGGCGCCGATATCTCCATCAACAAGACCGTGGTGCAGCCGGCCCAGCCGACCCGCATCACCGACTTCACGGTCCCGTTCGGCGCGTTCGGCGGCATCGGGGCCCAGGGCTTCTCGCTGTCGCGAGGCGATTTCACGGCCGACCCGAGCATCGTGGCGGCGCTGCAGGCTGCCGGCCATTTCTCGTTCAGCCCGGTGCTGGTGACCTCGGCACCGATCGAGACGTTCTCCTGCTCCGCCGCGGCAACCGCGACCTGCACCAACGCCTCGACGCTCGACGTCAAATATTCGATCCGCGTGGCCGCGATCGACACCACCAACGATCGCAAGGTGAACTACGACACGCTGGTGTTCTTCGATGCCAACCGCGGCATCACCGCAGGACCGTTCCACGCGCCGTCGACCGGACCGGCCTATGTCAAGTTCGGCGGCGAGAACGCACCGTTCTTCTTTGAAGGCAGCGGGGCGAAGGTTGGTGCCGCGTACTTCGTCTCTGCGCTGTCTCCCGATCTCTCGGTGGTGCGCTTCGCCCGCTACGGCGCCAACTACATCCCGCGCAATACGCCTGTTCTCGCCGACGTCGACGACATCAACAACAACATCGGGTTCTGGCGTCCGCAGGCCGACTTCCGCATTCCGGAGCGGCTGAGCCCGGGCTTCACCAATTTCCCCGACGTCGAGATCGAGACCATGTTCGAGGACATGGTGAAGACCTTCGTGCGCTACCAGGCCAATATCGGCGAGCGCGCGATCAAGACTCATCCTGACGCCGACCTCGTCATGGTCTATATCGAGCAGCCCGACGGCTCCGAGCATCAGTTCCTGCTGACCGATCCCCGCCAGGGCACCAACCCGACCGACCCGAATTCGATCGGCGCCAACCAGGATGCCGCCAAGGTCAAGCGATACGCGTCCTACATCCGTTTCGCCTACCAGACGGCCGACAAGGCGGTGAAGCAGATCGCCGATGCGGCGGGCCGCGACAGCAACGTGATCGTGGTGTCGGACCACGGCTTCGCGCCGTTCCACACCTCGGTCAATCTCACCAACATCCTGCGCAACGCCGGGATCGACACCAACAAGGTCGGGATCCGCACCTCCGGCCCCGCCGCCGACATCTACATCAACCTGCAGAACCGCGAGCTCGGCGGCACCGTTGATCTGGCGACCTATCGCACACTGGTGGCGCAGATCACCGACGCGGTGAAGAACGCGGTCGATCCCAATGCCCGCTTCAACTACTCACTCAAGGACCAGCGCATCTTCACCGTCGTCGAGACCCGGCCGCTGCAATGCGACGCCGGAACCGGACAATGCATCAGCAAGACCATCGGCCAGGACTATGGCGACGTGTTCGCGCTGATGGCGCCCGGGTACAACTTCGACGGCATCCAGAACCCCGGCGTCGCGCGCCAGGGCGACGCGCCGTTCAACGCGGCAACCACCATGCTGTCGATGCCGAACTTCTACGGCGCCCACGGTCACGACCCGGAGCTTTCCGTGATGAGCGCGACGTTCATCGCCGCGGGGCCGCAGATCCGCAAGGACACCGTGGTGCGGCACATGCGCAATATCGACGTGGCGCCGACCATCATGCGGATCCTCGGCTCGGCACCGCAGCTGGTCGACGGCGAGGTGCTGGGCCAGGTCCTGCGCTAGGATTCCGGGCAAATTCCGCGCGACGGACGCACACCGGCGTCCGTCGCTTTCTCCATGCTTGCACATATCCGGCGCGGGATTGCGCGCCTGATCCGTCGCCCCTAGCCTTTCGCCCCACCACCAAGCTACATTCGCTCCATCGCGCGCCAATGCGCGAAGGGAGCCAATCAAGGTGCCGCAGAGCACAGCCAGAGAATCATCCGGAAAAGTTCGAAGCGGTTCCCTCTCGCGACAAACGCGGAACGCGTTGACGCGGAGATCATGCTCAAGCGAAGAGCCAGGACGGGCGTGACGGCTCCCGCGAAAGTGCCCACCTCGCTCACGCCAGCGCCGGGCGCGCGCGGCTGGCGCGACTACGCGCTGCTGCTGGCGCTGGCCTGCTGCTGGAGCTCGACCTACCCGCTGACCAAGATCGGGCTCGGCTCGATCCCGCCGGTGACCTTCATTTCCGCGCGCTCGCTGGTGGCCGCCGCCTTCCTGCTCATCGTACTGTGCGTTCGCGGCATCCGCATCCCGACCGACCTCAAGGCCTGGAAGCTGTTCGCCTTCCAGCAGACCATCAACTCCACGATCCCGTTTTTGGTGATCACCTGGGCGCAGCTTTACGTGCCGGCATCCAACACCGTGGTGCTGGCCTCGACGACGCCGATCTTCGCCTTCCTCATCACCTGGGCGATCACGCGACACGAGCCGGCCTCGCTGCTCAAGCTGGTCGGCGCGATCCTCGGCCTCGCCGGCACGGTCGCGATCATCGGCCTCGACGCGCTTTCGGGCTTCGGCAAGGAGATCGTCGCCGAGATCGCGATCCTGCTCGCCACCGTCTCGTTCGCCTGCGCCACGATCTTCGGGCTTCGGCTGTCGGATTACGATCCGATGGTGGTCGCCGCGGGCTCGCTGTTGTTCGGCGGCACCGTGCTGCTGCCGGTCGCGCTGATCGTCGACCATCCCTGGACGCTGCACCCGACGCCGCAGGCGCTGGTCGCCACGGTCACGATGGGCATATTCTCCAGCGCGTTCGGCCTGATGCTGTTCTACATGTGCCTGACCCGGCTCGGCACGCTCACAACCAATGCGCAGGGCTATTTGCGTATTCCGATCGGCGTTGCGCTGTCGGTGATCCTGCTCGGGGAATCCGTGCCGTCGAATCTCGCGCTCGGCCTCTTGCTTGTCATGGCCGGCGTCGCCGCGATGACGGTGCCGGCCGAGGCCGTGAAGCGTTGGCTCAGGCGGCCGTGAGCACCATAGCAGTCTCAGCAAGCCACGTCATTCCGGGGGGATGT
>NZ_LFIQ01000120.1:101678-105782 GCF_001189245.1 Bradyrhizobium pachyrhizi | reverse complement strand
AACCCGGAATCTCGAGATTCCGGGTTCGCGTCTAACGACGCCCCCGGAATGACCAACAAGAATTACTTTTTGTCGTCCGCCAGCAGGGCGCGGTATTTCGCGACGTCGCGGGTCACAAGCTGCTGCAGCACTTCGGGCGCGAGCTCATTGGCGTCGGGGGCGACGGTCGACAGGTCGGCGAAACGCTTCTTCACCGCCTCGCTCGCAACCGCGGTGCGCACGGCGGCGTTGAGCTTGGCGATGATCTCGGGCGGAGTGCCCTTGGGGGCGAACAGGCCGTTCCAGCCCTGCGCCTCGAATTCGGGCAGTCCGGCCTCGGCCGAGGTCGGCAGTTCGGGCAACGACGCAAGCCGTACCGTCGAGCCGACCACTACCGCCTTCACCAATTTGTCGTCGATCGCCTGCGACACCGAGGCTGCGGCATCGCAGACCCCGTCGATCTGGCTGCCGATCGCGTCCGTCAGCGCCAGCGCCGCGCCGCGATAGCCGACCAGCTGCACGTCGATGCCGGCGGCATGCACGAAACTCTTGCAGATCAGGTAATTCGAGGAGCCGACGCCGGCATGGCCGAGATTGACCTTGCCCGGGTTCTTCCTGGCGTAGTCGATGAATTCCTTGAGGTCCTTCGCCGGAAAATCCTTGCGCAGCGCGACGATGCCGAAGGTCTTGGCGACCACGGCGATCGGGGTAAAGGAGTCAGGCGTGAACGACAACTTCGGATAGATCGTGTAGGTCGCGGCGTTGGTGCCGGCATTGCCGATCGCGATGGTGTAGCCGTCCGGCTCGGCGCGCGCGGCGCGGGCGAGTGCGGTCGAGCCGCCGGCGCCGCCGACATTCTCGATGATGATGCTCTGGCCGAGCGCAGCGCCCATCTGGTCGGCCACCGCGCGGGCGATGACGTCGGAGGTGCCGCCGGCCGTGAACGGCACGATCATGGTGATCGGACGCTTCGGGAAGTCCTGGGCGTAGGCCGACGTCGCAAGCAGAAGCGCCGCAGCCGCGGCAACGCACCACCGCCGCAGCATGATCGTTACGCCGCCCTTTCGAATTGCTGGACCAGGCCCGCGAACAGGCCGCGGCCGTCGGTGCAGCCCATGATCTCTTCGACGTGGTTTTCCGGGTGCGGCATCATGCCGAGCACGTTGCCGCGCTCATTGACGATGCCGGCGATCGAATGCGCGGCGCCGTTCAGATTGGAGGCCTCGTCGACCACGCCCTCCGGCGAGCAGTAGCGGTACAGCACCCGCCCGTCGCCTTCGAGCCGCTTCAGCGTCTCTTCGTCCGCCTCGTAATTGCCTTCGCCGTGGGCCACCGGCACGCGGATCACCTGGCCGGCATTGTAGCCGCGGGTGAACGGGGTGTCGGAGCGCTCGACGCGCATATGCACGTCGCGGCAGATGAACTTCAGCCCCGCATTGCGCATCAGCACGCCCGGCAACAGCCCGGACTCGCAGAGGATCTGGAAGCCGTTGCAGACGCCGAGCACGAGCCCGCCCCTGGCGGCGAAGTCGCGCACCGCGTCCATCACGGGCGCGCGGGCCGCGATCGCGCCGCAGCGCAGGTAGTCGCCGTAGGAGAAGCCGCCGGGCACCACCACGAGGTCGGTGCCCTTGGGCAGCGAAGTCTCGGCGTGCCAGACCATCGCGGTCTCATTGCCGGATGCGAGCTTGAGCGCGCGCGCCATGTCGCGCTCGCGGTTGATGCCGGGGAAGACGAGGACGGCTGATTTCATGTGCGATGCGGCCTAGAGCAGTTCGACCCGATAGTTCTCGATCACGGTATTCGCCAGGAGCTTGTCGGCGGCGGCCTTCAGCGCCGCCTCCGCCTTGGCCTTGTCGGTCGCGGCGAGCTCGATGTCGAACACCTTGCCCTGGCGAACGCTGGCGACGCCATCGACGCCGAGCGATTTCAGCGCACCCTCGATCGCCTTGCCCTGCGGATCGAGGATGCCCGACTTCAATGTCACAGTCACACGTGCCTTCACGGTCGTCCCTTCAGCTTAACTCTTCACCAGCACCGGGCCGCTGCCGGCCGGCCGCTCGTTTTCAATCAGAATGCCGAGCCGCTTCGCGACCTCGGTATAGGCCTCGAGCAAGCCACCCAGATCCCTGCGGAAACGGTCCTTGTCGAGCTTCTCGTTCGACTTGATGTCCCACAGCCGGCAGGAGTCCGGCGAGATCTCGTCGGCGACGATGATCCGCATCATCTCGTTCTCGAACAGCCGTCCGCACTCCATCTTGAAGTCGACGAGGCGGATGCCGATGCCGAGGAAGAGGCCGGTCAGGAAGTCGTTGACGCGGATGGCCAGCGCCATGATGTCGTCGATCTCCTGGGGCGTCGCCCAGCCGAAGGCGGTGATGTGCTCTTCCGACACCATGGGGTCGTTGAGCTGGTCGTTCTTGTAATAGAACTCGATGATCGAGCGCGGCAGCTGGGTGCCCTCCTCGATCCCGAGCCGCTGCGACAGCGAGCCGGCGGCGACGTTCCGCACCACCACCTCGAGCGGCACGATCTCGACCTCGCGAATCAGCTGCTCGCGCATGTTGAGGCGGCGGATGAAGTGGGTCGGCACCCCGATGTCGTTGAGGTGCTGAAACAGGTACTCCGAAATCCGGTTGTTGAGGACGCCCTTGCCCTCGATCACCTGGTGTTTCTTGGCGTTGAATGCGGTCGCGTCGTCCTTGAAGTGCTGGATCAGGGTTCCCGGCTCGGGGCCTTCGTAAAGCACCTTGGCCTTGCCTTCATAAATACGGCGTCGACGGCTCATTGGGATGTACCGTGTTTTGTTGAAATCCATGGATTTGGGTGCTCCGGATGACTTGGGGTTACGACCCACGACGGAGCTGCCGCGGAGGCCTGGAACCTGGGCAATCCAACTGGAAACAGAACAAGAACCATGCCTGTTGGCAACCTATCCGATTGGCCCATCCAGCACAATCGATAGTGCCCCCTTGAGGGCACTTATACCGCCCTATCATAAAGGGCCGATTCCGCCAGTTTTGCCTGCGGCTTAACGGCTCGTTGTCTTGCCGATTCCTCCCACCTATCTAGGCAGGCATCGGGGCTGCCGCAACGCGCGGCGGCCCTCATTCAGCAAGGGAATTGGAACTTCAGCGATGAGCGAATTCAACAAGCGCGAGGAAGGTTTCGAGAAGAAGTTCGCCCTCGACGAGGAGCAGAAGTTCAAGGCTGAAGCCCGCCGGAACAAGCTACTCGGCCTGTGGGCTGCCGAGAAGCTCGGCATCACGGGCGATGCCGCCAGCGCCTATGCCAAGGAGGTGGTCGCCGCCGACTTCGAGGAAGCCGGGGACAATGACGTGCTGCACAAGGTTCTGAAGGACCTCACCGCCAAGGGTCAGCCCGCCACCGAGCGCGATATCCGCGCCAAGATGGACGAGCTGCTGGCGGTGGCCGCAGCGCAGGTCAAGGCGGGAAGCTGAGTTCCCGAGACACCCTACCAAGTCGACTTTTACGCGCGCCGGACACCGTTCCGGCGCGACGCGTTTGTGCCCCTCGCCTTGGTGAAGTCGGCACGGAGGATGTCGAGCAGGCGGCGTGAGGCGGCGCTGAGGAAACCGCCATGCCGCGTCACGGCGACGACCTCGTGACTTGCGGCGAGATCGCCGACGCGGATCGTCGCGATCCTGGAGCTACCCAATTCCTCCGCCGCATTGCTTTGTGACAGCAGCGCGATCCCGAGCCCGGCCTCGACCAGGCGCTTCTGCGCCGTCAGGCTGTCGACCGGCGTCCAGGCGACCTCGCCGAGCCCGTGCGTCAGGAACAGGGCGAAGACGTGCGATGCGGTGATTTCGCGGCGTCCCGGCACCTCTGGGAAGGCGATCCACCGCTCATCCCTGAGATCGGCAAGCTTGCCGACCCGGCGTCCCGCCAGCGGATGGTCCGGCGCGCAGACCACCCCGAGCGGCTCTGCAAACAGCACCTCGCAATCGAGGTCACGCGAGCGGTCGCGGTCGTAACGCAACCCGATCGTCGCCTCGCCGCGCCGGATCAGGTCGCTGACCTCGGCGCTGGTCGCGGTGCGCAGCGTCAGCGCAACGTCCGGGTGCCGGCGGGCAAAGCGCTTCAACACGTTCGAGAGCCGCT
>NZ_LFIQ01000120.1:85837-101668 GCF_001189245.1 Bradyrhizobium pachyrhizi | reverse complement strand
GCGCCACCGGGCCGGAATTGTCGCGCAGCAGCGCGCGCACCGCGTTCTCGGCATCCTGCGCCGCCGCCACCGCCCGTTCGGCATAGGGCACCATCACCCGCCCGGCATCACTCAGTCGCGTCTTGCCCGCGATCCGCTCGAACAGGGGCACGCCGAGCTCCTGCTCAAGCAGCGCGATGCGCCGCGAAATCGCCGGCTGCGAGCGATGCAGCGCCTTGGCGGCATGCGAGATCCCGCCGCGCCGATGCACCACCAGGAACGTGTTGAGCGCGTCGCTGTCCATCGCTCTCCTCATGCAAAAAGCTGATGATATTGAGAGAAATAACAAATTTGTCTGATGGGCGAAACCGCCCTATCGCTGCTTTCAGTCGCTTTTGACAACAGCAGGAGTTCACATGCGCACCCAGGCGGACAAGGCAGCACGGTTTCGCGAGCTGCATCAGCGGCCCGGCGCCTTCATCATTCCAAATCCGTGGGACGCCGGGACGGCGAAGCTGCTCGCATCGATGGGTTTCGAGGCGCTGGCGACCACCAGCCTCGGGCTCGCCGACACGCTCGGCCGTTCGACCGTCAGCCTCGACGAGATCATCGAGAATTGCCGGGTGATCGCCGAGGCCACCGACCTGCCCGTCAATGCCGATCTGGAAAAATGCGGCGCCGACATGCCGAAGCTCGCGGCCGAGGCGATCCGCTTCGCCGCCGAGGCCGGCGCGGTCGGCGGCTCGATCGAGGACTCGACCGGCGACCCGCAGCGCCCGATCTATGACTTCTCGCTGGCGGTCGAGCGGGTCCAGGCGGCGGTTGAAGCCGCACGGGCGCTGCCCTTCCCGTTCACGCTGACGGCGCGGGCGGAAAACTTCCTGCACGGCCGCAAGGACCTCGACGACACCATCAAGCGGCTGCAGGCGTTCGAGGCCGCCGGCGCCGACGTGCTGTATTCGCCGGGCCTCTACGATCTCGCCACCATCAAGACCGTGGTGTCATCGATCAACAAGCCCTTCAACCTCGTGATGGGCTATGCCGATCCGACCCTGACCGTCGACCAGCTCGCCGCCGCCGGCGTCAAGCGCATCAGCGTCGGCGGCGCGATGCAGCGCCACGCGCTGGCTGCGTTCCTGCGCTGTGCCCGCGAGATGAAGGACAACGGCGCGTTCAGCTTCGTCCGCGACATGGCGCCGGTGAAGGAGGTCCGCGCGGCATTCAACTGATCGCCCCTTCACCGCGAGGTGCACCGCCGGCCAGCGCGGCGCACGCCTGCGCCGCCCCGGATTGCCCGAGGCGGCGCCTTCTAGAATCTGGTATGCTGGCGCCAGCACCGCAAGCCCGGCCGGGGCGTTACCAGACCTGACGATTCATGACAGGTCGCGGCTTGCAGCCAGCCTCCGGCAATGCCAAGAGAGCGGGATGTCCCAAGATCACATTTCCAACGTCCTCGCCGAACGTTACGCCTCGCCCGCCATGCGCGCCATCTGGAGTGGCGAAGGCAAGGTCCGCCTCGAACGCGACTACTGGATCGCCGTGCTGAAGGCCCAACGCGATCTCGGCATCGCGGTGCCGGATGGCGTGATCGAAAGCTACGAGCGCGTCAAGGACCAGATCAACCTCGCCTCCATCATGAAGCGGGAGCGCGTCACCCGCCACGACGTCAAGGCGCGGATCGAGGAGTTCTGCGAGCTCGCCGGTCACGAGCACCTGCACAAGGGCATGACCAGCCGCGACCTCACCGAGAACGTCGAGCAATTGCAGGTCTACCGCGCGCTGCAGCTCATCGAGACCAAGAGCATCGCCGCGCTCATCCGCTTTGCCACGCGCGCGAAGCAATTGCGCGACGTCCCGTTCACCGCGCGCACCCACAACGTGGCCGCGCAGGTCACCACGCTCGGCAAGCGCATCGCCATGTCCGGCGAGGAGATGCTGCTGGCGCATCAGAGCCTGGTCAATGTGCTGCAAACCTATCCCGCGCGCGGCCTGAAGGGCGCGGTGGGCACCCGTCTCGACCAGATCACGCTGTTCAATGGCGATGCCGGCAAGGCGCGCGCGCTCGAGCAGCGCGTCCTCGTCCACCTCGGCCTGCCGAAGGCGCTCGACGCCGTCGGCCAGGTGTATCCGCGCAGCCTCGACTTCCGTGCGGTCAGCGTGCTCACCGAGCTCGCCAGCGGACCCGGCAATTTTGCCAAGACCATCCGCCTGATGGCAGGCCATGAACTCGCCAGCGAAGGTTTTGCCAAGGGCCAGGTCGGCTCCTCGGCAATGCCGCACAAGATGAACAGCCGCTCCTGCGAGCGCATCAACGGCCTGCATGTGATCCTGAAGGGCTATCTAGCGATGGCCGCCGGCCTTGCCGGCGATCAGTGGAACGAAGGCGACGTCTCCTGCTCGGTCGTCCGCCGCGTCATGCTGCCCGATGCCTTCCTCGCCATGGATGGCCTGCTCGAAACCCTGCTCACGGTGCTTGACCAGATGGAGGTGTTCGAAGCCGTGGTCGAGACCGAGCTCAACCGCTATCTGCCCTTCCTGCTGACCACCACTGTCATGATGGAGGCGGTCAAGAGGGGCGCGGGCCGTGAAGGCGCCCACGAGGCGATCAAGGAGCATGCCGTCGCGGCCATCGGCGACCTGCGCACCGGCAAGATCGTGCAGAACGATCTGCTGCAGCGCCTCGCCGCCGACAAGCGTCTTGGCTTGAGCGCAGCCGAGTTGCAGCACGTGCTCGACCAGGGTCGCGCCAACTCCGGCGACGCCGGCGCCCAGGTCGATTTCTTCGCCGAGCAGGTCGAGGCTCTGGCCAAGGCCAAGCCTGAGGCGGCGCGCTACAACCCGGGCACGATCCTGTAGCGAATGGTGAGGTGCGAATAGCGAATGGGCAAGAATCCATTCGCTACTCGCCATTCGCCCCCTCGCCTCACTCTTCCTTGAAGCCGTATTCAGGCACGTTGCCGCTGGCGCCGTAATATTTGTACGGCAGGAACTTGCCGCTCATGGTGATCTTGACGCGGTCGCCCTTCGGATTGGCGACGCGCTCCAGCGCCATGTCGAAGTCGATCGCCGACATGATGCCGTCGCCGAATTCTTCTTCGATCAGCGCCTTCCAGGCCGGGCCGTTGACCATCACCATCTCGTAGAAGCGGTAGATCAGCGGATCGGTCGGCGGCATCGGCGTGCCGGTGCCGCGCATCGGCACCTCGTTGAGCATCGCGATCTCGGCCTTCGACAGCCCGAACAGCTCGCCGGCATTCGCCGCCTGCGGCTTCGTCAGTTTCATCTGGCCGAGGATCGCGCCCGTGATCAGCACGTCGGAATAGCCGCCGATCTTCTCGCAGATGTATTTCCAGCTCCAGCCCTTCTCGCGCTTGATGTCGAGCAGTTTTTCGGTGAGGTCTTCGCGTTTCATGAGGCTTCCTCCTTGGGCTTCAGCGCGCAGCGCTCTGCGCGAAATCAGGTTTGCAAACGGACTGTTCGTGCACGAAGTGTGCCAGAATCGCACTTCCGAACGACGTCGGAGCCAAGCCCTACAGGTCGAAATTCGTCGGCAGCATCACGACGTCGCGGATCGTCATGCCGCGCGGCCGGGTCAGCATGAACATCACGACCTCCGCGATTTCGTTGGCCTCCAGCAGGCTTCCGGCCGCCTTGGCCTCCGCAAGCTTCTCCGCCGGCCAGTCCGCCAGCAGCGCGCTGATCACGGGCCCCGGCGAGATCGAGCCGACGCGGATGCCGTGCTTGAACACCTGGCGCCGCACCGTCTGGACGAAGCAGTTGACCGCCCATTTCGACGACGCATAGACCGGCTCCCACGGTGTCGGGAAATGCGCGGCGAGCGAGCTTGTGACGATGATGTCGCCGGTGCCGCGCGCGATCATGTGCGGCAGCACGTCGTGTACGTTCTTCATCACGACGTTGACGTTGAGGTTCAGCATCCGGTCGATCGCAATCGCATCCGCATCGACGAGGTCGCCGCCCACATAGATGCCGGCATTGGCGTGCAGGATGTCGAGCTGGCCGGTCTTCTCGAGCACCTTGGGCAGCAAGCTTGCACACTCCCCGGGATCGAGCAGGTCGATCACCAGCGGGATCACCGCATCGCGGTGCTTGCGGGCGAGCGCTTGCAGCGCGGCGGCATCGCGGTCGACCATCACGACGCGCGCGCCCGCGGCCAGCATCGCCTCGCTGCTCGCCAGTCCAATGCCCGACGCTGCGCCGGTCACGGCCGCCACCTTGCCTTCCAGTGCTTTCGCCATCGGTCCACCCTGCTCTATCATCACGACATCCGCCGCAGTATAGCAATCCCGGTGGCATGTCGGTAACCGAGGATGGGGAACGCGGCTTCCGCGGCTGACACCGCACGAAAATTTCGGATGGTAGCGACTGCACACAAGTCCCAAAGCACCGCTGTGGAATGCTGCGCGCCGACATGCCCGTCAGAGGCTGCCAAACGGCCAATAATGCCAAAACGGCCAACAAGAAGAAGCGGAGGACTGCAATGACAAGGAACCGTTCGCCCCGGCTATCGCGCCGTCATCTCATCAAGGGCGCCGCCGCTACGTCAGCCACGCTGCTGCTCGGCAGGCCCGCGATCGCCAGAGGCAAGACGGAGGGCAAGACCGAAATCGTCATCGGCAACATCGACGCCTATTCGGGACCGGCCGCGGTCTATTCGTCGATCGGCCGCACCCCCGGCGGCTATTTCAAGATGATCAACGAGCAAGGCGGCATCAACGGCCGCATGATCAAGTACATCACCTATGACGATGCCTACAGCCCGGCCAAGACCGTCGAGCAGGCGCGCAAGCTGGTCGAAGGCGACGAGATCGATGTGCTGTTTGCGCCGCTCGGCGCGCCGACCAACGCGGCAATCATGAAGTACATGAACCAGAAGAAGGTCCCGCACCTCTTCATCGCTTCGGGCGCGACCAAGTTCGGCGACTACAAGAATTTCCCCTACACCATGGGGTTCCAGCCCTGCTACCAGATCGAGGGCCGCGCCTTCGCGCAGCATGTGCTGTCGACACAGAACGACCCCAAAATCGGCATCGTCTACCAGAACGACGATTTCGGCCGCGACGTGCTGAAGGGTTTCAAGGACGGACTTGGAGCCAGGACATCCGCAATCGTTGCGGAGCTGTCCTATGAGACCGCCGACCCGACCATCGACAGCCAGGTGGTCCGCTGCAAATCCGCCGGCGCCAACGTGTTCATGAGCATGACCACGCCGAAATTCGCCGCCCAAGGCATCAAGAAGATCGCCGAGCTCGGCTGGCAGCCGGCGCATTACATCGGCAACAACGCCTCCTCCGCCGGCTCGACGCTGAAGGCCGCGGGCTTCGACGTCTCCAAGGGAATTATTTCGAGCGCCTATCTGAAGGATCCCGTCGACGCCGCCTGGGACAGCGATCCCGCCATCCAGAAATGGCGCGCCTTCCTCGACAAATACGATCCGGCGGCGGCCAAGAACGACATCTACGCCGTCACCGGCTATCTCACCAGCCAGATCCTCGTCCAGGTGCTCAAGCAGTGTGGCGACGACGTCTCGTCCGAAAGCATCATCAAGCAGGCCGCCAACCTGAAGGATTTCGAATCCGACATGCTGCTGCCGGGCATCAGGATCAACACCTCGCCATCAGACTATTATCCGCTCGAGCAGTTGCAACTGGTGCGATTCAGCGGCGAGCGCTACGAGCCGATGGGACCGGTGATCGACGGCGGCATTTCGAAGGCCTGACCGCCTGGGGCGTGCACCGTCAACGTCGGCTTCCGCTGGCAAAGCGGAAGTCGCCGGCTTGGGCGTCATCGCCGGCTCATATGACCAGGACCGGATCTGACCCGAATAGCCATTGTTAGCTCATTTGGCTCAACTGGCTCAGTTGACTAAAGGACCGGCAGGGGAATGCGGCTCTTGTCTCCGGTCGCAAAGTCCTGTTTGATTCAATGCAATGAGCACCACTCGCGAGACGAGTCCCAGCGGCAAATGCAAAACTGACTTCCTGCCGAGCGGGAGCGAATTGAGTGCGCTCATTCGCGCGCTCGATTGGTCCACGACCAGTTTGGGACCCATTGACGGATGGCCTGCACATCTCAAGAGCGCGGTCAGCCTTATGCTGCCTGCCAACGCACAAATCGTGCTGTTCTGGGGCGCGGACTTCGTGGCCCTGTACAACGACGCCTACGCACCAACCATCGGTGAGAAGCATCCGAGGGCACTTGGGCGGCCCGCGCGAGAGAACTGGGCGGAACTCTGGGACGATCTTGAACCTCTGCTAAGGCGTGTCCTCGACACTGGTGAGACCGTCTTCGCCAAGGATCGTCCGTTCTACATCGAGCGGCACGGCTATCCGGAGAACGTCTATTTCGACATCTCCTACTCCCCGGTTCGGAACGAGGCGGGCGACATTGGCGGCGTCCTCTGCATCGTGAACGAGACAACTGATCGGGTTGTGGCGCAGCGAAAACTGGCCCGAACGGAGAAACGGCTCACCCAAGCCCTAAGCGCCGCCGGAATGATAGGCACGTTCGACTGGCATGTGCCGACGGACACGTTCTATTCGGATGCGCATCTGGCGCAAATGTTCTCAGTCGATCCCGCCAAGGGCCAAGAAGGCGCACCTTTTTTGGACTATGTTGCCGGTATCCATCCGGAGGACGTGGAGCGGACTATTGCGGCCGTGAATCTTGCGGTCGCCAGCGGGGAAAAGTACATCCAGGAATATCGGCTGCTGCAGCAGGACGAGACCATCCGCTGGGTCGAGGCGCGTGGCGAGTGCCTGAGAGACGAAAACGGCGAGCTTACCAACTTCGTCGGCGTGGTGGTGGACATCACCACTCAGAAGGAAGCGCAGGAGCATCAACGGTTGCTTGCGCGAGAGGCGAACCACCGGGTGAAAAACCTGTTCGCGATCTTCCACGGCATCATTAGCCTTAGCGCTCGATCAGCTCGAACGCCGCAGGAAATGGCTCAGTCGCTTCGCGGGCGGCTGGATGCCCTTATGCGGGCCAAGGACCTCATACGTCCGGGGATTATGGGCACGGAAGCGCATAGCGAACGGACGACGGTGGACGAGGTCGTGCGAACTGTCTTGCAACCCTATGATGATGGCTCTCGCGACCGCATCGTGGTCAGCGGACCCGATGTGCCTGTAGGCGTGATGGCCGTAACAAGCTTCGCCCTTGCGCTGCACGAAATTACGACGAACGCAGCCAAATACGGGGCACTCTCGGAGCCGAGCGGGGCAATCCGTATCAAATGGGAAACGCAAGACGGCGACTTGAATTTTGAGTGGGATGAGACAGGCGGTCCCGTGATCGTCGCCCCGCCGCAAGCCGCCGGCTTTGGCAGCGTGCTCACGCAGCGTAGTGTTGCTGGTCAACTCGGGGGCAAGATCGAATACGACTGGCGGCAGAACGGCCTTAGGCTCAGGATGAAGGTTCCTCTGGATCGCCTTGCGGTTTGAGGAGAGAGAAGGACAACAAACCGCGCGCCGAAGCGCGCGGCGGTATCGTCCATCCGGATGCCCCTCCTACTTCGGAGGCGGCGGCTTGGGCATCGCCGACAGCAGGCGAATTTTGAGCTTGCCTCCCTCGGTCACGTAAGTTGCCGTCCAGATGCCCCCTGTCTCGATAGGCGCGCCGCTCTGGTTCTTGCCCGAGAGACGATACCCGCCGATGGCGAGCGCCATGTCCGAGCCCAATGGCCATGCCTGGTCGACCGTTATTTCCTCATGGTCGAACCCGGCCTTGAAGGCGCCTTGATAAAATTCCGCAATGTCGGACCGCGGCCCCGCGGGGTTGACGTGAACGCCACCGGCCGCGAACAGCGCGGCAATTCCCGCACCATCCTGCTTGTTGAAACTCGCCGCATATTCGGAAGCAATCGCTTCGGCCTTTTGCTTTGGATCACCGTCGGCGGCCATTGCAGACAGCGAAAAGGCCGTCACGAACAGGCATGAGAAACACGTGCGCAGCATCGCAATTCCTCCCTGAAAAATATCCGTAAAAAAAATCGCCCGACCAGGGACAAGGACGACAATAAGACATCAACTACGGATTGTAGGCAATCGTTTCAGGCGTTGCGACGCAACACGCGGGCCTGCCTGGCATATCCAACCGAAAGATTCTGAGGTAGCCTGTAGCGACCTTGAACGCGACGGGCCGCCATGCTCACGCTCTATTCCTATCCGCCGTTGTTCGGCGTCGCCGATAACAATGGCTATGGTCTGAAGGTATTCGCTTTCCTGAAGCTGGCCGGCGTGCCGTTCCGGCACGAGCACATCTTCGATGCATCGAAGGCGCCGCGCCAGCAACTACCCTATATCGTCGACGGAGACGACACTGTCGGCGACAGCGAGACCATCCTCACCTATGTCAACGGAAGATATGACGTGACGCTGGATGCCGCGCTGACGCCGGCGCAGCGCACAACCAACCTCCTCGTCACACGGACGCTCGACGATCTCTACTGGGTGATGTCCTATTCACGCTGGCAGGATGCGCGCTATTGGCCCCAATTCCGCGATGCGCTCAAGCGCGAGCATCCGGGCCTCACCGACGACGGCTTGATGAAGGCCAAGGAGTTCAACGCCCAGCGCTATTACTACCAGGGCATCGGCCGCTTCGAGCCCGACGCCGCGATGGCCCGCGGGCTCGCCGATCTCGCCGCGCTGGCGAGCTTGATCCCGAGCCAAGGCTATGTGCACGGCGACAGACCGACGACCATCGACGCCGGCATCTATGGCTTCGTGGCCAACATCTACTTCTACGACATCAATACGCCGTTGAAGCAATTCGTGGCCTCGCACGATGCCTTGGTACGACATTGCCGCGCCATCCACGCGGCAGTGAGCAAGTGAGCCTGGGCGAACTCAACCTCTAACTCGCAATAGCGACGTTCGCGACGGTGAGCGCACAGGCCGTCGCTCCGTTCACGGGGCAGGTGGATAAATCTGCGCTGGCGTGTCGCAGCCGGCCTCTCACAAATAGATCGATTTCAGGGATAGTATCCCGTCCCTGCGCTAACTGCGGAGCCGGTCATGGCTTCAAAACTGTCTTCGGGCGTTTTCGCGTTAGTCCTCGTTGGAGCAGCCGTGCTCTTGATCGCAGGTCCGCCACCTGCATGGGGCCTGCTGTTGCTCGGCGCCTTCGCACTGGCGGCGCTCTATATTTTTGCGAGAATGAGGTCGCGCTACGATCCGCTCGATCCACGCTTCGGTAGCTGCATCCCTCCGATTTCCAAGCCGAAGGGCGGCGGCAATGAATCCACCACCTGAGCGCCATCCGGCATCGATCAGATGCGGATCGTGCGAAGACATAATGATGGCCTAGAGCCGACATGGGAAGCGCGTCGGCTGCGGTTCGCTAATGCCCGGCACGAACATTTCAGCCTCGCGTTCGATCCGGAATTTTGTGCAGTTTATTTCAGACGACACTCCGTTTTCAGCACCAGGAGATTGATCAAATGCAGACGCCCACGCAAAACCCCCGAGGAGCAGAGTTCTGGAACAGCACCATGGGGCACTCATGGGTTTCGCAGCAAGCCGTGATCAGCGATGTCTTCACCTCGGTCACCAGCGTCAGCCTGGGTGCTGCGGCGGCAAAGCCGGGCGAGCGTGTCATCGATATCGGATGCGGCACCGGTGACACACTGCTGGCGTTCGCCAAGGTTGTCGGTCCGTCGGGTGCTGTGGTGGGTGTCGATATCTCGGTCCCGATGCTGGATCTGGCCAAGCATCGTGTCGCCGACGCGGGACTTGCCAACGTGACCTGTGCGCTGGCCGACGCAACGATCTACGGCTTCGAACCGCGCTGGGCGGATCTGGTGTATTCGCGCTTTGGCCTGATGTTCTTCGATGACCCGGTCAAGGCCTTCACCAACATCCGTAGCGGCATGAAAGCGGGCGGGCGGCTGGTGTTCGTCTGTTTTCGCACCATGCAGGAGTCGCCTTGGTTTCGCGTGCCGATCGAGGCGGCCCGGCCGCATGTGCCTCCACAGCCGCCGCTCGATCCATCGGCGCCCGGGATGTTTTCGTTCGCGCGCGAGGAGCGTGTTCGCGGCATCCTGACCGAGGCCGGGTTTCACGAGATTGCGCTCAAGGCCACCGACGTGCCGATCCACGGCGGCGACATCGCGCAAAGCATGGCCTTCATCACGCAGGCCGGCCCGCTGCCTGCGCTGCTCGAGAATGCCACGGACGATCAACGGCATCGCGCCATGGAAGCGGTACGCAACGCGCTCGCCGCAAGCCTCGGAGCGGATGGGCGCGATCTGCATGTGGGCCTGTGGCTCGTGTCGGCACGAGCCTAGCGAGATGCTGCCTTCTGGATTGTGATGTCAGATACCACGCCATCCGCGCCGCGCCTGCGGTCGGCACCCGGCTTTCCGTGCGCCTTCTGTCATCAGAGCGGCGAAACGAGATGCAAAGCTCGGGCGAAGCGAGTCGCGAGAATGCGTATGTGTGACTCGCCGGCCGCGCAACAAACACAGTGTCGTCCTGGCGAAAGCCAGGACCCATAACCACAAATGCTGATTATCTTGCGATGGTGGAACGACGAGTTCCTTCAACAACACAAGCCGCGGCGTATGGGTCCCTGCTTTCGCAGGGACGACACGTGGAAGAAGCTACGCGCCCAAATGCGCGCTTGCCACGCGGACGGAACGGCAGCGTAAGCTACCGCTCCTGCCGCAGCCCCGCCTCCAGCCGCGCGAGCTCGGCGTCGAGGTCGCGCTCGACATCGGCCACCTGCATGTCGACCACCCGATAGTCGCGCGCCTCGAGCCAGGCTCTGCGGTTGGCGCGGTCGGCTCCGATCGCCTCGCTCTCGTTCGGGTTGACCAGCTCGATCGCGAGCCGGTGCACGAAGGAGACGAAGTCGGGGATGTGGCGGCCGACCGGGGTCTGACGCTTGAACTGGCCGGCGAAGCGGCGGTCCCGTGTCAGCGCCTGCCACAGGATCCGTTCGGCGTCGGTCGGGTTGCGGCGGAGCAGTCGGGCGAGCCCGCGCACGGTGCTGCTGCTGTCGGCGGTCGCGCCGCCCTGCCCCTGCTCGGCGAGCAGCGCCCGCAAGCGCGTCGCCTGGGCGCCGTCGAGCACGCCGCCCTTGGCGGGGCCCTTGCGGCCCTCGGCGATTGCCATCACCACGCCGTGCAGCGTGTGCATGTCCTGCTTGGTCGGATCCATCCTCGTGAAGATGTTGCGCAGGTTCACCAGCATGGTGTCGCGCTTCTCCGCCGGCCGCAGGAACTCGACCTTGTCGAGCTCGGCAACGAGGTTGTCGAAGAACGCCTGCATCTGGTGCTGGGAGGCCGGCTCGGACCGCTCGGGCATCGCGAACGGCAGCGTGCCCGCGGTCGAGAGCTTGAACCACTCGTACCCCATCAACAGCACCGCCTGCGCCAGATTGAGCGAGGCGAAGCCTGGATTCACCGGGAAGGTGATGATGCGGTTGGCGAGCGCGACCTCCTCATTGGTCAGGCCGGAGCGCTCGCGCCCGAACAGGATGCCGGCGCCGCCGCCGGACGCGACATGGCCGACGATCTCGCCCGCCGCGCCTTCCGGCCCGACCACCGGCTTGGCCTGGTCGTGGGCCCGGGCGGTGGTCGCAAACACCAGCGTGAGATCGGCGATCGCCTGCTCGACGGTGTCGAACAGCTCGACGGAACCGATGATGTGGTCGGCGCCCGCGGCCGCCCGCTGGGCCGCAATATTCGGCCAGCCGTCGCGCGGGTTGACGATGCGCATCCTCGACAGCGCGAAGTTGCCCATCGCGCGCGCGGCCATGCCGATGTTCTCGCCAAGCTGCGGCTCGACCAGGATGACGACGGGACCGGCAAGGTCGTGCCCTGCCTTGGTCTTGTCGGTACCGGACATCTCACTTCACTTTCTGATTCAACGTCTGAAGATTTTGAATCAGCTTCCGAGGACGCTGATTCAAAATCTCATGCAGGGACCCAAGACCGCACCGACCAGCTTTGCACCGGTTTTGCGCGGGACCATTTTCTCCAAGGAGATAACAGGGTTAGCGGCGTTTGCGAATCCTCAATCGGAGTCCCAATCGCACGAAGCGAAGGCTGCCGCTTGCGCGCACTTGGCCTTCGGATAGGCTATCAACCACAACCAAAGCGAAGCTGTAAAGGCACGCTCGAGATGCCGGTTTCAACGGCGAAACACTTGGATCGAAACGCTTGGGTCGAAGCATGTGAGTCGAAGCACGTGAGTCGAAGCACTTGGGGGGACGAGGATGCGGGGCAGATGGACGCTGGCGATTGTGGGCCTGATCTTGATCGTGGCGGGGGGCCTGCTCGCCCACTTCACGCAGACCGCCGGCGGCATCCGGATCGAGGATGTGCGCTTCAAGGGCGCCAAGGGCAATACCATGAGCGCCCTGCTCTACATCCCGCCGAATGCCACGCCGCAGATCCCGGCACCCGGCATCCTCGCTGTCCACGGCTATATCAATTCGCGCGAGACCCAGGACGGCTTCGCCATCGAGTTCGCCCGCCGCGGCTATGTGGTGCTCGCGCTCGACCAGACCGGCCACGGCTACAGCGACCCGCCCTCCTTCGCCAACGGTTTTGGCGGACCTGACGGCCTTGCCTATCTCCGCAGCCTGCCGTTCGTCGACAAAGAGAATATCGGGCTCGAGGGCCACTCGATGGGCGGCTGGACCGTGCTGGCGGCTGCCGCAGCTCAGCCCAACGACTACAAATCGATGGTGCTGGAAGGCTCGTCCACCGGCAAGCCGTTCGCCGCCGAGGGCACCGCGAGCTGGCCGCGCAACACCGCGCTGGTGTTCGCGCAGTACGAGGAATTCCCCGACCTGATGTGGAGCGTCCCGCTCGCGCGCGACGTCACCAAGAGCCCAAAGCTCTGGGCGCTGTTCGGCACCCAAGGCGCGGTCGAGCCGGGCAAGGTCTATGGCGATCCGGCCAACGGCACCGCGCGGGTGCTGTACACCCCGGCGATGACCCATCCGGCCGAGCACATCTCGCATGAGGCGATCGGCTACAGCCTCGACTGGTTCGCAAAGACATTGAAGGGCGGCACGGCGCGGCCGGTCGACGACCAGATCTGGTTCCGCAAGGAGATCGGCACGCTCATCGCCCTGATCGGTTTCATTGCCCTGGTCATCGGGACGTTCGACGGGCTGCTGGAGGCGCCGATGTTCTCCCGCCTGCGGCTGCCCGCGGTTGCCGACGGCACCATGCCGCCGCATCGGGCCGCGAGCGGCCGGCGCTGGACCGCGGCGTTCATCCTGTCCGCCTTCATCCCGGCCCTGACCTATTACCCGGCCTTTGCACTGGGCGGCACCTTCGTCACCCCGAGCGCGTTCCTGCCGCAGGGCATCACCAACCAGATCCTGGTCTGGGCCATCATCAACGGGCTGATCACGCTCGCCCTGATGCGGTTCGCCCCGACGCGGGCCAGCCGGACCGGCCTCGTCGGTCAATCCGTCGTGATCGCGCTGGCTTCGGTCGCGGTCGGCTACGCCGCGCTGTGGCTCGCCGACCTCGCCTTCAAGATCGACTTCCGCTTCTGGATCGTCGCACTCAAGTTGATGAGCGCGAAGCAATTCCTCATCTTCCTGATCTATCTGATTCCGTTCACGGCGTTTTTCGTCGTGGCGCTGCACGTGATGCACCGGAATTTCTCGACCATGGATGCGCCGCGCGGGGCGCTATACCTGACCAACATCCTGGCACTGACGTTCGGTTTCATCGTGTTGCTGGTGCTGCAATACGGCACGCTGTGGCTGACGGGGAAGCTGTTCAACCCGGTCCCGGACCCCGGTTTCGTGCCGCTCTCGACCATCGTCGCGATCCAGTTCGTGCCCCTGCTCGCGATCGTCGCCGTGATCGCGACCTTCACCTGGCGGCGGACCGGATCGAGCCTGCCGGGGGCCCTGATCGCGGGCCTGTTCGTGACCTGGTACATCGTGGCCGGGACGGCGACGCAGGCGGCGTTTTAGCTGAAAAGATGGGCTTAAAGTGCATACCCCCTCCGCTTCCGCCCGCCCCCGGGCGGTGCTATAGCGCAGGCGTATTTTCCACCCCCGCCGTCAAAAGCGCGCCGTTCCCAAGAGGGCCTCCCCGTCATGGCAAAAATCAAGGTATCCAACCCCGTCGTCGAGCTCGATGGCGACGAGATGACCCGGATCATCTGGCAGTACATTAAGGACAAGCTGATCAACCCGTTCCTGGATGTCGAACTGCTCTATTTCGATCTGGGCATGGAATACCGCGATGAGACCAACGACCAGGTGACCATCGACGCCGCCGAAGCCATCAAGAAGGTCGGTGTCGGCGTCAAATGCGCCACCATCACCCCCGACGAGGCCCGGGTGAAGGAGTTCGGCCTGAAGCAGATGTGGAAGTCGCCGAACGGCACCATCCGCAACATCCTCGGCGGCTGCATCTTCCGCGAGCCGATCATCTGCAAGAACGTGCCGCGCCTGGTTCCCGGCTGGACCAAGCCGATCATCATCGGCCGCCATGCCTATGGCGACCAGTACCGCGCCACCGACATCAAGTTCCCCGGCAAGGGCACGCTGTCGCTGAAGTTCGTCGGCGAGGACGGCACCGTGATCGAGAAGGAAGTGTTCAAGGCGCCCGGCGCCGGCGTCGCGATGGAGATGTACAATCTCGACGACTCCATCACCGATTTCGCCCGCGCCTCGTTCAACTACGGCCTGATGCGCAACTACCCGGTCTATCTGTCGACCAAGAACACGATTCTGAAGGTCTATGACGGCCGCTTCAAGGACATCTTCCAGGACGTTTTCGACCGCGAGTTCAAGAAGGAATTCGACGCCAAGGGCCTGACTTACGAGCACCGCCTGATCGACGACATGGTGGCCTCGGCGCTGAAATGGTCCGGCGGCTATGTCTGGGCCTGCAAGAACTATGACGGCGACGTGCAGTCCGACACCGTGGCCCAGGGCTACGGCTCGCTCGGCCTGATGACCTCGGTGCTGCTCACCCCGGACGGCAAGACCGTGGAAGCCGAGGCCGCCCACGGCACCGTGACCCGCCACTACCGCGAGCACCAGAAGGGCAAGGAGACCTCGACCAACTCGATCGCGTCGATCTTCGCCTGGACCCGTGGCCTCGCCCATCGCGCCAAGCTCGACAACAACGAGGCGCTGGCGAAGTTCGCCACCACGCTGGAGAAGGTCTGCGTCGCGACCGTCGAGGAGGGCTACATGACCAAGGACCTCGCGCTCCTGGTCGGCGCCGACCAGCGCTGGCTCTCGACCACCGGGTTCCTCGACAAGGTGTCCGACAACCTCGTGAAGGCGATCGCGGCCTGAGGCCGCCGTCTTTGGAAGACAGGTGCGAGCATGACCATGGCCCTTGTCAGAGCCGTCGTGCTCGCATCGTTCTCGCTCACCGGGTCGGCAGCATTCGCTGCCGATCCCCTGCCCGACGCCGTCGCGGCGCCCGGCGAGTCCCCGGTTCTGTCGGTCCATGCGGAGGGCGTGCAGGTCTATGAGTGCAAGCCGGTCAGCGACGGCAAGCTCGCCTGGTCGTTCCGCGAACCGGTCGCCACCCTGATCGCCGACGGCCGCACGGTCGGCCGGCATTATGCGGGTCCGAACTGGGAGCATGTCGACGGCAGCGCCGTGACCGCCCGCACCGCCGGCAGCATACCCGGCACCACCGCCGCCGATATTCCCTGGCTGAAGCTCGAGGTGATCGCCCACCGCGGCAACGGCCTGCTCTCGGGCGTCGCAACCGTGCAGCGGATCAACACCTCGGGCGGCGAGCTCAGCGGCGCCTGCGACAAATCAGGCGCGCTGAAAGGCGCGGCCTACTCGGCGGATTACGTGTTCCTGCGACGGGACTGA
>NZ_LFIQ01000120.1:76958-85827 GCF_001189245.1 Bradyrhizobium pachyrhizi | reverse complement strand
TCATGCTTTAATCGCGGATGCCGCCGTCGGTCTCGCGCGGCGCCTGGGCGATCTCCGCGGCGGCCAGGTCGCCGCCGGCCGCGAGCGGATCGGCAAGCCGCGCCTCCGCGGTCTCCCGGACATGGGCGGCGAGCGCCGGCATGCGCTCGATCAGGGCATGGAAGTCCTGCGCATCGAGCACCAGCAGCTTGGTCTTGCGCGTCGCCGTCACCGTCCCCGAACGGCTGGTCCGCCGCAGCAGCGCGATCTCGCCGAAGAACGCGCCGTCGGAAAGCCGCACAAGCTGGCTCGGCAGGTCGATCTCGACCTCGCCCGCGGTGATGAAATACATCGATGACGCCGCATCGCCGCGCCGCACCAGCACCTCGCCGGCCTCGATGGTCTGCGACCGCAGCAGGCGCATGATGTCGGAAATATCGGCGGCGCCAAGATGCGAGAACAGCGGCACCCGCGCCAGCATGCCCCAGGTCACGACGAAGTCGCGGCGCCGGACCTCGTCGGCGAACGCAGTCGAGATGATCGCGACCGGCAGCGCGATCATCGCGAAGCCGACCACGATCGCGACCACCGTGACGGTCCGGCCGAGCGGCGTAATCGGGACGACGTCGCCGTAACCGACGGTGCCGAGCGTCACGATCGCCCACCACATCGCCTGCGGCATGGTGCCGAACTTGTCCGGCTGCACCCTGTGCTCGATGGCATAGAGCAGCGAGGCGAACAGCAGCACCGCGCCGGTCAGGATCACCACGCAGCCAAACAGCGTGCGCCGCTCGGCGTGCAGCGCCGCCAGCAGCGAGCGCATCGCGGTCGAATAGCGCACCAGCTTGAGGAACGGCAGCATGCCGAACAGCACCAGCGCGGTCTTGTCGCCGATCGCAAGCGCGACGGCCGACGGCAGGAAGGCGAGCAGGTCGATCACGCCGAGCGCCGAGAAGGCGTATTCCAGCCGCGCCCGCGCCGGCGTCATGTCGCGCAAGGAGTGGCCGACCACGCTCCAGAGCCGCGCGGCATATTCCAGCGCGAAGGCGATGACCGCCGCAATCTCGATGGTCGTCAGCAGCCAGCCGAACTGCGCGTCGATCTCGGGGACGGAGGCCAGAATCGTCGCCAGCACATCGACGGCGATGATGGCGACGATGACCCGGGCAAACCGCAAGCCGCCCGAATGCGGCAGATCATCGCGTTCGAGCAGCTCGTAGAGACGGTCGCGCAGCCCGGGATCGCTGATCGTGGGCCTACCCGGAGCCGTCGCCACGATCAGACTCTCCGTCAGGCGCCGGCCGATGCCTGTTGAGTCATGGCCTGTTCGATCGCCGACAGCGCGGCGTCTGCCTTGGCGCCGTCGGGTCCGCCGGCCTGCGCCATGTCGGGCCGGCCGCCGCCGCCCTTGCCGCCGAGCACCTCGGAGCCTTTGCGCACGAGCTCGACCGCGTTGAACCGCGCGGTCAGATCGGCGGTGACGCCGACCACGATGCCGGCCTTGCCGTCCTCGGTGACGCCGACGATCGCGACCACGCCCGAGCCGATCTGCTTCTTGCCGTCGTCGACGAGACTCTTGAGATCCTTGGTCTCGACGCCCTCGACCGCGCGTGCCAGCAGCTTGACATTGCCGACCTCGCGAACGGCGGAGGCCGCGCCGTTCGACGCACCGCCGCCGCCCATCGCGAGCTTCTTGCGGGCGTCAGACAGATCGCGCTCGAGCCTCTTGCGCTCTTCCATCAGCGCGGCGATGCGCGCCGGCACGTCGTCGATCGTGGTGCGCAGCTCCAGCGCCGCGGTCTTGGCCAGCGCGATGGTGTCGTTGGCGTGCTTGCGCGCGTGATGCCCGGTCAGCGCCTCGATGCGGCGGACGCCGGACGCCACCGCGCCCTCGCCGGTCACCGAGATCATGCCGATGTCACCGGTGCGGCGGACATGGGTGCCGCCGCAGAGCTCGACCGACCAGCCAAGCGCGTTCTGGCCGTGATCGCGGGCGCCCTTGCCCATCGATACGACGCGAACCTCGTCGCCGTACTTCTCGCCAAACAGCGCGCGGGCACCGGCCTCGCGGGCATCGTCGACGCCCATGACCCGGGTCGTGACCTCGTCATTCTCCAGCACGACATCGTTGGCGATGTCCTCGATCCGGGCGAGCTCTTCCGGCGTGATCTGCTTCGGATGCACGAAGTCGAAGCGCAGCCGGTCCGGCGTGACCAGCGAGCCGCGCTGCGCGATGTGATCGCCAAGCACCTGGCGCAGCGCCTCGTGCAACAGATGCGTCGCCGAATGGTTGGCGCGGATCGACGAGCGCCTGGTGTGGTCGACCTCGAGCTGCAGCGCGGTGCCGACGCCGAGCGTGCCCTGCTCCACCGTGCCGAGATGCACGAACAGATCGCCGGCCTTCTTCTGCGTGTCGGTGACGCGGAACTTGACGCCCTCGCCGGTCAGCACGCCGGTGTCGCCGACCTGGCCGCCGGACTCGCCGTAGAACGGGGTCTGGTTCAGCACGATCGCGCCGCTCTCGCCGGCCTTCAGGCTCTCGACCTCGGCGCCGTCCTTGATCAGCGCCGTCACCGCGCCTTCCGCGCTCTCGGTCTCGTAGCCGAGGAATTCGGTCGCGCCGAGCTTCTCGCGCAGCGGGAACCAGGTCGCCTCGCTCGCCGCCTCGCCCGAGCCTGCCCAGGAGGCACGCGCCTTCACGCGCTGCCGCTCCATCGCGTCGGTGAACGACGCCTGGTCGACGCTGATGCCGCGCGACTTCAGCGCGTCCTGCGTCAGATCGAGCGGGAAGCCGTAGGTGTCGTACAGCGTGAACGCGGTGTCGCCGTCGAACATGTCGCCCTTCTTGAGGCCGGCGCTCTTCTCGTCGAGGATCGACAGGCCGCGCGCCAGCGTCTTACGGAAGCGCGTCTCTTCCAGCCGCAGCGTCTCCTCGATCAGCTTCTCGGCGCGGACCAGGTCCGGATAGGCCTGGCCCATCTCGCGGACCAGCGCCCAGACCAGGCGATGCATCAGCGGCTCGCTCGCGCCCAAGAGCTGCGCATGGCGCATCGCGCGGCGCATGATCCGGCGCAGCACGTAGCCGCGGCCCTCGTTCGACGGCAGCACGCCGTCGGTGATCAGGAATGCCGACGAGCGCAGGTGGTCGGCGATCACGCGGTACGACCCGACGTTCTGCTCGTTCGGACCGTGGCCGAGGGTCGACGCGGCGGCATCGATCAAATTGCGGAACAGATCGGTCTCGAACACGCTCTCGACGCCCTGCAGGATGCAGGCCATGCGCTCGAGCCCCATGCCGGTGTCGATCGAGGGACGCGGCAGCGCCACGCGCTCCTCCTTCGTCACCTGCTCGTACTGCATGAACACCAGGTTCCAGAATTCGAGGAAGCGATCGCCATCCTCCTCCGGGCTGCCCGGAGGTCCGCCCCAGATGTGCTCGCCGCGGTCGATGAAGATTTCGGAGCACGGACCGCACGGACCGGTGTCGCCCATCGCCCAGAAATTGTCCGACGTCGGGATGCGGATGATGCGGTCGTCCGAGAAGCCCGCGATCTTCTTCCAGTGGCCGGCCGCCTCGTCGTCGGTGTGGTAGACGGTGACCAGCAGCTTGTCCTTCTTCAGCCCGAAATCCTTGGTGATCAGATTCCAGGCGAGCTCGATCGCGCGCTCCTTGAAGTAATCGCCGAACGAGAAGTTGCCGAGCATCTCGAAGAAGGTGAGATGGCGCGCGGTGTAGCCGACATTGTCGAGGTCGTTATGCTTGCCGCCGGCGCGCACGCACTTCTGCGACGTCGTGGCGCGCTGGTAGCCGCGCTTCTCGACGCCGGTGAAGACGTTCTTGAACTGCACCATGCCGGCATTGGTGAACATCAAGGTCGGGTCGTTGCGCGGAACCAGCGGCGACGAGGCCACGATCTCGTGCCCGTTCTCCTTGAAGAAGTTCAGAAATGTCGACCTGATGTCGTTGACGCTGCTCATGTTCATCCAATCGGAAAAAGGGGCCGGCCAGCCGCAAAAAGGCGTCATTTTCCGGCCGAACGCTTTTAGACATTGCCAGCTGCGGTGTCCAGAAACTGTGCAGGCGGATCATGGGCTTGCCGCGGCAGCACAAAGCCCATTGGATAGTTGCTGCAGCTGCGTTGACAGTCTTGGTGGCGCCGTGTTTTCTACCTACCTATACCTAGTCACGTCGGGAGAGACCGGCCTTACCGCCGGCGCCGAAGGAGCAACCGCCCCGGAAACTCTCAGGCAAAAGGACCGCGTGACGTCTGACATCTGGAAAGAGATGCTGGGGTTCGCCCCGATGCGTCCGCCGACGGGATAATACTCTCAGGCACAGCGACAGATGGGGCTTTCTGCAGGTTTCTCAAGGGGAAATGGGTCCCCGCGGGAACCGCGAGGGCCCTGTGATGCTTGCGCACGAAACCTCCCCGCTGAAACAGACCCCGCTGCACGCGCTGCACCTGGCGCGCGGCGCCAAGATGGTGCCGTTCGCCGGCTATGACATGCCGGTGCAATACGCGGCCGGCGTGCTGAAGGAGCATCTGCACACCCGCAAGGAAGCCGGCCTGTTCGATGTGTCGCACATGGGCCAGCTCGCGCTGAAGGCCAAATCCGGTAAGGTCGCCGACGCCGCGCTCGCGCTGGAAAAACTGGTGCCGCAGGACATCGTCGGTGTCGCACCGGGACGGCAGCGCTACGCGCAGTTCACCAACAATGATGGTGGCCTGCTCGACGACCTGATGGTGGCGAATTTCGGCGATCACCTGTTCCTGGTGGTCAACGCCGCCTGCAAGGCCGAGGACGAGGCGCATCTGCGTGCGAATCTCTCCGACGCCTGCGAGATCGTCTCGCTGGCCGACCGCGCGCTGATCGCACTGCAGGGGCCGAAAGCCGAATCGGCGCTGGCGAAACTTTGTGCAGATGTCGGTTCGATGAAATTCATGGACGCCGGTCCGCGCCGCGTCGGCGACGTCGACTGCTTCGTCTCGCGCTCCGGCTATACCGGCGAGGACGGCTTTGAGATTTCCGTGCCCGCGGACAAGGCGGAAGCCCTGGTCACCGCGCTGCTCGACAATCCCGACGTGCTGCCGATCGGGCTCGGCGCGCGCGACAGCCTGCGGCTCGAAGCCGGGCTGTGCCTCTATGGCCACGACATCGACACCACGACGACGCCGGTCGAAGGCGCGCTGGAATGGTCGGTGCAGAAGGTTCGCCGCAGCGGCGGCGCCCGCGCCGGCGGCTTCCCCGGCGCCGACAAGATTCTCGTGCAATTCGCAGATGGCGCCGCGCGCCGGCGGGTCGGCCTGAAGCCCGACGGCCGCGCACCCGTGCGCGAAGGCGCCGCACTGTTCGCCGATGCCGGCTCGACCGAGCAGATCGGCAAGGTGACTTCGGGTGGCTTCGGCCCGAGCCTCAATGCGCCGGTCGCGATGGGCTATCTGCCCACCGCCCTTTCCGCCGTCGGCACCACCGTTTTCGCCGAAGTGCGCGGCCAGCGGCTGCCGCTCAAGGTCGCCGCCACGCCCTTCGTCCCCAATACCTACAAACGCTGAACGCCAAAGGATCGATCCCCATGACGACGCTGTACACGTCCGACCACGAATGGCTCCGCATCGAGGGCGACGTCGCCACGATCGGGATCACCGACTATGCGCAGTCGCAGCTCGGCGACGTGGTGTTCGTCGAACTGCCCAAGGTCGGCCGCAGCCTGAAGAAGGCCGAGGCCGCCGCTGTGGTGGAATCCGTCAAGGCCGCTTCCGACGTCTACGCGCCGATCACCGGCGAGGTGGTCGAGGTCAACGACGCGCTCGCCGCCGAGCCCGCGCTGGTCAATTCGGACGCCGGCGGCAAGGCCTGGTTCTTCAAGCTGAAGATTGCCGACAAGGGCGAGCTCGGCGGCCTGATGGACGAGGCCGCCTACGCCGCGCACACCGCCTAAAGGATCACCCCGAGGATCACGTCATGAACGCGCCCTTCAAGCCGATCAACGAAGCCGCCACCGATTTCGTCCGCCGCCACATCGGACCATCGCCGCGCGACGTCAACGCGATGCTGGAGACGGTCGGCGCCGCGAGCCTGCAGGCGCTGATGAACGAGACGCTGCCGGCGTCGATCCGGCAGAAGGCGCCGCTCGATCTCGGCCAGGCGCTGAGCGAGACCGAGGCGCTCGCGCATATGAGCGAGCTCGCCGCGCAGAACCAGGTGTTCACCTCGCTGATCGGCCAGGGCTATTCGGGCACCATCCTGCCCGCGGTGATCCAGCGCAACATTCTGGAGAACCCGGCCTGGTACACCGCCTATACGCCGTACCAGCCGGAGATCAGCCAGGGCCGGCTCGAGGCGCTGTTCAACTTCCAGACCATGATCTGCGATCTCACCGGGCTCGACGTCGCCAACGCCTCGCTGCTCGACGAGGCGACCGCGGCGGCGGAAGCGATGGCGCTCGCCGAGCGCCACTCGCAGGTCAAGGCGAAGGTGTTCTTCGTCGACAAGGAGGTGCATCCGCAGATGCTGGCGGTGATGCGCACGCGCGCCGCGCCGCTGGGCTGGGCGCTGGTGGTCGGCGATCCCCTGACCGAGCTCGACAACGCCGATGTGCTCGGCGCGCTGCTGCAATATCCGGGCACATCGGGCGCGGTACGCGACCTTAAGCCTGCCATCGCCTCGCTGCGCGCCAAGGGCGCGCTTGCGATCGTTGCCGCCGACCTGCTGTCGCTGACGCTGCTCGCCTCGCCCGGCGAGCTCGGCGCCGACATCGCGATCGGTTCGGCGCAGCGGTTCGGCGTGCCGATGGGGTATGGCGGACCGCACGCCGCCTACATGGCGGTGCGCGACACGCTGAAGCGCTCGCTGCCCGGCCGCATCGTCGGCCTCTCGATGGATTCGCGTGGGGCACCGGCCTATCGCCTCGCCCTGCAGACCCGCGAGCAGCATATCCGCCGCGAGAAGGCGACCTCCAACATCTGCACCGCGCAGGTGCTGCTCGCCGTGATCGCCTCGATGTACGCGGTCTATCACGGTCCCGAGGGCCTGACCCATATCGCACGCAGCGTGCATCGCCGCGCCACCGTGCTTGCCGCCGGCCTGCGCAAGCTCGGCTTTGCGCCGACCAGCGAAGGGTTCTTCGATACCGTGACGGTCGAGGCGGGCAGCAAGCAGATCGAGCTCGTCACCCGCGCGCAGGCGGAGCGGATCAATCTGCGCATCGGCGCGACCACGCTCGGCATCGCGCTCGACGAGACCACGACGCCGGAGACCGTCGAGGCGGTGTGGCGCGTGTTCGGCGGCAAGCTCAGCTATGCGGAGATCGAGGCCGGCGCGCACGAGGCGCTGCCGAAGGAGCTGCGGCGCACCAGCGCCTTCCTCACCCATCCGGTGTTCAACACGCATCGTTCCGAGACCGAACTGCTGCGCTACATGCGCAAGCTCAGTGATCGTGACCTCGCACTCGACCGCGCGATGATCCCGCTCGGCTCCTGCACGATGAAGCTCAACGCCACCACCGAAATGATCCCGCTGACCTGGCCGGCGTTCGGCAACCTGCATCCGTTCGCGCCCGCGGATCAGGCCAAGGGCTATCACGCGCTGTTCAAGCGGCTGGAGCAGTGGCTGTGCGACATCACCGGCTATGACGCGGTCTCGCTGCAGCCGAACTCCGGCGCGCAGGGCGAATATGCTGGGCTGCTGGCGATCCGAGGCTACCATCTCGCGCGCGGCGAGCCGCACCGCAAGGTGTGCCTGATCCCCTCCTCCGCGCACGGCACCAATCCGGCCTCGGCGGCGATGGTCGGCATGGAGGTCGTGGTGGTGGCGTGCGATGCGCGCGGCGACGTCGACGTCAATGATCTCCGCGCCAAGGCCGAGAAGCACTCCGCCAACCTGGCCGCCGTCATGATCACCTATCCGTCGACCCACGGCGTGTTCGAGGAACATATCCGCGAGATCTGCGACATCGTGCATGCCCATGGCGGCCAGGTCTATCTCGACGGCGCCAACATGAACGCGCAGGTCGGGCTGTCGCGGCCCGGCGACTACGGCGCCGATGTCAGCCATCTCAACCTGCACAAGACCTTCTGCATTCCGCATGGCGGCGGCGGCCCGGGCATGGGCCCGATCGGCGTGAAGGCGCATCTTGCGCCCTATCTGCCGGGCCATCCCGCGACCGACGGCACCACGGCGCACGCGGTCGGCCCGGTGTCGGCCGCGCCGTTCGGCTCGGCGTCGATCCTCACCATCTCCTACATCTACATCCTGATGATGGGCGGCGAAGGTCTGACGCGCGCGACCGAGATCGCGATCCTCAATGCCAACTACATCGCCGCACGGCTGCAGCCGCACTTCCCGGTGCTGTACCGCAACGAGCGCGGCCGCGTCGCGCATGAGTGCATCGTCGATCCGCGGCCGCTGAAGACGAGCAGCGGCGTCACCGTCGACGACATCGCCAAACGCCTGATCGACTACGGCTTCCACGCGCCGACCATGAGCTTCCCGGTGGCGGGCACGCTGATGATCGAGCCGACGGAATCGGAATCGAAGTTCGAGATCGACCGCTTCTGCGACGCCATGATCGCGATCCGCGACGAAATCGCTGAGATCGAGAAGGGCCGCTGGAAGGTCGAGGCCTCGCCGCTGCGCCACGCGCCGCATACCGTCCACGACATCGCCGACGATGCCTGGAACAGGGCCTATACCCGCGCCGAGGGCTGCTTCCCGGCCGGCGTGTCGCGTTCCGACAAATACTGGAGTCCGGTCGGCCGCGTCGACAACGTCTATGGCGACCGCAATCTGGTGTGCTCATGCCCGCCGGTCGAGGATTACGCGCAGGCGGCGGAGTAAGGAGCTACTGCAGCTATGTGGCGTTGCGTCTCTGACGCCTGATTCACTCGGT
>NZ_LFIQ01000120.1:71243-76934 GCF_001189245.1 Bradyrhizobium pachyrhizi | reverse complement strand
GTTCGCGACTTCGTCGCGCCCCGGAATGACGGACTGGCCCGCCCGCGGCAGGAGGAAACATGCGCGAGGAATTCTGGTTCCATTTCCCGTTTCGCGTCCGCTATTCGGAGGTCGACGCGCAGGCCGTGGTGTTCAACGCGCACTACCTCACCTATTTCGACACCGCCATCACCGAATATTTCCGCGCGCTGGGCTACGATTATCTCGGCGAGGTGGCGCGGACCGGGATCGACTTCCACACCGTGAAATCGGTCGTCGAGTACAAGGCGCCGATCCGGTTCGACGAGAACATCGAGGTCTGCGTCCGGGTCGCGCGGATCGGTCGCTCCTCGATCAATCTTGCGCTCGCGATCTTCGCCAAGGGCTCCGATGACCTGCGCGCCACCGGCGAGATCATCTGGGTCGCGACCGACCAGAAGACGCACCAGTCGGTCGCCGTGACCGAGGATTTGCGGGCACTGATCGCGAGCCGCGAAAAGGCGCTGGCGTAACGCGGCCCTGCCGGCGGCGCGGTGTCGATCAAACCTATGGAGCGACCAAGGTGCGGCTCTCGGCATCCCAGCGCCACAGCCGGTCGTTGGTAAGCTTCGTACCACCCCACCAGCGATCGATCGGGTTGTGCTGGCTGAAGTCGCCGGCGCCTGCCACGATTGCCTGTCCGAGGGCGGTCAGCGCAAGCCGGCTTCGCTTGTAGCGTTGGTGCCGGTCAGGATCTTCGTGCATGGCAAGATCAAATGGCCCCTCAACGAGGCCTGATATGACAGGCACAGGACAATGGGCCAGACCATCCAGCAAGGCTCCAGCCTCCCAATAGTCAAACGTCTTCTGGTCGTTGAGCTTCTGGTGCCCCGGAAACAATTCGTACGGATGGACATGGCCTGCGGATATCAACTCGAGCAATCGCATTTCCGTCGCGCCAAGCCCGGAGCCGCGCGAGGGGAGTTCTTCCAGGAGCGCGACGACTGAACTCCGCAATCGCGGAAGTGCGCCGAGATCCTGCCTCAACAGATTGAACCAGGCTTCCGGCGTCGATGCGCGCCAGGCTGTCCACGCAACGCCGGCGGCTTCGAGGTGGTCGCCACGGATGGGGACGAGCTGCAGCTGCCAGGCGGCCAACTCGGCCGGCTGCTGCTCGCCGATGATGTGATTTGTCTGGAATACAGCAAGCCTGGATGTGACGTTCGCATGCGGGCGCAAGTAATCCAGCAGCCAAATCAACTGCAGTTGTGAATTCGGATCGGGACCGACCCACAGATCGACGGCGTCGAAGCGCTCGCAAAATTCGATCAATCCAAGACCCTGACGATGCGCGGCCTCAATCGATCTGCCGGTGAGATTATCCAGCCAGTGGGGCCCGGTACCGTGCGCAGCTGCGCGGGGCGCGAACAAGGCGTCGAAATCGCCCGAGGCCGGCAATCTTCCGCAAACAAACCGATGCTCGATGCTAATTACGCAATCGGCAAGCCGTGCGGCCTTCAGGCCGCCCGCCCCGCTATCGGTGAATGTGAAGATGAGCCGGCTCATAACGGGTTCATTTTCGGGTCAGGCCAATTCATTGGTTCAGTTGAACGACAGCTTGCGCGCTCCACCTCGATCCAATGAACAGACCTATGGAGCGACCAAGGTGCGGCTCTCGGCATCCCAGCGCCACAGCCGCTCATTGGTCAATTCGGTGCCGCCCCACCAGCGATGGATCGTGTTGTACTGGCTGAAGTCGAGCTCGCGATCCGACACTTCCTGGCCGAAATCGGTGAGCGACAACCGACTGTACAGGAGTCGTTCTCGTCGGGCCTTCAAATCGTCGGCCCCCTCGATCTCGGCGGGGAATCCGGTCAGGACCGGTGATGGACAATCGGCGAGCCGATCCAGGATCAGCTCCGCTTCCTGAAAATCGAACACGCCGCGCTCCCTGTTCAGCTCGCTCGAAAGGACCTGTGGGCTTGTCTTGCCGTCGGCGACTAGATCCAGCATCCGCAGTTCGGACGCGCCGAGGCCGGTGTCTCGCCCGGGCAGCTCCTCGAGCAACGCAATCAGCGCCGCGCGGAGCTGCGGGATGGCCGACAGATCCTGCATGAGAAGGTCGAAACAGGGCTCGGGCGTCGGGGCGCGATAGGCGTTCCAGGCGCGACTGGCCAATTCCAACCGATCATCCGTCACCGCAAGTGCAGGCAATCGCCATTTCGCCGAGCTCTCACTTCGGTACCTGCCGATCTCGACATCGGTCTGGACCAGCTTGAGCTTCGCTACGATGTGGCGGTGCGGGCGGAGCACGAGCAACCAGGCCAGCACCAGCTGGTCATTTGGCTGAGGATCGGCCCATAGCTCGACCCTGTCGCAACGCTCACACAGCTCGACAAGCCCGACGTCCCGACCGTTCGAGCCGGTCCATCTTGAACTGGCGAAGTCGAGCCAGTGCGTGTCGAAATCGACATGCTTTGCAGAACGCGGTTCCAGCAGGGTCGTGAGGTCAGCCGACGAGGGCATTTTCCTCCAAACGAAGCGCGGCCTCAAGCCGACGACGATATCCGCCCTTCCCGCCTGCCTCAGGCGATAGCTCGCGAGATCGCTTGTCGCCAGGATCAGACTCGTCACGACGCTCTCCGGCTACGCACGGTGGCATCAGCACCGCAAGCTGAGGATCAACTGCTTCACGAAAGACACACAAAACCAAACGGGCGCCGAAGACGTCGGCAACTCAACGTCCTCAGCGCCCGCTTGCAGCGAAATAATTGAGCCTTACTCTTCCGTCGGCTCCTCGCCCTCGGCGTCGCGCTCGGGCGTGCCGGCAAGGATCTGCTCGGAGATCAGGCCGGAGTTCTGCCGGATCGCGGCTTCGATCTTGGCGGTGATGTCGGGATTCGACTTCAAAAATGCCTTGGAATTCTCGCGGCCCTGGCCGAGCCGCTGGCTGTCATAGGAGAACCAGGCGCCCGACTTCTCGACGATGCCGGCCTTGACGCCGAGGTCGAGGATCTCGCCCATCTTGGAAACGCCCTCGCCATACATGATGTCGAACTCGACCTGCTTGAAGGGCGGCGCCAGCTTGTTCTTCACCACCTTGACGCGGGTGGTGTTGCCGACCACCTCGTCGCGCTCCTTGATCGCGCCGATGCGGCGGATGTCGAGGCGGACCGAGGCGTAGAATTTCAGCGCGTTGCCGCCGGTGGTGGTCTCCGGCGAACCGTACATCACGCCGATCTTCATGCGGATCTGGTTGATGAAGATCACCATCGTGTTCGACTTGTTGATCGAGGCGGTGAGCTTGCGCAGCGCCTGGCTCATCAGGCGGGCCTGCAGACCCGGCAGCGCATCGCCCATCTCGCCCTCGAGCTCGGCCTTCGGCACCAGCGCCGCGACCGAATCGATCACCAGCACGTCGACCGCGCCGGAGCGCACCAGCGTGTCGGCGATCTCGAGCGCCTGCTCGCCGGTGTCCGGCTGCGAGATCAGGAGCTCGTCGATGTTGACGCCGAGCTTGCGCGCATAGACCGGATCGAGCGCATGTTCAGCGTCGATGAAGGCGCAGATGCCGCCCTTCTTCTGGCCTTCCGCCACCGTGTGCAGCGCCAGCGTGGTCTTGCCCGACGATTCCGGCCCGTAGATCTCGACGATGCGGCCCTTCGGCAGGCCGCCGACGCCGAGCGCGATATCGAGCCCGAGCGATCCCGACGATATCGTCTCGACATCCATCGAACGGTCGTTCTTGCCGAGCTTCATCACCGAGCCCTTGCCGAACTGGCGCTCGATCTGGGAGAGCGCGGCTGAGAGGGCCTTGGACTTGTCCATGGAGGATCCTTCGACGATACGCAGTGCGGTGGCGGACATTTGGGATGTGCTCCTTATGGCGGGGATTCGCTAGCGGGACAAACGGGCGAGATCAGATGCGTTGTTGACTGGAACCTCGTACCACGTTTGTTCTAGGTTCGCAATATGTTCTTTCGGGCAGACCCGGTGCTGTCCGTATTTAAGCCCCCGTGTCCGAATTTGAATTCCAGAGTGCCCTAGTTCGGATTAAGCGAACGGAAACCATGGCTTAGCCGATGTTCTCGGTAGGACTACCGAGCGTGGGCCGGCGGTGTTCTCCGTTTGACCCAAAGCTTTGAGGCACATCAAAGCTTATGCCCTCGCTTCTCGGTGTGAGAACGAAGTGCGTATTAAGGGGTTATTGAGGAGTTCAACAAGGTTGATCGTGGAGGCGATCAGTGGTGCGCGGATCATTGATTCATCGGCCGAATGTCTTCATCGATAAGAGAACCATCGATGAGTCCCGCCGGGTCATCGATGCATCAACCCAAGTCCTCGAAACCCATCCGCCGCCGGATACATTCTTGGGCCGGAAAACCCGCGAACCCATTCCGCCTGACGATGAACAGTAGGTCCGCTCTCCGCTGGGCCGCATTTTGTAACTGGCGTATTCTGGTTTCTGGGCGCACTCTGGTTCCAGCCAGGAACCGGCAATGACGCTGGATGAAAAGATAGCTCAGGCACAGCGCCACGTTGATGGTGGCCGGCGCATCGTCGAGCGCCAGCGGGAAATCGTGGCCCGCAGCGGATTGCCAGACTCAATCGACCTTCTCGACCTCTTTGAGCGCACCCAACTGATATTCGAGACGGACTTGGCCGATCTGCTCAAGAGGAAGTAAGGTTGCCTCAGTTGGCGGCCCTGTCCTTCAATCTTCATTTAGACGGGCTCGTCGTCTCCATCATAGATTTGGGAGACGTTCATTGTGAATGTCTTGAACCAACGCACCCGTTGCGCAGCGGGCCAGCCCTTCTCAGGGTCCGGAATCTTTTTCAAAGAGCGCAAGCAACAGAGGATCAAGTTGCAAGTCATCCTCTCCGCCGCTTCCTCCGCCGCCACCGCCAGCCCACCACCGTTTGAATCGTTGCTCACGTCGGCGGGCGTGGCTTCGGTTGGGACGAAGCCGGGTAGAACGCGTCGATCTCGTCCAGCCTCATAAAATCCGGCCTGCTCAGCCGAGCGCTCCATCACACGGCGCGCCGTGTCGGTCAACGTGCTGGCAACGCCAAGGGCAGCAAGCTGACATTCGATGACGCTGTGGATATCTGGATTCGTCATTGGAACGGCGAATTTCAACATCGAATCGCGGCGTATGACGTGAATCCCGGTCGCGTGAATGAGGTGCTGAAGGGCTCTCGACATCGCGGCAGCCGAAAAGCGGCGCTATCTCACAAGTCAGCCTGAACAACGAAGCCCGGCGCGAGCCAGGCTTTTTTCTTTGCCCAAAAGAAACGGCCCCAGCGAGGTGGTACACGCTGAGGCCAAGGCGGTTGGATCATCCATGAGTAGACAGGCTCATCCGATCAACAGAGCGCCGACGCCTACGATGAGCGCTACGAGCGATATTGCCGCCAACGCCATGAAGCTGTACTCGACGCCGTCGTGGTGACTGAGCCTGAACATACAGAGAGCTTGCGCTCCGGCCTTAGTGTCCGCATTAAAGTAGGCATGTCAGCGATGGCGCCCTAATTGCGGTTCCAGGCTTAACTTAAGCGAAGATTTTTGAAACAATTCCCTCGATGCCGCTTTTATTGCTCATGCAACAGGCGACCGAGGTTCATCTAGTCCGCGTGACGACCGATGACGGTGAGGTCCAAATCTGGCTCGCTGCGACTTCGCGCGAAGAAGCTGTTGACCGAGTGCTCGACGCTATCCCGGAGGGATGGGCC
>NZ_LFIQ01000120.1:67873-71233 GCF_001189245.1 Bradyrhizobium pachyrhizi | reverse complement strand
CTCATTCAGCGACAGCTCGCCGCCGATCACATCCCAATTCTCAACATGGCGGTCGGAGAAGTGCGCCGGCATCAGGTGTCCTAATTCCCCTCTGCCAGTGTCCTAACTAGGACAGCACCCGCCCGCGCCCTGCTCCAAAAGAAACGGCCCCAGCACCCTTGGAGGGCAATGCTGGGGCCGTTCTATATTTCCATTCTCACGCCGAACCGCCGCTTTTCGGTAATAGACGGCCCCTCTGGGCTCTGAAAATCGATCTTAATGAAACAGCCCTGCCCAGGGTTTGGATCATCAAATCAACGCCGGAGTTAGTCAACCAACTTGGGTGAATCAAAAGTAAATCAGTTGCTACTCTTTCCCGGATGCTTAACGGGTCTTAGTTCCCGCTGCTGGGCGCTTCCTGATTATCGTTAGCCGCGCACTCACGGCCGCCTCGGTGCGGCCTAGCTTCTGCGCGATCTCGCGCTGGGTTAGCTCGGTTTCGCGCATCATCCGTAGCAGGAGCTGTTCTTCTTCTTCGGCCCAAGCTGGCAAAACAGTTCTCCGAATTGTTTCATTTTGGAAATGCCAGCAGGAATTGCAAATTTCGATAGCCGCGTCTGTCCGGTGTTTTCCGGGTTGTCCTAATTCCCCGTGACGAGTGTCCTAACTAGGACAGCACCAGCAGACCGGCGCCGGCCTGTTTCCATCCACAGTGGCCCGCTTTAATTTTTGGCGTGGCCTGGTTTGCCATTAACCCCGACGCAACCAAGGGTTAGCCGATGTTCTCGGTAGGACTACCGAGAAGGCCCCTCAGATGTTCTTGCCCCATAACTTCCTGCGGGTCGCGATCTGTTCTCGCGGAATGTTTACTGGAACAATTGACCCGGCAGTGCCCTTATTTGGGGGCCCCCAGCCAGACAGGTAGCCCCCCGACTGCTGGAGGAAAACCCGCCTCCGGGACGGGTTGGCGGCCCCCTGTCGGGGCCGTTTAAAATTCCGTAGTTCTCCGGCCAAGAACAAAGTTCCGGGCCGTGCGATGCACCTCGCGCCCGAAGTTCCCCTGATAATCAACAAGTTAACCTGACAGGCGCGACGGCGTCCGATAGCGGCTGGCACAATCTGCATACTACCTTCGTACCCCTCCTGAGCCCTGGAAAAACTCCGTAGCCTTCGATGGAAGACTCGGGTTCCGCCAGTGTTCGTAACATTGGCCTGCTCAACCAGCGCGGATGCGCGGCGCTGCGCAGGCAACACGGCTGGCGACCGTTCCGTGGCGACGCTGCCGGCGGACGAATCCTTATCCGAAATCCACAACGACAGTTCGAACGGACGCGGCCTTTCATACGATCTTTTTACGGGTGCCGATCATTATTACAACTAATGGTTTAAATGTCGACGACCGCCCTTCATTCGCGGAACCGTTACAGATGATCCACAGGGGCATCGAGTTCAGCGTCACTCAGCTGATGGCCGGCGTCTGGAAATGGCGCTTCCAGATCGGCGATCGCGTCTTCACGGGCAAGACCGAAGCGAAGCTCGATCTTCTGGCGATCCGCCGCGTGCAGCTGCGGATCGATCGCGAGCTGAACAATCTGGGGCGGGAACGGACCCGCGGCAGCAATGGGGACTGAGGCACAGTCTATCGTGCACGCTCCGGTGCCCTGACGGGCTGGCCTGCGCGCTTCGCTCGAAAACGCTTCAATCCGCGCTGGCCAGCCGCCGCATCGTGAACTCGATGTCGCCGCCGGGAAGCTCGCGCCAACTCTCGACGGCGCTCATATAGGCCGCCTTCGGGTAGCGCTTGAGAAAGTCACGCGCCCTCACGCGGGCCTGATCGCGTGGCAGGCTGAAGGTCTCGCGCAGATAGCCGTCGTCCGGCTTTCGCCGCTCGGCCATCCGGCTGGCGAGATCGCGCGGACGAGACACCATGCCGCAACTCCGGACCAACTGACGACACCCCAATATAGGGGCGGCGGCAGGAGAATCCGAGTCTGCGGGAGATGGACGGCGTCGCCCCGAATGGGCGTTACTGGCTGCGCGGCGCGGCGCTTCCGGGCTGCGCCGAGCTTCCGGTCTTGGTCTTCGGCTTGGCAGGATGGGCGGCCGCCTTCGGCGGATCGCTGCGCACGACGCCCCAGGGATCGGACGATCCCTTGGAATCGGGAATCTTGCTGAGCGAGTCCTTGTAGGCCTTGTCCCTGACCGCGTCCTGTTCCTTCTCCTCCTGGGTCTTGCTCTTGACCTCAGGCATCAGGTTGACGTTCGGCATCATCTGCGCATAGGCCGGTGCCGACAGCAGCACCGCAACCGCAACTGCGCACAAAACTCTCATGAGAATACTCCCTGCATTTTCGTCGGCGGTATATCACCCCAAGAAAGCCGCCGCCAAGCGCGCCTGCCCGGCCCTGGATCATGGTGCGTTTCCACGGAATCGCATCATCCTTTTGTTTGAGCATGATCTTTTCGGAAAACCGGTTTCCACTTTTTTAGGATCATGCTCTAGAGATGGTCTGACTTGCAGGATTTCGGCGACTGCATCCAGTCGTCCCAGATCGGACCGCAGCGCGTGCAACCGCTGAGCGCAAGCCCGATCGCAACCACGCCGCCCAGCAACACCAACCTGCGGAACATGTACACCCCCACCACTCGTGAGGAGGCGACTGGGCGCCGAAACTGGGGCATTTTCAAGCCGGGCACGGCGCTTGCAGCGCAGCGCAAGTGCGCGTCGGAGCGCAGCGCAAGTGCGCGTCGGAGCGCAAGCGCGCGTCGGACGGGCTGCCGGCGCGCACTGGTTTGACCGGGCGGCCGCGCAAATTACAGTGCGCAACAAAGCAGAAAAGGAATCGATCAAATGACTTTGGCGATGAGCTGGGACGAGTGGACGCAGCACGACGGGACGGCGCTCGCGGAGCGCGTCCGCAACGGCGAGCTGACGCCCCGTGAGCTGGCGTCGCAGGCAGCCAGCGCCGTCGCCAAGGTCGATCCCGCGCTCTCCGGCGTCGTCGAGCTGTTCGACGACGTGATCGCCGATCCGGCGCGCGACGGCGCCGACCTCGACGGCCCGTTCGCCGGCCTGCCCTTCCTGATGAAGGACCTTGGCCCGACCCTGAAGGGACGGCTGCAGGAGATGGGCTCGCTGATGATGCGCGGCAATCGCGCCGCGGCGGACACCTTCCTGACCGCGAAGATGCGCAAGGCCGGCCTCAATTTGATCGGCCGCACCACGACGCCGGAGTTCGGGGTCTGCAGCTCGGCGGAAAATCCCGCGGTCTATGTCACGCGCAATCCCTGGAACACCGACTACACCACCTGCGGCTCGTCGGCAGGCAGCGCGGCGATAGTTGCCGCCGGTGCCGTGCCGATCGCGCATGCGACCGACGG
>NZ_LFIQ01000120.1:51339-67863 GCF_001189245.1 Bradyrhizobium pachyrhizi | reverse complement strand
CCGCCGGGGTCAACGGCAATATCGGCCTGAAGGTCTCGCGCGGCGTGTTCTCGCTCGCGCCGCATCTGTCCGATCTCACCGGGCTGGTCTCGATCCAGGGCTGCCAATCGCGCACGGTGCGCGACACCGCTGTTTTCGTCGATGCCTGCCGTGGCCCCGCGCCCGGCGAGTTCATGCCGTTCTGGACCTCGCCCGAGCCCTATGCCGCGATGATCGCGCGCGATCCCGGCCGGCTCAGAATCGCGCTGTCGCACACATGGGGCGACTATCGCGCGACGCCGCACATCGCAGCCGAGCTCGAGCGGGTCGGACGTTTCCTCGAAGGCCTCGGCCATCAGGTCGACTACGCACTGCCGGCGGTCGACTATCGGGAAGCCTTCGCGGCACAGACCACCTGCTACATCAGCAATTTCGCCGTCGTGATCGGCAACATGCTCGCCGCGCGCGGCCTCGAACGGCCGCCGGCGCAGCTGATCGAGCCGATCAACATCCGCATCTGGGAGCATGGCCGCGACTTCAGCTTCGCCGATCGCGCCCGCATGCAGGCCGTCTTCAACACCACCTCGCGCGGCTTCGGCGCCTTCTTCGAGGACTGGGACATCATCCTGACGCCGATCACGGCGCTGCCGACGCCGAAGGTCGGTACCACGGAATATCTCACCATCAGCGACAATCCGTCGGTGCTGGACTGGTTCGGCAATCTCTGGCGCAACTTCGCCTTCACGCCGCTCGCCAATCTCTGCGGCATCCCCGCGATCTCGCTGCCGCTCGCGACCAACGAGCACGGCCTGCCGCTCGGCATTCAGGCGATCGGAAAGCAAGCGAGTGACGGGCTGTTGCTGCAGCTCGCCGCCCAGATCGAACGGGCGATCGACGGCAAATGGAACGACGGCAAGAGGCCGGGCGTGCATGTCGCCCCGAATTGAGACATAGATCGAGAACAATCAACGGAGGAAGCAGGACGTCATGCAGCAGGCCAGTGAATTCGGGATCGAGGACGCGCGACGGGTGCTCGGCGACGTCTTTGCGCCGTGGGTGCAGGACCTCAATCTGTCGATCGAGCAGTTCGACATCGCAGCCCCGGCCGTCGGCGATGCCGACTGGCAGCCCGGCGCCATCCTGCGCATGCCGTTTTCCGAACGGCTGTGCCGCAATGGCGGCATCGTCTGCGGCCAGGCGCTGATGGCGTTCGCCGACACCGCGATGGTGCTGGCCAATCTCGCGGCCAACAAGGGCTATCGGCCGATGACGACGGTCGACCAGACCACGCATTTCATGCGCGCGGTGACGGCGTCCGACGTGCTGGCCGACGCCCGCGTGGTCCGGCTCGGCCGTACCATGAGCTTCGGCCGCGTCACGCTATCCTCCGCCACCGACAACAAGCCGGTGGCGATGGTGTCGAGCGCCTTCGCGATGCTGCCGGGATAGGCCTCTCTCATCATAGACGGTGTATCTCCTCATCCTGAGGAGCTTGCGCAGCAAGCGTCTCGAAGGACGAGGCCACCAGGCCGGCCTCATCGTTCGAGACGCGCGTTCCGCGCTTCTCACCATGAGGGTTCAGGCTAATCACGCTGCAAGATTTACTTGCCGAGCACGGCCTCCGCGGCGTTGACGATGCTGATCGTCGGATTCTTTCCGCAATAGGTGCCGAACTTCTTGGCGTTCTCGGTGAACACGTCGGTGTCGATGATCGCCTCGTCGGAATCGCCCTTGTACCAGCCGTCCATCCAGACCAACACCATCTTGATGGTGTCGTCGCCGCCGTCGACGAACTGCTTGCAGGTCATGGTCGAGAGATCGAGGACGGTGGCGCTGGCCGGTGCCGACGACAGCGCGAGCGCGGCGGCAAGCATGATCGAGGCAGTGATCTTCATCGCAATCTCCATGGGCAACGATCTGAAATGAACCGGTCGCCGGAAAAGCCAGCGTGTCCGCCCGCGACCCGTAAGCGATGCGTTACATCGAACGCAAGCACGGCATCGCGCGGATCAGCCCGCACGTCGTTTCGGTGCACGCATTGAGAATTCGTGTTTCTGATCTGTGACGGCGCCGCGCTAAAGCGGATTCATGCATCGCCGCAAGCCCGGTTCACGTCCAGCGAAGCCGCGCCAGGATCGCGCGGCCCATGATCCAGTCCTTGTCGCTGTCGGTGAGGAACGGAAGCTCCTCTGTGAATTCCGTCACGCGCTGCCGGTAGGTGGCCCGGGCGAACGAATTGGTTAGATCGGTTCCCCAGTGGCAGCGCTCCGGGCCGTAGGCGTCGAATAGGCGGTGGATATGCGGGGTCACGTCACGGAATGGATAGGGCTCAGTCGAAATCAGCGGTACCGACGACAACTTCACCGACACATTCGCAAATTTTGCGAGCGCGACCGACTGGGCAATAGCTTCCGGCACCGCGTTGTTTCTTATGGAATCCGATGAATCAGAACGAGGGCGCAGGCCCGCGCCGACGCCCATGTGGTCGATGATGAGCGTAAGTTGCGGGTGTCGCTCGGCGATACGGGCGAACAGCGACGTCTGGCCCGATGTGAGAAACATCACAGGCAGGCGGGCCTTCTCCGCCGCCGGCCAGAACCAGTCCGCGGTTCCGTCTGTCAGCCATGCCGCTTCGCCGGGGCCGAAGTTCAACCTCACGCCCAGCACACCGGCCTGGTCGCGCCAGGTCGCAAGCCGTGCCGCGCGGTCGGGCTTGTCGAGGGCTACACGCGCCATGATTGCGAAGCGGCCGGGGTACCGTTTGACCGCCTCCTGGGCATAGTCGATGCGCTCGCCTTCGAGCGACACCGGCGGAACGATGACGACGCGATCGACGCCGGCCTCGTCCATCAGTGGAATTATTCGCTCGATGGTGAAGGGCTCCGGAAGCTGCGGTTTGGCACCGGGGAGCCAGGGTCTTTCCGGAGTGCTCGCCGGCCACAGGTGGACCTGCGAATCAACGATCACTCGTTTTTGCTGCGCGACCGTTGTCGCGGCACGCTGCATTGACAGCGCGACGCCGGTTGCGACGGTGCCGGTCAGAAAACTACGGCGTGAAGGCATGTGATGTCCTTCCTGTTCTATAGTTTTAGTCACGACATGATAGTGATCGACACAGCGCCCCGCGCTGGATCACAGCAAATTGGCTCGCAATATTGAGGATCACATCAGGAAATTGCGACTATGGAAATCGGGTTCAAAGGTCAATTTGCGGCGCAACAATCTTGAACCGCACATGTCGCAGTCGGGTCAAATGCCGACTGCGGCGGTCCGCTCGACCTTGGTCGGCTTCCATTGCAGTCCTGACGTGGCCAGCGTTGCCGTTGGGCTCTCATCTACCTCACGCCTTCGGCATGCTCACGTCGATCAACAACTTCGCCGCCGTGACCGCCAGTAAGGCCGGCAAGATCGAATCGCTCGACGAAGAATGGCAGGACGGACACAAGCGCCAGATCGAGATCTATCGGTGGTGTTGCGTCTCCGACACCGGGTATTGGGTGTATGCGAACGCTAGCAAGATAAGACCGCTTTTGACTGGAAATTAGAATTCGACCTTACCCTCGTTCCGTACACCGGTGACGATTCATGGGAGGAAGGAAAGCTCAAGAAAATAAAAGAGTGCCTGGACAGTGACGCGTTACCGGACGCCGCCGGTGGAACGGTTGGCAAGGAATTACGTTCCATACAAACACAAGGAACACTCCTGGCGGTCAACCGGAAGAAGGCTACGCTTGGCATATGAAAAAGACGTTCTCCGACAAAGTGCGCGATATCGTCCGGAAAATACCGAAAAGCAAGACGATGACGTACAAAGAGGTCGCTTCAAAAGCTGGAAATCCGAACGCCGCACGGGCTGTCGGAGCCGTTATGCGATCAAATTACGATCCGTCGATACCGTGCCACCGCGTCGTTGCGAGCGACGGGAAGATGCGCGGGTACAACCGCGGTGCGCGCATCCGCTGATCGCTCTGCGGATGAACGCGCGTGTGTTCTCTTTGGGTCTGGGGATAAGGTCCGCTTTGGCCCAAAGAAGCGACTCGTTTAGATCAGCTTCAGTTCTTTCAGACTGGCGTGACCTTGCTTGCCGACGATGATGTGGTCCCCGATCGCAATCGGAAGCGGCGAAGTTGGTCCACAAGTCGACATCCCCGCGGTCTGCGCCGCGGGTCCGCATTTCCTCTCGGAAGCGATATCCCGGATTTACGCGTCCACGCCCCAGGTTCAATGCATCCGCGAACAACCTGCGCTCCCTCTCCGGTTGCGGGAGGAGATGCAGCGAATGCCGCCAAGCCGATTCAACCCGACTTCATCGTGCTTTAGCGGAGCGAGGCGACGCTTGCATAATTTCTGAATAGTGGAAATATACCCCTGACTTGCCCGACGTGTCAGGTTGCTTTTCGAACGCCGGCAGCCGCCGGCTACTTTGCATGGGGTTGTTTTCGATATTTTGGCGGCGCGCACCTGCTGCAGGGAGCACCTAAGCGGATCGCAAGCGGCGGCTCCGCCGCCAGCGCCACAACAGCGCGACGAGGGCGACGAGCACGAGACCGCCGGCCACAGCCTTGGCGACGAACCGTCCGCCCGGGCGATCGATCAGCCGGGCCATCAACGACACGCTCTCGCCCTGGCGCGGCAGGCGAAACGCCACCACGCTGTCGCCGATCGACGTGCCGGCTTCGGAATGGCCGCCGGCGCCGATCACGACGTACTGCTCGCCCTTCCAGAGATAGGTCATCGGATTGGCGACACCCGGCACCGGAAGCCGGCCGAGCCACAACTGCTTTCCCGATCTCGCATCGAACGCGCGCAAGTAGGCATCCATCGCGCCGGTGAACACCAGGCCGCCCGCGGTGATCGCGACGCCGTTGACCAGCGGCGTGCCGGTATCGAGCGCGATGCCGAGCGGCGCGAGATCCTCGCTGGTGCCGACCGACGCATGTTGCCGGCCTTGAGATCGACCGCGACCGTCTCGCCCCATGGCGGCTTGTTGCAGGGCGTCCCAACCGACGTCATCGCCAGCGCCCGCGACATCGCAAACGGCGCACCCTGCTGCTGGCCGAATTCATGGCCGGGCGGCGGGTTGAAGCCCTTGGCCTGGTCGCGCGGAATCAGTGTGACGATGTGCGCCGCGTGACTGACATTGGCGTAGAGTATCTGATTGACCGGATCGAACGCCGCGCCGCCCCAGTTCACGCCACCTCCGGTCATCGGATAGATCACCGTGCCTTGCGTCGACGGCGGCGTGTATAGACCCTCATTGCGGGATTGCGCGAACAGCTCCTCGCAAGCCGAGCTTCCGGTGCCCGGCAACAGGCCGGCGATATCATCGGCCGTCATGCGCTGTGTCAGCAGCGGCGGCACATGGGTCGGGAATGGCTGCGTCGGCGACAGCTGCTCGCCCTCGGCGCCGTTCTGCGGCACCGCGCGCTCCTCGACCGGCCACACCGGCTTGCCAGTGTCGCGATCGAGCACGAACACAAAACCCTGCTTGGTCGGCTGGATCACGACGTCGCGCATGCCGTTGCCGGTATCGATCCGCGCCAGCGTCGGCTGCGCCGGCAGGTCATAGTCCCAGACGTCGTGATGCACGGTCTGGAATGCCCATGCGAGTTCGCCGGTCTCGATCCGCAGCGCGACCACGGAATTGGCGTGCTCGTCATTGCCGGCGCGCTTGCCGCCCCAGAAGTCGGGACTGGGCGATGTCGTCGGCAAGAACACCAGGCCGCGCTCCTCGTCCACCGACATCGGCGCCCAGACGTTGCTGTGGCCGGCCTCGATCCCGTCATGCACGAGCGGATCGAAGCTCCACCGCGGCTGGCCGGTCCGCGCATCGAAAGCACGCACCGCGCCGAGCGGCGCATCGACGCGCCGGCCGTCACCGATCGCGGACCCGACCACGACCACGCCGCGTCCCGTCACCGGCGCCGACGTGATCTGAAACTCGCCCGGCCATTCCAGCTTCATGCCGACGTCGATCCTGATCTCGCCACCGTTGCCGAAATCGGCGCAGGGCTTGCCGGTTCTGGCATCGAGCGCGATCAGGCGCCTGTCGTTGGTGCCGGTGAAGATGCGTGACTTGCAGGCGGCGCCTTCCGCCGCACGATCATCCGTCCAGTGCGCGACGCCGCGGCAGACAAAACGATTGGCCGGCCGCTGCGCCATGCTGATCTTCGGATCGAAACGCCATTTCTGCGCACCGCTGCCGGGATCGAGCGCGATCACTTCGTTGAACGGCGTGCAGAGGATCAGGCTGTCCTCGACGAACAGCGGCGTCACCTCGAACTTGGTGCGCTTCATCACCTCGGGCGGGCGCGTATCGAGATCGCCGGTGCGGAATTCCCAGCCGCGCAGCAGCGTGCCGACATTGTCTGATGTGATCTGCGCCAGGGGCGAGAAGCGCTGTCCGCCGCGGTCGCCGCCCCAATACTCCCAGGCGCGCGCCGGCTGACCATACAGCAGCAGCGCGGCAAGCAGGCAAAACAGCGACCGCATCGCGTCCTCCCCCAGGATGCGATCACCAGGCGCCGCATCTCATGCGGGAAAGCATTTACGCGATCGGCGCGTCAGTATCCACCCCGGCGATAGCCGCCGCCGTCGTTGCCGCGATAACCACCGCCGCCACCGATGCCGATGCCGATCCCGATTCCGATCGGCGGTCCGGCAGGTTCATAGACCACGGTTGGAGGCGGACGGCGCACCACCACGACGTCGTCCTCGACCACCACGCGCGGCGGGCGCTTGCCCGCGCGCCGCGGAGGATCGGGATCGGCGCGCTTTTTCACCGGCGCGTTGACCCTCTGCTGCGGCGTGGCGTTGCACGGGCAGGTCGGCGCCGCCAGCGCGACGTTGGTCGCGGGCACGCTGAGCGCAACGGCGGGCGCCGGATCGGGACGGTAGCGCAGCCGTTCGATCATCTTGCGCGCGGTCGCTGTCAGGTCGGTGTCAGGATATTGCGCGAGGAAGCCGCGATAGGCCGCCGCCGTGTTGGCGAGAACAGCGCTATTCCACGCCACCATGCGGCGATGCCGGTCGAGCCAGTCGCGCGCCTGCAGGCCGCGCGGCGTGCCGGCGAAGATCGCGGCGAAGGCCTCATAGGATTCGTCGGAGCCATCGATCACCATCAACTCATTCGCGGCCTCGATCGGCTTGCCCTGCAACTCGCGCTTCCATTCGTCGACGGTGCGCTTGGCCGCGGCCGGCGGCGGCGTCGCTGCGGGCGACGCTGCAGCACCCGCCATGAAACGGAAATCGTCGGTCAGTGATGAAGAGTCCCACGGCGTCTGGCGGCCGTCGGTTGCCTTGTTCACCGCGAGGCGAACGCGCTTGAAGGTGTCCTCGATCGGGATGCCCGGCTCCTTGGCCGAGGCCAGCAACGCGGTCGTGTAGGGGCTGTTGGCGCCGCTGCCGTCCTCGGCTTCGGCGCCCGGCGAGGTCGAGAACGAGACGAACGTGCCGGGTGCGCCGACCCTGGCATCGACGATGGCGAGGCCATGCCCCGCGGTCTTGCTGAGTTCCGGGAATGGATTGTTGCGGCAGGCATCGAGCAGCACGATGCGCATCCGGCTCGGCACCGAGGTCAAGGTATTCAGGATGTCGTTGAGCCGAACCGCCTGGATCGGGATATCGGCCTCGCGCTTCGGATCGACATCCACCGGCACCAGATAGTTCTCGCCGTCGATCTGCAGACCGTGCCCGGCATAGAACACCAGCGCCACGGTGTCGGCGCCCTTCGCCGCCACCTGGCTGGCGAAATCGCTGAGCCGTGCGCGCATCTCGTCCTGCGATAGGTCCGATGCGGCTGTCACCGCAAATCCGGCATCGGTCAGCATCTGCGACACCGCCCTGGCGTCGTTGGCCGGATTCGGCAGCGCGGGCACCGACTTGTAGGCCGACTGCCCGATCACCAGCGCCAGCCGGTTTTCCGCCAACGCCGGCACGGCGCCGAGCAGGATCGCTGCCGGAACGATCAGGCTGAGGAGCGAACGGCGAAGCATGACGGCCTCCGACAATGACATCGAAGATGGGTCGGAGGCCGTCAGGCCAAGGTTCATGCCGTGCGGCAATGTGCTGCCGACCGACGCCGGTTCGGATGTCGAATGGCCGCAGAGATCTCGCGAGCCCGGCTATTTCGGCTTCTTGGCCGGATCCGCGGCCGGCTTGGTGACGCCCCAGGGATCGTATTTCTCCTTGGGCTCGGGGATCCGATCGAGCGCGGCCTTGTAGGCCTTCTCGTCGACCTTGGGCTTCTGCTCCGTCTTGGTATCGCCTCCACCGCCCCCTCGCCGGCCCTGGGCCAGGGTGGGTGTCGCGAGCAGCGCCAGAATGACGGCAGCAACCGTGAAGCGTTTCATGTCAGTCTGTCTCCCCCGCCGCCGCAGCAACATCCGGTAATACCTCTACCCCAACGATAACTTGTCGCTCGACATTTGTTGATCGACAAAGCGCCGCCTGATGCGAATTCAGCGCCACCAGGGGGCGCAATCCTGGCGGCGGCACATTAAATGCGCTGAATGGGACAGGGACAAGTACATCTGGCGGCGCTGCTGGCCGGCGCCGCCTTCATATTGAGTGGCTGCGGGCTGGCGGACAGCCACGCGGTGTGGCCGGAGGCCTTGAAGGTCAAGGCTACAGAGCCGGCGCCGCTCGAGACGCCTCCGGACGTCAAACGGCTGGTCGCGGGCAAGCTGGATTCGGTGTTCACGGCCGGTTCACAGCCGACCCATGTGCGGGTCTCCGCCCCGCTGCACGACCCGCGCGGCACCGGCTGGACGGCCTGCGTGCGCGCCGAGCTGACATCGGTGATCGGCAAGCCGCTGGGGACGCAGACCTATCGCGTGTTCATCAATGAAGGCTCGATCTTCGATCGCCGGCAGGTCGGGGCCGACGATAATTGCGTGACGGAGATGTACGAACCGGTCGAGAGCACCGTTGCGGCGGAAGCGCAACGGAGCGTCAAACCCTAGCGCTTGAGCCGGTAGGCCGCCGCGCACCGGTATGCTGAACGGCCCGTTAACGCGACCGCTCAAATTGCGCGGTGGCCTCAACGGCATTTTCCATTTCTTTCCGCTAGCGTTGCCCTGACGAACGCAAGGCCCAATCAGCCTCGCGGAGTGGGGAAACAGGGACGTGGCCGATATTGCTGACCAGGCAATGATCCACCGTGCATCGCGCAAGGATGCCACGGACGATCGCACCTTGCCGCCGCTGTCGGCCGCGCCGCTCAATGCATGGCGTGCGCTTGCCGCGCGCGCGATCGAGGCCAATGGCTACTACCAGCCCGACTGGGAATTGGCGGTCGATGCCTCCGCGCGCGGCCGCACCGGCGCGGCGCTGCTCAGCGCCGCCGGCGATGCCGGGCAATTGATCGGCCTGTTGCCGGTCGTTCCGATGCGGCGGATCTACAGCATCGCCCTGCCCGCTTTGGTCGGTGCCGAACCCTATGGCACGCTGTGCACGCCGCTGCTCGACCGCGACGCCGCCGAGGAAGCGGCGGGCAAGATACTGCGGCAGGCACGCAATGCGGGCGCGCATGCGCTGATCCTGCGCACCATGTCGCTCGAGGGCCCGGCCATGGCGGCGATCTGCGCGGTGCTGGCGCGAGACGGGTTGCAGCCGCGCATACTAAGCGCCTACCAGCGCGCCCAGCTGGATGCGACGCGCGATGCCGACGAATTGTTGCGCGACGCGCTCGGGCCCAAGAAGCTGAAGGAGCTGCGCCGCCAGCATCATCGCCTATCCGACCATGGCGCGGTGCGCTTTGATGTCGCCCGTACGCCGCGCGAGGTTGCAACGGCGCTCGAGACTTTCCTTGTCCTCGAAGCCGGTGGCTGGAAGGGAAAGCGCGGCACGGCGCTGAGCCAGCATGCCGGCGATGCGGCCTTCATCCGCCGCGCGACGTCGGCAATGGCCGAAGCCGGCCGCTGCGAGATCGTCACGCTGCATGCGGGCGGCACGCCGGTCGCGGGCGGCATCGTGGTGCGCCACCAGGACCGCGCCTTCTTCTTCAAGATCGGCGTCGACGAGCGCTTTGCGAAACATTCGCCCGGCACGCAGTTGACGCTCGAGCTGACGCGCCATCTCTGCGCCGATCCCGCGATCAATTCGGCCGATTCCACCGCGGCGCCGGGTCACCCCATGATCGACCCGATCTGGCGCGGCCGCTTCGCGATCGGCGACGTCTTGCTGCCGCTGCGGCGCCGCGATCCGCTGGTGCCGGCCATTCACGCCGCGCTGACCTTGAACAAATTCGCCTACGAAGCCGCGCGCGGCGCCGTCCGCTTCATCCGCAGCCGGCGCGGCAAGCTCGGATGATGCGGTTTACCCTTTCGTAGGCATGCAGACACATCGGGAAACAACGGGCCGCTGCCGTCAGGTTGGTGTCAGCTGGCCCGACTAGCGTTGCGGCGCGCTGGTTCTCAGACGGCGCGCGCCCTTGCTTCGAAAGCCTCATCTGATGGAAGCATCGGATGAGGCTTTTGCCGGCGTTCGCGACGTCCTGACGCCAAACGAAAAGGCCGCCTCAACCGGCGGCCTCTCTGTCTTGCGCTCGGCGCATCATTGGGAAACGCGGCGCGACCAGCGCCTCCCCTTACTGCAACGGCGAATGCGGTGCCGGCAGCATGATGGTCGAGTGCATCTCCTCGAGCACTTGCGTACCCTTGCTCAAAAATTCCAGCCAGGCCGGGTCCTTCATCGCGTTGCCGCGTGCGGTGGCACGGGCGTTGAGATCGGGATAGGCCCAGATGTGGCAGACCTCATTGGGCTGCCCGGCTTCGGTGGTCCAGAGGCCGACGATCTTGGAGTATTTCTCGCGCTCCGGCATCACGCCGGTGATCAGATCGAGCCATTGCTTGGCGCCGCCGACCGGCTTGGCGCGATAGTTGCGGAATTCGTAGATGTTGCCTGATGTCGCCGGCGCCACCGGCGGGATGATTGCATTGAGCAGCCGCACCTCTTGGCGCACCAGCAGCGGACGGATCACCGGAATATACTCGCCGGTCCAGCGCGGATTCTTGGCGAGCTCGGCGCGCAACCGGGTCCGCTCGTTGAGATCGGCGTAGCTCCACATGTGCATGACCTGATTGAGCGGACCGATCTCGGTGATCCAGTAGCCTTCGAGCTTGCCGAAATTGTCGGCGCGGATATCGCGCGAGATCGTGCTCGCCGCCTTCACCATCTCGCCGACGACTCCTGGACGGACCGTATAGGTGCGCAGCTCATAGATCATGATGGTCTCCCTGATTGTTTCCGATGGATGATGTGGGCAAACGAAAAGCCCGGCATGAGCCGGGCTTTCGATAGGGATTGCGGACTACTCCGCAGCCTCTGCGTTGATCTCGGCCGAGACCTGGCGGATGGCGCGGGCGAGCTGCTCGGCCGGCTGGGCGCCGGACACCGCGTATTTCTGCGCGAACACGAAGGTCGGCACGCCCGAAATCCCCTTCTCGGCGGCCTCCTGGGCCTGCGCCGAGACCAGGGCAACATCCTCGTCGGTGGCAAGACGCTTGCGCACGTCGTCGGCATCGAGCCCGACATCGGCTGCCGCCTGCACCAGCACGTTGCTGTCGGTGAGATCGCCGCCGTCGCGGAAGTACAGCTCCATCAGCCGCTGCTTCATCTCGGCCGCCTTGCCCCTGGCCTCGGCCCAGTGGATCAGGCGATGGCAGTCGATCGTGTTGGGCTGCCGCTTGACGAGCTCGGGATGGTAGGTCAGCCCCTCCTCGCTGGCCGCTGCGACCACACGGCCGGCGATGCCCTTGTAGGCCTCGACCGAGCCGAACTTGGCGGTGAGATATTCCTCGCGGCTGATGCCCTCGCGCGGCACCCAGTTGTTGAGGAAGAACGGCCGCCAGTGCACCTCGACCGGCACATCGGGCACCAGCTTGAGCGCATCCTCGATGCGATGCTTGCCGATATAGCACCAGGGGCAAACGACGTCGGAGACGATGTCGAGGCGAAGCGGCTTCAAATCGCTCATGGCGGGGTTCCCGGCAGAAATGGAACCCCAAAGGTAGGCCGAACGCGCCCCAAGACAAGCCGCTATTTCATACTGGCTGCCATCTGCCGCATCCGCTCGGCGGTCAGCTCATCGGCCGGGAAGAAGGTCTCCAGCGCCAGTTCCTGCAGCGTGATGTCGACCGGCGTGCCGAACACCATGGTGGTCGAGATGAAGCTCAGGATCTCGCCATTGAGGCGGAGCTTGAAGGGAAGCGCGACGTTGTTGTCGGTGGTGATCGGGGCCGACCGCGCCGGAATCGGATAGGACTTCAGATCCTGATAGAGCTTGAGCAGCTCCGGATCGGCCGTTGCCTCGCATTGCCGATGCAGCCGCTCCAGAAGATGCGCGGCCCATTCCGCGAGGTTCACGGTGCGCGGGGCGAGGCCCTCGGGGTGGAAGGCAAGCCGCAGGATGTTGAAGGGCTGGCCGAGCAGTCGCTGCGGCACGCCCTCGAGCAGCGGCGCCACCATGCGGTTGGCCGAGACCAGATTCCAGTGCCGGTCATAGGCCAGCGCCGGATTGGGCTCATGCGCCTTCAGCACGAGGTTGATCGCCTCGCGCGCCGATCTCAGTGCGGGATCGTCCAGCGAGCGTTGCGGGAATGCGGGTGCGAAACCCGCGGCGACCAGCAGCACGTTGCGTTCGCGTAGGGGCACGTCGAGGCGCTCCGCGAGTTTGAGGACCATGTCGCGCGACGGCGCCGAGCGGCCGGTCTCGACGAAGCTCAGATGCCGCGCCGAGATCTCGGCATCGACCGCAAGGTCGAGCTGGCTGAGATGACGGCGCTGCCGCCACTCGCGCAGGTGCTCGCCGATCAGGACGGGTTTTGCGGGCTCGGCCCGCGCCAGGGATGCATGTGCGTTCATGGTGCAAAACCTACCATGCGGAATTCGCCCGTTCCATTACGCCTGAGGTAATCGAATTGGCGCGCCGGCCGGCTCATCTTCCACGGCACAGGAGATGACCATGCTGATGCTGTCCCTTGTCCGCGCCCTCGCCGTCCTGCTCCCGTGGCTGATCCATCTGGTCACCTGGCTGCTGGCGCGCTCGCTCAACATGCCGCAGCCGCTCGTGCACGCGACCGGCGTGTTCGTGTTCGCTCAGGTTTATGCGGTCGAAATGAGGGTCGGCAAGGCGCTGTGTCCGCTCCGGCTGTGGCGTCAGCTGCAGTCCCTGTTCCACTGACCATCCCAATCCCAACGAGGAGACACTGCCATGATCCATTCGTCCCAGCTGCTGCGCCGCGCTCTGCTTGCCGACGCCGTCTTCAGCGGCATATCGGCCATAGCTATGGTGCTCGACGCCGGCGCGCTGGCATCGCTGCTCGGCCTGCCGGAAGCGCTGCTGCGGGAGACCGGCCTGTTCCTGATCGCCTATACCGCGCTGGTCGGCTGGCTCGGCACGCGCATGTCGGTACCGAAGCCGCTGGTGATGCTGGTGGTCGTCGGCAACGCGGCCTGGACGCTCGCCAGCATCGCGCTGCTGCTGTCGGGCGCGGTGTCGCCGAATCTTTTCGGGACCATCGTGATCCTCGCCCAGGCGATCGCCACCGGCGTGTTCGCCGAGCTGCAATATGTCGGGCTGCGCCGCAGCGGTGAGGCGGTCGCGGCGTAGACCGAATGCCGGACGTGACGAGCGGCCGTCGCGGCAAACGCGGCGGCCGTTTCCGTCAGCTCAGCACCACCGCGACGATCATGCCAGCGAAGGTCAGCGCCAGGCCGATGATCAACATCGGCACCAGGCTGCTGCCGGAAAACGGATCGGCCTGATTCTGATGAAACCACGCGCCGTCGATGGCGCGCGCAATTGCCTTCGCCCTGTTCCTCATTGCACTGCTCCTGCTTCGCTTCGCCTGTAACGCTCGCCGACCGCCAGCATCACGCCCTGTCCGCTGGCGACGCCCATCTCGAGGCTCGAGGCGATGCGCCGCGCGCGATCGATGAAATGCGCCGCCGCGTCAGGCGGGCACAGCTCGGCCGCGGTCGCCTCGAACAGCTCGAGCCAGCGGTCGAAATGCGCGGCGTCGATCGGCAGCGGCATATGCTTGACCATCGGTGTGCCGTGATAGCGCCCGGTCATCAGCGCGACCGAGGACCAGAACGCGCACATCTGGGCCAGATGCGACTCCCAATTGCTGATCCTGGTCTCGAACACCGGTCCGATCATCGGGTCCTTGCGGACCTCAGCGTAAAAGGCGTGCACCAGCTGCTCGATCATGGCCTCGGTGATCCCGGTCCGCGCGACAATCCCGGCGGTGATCTGCTCGCGGCGCTCTGCTGCTGTCATGGCTCACATCCTAAATAGGTATTTCAAATGCCTATTTAGCCTGCTATAGCTGATCCGCCAAGTGCTGATTTCGAAGGGCTTCCATGCGCCTGACATCATTCACGGATTTTGCGCTCCGCGCCCTGATGCGGCTGGCCGGCGAGCCGGACCGGTCGTTTGCGACCAGCGAGATCGCGGCCGAGTTCGACATTTCCCGCAATCACCTTGCCAAGGTGGTGCGCGACCTGGCCGACGCCGGCTTCATTGCCACCCAGCGCGGCGCCGGCGGCGGGTTCTCGCTGGCGCGGCCGGCGGAGACCATCACCCTCGGCCAGGTGGTCCGTGCGCTGGAAGGCGGCAGCGCGCTGGTCGAATGTTTCAGGGATGATGGCGGAGATTGCCTGCTGCTGCCGCGCTGCCGGCTGAAGGCGAAGCTTGCCGCCGCACGCGAGGCCTTCACGCGCGAGCTCGACGGTACGACGCTCGCCGAATGCGCCTACCTGCCGCGTTCCGTCCGCCACCCCGCGAGGGCATCATGACGACGATCGCATTCGCGAACGGCGCGTTCGAGGTCGACGCCAGTATCGTCGCCGAAGGCCTCGGCATCGCGGTCCCGCTGCTGCAGGCCGGGATGCGCTCGGGCGCGATCACGACGCGCTCGGAGCGCGGGTTCGACGCCGATCAGGGGCGCCATCGCCTCACATTCTTCTCGGAGAGCAAGCGTTTCCGTCTCGTCATCGACGAGCACGGCACGATCATCCAGCGTTCGACGCTGGATTTCGGCAATTCCCCGTTGCCACGCGCGGCGCACCGGCCGGGCGGCTAGAGCGTTTTCGATCGACGTTGGTATCAGGCCTGCAGCGCCCGGGCGGTGCCGCGCTTCGACGAGGCAGCCTTCCTGCCCGCCGTGTTGATCAGGCTGTGGCCATTGAGGTGCTTGCCGTTCAGCGCCGTGCCGTTGGCGAGCTTGCCGTTGGCTTTGGCAGCCTTCTTCGCCTTCCTCTGCCTGGCCCGCTCCTCGGCGAGCTTCTCGGCCTTGCGCTGTGCCTTCCGCTCGGCCCTTTCCTTCAGCCGCACCCGCTCCGCCCTAGCCTCCGCACGCTTCTTCTTGCGCTTCTTCTCGCAGGCATCGCACTTGCAGCCGATCGGCTTCAGATAGGCTTTGAAATAGTCGGTTCCGTAGTCGTAACTGATTTCGTCGCCCGGCTCGATGTCCTTGATGGCGCGGATGAACACCTTGCGCTTGCGTGGGCGAACGTCGGATTCCGCGTTCGGCCTGCAGGCGTGGTTGATATAGCGCGCGACGTTCTCGCGGATCGAGCCGTCGATGGTCCAGCGGTTGGTGAGCTCGAACAGATATTTGTTCTCGATCGCGTCCTCATCCTTCTTCTTCGAGTCGAGCAACGGCCCGAAATAACGGATGATCTTGGTGCCTTTCTTGATCGGCTTGGTGGCGAAAAGGCCAAGACCGGTACGGGAACGGCCGACGCGATAGGGCTTGTTGGATGATATCGTGGGCATGACGATCGAGGTTACGGCACGCTGGGTGCACGCGACAGAAGTTGCGAAGCCGCCCTTCTAGGACGATTCCGCGCGCCTGTCAGGTGTTTCCCGCGTGTCTATTGAACCTTCCCCAGATTGCATATGTCAGACACAAAGTAACGTCCGGATCGCAGGTTTCCCCCGATGAAATACCTTGCTTTTGCAACAGTCGTTATGGCGGTTGCCGGCGCAAATCCCGGTCATGCCGGCTCTGAGACGATCAGCAGCAGCTACACATCGACCGCGCCGAAGGCCTGCCGCATGATCGGCAAGCCCAGCGAGGAGGACGGCAGCACCACCAGGGTCTGTCCGGGAAAATCCGGACTTGTGGTGCTGATCAACGAGGGCGACCTGCGCGAAGTGGTCTCGGTGGGCCGAAACCGCGAGGCGGCAGCCAGGGAACCGGCGGCGCAGGCCTGGTTCGGCCCGTTCAGCTCGACCGGCGATAGGGTCGAATGGCGTGCAGCCGGCGGCAAGCCGTTTGCGATCATCCAGCGCTGGCAGATCGCCGACAACAGCGAGCAGGACAAGCGCGGCGGCCCAGTCTCGCGGGCAATGCTCGCCGTGACCCGGCTGCCGCCGGGCGATGTCTGTCATGTCGCCTATGTCGACGTCGCGGCCAATCCCAACGCCAACGAGCTGGCGCGGCGGGCCGCCGACGATTTCGCCCGCGATTTCAAATGCGGCACGGATACGGTGAAGACGATCGGACAAAGCGGCCGGACCACGTCGCTGACCAA
>NZ_LFIQ01000120.1:21319-51329 GCF_001189245.1 Bradyrhizobium pachyrhizi | reverse complement strand
ACCTCTCCCCGCAGGCGGGGCGAGGTGAAGAGAATCTCAGCCCTTCTGCCTCGCGCGCTTGTAGCGTTGCAGCAGCCGTTCGCCCTTGGCCGCGATGCGGCGCGCGGCGGCCACTGTCTTGGGAACGGGTTCACCCCATGCATGAGCCGACAGCGCATGCCGCGTCGGCCGTCCCCGGTCGTCGACCAGCGGCGGCAGCTTCTTGCGGCCATAGAAACGCACCGCCCAGCTGCCCTTGCGGCGCATGTCCTGCGACGTCATCTCGGACTCTTTCTTCATGACGCCGGGCTTCAGATGCGCCCCCTGCTTCTCGGCGAATGCCTTGCGTCCCGCCGCAGTGAGCCCGCCGCGCGGATCCTTTTCGCGTGCACGGCCGGCGCGCTTCCGCGTCGAGGTTGTTGTTGTTGTCGCCTTGGCTTTAGCCGCCTTGCGCTTTTTCGCTGTGCTCTTCTTCGCGGCCGGGCGCTTGTACGCCGCCCGCTTGCGTCCGGACGTCTTCGTCCTGCGCTTCGTCTTTGCTGCCATGCGCATGTTGTCCACGAGGTTGGGATAACGCCGTCCAGCACGCTGCGCGGCGGCCTTGGCGGCCGCCTTCTTCCGCGACGACAAATGCTCGGACGCCTTGCCCGCCCGCTTGCGCGGGTTCGGACGTTTCCAGGGAACGCGCGGTGATCGTGCCATGCCGCGTCAACGCGCCGGCACGACAAGGGTTGCTTCGTTACGGCCGCGCCGAGCGGCCCGCGGACAATCGCAGCATCGCGGTCAACAGCGTTTCCGCGGACGTGCCCTCCGGTGACCGATCCAGAATCGTCTTGAGGCGTCCGTCGAGCAGCAGCATGGTGAAACCATGCACCAGCGACCAGGCGGACGCGATCGCGGCGGCCTGATCCAGCGTAAGCTGCTCCTTGGAAATCTGCTCGTGCCGGCTGGCGCCGACGCCGCGGGTCAGCCCTGCGAACGAAGCCTCGGACGCCTCGTGCAGCGACGGCCGCGAATGATCGAGCCGCTCGCTGCGGAACATCAGCCCGTACATGCCGGGATGTGCCTGCGCATAGGCAACATAAGCCTTGGCGCTCGCCACGCCCTTTTCGGGCGTCGTGGCCGCCGAAGCATCCGCAGCCGCCATCGCGAGGCCAAATTGCCGGAAACCGATCGCCGCAAGTTCGCTGAGCAAACCGGTGAGATCGCCGAAATGATGCGTCGGCGCGGCGTGCGACACGCCGGCCTCGCGCGCCACCGCACGCAATGTCAGCCCCGCCAATCCATCACGCTCGAGCACGCGCTCGGCGGCCTTCAATAGCGCCTCATGCAGATCGCCGTGATGATACGGTGTGTCGTTGGCGCGGCGCCGTCGGACCGGACGAGCTGCCGCAGTCCGCGCAACCCGGCGGGTCGGAGCCCGTGCCGGGCGAGTCGCCTTGTTTTCTTTGGAGATTCTTGCCATGCGGCCCTTATAGGTCGCAATTTTTACACTGTAAAGATTTTGCTTGACGATCGGCGGCGTCATCCCTACTGATATCTTTACGATGTAAAGATCATAATGCAGGGAGATGCGGAATGCTCGACCAGGTCACATCCAATGCGCCGCGAACCAATCTGGCGCCGATCCCCTTCGAAGCCGACGCCCCCTTCCTGAAGATCTCGGGAGAATTGCCGCGAGAGCTGAACGGCACGCTCTACCGTAACGGTCCCAACCCGCAATTCGAGGCGCCGGGTGCGCACTGGTTCGTCGGCGACGGCATGCTGCACGCCTTCCATCTCGAGAACGGCCGCGCCAGCTACCGCAACCGCTGGGTCCGTACGCCGAAATGGCAGGCCGAGCACGATGCCGGCCGCGCCCTGTTCGGCGGCTTCGGCCGCAAGATGCCGGATACGCCGGCCACCACGACGACGGACGGCGGCGTCGCCAACACCAACATCATCTTCCATGGCGGCCGCCTGCTCGCGCTGGAGGAAGGCCATCTGCCGACCGAGATCGAACCCGGCACGCTCAATCGCCTCGGCTATTGCGACTACAAGGGCGCAATCACGGGCCCCTTCACGGCGCATCCCAAGATCGATCCGGCGACCGGCGAGATGGTGTTCTTCGGTTACAACGCCGCGGGCCCGCTGACGCCGGCGCTGTCGTTCGGCGCGGTGAGTTCGTCAGGCGTGGTGACGCGGTTCGAACGCTTCGAGGCGCCCTATGCCAGCATGGTGCACGACTTCATCGTCACCGAGAATCATGTGCTGTTTCCGATCCTGCCGATCACCGGCAGCATGCAGCGCGCGATGCGCGGACAGGCGCCCTATGCCTGGGAGCCGGAGAAAGGCGCCTATGTCGGCGTCATGAAGCGCAGCGGCGCGTCAAAGGACATCGTCTGGTTCCGCGCCGAGACCTGCTACGTCTTCCACGTGATGAACGCGTGGGAAGACGGCAACCGCATCATCGCCGACGTGATGCAGTTCGAGGAAGCGCCGCTGTTCAATCATCCCGACGGCTCGCCGACGGACCCGCGGAAGAACCGCGCGCGCTATTGCCGCTGGACCTTCGACCTCTCCGGCAACACCGACCGCTTCACGCAAACCTATCTCGACGACCTCACCGGCGAATTTCCCCGCGTCGACGATCGCCGTGCCGGATTTGCCAGCAATCACGGCTGGTACGCCTGCGCCAACCCCGATCTGCCGATGTTCGGTGCACTGTCTGGCATCGTGCATGTCGACGGCCGTGGCAAGCGGCTCGGCCACTATCTGCTGCCCGCCGGCGATACGATCTCCGAGCCTGTGTTCGTCGAGCGCAGCGCTGACGCCGCGGAAGGCGACGGCTGGCTGCTCGCGGTGGTCTGGCGCGCCCGCGAAAACCGCAGCGACCTCGCCGTGTTCAACGCGCAAGATGTCGAAGCGGGCCCGACCGCGCTGGTCCATCTCGGCCACCGCGTGCCCGATGGATTCCACGGCAATTGGGTAGGGGCGGAGTAATCGCCGATCTTCCCACGCGTCAGAGCAGCAATTCCTCCGCTCGTCATGCCCGGCCTCGTGCCGGGCATCCACGTCTTTATCGCCAGTTGCGGGAAAGACGTGGATGGCCCGGACATCGGCGAGCAGAAGCGACGCCGTCCTTCAGACCGGCCATGACAATGCGGGACGGCGGACGCCAAGCGCGAGACGCTTATGTCCTTGCCGAAACTTGATTTTTTTCCATCACTTCACGATTTTGACACTGTAAAGATTTCACTTGACGCTTCCGTTGCTCACCGTTAGTGTATCTTTACACTGTAAAGATAAGCCGATGAGGCTCACCATGACGATCTTCCTGATCCTCGCTCCCTACGGCGCCTTCGCCATGCTGATGCTGGTGACCTCGGCCACGGTGAGCCTGCTCTGTGCCGCACTGATCTGCCTTGCCGTCATCGCATTCGACATCGCACGCGGCCGCAGCATCAAGATCCTCGGCGTCGGTTCGGTCGTCATATTCGCCGCGATCGGCTCCTACCTGACCTTCGTCGATGCGACGCTGAGCAACACCGCGGTGAAGATCGCGGTCGATGCCGGCATTCTGCTGGTGTCGCTCGGCTCGATCATGATCGGCCACCCCTTCACGCGGCAATATGCGCTGGAGCAGGTCGATGCCGAGACCGCGAAGCTGCCCGGCTTCCTCCATGCCAACTACCTGATCACCGGCGCCTGGATCGTCGCGATGCTGCTCATGCTGATCGGCAACATTGCGGTGCTTTACGTGCCGGCGCTGCCGCTGTGGACCGGCCTGTTGATCGCCTTCGCCGCACGCAATGCCGCGGTCGGCTTTACCCACTGGTATCCGCACCATCGCGCGGCCAAGGACGCGACGCCGCCGGCCGGCGCGCTGCCCTTACGCTAGACGCTGCCACCATCGCAACCATCATCCCGAGGAAACGGAAACCACGACGATGAAGAGCGTATTTGCCAGGCTTGCGAGCGACTTCCTCTCCACCATCGTCTTCCTGGTGGTCTATTTCGCCACCGACAATGTCCTGATCGCCACCGGCGTTGCGATCGCGGGCGCGATTGCGCAAGTGGTCTATGCGCGCGTCAAGGGACAGTCGCTCGGCTACATGACCTGGGCGAGCCTTGGGCTGGTGATCGTGCTCGGCGGCGCGACGCTTTTCACCAACGATCCGCGCTTCGTGCTGGCGAAGCCGGCGATCGGCCACATCGCGATCGGCGCGATCATGCTCAAGCGCGGCTGGATGCTGCGCTATCTGCCGCCGATCGTGACCGAGACGATTCCGGAATACGCCACCCTCGCCGGCTACGCCTGGGCCGGGCTGATGTTCATTCTCGCCGCCGGCACCATTGCGGTCGCGGCGACCGGCGACATGAAGCTCTGGGCGTTCTACGTGTCGGTGGTGCTGGTCGGCGCCAAGATCGCCGCCTTCGCGATCCAGTATGTCGCCTTCCGCGTCCTGGTCGGAAGCCGGCTGCGCGCCGCCGCCCGCGCCTGATCGCCGCAGCCGCGAACTAGGCGCGCGCAGCAAGATGGGCTATACCCGCGCACGCGTTTTCTTCGCGCGAACGGTAGCCATTTCGCTTGAAAGCGCCTTACCTGGAGGGGAGATATCAATGGCGGTGGACGGAAACTGGAATCTCACGATGACGACGCCGATGGGCGAGCGCAAGGCGACGCTGTCGCTGACAAGCTCGGGCGGCACGCTCACCGGCACGCAGGGCGCCGAGGGCAACTCCACCGAAATCTTCGACGGCACCGTGAACGGCGACGACGTCGCCTGGAAGGTTTCCATCACCAATCCGATGCCGCTGACGCTCGAATTCACCGGCAAGGTCTCCGGCGACGGCATCTCCGGCGAGATGGGCATCGGCCCGATGGGCAGCTTCCCCTTCACCGGCACGCGAGCGTAACCGCAGCACGCGCACTACGCATGCGCATCCTGGCATCCGTTGCCGTCATGGCGTTATCAGCCACGACGGCTTCCGCACAGCAGGCAAGCGAAGCCGAACCGGCGTGGCGCGCGAGCGCGGTCGCGCTGGTGCCGGCCGGATATGTTGCGGGCACCTCTTCCAGCACGGATGCCGCCGGCACCACCGGCTACCTCGCGGTCTATACCGCGAGCGCAGACGACCCGAAGACGCCGGCAAGCGTCTTCGCGCCGCGTCAGATGATGGTCGTGACGCTAAGCAAGGATGGCACGCGCGCGCTGTCGGCCGAACTGAAGCCGCGCGGTCCGAGCGACATCGCTGCCGGAAACGCGGACGGGGCGGACAATGACTTTGCCGCGCGCCAGGCTGAACTTGACGCGAACCGAAACGCATTGCCCGCTGGCACCGAGCCATGCGACCTCGGCGCCTGGTCGGAGGATAAGGACCTCGCGGGCCTCAACGTGCGCGCTGAGCCGTCGGTGAAGGCACGCGTGCTCGGCAAGCTGCCGCCACCCTACCATCTCAAGATGGGCGGGGCCGAGAACACGCCGGAGAGCGGCTGGCTCACCGAGTTTCGTATCATCGGCTTCAAGGACGGCTGGTTTCTGATCGAGGGCGCGATGCCGCCGGGCAAAGCCTACGAGGATGACAAGCGCTATCCGCGCAACGCGCCAAAGCCTTATGCCGGGCGCGGATGGGTTGCCGCCAACAAGGTCGGCGCGAGCTACGCCAACGGCTACACCCGCATGGGCGGGCTGTTCCAGGCGCCCTTCGTCGATGCCAAGTGGACGCCGGCGTTGCGCAAGCTCGGCGGTGAGTTCGATACCGACGATGGTCCGAAACGCATCCTCGCCTGCAGCGGGCACTGGGCGCTGGTGGAGAGCCATGACGGCGTGCGCGGCTGGTGGCGCAGCCTGTGCTCCAACCAGGTGACGAACTGCAGTTAGAACCAGATCTGCATGGGCAGATCGTGCGCGTCACGCGGCGGCGCTTCGGGAACGCTTCCGCATGGTTCGCGCGCAGCCAGCGCCACTGCACACGCATCCAGCACATCGTCGCGCTTCGCGCCGGTGCCGATGCGCACCTCGGTGAGCCAGCGATCGATCTCGCGGAAGCCTGATCGCTTCAGCAGCCTGCAGCGCAGCGCATCGCCCTCCTCCGACTTCTTGCGCGGCAACGGCTCGCCGCCGTTCAGCTGCAAGAACACCAGTTCGGGATGCACCTCGCGGATATCGCGCGCGGCGTTCGCGCGCACGAACGCGTCGACCTCCATGATCTTCTTGCCGAGATGCCAGAGCTGGCGCGACACGCGGGTCTGGCCGCGGCGCAGTGCTTCCGCATTCGCGAGATCGGGATCGTCAAACTGCTGCCACAGCCAGCGCCGCGCGCCGGTGAAGACGCGCGAGGTGTGCGGGCGCAATCTCACGCGCGCGAGAAGGTCGCAATCGCGCTCGCCGTCATCGGTCAGACCGATCGGGATATCGATCCCGGCGCGATCGAACGGACGCGAAAGCGCGTCCGCAATGTCGGTGTGAAAGGAAATCGTACGCCGGTCGCCGTCGATGGTAACGGCGACCCAGCCTTTGGAAAATCCGTCGAGGCCGACCGCAATCAACCCCGATCCTCAACCGAGATTCAATTCCTTGAAGAAGTCGTTGCCCTTGTCGTCGATGATGATGAAGGCCGGGAAATCGACCACCTCGATGCGCCAGATCGCTTCCATGCCGAGCTCGGGATACTCGACCACCTCAACCTTCTTGATGCAGTGCTCGGCGAGGTTCGCCGCGGCGCCGCCGATCGAGCCGAGATAGAAGCCGCCATGCTTCTTGCAGGCCTCGCGCACCGCGACCGCGCGGTTGCCCTTGGCGACCATCACCATCGATCCGCCCGCGGCCTGGAACTGGTCGACGAAGGAATCCATGCGTCCCGCCGTGGTCGGGCCGAACGCACCGGAGGCGTAGCCATCGGGCGTCTTGGCCGGACCCGCGTAGTAGACCGGATGGTTCTTGAAATAGTCGGGGAGCGGCTCGCCCTTCTCCAGCCGCTCGCGCAGCTTGGCATGCGCGGAGTCGCGTGCGACGATCATGGTGCCGGTCATCGAGACGCGGGTCTTGATCGGATATTGCGACAGCGTCGCGAGGATCTCCTTCATCGGCTTGTTGAGGTCGATCTTGACGACCTCGCCGCCAAGCGACTGCTCCACCGCAGGCAGATACTGCGCCGGATTGTGCTCGAGCTCCTCGAGATAGACGCCATCCCTGGTGATCTTGCCGAGCACCTGGCGGTCCGCCGAGCATGACACGCCGAGCCCGATCGGCAGCGAGGCGCCGTGGCGCGGCATGCGGATCACGCGCACGTCGTGGCAGAAATATTTGCCGCCGAACTGCGCGCCCACCCCCAGGCTTTGCGTCATCTTGAGGATTTCCTGCTCCATCTCGAGATCGCGGAACGCATTGCCGTCGGCCGAGCCGTGGGTCGGCAGCGCGTCGAGATAGCGCGCGGAGGCAAGCTTCACGGTCTTCATGCAGAGCTCGGCCGAGGTGCCGCCGATCACGATCGCAAGGTGATACGGGGGACACGCCGCGGTGCCCAGCGTCAGCACCTTCTCCTTCAGGAAGGCGAGCAGGCGATCCCTGGTCAGCACCGAGGGCGTCGCCTGGAACAGGAAGCTCTTGTTGGCCGAACCGCCGCCCTTCGCCATGAACATGAACTTGTAGGCGTCGTCGCCCTCGGCGTAGATCTCGCACTGCGCCGGCATGTTGTTGGCGGTGTTCTTTTCCTCATACATCGACAAGGGAGCTACCTGGGAATATCGCAGATTGCGGCGCAGATAGGCATCGCGCGCGCCTTCGGACAGTGCGGCCTCGTCGTCGCCGTCGGTGATGACGTTGCATCCCTTCTTGCCCATGATGATCGCGGTGCCGGTGTCCTGGCACATCGGCAGCACGCCGCCGGCCGCGATGTTGGCATTCTTCAGGAAGTCGAAGGCGACGAACTTGTCGTTGTCGCTGGCTTCCTTGTCCTCGAGGATCGAACGCAGCTGCTTCAGGTGGCCCGGCCGCAGATAGTGGTTGATGTCGCCGAAGGCGGCCTCGGAGAGCGCGCGCAGCGCCTCCCGCGACACCACGAGCATGTCCTTGCCCAACACCTTCTCGACCCGGACGCCATCGCTCGTGACCTTCTTGTAGGGCGTGGTGTCGGCACCAAGCGGGAACAGAGGCGTGTGCTTGTAGGGCGGAACGGGCTTCTGCTGGTCGGGAAAGGCTGAGGGGGCGTTCATGAGCTGCTCGTCGGTTTCGAAAGGCCGGTGCCGGCCGCGGGGCCGCCGGCAATGTAGAGCCGTTCTAAGCCTTTTTCCGACAAAGGAAAGGGAAGCGGGCCGCCTTCCAGCCATGCGCGGGACTGGCAATCCACGTGCTATATTTCATGCCATCGTAATCCCAGGTTGCCACAACGCCGGCAAGCCGCGGAACGGCCAGGGAAACCATCAGGAAGCCATCAGGAGACCTTCATGAAGACAGCGCTTTTCGTCTGGCTCGCGGCGCTGGCCATGTTGATCGCGATCCCGACCGGCGCCGATGCCGCCCGCCTCGGCAAGCCGTGCGGCGGCCTTGCTGGACCCAGTTCTGCCAGTTCAAGCCCGGGACCTGCGGCCGCTTCGACCAGACCGGCACCTGCGCGTTCCGCCCGACGATTTGCAACAAGATCTTCAAGCCGGTATGCGGCTGCGACGGCAAGACGTATGGCAACGATTGCGAACGCCGGGCCGCCGGGGCTTCCAAAGCGCCGGACGGCAGGTGCGCGTCCTGACGTCGCCGTATTGACGCGCTCCGCGGGAGCCTGCATGTAACTTCGCGTACTTTCATACCGCGGGGGGTATTTCGTGACAGCATCGTTGCGCCGACGCTTGCCTTTGAGCATCCGCTCCACTCTGCCGGCCGCGCTGTTCGCGCTGGCGGCGGTTTTCGTCGCAGCGCCTGCGCATGCCGATCCCTGCGTGGACATCGCCAAGCAGCTCGCCGGCCAGATCGACGGGCTGAAGGTCAATTTCAGCGCCGCCAACATCACCTACCTCACGCACCCGGCGGCGAAGGAATTGTCGCTCGGCTGCCGCGGCAAGGATTATTCGATCGAGCTCTACGCCAAGACCGATCGCAAGATGAAGCCGGAGTTCTTCAACCTGGTGGGCTCCGCCACGGCGCTGATCTTCACCGTGCCGAAGGACGACGCCGTCACCGGCACCTCGCGCTGCCTGAAGCGCATGGGCATCTTGCGCGGCAACACCATCACGATGCGCTATCGCCGCCTCAACCTCGAATGCACCCGCAACAAGACCGACGCCTCGATCACTGTTCGCCGCGGCAACAACGAGTGATCAGCCCTCGCCGGTGATGCGCGCGATGGCGTCGAGCACCCGGCCCCATCCCGGGCTCATCATGTCGAAGGCGAAGCGGTTGCCCGGCAGCACGAAGCCGTCATGCACCATCCGCAGATGGGTACCGCCTTCGACCGGCGTCAGCGTCCAGGTGACGATCGTGTCGAGCTTCGAGCCGTATTCCGGATTGGTATCAGCGCCGCCCTTCCAGGAGTAGCGCAACAGGCGCGGCGGATCGCAATCCAGCACCTCGCAATGCACGACACCGTCCCAGTCGCCCATCGGCTTGGTGTGGAAATTGAAGCGATGGCCAACGGCCGGCACGAAATCGTTCGGCATCAGCCATTTCGCGATCCGATCGCTCGTCGTCAGCGTCCGCCAGATCTTCTCGGCCGCGTAAGGCAGCACCTTCTCGACCGTGATCGCGTGCGTCTCACCCATCACTCACTCTCCTTCAACAGCCGTTCCAGATTTGCGAAGCGCTCGGCCCAGAACGTCTCGTAGTGGCCAAGCCAGTCGATCAGCGGACCGAGCCCCTTCGGCGCGATGCGATAATGGATGTGCCGGCCCTCGCGCCGCTCGGCGACCAGCCCGGCATCGCGCAGCGCGCGCAGATGTTGCGACACCGCCGGCTGCGACACCTTTGAACCCTGCACCAGGCCGGTCGCGGCGATCTCGCCTTCCCGCGCAATCCGCTCGAACACCGCCCGCCGCGTCGGGTCCGCGAGGGTCTTCAACACGTCGGTCAGCTGCGTGGCGGCGGGCATGAAAATATATAAGCAATTGCTTATATGATTGTCAATACAGTCGCGACGCAGGAACGCCTCGCCTGCTCCGAAAGTTGATCGCTGCGGTCGCATGTTTGCCGGGAAAAGGGTGCGATAATATCGACTGGAATCGCGCGGAGCCGCTCATGATCGCAAAGCTCCTTCTGCAGAATACCTTCTTCGTCATCGCCATGGCCGTGCTGCTGTTTGCCTTCGCAGGTACGCTGCACTGGCCCGGCGCATGGGCCTATCTGATCGCCTCGGCCGTGATCGGCCCGGCCTGCGGGCTGTGGCTCGCCAAGGTCGATCCCGGGCTGCTGGCCGAGCGCATGCGCCTCACCGCGCGCGAGGGCCAGCCAACCGAGGACAAGCGGTTCATGCTGGTGTTCCTGGTCGTTGCGGTGCTGTGGTTCGTCGCGATGGGGCTCGACCGGCGCTTTGGCGGCGTCAATGACGGCGTGACGCTGATCGTGCTCGGCCTTGCGCTGTATCTGGTCTCGACCGTGGCGATCCTGTGGGTGTTCCGCACCAACTCGTTCGCCGCCCCGGTCGTGAAGGTGCAGACCGAGCGCGACCATCACGTCATCTCGACCGGTCCCTACGCGCTGGTCCGCCATCCGATGTATACGAGCGTGATGCTGTTCTTCATCGGCGTGCCGCTGACGCTCGGCTCCTGGTGGGGCCTCGCCTTCGTGCCGGTGTTCTTCGTGATGTTTGCGATCCGCACAGGGATCGAGGAGCGCACGCTGGCGACGGGATTGTCAGGCTACGCCGATTATGCGGCACGGGTGCGCTACCGCCTCGTGCCCGGGCTGTGGTGAGGGATCATCATGGCGGAGAGCAAGACCTACACCGGCGGTTGCCATTGCGGACAGGTCCGCTTCGAATGCACCACCGATATGGCCATGGTGACGGCCTGCAACTGCTCGATCTGCACCAAGAAGGGCCTGCACTTCGTGTTCATGCCGCCGTCGAGCTTCCAGCTTCGCGCCGGCGCCGAGAACCTCAAGGAATATCTCTTCAACCGCCATGCGATCCGCCATCAACTTTGCGTCGATTGCGGCGTCGACGTGTTCGCGCGCGGCAAGAAGCCCGACGGCACCGACATCGTGGCGCTGAATGTCAGCTGCATCGATGGCATCGATCTGTCGAAGATCGCGATGACGCCGGTGGATGGGCGGAGCCGATGACGACAGTCATTCCGGGGCGGTCCGCAGGACCGAACCCGGAATCTCGAGATTCCCCGACGCGCAATTGCGCATCTGAGGTTCACGCTTCGCGCGCCCCGGAATGACGGGGCCTACAAATCCAGCGCCTTGTAGCGCCGGAAAATGCCCTCTTCGTTGAAGGGAATCCGCCGCTCGCTCGACAGATACGCCTTGATGTTCGGCCGCTCGGCAACGCGATCGCGCAGCGCGATCAGCCGCGGGATATTCTTCTCGAACGCCGCCATCCGCTTCGGAAATGCATAGCGCAGGCCTTCCACGATCTGGAACAGCGACAGGTCGGCGTAGGTCAGCCGGCGGCCGGTGACGAACGCACCGCGGTTGGCTTGCACGAGGTCCTCGAAATAGCCGAGATATTTCGGCACCCGCGAATCCCAGAACTCCTCGGTGCGCTTCTTCGCCGGAGCCCTCTGGTCCTCGTAATACAGCGATGGCCCGAGCGGATGATGGGTATCGTGGATCTCCACCACGAAGTCCGCGATCGTCAGCTGCAGCTGGTGCACCCAGAGCTTTCCGCCCTCAGCCTTCGGCGCCAGGCCGTGGCGCGCGCCGAGATAGAGCAGGACGTTGGCGGTCTGTCCGATCACGAGACTGCCGGCCTTGAGGAACGGCGGCGCAAAGGGCGGCGTGCCCTTGTGTGCCTCCATCATCTTCGTCATGGCACCCATGCCGCCCTTGGCGCGCGCGACATCGGTGTAGCCGGCGCCCGCATCCTCGAGCGCGAGGCGGACATATTCGCCGCGGCCCTGGATCATCGGCCAGTAGTAAAGCTGATAGTGCATGCACTTACCTCCGAAAACTTCGCCGCATCGGTTCGCTTCACCTCGATCGTAGCCACGCCGCGATCAGATCGTCCATCGCGCACCGCTGCCTGTGCGAACCGCACAGAGGCTGCTAAGGTTCCAACGTCGAATCTTCGATGAAGGATCATCTGATGGCGGACAGCAAGAAGAAGCGGGGCGCGGCGGATCGCGCTCTGATCGCGTTGAGCGAGTCCTACGAAGTTGCGTACTGGTCCAAGAAGTTCAAGGTCACGCCGGCGAAGCTGAAAGCCGCCGTCAAGAAGGTCGGGCATTCCGCCAAGAAGGTGGAAGCCCATTTCAAGGAGCAGCGCCACAAGGCCGCCGACCGCGCGCGGATCGCGATCAGCGAGCCCTACGAGGTCCGCTACTGGTCGAAGAAGTTCAAGGTGACCCCTGCCCGGCTCAAGACCGCGGTCGCAGCCGTCGGACATTCCTCGAAGAAGGTCGAAGCCTATTTCGCGGCCAAGAAAAAAACCGCGAAGAAAAAGAAGGCTGCCAAGAAGACCGCAAAGAAGACCGTCAAGCGCAGGAAGAGCTGAGCGCGATCGCACTATCCCGTCATTGCGAGGAGCGGAGCGACGAAGCAATCCATCGCTCCGCACCCACGGCAGGATGGATTGCTTTGCTTCGCTGCGCTTGCAGCAGATGCGCTCCCTCAGTTCGCCGCGAAGCAGTACAGCAGGCCGTCGCCGCCGGTGCTCTTCAGGTCAGCCTGCGAGCAGCCGCCGTCGGGACCGCGCGAGGGATGCGACGTGTTCCAGGATTTTGACGGCTCGTCGTCGCGCAGGCCCTTGCGGTCGAAATGCCCGAGCATCGCGGCGCCTTGCGTGCTGCTTGTCCAGTTCTTGCAGGTGCGGTCCTCGCCGGCCGCAAACGCCGTACCGTCTGCTTGCGATCCCGTCAGCACGTCGTGGCGGTTCGGCGTGTCGCCGGCACCGTTGACGACCTCGCCCTTCTCGGACAGGGCGGTCTGCTTGGTGAGATTGTTGCCGGCGCTGTGCAGGTCGGCGACGTCCTTGGCGACCACGACGCCCTTTACATTCTTCCACGGTCCCTTGCCGATACGATCGCGCGCATTCTCCGCTGCCTTGCCGTCGGCCGTCTGGGTCGAGAGATAGGCGCGCCAGGTCTTCGGCGCACCGAAGCCGGCGGCCTGCGCCAGCGTCTGGCAATGATTGTCGGCGCCGGCGAGCCCGCCGAGATTGCCGCCGTTGCCGATGCCGTTGCTGGTCAGGAAGAAGCTGGTGTCGGCGGTCTGCGCCGCCGCCGGCGGCGCCGCCACGACGACGAACGCAAGACAGGCCGGAACCGCAATATGCGCAACGATCTTCATCTCAATCCTCCCGATGGTTGTTATGGTCCGCTGAGATCAACCCGCAGGCCCTCCGGATATTCCGGCGCCGCGACATGTGAATGAAGGCACAAAGCAAAGGCGCCGCGGACCAGGCCGCGGCGCCTTGTATCTGTCGTCTCCGGCAACCGATCAGTTGGTCTGCTGGATCGCCGAAAGCTCCCAATTGCCGCCGCGCTGGCGCACGAAGGTCCAGACCTCCGTGACCTCCTCCGGCTGCGTGCTGCCGCCGACCTGTCGGCCGGTGCCGCGCTCGAGCACGGTGTCGACCAGCGAGTAGCGCATCGCGACCGTCGCATACTCGCTGTCGCCTTCGCGCCAGGCTTCCGCCAGATCGCCCTGCAGCAGCTTCACATTGGTCACCTTGTTGGTGACGTTGCGCGCCTTGTTCTCCTCGAGATCCTTCGAGAAGTACGACACCATCTCCGGCGTCGCGAGCGTATGCAGCTTCGCGATGTCCTCGTTCGACCACGCGGTCTGGATGTCGCCGAGCAGCCGTTCGAACGTCTCATAGTCGCCCGGCGCGATCTCGACCGGCGCATTCGATCCGCCGCCGAGGCCGAAGCCGAAGCCCGAGCGGGCGTTCGCCTGCGGACCGGGGCCGACGTCGGGGCCACTCGCATAGGCGGCCGCCGGCGTGTTGCGGCGCTGCCACCACGACATCGCAAGGCGAACCACGAGCACGATCAGACCGATCTGCAGCAAGAGGCCGAGCATCGACGACAGGCCGCCGAGACCCGAGAACAGCCCGCCGCCGAACAGCATGCCGAACAGGCCGGCGCCAAGGAAGCCCGCGGCCAGGCCGCCGAGCAGGCCGCGGCCCATTCCGCCGCGACCGAACAGGCCGCCGGAATTCGCCGCCGCCGGCGAGCCCATGTTCGGGCTACCAGGCTGGCTGAAGGTGCGGTTCATCGGCGCAACCGAGCCCGGCGCCGTGTTGGTCGAGGGCGGCGCGGAGAATGTCCGCGAGCCGCGCGAGCCGCCGCCGCCAACGCGGGCGTCGGCCGCCGAAACGGTCATCATCACGGGCAGCGCCAGCGCCATCGCGACGGCGATCGCCCGAACAATTCCACGCGTGCGTTGCGAGAAATTCATGTTGGTTTCCTCAAAGGATTCCCCGGCATGGGGAAACGCCCCTAAGATGGGCAGGGCCGGTTAAAAGTGAAGCGGGAAACGGGAACCACGGCTGCGGCCCTCGGTCGCGGAGATGTGACACTATGGTCCTTGTGGATGCGACGCCGCGTCCTACCCCGAGATGCCGTCGAGATTCAACCGGAACAGCACCCGCCCGCCACCTCCCTGGAACAGGTGAATCCGCAACCCGCTTCGCCGCGCGGCTAATTCGCCGTCATGGTTTCCTTCACCGCGGCGACCAGCTGCGTCAGCGTGAAGGGCTTGGGCAGGAACGCGAACTGCTGGTTCTCCGGCAGGCTCTTCTCGAACGCGTCCTCGGCATAGCCTGAGACGAAGATGATCTTCAGCTCCGCGTTGCGGCTGCGCATTTCCTTCAGCAGTGTTGGGCCGTCCATCTCCGGCATCACGACGTCGGAGACGACGAGATCGACGGCGCCGTTCTTCTCCTCGAACGCCTCCAGCGCCTCGACGCCGTTCGCCGCCTCGATCACACTGTAGCCGCGCGAACGCAGGCCGCGCGCATTGAGCGAGCGCAGGCCGTCCTCGTCCTCCACCAGCAGGATGGTGCCCTGCCCGGTCAGATCCGGCTTCGGCTTGGCGGCCTCCGTGGCGGCGGCGGTTTCCTTGGCCGCACCGTTGCCGACCTGGGCCTCCGGTGCGACCTCCTGCTCCTGGCGATGCCGCGGCAGGTAGATCCGGAACGTGGTGCCGCCGCCCGGCACGGAATCGACATAGACGAAGCCGCCGGTCTGCTTGACGATGCCGTAGACCGTGGACAGGCCGAGGCCGGTCCCCTTGCCGACTTCCTTGGTCGAGAAGAACGGCTCGAAGATCTTGTCGATGATCTCGGCCGGAATGCCGGTGCCGGTGTCGGCGATCTCGATCTTCACATAGTCCGCCGCCGGCATGCCCTTGTTGGCGAGCTGGGCGGCCTCCTCGGTCGGCACGTTGGCGGTGCGGATGATCAGCTTGCCGCCGTCGGGCATCGCATCGCGCGCGTTGACCGCGAGATTGACCACCACCTGCTCGAACTGCGAGACGTCGACCTTCACCGGCCACAGGTCGCGGCCATGCACGAGGTCGAGCTTGACCTTCTCGCCGATCAGCCGGCGCAGCAGCATGGTGAGGTCGCTCAATGCATCGCCGAGATCGAGCACCTGCGGCCGCAGCGTCTGGCGGCGCGAGAATGCAAGCAGCTGCCGCACCAGCGTCGCGGCGCGGGTGGCGTTCTGCTTGATCTGCATGATGTCCTGGAACGACGGGTCGGTCGGCTTGTGCGCGTTCAGCAGGAAGTCGTTGGCCATCATGATGGCCGACAGCACGTTGTTGAAGTCGTGCGCGATGCCGCCGGCGAGCTGGCCGACCATCTCCATCTTCTGCGACTGGTTGATCTGGTTTTCCAGCGCGCGCCGCTCGGTGGTCTCGAGCATGTAGACGATCGCGGTCTCGGCGTCGCGCTCGTCCTTCTCGACGGTGGTGACGAAGAACTGGGCAAAGCGCTCCTTGGGCCCGTCGAGCATCACCTCGACCGGCGCGATGTCGCCCTGGCCCTCGGCCGCCTGGTTGATCGCGGCGATCAGCAGGCCGCGGTCGCGCGGATTGACCGCGCGGAAGATCGACCTGGCGGCGCTGCCGTCGCCGTTCAGGCCCTGCGCCAGCTTGGCATAGCGCGCATTGGCGCCGACCACATTGCCGCCGCGATCGACGGTCGCGATCGCCATCGGCGTATGGTCGAAGAAGCGCATGAAGCGCACCTCGGCGGCGCGCTCCGGATCGGAATGCTCGTCGCGGGCGCGACTGATCACCAGGGTGCGCGAGGCGCCCGCCGCGCCGTCGGCGCCGAAGGCGAGCTTGTGATAGAGCCGCACCGGCACGGTCTTGCCGCCGCGCATCCGCAGGTCGATGTCGAACACCTCGGTCTTGACCTCGCCCGGCACCGCCGCAATCGAGGTCAACAGCGCCGCGCCGTCGCCCGAGACGATGTCGGTCAGTTTCAGGCCGCCCGAGCCGATCTCGGCCAGATCGTAGTCCAGCCAGTTGGCCAGCGTGGCGTTGACATAGGCGATCTCGCCGGCCGGATTGACCGAGAAGAAGCCGCACGGCGCGTGATCGAGATATTCGATCGCGTGCCGCAGCTCCTGGAACACGTCTTCCTGGCGCTCGCGGTCGCGGGTGACGTCGGCGATCGACCAAACCGCGTATTTCGCATCGCGCTTGCCCTCGCCGAGCGGGCGTACGCGCAGGCGCAGCCAGCGGCCCTGCCCGGCCTCGTGGCCGGCGACGCGGACCTCCTCCTGCTGCCGCTTGCCCTCGCGGGCAGCCTTCAAGAGGCGGAATACGGCCTCGGAGACGTCGGGGTTGCCGATGAAGACGCGCTCGACCGGACGGACGTCCTGCGGCCCGGCCGCGCCGGTCAGCGTGAGATAGGCGGCGTTGGAATAGACCACGTGGCCGCGGGAGTCAGTGACGACGAGCCCTTCCTGGGCCTGGTCGGCGATCCGCGCCATCACCGGATCATCGGTGGCACGGTCGGAGAAGCGGATGATGCCGGCGGCAAGGGCGAACAGGTTGAACAGCCCGACGGTGGCGAGCAGCGCCAGCACGCCGAGGATATAGGGCTGCGCCTCGGTGCGGCCGATGGTCATCAGCCAGACCGCCACCGCGACGATGCCGGCGGCGATCAGGACCACCAGCAGGATGCTGCCGTTCCGCCGCGCTGGCCCGTGGGCCACGAACGGCTCGGTCACGGAAGGATCGTTGCTATCGGCGGTCATCTGGAGAGACATGGCTCGTCTGCATCACGAAGGCGACCGGCCGGCCACCTCGCCCCTGAGTGCCTGAATCGGACCCGAAAACGCAAGTCCATCAGGCGTCAATTTCGCAAGTTACGCGCATTTCAAGCGGGTTTTCCGCCCCTTACTGCCGCAGGCCGGACAGGCCGCGCCTCAGCCGCATCACGTAGCCGATGATTTCGGCAACCGCGTGATAGTGCTCGACCGGGATCTCCCGGTCGAGCCCGACCGTCGCATAGAGCGCCCGGGCCAGCGGCACGTTCTCCACGATCGGAATGTCGTGCTCCTTGGCGATCTCCCGGATCTTGAAGGCAAGATTGTCGACGCCCTTGGCGACGCAGATCGGCGCCGACATGCTGCGGTCGTAGGCCAGCGCCACCGAGTAGTGGGTCGGGTTGGTGATGATCACCGAGGCCTTCGGAACCTGGGCCATCATGCGCTTCTTGGCGCGCTGGACCCGCAATTGCTTGATCCTGCCCTTGACGTGCGGGTCGCCTTCCGACTGCTTGAACTCCTCCTTCATCTCCTGCAGCGACATCTTGTGACGCTCGTACCAGGTCCGGTACTGGAAGAAGTAATCGGCGATCGCGACCGCAGCGAGGATGGCCACCACCGCCGCCAGCAGGTGCACCGTCATGCCGGTGATGGCGGGCAGCAGCTCGGCCGGATCGACCCGCAGGAAGGATTCCATCCGCATCCGGTCGGGCCACAGCACCGCGACCATCACGGCGCCGAGCGCGATCAGCTTGAACAGGCCCTTCAGGAAATTCGCCACCGCCTGCTTGCCGAACAACCGCTTGAAGCCGGCGGCCGGCGAGATCTTGGAGAATTTCGGCTTCAGCTGCTCGCCCGACCACACCAGCTGGTGCTGCACCATGTTGCCCGCGATCGCGGCCAGCGCCAGCATCAGGAACGGCACGCCGATCGCGGCGACCACCGCGTAACCGAGCGACTGGGTCAGCGCCAGCAGGCCGGCGCCGTCGGTGCGGATCATCCATGAATTGGCGATCAGGTTGCGCAGCGGCATCAAGATGCCGCTGCCGATCGAGCCCGAAAAGGTCGACAGCACCAAGGTGCCGCCGGCGATCACGAACCAGGTGTTGACCTCCTGGCTCTTGACGACGTCACCTTTCTCGAGGGCTTCATCGAGACGTTTTTGCGTAGGGTCTTCTGTTTTGTCCTCGGTATCGTCCGCCACTTCTTCTCCTCCTAATTCATCGGAGCGAGCTGGCGCATGACGCCGAGGAAATAGTCGAGATAGGTGTTCATCATCGCGGCGAGCACGACGCCGAAGATCAGGAACCCGACCATGATCGAGAGCGGCACGCCGACGAAATAGACCTGCATCTGCGGCATCAGCCGCGCCAGCACGCCAAGCCCGATGTTGAAGACGAGGCCGAACACCAGGAACGGCGCGGACAGCTGCAGGCCGATCTTGAAGGCAGCGGAGAAGGCCGACGTCGCAAGCGCGGCGACATCGCCGGTCGGCATGATCTCGCCCGGCGAGAAGATGCGGTAGCTCTCGCTCAGCGCCGCAATGACGAGATAGTGGCTGTCGGTCGCAAACAGCAGCGTGAGGCCGAGGATGGTGAGGAAGTTGCCGATGATCTGGCCCTGCTGCCCCTGGGTCGGATCGACAGCGGTGACGAAGCCGAGGCCGAGCTGCTGCGCGATCACGGAACCCGCGACGTTGAGCGCCGACAGCGTCACCCGCGCGGTCGCGCCGAGCACGATGCCGATGATGAGCTCATGCACCATCAGGACGCCGAGCGAGGAGATCGACGTCAGATCGACATGATAGGCGTTGCGATGCAGGGGAAGGATGATCAGCGTCAGCAATAGCGCGATCGACAGCTTGACCCGCGCCGGGATGTTGCTCTCGCCGAAACCGGGCAGCAGCATCACCATCGCGCCCACGCGCGCGAAGACCAGCACGAAGATCGCGGCCAGCGCCGGCAGCAGGGAGACATCGATGCGCATGACCGCGGCATTAGTGCATCAACCGCCGATGATTCGCGATGAAATCCGCATCATGTGGCTGGAGAGCGAGTCCGCCATGAACGGCAGCGCCAGCAGCAATGTGACGAAGATCGCGAGGATCTTCGGCACGAAGATCAGGGTCTGTTCCTGGATCTGCGTCAGCGCCTGGAATAGCGACACCACGACGCCGACCACGAGGCCGACCACCATAAGGGGCGACGACACCACCACGATGGTCCAGATCGCATCGCGCGCCACGTCGAGGGTTTCGGGGCCGGTCATTGTTGAGTTCTCGCTGTCAGTTGTTTGCACCGTCGTTCCCGGGGCGATGCAAAGCATCGAACCCGGAACCTCGAGATCCCGACTCGATGCTGCGCATCGCCCCGGGATGGCGTCGCAAGGGACGTCAGATCGGCATCTTCATGATGTCTTCATAGGCCTGGATCACGCGGTCGCGCACCGAGACCAGAGTCGACACCGCAACGTCGGTGTCGGCGACCGCCGTCACCACGTCCATCACGTTCGCCTTGCCCGAGGCCATCGCCATGGTCTGCGCGTCGGACTTCTTGCCCGCCTCCAGGACGCTGCCGACGGAGTCCTTCAGCAGCGCGCTGAAGGACGGGCCGGCGACGGCCTGCCCGGCCTTCTCGGCGCCGCCGCGCTCCATCATCTTGGCGAGGTTGGCGTAGGCGTTGGCGGCAACTGTCGGTGAAGCCATGATTTATGTTCCCTGTTCTTGTTGCGTCAGGACTTGAGGATGTCGAGCGTGCGCTGGATCATCCGCCGCGTCGCGCTGATGATGTTGAGGTTGGCCTCGTAGGAGCGCTGGGCGTCGCGCATGTCGGTCATTTCGACCATCGCATTGACGTTCGGATATTTGACGTTGCCCGAGGCGTCCGCCGCCGGATTGCCCGGCTCGTGCTTGACACGGAACGAAGACTGGTCGGGGCGGATCCGGCCCAGCGCCACGACCTGGGCGTCGAGCGTGCGATCGAGCGTGGATGAGAAGGTCGGCACCTTGCGGCGGTAGGGGTCGCCGCCCGCGGTCTGCGCCGTCGAATCGGCATTGGCGATATTTTCCGAGATCACCCGCATGCGTCCCGCCTGCGCGCGCAGGCCTGAGGTTGCGATGCTCATCGAGCGGGCGAAATCGCTTGTTCCATCTGCCATGGGATCCTCCTGCCGCCGTCAGGCGGGCTAACCCTTGCTCTAGCCCTTGCCGATCGCAGCCTTCAGCAGATGCAGGCTACGGCTGTAGAGCGAGGTGACGGCCGCATAGTCCATCTGGTTGGCCGACACTTTCAGCATCTGCTCCTCGAGATTGACCGCGTTGCCGGCCGGGCGGGTCTGGAACCCGCTCTTGCCGCGATCGTTGTCGAAGCTGTCGGGCGCCCCGGACGCCGCCATGTGGGTGGCGCTGGTCTGCATCATCGGCAGCGTCCCCACGCCGCCGCCAACCGTGGCGCCGGCCCGGTCGAACTTCGGCTCGACCAGGTCGCGCGGCCGGAAGTTCGGGGTGTCGGAATTGGAAATGTTCTCGGCGAGCACCCGCTGGCGCTCCTGGTGCCACTGCATCTTGGTGCGCAACGCCGACAGGATCGGGAGATCGTTCATGGCCATCGCCGCGGCTCCGTTAACCTCTGGGCTCTTCCGAGGTAGGCAGAATTTGCCCGGTGTATGGTTAACGGGTGGTTAAAATGCCGGACGGATCCGTGGAGAACGCCGCAACTGCAGCCTGCGAGCGCATTTTCGCCACGAATGCTGCGTTAACCAGCACAAACCAAGACAGTGTGGGGCACTGAGAAGTCGTTTTGGGACAAGCGATTCTTGGTTTATTAATAGAACAGTGGGCTGCAAGCCGCTGGGAATTAAGAAATAAGGCGAATCTCGGGCGCGATTCGCTGCGCAAACCGCACCTATCAATCCGCGCTCGTTGATGGCGAAAGCTGAGGAAGGCCAAGATGGCCGGGGACTCCAATATGCAGGTCATTACATTCGTCTTGGCATTCGTTGTCGTGCTGGCGCTGATCGGCGTGACCGCATGGCTCGTCCGCCGCTTCGCCGGAAACCGCCTCGGGGCCAACGCCAACCGCGGGCGCATGCCGCGCCTGGCGGTGATTGACGCTGCCGCCGTCGACGGACGGCGCCGCCTGGTGCTGGTCCGCCGCGACAACATCGAGCATCTCCTGATGATCGGCGGCCCCACCGATATCGTCGTCGAGCCGAATATCGTCCGCGCGATGCCCGCGCGCGATCAAATGTCGACCCGGCCCGCGGTCGCAGCCGATGCCGCGCCGCCGCGCGTGGCGCCGCTTCCGGATGCAGCCTGGAACGAGAGCGAAGCCGCCCGCTCCGACAATTTCGACCTTCCCGAGCCGGAGCTGCCGCCGCGTCAGACGCGGCCCTCCTTCGCCGACGAGCTGCGCCGGCCCCCGCCGCCGATCGCCGAGCGTCGCAGCGATCCGCTCGCGGGCTTCACGCCCGAACGCGGCGAGCCGCGGCCCGATCCGATGCCGCCACGCCTGCCGCCGCGCTCCGAGCCGGTCGTCCCGCGTCCGCCGCGCGCCGCCGAGCCGCCGAAGGCGCCGCCGCCGCTGCGCACAACCGAGCGCGCCGTGACGCCGCCGCCACCGCCTCCCCAGGCACCGCCGCCGGCTGCAACGCAGGGGCCTCCAGCTCCGCCGCCTCCATCGAACGCCGACGCCAATCTCGCCGAGATGGCGCAACGGCTCGAAGCGGCGCTGCGCCGCCCGACCGGCGCCGGCGAGACCGTCGCGCCGCCGGTTGCGCCCGAGGCGCCGCCGGCGCGCCCGCAGCGCAGCGAGCCGCCCGCCCCGCCCGCCGGCGGACAGAAGAGCGGGTTCGAAAATCTCGAGGACGAGATGGCCTCGCTGCTCGGCCGACCGAAGAATCCTTCGTGAGGCCAGGGGCAGTCCCGCGTAGAGTTTTTTTCATCGCTGTCCTGATCGCCGCCGGATCCCTCGCTGATCCGGCGATGGCGCAGGATATCAGCATCAATCTCGGCGGCGGCAATGGCGGCGTGACCGAGCGCGCGATCCAGCTGATTGCGCTGCTCACGGTGCTGTCGATCGCGCCGTCGATCCTGATCATGATGACGTCGTTCACGCGCATCGTGGTCGTGCTCTCGCTGCTGCGTACCGCACTCGGCACCGCCACCGCGCCGCCGAACTCGGTGATGATCGCGCTTGCGATGTTCCTCACCGCCTTCGTGATGGGGCCGGTACTGCAGAAATCCTATGACGACGGCATCAAGCCGCTGGTCGCCAACCAGATCGGCGTCGAGGACGCGTTGCAGCGCGCCTCGGTCCCCTTGCGCGGCTTCATGCAGAAGAACGTCCGCGAGAAGGATTTGAAGCTGTTCATGGACCTCTCCGGCGAGCCGCCGCCGGCGACGCCGGAGGAGATGTCGCTGCGTATCCTGGTGCCGGCCTTCATGATCTCCGAGCTGAAACGCGCCTTCGAGATCGGCTTCCTGCTGTTCCTGCCGTTTTTGATCATCGACCTCGTGGTCGCCTCGGTCCTGATGTCGATGGGCATGATGATGCTGCCACCGGTGGTGGTCTCGCTGCCGTTCAAGCTGATCTTCTTCGTGCTGGTCGACGGCTGGGCTTTGGTCGCCGGCAGCCTGGTGCAGAGTTACGGGGGGTAGCGCCCTGCGAAACATTCATGGCCCGTCAGCTGGATCGGCCACACCGTTGCACTATCATGCGCCGCACCGCATCCAGGGAGCCGCGTCGTGCAGCAGCCATTCGACCGCGCCGCAGAAGATCTCGGCAACGCCATCCATCTCGAACATGTCAACGTGCAGGTGCCGGACCAGCGCCTCGCCACGCTGTTCTACGTCGCCGGCACCGGGCTGACCCGCGATCCCTATCTGATGGTCTCCGACAGCAACATGTGGGTGAATGTCGGCCGCAGCCAGTTTCATCTGCCGAGCGGCCGCCAGCAGGTGCTGCGCGGCCACACCGGCATCGTGATCGCCGGGCGGCAGGCCCTGCTGCAGCGGCTCGCCGCCGTCGCGCCCAAGCTCGAGGGCACCGCGTTCAGCTATCGCGAGCGCAATGATCACGTCGAGGCCATCTGCCCCTGGGGCAACCGGCTACGCTGCTTTGAACCGGACGCCGAACGGTTCGGTCGCATCGCGCTCGGCATGCCCTATGTCGAGTTCAAGGTGCCGCGCGGCACGGCCGAGGCGATCAGCAGGTTCTATCCTGAGATCATGGGCATCCCTGCCAGCGTTCTGAACGGCGACGACGTCGTCGCGCGCGCAAAAGTCGGCAAGGATCAGTATCTGCATTTCCGTGAGAGCGACGCGGCGCAGGGCGAATTCGACGGCCATCACATCCAGATCTACATCACGGACTTCTCGGGCCCCTACCAGCGACTGCGCGAACGCAATCTGGTCTCCCGCGAGGACAACCAGTACCAGTACCGCTTCTGCGACATCGTCGATCCGGCCGACGGCCGGCATCTGTTCACCGTCGAGCACGAGGTGCGCAGCGCTACCCACCCGATGTATCTGCGGCCGCTGGTCAATCGCAACCCGGCGCAGACCAACCGCACCTTCGCCAACGGCTACGACCAGGCGCCTTGGGCGATGGGGCCGGACCAGTACGACGGCCGAGCGCGCGCTCTTCCGCGTCACGTCATGATCCGCAAATTCCAGCCGCGAGACGACATGCTTCCCTCCCAGCGCCATCTGTTCGAGATTCCACGCGAGGTCTGCTACCTGAATTCGGCGTCCTACAGCCCGCTGCCGCTGAAGACGCTCGAGGCCGGCCGCGCAGCGGTCGGACGCAAGGGCCAGCCCTGGACCATCGATCCCGGCTTCGCCGGCCGCCAGCATGAGCGCGCCCGTAGCGCGGCGGCCCGCCTGATCAACGCCGCACCTGACGATGTCGCGCTGATCCCCGCGATCAGCTACGGCGTCGCGACGGTAGCAAAGGCGCTGAGCATTCCGCGCGGCTCACGCGTCATCGTGCTTGAGAATGACCATTCCTCGCCGGTCCTCGAATGGCACGCCCGCGCCGAGGCGCAGGGCTTCGTCGTCGACACCGTGCGCCAGCCCGCCGATGGCGACTGGACATCGGCAATGCTTGCAACGATCGAGCGGCCAGGCGCGCCGCCGGTCGGCCTCGCCTCGATCTCCTCGGTGCACTGGTCGGACGGCGGCATGATCGACGTCGACAAGGTGCAGGCCGCGCTGCGGCGGCACGGCGCAATGTTCGTGATCGACGCGACGCAGAGCGTGGGTGTCGTGGCGATGGACGTGACAAGGCTCGACCCCGACGCCGTGATGTTTCCGACCTACAAATGGCTGATCGGCCCCTACGGCCGCGCCTTCCTCTACATTGCAAAACGCCACCAGAACGGCGTGCCGCTGGAGCAGACCTCCAGCGGCCGCCGCAACGTGAATTCCGAGAACCCGGTCTATTTCGGCGATCTCGCCTATGTCGACAACGCCACGCGTTACGACATGGGCGAGCGCGATCATTTCATCACGCTGGAGATGGCCTCGATCGGCATGGAGATGATGGCGGAATGGGGCGCCGCTGCCGTCAGCGCGCGGCTCGCGATGCTCAACGAGCGGATCGCGGGCGGCGTGCGTGACCTCGGGCTCAACGTGCCGGCGCGCAGCGTACGTGCGCCGCACATCCTGAGCCTCGGCATGGCGGGCGGCATCCCGAAAGAACTGATCGCGCGCCTCGCCGCCGAGAACATCCATGTCGCGCTGCGGCTCGGCCGGATGCGGATCTCGCCGCACGTTTTCAACGACGAGGCCGATGTCGATCGCCTCGTCGCGGCCTTGACCAAAACGTTGCGCGGTTAGCTGGACTTGTGCCGCAGTCCGACGACGCCGAACAGTTCGATCGCTAACGCGACGGCCACTCCGGCCGCGCCGATCACGAACAGCAGCGCATAGTCGCCGCCGCTGCGCGCGAACAGCCAGGACAGGCCGTAGGCGCCCGCCGCCTGGAACAGCGCGAAGGTCGTGGTGGCCTGCGCCCAGGCTGAACGCTGGCTCGCCGCGGAATGCGGGATCAGCTCGTGGATGCGGCCGATCACCAGCGGTACGATGCCGGGCGTGAAGCCGCCGACGATCAGGCTCGACACGATCAACGCGGCGGGCGAATTCGTCACGGCAGGCAGCGCAACCGCAACGGCCTCGATCAGGAACGCCGCGCGCAGTGCTGCGGCGAAGCCGGCGCGATCGGCGAGGTGTCCTGTGAGCAACGGTCCGACCACGGCGCCGAAGCCGTACAGCACCCAATAATGCGATCCCGCCGCGATCCCCTGCCCGAGCCCGCGCGCGACGAAATCGACCAGGAACACCATGTGCGGCACCAGCGCCAGCGCGTTGAGGCCATATTCCAGGCACAGCGCGATCACCAGCGGCGAGCGCACGCCGTGCGACACGACGGACTGCTCCGCAACGCCTCGCGCGGCGGGAGCTTCGGCGGGCCACGCCTTCCAGCTGATCAGTGTCAGCACCGCCGACAACGCGCCAAGACCGTACCAGGCTTGCTTGACGCCCTGCTGAAGCAACAGCGGCACCAGCGTGCCGGACGCGGCGACGCCGAGGCCAACGCCGGCGAAGATCACGCCGCCGATCAGGCCGCGCTTGCTCTGCGCGGTATGCGGCAGGATCGCCGTTGCCGCCAGCACCATGATCACGCCGCCACTGACGCCGGCGAGGAAGCGGAAGCCGAAGAACCAGATGAAGGAGATCGGCACCGCGCAGGCAAAGCAGGTGATCGCGGCGAGCACCATCATGCCGCGCAGCGCCCACACCGAGCCGATCCGCGCGCCGACATCGCGGGCGATCAGCGCGCCGGCGAGATAGCCGGCAAGGTTGGCGGCACCGAGATAGACCGCTTCCGCCGGCGTGAACCACTTTGCGGCGATCAATGCCGGGATCAACGGCGTGTAGGCGAAGCGCGCCAGTCCGAGCCCGACCAGCGAGGCGCACAGCCCCGCGGCCGCGGACAGCCACAGCGGCCCGCCGGCATCGCGGCGCGGCTCGGCGTGATGGCGCCGGTGGTGATCGACATTGGCTGACATGGACATCGCAGTAGGCCCTCCGGCCGTTCATGAAAAATGATTAGTTGCGATCGCAGCAATCGCTCGCAGCGATCACGGCTCACCTCTCCCGATCGGGGAGAGGTGCACATTCGGTTTGGGGAAAGCCTTCAGTGGGAAGATTTGGACGCCGCAGCTGCAGCGAGCTTCTTGCGATAGTCCAGCGCGGGCAGCCCGCCCCAACCCCAATTGTCGGTGTCGACTTCCTCGATGACGACGAACGTCGACTCCATGGGCTTGCCGAGCACGTCGCGCAGCAGCTCGCTGGCGCCCTTGATCAATGCAGCCTTCTGCTCCGGCGTGGTGGACGACGCACCCGGCGCCGTCACCTCACGCGTGACCTGGATGGTGACGATAGGCATGGCACTCTCCGGATCGTGCTCGTTAATGACCGGCGCTCTGGCCGCCGTCGACATGCAGGATCTCGCCGGTGACGAAGCCCGCGCCTTCCAGGAACAGCACGGCGTCGACGATGTCCTTGGCTTCACCCATGCGTCCGACCGGATGCTGCTTGGCGAGGAAGTCGTGCGTTGCCGGCGCGTGCATCGGTGTCCTGATCACACCGGGCGAGACCGCGTTCACGCGGATGCCCTTGGCGGCATATTCGATCGCGAGTGACTTGGTGGCGGCGTTCAGGCCGCCCTTGGTCAGCGAGGCCAGCACCGAGGGCACGTTGCTGTTGGCGTGATCGACCAGGCTGGTCGTGATCTGCACGATGTGTCCGGATCCCTGCTTCACCATCTCCCTGGCGGCGCGGCGGGTGATGTAGAAGAAGCCGTTGAGATTGGTCGCCAGCACCTGCGCGTAGTCCTGGTCGGTGTAGTCGGTGAACGGCTTGGCCAGGAAGATGCCGGCATTGTTGACCAGCGTGTCGATGCGGCCGAAGCGCCCGAGCGCCTGCTTGACGATGCGGTCGGCGATTTCGGGATCGCCGATGTCGCCTGCGACGGTCAGAACGTCGCTGTCGGTCGACGGCTTGATGCTGCGGGAATTGGCGACGACGCGCCAGTTGCGGTCGCGATAGCCCTTGACGATGGCCTCGCCGAGGCCCTGCGACGCACCGGTGATGATGGCAACCTTCTGCTCTGCACCCATGATCTCTCTCCATCTGTTGCTGAAGCGACCCAGTGCCGCTTCGATGGAGAGTAAGCTAGATACATCCGCTTTCCGCGCGAATGCCCGCTATTCGGCAGACACCCTTCCGCGGCGCGAACGAATGGCGCCGGCCTTGCTGGCCTCGCGCGACAGCCGCTCGAAATAGCGTTTCAGCCGAGGCGTCGCGAAATCGACGAAGGCGCGCACCTTGGGCACGTCGAAGCGGCCCTGCGGCGCCAAAAGATGCACCGGCAGCGGAGGATGCTCGTCGCCGGCGAGCAGGATCTGCAACCGCCCGTCACGGATTTCCTCGGCGATGTGATACGAGAACAGCCGGGTGACGCCGTGTCCTTCGCTGGCCGAGGCCACCGCCGCGCGCACCGTGTTGACGACCAGCCGCGGCGTGAACTGGACCGCGCGCGCGATCTTCGACTTCGCGGCCGGCGGGAAGCTCCAGGAGTCGAGCCCGAAATGCGTCATGGCGATGATCTGGTGCTTCGCCAGATCAGCCGGCTCGGCGATCAGCGGATGCTGCGCGAGATAGCCGGGCGATGCCGCGACCACGCGGCGCACCTCGCCGAGCTTGATCGCGATGAAACTGGAATCGGCGAGATGGGCGATGCGCAGCGCGACGTCGATCCCCTCGTCGATCAGATTGACGGTGCGATCGAGCATCACGAGCCGTACCGACACCGCCGGATAGTCCGTCATGAAGGCATCGAGCACCGGCCGCAGCACGTCCTCGCCGACCACGACGGGCGCGGTGACGGTCAGCGTGCCGCGCGGCACCGACCGCTCGCCGCCCGCCGAGATATCGGCCTCCTCGAGCTCGCTGAGGATACGACGGCATGCGGCTGCATAGCGCTGGCCGGCATCGCTCAGCTTCAGCGAGCGCGTCGTGCGATGTAACAGCTCGGCGCCGACATGATGCTCAAGGAAAGCGATCGCCCGGCTGACCGCTGCCGGCGAGCGCCGCAACTTCCGCCCGGCACCGGCGAGGCTGCCCTCGTCGACCGCCGCAACGAAGACCTTCATGGCGTCGATGCGGTCCATCGATCCCCCCGCTTCGCGGTCGCCGTTACTCCTTCACGTCATATTGCTTGCTGAGGTGGTCGCCGATCTGCACCAGCATCGCGACGCATTCGGGATAGCCGGGCCTCGCCGCCGTGGCGTCATTGGCGCTGGCGCGAAACTCCCAGCTGTCGCCGTCGCGCAGCACGGAGATATCGATGCCGTCGGGGCAGTCGGCATGGGCCCTCAGCTCGGCCCGCGCCATCGCGATGAGTTCGGCTTCGGTCTTGATCGGCTTGCTCATGTAACGACGTCCTCCCGGCGCTGTGCAACGGACGCCATGGTTGCCGATTTGACGGCAGGATGTCGAGAGCACGCGTGCGATCACAACCAGTTGCAATTGACAAAATGCTCGTCCCCGGCGAACATTTGGCAGGGTCGATACCACCCGCCGCTTGCACCCCGCCCCGGGGACGGTGAAGGTATCAAGCCATGTTTCAGGCTTCCTTTGCCCGCACGAACGGGTCAGCAACGCAAGCCCCTGACGCTTTCCGTTCGTCGATGCAAAGGTTGATCCCATGCGCGACTTTCGTGATGCCAAGACCATGGCGCAGACGCTACGCGATGCGCTCGGCGCCAAATCGATCCCCCTCACCCACAGCGACAGCCTGGAGCTGATCGCCAAACTGTTCGGCCAGCGCGACTGGAACACGCTGGCGGCGCGGATACAGGCCGCCGGCGGATCTGCCGATGTGCCGGCTTCCGCTCCGAGATCGCCGCCGGCCGCGGTGCGGCAAGAGATCGCAGTCGCTGCGGCGGTGCTCGACCGCTATGCGGGCTTCTACCAGCTCAGCGAGCAGGCCGTCCTCAGTGTGATGCGCGAGGATCACCACTTGGCTGTACAGCTCACCGGGCAGCGTGCCGTACCGTTCTTTGCGGAGAGCCAGACCGAGTTTTTAGCCAGGGAGGTCGACGCGCAGATCAGCTTCGTCATCGCGGCTGACGGTCAGGCGACGTCACTGATCCTGCATCAAAATGGCGACAAGCCGATGCCTCGCATTAGCGCTGCAATCGCGAAGCAGATTGCGAATCGCACCGCGGAGCGTGTGAAGAACCAGTCGCCGGCTCCCGGAACCGAGGCCGCGCTCCGCCGCCTGATCGAGGGGGTCGCCTCGGGACAGCCCGACTATGCGGACATGGCCCCCGCGCTCGCCGCGGCGACCCGCGAGCAATTGCCACACCTGCAGCCTTTCCTCGCCGACCTCGGCGCGATCGAATCGACCCGCTTTCTCGGCGTCGGCGCGCAGGGCGAGGATGTCTACAGTGTGCGGCACGCCGACGGTGCCTCGCATTGGCGGATCGCGCTCGACGCGAATGGGATCATCTCGACCGCGTGGGTGTCTGCCGGGCCGTGAGCCCTGCGTTGCTACGGCGCCGCGCTGGCGCGGCGCTCGCCCTTGATGACCGGCAGCGCGCTCA
>NZ_LFIQ01000120.1:331-21309 GCF_001189245.1 Bradyrhizobium pachyrhizi | reverse complement strand
CTTTGGCTTGTCAGCCACCGATCCGGTGGCGACCGGATCGGGCAACGGCGCGCGGGCGCTGGCGTCGGGGAAGCGGGTCTTCATCTCGCGGATGAAGCCGTCGAGCGTGTCGACGCTGGCGGCCATTCGCGCGATCTGGGCGAATTCGGCGCTGGACGTCGCGACCGGCTTGCTGGCCGAGTCGAAGGCGAGCTTGTCGGCATCGCCGGACATCAGCGGCGCGTATTTCTCGCGGAACCGGGACAGCCCGATGGCGTCCTCGGCAAGCGCGTAGCCGACCACGGCGCGGATGATGTCGGCCTTCTCGCCCGGGTTGAGCGGGGTGAAATCGCGCCAGCGGTCACCATAATAGAGCTCGATCTGCTCGGACGCCTCGCGCCAATGCCGCGACGCCCAATAGATGTCGGAGCGCAGCCGGATTGCCTCGCGGCCGGTGATGTTCGAGATGATGTCGAGCGCGAGATCGTGCCGGCCGACGTCGCTCTGCGCGCGCGCCTCGAGCAGCAGCCGCTGCTGGCGCAGTTCGCCGGAGAGATCCGCGATCCGGGTCGAGCGCAGCGCGGCAATGGCGCGGTCGGGCTTGCGGTTCATCAGATAGACCATCGCGAGGCGCGCCGCGACCTGGGCGCGGGCCGCGCCTTCGAGCCGCTTGTCGACCTGGTATTGCAGGAGGTCGGCGGCCTGGTCGAGCAGATCGACACCGACCAGACGGTCGGCGAGACGGCGGATCATCTCGTCACCGCGGCGGCCGATCGGCGTCAGTTCGCGATATTCGTAGAAGGTGCCGAGCGCATCGATCGGCGACATCTCGTCGCCCTTGGGGCCGAGGTAGAGCTGCACGAACAAGGCCGAGGCGGCATCCTGCGCCTGGCGCGATTCCGGCGCGTTCGGTTGCAGCCGGGTCGCGGCACGCGTCACCGCGAACGCGTCGGCATAGCGCGCCGTCTCGGCGTAGATCTTCGACAGCACATACAGCGTCTTCAGCTCGATATTGTCGCCGCGCCACAGCATCGACAGAAGTTCGAGCTCCTTCAGCACATCGTCGCGGCCGATCTCGCCGCGCTTCTGCTTGAGCAGCGTCTCCAGCAACCTGCCCTCGGCGGCAGCTTGGCGATCGGCCGAATTGGCGGCGAAGCGATAGGCGTCGAGCGCATCCTTCTCCTGGCCGAGCGCCTCGGCGAGCCGGCCGCGCAGCACCGCAACCGCGGGCTTGAGCTCACCGGGAACGCCGACCACGTCGAGATCGCTCTTGCGCCGCGCGGCGCCGGCATAGTCCTTGACCTCGAGCGAGGCCTTCATCGAGTCCATGGTGACGATGCGCTGCAAATCGGGCGGCAGCGTCGCCACCGCGAATTCGGCGTTCTTGAACTTCTCGCGCGCCTCGGCCCATTTGCCCTCGCGGGCGAAGGCGAGCCCCTTCCACAATTGCGAATCGTAGCCGTTGCCGATGACGGGATTGGCGAGATCCTTGAGGCCCTGCGCCGGGTGTCCGATCAGGATGCTGGCGACCGCGTGCACCATCACCACCGACGCCGTCTCGCTGCCGCGCTTGCTCTCGGACAGGATCAGATTGGCGACACCATGGGCTTCCTGGTACATGCCGCGCGCCATGTAGAAATCGGCGAGATCGAGCCGTGCCTGCGGCAGCTGCTCCGCATTGGCCATCGAAGCCGCCGCAATCAGGCCGTCGAGCTGCTTGAGGAACGTGTCCGACTGGTTCTTGCGCCACTCGTCCGGATCGAACAACGGCTTCACCGCCGCGGTCGCGCGCTCGGCGGCGACGTCGGCCGACGACAGCGTCAGGCCGCCGGGCCGGCCCAGCATCACCTTGTCGGCGCCGACCTCCGCCTTGACGTCGTCGGCGTTGGGATGAACCACGACGCCGTGGATCGATTCCAGCAGCGAAAGCTCGACGAAATCCTGCCGCTTGATGATGCCGCGGGTCGGCGGCGGTGCGGTCACCACCCAGAGCGTATCGCCGGCGTCGGGATCGACCAGTTTGTGCAGCTGCCCGGGATTGGCGAGCGGCACGCTGACATTGGCGAGCGAGGGCTCCGAGATGTTGCGCACCACGCTGAGCGGCAGCGGCGGCTTCTGCACCCGGTCGGCAAAGGTCAGCGTCCAGCTCACGCCGCGCGAGCGGTCGTCGCTCTCGAGCGACGGCATCTGCGGCCGGTTGAGGCGGAAGCGCACCGCCTGGCCCTTCTCCAGCGCGATCCGGCTGACATCCGAGATCAGCGCGCCGCCCTTGGCACGGATCGGATCGACATCGATCGGCTCAGCCGTGTCGAACACCATCCACACCGTGTCGGCGCGGCGAAACAGCGCCGCCGGCGTCGCGGCGGGGAATGAGAACGTCACCCGCAAGCCGTCGCTGTCGCGCTGGGCTTCGACCGCAGGTTTGCCGACGGTACGGGCGTCCACAGCAGGCGGCGATGGCGCTGCAGCCGCCTTCGGCGTTTCCATCGCCGGCGCGGCGGCGACGGCGGGCACCGGCTTCGGCGCGTCGGTCACCGGCGCCGTGTTCTGTTCCGCCGCGGAGCCGGCGCCACCCTCGTGCGGCGGGTTCGGCACAGCAGCGTTCTCGGCGTTGGCCGCAGGTGCGGCCGCGATTTTCGGCAGCTCCGGATCGGACAGTTCCGATCGGGGCTGCTCCGTTTTGACGGGCGCGGCCGCCGGTTGCTCGCTCGTGGCTTGTTCGGGTTTGAGCGGTTCGGAGCGCTGCGGTTCGGACTTGGCAGGCTCCGACTTGGCAGGCTCGGACTTCGCCGGTTCGGATTTGGACTGTTCAGACTTGATCTCGATCTTGGCCTGCTGGGCGATGCTTTCCGATGTCACCGGCGCGATCGCCGCGGCGCCTTTCGGTTTGGCGCGCGGCGTCGGCAACAATGAGCTCAGCGAGGGCTTCGCCGCCTGCTGCTCGCTCTGCTGGAAGGCGACGTCGACGATGTAGTTCTTCTCGTCGCGGAACGAATGCACGTCGACATCGCCAATCAGCGATACATCGACTGCCGAGGTATCCGTGTCGGCGCGCGCGCTGATCGACGCGACATTCGGCGGGGCGGCGACCTTGGCATCGGCAAGGTCGAAGGTCAGGACCGAATTGAAGGACAACGTCAACTTCTGCTCGTTCAGCACCGAGGAGACGCTGACCCCGTCGGGCACCTCGAACACGAAGCGGACGAAGGTGGGTTGCACCAGCGCCCGAACGCGCACCGGCGGCTTCTTCTTGGCGGCGTCGGCGGCACGCTGCATGCGCAGCAGGCGCTCGGCGGCGCGGGCGCGCTCGGCAAGCTCGCGGATCACCTCCTGCGGCAGCGATGGCGGCGGGCCGGTCCAGCTGTCGGGCAGGAAGTCGATGAAGATGCGCTCGCCGGCGGTCATGGTGTTGATGGAGACGCGGCGCGCCAGCGACAGACGGATCGCCGAGCCGTCGGGATCGCGGCGCGCGGCGCCGACATAATCGGGCACGGCATCCTGCAGTTTCTCGACGGGGATATCGACCGGACGTTTGAAGCGGATCACGATGATCGAGCCGGCGGTCGTGACCTCGGACTCGACATCCTCCTTCAGCCTCAGCACCAGCCGGGCATAGCCGTTCGCGGCAGAGAATGTCGCCTCGCCGGGTACCGGGTCTTCGGCATGCGCCGCGGTCGAAAATGTAAGGGTTGTGAGCGCGAGGCCGCTGGCAAGCAGGCACAGACGCGCGGTCCGCGCCCAGGCGCGGCCTAGCGACCATGTTCCAGCGGCAGCCGTTCGCGCCATCTCGAAACGTTTTCTCGGGACCCCAGCCATACCAAGCGCGAAGCGCCCTCGCCCACGCCTCCCGATCTTGGATCGGGCGGCGTTAAGGACCTGTTAACGTCAACGGATTGTTTCGGACCGGCCCCGGCCACCGAATGGCGACCAAAAGCGCTCGGTTTGAAGCTGAAGCTTGTTCCGAGCGCCGCCGAGCGCCACAGCTGGCGGCGCGCGCTATCCTTTGGAGTCAGCCGGGAGCCCGCTGCGCGACTGTGACCGGACAGGATTTGTCCTTGCAACGAGCCTTACTCGGCGCTGCCGGGTACCGTGCGCAAATACGCCACGATGGCGTCGAGGTCATCGGGACTGATCCGGGCGTAGTAGTGGTATCCCATCGGTCGACCGAGACGGCTGCCGTCGCGGCTGACGCCGTCGGTGATCGCACGCTTGATCTCGTCGTCGCTCCATGCGCCGATCCCATTGGTCTTGTTCTGCGTGATGTTGCGTGAAACCGAGATTCCCCACGGCCCGGAAAATTTGACGCCACCCGCACCAAGACTGCTCTTGTATTCTCGTCCCCTCGGTCCAATCGGCGTATGGCACGCCATGCAATGCGCGATCGTGACGAGATAGAATCCCTTCTGCACCTTGTCGCTCATCATCGGTTCGGCGAATGGGTTCTCGCCGCCCGGCGGAACGTTCTCGACCTGAGGCACCTTGTAGATCGGATCGGGCACCTTGTTGTGGACCGGCGTGATCGTACGCAAATATGCGACGACCGCATCGAGATCATTTTCCGTCAGGATGTGATAGAAGCTGGTCGGCATGACCATCGCGGTATGCACTCCCTTTGGGGTCTGCCCGGTCCGCAGCAGTTTCTTGATATCGGCATCGCTCCAGCTTCCGATGCCTGTTTCCTTGTCTTGTGTAATGTTGGCGGCATGCACTGTGAACGGCGGCTCGTCCCAGTAACCTCCGCCCGAGAATGCCTTCTCCAAAACATCGCCGTTCGGTCCCTTGGGCGTGTGGCAATTGCCGCAAGCCAGAATGCCGTTGACAAGGTAATCGCCCCGTTTGACCAGTTCGGATTGGGCCCATGCCAGATTGGTGGTGGCGATGACGACAAGCATCATGAACAGGTTACGCATATCGGTTTCCTTGAAATTTCTTGGTGATCAAAAATTCAATTTCTGATCGGGCGCAGCTTCGCGTCCGGCACAAGAGCAATTCAATCAATCAACTCAAGCGGCGGTCCATGCGACCGCAATCACGGAAGGCCAAAAGTAGCGAAATCGCGCTCGCCTTCCTCGCGCCAATGCTAGACTCGCATCAAGCACTTTGGCAATGTCTGCGATGGCTCTGTTGCAACGGTCTTGGCGCCGTTCGGCGCGGATGTGCGCCGAGGCGCCACAAGAGGGGGCCACAAGCCGCCCTGCTCCGCTTATGCCGGCGAAGGATCGTGACCATCAGGCCGGCGATTTGCGGAAGGCTTGTGGCCTGCTTGTCCATTGCACCGGATCGGGGCGACTTGGCGAACTCGGCCGGACGGACATCGAAGCGGTCAAGCCGCCCTGTTGATTGGTAATGATGATTTATCGCAACGCGGAAGCAGCACTGCTGCCTCACTCGATTTCCGATTGTTCGGCAATAATTTCTTTTGAGGATCACCCATGCGAAAGCCACTATCAATTCTTGCTCTTTTAATGAGTGTCTCGATTGCCCAAGCCGGTCCGAAGGAGGACGCAGCGCAGCTCGTTGAACGCTGGAGCAAAGCCTTCGCTGACGCCGACCTTGACGGTATCGTCAGTTTCTATGCCCCGGAAGCGACCGTGATCGGGACGTTCGGCAAGGTCGTCATGACGAAGCCGGAGCAAATCCGCAAATACTTCGAAGCGACAATCCTCAATTCGCCCCCAACACCGTGGCGCTGCAAAGCGCAGAGACTCTCCTGATCGACGAGAGGACGGTGGTGCTTGCCGGGTTCGACACCATCTCCGGCGTCATGAAGGATGGCCAGCCTTATAGCAGCCTCGGCCGCGTCACATTCGTGATCGCGAAGCAAGGCTCGGATTGGAAGATTGTCCATCTGCACCGGTCTCCACTCCCGAAAACCTGACGACAGACCCCGTCAGTTCGTCTTCGGCGTGAGCATCTTGCCTTCGATCTTGGGAAGATCGTCGGTCGAGGCCGATTTGTCGCCGCCGGCACGGCAATTGGCGACCGAGCGGTTCTGCTCCTTTGCTCCCGCGCCGATGGCAAAACCCGAGAAACTGGACACTCCCGCGATATTACGGAGGCTCGAGTGAGGTGCTCCGAATTCAGACCGTCGCGACCTCTCGCTCGCTATGCGCCGCTTGCCGCGTCTGCGTGCTCTCCCGAACCAGCAACCAGCAGAACAGGATGATGACCGGAGAACCAAAAGGCAGCGGCTTCACGACCGACAGTTGATAGAGGACAGGTAGGTAGAAGACCATCGGCGCGAGAAACGTCACGCCAAGCACCATTTTCGACCAGGCCGGAAAGCCGCCCCTCAACCATTCGCGGAGCATCCAGGCCAGCGGCAGCGCCATGATGAGCATGTCGTAGAACAGGCAGAACGGCGTAACCAGAAGGCAGGTGAGCACGATGATCGAGCGTTCAGTCGCAGCAGTGATCTTCTGACGCAACATCCAGATCAGCACACACGTCATGCCCAGCGCCACGAGGCCGTGAATGATAAAGGCCGTGTTGACGCCGGCGCCGAGCAGGCGCGCTGTCGCGTACACGCTCTGCAGCAATGAAAACTCGACGTCGCCGTTCTCGAGAGCCTGACGGGCCGAGTGAGAGACGTCGAGGAAGTTGAGCCATGTATCCAGGCCGAACAGCAGCGCGGACAGCACGACGAGCGAGATCGACGACATGCCTGCCCAGATCAGCGTGCGCCAGCGACCTGTGACGATCAGGGCGATCGGCACGGCCAGCGCCAGGTGCGGCTTGATCACCATCAGCCCGAGGATCGCGCCCGCGAGCTTTGGCCTCCGGTCCATGATGTTGAGACCGCACCCAAGGATCGATGCCGTCAGAAAGGCGTTCTGCCCTGCCACGGCATTAAGATAGACCGGCGCATAGGCGAGGATCGCGACCAGGCACCAAGGCGTTCGCAAGATGCGCCAGATCACCGCGGCGAACGCCGCCGCCGTCATACCAATGAACACGAACAGCGAGGCGAAATACGGCGCGAGCGCGAGCGGCAGGCACACAAGCAGCATCGTCGGCGGATAGAAGAACGCCTCGTAGCCCTCTCGCAGGTATGGAGCTTCCGCGAGCAGATGCAATTCGGGCACATAAACCTCGGCGGGATGGCCGGCCAGAACCTGAAGCGAGGCCGCCCAGAACGTCAGAAAGTCCGAGCCGAGCAGAAAATTATTCGCGCCATAGCCGCCATCGCGGTAAAATAGCAAAAGCGACCTCGCGAGAGTCAGCACCAGCACAATTGCGACGCCACTCACGTACAATCGGGCGCGCGGCGCGGTGAGCCATGGCATGTCTTTCAGCATTGGCAATTCCTAAAGCACCACCTTGAGACATAGCGACTTCAATTCCAGAATGACAAATCGGTTGCAACTTAACGCTACCGTTTAAGGCTACCATAACCGGCGTACACTTCTCGGCGTCGATAGGCGTTTGGCTTCGCGGAGACCCCGTCGAGCCCACACCATCGGAGGCGGCGAACATCCGCGTCTGCATCGAGAGGATTACCCCCGGTCCGCCGGACATGCGCGGAACTCTCAGCGATTAACCGAACGCCCAATGGAGATCGGCCACTCGCTTGCGCCACCGCCAGTTGCGGTATACAACCGCTTACATTTCAAGCAATTCTTAGTTTCTGGCAGTTTCATGAACGGATTTGGAATGGTGCGCGCCCGTGCGGAGCGCAGCGGATACGACCGTGCATTGGCCATTGCCTGCCTCATCGTGTTGGGCTTTACCCTTTACTGCGTGGTACCGAAAGTCGTTGACGGTACCGGCGCGACCGGGCTCGACTTTTCATGCTTTTGGAGCGCGGGGAAGATGGCGCTCGATGGCCATGCCGCCACCGCCTACGATTGGCCGCAGTTGCGGCAAGCGATCATTCAAATACATCCCAGCTTGAACGATGCTCCGTTCCCCGTTTACGAGGTGCCGATACCGTTTTTCTACCCGCCGTTTTTTTTCTTTGCGGCGGCACTGCTGGCACTGCTGCCGTTTCCGACCGCGTTCTGGGTCTGGAGCACCGCAAAGCTGCTGTGCTGGGGGCTCGTTATTTCCGCCATCCGGCCACGCTTCGCCGTACTGCTGCTGGCGTTCGCCGTGCCGGCCGTCCTGTACGATTTCATCGTCGGCCAAAGCTCCCTGCTCGCGGCATCGCTGCTCGGCGCGATTCTGCTGACGCTGGACCGGCGCCCGATCGTCAGCGGCTTCCTGATCGCGCTGCTGATCTTCAAGCCGCAATATGGCGTCCTGCTTCCGCTCATTCTGATCGCTACTGGACGCTGGACCGTCTTCATCACAGCCAGTTTGGTGACACCGGTGCTCTTGCTGCTCACCGGGCTTACCTTCGGCTGGGATACTTTTGAGGGGTTCCGTGAGGCCGCCGTCTTCGCGACGACGCAGTTCCATCTCACCGGCACGCTGGCCTGGTACAAGCTGCAGAGCGTCTACGGCGTGCTTCGGTTTGCCGGTTTTGGCTATGGATCGGCCATGGCACTGCACGTCGCGGTCGCTGCGGCAGCCGCGACGTGGACGCTGATCATCTGGCGCCGCAACGTCAACTTCGCCGTCAAGGCCGCGAGCCTGCTCGTCGCGACATTGCTCGTATCTCCCTACTTCGCGATCTACGATACGGCGCTACTGGCTCTCGCGCTCGTCTTTCTCATGAACGCGCCCATGGCCGAACCTGGCTCGCTTCTTTCGAATCGCTCCGAACTCCGGATCGGGTTCGGCGTGCTTGTCCTGGCGGGGTTCACCTACCCGGTCGCACTCGTGCCGGTCGGTCCGTTCATGTGCGCGACCCTCATCGCGATGATCTGGATGCGATGCAGGCAACCCGGCGTTAAGTCGGATCTAGCTTACGGCTGAGGAGTCCACCGCCAATTGGCGGACTTCCCGATAGCCCCCGTCAGTTCGTCTTCGGCGTGAGCATCTTGCCTTCGATCTTGGGAAGATCGTCGGTCGAGGCCGACTTGTCGCCGCCGGCGCGGCGGGCGAGTTCGACCGTGAGCCGTTCGGCGGCTTCCGGCTGCATCAGGCCGAGGATATCGGACATCTTGCGCGGCTGGATCTGCGAGGCGATCTGGTAGAGCACGTTCATTTCCAGACGATCGAACACTTTTGCGGCGTCCTTCGGCTTCATGTTCTCGTACATGGTGACGATGCCCTTGAAACGCGCGGCATCGGCTTCCGCCTTTGCCGCGGCATCGGCATTCGCCTTGGCGTCATTGGCCTTGGCCTCCTCGACCTTGGCCTCGATGCGCTTCTCAGCAGCCTTCAACAGGCTTTCGCGGATCTCGACCTCGCGCGCGCGCGTCTCGAGCTCCTGGCGGCGCGACTGCAACCGTTCCAGGATCGCGCGCTCCGACGCCGACACCGGCGCCGGGGCATCCAGATTGACGACAACGCCATCGGGCTTGGACGGCTCCGCGGCCGGTGCGGCCGGCTTCGGCGCCTCGTCCTTCTTCTCGTCCTTCTTGGCGTCCTTGTGCTCGACCGATCCCGTGATGTCGCCGGGATCGGCCTTGATCTTGCTGTCAACCACCGCCTTGCCGCCGCCGGGGAAGTTGAAGTTCTGCTGCGCCCAAGACGGACCGGCCGGGCCGGCCGGCGGCGTATCGTCGGCAAACACGTAACCGCCATCGAGCACGAGGCCCGCGACCTTCAGCACCATCAGGCCGAAGATCGCGACCAGCACCACGGGCATCACTCTGATGTCACGAAGCAACTTCATGCAGCGAGGCCGCCGGCCCTCCTGCGCTCGGTGAAGGCTTCAGCCGCCGCGGCGACCGCGTGCGCGGCCGAGACCCTGGGCGCCGGCGCCACTGGCGCGGCTGCTTGTGCCGGTGCCTGCACGGGCTCGGACGGCCGCGCGGCCAGCGCGATCTTGGACAGGCGGCGCACCACGTGGTCGCCTTCCGCCAGCTGGTCCTTGAGCAGCGCCGACATCTGCGTCGCCGCATCGAGCTGGGTGCCGAGATTCTCGTTGACGTCGCGCACCGCGTGCTTCAACCCGCCGATCGCCCGCTCCGCGATCTCGGTCGCGGTGATCAATTCGGCGATCGTCGCCTTCAGCGAATGCTCGTCGGCCTTCAGTCGCTGCAGGCGCTTGTTGAGCAGCCAGCAATAGCCGATCGTCAGCATCAGCAGCACGGCTACCAGACTCTCGATCGCTAATCCAAGCACATGACTCATGGTGCCTCCATCATCTTGGTCCGCTCGTCCGCCTTCTCGAACATCGCGAAGGTGGTTTGGGGTTTACGCAAATTCTTGGTGACGCGGATCGCGACACGGTCGCCGACCCGGCCCATGCGCCCTTCCGTCAGGGTGACGTTGCCGCAGCGCACCGATACCAGCGCGTCGGAGCGGATATCCAGCGGCAGCGTGTCTCCGACCTTGAGCTTCATCAGCTCCTTCAGCGGGATATCGGCTTCATAGAGCACCGCGTCGACCGAGATCTCGGCCTGCGCCACTTCGGTGGCGAAATGGCCTTCCCAGATCGGGTCGCGGCCGAATTTCTCGCCCATGAACATCTGCAACAGCACGTTGCGGATCGGTTCGATGGTGGCGTAGGGCAGCAGCAATTCGACATTGCCGCCGCGGTCTTCCATGTCGATGCGCAGGCGCACCAGGATCGCGGCGTTGGCCGGGCGGCTGATCGCGGCAAAGCGCGGGTTGGTCTCGAGCCGGTCGATCGTGAAGGTTACCGGCGACAGCGGCCGGAACGCCTGCTCGGCATCCGACAGCACCACCTCGACCAGGCGCTTGACGAGATTGGTCTCGATCGTGGTGTAGGGCCGGCCCTCGATGCGCAGCTGGGTCTGGCCGCGGCGGCCGCCGAGCAGCACGTCGATCATCGAATAGATCAGGCTGGAATCGACCGTGGCGAGACCGAAGTTCTCCCACTCCTCCGCCTTGAACACCGAGAGCACCGCCGGCAGCGGGATCGAGTTCATGTAGTCGCCGAAGCGCACCGAGGTGATGCGGTCGAGCGAGACCTCGACGTTGTCGGAGGTGAAATTGCGCAAGCTGGTCGTCATCAACCGCACCAGGCGGTCGAACACGATTTCGAGCATCGGCAGACGCTCGTAGGACACCATCGCGGAATCGATGATGGCGCGAATGCCGGAATGGTCGTCGAGGCTGACGTCGCCGACCGTGAAGCCGAGGAGATTGTCGATCTCCTCCTGCGACAGCACGCGCTCGCCATTGGTGTTCTTGCCGCCGAAGTCGCGGCTGCCGTCCTCGACCATGGCGGCCCATTGCAGCGCCATGTTCTCGGTGAGCTCGTTCTTGGCGGCTTCCGCCGCGGCCGCCGCGGGATCCTCGGAATCGAGCGAGGCTTCCCACTGCGCCGCAATGGCGTCCTGGTCCATCTGGTCGTTGCCGGCCATGGCTTTACATCCACCCCGTCACTGGATCACGACTTCCTTGAACAGCACCGCGTTGACCTGGTTGGGTGCCAGCGCGAGGTTGACACGCTTGGTCAGCTCTTCCTTGAGGCGGAACAGGCCGGCCGAGCCGTTGAGGTCGCTGGGGCGCAGCTCGCGCATGTAGGTCTGGAACAGATCGGTGACGCGCGGCAGCGCTGGCTTGATCGCCTCGACCTGTTTCTCTTCCTTGACCTCGAGCACGAGCTTCAGCTTGAGATATTGCACGCGCTCGCCCGGCGCGCCGACCAGATTGACCAGCATGTCCGGCACGTCGACGAAGCTCGGCGGCTTCGGCGGCGGCGCTTCGGCGTGCTGCTCCTCACCGTGGCCGCGCATGAAGAAGAACCAGCCGCCGGCGCCCGCGCCGAGCACGACGAGGAAGCCGACGACGGCAATGATCAGCTTGAGCTTGCCCTTCTTCGGAGCGGCCGCGCCCTCGCCGGTCTCCGTCTTTTCCTCGTCCGCCATCGTCCGCTCGCTTCAACCCGAAGGATGCGAACGCGATTTGCCCCAGCTTTGGCCTGAAGACGCGATACAAATGCCGCCGGCGCACACGCGCCCCAATGCCGGCAACACTGGGGTCATAATGGTTAACGGAAGCTTAGGATTTACCTTCCACTAGGAAAAAACTGCCGGGCAAACATGGTCAACAAGACCTTTCTGCCGCCCCGGGCCGTACCCGGTAAAACAACTAAGCCATTCAAATAACACACCATTTTAAGTTGGCACGGCTTTCGCTGAGAGGACGGCGTAACCCGCGGGTTTGGGAGAATCCAATGGTTACCGACGGATCCGGCGTGAAGGTTTGGGAGAACCTGCATTCGGATCGCCTCACAGGGGAGAACCACCGATGCAGAATACGCTTCTGGTCGGCCTATCGAAGCAGATGGTGCTGGAACGGCAGATGGATGTCGTCTCCAACAACATCGCGAACATGAACACCAACGGCTACAAGGCCGACCGGTCGCTGTTCCAGGAATATCTGTCCTCGAACGCGCATGAGGACAATTTCGCGTCCTCCGACCGCCGCGTCTCCTTCGTGCAGGACCGCGCGACCTTCCACGATTTCTCGCAGGGTCCGACCGAAGAGACCAAGAACCCGCTCGACGTCGCGATCGACGGCAACGCCTTCCTGGTGGTGCAGACGCCGGGCGGCGAGCGCTACACCCGCGAAGGCAGCCTGCAGATCAACAATCGCGGCCAGCTGGTCACCGCCTCCGGCTACCAGGTGCTCGGCACCGCCGGCCCGATCACCTTCCAGCAGACCGACCACGACGTCTCGATCGCCGCCGACGGCAACATCACCGTGCTCGAGGGCACCTCCCGTCTCGATTCGATCCGCGGCAAGCTGCGCCTCGTCTCGTTCGCGCAGGCCCAGCGCCTGCTGAAGGAAGGCTCCAACCTCTACGCGCCGGGCGAAGGCACGCAGGCGCTGCCGGACACCAAGGCCCAGATCCGCCAGGGCTTCATCGAGAAGTCGAACGTCAATTCCGTCGTCGAGATGAGCCGCATGATCGAGATCACGCGGACCTACACCCAAATCGCCTCGCTGCTGCAGCAGGAGAGCGACCTGCACAAATCGGCGATCGAAAAGCTCGCCGACGTGCCGAACTGATCCGGGGGATTGACCGATGCGCGCACTTTATACAGCTGCGACCGGAATGGCGGCACAGGAACTCAGCGTTCAGGTGATCTCCAACAACATCGCGAACCTGCGCACCACCGGCTACAAGAAGCAGCGCGCCGCGTTCCAGGACCTGATCTACGACCATGTGCGCCGGGTCGGCGCGCAGGCCTCCGACCAGAACACCATCATGCCGATGGGCATCGACCTCGGCGGCGGCGTCAAGACCGTCGGCACGCCGCGCATGATGACCCAGGGCACGCTGTCGCCGACCGGCAACGATCTCGACATCGCAATCCGCGGTGAAGGCTTCTTCAAGATCCTGATGCCGGACGGCACCTTCACCTACACCCGCGACGGCTCGTTCCAGATGGACAATCAGGGCCGCATCGTCAACGCGCAGGGCAATTTGCTGCAGCCGACGATCACGATCCCGCAGAACGCATCCGGCCTCACCATCAATGCGCAGGGCCAGGTCTCGGTGACGCTGCCGGGACAGACCGCATCGACCAACATCGGCCAGATCGGCCTGACCCGCTTCATCAACAAGGCCGGCCTGATGCCGATCGGCGACAACCTGTTCCAGGAAACGCCGGCCTCCGGCCAGCCGCAGGACGGCACCGCCAACACCGACGGCTATGGCGACATGCAGCAGAGCAACCTCGAACAGGCCAATGTCGAGGTGGTCTCGGAAATCTCCGACCTGATCGCCGCGCAGCGTGCCTATGAGATGAACTCGAAGGTGGTTTCCGCCGCCGACCAGATGATGCAGTCGACCTCCAACCTGTTCCGCTGAGGATGATGTCGATGATCGCCCGCCCACTCCTGATCGCAGCCGCGCTCCTCGCCGTCGCCGTGGCGCCGTCGGCCGCGCAAAGCCGCCGCGAGACCATCGCGGTGCCGACGCTGCGCGCCAGCATCACGGTCGCCGACGACATCGTGCGGGTCGGCGACCTCATCGACAATGCCGGCAGCGCCGGCAGCGTCGCGGTCTACCGCGCGCCGGACCTCGGCACGACAGGCACGCTGCCGGTCGCGCAGGTGCTGAACGTGTTGCGCTCGCACCAGGTGATCGGCGTCGATACCCGCGAGCTGAAGGAGATCACCGTCACCCGGCTGGCGCGCACCATCGACAGCAAGGAGATCGAGCAGCAGGTGTCGCGCGCGCTGGAGGGTCGCCACGGGCTCGGCAGGGCCGGCAACATCGCGCTGACCTTCGACCGCGATCCCGGCGACATCCGCCTCGAGGCGACCAATACCGGCGTGATGCAGCCGATCGCCGTGCGCTACGACCCGCGCTCGACGCGTTTCGACCTGACCTTCGAGATCGGCAACGATGCCGGCGCCGCGCCATCGAAGCTGCGCTTCACCGGAACCGCGATCGAGACCATCGAGGCCGCCGTGCTGACGCGCAATGTCGAGCGCGGCGATGTGCTGAAGGCTTCCGACGTGATCGTCGAACGCCGTCCGAAAGCCGAAATCGGCAACGACGCGGCGGTGCGCGACAGCGCCGTCGGCATGCAGGTCCGCCGCCAGCTCCGCCCCGGCCAGGCGCTTCGCGTCGCCGACCTCGCGAAGCCCGATCTCGTCACCCGCGACCAGAACGTCACGCTGATCTATCGCACCGCTGGCCTCTACCTGACGATCCGCGGCAAGGCGATGGATGGCGGTGCCGAGGGCGACACCGTCAGCGTGATGAATCTGCAGTCGAAGCGCGCCGTTTCCGGCGTCGTCACCGGCCGCGGCGAGGTCTCGATCTCAGTCGCGACCCCGCGCCCGGCGCCGACCGCCGACGCCACCGAATCCAATTCCGCTTCCGTCAAGCTGAGTTCAGTCGCACCAAACGCCGAGTAAAGTTCATGTCCCAGTACCGCATCAACCGCCTCGTCCTGACCGGTGCGCTGCTCGCGCTCGGAACGATCGCCAGCGGTTGCTCGTCGATCGACCGTCTCTCCCAGATCGGCGAGCAACCGAAGCTGTCGTCGATCGACAATCCGACCACCCAGCCCGGCTACAAGCCGGTGCAGATGCCGATGCCGAAGCCCGAGGTCGCCTCCTACAGCCCGAACTCGCTGTGGCGCAGCGGCTCCCGCGCCTTCTTCAAGGACCAGCGCGCCGCGCGCGTCGGCGACATCCTGACCATCACGGTGAACTTCACCGACAAGGCCGCGATCGCCAACGAGACCCAGCGCAGCCGCACCAATTCGGAAGACTCGGGCGTCACCAACTTCCTCGGCTCGCAGACCATCACGCAGCCGAACAAGATCCTGCCCGGCCGCATCCTGACCGCCGACTCCACGGCGTCGAGCGACGGCAAGGGCTCGGTGAACCGCCAGGAAGCGTTGCAGACCAACGTCGCCGCAGTCGTCACCCAGGTGCTGCCGAACGGCAATCTCGTGGTCGAAGGCAAGCAGGAGATCCGCGTCAACTTCGAAATCCGCGAGCTGATCGTGGCCGGCATCGTGCGCCCGGAGGACATCCAGAGCGACAACACCATCGATTCCTCGAAGATCGCCCAGGCCCGCATCGCCTATGGCGGCCGCGGCCAGATCACCGACGTGCAACAGCCGCGCTACGGCCAGCAGGTTCTCGACGTGCTGCTGCCCTTCTAACGGCATGATCCCGCAAAGCGGAAACCGGTTTACGGAAACGGATCATGCCCGAGTAGGACTTTTACGAGCTCCCACATCTCGTCGCGAACCTAGGCGCGGCGCGGTGTACCAACACGGCCCTCGCTAGCTCCCCTGGCGAGGGTCGTGGCTTTTTGTGACCGGTGGCGTGCGCCGGCGCGATCGCCGCGCATCAGTCCGATACCGCTTCACGAAAGTCGCGCCATCGCCTTGTCGGTTCGTTAACCCTCGCAGCAGCGCACAGTAGAAGTCCCGGCGCTTGCAACGTAGGGAGACGACAACGCAGGGTTTTCTGTTTGTATGACGGTCATGCAAAGAGACGGACGATATGCGGCGTGGTTCCGGACGCCGCGGGGCGAAGGCACCGGAATAGTCCAGCTCGCAAATGGCAGGATCTCGGGCGGCGACGCCATGTTCATTTATGGCGGCACCTATCAGCTCGATGAGGACCGCTTCACGGCGACGCTGACGACGCACCGCTATGCCGACGGTCCGTTCACCACCGTGTTCGGATGCGACGAGGTCGAGGCGCAGCTGACGGGCTCGTTCAACGGCAACCGGGCGGTGTGCTCGGGCACGGCCAAGCAGGCCCCCGGCGTGCTGTTCGAAGCCACGCTGTTTCTGCAGCAGCAGGAGCCGGAGCCCGCCCCCGGCCCAAGGACCACGACAACGCGCGCGGGTGTGGCGAGGCTGCCGAAGCTCCCCGGCCGGCGCACGACGGTCGTGAGCAGGCGTTTCAGCTAAACCGTCCGCAATCCCGATGGCGTCGCCACCCGGTCCGGCGTACGATCGCGCATGCGCGAAGCGCAGCCCGATCGATGCAGCCGGAAGGAGGAACGAATGTATGCCGCCATCCGTCACGCCAAGGCGAAGACTGGTAGCGCCGAGGAACTCGCGCGCCGGATCAAGGAAGGCGCGATCCCGATCATCAGCGACGTCGAAGGCTTCATGGCCTATTACGTGGTCTATGCCGGCGACGATACGATCACCGCGATCAGCGTCTTCAACAACCATGCCGGCGCCGAAGAGGCCAATCGCCGCGCGCTGGCCTGGATCGACGACAATCTCGGCCCATTGCTGGTCGGCCAGGCCACCGCAGTCGCAGGTCCCGTGATCGTCCATACGAAGGCCTGACGGCCGCGCCCGGCAAACTTCGCCCGGCAGAAGCTGCCCGCTGCCAGTCGTGCGCGCGTGGCGGCATCGCGATCCCCTTGAAATCACGGCTGCAACGTATGGCACGCCATTTGCTCCACGATTGCAGCATTGCAATGGGGACTGCGCGCAGATGACGTCGATCTCGGCCCTTGGATCGGTCACCGCCAGCATGACGACTGGCACATTGAAGAAACCGCTGACCGCCGACGCCACCGGCGGCAGCTCGCTCGGCGATACCGTCGAGCAGAAGTTTCTCAAATACGCGCAGATGAGCCCGATGGACCGGATGCGCGCGAACATCCTCAAAAGCATGGGCATGTCGGAAGAAGACCTCAAGAACATGACGCCGGATCAGCGCGCCGCGGTCGAGCAGAAGATCAAGGAGCTGATCGAGCAGGCGTTCCAGAAGAACGCCGGCAAGGCCGGCCAGGCGGTCGACATCTCGGCCTAGCACGCCGACCATCGACGATGGCATCGCCGAGCTGATCGCCAGATCGGACACCGCGAGCGCGAGCCCCTAGTGTCCCGAATCCGAAGTTCGCATCATTTGCCGCACCTTCGGAGCGAACTTCGGATTCGATAAGGACACTAGCAAACTTATGATTCTAGTGTGCTTTATGAATGCGAAGTTCGTGAAAGTGGCTGCCGCGAAATCGCACGAACTTCGCATTCAGCACACTAGGCGGACGCTGCCTCCGGCACCGGCATTCCGCGCATGGTGGCGTATGATCTGCCGAGGATCGCCTCGATCGCCATCGCAGCCAGCCATAGCAGTGCACCGCAGGACAGATCGATGACGTAATGCCCGCCGATCGGAACGGTCGCGATCAGCACAAGCGCATTCCAGATCAACGTGACGGCGAGCAGCCATCTCGTCCCTGTCGTCGCACAAATCGTCATCAGGACGAGGCAGGTGTGAAACGACGGGAATGTCACCACGCCTTGCAGATTTTCGAATGACACGTTCGGAGACAGAGCATTGCGAAAATACTCGAACTTGGCGAGATGATAGATTCCTGCGCCGTCGGGAAGCTGCTCAAGCACCTCTATCGGATGGTGGAAATAGGCAAAAGCTCCCCTGGCGGGCCAGAACACTGAAAACGTCGCAGCGACAACCACGGTCAGGCTGAACACGAATACCAGCTGCCAGAGCTTGTCGAAGCGTCCCATCATGGCCAGGAACGGCAGCAGTGCGGCAAGCTGGAGCAGCCAGCTGTCGTAAGCCACGGATAGCAGATGGGACAGCAAGGGATGATCCGCAAACCACCGGATCATGGACGGCAAATCGACCCCGACCGCACGATCGGCGTTGCCGAGAACGTCATCGATCAAGGGGAACTTGTACCGCAAGCCGACCAGGCTGATGACCGCGGCCGCCACGATCGACCAGCAAGTCGCAGCGACGGCGCCCCCCAAATGAGAGAGTGTCGGCGCGGTGCGCCATCTGCCGTAGACGACATGGACGATGATGAGGAACGCCATCATGCCGGAAAACAGCGCCAGATCCCTGGCGTCGATCGCGATCCGAAATCTCCAAAGCAGGAAGCCGGTGAAACCGCTCGCCGCGAGGGCAACAAGCCATGAGCCGAGCATGCTCCATTTGTAGGGATGGGTTCCCTGAAGTGCCTCTGCCGCAGCTTTCGCCTCTGGAGAGACCCTTCGCGGGGCAGGGAGATCCGCCGACGACGCGATCCGTGACGGACCAAGCAACTGACTGAGCATTCCGACTGCCATTCCAGCGGGCGCCTCGACACGAGACCCGCTCATTCCACAGCCACAGGTTTAGCAGTCACTCGTTAAGTTGCGTCGGTACACAGCTACAACCGGACAACCTTCATGTCCAATGGTGAACGGTTTATTTCGCTATATCTCTGAAAGGGGGAGTTGGGTTCCCAAATGCCCGAAGAGCCGGCTACTGACGGAGATCCGGCCTGTCGCTCAGGACAATGAAGACCTTGCCGCCGAAGTCGTATCGCGCGACCTCGCGCATGCCGAGCCGCAGATGCGCCTTCAGCGAGCGCGGATTGTCTTCCCTGATGAACAGGATTGCCTCGCGGCCGCGGAACGCCGCTTGAAGCTTCGCGTACAACGCCTCCAGCACGCCAAGGCCGCGCGCGTTTCGGGAGACGCACACCGGGCCGTAGACATATGCATCGGGACTGCCTGGCCAGGCCGTCAGCATGGCCTGCACCGGCGGCGCCTCGCCATATCCCTTCTCCGACGTCAGGAGCGCGCCGAGCAGCCTGCCCTCATCATCGGTCGCGATAACGATCGGCTGTCCGTTTGCAATGCGCGTCTCGATCACCTCGCGCGGCCATCGCCCGAGCAACATGCCGCCGTGCTCCCCGCTCTCGGCCGTCAACAGCGCGGAGGTGGCGTCCGCATCGGACCATGTGGCTAGCCTGGTCTTGATCATCGCGGATGGATCGCGAGCACCATGCCGGCGCAGCTCACGCCTTCTTCTTTGCGGTCGCGCGGGTACCCGCGGTCTTCGTCACTGGCTTGTTCGCCGGCTTCCTTGACGGCTTCTTTGACTTGGCCTGGTTGAGTTCGATCGCGGCACGAATAAGCGCTTTGAGCGCGCGATCGTTGATCTTGTCGCCCTCGAACAGATCGATCGCGCGCCGCGCGTTGCCCTCGAAGCCGGTGTTGAACAGTCTGTCGGGGTCCGGCAGCTGCGCGCCATACATGAAGGTCAGCTTGACCTTGCCCTTGTGGGCATTGCCGACCGCGATGATGCCGTCGCGCGACCACACCGGGCTGCCCATCCACTTCCACTCCTCGATGATCTCAGGATCGGCGGCGAGGATGCTCTTGCGCAGGTTGGCGAGCGTCTTGCCGCGCCAGTCGGTGAGGTCCTCGATCATCCGGTCGATACGTTCCGATGCCGTCATTGCTGTCTCTCGCGCCTCATCCGCCCCAAGCCGTCACGTCATGCAATCACACTTGGGACGCGGACGTCGATCCCCCATGCTGACGCCGCGGCGACAGATAAGGCAACGCGAACAGATAGAGGCCGCTGAGCAGCATGAAGATCAGCGGGAACAGCGCCAGCAGGCCGATCCAGACCGCCTGCTGCTGCAGGATCATGGCGACGATGTTGATGATGACGGCAACCGTGAAGGCGATCGAGAGCCAGCGGTGCGATTGCCGGATCCAGTTGTTCCAGTTCAATGTGACCTCCTGTTGGATGAATGTTGCGGGTTCGCGAACGCGCCTCACTCCGGCCGCGCCATCAGCTGATCGAGATTCTCGAGGAACTGCTTCCATCCGGCATGGGCGCCGCCATAGGCCTGCTTCTGATGCGGCTGGAAGCCGGACTGCACGACGCGCAGATGGGTGCCGGTCGCCGTCGGCGTCAGCGTGAAGACCACGACGCTCTCGAGATTGTAGCCGGCATCCGCATGCGCAAAATTCCAGGTGTAGGACAGCGTCTTGTGCGGCTCCACGGCGAGCACCTTGCAGTCCAGCACGCCGCCCCACTCGCCGCGCAGGTTGAAGCTGTGCCCGACCTCGGGCTTGAAGTCGTTCTTCATCAGCCACTCCTCCATCAGATGCGGTTGGGTCAGCGCGCGCCAGAGCTTTTCCGGCGGATGCGGAAATTCACGCTCGACGATCGCGGAGCGCGTTTCAGCGGTGGTCTTGTTCATTGGTCCATCCTTTTGAGGAGATCTTCGAGGTGGTCGAACCGGTTCTGCCAGAAGCCCGCCATCTGGCTGGTCCAGTCGATCAGCGGCGCCAGCGCGCCGAGTTGCGCGCTGTAATGGGTCTGCCTGCCTTCATGGCGATCGCGCACCAGCCCGGCCTGCTTCAGCACGCCGAGATGCTTCGACACCGCCGGCTGCGAGATCCTGGCACGGGCCGTCAGCGCGCCGACGGTCTGCTCACCCTCGCGGCACAGGCGCTCGAAGATGGCCCGGCGGGTCGGGTCTGCGAGGGTTCGAAACAGGATGTCGTGAGCGTCAGGCATTTGCGATCAATAACTCATTGGTTATGGATTAACGTATAACCAGCCAGCTATGGATAAGTCAACCGCAAACTTCGGCGGCTCGACAGCGGCCGCGCTACCTGAGGTTTTCCGGCGCGATGGCGCAACAAGACCGCCCGCGCCTTTCATAACCCACAGGTTATCCGGTGGCGCCGATCGGCCCGTCGGGCCGTAGCCCG
>NZ_LFIQ01000120.1:248-313 GCF_001189245.1 Bradyrhizobium pachyrhizi | reverse complement strand
TCGGCACCCGGCTTTCCCTGCGCCCTCTGCTCAAGAGAGGGCGGAACGAAGAGCAGCTCGGGCAA
>NZ_LFIQ01000120.1:0-237 GCF_001189245.1 Bradyrhizobium pachyrhizi | reverse complement strand
GGTAATGGGTCCTGGCCTTCGCCAGGACGATCGTGTGTGTGGCATCCGCACTGTCGTCGCCCGGCTCGACCGGGCGATCCAGTACGCCGCGGCCTCTCGGCTCAAGCACTGGCGTCTCTGGAATACTGGATCACCCGCTTTCGCGGCTGATGACACCGCGTGTTTGTCATCTTGATTCGAGAACCATCCGCATCGTCGTCCCGGCGCAGGCCGGCAACTGTTATGTCGGCTTGGTCT
>NZ_LFIQ01000119.1:474096-478819 GCF_001189245.1 Bradyrhizobium pachyrhizi | reverse complement strand
ATTGAATGTTTGGCGCCGCTCCTCCGCCATGTATTCACATTCTCTGAGGAGCGCGCGTCTCGAAGGGTCGACGGCCCGACCGGGGCCGATTCATCCTTCGAGGCTCGCTTCGCCAGTGCCTCGGGATGACGGGCCCAAAAGCGGCGCAAGTGCTGCGTGGCAGGCTGCTTGCACCAGCCGGCAGACCTCATCCTTCGACCGCCCCGCGCTCAGCGATGCGAAGGTCGGATAGCTTGTCAGCGCGAAGATCAGGTCGACCGCGTCGCTGCGCGCCTGCTGTGATGCGCTCTTGCCCGCGATGCGGTCGATCAATCCGGTGACGCCGCGGCGGCGGCGCTCGTTGCGCTCGCGCACGGCCTCGGCGAATTCGGGATCGGTCGCCATCGCGTCGTGCAGCCGGCCGACCGCGGAATCCCGGCTCCAGAATCCGCAGAAGATCTCGACCATCCGGTCGAGCGCGGCGCGCGGATCGGCCATCGTCATGGCGTCGGCGAGCTGGTGCAGCCCGCCATGGCGCGCGATCTCGTCGAACACCGCCTCGAGCAGCCCGCGCCGCGAGCCGAACTGGTTGTAGACGGTCAGCCGGGTCACGCCGGCCGCCTTCGCCACCGTATCCAGCGAGAAGCGCGCGATGCTCTCGTCGCGCAATGTGCGCGAGGCGGCCTCGATCACGCGCTCGCGGGTTTCGGCGGCGGCGGCGCTGCGCGCCGGGCTCACATAGCTGCGCGGCGGCATCGGTTTGCCTTGCTTTCGTCAGATTGACTATACATTATGTATATCGAATTTTCCAATGCCCATCCGGAGCGACATCATGCAGACCGCCCTCATCATAGCGTTGTCCCTTCACGTCCTGTCATCGGTGTTTTGGGCCGGCTCGAGCTTCACCCTGGCGCGCACCGGCGGCCTCGGCGGTGAAAAGCTGTTGTTTCCGCAAATCGGCGCCGCGACGGTCGCGATCGTGACCGGCGCCACGCTCTGGCGCCTGGTCCATGAAGGCTCGTTCGGGTTGTCGGAGCAGATTCTGGCCGGTGGCGCGATCGCGGCGCTGGCCGCGATTGCCGTGCAGATCATCGTCGGCGGCGGCGCGGTCCGGCAGCTGCGCAGCAGCGCGGACGATACCTCAGCCGCACGCTCGCGGCTGGCGGTTGCCCAGCGCATCGCTGCCGGGCTGCTCGCGGTCACCGCGCTCTGCATGGGCGCGGCGCGCTATGCGTGAGCCTGGAGCCTTTCCCGTTCCGATAGAATCGCAAAACGCTCTAGAATTTCCGCACCAGGTCTGGCCTGATCTCCTTCAGGCTGCGGATGCCGAGCAGCGCGAGATCGCGGTCGATCTCGGCATGCAGGAGCGAGATCGCGCGCGCCACGCCGGCCTCGCCGGCGACCACGGCGGCATAGAGGAACGGACGGCCGACCCAGACGAAGTCCGCACCGAGCGCCAGCGCCTTGATCACGTCGGTGCCGCGGCGGATGCCGCCATCGACCATCACGGTCATGTTGCCCTTCTGCGCCGCGATCTCCGGCAGCGTGCGCAAGCCGGAGACGGTGTAGTCGAGCTGGCGGCCGCCATGGTTGGAGACCATGACGCCGTCGCAGCCATGCTCGCGCGCCAGCCGGGCGTCTTCCGGCGCGATCAGCCCCTTGACCACGAGCTTGCCGCGCCAGCGCTTGCGGATCAGCTCGACATGCTTCCAGGCCAGCTGGTCGCGGCTGCCGATGTTGCGCATCAAATTCTTGGACAGCACCGGCGGGCCCTGCTTGGCGTCCATGTTCTCGAAATGCGGCATGCCGTGATTGAACACGGTGCGCGCCCAGGTGTTCAGCAGCCAGTCGGGATGGGTGATGGTGTCCCAGAACACCCGCGGCGTGATCTCGAGCGGCACCTGGAAGCCGTTGCGGATATTGTTCTCGCGGTTGGGCGGCACCGGCACGTCGGCGGTGACGACGAAGGTGTCGTAGCCGGCGGCGGCGACGCGGTCGACCAGCGGCTCGATCCGCTCGGGAAGGCCGGCGAGATAGGCCTGGTACCAGGCCGAAGGATTGGCGGCGCGAACGTCCTCCAGCGTGATCAGCGAGGAGGCCGACAGGATCATCGGGATGTTGGCGGCGACCGCGGCCCGCGTCAGCACGATGTCGCCGCGATAGGCGCACAGCGCGGACGAGCCCATCGGCGGAATGCCGAACGGCGAGGCGTAGCTCTTGCCGAACAGCGTCGTGGTCTGGTCGCGGCCCGAGACGTCCTGCAGCACCCGCGGCACGAAGCCGTATTCCTCGAACGCCCGGCGATTGTCGCTGCGCGCCGCGTCGGTCTCGGCGCCGCCGGAGATGTAGCCGTAGAGGAATTTCGGCAGCAGTCGCCGCGCCTGCGGCTCGAAATCGTCGAGCGTGAGATAGCGCCGCAGATGCCGCGGTACTGCGGGTGCTGCGCGGTTGACGGTTGCGGGAGGCGGAGAGGGGGCTGCGGTCCGGTCGTGCACGTTGAGCGTTTCCGTTGTTCTTGGTTCTTGGTCGGAAGGCAAGACTAGCGCCTGCCGGCGGGCCCGACAAATTTCTCGTTGAACTTGTTGACGGACTGGCTAACGTCGCTGAGCGTCCTGCGGGTCTCGGCGATCATGGCGCCGGATTTCTTGTCGAAGCTCTGGATCAGCTCGCGCAGCGAGATCACGGTCGGCAGCAGTTCGCCGCCATATTTGTCGCTGCCGAAGTTTTTCAGGAACTTGTCGGCCGAGTTCATCTTGGCGTCGACCGCGCTGATGCCGTCGTCGGCGGCGTCGATGAAGCCGGCGATCAGCTCGCCATTGCCGGACAGCGAATTGGTGAAGTTCTCGAGCCCGAGCAGCGAGTCCTTGATGTCGGCCTCGTTCTCGCTGATGACGCGGTCGACATTGCGCAGCGCGACCCGCAGCTTCTCCTGGATCCCCATCGTGCCTTCGGCGTCGGCGGTCAGCTCGGGAATGCCGTCGGCGCCGAGCGTCGGCGGCGGCGCATCGTCGGTGCCGCCGGTGAAGGAGATCGAGGCGATCCCGGTCAGGCCCTGGAATTCGAGGCCGGCCTGGGTGTCCTTCTTGATCGGGGCGTTGCCCTCGATCCGCGTCATCGCCACCACGCGGTGCCGGTCGAGCCTGATCGAGACCACCTCGCCGATCCGCACGCCGGCGAAGTTGACGCTGCCGCCGCGGCGCAGGCCCGACGCCGAGCCCTCGAAGATGACGCGGAACGGCACCATCCGCTTGATGCCGGCATAGCGCTGATAGCCCAGCCAGCCGCCGAGCGAGCCGGCGACCAGGGCCAGCGTCAGGGTGCCGATCAAGAGATTGCTGGCGCGCGCCATGCGTAAAACCCGTCTGCGAAGCAGACCTCAAGAGATAGCGGATTTGCCGCCGATAGTCACCGCATCCCCTTCTTCCACCTCGCCCCGCTTGCGGGGAGAGGTCGGATCGCATCGAAGATGCGATCCGGGTGAGGGGGAGTTTCCGCGAATTCATCTCGCTCCGTCTTTGCGGAGCGAGCCCCTCACCCTGACCTTCTCCCCGTAAGAACGGGGAGAGGGAAGGATGGAGACGTGCTCTTCCGACAGTCACGCCGCCGACTGCCGCCGCGACGCCGCGAAGACGCCGGCCAGCACCAGCGCGAAGCCGATGAAATGAAAGGCCTGCGGATGCTCGCCGATGAACACGATCGACATGATGGTGCCGAACACCGGAACCATGTGGAAGAACGGCGCGGCCCGGTTGGCGCCGATCAGCTGCACACCGCGGTTGAAGCACAGATAGGCCAGTGTCGAGGGGAACACCGCGACATAGAACAGCGACAGCAGATTGTTGGTCGTGAGCTGCATCACCGGACGCGCGCCGAGTTCCCAGATGTAGAGCGGGATCAGGACCAGCGCGCCGCAGCCGAAGGTGAAGGCGGCGACCGACAGGCCGTGGATGTTGGGCCGCTTCAGGGTCAGCACCGAATACAGCGCGAAGATCACCAATGCGACGATGAAGATCAGATCGCCCTTGTTGAACTCGATCTTCGACAGCGTCGTGAGATCGCCGTGCAGCAGGATCACCAGCACGCCGGCGAGCGACAGCAGCACGCCGAACAATTGCGCCAGCGTCAGCCGTGCGCCGAGCAGGATCAGCGACCACAACGCGACCACCAGCGGTGCCGCGGATTGCAGCAGCAACGTGTTGAGCGCCTGGGTGTGCTCCAGCGCCCAGTATTGCAGCGTGTTGAAGGCGCTGATGCCGGTGATCGACATCAGCACCATGATGCCGAGATTGTTGCGGATCACCGGCCAGTCGCGAACGAGGTGCTTCCAGGCAAACGGCAGGATGATCAGGAATGCCGCCGACCAGCGCAGGAACGACAGCGTCACCGGCGGAATGTGGCCGGCGGCGAGGCGGCCGACGATCGCATTGCCGGCCCAGCATGTCGCGGTGATGCAGAGCAGCAGATAGGGCTGGTTGGCGATCCAGGAGCCGGCCGCAGGCGTTGATGTGGTGGAATCGGAGGCAGACATAAAGAGGGCCCGGGTTCACGACGCCGCGGCCTGCCCGGCTGGCACCGCCGGGCCGGTATGGATCTCCCCGGCTCGGATCACAGACACGGATTTCGTCATTCCATCAATGGGGATAGACGCATCGCGACCATGCGCGAAGGCCCCTTCACCAAGGCGGCCTGACGGCGCCTGGCCGGGCCAGCCCCGCGCCGGTCGCGCAGGGAATCGAACGCTTGG
>NZ_LFIQ01000119.1:444615-474074 GCF_001189245.1 Bradyrhizobium pachyrhizi | reverse complement strand
TTCAACCTAATCTCATCGCGCTTTAGCCGGTCTCCGGCGGCGTGGTCTGGCGCTTGACGATCTGCTCGGCGAGCTCGATCAGGATCCGCTTGGTGTCGGGGTCCTGCACGTCGCGAAACACCCGCAGCATGCGTAGTTCGAGCAGGGACTGCAGCGATTCCGCCGTCTGGCCGGCTTGTGCCTGCGCTGCCGTGACCGGCCGGCGATTGAGGATGTCGGCAGCGATTCCGAGCATCTCCGCGACCGCCGCCAGGCGACCGGTATCGATCTTGACTGTGCCGTCGACGCCGTTCTTTTGCAGGGAGGCGCCGGCGCACAGGATCTCGGCGAGATCCGCCTGCGACAGCCCGATTGCGCGCCAGCGCGCCTGCACCAATTGGTCGATCCGGTCGTCCTGTGATGTGCTCATGATGCGTTCAGACCATCTCCAGCTGGGTCCGTGGACAGCATTTCCGCTACGAAAGTTGGTAGCAAATGAACCGGCGGTTCGTCGCGATGGGACTTCTACGGATCACGCGGCTGGACAACGGGTCCTGCCGTACCGGGCAATGCGCAGGATGATCCGCGCCTCTACGCCAGCCGGGCAGTCGCGCCGGATGGGCACCGGAATGCGCACCCCAGTCAGGGATGCTCGCGGCGGCGTCATCCGGCCCCGGCCTTTATTATCAAGACCGTGCGTGAATGCAATCAAGGGGCGACTGGGAGCATAAGCCCAACCCGGATGTGTGACCGCGCCCACAGGTCGCGGTGTCTGGTCCTGGCAGGGCGATGCGGCCGGCATGGCGGCAGCCCCGGAAGCACCGCCACGGCTGCGCGGCGCCGCTCACAAATCGATGATCCCGAGCGCGATGCTCTTGGCCACCCCATGGGTCTTGTTGGATGCCTCGAGCTTGCGCAGCGCCTGCTTGATGAAGCCTTCCACCGTCTCAGGTGAAATGCCGAGGATCTGCGCGGTGTCGGCCACGGTCTTGCCGCGCGCCGCCCAGGCGATCACTTCCTTCTCCCGCCCGGTGAGCTTGATGGTTTCGGCGGCGTCCGCGGGCTTGAGGATGGTCGGCGCGTTGCGCTGGTCGCGGTTGACGATGTCCATCGCCCGCTGCACCCAATAGATCATCAACAGATGCAGTTCATGGCGATGGCAGACGAACAGCTTGTCGAAGTCGCGCGGCTCGTCTTCCCAGAAGAACACCGTCGAGCTCGAATGCACCGCGCCGAGCCGGTCGCGATAGTGGAAGGGAACGACGAAGCCGTCCTTGAATCCGAATTCCCGGGCGGCATCCATCGTCTTGACCTCGGGCGGTCGCCTGCGTCCGCTTCGCTCCGGCAGCTTCAGGCTGCTCCAGCTGAACGGCGTGTTGGTGCGTCGTGACCGCGCCAGCGCCGGATCGGCATGAACGAACTCGTTCTGCACATACGCCCGCTTCCAGGCGTCGGGAAATGTGCCGATATGATAGGGCAGATCGAGGTCGGGCCGGCCGGCATCGACGAAGGCAAAGCCCGAGAAGCCGTAATTCTGGACAACGCGGTGCAATGACGAGCTGAGCTCGTCGATGGTATCCGACGCCTCGATGGTCGAAATCGCGTCTACCAGGCCCATTGACGAAAACCCCCGGATTTAGGGGGTACCACAGTTAACCCCTTTTGTTCCAGATGTTCCCGCATTTGGAGGAAGGGACAAATGCTTCATTCATTGGACGGCTACCACGCCCTCATCACCAGGGAAGAGCTTGATCCGGCGCATGTCGGGGCGATGTTGCGGCTGCGCAAGCGCCTGTTCGTCGATCATTGCGGCTGGCTCCTGACCACGGTCGGGGATGTCGAACGCGATCAGTTCGACTGCTGGTATACCGAGCACTGCCTGTTGTTCTCCGGCGTCGAGCTCGTCGGCGGCTTCCGCGCGATCCGCACCGATTATCCCTATCTCACCAAGTCGGTCTTCCCGCAGCTTGCGCTGCGTCGCTTTCCGGCCAGCCGCGACGCCTGGGAGATCAGCCGTTTCGGCGTGCTGCCGAACGTTGCGAGGTCGCAGGCCGCACGCGTGAACTACGCGCTGATGTTTCGCTTCGCCGAGCTGCGCGGAGCGAAGGCGCTCGTGGCGCTGGCTGATCTCTCCTATGAGCGTTTTCTTACCCGCATGGACATCCGCACCCGCCGCTACGGCCCGCCGCAGGTGATCGGCAATGATCGCATGGGCCGCCCGCTGACGGCGCTCGCCGGAGAAATCCCGCTCGGTCCCGCCGCCAATCCCGGCCTGACCAAATTCCTCGACCTTGGACGGCAATTGGAGATCCACGATGCTTCACATGTTCTCGGACGTTCGAGCATTCCAGCGTGATCCGCTGCGTCTGCTGCTGACGCGCGGCAACGATTCCGCGCTGGGGCTGGTGCCGTTGCAGCTCGGTCCCGCGCCGGTCTTCCTGGTGAACGATCCGGATCTGCTCCGCCCGATCCTCAAGGCGCCGGAGACCGACATCGGAAAGGGCAAGCTGATCAAGAAGCTGACGCCGGTGCTCGGCCGCAGCTCGCTGATGTTGAGCGGCGAGGAGCACAAGCGGCGGCGAGCGGTGCTGCAGAAGCACATGGCCAAGGGCAGCGTCGAGAAATTCCTGCCGCATATGTGCGCCGAGATCCGCGCGGTCGGCGCCAGCCTGGCGCGGCTCGGATCGTTCGATCCGCACCATGTCACCGCGATGCTGGCGCTGCGGACGATCTGCGTCGCGATCTTCGGCTCCCAGGTGATGTCGTCCGGCGACGAGGAAGCCCTGGTTCAGGCGGTGGGCGCGATCGAGGACGATCTGGCGGAAGAGATGTTCCGCGCGTTGCCGTTCGGTCCGGTGGCCTGGTATCGGCGGCGCAAGAACCGGGTCTGCGCCAAGCTTGCGATGTCGACGGTGGTGCAGCGCCTGCGCCGCAAGGCCGGCTCGAGCAGCGCGCTGCGCGATCTCGAGGCGCTCGGCCTGACCGATCGCGATCTCGAGGACGAGATCCTGACATTGCTGCTGGCCGGCCATCACACCACAGGTTCGACTGCGGCGTGGATGTTCTACCAGATGGCCGCCGATCCCGCCCTGATGGACGAGATTGCCGACGAGGCGGCGGAGTGCCTCGGCGACGACGGCGAGCTGCGGCTCGACGCGGTGAAGCGCGCCAATTTGAGCGCGACGCTGGTCAAGGAGGTCTGCCGGCTCTACCCCAGCGCCTGGTGGTTCTCGCGCGAGGTGATGCAGCCGGTGACGATCGGCGGGCGCGATCTCAAGGTCGGCACCTCGCTGTTGATCTGCCCCTGGCAGCTGCAGCGCGACCCCCGGCATTTCGAGAATCCGGACCGCTTCCTGATGACGCGGCGCTACAACACCGATGCCTACATCCCGTTCGGCGCCGGTCCGCGCGCCTGCGCCGGGATGGGGGTTGCGATGCTCGAGCTGCAGCTGCTCGCGCTCGAGATCGCCGCGGCCTATCGCTTCACCGGCGTCACTCCGAATCCGGCGCCGTGGCCGAAGGCCTCGGTGACGCTGATTCCGCCGCCGATGGCCATCGAGATCGAAGTCCGCGAGATGCGCCGGCGCATCCCGCTTCTCGGCGACGAAGCCGGGCATCTGCCGTACATCCCACCCGTGGGTGCGGCGTCCATCAGCACACTACAATCGGTATCCCAATGACAACTCAGCTAACAACGGCCAGCGCCGGGCAAAGGGCCATGGATCAAGTGCAAGTGCGCAGTTTGCGCGACGTCATCGCTGTCCTGATCGAGCAGCGCAGCATCGTGAGGGCGGCCGGCGCAAGCTTCGCCGCGCATCTGCTCGACCTCGCGATCATGCAGCTGCGGCTCAACGTCAACGATATTACGGCGGAGGAATTATCCGGCCTGTCCGACTTCGTCGGCGCCGAGTTCATGAGGGACAAATCCTCGCATTGATCGCGGCGACCGGTCTTCGGATCAGTCTCGCGCAGGATCGGTCTTGCGCAGGCTCAGTCCTGCGTCGCCACCAGCGCCTTCATCGTGGCGCCGGCGGCGAGCGCGGCGTCGTTCGGATCGATCTCGATCTGCAGGCCGCGCTGGCCGCCATTGACGAAGACCGTGACGTGGCTGAGGGCGGTCTCGTCGATCGCGGTCGGCACCTTCTTCTTCTGGCCGAACGGGCTGATGCCGCCGACATGATAGCCGGTCAGCCGCTCGGCATCGGCCGGGCGCATCATCCTGGCCGACTTGCCGCCGAGGGCGGCGGCAAGCTTCTTCATGCTGACCTCGCAGTCGGACGGCACCACGGCGCAGACCGGCTTGCCGTCGACCTCCGCCATCAGCGTCTTGAGCATGCGATTCGGGTCGACGCCGAGCGCCTCGGCCGCCTGCAGCCCGATGCTCTCGGCGCTGGAATCGTAGACATAGGTGTGAAGTTTGAAGGCAATGCCGAGCTTGCGCAGCGCCATCGTCGCTTGGGTGGAATTGGGCATGGACCCTGCCGGTTAATCTAGGTGAATGATCGCCGTAACAGGAGCTGCAATCAATCCACAGCACGGCCGGCGTCACGTTGCCGTAACATTAAATTCCCGCCAGCCCGGCGCGGCCGGGCGCAGCATGGAATTTAATGGGGATATCAAAGGGTTGTAGGTCGTCTAAAAGGCGTAAACGAGCCCCTTCTTGCTTGCGCAGCCGAGCCGCTTCCTTTATCCGGTAGGCGCCTTGCGTGCGCGCGGCCGGGCGCCGCGATTAAGGCTGGGCATATCAATGCAGGTCGCTGTGGGCGGACGCGTTTTCGCCGCGATCATGGTCTGAAACACCTGAAGGGAACATCTTCGCAATGGCCAATGTTGTCGTCGTCGGCGCCCAATGGGGTGACGAAGGGAAGGGCAAGATCGTCGACTGGCTGTCGGAACAGGCCGACATCGTCGTGCGCTTCCAGGGCGGCCACAATGCCGGCCATACGCTCGTGATCAATGGCGAGACCTACAAGCTGGCGCTGCTGCCCTCCGGCGTGCTGCGCCCGAACAAGCTCGCGGTGATCGGCAACGGCGTGGTGTTCGATCCGCAGGCCTTCCTCGACGAAGTCGCCAAGCTGAAGGGGCAGGGCGTGGCGGTCGGACCGGACAATCTGCGGATCGCCGAGAACGTCACGCTGATCCTGCCGCTGCATCGCGAGCTCGACGCCTTGCGCGAATCGTCCAACGCCATCACCTCGATCGGCACCACCCGCCGCGGCATCGGCCCGGCCTATGAGGACAAGGTCGGCCGCCGCGCCATCCGCCTGATGGACCTCGCCGACCTCGACACCCTGCCCCACAAGATCGAACGCCTGCTGGCGCATCACAATGCGCTGCGCCGCGGCCTCAACCTCGCGGAGATCGACGGCAAGAGCATCCTGAGCGAGCTGTCGGCGATGGCGCCGAAGCTGTTGCCCTATGCCGAGACGGTGTGGCGGCTGCTGGACCTCAAGCGCCGCGAGGGCAAGCGCATCCTGTTCGAGGGCGCGCAGGGCGCGCTGCTCGACGTCGACCACGGCACCTATCCCTATGTGACGTCGTCCAACACGGTGGCGGCGCAGGCCGCGACCGGCACCGGCCTCGGCCCGGGCGCGGTCGGCTATGTGCTGGGCATCTGCAAGGCCTACACCACCCGGGTCGGTCAGGGTCCGTTCCCGACCGAGCTGAACGACGAGATCGGCGAGGAAATCGGCCGCCGCGGCAAGGAATTCGGCGTCAATACCGGGCGCAAGCGCCGGGTCGGCTGGTTCGACGCCATGCTGGTGCGACAGACTGTCCGCACCTGCGGAATTGCCGGGCTGGCGCTGACCAAGCTCGATATTCTCGACGGGTTCGACAGCATCAAGGTCTGCATCGGCTACAAGCTCGACGGCAAGGAAATCGACCATCTGCCGGCGGGCGAGGGCGCGCAGGCCCGGGTCGAGCCGATCTATGAGATCATCGAGGGCTGGAAGCAGCCGACGGCCAATGCGCGGTCCTGGGCGGATCTGCCGGCCCAGGCCATCAAGTACGTTCGCCGGGTCGAGGAATTGGTGGGGTGTCCGATCGCCCTGCTGTCCACCAGCCCGGAGCGTGAAGATACTATTCTGGTACAGAATCCGTTCGAGGCTTAACGGGATATTACCTATATCCCTCCAATTGTGTGGAAATGGCTGACTACTACCCGCTGATCGCCCGCGCCATCGCCGGATTGGACCCCAACGCCCCCGGCGAAGCCCGCCGTGCGCTGTATGCGCGGGCGCGAACGGCCTTGATCCAGCAGCTCCGCGGCGTGCAGCCGCCGCTCTCCGAGTCCGAGATCACCCGCGAACGGCTGTCGCTGGAAGAGGCGGTTCGCAAGGTCGAGTCCGAGGCGGCGCAGCGTGCCCGCGAGGCCTCCCGCCCCGGTGGCGCTGCCGCTGCCCGCGGCAGCCGCGCCAATGCAAGACCGCCGGAGGCAAATACAAGGCCGCCCGAGGCCAGCCCCGCCGACACCGCCGCGCGCCCGCGGCCCCCGGCCGAACCCCGTCCGCCGCGCAATCTGCGCCCCGACACGCCGCCGCCGGCCCCGCCGCGGCCGCAGAACCCGCCGGTCCCGCCCGAGACCCAGGCGCCGCCGGCCCGGCCGGGCCCACCCCGCCGCGGTCCGGAAGGCGCGCCGCCGCCGGTGCCGCCGGCCGCGCCGGGCGTGCGCGGCTTCCGCGACATCACCGCCGACGCCGACGATCTCGGCCGTGCTGCGGCGCAAGCCAGCCGCAACGCGCGCAAGACCTACGCCAACGTGCCGTCGCCCTCGCCTGAGTTCGACCGGCTCGAGCCGAGCCTTGAGAATCGCGGCGGCGATCCCGAGGCGCCGTATTCCTACGACGAGTCGATCGAGGAGGCCGAGCGCTACACCCCGCAGCCGCCGCAGGGTCCGCCGCCGCAGCGGTCGCGGGGCGGCAACGGCGAGCGCGAGCCGAAGAAGCCGCCGCGCGTCGGGTCGATGTTCCCGTTCAAGACCGCGATCGTGATCGGCATCCTGCTGATCCTGGTCGGCACCGGCATCCTGTTCCGGCAGCAGGCCATGACCCTTGTCAGCAGCCTGTTCAAATCCTCGGCCCCGGTCGAGGCGCCGAAGGATGCCGCGTCGACGCCTGCGAGCAAGAAGATCACCGACCGCGTCGGCCAGCCCTCGTCGGGCGAGACGGTCGCCCCGGTGGCGCAGCGCGTGGTGCTGTATGACGAGGATCCGTCGGATCCGAAGGGCAAGCAGTATGTCGGTTCGGTGGTCTGGCGCACCGAGCAGGTCAAGGGATCGGGCAATCAGAAGCCCGACATCGCCGTGCGCGCCGACATCGACATCCCCGATCGCAAGTTCAAGATGACGATGTCGTTCCGCCGCAACACCGATTCATCGCTGCCGGCGAGCCATACCGCGGAATTGACCTTCATCCTGCCGCAGGACTTCGCCAATGGCGGCGTCGGCAACGTGCCGGGCATCCTGATGAAGTCGAACGAGCAGGCGCGCGGCACGCCGCTGGCCGGGCTCGCGGTCAAGGTCACCGACGGCTTCTTCCTGGTCGGCCTCTCCAATGTCGACGCCGACCGCTCGCGCAATCTGCAGCTCCTGAAGGAGCGCTCCTGGTTCGACGTGCCGCTGGTCTACACCAACCAGCGCCGCGCCATCATCGCGATCGAGAAGGGCGCCCCCGGCGAGCGAGCCTTCAACGAGGCGTTCGCGGCGTGGGGCGAGTAGCGGCCTTAGCTCACGCCCCGGTCGCCAGCAATGTCATCGCCCGGCTTCGTCCGGGCGATTCCGTATCGCAGCAAGATCGGCGGCTGTTGCAGCGCATTCGACGCGCAGAGCTCCGGAACATCGCCGCGGCTTTCGATTTTTCCCTAGAACCGTCGCGCGACCGCGTTACACTTGGTTGACGTCGGGCAAGGGCACGCCATGAAACGCTATCTGATCTTCGCAGCCATCGGGCCGTTCATCGGCGGCTTCCTGCTGCTGCTCATGACCACCTATCAGTCCGGCTACTGGACCGAGACCAATGGCGGCGAGGTGACCAAGCTGCTCGTCGTGTTCGTGAAGTCGCTGCAATACAATTATCTGTTCGGCATCGTGCCGTCGCTGATGTTCGGTGCGATCGACGACATCTTGATGCATGTGAAGCGGATTGCGCCGGTGGTGCGGATGCTGCTCGTCGGCGCGGTGGCGTTCGTTGGCGCGGCGCTGACCTACGCCTCGCACGGCTCCGAGAGCGGCGCGGTGCAGTTCATCCTGTACGGAATGGTCGGCTTCATCCCGGGCGTGATCACGTCCTGGCTGGCGCACAAATATGCCGAAGAGCTGCACGCGCCGGCGCAGCCGGCTTCCCAGCATTAGGGCAGCTGCTCAGTACCAAGGGAAAAGCAGAAGTCGCGTTCGGCGACTTCTGACCAACCGCGAAATGAGCACGTCGCGATCGGACAGGGGCCGCGCTCAACGCACGGCGCGGAATAGATCGCCCCTTGCAGTCATCGTATCAGCGCGCGAGACGCCGGAGGTCCGGCTACCTTCACACAACTGTCATATCATCGTCATGCAAACGTAGTCCCAATGTCATGTCCGCGTTCGTCCTCGCGACCCGCGGCCGCCCGGGGCAGTGGCGATGCCGATCCCGGGCCTGCTCTATTCTGTGTTCGCGCATTTATTTCAGCCGTTGCTGCAGACGACCGGGACGTACCGGATCTGCGTCCGGATTCGGGGAAAGGAATTTCGAGTGGCAGATGCAAGCTTCAGCCTTCTGACGGGCAACAGTATCGAAACGCGCCTGGTCCGAGCCGGCGGCATTATTTTTCGCGAGGGGGAGCAGGCCAACGAGCTCTTCGTGATCAAGAGCGGCTATGTGCGCATTCAGGTCGGCAACAAGACCATGGCGGATCTGGCGCCCGACACGATCTTCGGCGAGATGGCGTTGATCGACAATGAGCCAAGGAGCGCGACCGCCACGGCGCTCACGGATGTCGAGCTCGTCCCGGTCTCGGAAAAGCAGTTCCTCTTCCTCGTGAGCCAGACGCCGCATTTTGCCCTGAAGGTCATGAGGACGCTGGCGCAGCGGCTCAGAACCATGAACAAGGGCGTCTACTGAAACGAACACGGCAGAGCCTCGAGGTAACAGGCCTTGAAGGTGACACAGTGGTAATGTGACGCAACTTGAACCGCCTGCCTGCGTTACCATGTGATGACCATGCCCCAAGACGACATCTTCACGCCCAACGCCGCGCGATCGCGGCCGCCTTTTGGCGGCGCGCAGGCGCGCGGCAAGGTCATCGACCAGGATGGGCGCGAGCTCGCCGATGGCCCGCTGCATCCGCAGTTCCAAGGCTTTCAGCAAGGCTTTCAGGAAGGCTTCCAGTTCGATTTCCGCAACACCACCGCCAATCCGTTCGGCAATCTGACCCGCGAGCAGCGGCTGGCGCGGCTGGAGACGATCGCAAAGCTGCTCGACGTCGCCTTCATCGTTCCGGGCACCAATGTGCGCTACGGCATCGACGGGCTGATCGGCCTGATCCCGGTGGTCGGCGATATCATCACCACCGCGATCTCGCTGTGGCTGGTGCGCGAGGCCCGTTTGCTGGGCGCGCCCTGGCACATCACCGCGCGGATGCTCGCCAACGTCGCCGTCGACGGCGTGATCGGCATGGTGCCGGTGGCGGGCGATGCCTTCGACGTCATGTTCCGCGCCAATATCCGCAATGTGCGGATGCTGCGGCGCTGGCTCGACAAGCAGCCGCGCCGCGCATAATCCGGAAAAGTGTGCAGCGGTTTTCCCTCGCGACAAACGCAAGGCGTTTGCGCGGAGATCATGCGCAAATAGATGTCCCTCAAAACAAAAGCCCCCGGATCGATCCGAGGGCTTTTCGTTGAGCGAAGAGCAGAAAACTTATGCGGCGTCAGCGTCGGTCTGGCTGGCGGCCGGGCGCGGACGACGCGGCAGCGGGAAGGCCTCGCTCTCATAGAGCGAGCGGATGCCGTTCTGGTCGAAACGGGCTTCCTCGACCTGGAGATAGGCGCCGTTCAGCGAGTCCGCCGGCAACTGCTCCATCGCGAACTGCACGGCCTCGGCAGCGGTGCCGAAACGGCGGTAGGCGAAACCCGCCCGCTTCTTCTTGCGGATCGCGGCGGGGAACAGTTCGGCGGATGTGTTATAGTTGAACGGACGCAGGGGACGCATGGTCGACGACCTCTTGTGTTCTTTTCAGTTGGCGTTGCGAAAGGGATTTTGGGGGACGGCGGCCTATTATCGGCGGCGCGCCGTACATGTCATTTCGACCCCTAATATAGGCCTCTTTGACAAAAATGCGACCCCAGAAGAGCCCCCGACAGGGCACATGCTGAATCCGCGCATAGCACGGGGGGCGGCCAGATAAATCATTTTATTTCAATGGCTTATGGTGCTCAAATCTTGTCGAGCCAGGCCAGGATCGCGACCACGATCAAAATCACCCCGAAAAGGCCCATTCCGGAGTGGCCGAGGCCATAGCCATAGCCACGAATTCGGCCGCTATAGCCGCCCAGCAGGATAATCAGCAAAAGGATGATGAGGATCAGTCCAAGCGACATGGCGCCCTCCTCAGAACAGGCGGCAGCCGCACGGCGAGACGCCTATGGCCCCGCGAATACCGAGCAAAGCACATTCCGGCCTGCGAGTCGTTAAGACCGTCAGCCGATCACGAGGATGTTGCCGGGGGCCGGAGCCAAAACAAAGCCCCACGCGACCGGCCTGTTGGTCGCGTGGGGCGCGGCATGGTGGCCGCCGTTACTTCTTCTCGTTCAGCTTCAGCGCCGCCGAGTTGATGCAGTAGCGCAGGCCGGTCGGGCCGGGGCCGTCGTTGAAGACGTGGCCGAGATGGCCGTCGCATTTCGAGCACAGCACCTCGGTGCGGATCATGCCGTGGCTCATGTCGCGCTCCTCGTCGACATGGCTCTCGACCGAGGGCTTGGAGAAGCTCGGCCAGCCGCAGCCGGAATCGAACTTCTGGTCGGATTCGAACAGCGTCTGCCCGCAGCCGGCGCAGACATAGGTGCCCTTGCGGGGATCATGCTCGTATTCGCCGGTGAAGGGCCGCTCGGTCGCTTTCTCGCGCAGCACGGCGTACTGCATCGGCGTCAATTCCTCGCGCCACTCGGCCTCGCTCTTGCGGACCTTGCCGTCGGTCTTGGTATCGGACATTCAACCTCCTTTGCGAGATGCTCAGTTGGTGACCTTGGTGCTGCCCACCAGCGTCGGCTTCTCGATGTAATTCTCCGCGAAGATCTTCTTCAGGTTCTCGACCTTCGGGATGTCGTTATAGGCAATATAGGGTTGGTTCGGGTGCAGCGTCAGATAGTCCTGGTGGTAGCCCTCAGCCGGATAGAACGCCTCCAGCGCGCCGACCTTGGTGACGATCGGCTTCCTGTAGACCTTGGCGGCGTTGAGCTGGGCGATATAGGCGTCCGCCACCTTCTTCTGCTCGTCGCTGGTGGTGAAGATCGCCGAGCGATATTGCGTGCCGGAATCCGGGCCCTGCCGGTTCAGCTGGGTCGGGTCGTGCACGACCGAGAAGAAGATCTGCAGGATCTTGCCGTAGGAGATCTTCTGCGGGTCGTATTTGATCTCGACCGATTCCGCGTGGCCGGTGTTGCCGGTCGAGACCTTCTCGTAATCGGCGTTCGCCTTGCTGCCGCCGGAGTAGCCGGACACCGCGCTGACGATGCCGGCGGTGTGCTGGAACACACCCTGCACACCCCAGAAGCAGCCGCCGGCCAGCACCGCGGTCTTGATGCCGGATTCCGGCGCGCTCGCGGCCGGCGGCGGGATGATCACGGCGTCCTCGGCGGCAAGCGAGGGCGCAACGGCAAAAGCTGTGACGGCCAGCGCGCCGATCGCGGCGGCGCACAGCGAGAGGCGGCTGAGGGAGCTTTTGGGCATGGGTTCCTCGTGGGATCGCAATTGGGGCCAGTGTAGAGCGGGAGCCGGCATTGGCCAATCAGGCCGGGCAGCTCCAACGCTTCAAAATACGGGCGAGGAGGCGTTTTGTTACGGCGCCGGCCACACGGTTTCGTGAGGGAAATCAGCGAGGTTCAGGGATGACGGTGATGGATTTTTGCCCGCGGCCTCTTCACGTCGTGCCGGCAAAAGCCAGGACCCCTAACCACCAAATGTAACTTTAGGCGGCATCGTGGCCCCAGCGTCCCGCAGCAACAAGCAGCCGGGGTAATGGGTCCTGGCTTTCGCCAGGACGACGCTGATTGCTGGTGTCACACACTCACCTGCTGTCAGGATGACGTCGGTGCCTGCGGGACGATCAAACTACGATGCTCAGCCGCTTCGCGGCCCGCGTGATCCCCGTGTACAGCCACCGCGCGCGCGAGTCCTGGAACGCAAAGCTCTCGTCGAACAGCACGACGTCGTCCCATTGCGAGCCCTGCGACTTGTGCACGGTCAGCACATAGCCGTAGTCGAACTCGTCATAGGGCTTGCGCTGCTCCCACGGCACGCCCTCGACGCCGCCGTCGAAGCATTCGCCGCGCACCGAGACCTTGGTGACCTTGTAGCCGAAGTCCTCGTCCGGCATCACGCGCATGGTGATGATCCTGGATTTCGACTGCGCGCGCGCCTTGACCCGCCACAGGCCGCCGTTGAACAGGCCCTTCTTGCGGTTGTTGCGCAGGCAGACCAGCTTGTCGCCGGCGACCGGCAGCGGATCCTCGATGTTCTGCCGCTGCCGCACCCGCATGTTGTAGGCGCGGCGGGTGTTGTTGCGGCCGACCAGCACCTGGTCGGCGCTCATCACGCGGTCCGGATCGAGCTCCTTGCGCGACACCACCTCGCTCTCGCCATGGCGGCCGATCTCGAGTTCGCGACCCTCGCGGATATCCATCGACATCCGCACGATCGGATCGTCCTGCGCCTGGCGGTGCACCTCGGTCAGCATCGCGTCGGGCTCGGCGTCGGTGAAGAAGCCGCCGCCCTGGATCGGCGGCAATTGCGCGGGATCGCCGAGCACCAGCAGCGGGCAGTCGAACGACATCAAATCGCGGCCGAGCTCGGCATCGACCATCGAGCACTCGTCGATCACGATCAGCTTCGCCTTCGATGCCGGCGCATCGTCCCAGAGCTCGAAGCTCGGCTGCTCGACGCCGGACTCGCGGGCGCGGTAGATCAACGAATGGATCGTGGAGGCGCTGTCGCAGCCCTTGTTGCGCATGACGAGCGCCGCCTTGCCGGTGAAGGCCGCGAACTTCACCTCGCCGTCGACACCTTCGGCGATGTGGCGGGCGAGCGTGGTCTTGCCGGTTCCGGCATAGCCGAACAGGCGGAACACCGGCGGCGTGCCGTTCCGGCCGGGCTTGGCTTTCAGCCAGTCGGCAACGGCTTTCAGCGCAGTGTCCTGATGCGGCGTGAAGGTGGTCATGGGCTTTCGGAAGCGTGAGCGCGCGACCGATAGCGCCGCGACTCAGGCCAGCACAAGCTAAACATTCATGCGTTCCGATCAAGCCGTCTCCCGCTGCGCGGAATTGGGGTTTCGCCCCCGAGGCTAGACTTGATCCGGAGCGCCACTAGACTGCCCCAAAACAACAAGCGGTCGAGACCACGACAAGTGGTCGAGCAAGCGACCTTGGGAGTGACTCCATGAAATTCGGCATCTTTTACGAGCTGCAACTGCCGCGCCCCTGGAACGACGGCGACGAGCTCAGGCTCTACCAGAACGCGCTGACGCAATTGGAAACCGCCGACCGGCTCGCTTACGACTACGCCTGGGTCGTGGAGCACCACTTCCTCGAGGAATATTCGCACTCGCCGGCGCCGGAATCCTTCCTTGCCGCCGCGAGCCAGCGCACCAAGAACATCCGGCTCGGCCACGGCATCTTCCAGCTCACCACCAATCATCCCGCCCGCGTCGCCGAGCGGGTCGCGGTGCTCGATCTCTTGAGCAACGGCCGCTGCGAGTTCGGCATGGGCGAGAGCGCCTCGATCACCGAGCTGACGCCGTTCGGCCGCGACATGGAGACCAAGCGCGAGGTGTTCGAGGAAGCCGTGCAGGCGATCTTCCCGATGTTCAGCAAGGTCGGCACCGAGCATCACGGCAAATATTTCGACATCCCGCTGCGCAATGTCGTGCCGAAGCCGGTGCAGAAGCCGCATCCGCCGCTCTGGATGGCATGCTCGCAATTGCCGACCATCGAACGCGCCGGGCAGAACGGGTTCGGCGCGCTCGGCTTTCAGTTCGTCAGCGCCGAGGCGGCGCATGCCTGGGTGCACGCCTATTACAACGCGATCACCAAGCGGCTGAAGAAGCTCGCCGACTACGAGATCAATCCGAACATGGCGCTGGTCTCGTTCTTCATGTGCGCGAAGACGGATGAAGAGGCGCGCCGCCGCGCCGACGGCGCGACCTTCTTCCAGTTCGCGCTGCGCTATTACGGCCAGGCGCAGAACCGGCAGCGGCCGGCGCCCGGCACCGTCAATATGTGGGACGAGTACAACAAGTGGAAGCGCGACAATCCGGAGGCGCAGGAGGCCGCGCTGCGCGGCGGCCTGATCGGCTCGCCCGAGACCTTGCGCAAGAAGCTGCGGCGCTTCCGCTCGTCGCATATCGATCAGGTGATCCTGCTCAACCAGGCCGGCAAGAACACGCATGAACACATCTGCGAGTCGCTCGAGCTGTTCGCGAAAGAGGTGATGCCGGAGTTCCAGCACGATCCCGAGCACGAAGCCTGGAAGAAGGGCGTGCTCGACGGCTCGATCCAGCTCGAGGAGATCGACACCCAGGCGTTCACCGACCGCTATGGTAAACTCGCGGTCAATGTCGGCTCGAAGGCGGCAGCTGCGGGCTGATCGATTGCTGGAGCATCGGCTCTGATAATCAGAGCCGATGTTCCAGATTCTTGTTGGACGCGTTTTCTTCGCGCGAACCGGTACCCACTTCGCTCGAAAACGCTTCTGTACAGCGACCTCGCGTTTCCGTGAGGAAAATAATTCGCTACACGCGATCCGCGCCTTAAAAGAAACGGCACGCGCGATGCCAGCGCCGAAGTGCTGGCATCGCTATTTTTGTGCGGTGCTCGACAGCTTCATTCGCGCGCCCCATCATCCCGACATCGCATGATCGTCCAGCGCGATAGCGCGCTTGATCGTCAGGAGAGTCTTGGAATGAAGCGTCGTGAGTTCCTCCAGCTGTCGCTCGTCACGGCCGCCACTGCTGCGATGTCACGCGGCGCGCAGGCGCAGGCGGACGCGAAGGATATTCGTATCGGCTACCAGAAGAACGGCGTGCTCGTCATCACGCGGCAGCGCGAGGCCTTGGAAAATCATTTCAAGCCGCAGGGCATCAGCGTGAAATGGGTCGAGTTCTCCTCGGGCCCCCCGATGATGGAAGCGATGAATGTCGGCAGCGTCGATTACGGCGCGGTCGGCGATTCCCCGCCGATCTTCGCGCAGGCCGCCGGCGCGGCCATCGTCTATGCCGCGGCTCAGCCCATCATCAACGGCTCCGGCATTCTGGTGCCGCAGAATTCGGCCATCGCCACCATCGTCGATCTCAAAGGCAAGCGCGTCGGCTTCACCAAGGGATCGAGCGCCCACAACGTCGTGATCCAGACGCTGGAGACGGCCGGGCTCACCTATGACGACATCACGCCGGTCTATCTGACGCCGCCGGACGCCGGGCCGGCCTTTGCCAATGGCGGAATCGATGCCTGGGCGATCTGGGATCCGTATTTCGCGATCGCCGAGACCAAGCAGAACGGCCGCATTCTGGTCAAGACGCGCGACATCACCAAGACCAACTCGTTCTACATCGCCAACCGCGACTTCGCCCGCAATCGCGGCGCGATCCTGCAGCAGATCGTCGATGTCACGACGTCGAGCGCGGCATGGGCGCAGGCGCATCCCGATGAGGTCGCCAAATCGCTGGCCGCCGTCACCGGCGTGCCGCTCGATATCCAGACCATCGCGGCGAAGCGGGCGGGCTTCTCGGTCGGACCCGTGACCGACGATATCATCGCGACTCAGCAGGGCGTCGCCGACCGCTTCTTCAAGCTCGGCCTGATCCCGAAGCAGATCGCGATCCGCGACATCGTCTGGCGCAATCCCCAGACCTGATCGGCGCGCGTTTGGTCATTTCAATGCAGAGGATAGTTCCATGACGCGTTTATTTCGACGCTGGATCGCCCGCGCGGTGCTGTCGCTCAGCATCGTCGCCGCAACCGTCAGCGCCTCCTACGGCCAGGAGAAGGTGGTCCGCATCGGTTACCAGAAATACGGCAAGCTGGTGCTGCTCAAGAGCAAGGGCTCGCTCGAGGAAAAGCTGAAGGCGGTCGGCACCAAGGTGGTGTGGACCGAGTTTCCGTCGGGGCCGCCGCTGCTCGAGGCGCTCAATGTCGGCGCGATCGATTTCGGCAACACCGGCGAGGCGCCGCCGATCTTCGCGCAGGCCGCCGGCGCGCCGATCCAGTATGTCGCCTATGAGCCGCCGGCGCCGAAGGGCGAGGCGATCCTGGTGCCGAAGGACAGCGCGATCAAATCGGTCGCTGACCTGAAGGGCAAGAAGGTCGCGCTGAACAAGGGCTCCAATGTCCACTATCTGCTGGTGAAGGCGCTGGAGAAGGCCGGCGTCAAATATTCCGAGATCGAGCCGGTGTTCCTGGCGCCGGCCGATGCGCGCGCGGCGTTCGAGCGCGGCGCGGTCGATGCCTGGGTGATCTGGGATCCGTTCCAGGCCGCGGCGGAGGCGGCGACCGGCGCCCGCACCGTCGCAGACGGCACCGGCATTGTCGCGAACTATCAGTTCTACTTCGCCTCGAAGAAATTCCTGCAGGCCGATCCGAAGATCGTCGAGCTCGTGCTGGCGCAGCTGAGCGAGGTCGATGACTGGGCCAAGGGCGATATCCACGCCGTTGCCGAGCAGCTGGCGCCGAGCATCGGCCTGTCGGTGCCGGTGGTCGAGGTCGCGCTGAAGCGGCAGGCCTACGGCATCAAGCCGGTCACCGATGCCGTGGTCGCGGACCAGCAGCAGGTCGCCGACGCGTTCTTCGCGCTCGGCCTGATCCCGAAACAGATCAAGATTTCCGACGTCGCATGGAGACCGGGCACGTGAGCACCCCAACCAACGCCAACATCCTCTGGTTCCTGCCGACCCACGGCGACAGCCGCTATCTCGGCACGTCGATCGGCGGCCGCGAGGTGAACTTCAATTATCTGCGCCAGATCGCGCAGGCCGCGGATCAACTCGGCTATTACGGCGTGCTGCTGCCGACCGGGCGGAGCTGCGAGGATTCCTGGGTGGTGGCGTCAGCCGTTGCGCCCTGGACCGAACGCCTGCGCTACCTCGTGGCGGTGAGGCCCGGCCTGCAGTCGCCGAGCGTCGCCGCACGCATGACCGCGACGCTGGACCGGCTGTCGAACGGCCGCCTGCTGATCAACGTCGTCACCGGCGGCGATCCGATCGAGAACAAGGGCGACGGCATTTTCCTCGATCATGACGAGCGCTACGCGGTGACCCGCGAGTTCCTCAACGTCTACAGCGATCTCCTGGCGGGCAAGACCGTCAATGTCGAGGGCAAGCAAATCCGGATCGAGGACGGCCGCCTGCTGTTCAATCCGGTGCAGTCGCCGCGGCCGCCGCTGTATTTCGGCGGCTCCTCGGATGCGGGCATCGACGTCGCGGTCGACGCCGTCGACAAATATCTGACCTGGGGCGAGCCGCCGGCGCAAGTCGCCGAGAAGATCGCCAAGGTGAAGGCGGTGGCGGCGCAGCGCGGCCGCAAGCTCTCGTTCGGCATCCGCCTGCATGTGATCGTGCGCGAGACCAATGCGGAGGCGTGGCGCGCCGCCGACGATCTGATCCAGTACGTCACCGACGACACGGTGGCCGCCGCGCAAAAGATCTTCGCGCGGATGGACTCGGTCGGCCAGCAGCGCATGGCGCAGCTGCATGGCGGCCGCCGCGACAAGCTCGAGATCAGCCCGAACCTGTGGGCCGGCGTCGGCCTGGTGCGTGGCGGAGCCGGCACCGCGCTGGTCGGCGATCCCGAGACCGTCGCCGCGCGGATCAAGGAGTACCAGGACATCGGCGTCGATACCTTCATCATGTCGGGCTATCCGCATCTCGAGGAAGCCTATCGCTTCGCCGAATTGGTGTTCCCGCTGTTGTCGCTGGCGCAGGGCGGCAACGTGACGCCGATCCGCGTCAACACCGGGCCGTTCGGTGAGACCATCGGCAACGACTACCGTCCGCAGAAGCAGGCATCGCAATCATGAGCTTGATCGATTCACTCCCACGCCGCAAAGCGTTTTCGAGCGAAGTGGATGCCGGTTCGCGTGAAGAAAACGCGTCAAAACAAAAATCTGCAGCTCCGTTCCGATCCCATCGGAACGGAAGCAGCTCCAGCGCGCCGAAACTTCCGAAGGTCGACGGGCTGATCCCCTGGGTCGTGCCGCTCGCGATCGTGCTGGTGTGGCAGCTCGCCTGCGTCACCGGCTACGTGCCCTCGCGGGTGTTGCCGGCGCCGACTGACGTCGCGGTGGCGGGATGGAAGCTGCTATTGTCCGGCGAACTGGTCCGCAACATCTGGGTCAGCTTCTGGCGCGCCTCGATCGGCTTTTTGATCGGCGGCGGCATCGGCTTCGCCTTCGGTCTCGCCAACGGGCTGTCGCAGCTGTCGGCAAAACTCACCGACACCACCTTGCAGATGGTGCGCAACATTCCGCACCTGGCGCTGATCCCGCTCGTCATCCTGTGGTTCGGCATCGACGAATCGGCAAAGCTGTTCCTGGTCGCGCTCGGCGTGTTCTTCCCGATCTATCTCAACACGCTGCACGGCATCCGCACCGTCGATCCGCAGTTGATCGAGATGGGCCGCATCTACGGCATGACCGACGGCGAGCTGTTCCGTCGGGTGATCTTCCCCGGCGCGCTGCCCTCGATCTTCGTCGGCCTGCGCTTCGCGCTCGGCATCATGTGGCTGACCCTGATCGTCGCCGAGACCATCGCGGCCTCGTCGGGCCTCGGCTACATGGCGATGCAGGCGCGCGAGTTCATGCTGATCGACGTCGTCGTGCTCTCGATCCTGATCTACGCCTTGCTCGGCAAGCTCGCCGACAGCGCCTCGCGGGCGCTGGAGCGGCTGACCCTGTCGTGGCACCCCGCCTTCCAGAAGAAGTGAGAATGAGAATGCAAGAAGCGCTTCGTTTCGAAACCGCTGAAGCCGAGCCGGTCGACCGCACCGAGATCGTCGTGAAGGCGCGTCAGTTGCGGCGCGTGCCGGAAGGCGCGGCCCGCGGCCTGTCGCTGACCATCCGCGGCCTGCGCAAGGCGTTCGGCGACAACGAGGTGCTGCGCAGCATCGACCTGCACATCCCGGCCGGCCAGTTCGTCGCGATCGTGGGCCGCAGCGGCTGCGGCAAGAGCACGCTGCTGCGTCTGATCGCCGGCCTCGACGCGCCGACGGCGGGCAGCATCGCCTTCGGCGAACAGCCGAGGGCACAGGACGTCCGCGTCATGTTCCAGGAACCGCGGCTGCTGCCCTGGGCGCGCGTGCTGTCCAATGTCGAGGTCGGGCTGGGGCGCGAGCGCTCGTCTGCTGATGCGCAGGCGCGCGCCGAGCGCGCGCTGGTCGAGGTTGGGCTCGGCGACAAGCGCACCCAGTGGCCGTCGGTGCTCTCGGGCGGGCAGAAGCAGCGCGTGGCGCTGGCGCGGGCGCTGGTCAGCCAGCCGCGCGTGCTGGCATTCGACGAACCGCTCGGCGCACTCGACGCGCTGACCCGGATCTCGATGCAGCAATTGCTGGAGCGGGTCTGGCGCGACCAGGGCTTTACCGCGATCCTGGTGACGCACGACGTCGCCGAGGCGGTCGCGCTCGCCGACCGCGTGCTGGTCATCGAGGACGGCCGCATCGCCGAGGATGTCGCGGTCGACCTGCCGCGGCCGCGCCGGCGCGGGTCGGCCGAACTCGCCGCGCTGGAGGGCGAGATTCTGAAGCATCTGCTCGAAGGCAGCGAAGACAGTCTGTGAGGTCGCCATGAATTCCGTCGTCCGCAATGTTTCGATCGAGCCCGCGGTTGCGGCCGCCGAATTCCGCGGCGCGATGCGTCACCTCACCGGCGGCGTCAGCGTGATCACGGCCGGTCGGGCTAAGGATATCTCGGGAATGACGGTGACCTCGGTGTCGTCGCTCTCGGTCGAGCCGCCGTCCTTGATCGTCAGCATCAACCGCGCGGCCTCGTCATGGCCGCTGATCGCGCGCCATGGCGTGTTCGGCGTCAACATCCTGGCCGCGGACCAGCGCGACATCGCCGAGCGCTTCACCGGCAAGGGCGGGCTGAAGGGCGCGGACCGCTTCACCGGAGCCTCGTGGACGACGCGCGCGTCAGGCGTCCCGCTGCTGGTCGGCGCGCTCGCCGCGGTTGATTGCGAGGTCGAGGAGACCATCGAACGGCATTCGCACGTGATCGTCATCGGCCGCGTGCTCGACGTGATCGCGTCAGAGCGTACCGCCGCGCTGGCGTATTGGCACGGCGAGTATGTCGCGATCGACCACGAGGAAGACGCGGCACGGCTGGCCGAGGTCAGCCTGCCGTCGCGTCATGTTCATGTGCGAGGGCCGCGCTAGCGCGCCGTGCTTACGTGGTTATCCGGATCGGACTTTAGAAAACTGCGCTCAGCGATGCCGGGCTGTCGATGATCACATTGCTGCCGCGGACGCCAGCCCATACGGCCTGGACGGTCTGAGCTGCATTGGCCAGCGGAATGCCAACGACGAGCGTGGTCGGGATGCGGCCAAAACTCGACGGGGTCTCGTTATAGGTGAAGCTTGCGACGACCGGCGAGACCGTGCCATTGACGGTGACGCCGAACACGCCGCCCGGAATGTCGTTGCCCGTGGCGTAGGGATTCGGAACGTTAAGGGTGATGATCGCGGTGGTGCCGACGCCCTCCGGAATCGTCAGGCTGAGGCCTTGCATCGGCGTTAAAGTCGCGGAGGTCGTGGACAGGGTGCCGCTGGTCTGCGCATAAAGAGCCATATCACTCTCCAGTTGTCTAAGAATGTAAACGCAATAGGAGATTGAATAAGGCAACCTGCCGCAAGATTCAAGGGATGAACGGCGCCGAGGCCGGCGCGGCATGTTGGCCGTGGCGCTTTCCCAATCGGCGCATTAAATGGCGCGGATGTTTCGGAGAGGTGACCGTTGGATGAAGCGCGTGGGAACCTGGCTGTTCTATCTCGTCGGTGCGATCGCCGTCGCCTATCTCGCGCTCTATGCCTATGTGACGTTCACCGGCCGCGATATCACGCCCGGCGATCCAATCCGGATCTTCCGCAAGCCCGACGCGCCCAGCTATTCGTGAGGCGAGGCAAGCGGCGGGACTAACCCGCCGCTTCCCGTTCTCAGCCGGCGTTCGCCATGCGCTGATAGTCGGGCGCGCCATTGCCGGCGGGGGTGATCGGGATGCCGCCGTCGGCATATTCGTTCAGCTTGTTGCGCAGCGTGCGGATCGAGATGCCGAGGATGTTGGCGGCATGGGTGCGGTTGCCGAGGCAGTGCTTCAGCGTTTCCAGGATCAGGTCGCGCTCGACATCGGCGACGGTGCGGCCGACCAGCGCGCGGGTGACCTGCTCGGCGGCCAGCGTGGCATGCGCGACCGCGGGCGCGGTCCTGGCAAGGTCGAGGCGGTCGCCATCGGGGGTCAGGATCGCCTCAGCGCCGATCTCGTCGCCCTGCGCGATCAGGACCGAGCGATGAATGGTGTTCTCGAGCTCGCGGACGTTGCCCTGCCAGCGGTTCGCGGTCAGGATGCGGCGGGCATCGGTCGAGATCGGACGCACCGGCATGCCGTTGGCCTCGGCATATTTCCTGGCGAAATGCTGCGCCAGCTCGAGGATGTCGGCCGGGCGGTCGCGCAGAGGCGGAATCTTCAGGTTGACGACGTTGAGGCGGAACAGCAGGTCCTCGCGGAAGGTGCCTTCGCGCACCGCCTCCGAGAGGTTGCGGTTCGAGGTCGCGATGATGCGGATGTCGACCGGGACCGGCTTGGTGCCGCCGACGCGGTCGATCACGCGCTCCTGGATCGCGCGCAGCAGCTTGGACTGCAGCCGGACATCCATCTCGGAGATTTCGTCGAGCAGCAGCGTGCCGCCGGTCGCTTCCTCGAACTTGCCGATGCGGCGCGCGACCGCGCCGGTGAAGGCGCCCTTCTCATGGCCGAACAGCTCGGATTCAAGGAGGTGCTCGGGGATCGCGGCGCAGTTGATCGAGATGAACGGCCGCTTGGCGCGGGCCGAGCGGGAATGGACGTAGCGCGCCAGCACTTCCTTGCCGGTGCCGGACTCGCCGGTGATCATGACGGAGGCGTCCGAGCCCGCGATCTGCTGCGCCAGCTTGATCACCCGGCCCATCGCCTCGTCGCGGTAGATCAAATCGCGCGCGTCATTGGCGACCGCGGCCAGCACGGCTGCGATCAGCTCGGGGTCGGGCGGCAGCGGGATGTATTCCTTGGCGCCGGCATGGATCGCGGCGACCGCGGCGCGCGCGTCGTTGGAGATGCCGCAGGCGACGATTGGCACGTGGATGTGCTCGGCTTCCAGCCGCATCACGAGGTCGCGGATGTCAAGGCCGACATCGACCAGCAGGAGGTCGGCGCCCTTGCCGCCGCGCAGCACGTTCATCGCCTGTTCGGCGGCCTCGGCGTGGGTCACCGAGGCGCCGTTGTCCATCGCGATCTTGGTCGCGGTCGTGAGCTGGCCCTTCAGGGTGCCAACGATGAGAAGCCGCATGATGATCTCCTGTTCGTCTGGTCGCGCAGGTCCCGCGCGTGACCGCCTGAGTTGTTAAGAGCGTTCTGCCTTGATGATTTCGGTCATGGTCACGCCGAGCTTGTCTTCCACCAGCACCACTTCGCCACGCGCCACCAGGCGGTTGTTGACGTAGATGTCGATCGCCTCGCCGACGCGGCGGTCGAGTTCGAGCACGGTGCCCGGTCCGAGCTTCAAGAGGTCGCCGACGTCCATCTTGGAGCGGCCGAGCACCGCCGAGACCTGCACCGGCACGTCGAACACGGCCTCCAGATCGGCCGCGATGCGCGCGGCATGCTCGTCTTCGTTGTAGCCGATGTCGTCGATGCTGGGCGCGTCGGCGGAATTGAGATCGGGAAGCGGGACTTGGGTGTCGGTGTCGGTCATGGTTCAGCCCTCAATCGCCTTCAGCCGGCCTGGCCGCGGGACGCCAGATAGCGCCCGACGAGTTCGTTGATCTTGCCTTCGATCGCGGCGCGCTCCAGCACGACGCCGCCATCGGCCCATTCGATCCGGCAGTCGCCGGTCGCAATCGTCGGCTCGGCCAGGATCACCAGCCGGCCCTGAAAGCCGGAATGCGCCGCCATCCGCTCGATATTGTCATGCGCCGCCTCGTAGAGCGCGTCATTGATGCGGACCACGAGATGCGGCGTCGCCACCAGATGCGAGAAGCAGTCGGAGACCAGCGCGGTGATCTCGCCGAGCGGCTCGCGCGCGATCAGCTCGGAACAAAGCTTGCGGGCGACCGCCACCGCGACGTCCACGGCCTCGGTCTCCATCCGCGTCTCGATGCCGGCGAAGCGCGCCGCGATGCCCTTGATCGCGGTGCCGATCTCCTCCAGCGCCTGCGCGGCGCGGCGGTCGCTCTCGACCTTGGCCTCGCGCAGCGCGGCCTCGTAGCCGGCGCGATAGGCCCGTGCCTCGGCGTCGGCGACCTTCTGTGCGACTTCGGCCGGCGTCGGCGCGCGTTCGCGCGCGCGGTCTGGCGCCGAGAAATCCGTGTCGAACAGGAATTTTGCGGGCGCGGCCATCAATACACCAGCTCGTCGTCGGCGCGGTTCTTGGTCAGCGTGATCTCGCCGCGGGCGGCGAGATCCTTGGCGAGGTTGACCAGAAGGGCCTGCGCCTCGTCGACGTCGCGCAGCCGCACCGGGCCCATCGCGGCCATGTCGTCCATCAGCATCTTGCCGGCGCGCGAGGACATGTTGCCGAGGAAGAAGCTGCGCACCTCCTCGTTGGCGCTCTTCAGCGCGACGCCGAGCTTGTCCTTGTCGATGTTGCGCATCAGCGTCTGGGCCGAGGCGGTATCGAGCTTGATCAAATCGTCGAACGTGAACATCAGCGCCTTGATGCGCTCGGCGGATTCGCGATTTTCCTCTTCCAGCGAGGTGATGAAGCGGGTCTCGGTCTGGCGGTCGAAATTGTTGAAGATCTCGGCCATCACCTCATGGGCGTCGCGGCGGCGGGTCTGCGACAGGTTCGACATGAACTCGGTGCGCAGCGTCTGCTCGACGCGCTCGATGACTTCCTTCTGCACCGCTTCCATCCGCAGCATGCGGCCGACCACGTCGAGCGCGATGTCCTCGGGCAGGATCGCGAGCACGCGCGCGGCGTGCTCCGGCTTCAGCTTCGACAGCACCACGGCGATGGTCTGCGGGTATTCGTTCTTGAGGTAGTTGGCGAGCACCTCTTCCTGCACGTTGGAGAGCTTCTCCCACATGTTGCGGCCGGCCGGACCGCGGATCTCGTCCATGATGCCGGAGACGCGCTCGGCCGGCAGGTATTGCTGCAGCAGCCGCTCGGTGGCGTCGAAATTGCCCATCAGCGCGCCGGAGGCCGACATCCGCGAGACGAATTCCAGCATCAGGTCCTCGACCACGTCGGCCTCGACGGTGCCAAGCGTCGACATGTGGACAGACAGCTCGCGGACTTCCTCGTCGTCGAGCATCGACCAGATCTTGCCGCCATACTGTTCGCCGAGCGCGAGCATCAGGATCGCCGCGCGCTTGGGGCCGGGCAGCGGCTTGCCCTTGGGCCGGGCGCTTTGCCGGTTTGCCAGCGTCGAGAGGACGGTGGCGATGTCGTTGGCGTTGGTGGTCTGGGGTACGGCGGCCATGTCAGTTCTCTACCGGCTCGCTCAGCCATTGACGGACGATGGAGACGGTTTCGTTCGGATTGCGTTCGGCGAGCTCGCCGACCCGGTGCACGGCCTGGGCGTGGACCTGGCCCTGGATCTGGGCGACGTCGATCAATTGCGCCGCGCCGCTGCCGCTCGGGATCAGCGCCTGGCCGGGCGGGCCGGTGCTCTCGGGGGCTTCGGCCAGCGCGGGCATGCCTGGGCCGGTCAGCGCCGGAATGACGTCGGCCGCCACGATGCGCTTGACCAGCGGACGGACCACCATGAACAGCACGACGAGGCCGAGCATCATCATGACGCCGAGCTCGATGACGTACATCACGTCATCCTTGGTGAATTGCAGCATGCCGAGCAGGCCGGTCGGCTCGGCGATCGGCTGCGCGGCGGGCGGCTCGGCGAAGCGCAGGTTGACGACCTCGACCTGGTCGCCGCGCTTCTGGTCGAAGCCGATCGCGGAGCGGACCAAAGCGGCGATGCGGTCGAGCTGCTCCTTGGTGCGGTCCTGATAGACCAGCTCGCCCTTTTCGTTCTTGGAGTAGCTGCCGTCGACCAGCACCGCGACCGAGATGCGGTTGACGCGGCCGGCCTCGGTCACCTCGGTCTTGGTGGTGCGGGAAATCTCATAATTGTTGGTCTCTTCGCTCTTCTTGCTCTGGTCGCGGGCGCGGGCGGCGTTGTCCTGGTTCTGGCTGCCTGGCAGCTCGTTGGCGACGGTGACCTGGCCGGAATTGTCGGCGGTGAGGCTACTTTCCTCGCGGGTCTGGGTCGAGCGCAGCACCCGTCCCTCGGGGTCGAACTTGTCCGAGGTCTGGGTGATCTTGTTGTAGTCGAAGTCGGCGGAGAGCTGGACGCGGGCGCGGCCGGCGCCGACCACCGACGAGACGATGTCCTCGACCTGCTTGCGCATCCGCTTCTCGAAGGCGGCGCGGCGCTCGTCGCCGACCGCGGCGTCGGCATCGGACTGGGCGCCGTCGGCGAGCAGCTGGCCTGCCTCGTCGACGATCGAGACCCGCTGCGGCTTCAGCCCGTTGACCGCGGAGGCGACGACGTGGCGGATCGCCCGGATCTGCTGCGGCTCCAGCGCGCCGCGCACCCTGAGCACGATCGAAGCTGATGGTTCCGGCGTCTCGCGCGAGAACAGCGGCTTCTCCGGCAGTACGAGATGGACGCGCGCGGCCTGGACGCGGTCGATGGCGCGGATGGTGCGGGCGAGCTCGCCCTCCAGCGCCCGCAGATGATTGATGTTCTGGACGAAGCTCGTGGTGCCCAGGGCATCCGACTTGTCGAAGATCTCGTAGCCGACGCCGCCGCCCTTGGGCATGCCGCCCTCGGCGAGCTTCATGCGGAGCCGGGTCACCTTGTCCTTCGGCACCATGATCGCGGCGCCGTCATTGCGCAGCTCGAACGGGATCGCCTGGCGCTCGAGCTCCTTGATGATTCCAGAGGAATCCTCGGTCGACAGGTCGGTGAAGAGGGTGGTCATCTGCGGCGTGGTGACGCGCATGATGACGAAGGCGAAGAAGCCGATCAGGGCCGCGGTGACTGCAATCATGGCCGCGAGGCGGGCCGCACCAAGACCTCTCAGGAAAGCAACCAGACTTTGCACCAACGGCCCCCAGGGATTCGGCCCGCGCGGGTCCGACTGGGCAAATATTGCCTAGGGTATGGTTTCCATATGGTTAACGACGGTTAAGGACCGCGGCAAAATCGCGGACATGAAAAAAACCGGCTTCGCAAGGCGAGGCCGGTTTTCGTCAAATGCCACAGGATCGGCGTCGAATTACTGCCGATATTGCTGGATGCGGGTGGTGCGCAGCCCGGCCAGACCATGCTGGTCGATCGAGAACTGCCAGGAAAGGAATTCATCGACGGTCAATGTGTAGCGGCTGCAGGCTTCCTCGAGGGAGAGCAGGCCGCCGCGGACCGCAGCGACGACTTCGGCCTTGCGGCGGATGACCCACCGTTTGGTACCGGGGGCCGGCAAATCCGCAATCGTTAACGGGCTGCCGTCAGGCCCGATGACGTATTTCACCCTCGGGCGATGGGGTTCTGTCATGGCGTACTCACAAACTCTCAACCACTGAACTCGCAAGGGGTAAGCTACGCCTCCCGGTTTAAAATTTGCCTAAGCCCAAGCGTTCAATACGAATCTCGTTGGAACGGCCGGGAACATTCGGGTCTGCCGCTGGCAGGCAGACCAGCGCGCGGCGCAATTCGCGGTTCGGCGCGCTCAAATCGTGGGGCGAAGCGGACCGCGCGCCAACGTCAGCAAGGCATCGGCGAGCGCTTCCGAGGCCTTGTCCGGCCGTCTTTTCTCGTAGATGGCGAATTCCAGATCGGGAAGCGGCGGCAGGCCGTCGCCAATTCCGAGAATGCGCAGGCCCGTGGTGACGGCGCTGAGCGGCAGCGGAGTAATGGCAAGTCCCGCGACGGCGGCGGCGCGGACGCCGGTCAGGCTCGGGCTGGTATAGACGATCTCCCAGCCGAGCTCGCCGTCGCGCAGCGCGGAGAGCGCGGCATCGCGCGACACCGATCGTTCGCGGTACAGCGCCAGCGGTAGCGGCGCGCCGGGAACGAGATCGAACGTTTCCGCCGCGGTCCACACCAGCGGTTCGCGCCACACCAGGCGGCCTTTCGACGTTCCGAGCGGCCGCTTGGCGAACACCAGATCGAGCCGTCCCGCATCGAGCTGCTCGATCAGTTCGGCGCTGACGCCGATCAGCACCTCGAGCTTGACGCCGCGATGCAGCGCGGCGAAGCGGCCGAGCGCCGACGGCAGCGAGCCGCCGGCGACTTCCTCGACCACGCCAAGACGGACCGCGCCGGACAGCCGCGGCGCCACCAGCCGCTGCCGCGCCGCCTCCTCCAGCTGCAACAGACGCCGTGCGTCGCCGAGCAGCATCTCGCCTTCGTCGGTCAATGCGACGCTACGCGTCGTGCGCCGGAACAGCGGCCGCCGGGTCTCGAGCTCTAGCCGCTTGATCTGCTGGCTGATGGTCGACTGGGTCAGATGCAATTGCTCGGCGGCGCGGTGGAAGCCGCCGCAATCGGCGACCGCAACGAAGGCCCGCAAAAGTTCGAGGTCGAGCATCGATTAATCCATATCTGTAATCAATCATATTATAGAATATCGTTTCTATTATCAATGCCGGCCGCCTACCTTCGCTTCAGATGATCAAGCAAGGAGAGGCCATCATGTCGGAGACGACACCACGAACCGATCGCACGGCGCGTCTGGCGCGCGCGCGAGCTGTCTGCGGCACGAACGGAAAGGTCTGCCCGCCCGACCGCGCGGTCGAGCTGCTCGAGGCGGTCATCGCATCCGGCGACCGGGTTGCGCTCGAGGGCGACAACCAGAAGCAGGCGGACTTCCTGGCCGCGTGCCTCGCCGGAGTGAACCCGGCGCGGGTGCATGATCTGCACATGGTGCAGTCGGTGCTCGCGCTTCCCGATCATCTCGCGGTGTTCGAACGCGGCATCGCCAACCGCCTGGACTTCGCCTTTGCCGGCCCGCAGAGCCGCCGTCTTGCCGAACTCGTCGCCGCCAAGGCGCTGCGGATCGGCGCGATCCATACCTATCTCGAGCTTTACGCGCGGATGCTGGTGGACCTGACGCCGCAGGTTGCGCTCATCGTTGCCGACAAGGCCGATCGCGACGGCAATCTGTACACCGGTCCGAACACCGAGGACACGCCCACCATCGCCGAGGCCGCGGCGTTCCGCGGCGGCGTCGTCGTGGCGCAGGTCAACGAGATCGTCGATCGTCTGCCGCGCGTTGACATCCCCGGCGACTGGGTCGATGTCGTGGTGCCCGGCCCGAAGTTGTATGCGATCGATCCGCTGTTCACGCGCGATCCCGCCAAGATCAGGGACGAGAACGTCCTGATGGCGATGATGGCGATCGCAGCAGTGTATGAGCCTTATCAGGTGACACGGCTCAATCACGGCATCGGCTATGCCACCGCGGCGATCGAGCTGATCCTGCCGACCTTTGCCGCGAGGCGCGGGCTGAAGGGCAAGGTCGCGCGGAATTTCGTGCTCAACCCGCATCCGACGCTGATCCCCGCGATCGAAGCCGGCTTCGTCGACAACGTCTATTGCTTCGGCTCGGAGCTGGGCATGGAACGCTATGTCGCCAGCCGTCCCGATGTGTTTCCGGTCGGCGCCGACGGCAATCTGCGCTCCAACCGCGCGTTGGCGCAGGTCGCCGGACAATATGCCTGCGATCTGTTCGTCGGCGGCACCTTGCAGATCGATCCCGAGGGTAACAGCTCGACCGCCACCAAGGACCGCATCACCGGCTTCGGCGGCGCGCCGAACATGGGCGCCGATCCGCGCGGCCGGCGCCACGACAGCGCTGCCTGGCTGCGTGCCGGCGAGGAAGCAGGCGAGCGCCTGCGCGGCCGCAAGCTCGTGGTGCAGATGGTCCAGACCCGGCAGCCGAACGGCGCGCCGAGCTTCGTCGAGCGCCTCGACGCGTTCGACCTCGCGGCCTCGGCCGGCTTCGCGCTGCCGCCCGTCATGATCCATGGCGACGACGTCAGCCACGTGATCACCGAG
>NZ_LFIQ01000119.1:322574-444605 GCF_001189245.1 Bradyrhizobium pachyrhizi | reverse complement strand
CGCCGCGGCATCGTGATGCTGCCGTCCGATCTCGGCCTCGACGTCGAGACGGCGACGCGCGACTGGCTCGCCGCGAAATCGATCGACGACCTCGTCGCCGCATCGGGCAACCTCTACACGCCGCCCGCCAAATTCCGCAGCTAGAAGGAGGCTCCCATGACCCACGCCGAGCACATCCCAGGCAGTCCACCGGCCTCGCTCGATCAAGCGAGGCAGCTCGCCGCGGCACTGTTGTCCGAGCGCGGCGAAGCGTCGGGCGCCCTGATCGCACGCCAATTGCAGCAGACCATGCGCGCGCTCGATGCCGACGGTCGGCACGGCTTTCAAAGCTATCTGGCGAGCGTGTTTCAGCCCGACGCGGCGGCGCTGCAGGATGCGGCGAAGCGCTATCTTGCCGACGGCACCGCGGCGGCCGCGGCCGCTTTGGCCGACGCCGCCGATCCGCCGCGGCAGGAGGTGCTGCGGCGGATGAACATGGCGCCCGGCGGCACGGCGAGCCTGATCGCAATGCGCAGTGAGATCGCCGGCCGTCTCGGCTCCGAACCGGAGCTGAAGCTGCTCGATGCCGATCTCAAGCATCTGTTCGTCTCATGGTTCAATCGCGGCTTCCTCGAGCTTCGCCGCATCGACTGGCAGTCGCCGGCCGCCGTGCTCGAGAAGCTGATCGCCTATGAGGCGGTGCACGAGATCAAGGGCTGGGACGATCTGCGCCGCCGCCTTGCGCCCGATCGCCGCTGCTTTGCCTTCTTCCATCCCGCGCTGCCCGGCGAGCCGCTGATCTTCGTCGAGGTCGCGCTGGTGCAGGGATTGGCCACCGCCGTGCCACCGCTGCTGGTGCAGGATGCGGATCAAGACAGCGCAGGCCTCAGGGCCGCGCATGCCGACACCGCGATCTTCTATTCGATCTCCAACTGCCAGGACGGACTGCGCGGCGTGTCGTTCGGCAATTTCCTGATCAAGCAGGTGGTCGAGGAGCTGCAAGCGGAATTCCCGCAGCTGAAACGCTTCTCTACGCTGTCGCCGATCCCAGGCTTCCGGCGCTGGCTCAGCCAGCAGCCGCAATCCGGCGGCAACGAGGTCGCGATGCTGCGCGAGCTGGACCGCGAAGGCTGGTGGCACGACGCGGCGACCTGCGAGACCTTGCGTCCGGTCCTGATGAGGCTATGCGCGCAATATCTCACGCGCTCGCCGGCGTCCGGGAATCGCATCGATCCGGTGGCGCGCTTCCATCTCGGCAACGGTGCCCGGCTGGAGCGGATCAATTGGCTCGGCAACACGGCCGATCGCGCGATGGCGGAATCCTTCGGCATCATGGTCAACTATCTTTACGATCACGACAGCATCGAGCGTAACCATGAGGCCTTTGCGCGCGTAGGAGAGATTGTCCGTTCACCGCAGGTGGACGCGCTTCTCTGATTTTCAACTCAGCATACGACAACGGAGCAGTAACATGATGATGAACAGACGCGCCTTCTCGACCGCCTTGCTCGCTGGAGCTGCGGCTTCACTGGTGTCCTCGCGCGGCATGGCCGCCACCACGCCGCCGGTCAAGGCGCGCAACGTCGTGCTGGTGCACGGCCTGTTCGCTGACGGCTCCTGCTGGTCCGAGGTCATCCCCCGCCTGCAGGCCGCCGGGCTCAACGTGACGTCGGTGCAAAATCCGCTGACCACGTTGCCTGAAGCGGTTGCCTCCGCGCAGCGGGTGCTCGATCGCCAGGATGGTCCGACCGTGCTGGTCGGCCATTCCTTCTCCGGCATGATCGTCACCGAGGCCGGCGTGCATCCGAATGTCTCGGCGCTGGTCTATGTCGCAGCGCGCGCACCCGATGCGGACGAGGATTACACCGCGCTGGCCAAGACCTATCCGACGCCGCCCGCGAGCGCCGGCATCGTGTTCGATGGCGACGAGGGCCGGCTCAGCGAACAAGCGTTCCTGCGCGATTTCGCCGGCGACCTGCCGGAGGCCAAGGCGAAGGTGCTCTATGCCGTGCAGCAGCCGTTCCACAAGCAACTGCTGGCCGGCAAGACCAGCCATGCGGCCTGGCGCAGCAAGCCGAGCTACTACGCCGTCTCGACCGAAGACCGCACCATCAATCCGGATCTCGAGCGCTTCATGGCCAAGCGGATGGGCGCCACCACGATCGAGGTGAAGGCCAGCCATCTCGCGCTGATCTCGCAGCCCGACGCGATCGCCCGGCTGATCCTCGACGCCGCGCGGCAGTCGAGCTGAGCGTCGGCGTTGACCGTGCGTGGGAGAGCATCCGCTTCTCCCGCGCACGATGGCGCGCTTTAGAGGATATGCGCGCCGTGACCGTCGAAAATGCCGCGATCGGCGGCGCGCGGCACAGGATCATGTCCGGCGGCGGTGTCGACATCCGGCGACCGGGCGCGCTTGGTGCCGAGCGTGTTCAGCAGCGTCGCGGCCGCGGCCATCACAAGGACACCGGCAAGACTGAGTCCGATCTGCATCGAGAGCCGGTTCGAGATGTCGAACAGGTCGCATTGGCTGGCCAGCGCCAGCAGGACGCCGAGACAATAGATCGGCAGCGAGTTCTCGCCACAACGCCTCGCGCTGTGCAGCATCGGCGTCGACAGTCCCTGCCAGCCCGCTGGAACGAGCCATGACACCACGATGGCAAGTGCCAGAAAATGCAGCAGCCGCAACGGGCTCAAGTTCGACTTGTCCATCGGAAACAGCAGATCCGTCAGCGCCTGCGGCAGCAGCGGCGGCTTGATGCCGTGGCCCAGCGCAACGACGAAGCCGAACGCGAGATAAAGCGCCGACAGAACAAGCGCGGGGCGCGACGTCACCCATCCCTGGATGGTCCTTCCCTCGATGACATACCATGCGCCCAGCACCACCGGAAGCTGCCAGGCCAGCGGGTTGAAGAACCAGACGCCGTCGGGCCAGGCGGGAATGCTCCAGCCGAAGACGTGCACCAGCGCGTAAAGCGACAGCGAAAGACCAAGCGCCAGGTTCGGCGCTCGCAGCAGCAGCCACAGCAGCGGTGCGAACAACACGTGACAGATCACAAAGACCGGCAGCACGTCGGTATTGACAGGGTGGAATTGCAGGACCGCGGCGTGCGCAAGCGCTGCGCCTGGACGTTCGAACAGAACCCGCGTATTGCTGTCGTCGGCGAGACGGTCGCTGCCCGCGAGGTAGACGACGATCGCGCAAGCGAGCGTCAGCAGCAGAAAGGCGGCATAGATATCCCATCCCCGCCGCAGCGAACGGCCGATCATGCCGCGCCAACCGTCGCGCTGACGCGCCCTGCCGTAGGCCAGTGCGCAGGTGACGCCCGAGATGAACATGAATATTTCGGCGGCATCGCAGAAGCCGTAGTTGCGCAGGGTCAGCCAACTTCCGACGTTGTCTGGAATGTGATCGAGAAAGATCCACCACAATGCGATTCCGCGACAGACATCGATGCGCGGGTCGCGGCCGGTCGATCTGAACTCCGGCGGGGTCTCGCCGAGCAATCGCTTCGAGCTGCGGGTTCGATCGTGCATCTGTCGATCTGTCTGGCGGGCGCGCGCGGCCTCACCGGACCTAGGTCCATGAGACGCTCGGGTGCTCCGAGGCGTGCGCGTGCCGGACTAGCCTCCGGCCAACCTGTATGATTGTGCGCTCCAGCTACCCGAGGGTCGGCGGCGCTTCCGCCGGCCAGCCGCAATCACGGGGGCCGGGTGGATCGCTATCCTCTGACGGCGCCGCCTGCGCGACGTCGCCGATGGCCGGCAACAAATGCTGCTTTCGCATTTCCGCGAGGCGGGCGCGACAGTATTCACGATAAAGCATGTCGAATATGATGGACATGATCGAACGCCTTCTTGATCACTAGGTTGACTTTCCCACGTGACAGATTTCGACCATTTCAACCGGCGGCGATAACCGACAAGTGCCGCAGGCAGTCCGACGCAACCAAAATCGATATCAGTCGTTCTACTGAATGACCTGCGCGTGGCGACTTAGCCAGGAGACCGCGTACAGGGGCATGACACTGATTTGCGCTTTACTCTGCCAGGAATGTTTGAAACGGATCCGATGGCAGCAATTATAAATAGAGCGATCGCGACTGCTTCTTCTTAAAAGGGAAATTTGCCGCGATTTTCATAATGTCATTATATACATAATATTCTGACCACCAAGTGAACTAGTTCACATCAGCATCAATCACAGGCGAACAAGACTAGCAGATCGGTAACGTGGCTTCTTGGACTCATGCGCACGGATCGGGCGAAGGCCGGTGCGTGAATCGCAAAATGCGGATACTGACCGTGGAGTGCCGCAGCATTTCATTCTGATGTTTTGTGAAGGCTGGAGGTCCCCATGCCGATGGACGCAGCCAATTTCGCATCGTATCGATTTTCGACGTGCGAGCTTCCGGAACGCATTCGTATCCCGCTCTGGCGCGAGCACTTTGGCCGATGCATCGTGCACGCCGATATCGAGCCTCTATCGAACGTTTCATTCCAGGCCGATGCGTCGCTGCGAGCGGTTCAGGGTTTGCGCATGCTGGCGCTGAAAGGCACGTCGATGCGGTTCAAGCGTTTGCAGGCGAACCTTGCCGATGGCGATGACTCCATCGGGATCATCTTCTGCTCTCCGGGCAGAGGTCAGCTATCGCAGCGCGGCCGGGACGCCGATTTTCGCGCCGGCGATGCAATTGCAATTCTGCATTCCGAGCCCGCCAGCGTCACCTATATCGACGGGTTGCAATTCGGCCTGGCCGTGCCGCGCGAGGCACTTGCGCAGCGCGTGACCGACGTCGAAGGCCTGGTCATGCGGCCGATTTGGCACCGGACGGAAGCATTCCGACTGTTCATCTCATATCTGAAATCGGTGCTTAAGACGAAAGCGCTGAGCGCGCCGAAGCTTCGCGATACGGTCGTGACCCATATCCACGATCTCATCGCGCTCGCGATCGGCGAGTGTGGTGCGCTGGGCGAGAGCAGCGCGAGCGCCGTCGTTGCTGCGCGGCACCGTGCCGTGCTCGACTACATCGCCGCACACTTTGAGGAGCCCGGGCTCAGCGTTCAAACGGTTGCGCGTGACCAGGGCATCTCGTCGCGCTATCTGCAGCGCCTGATGACGTCATCAGGGCCGTCGTTCACCGAGCGCTTGAATGAATTGCGGCTGCAGCGGGCGCTCAAATTGCTCACCGAGCCTGATGCCGGCCGTCGGCGAATTTCCGATATCGCGCTCGAGGTCGGCTTTTCGGATGTTTCGTATTTCAACCGTCTGTTCCGAACCCGCTTCGGCGATTCGCCGCGCGGCGTCCGGCTCGCGCGAAAGGGTTCTCGCTGAGGGACGGTGCTCCCGGTCGGCACACGTGCAGGATGCCGCTTCAGCCGGCTCTTCATCCCGGATCAGGCATCGGCCGCCTTGCAATCTCTCGACTAGCTTCGACCAGGGCTCGCCTGGTTGGACTTGCTGTCCATGTGATCTAGCTGTCGTGCGGCGTGCGCTGTGAGCATCAATCCGACGATCGACGATACGATCACCAGAACAACCGTAGCATTCAACATGGGATGATCGATCAATCGCTGACCCGCAGCATTTTTTGTGGAATAGGCGACCAGAGCGACCGCGAGCGTGGCCGCAACCTGCGGCACGGTAAGACCGAACATCAAGTTGCGTTCCGTGCGGCGGTAGCCGAACAACCATCCTGTACTTTCGGCTGCAAGCCATTTGCCGCCAAATAGCGCCGCAAGCACGCCGACCACAAGCAACGGCTGATCGCGCAATGTCGCGAAGAACACTTTGAAATCGACAAGGAAACCGGCCGTAATGAAGAACACCGGAATGAACAGGGCCTGACTCATAATTTCCAGGGAATCGTCGCCCTTGACCTCTCCGAACGCCCGCTTCAGGGCAACGCCTGCAAGAAAGGCGCCGATGATTCCTTCCATGCCAATCCATTCCGCCATCTGGGCGGAAATCGCCATTACAAGAAGCATGATCAGCGCGCTGGAGACCCTGGTTGTCCCAAAGGCCGCCAGAAGGCGCTCAACGAACCAGCTCAATCCGACGACGATCCCCGGCACATAAACGGCCAACCATCCCAGGAGGATCAGCATTCCCAAGGGATCAAAGCCTCTGACGTGAATCGGCACGCATAACGCGAGGACAAGAATGGAAAGCATATCGGTGAATAGCGTGGCGCCCACTGCCACGACGGTCGCTTCCTGTCCCAGGAGGCCTTCTTGCTTGACGATGGGCAGTCCGAGCAGGGTATGGGAGGCCAGTATGGCGCCGATGACCGCGCTTGCATTAGGCGAGTACCCCAGCAGCGCCGCAAGGGTTACTGCCAATGCAAAGGGGCAGGCGAAAGTGAGAAGGCCGAATGTAGCCGCCTTATGACGCGCCTTGTTGAACTGCGCGATGTTGACCTCAAAGCCGGCGAAGAACATCAGCAACAGCTTGCCGAGCTCAGCGAAGAAGCCGACGATCTTTCCGTCGGGATTGAGGATAGAAAGCATGTTCGGGCCCAGGATAATGCCCGCGAGGATGTATCCGACCGGACGAGGCAGCCGAATGCGCTCCATGAGGCTGGGAAGAACCAGCGTCAGCATCAACGTCAGCGCAAAGGAAGTAAGTATCGGCAGTTGTGAAAAAAAATTCCAAATGATCCTCTTTCACGCGGCTTTGGCCGTCAAACCTAAATTGTATTTCAAATGAATTCGACGAGAAAGCGTGTTTTCCCGGCTACGGCAGCGATTTGAGCCACGGGGATTTGGGTTACAGGGATCTTGGTCAAGGCTGACAGCGGCAATATGCTTTAGAGCCACCTCGAAGAGCTGGTCGAACTCCCGCCAGCCGGTTCATGACCGCGGGTTCGGCGCCGGCCGCCAGGAGAGGTCGTCGGACCAGAGGTAGATTGCGATCGCTGCCAGGCACAAGGCTATGCCGACCCAGAAGATCGGGGAATGATGGATTGGTCGTCGATCGCTCGGAGCTGTTTTCATTCGATGAACTCATCGCGTGCGGGAGTATCGAGCTCGCAATATCAGGAATTGGGAGTGTCGCTCAGGCAAGGCGTCCTTTGCAAGAGCTGGGCAGGTTGCTGGCGCGGCTGCAAGGCAGGGTGAGTTATCGCACGGCGCGGGTGCGCGGGAGGCAGCCGTGTTCGGCGTCGCATCGGAGCGATCGGAGTAATTTTCAGATCACGTTCGAGGCCGACCACGTCCGCCTCTCTTGACGCCGCGCGAACATGGCGCCGGCCGCATCGGTTGCGCGGCTGGCGTCGGACAGGCCGGGGCCAGCCACTCGGTGTGTTCTTGCCAAGTCTGGCTCACTGCTCTCGACGCTGTCGAGCCCCTCGCGTGGCCGTGACACCAATGCGTTTTCGAATGACGCACGGGTCGGCAATGCGCATTAGCTTATGTGAATCGAAGCAACTTATGTGAATCGAAGCGCTATGGCGGCGGCTCTGCTCCGGGAGTGGCGAGCCATTGTTCGATCTGAACGGCGCGCTCGGCCTCACGGGCCTTCTTGAGAAGTCGTTCCCGCTCGGTGCCGGGAGGCAGGTGCGAAGCCCTCGCGCGGGCCGCTTCCTCCAGCTGAATCAGGCGGTATGCGAGCGTCGTGGTTTGCTTGAAGCGATTGCGGCGTTTCATGTGTGCAAATTGGTGTTTCAAACCCTGGTGTAGCTCCGAACCGCGCTCGTCGTCGTTTGTTCCTATTGAACGGCGGGCGTGGCCTGTCCTGACCGCGTCCTCGAGAGCACCATGCGGCGGGCCGGCGAAGGAATGCCGGACATCGGCCGGTAGCGTCGGTTTGCGGGAAGCGAGCCGAGCCGGGAAAGACCGCTCCCTGTCAGACGCTCGTCGAAGCCAGCGGGATGCGGAAGAGCTCGCTATCGCCCGCATCGCGAACCGAAATGAAATTGCCGTCGCGAACCATCTCCGGCTTTTCGGTCCCGATCCGGTGAGCGATGAAGCTGCCGTGATCCTGGGCGTCCTTGTCGTCGGCACAGTCGTGACCGACGACGTCGTGTGCGGGGATGTCGCCCGCGAGATGGAAGAAGTATCTGGGCATCTAGGTCAGCTTGTCCAAATTGCCGAACGGCTTCGCAGGCGGCGCGTTCTCGGCCTTCTTGATCTGCTGCGTGCCTTCCTCGGCAAGTCTGCCATCGTTGATGATCTCGGCGATGAGCTGCTTGACCCGTCCGCCGATCCTGTCTGCAATGCCTGTCATGGCTCGCCCTTGTTCGTGCTGCCGCCCGCTCTGCCTCTCACGACTGAAGTATCGCTCGCGGATAATGTTCCTCCGAGGGGTGACGACCGATCCATCCAAGAAAGGAACAAATGGCTGTCCTGAAGATTGGATCGCCAGCAACGGCCGAGGCTCAGGCCGAGCGCTGACGCGAGAAGTTCAGTGACCAAGCGCCTGACCAGGAAAGAGCAGTTCGATCGTTCGAAGATCAACATGCACGATCTGCTTCAGGTGAGATGCTGGACACATGCCCTCGGTGTGTCGCGCGAACAGCTGCGTAAAGCCGTCGAGAAGGTCGGTGACTCGGCCGTGACGGTTCGCAAGGAGCTCGGAATTCCAGAGGAATGACATGGCCACCGAACAGCAGATCAGGGACTACGCGCGGCAGCTCTGGGAGAAGGCCGGAAAGCCCGACGGCAGGGACAAGGAATTCCGGCACGCGGCCGAGGTCGAGCTGAATGCGGAGAGCGAAAGTCCGGACGCGCCAACACTGGACCAGCCGAACAAGACGACCATTCCCGGATGAACGCCTTGGCGCGAGGAGCGCGCCGGCGGCGCGATTGATCGGGATCCTCCGTTAGGAACATTGCCATTCTGTCGCGGTTCTCGAAACGCCGCATGGAGCGGTGAGGAGGACGTTATGAAAAAGCTGGTTCTGATTTCTGTTGCCGCCGTATTGGCGTCGACGGGCGCTTTCGCCCAGAGCACGATTGTCGGCACGACCGGTGCCGGACATGCCGCCACCGTGCAGATCGAGCCGCAGTACCGCACGCGAATCCACAGCTATGTGACCGAACACAAGATCCGTCCCGTCGAGACGCGGGAGAGGATCGTCGTCGGCTCGCCTGTGCCGCGCGAGGTCGAGCTTGAAGCGGTGCCTGCCGATTGGGGCCCGTTGCTCACCAGATATCGCTATGTCTATACCGGCCAGCGCGTGATGCTGGTCGATCCCGACACCCGTACGGTCGTGCAGGAAGTCGAGTGAGGCCGCTCTGATGACGGGCCGCCAGCAACGGCGGCGGCCCGCGCTCAGCCGGAACGTCTGATCCGCGGGGGCAAGCGCCGTTCCGTCAGCGGCCATCGACCGCGTCGGCCGTCAGAGACCGATGCTGGCGACAGCGGCTTCCGCGATGCCCTTCGCGTCGAGGTCCCCGGTCTTGCCGATCTCGATGACCTTGCGGGCCACGATCTCGCAAAGCGGATCGTTCCGATCAACCAGACCCATCGAATGCAGCGCCAGGCTGAACGCCCTGTTGAAGAGCTCGATTTGCTCCGGCGTGTATTCGCCCGTCTTCAGCAAGCGATTGATCGGCATTGTCGAGCCCCACAGCAAGCAGCCAAGTGACGTGGCTATAGCATGGAACCGTCGCGACCGGCACCCGGCTTTCCCTGCGCCCCCTTCAAGGGAGGGCGAAACGAGAAGCAAAAAAGCTCGGGCAAATCATGTCGCGAGAATGCGATCGTGTGGCCCGCAAGAACCGCGCCACACACTCAGCGTCGTCCTGGCGAAAGCCAGGACCCATTACCCCAACTCTCAATTGTTGCGCGACGCTGGGGCCACGATCCCGTTCATCATCAATTGCGGTGGTTATGGGTCCTGGCTTTCGCCAGGACGACGATACAGTGTGGTGAGCGGGTCGCCCGCTCAACGCGCAGCTACGGATCGTCGCAATGTGCTTAGCTCGAGCCAGTCGCCCCGCGCACCACGCGCTTGATCTTGTCGGTGGTGTAGGTCTGCCCGCCGATCGAGAGCAGCGGCGGGGAGGCGGTCAGGTCGACGGAGTCGACGACGCCCTGCACCTCGGTCGAGATGGCGATCGGATTGCCCTTGGAATCCTTGCCGGTGGCGGTCAGCGTGTAGGTGCCGGCCGGCCATTGCGTGCCGTCATTGCCCTTGCCGTCCCAGACGAAGCTGGCGTTGCCCTGCTTCAGGCTGAAATTGCCGGAATAGGCGGTCTGTCCGGTCGCGCTCGTGATCGTGATGGTGGCGCTGGTGGCTTGCGGGGACACCAGATTCCAGGTCGCGGATTTGTCGAACTGCGTCTTGCTGCCGTCGACCGCGACCGTGTTGCCGACATAGACCAGCGCCTGGGTCGACTGCGCGCTCTTCTCGATCTCGATCAGCGACTTCAGCTGATCGTTGGATTTCAGCTGCTGCTCGACGCCCGCGAACTGCACCAGTTGCTGGGTGAACTGGTTGGTGTCGAGCGGGTCGAGCGGGTTCTGGTTCTGCAATTGCGTGGTCAGCAGCGTCAGGAAGGTCTGGAAATTGTCGGCAATGCCCTGCGAGGAGGTCGTCAGGCCGCTGCCGCTGCTGCTTGAGTTCGTTCCGTTGCTGGTGCCCGGTGCCGAGACGACGGGCGTCGGCATGGTTGCATCGACTGCCATGGTGAACTCCTTACACTCTGATATCGACGCCGCCGAGGGCGCCGGTTGCACGGCCGTAGGAGCGGCCCGCCGCTGCGGCGGGAACGCTGTCCTCCTCGGTAACGATCAAACGATGGGCGTTCGGATTGGACTGGCCATTGTTGTTCTGGCCCGACTGCGACTGGTCGCGCAGGCTGAACTGCAATCCGCCATTGCCGGTCGAGAGGCCGGCATTGTCGAGCGCGCGCTGCAACTGGTTGGCGTCCTGGCGCAGCATCGACAGCGTTTCCGGGCGTTCGACGGTGAGATGCGAGGTGACCTGGCCGTTGCGATCGACATCGATGCGGACATCGATGCGGCCGAGCTCGGCGGGGTCGAGCCGGATCTCGAAGCGACTCTTGCCGCTCTTGGCGGAGGCGGCGATCTGCATCGCAAGCCCGCTGAGCGGCACGGCGGCGCTCTGCGCAGCGTTGGTCACGGTCAATTGTGCGGTCGCAGACGGCGTCGTCTGGGTGGTCGCGGGTTGCGGCTGCAGTGCGTTCGCTGCCTGCGCGCTGGGATCGGGGGTTGTGAGCTGGGTCTGCGCGGTCGCGTGGCCGCCGACCGCCGGCGTCGGCGCGGCATTGCCGTCGCCGTTTGCGTCGGCCTTGATGGCATCGGCGGCACCGTCGGTGGCGGCCTTTGCCTTGCCGGCAACTGCGGCCGGCTGCGCGGTAGCGGGAACGATGTTGGTCGGAGCAGCCTGCGCGGTGTTGGCGCTGCCCGCGGCGGCGCCGTCCTGGTCGGCCGGCATCGTCGCCGTCGCGTCCTTCGCGGTGAGCTGTGTCTTGGCCTGTGTCGTCGTCTTGGTGGCGGGCGTTCCGGCGGCAACTGTGGCGGCGAATGTCGCATCGCCGGTCGCTGTCGCTGCGCCCGAAGCCGTTGCCGCATCGCTGGTGGTGATGACCTGTGCGTCGGTCTTGACGCCGGCGGCCTTGGCGACCTTGTCGGCATTCGCTGTGGTGGCCGCCGCCGCTGCGGTGTCGGCGCCGGCAGGCGCGCCGCTGCCGCCAGCAGCGCCGGTGCCGGCATTGGCCGAGCTTGCCGCGATGGCCGCTGCGGCGATCGCGAGCGGTGCGGCCGGCTGGTCCGACGGCGCGATGGCCGCCGGTGTCGGGGCAGTCGCCGGTGTCGCGGCAACAGGAGCAATCACGGCATTCACGGTTGCCGCACCCGGATCCTGCTGCGCAGCGGCCTGCGTCGCGTCCGGCTTGTCACTGGTCGATTTCGCATCGGAGTTCGATTTCGAGTCGTCCGATTTCGATTTCGACTTGGTCTTGGACGGCGCGTCGCTCTCGACCTTGTTGTCGTTGCGCGAACTGGCGGAATCCCGCGACGTCCGGTCGGGGCCCGTGCTGGTGTCGCGGGGGCGTGCGTCGGTCGTCGAGGGCGGATCGTCGGACCGCCGCGAGGGCGCTGGCTGGGAGTCGTAGCGGCTGCCGTCGTTTGTGGACGCAGTGTTGCTGTCGACCAGCGCGGCAAAGCCGTCGTTCCCCGTCTGCGAAGCGGGATCGGGCCGCGACGACCGCTGCGTCGCGCCCTGAAAAGACCGGCCTGCCAATGCTTCCGACGTGACGCTGACCACTGCCAACCCTCGCAAATGAGACTTCCAGCGTTTTGTCAGCAAGGAGTGGGCCAACCGGGGATGGCAATAAATAATGAGTTATTTCAGAAGGTTACGAGCTGTCTTGGCCGGCTGAAGCAGGTTCCCGGCAGGTCTCCTTTTTGCCCGGCGGCAAGATTTGCCGTCCACGCGCGGCACGGCACGGCTTCCGGCGGATTGCCTCACCGGAATACGGCCTATATTAAAAGGTGGCCTCCAACCCGTCCGAACCGACCGAACCGGCCTTGGATGTGTTCTAAGGCTCTCTGGACAAAAGGCTTTTTCCAATATCGTCGCGGAGCGCATATGCTCGCCGCGACAGTGACCAATGACCGCTTAAAGATGCTCAACAGTCTGGATCTCGAAGGCCGCCCTGAAGACACACGGATCGTCGTTGCCATGTCCGGCGGCGTCGACTCGTCGGTGACGGCTGCGCTGTTGAAGTCGCAGGGTTACGACGTGGTCGGGATCACGCTGCAGCTCTACGACCACGGCGCCGCGACCCATCGCAAGGGCGCCTGCTGCGCCGGCCGCGACATCCACGATGCGCGCAATGTCGCCGAGCGGATCGGCATCCCGCATTACGTGCTCGACTACGAAAGCCGCTTCAAGCAATCGGTGATCGACAATTTCGCCGACAGCTACGCGCTCGGCGAGACGCCGGTGCCGTGCATCGAGTGCAACCGTTCGGTCAAGTTTCGCGACCTGCTCGCGACCGCGCGCGAGCTCGGCGCGCAGGCGCTCGCTACCGGCCACTATGTCGCCTCGCGGCGGCTTGCCGACGGATCGCGCTCGCTGGTCTGTGCCGCGGATGCCGATCGCGACCAGAGCTATTTCCTGTTCGCGACCACGCGCGAGCAGCTCGACTTCCTGCGCTTCCCGCTCGGCGACATGACCAAGCCGCAGACCCGCGAGCTGGCGCGGCGCTTCGATCTCGAGGTCGCCGACAAGCAGGACAGCCAGGACATCTGCTTCGTGCCGACCGGCCGCTACACCGACATCATCGGACGGCTGAAGCCGAATGCGATCGCGCCGGGCGACATCGTCGATCTCGACGGTCATGTGATCGGCCAGCACCAGGGCATCGTTCATTTCACCGTCGGCCAGCGCAAGGGGCTCGGCATTGCCTCCGGCAGCCCGCTCTATGTGGTCAAGCTCGATGCGGCGACGCGCCGTGTCGTGGTCGGGCCGCGCGAGGCGCTGCGGATGGATCGCATCGCGCTGCGCGACGTCAACTGGATCGGCGACGGCGCGCTGGATCGCGTGATCGGCGAGGGCATCGAGATCTATGTCCGCGTGCGTTCGACGCGCGCGCCGCAGCCGGCGTGGTTGCGCGCCGTCGATGGCGGCTATGAGGTCGAGCTCGTCGCCGGCGAGGAGGGCGTGTCGCCCGGCCAGGCCTGCGTGTTCTACGACGCGCCCTCCGGGCAAGCGCGTGTGCTCGGCGGCGGCTTCATCAGAAGTGCAAGCGCAAGCCGCGCAACACGGGCCGCGACGCGGGACGCGTTGGCGCCGCTTGCGGAAGCGGTTCGCGGATAGACAGAAGAAACGTCGGGGCAGGGGAATGGCTGGGGACATCGACCGCGAAGGGGTCGAAAAGGCGTATGGCCGCTGGGCACCGATCTACGATCTGGTGTTCGGCAAGGTGTTCGACCAAGGCCGTCAGTCGACGATCGCGGAAGCCGACCGGATCGGCGGCCGCGTGCTTGACGTCGGCGTCGGCACCGGGCTGTCGCTGTCGGAATACAAGCGCACCACAAAACTATGCGGCGTCGATATTTCCGAACCGATGCTGCGGCGGGCGCTCAAGCGCGTGCGCACGCAGGGCCTCAGCAATGTCGAGGCGCTGGCGGTGATGGACGCCAAGAATCTCGCGTTTCCGGATGCGTTCTTCGACGCGGTGGTCGCGCAATATGTCATCACCGCGGTGCCGGATCCCGAGGCGACGCTCGACGATTTCATCCGCGTGCTGAAGCCCGGCGGCGAGCTGATCCTGGTCAATCACATCGGCGCCGAGAGCGGCCCGCGCCGCGTCTTCGAGCTCGCCTTCGCGCCGCTGGCGCGGCGGCTCGGCTGGCGTCCGGAGTTTCCGTGGGAGCGGCTGACCAATTGGGCGGCGAAGCATGGCGGGGTCAGCCTTGCGGAGCGCCGGCCGATGCCGCCGATGGGGCATTTCTCGCTGATCCGCTTCCGCAAATCGTGAGGTTGCGGCGATTTTGCGAGGGAACATCGGCGCGTCGTCACGGTTTTCCCGTCATGAGGATCAATCGAACACTCGCTTTATCCTGTGTGCTGATGCTGGCACCCGCTGTTGCCGCGGCGCAGGCGCCGCCGACGCCCGCCACGCCGCCGGCACAGACCGCGCCGCCGGCGCCGCAGCGCGCCGCTGCGAATTGCGCGCCGCAGCAGCAGCCGTCGCATCCCGGCGCGCCGGCTCCCGAGGGAACCACCACCGGGCAGAGCAGCCAGCCGCTGGGCGACAAGCTCGCCAAATCCGACGGGGTGTTGTGTCCGCCGGCCGGGGTCGATCCCGAAATGCGTGCGCCGACCCCGCAAGGCGGCAACACGCCGGTGATTCCACCGCCCGGCAGCCCCGGCGGCGACCCATCGGTGAGGCCGAAATAGCCTCTGCCTGCAATAAGTTGCTGCCCCGTCCGGGTTTGCTTGACAGGCGCGCATGCCACTCTTTATATGCCGCGCGTTCGCACCCGCGGCTCACCGGCCGCCGATGGCGAGCCCATGGCGGGGTAGCTCAGCTGGTTAGAGCACGGGAATCATAATCCTGGGGTCGGGGGTTCGAGTCCCTCCCCCGCTACCATGCGGCATTCGTCATACCGTCGCGGTTCATTGCCTTATCCAGCCTCCAAAGGGATGGTACTTTCCACGCGGTCCGCCGGCTCGGGGGCGGGCGCGCTCTGCGGCCAAGGCACGAGTAACGAGTGAAAGGCTGCCTGGCGTTCGGCTGTCGGGTCCGGGGCGCTGCATCCTCATGCTCGACTCTCGCCGTTTTGATGGCTGTCGTCATCCTAAGGGCTTCGTGCGAGTGCAGTGTCTTGGTGACCATTGAGCGAATTAGTGGCGCCAATTCCCGGCCGTCAGCGTCGTACCAAGATACGGCCCAGCAATGCCGTGCTGTACTCGCCGGTGGCCCTCGCCAGATTTCTTGCGCTCGAACTCGGCTGCCCGGCCGGAAAGTTGAAGGGCAGGCTGAGCGTCCAAGGCGCGATGAACCGGAATCCCCAAGAGTCGTCCTTTTGCGGCGGCTTTGAGATCGGTGCGAGTTCGATCTCGTCTGCCTTATGGGCGAAAGGCGAGGATAGCGCGATCTTGCCTTTGATGGGTTGAACGACCGCGCCGCCTAGACCGTATTTCAGCATCGAGTAGACGAAATTGCCATCCGGCTGGACGCCGACCAGCGGCTGATCCAGTTTGTCGCGGAGTTGCTTGATGACGAGATAACTGTCGATACCACCGGGCACGCCGTCGCGCTCGAACCAGGTTCTTATGGTGCCGGATGAGCTTCGCATGGAGAAGGAGTCATTATCATCCTGGATTCGTGCGACCTGTTTGTTGAAGCCGTAAAAATTCTGGCCGATCAACGTGGCTGCCAGCGAGCTCACGAACAAATGCGGCATGTAGCTGAACAGGACGTTCTGCAATGAAGGTGCGTTCTTATGGATAACGTCGGGAATCAGCTGGGCGATTTCGAGGTAGTGCGCGCCGCCGAAGGGTAGTGGTCCCGGACGCACGTTGCGTTGCCGGGCAAAGATCAGGACGACATGATGCGGTGGCTCGGGAATATTCCCCGCTGTCTTTTCCGTCTTGCCCTCTGCATCGGACGACGCGCCGTGATGCGCTGTCTTGATCGTGCTGTGGGGCGCTGGAGGTTCGAGGAGTGTCAGCCCATCGGGTAGCATTTTCTCGAGTTCGCAGCGCGGCCGTTGTTGGACGACGCAGAACGCCTCGATTTCGCCGGTACCGGCGACGGCGTTAGTGGCAAGCTTGCGCAACAGGTCCAATGCCGGCAACAAGGCGGTTGGCAGCGAAACGTCGTCGAAGTCGTTGGCGTTTGGCATGGCAATATCTACTCCTGCAATTGCGGCTGCCGCGGCGCGGCCCGCCATGACCGATGCTTCAATACAACCCGCATTAATACCGGTACGAACCCAGTCGCCGGCGAGAAAGAGATTGTCGACCCCCGAATTGCCGGCCTCCATGCGTTTGAACACGCTGCCGGGAACCGATAACACATATCGGTCCGAGGGATTGATGTTCACCCTCGGATATTGCGCGAAGAACCGCCTTCGAGTGGGTGGGGAATAAGCACGATAGTCGAAGAATCGCTCCCAACGAATGGCATGGCCGGGGCCTTCAATTCCGGGCCATAGGAAGTGAAGGTCGCTCTCGACCCAGCGCAGCATCCTTCGCCTTTGCCGCGCGAGCATCCTGGCCGGATAGCTGTGTTTGCAGAACGGGGGCGGCGGATCCAGGGGATCGTCGACCAGGGAGCCAACGAAATATGCCAACCCCTTGGGAGACGGTTGAGGCCATTTTTCCAGTGGCAACATCAGGCTGAGGTCGGCCCAGGTATCGAGCGGCAATACGAATCCCGAAAGAGCCGTTCGATCCTGCTTGCAACCGAGCTCTCGCATGCCGACGCTTGTCCATGCTTGAAAGGCTACCGTCGCCGTCGTTTTGATGGCATCGACCATCTCTCGCCAGCCGGGCGTGTGGCAGATCAGGTCGCTGCATATCGTGCAAAATGCGCCGATGCCGATGCCGAGCACGACATCGTCGAAATCCCTCCCTCGCAGCAGCTTTCGGGGAGGGTCGACGCCGGGCCACTTCGTCCATGCCGATTCCAGGTCTATTCTTTGGTCCCGCAGATCCTGTCCTTGGACCAGCTGACAGTAGTCTGGATGGGAAGGCCAGCTCGGGATTGTGCCATCTGCGCCGATCCAGATCAGCGGATCGTAAGAATTGCCGGAGTGGGTGGTCGCCTGCACGGTGGTGTCGATGAATTCGATCGAAGCTTTGTCTTGAGACAGTCCGATGTGCTCGACCTTGGTAAAGAATTCGAACTTGACATGGCGTTTCGTGAGGACCTGGTAGAGCGGAGCGAACAGCAGCTCGCCCATGGTCGCCTTGAGAAGGTAGAAGAACGACCCGCGATATGTGAAGAGCAGCTTCAACAGGATGCGGGTGCCGGTGCCAGCCGCCACATTCCTGCAGGGAACGACATTCCCGTGTTCCGTGTGGCTACCGAAGAACCCGAACACATAATCATAGCAGCCACGGACGATGGCGGAATCCAGCGTCGAATCCGAGCAACCGTTCGACCTCATCCAATCGGTCCACTCCTGATGGTCGATGCAGTCGAAGCCCTGCCACAGCACGCCGTCGCTCAACATGCCGATCGCGATCGTCAGCGCGACCTCCGCCACGATCTCGCGCGGGTCGCGAGACATGGCGGCTGACGCCGGCTTGTCGCAGAGCTGAGTCCGCGCATGCCTTAGTATCGTCTGTAGTTCGGCGGCGTCACTCGGGCTGACCGTCCTGGGATCCTGCGGCAGGATATCGATCTTCGCCCGCGCCGTTCTGAACGGACCGTCGGTCGTTCCGGCCGCCACGGCGGAGTGCTGGGTCCCCGCCGGCCATTGGTCGGTGAAACCAGCGATCGACTGGCTCTGCTGCACCGAGCATTCGAGCAGTGAGCGCAGAAAATCGACGAGCGATAATGCGGGACGCGGTGTGCCCGGAATTCCTTCATGGGGTGGAATGTCGATAGTCCATGAAGTCCAACCGGAATTGAACGGCTCCATGAGCACGGATCGATCGAGGCCCTCGAAGGCGTTCTCGCGTGACCCGAACGGCGGGCTGAGATCGAGATCGATCATCGCGGCATAAAGCCGGTCGACCAGTTCGAATGCGTTATCGTAAAAACCGGTCCAGACATGAAGTCCGTGTTCTTCGGCGCGATACCCTTTTTCCTTGTCGCGGCCGACCGCTCCCTTGCCGCCAAGCCGCCAGCCGATCGTGTAGACGGTGATGTCGAACAGCTGATGCTGGGGATCCTGCTCCGTCAGCTCGAACGCCGCGCTGAGCGCTGCGACACCGCCTCCCAGGATTGCAATCTTTCTGCGCGCCATGCGGCCGATCCTCATTCAGCGGGAGCGGGCGCGCAGCTGCGCATAAAATCACAGAGAGACACATATTGTCGGGTAGCGTGGAGGAAACGCTCGCCGGGAATTTCGAGCTCTGCGCCGATGATCGCGCGCGCCGCCTGCATTCCCGAGATCACGGCTGTTTCAACGCATTCGGTGTTGAAGCCGGTGTCGATCCAGGTTCCGGCGAGGTACAGGTGCTTGAAGCCGGACTCGTCGGTCTTCAGGCGCCAGGCGCTGGTGCCGGCCGCGGTCGCGACACAGCAGTCCCAGGGACTGATATTGGCTTTGACGTGCTGCGCCCTGATCCGGCGATAGTCGTCGCGATCCTGGTCGTCGTAGAGCACGGTCCAGTCAAACGCACCGTTCGTCATCACCTTCGGCCAGATGAATTTGGCCTTGTGCTCGAGCCAATCCAACGTCTTGAGATAGGCCAGCAGATTTGCCATCTCCTGGGCATGCCGGCTTGTCCGCGGCGCTGCGTACAATTTCGAAGGGAAGACGTCACAGAGGTAGTGAAGCGAATAGGGAGGGTCGCGGCGCTCATATCGCAGGAGCTGGGACATGTCCGCCCAGATGTCGAGAGGATTGGGGCCTGACACCAGCGCGGGCTTTTGTCCAGACCAGCCGAGGCCGGCAAGCGAGCGCGTGCTCCAGAGCTGAACTGCGATGCTGGGCACCAGGCGAAGCTTTGCCGCCATATTCCAGAAGCCGGTGCTGTAGTTGTAAAGGTCGTCGAACGGCTCGTGCTTTTCTTCAATGCTAAATAGGCCTGGTCCTGGTCCGGGCGGTCGCTCGACACTCTTGTTGCCCGTGAACTTCTTGAAAGCGCCGAGCGGTATCGCCAGGACGACATCGTCGAAATCGTCGAGTCGTGTCTTTACGTCGGTGTCGACCCGCTCGTTGCACCAGAACGATTCAAAATCAACGCAGCCGTTCGGGGGCGCGTCGAGGTGAAGCCAGTCGGGTTGGCTGCTCCAGCCGAACAGTCCATGGCCAATCGGCACGGTCCATTCATAGCCGCACTTCGGTATCGCCTGCACGTCAAAGTGCAGTGAATCGACAGATCGCCCATCCGACGAGACCCTGATATCGGTCAGTTTGTGAAAGAACCGAAACTCGACGTCTCGCTGCTTGAGTATCTCGAACAGGGGAGCGACAATCACTTCGCCTGCACCGGCCTGCAGCTCCCACGCCACGGCTCCTTGATAGGTTCCGAGTGCTCGAAGCAGGACCTGCACCGCGGTTCCTGCGCCGTAGCTCGCGTTGGCGATGTCTCCGTCCGGATACTGAAACATCGTGTCGTAGAGCGCTCTCACCATTGGCGACTGCCTGACCAGTGAGGGCTCGGCGCCATGACGGACCAACCAGCGGCGAAAGTCCTCGCCGTCCATCTGCTGGATGGATCGTTGCTCAATCACGATGTCGTCGAAAATGCCGTCCACCAGCGGCCACGCTAGTCGCAAGGCCTGGTCGAACAAGTGACCAGCTGCGGTATTCGCAAAGGTCATATGACAACTAGCGCCAGCAGCGCCCTGAAGCACCCGGCGGACTAATTCCATGTCCGCGCGGCCAAACGAGATCATGTCTTCGTCGAGATGCGACAGCCATGCCGAGGCAATCTCCAGACAGGTTCTTGCCGTCACCACACCGAGTAGTCTTGAGGGTGGAAACAGCGGATCGTCGCGCATTTTGATCGTTTCGATCGAAACTTCGTCGAGCTTGACGATCGGCGAGTCTGACCCGAGCGCATAGTCGTGGAAGTCTATCAGCAGTCCTATCGCGTGCGACAGACAATTGGCGATGCTGAGGTCAGCCGGTTCTCTGCCGGGTATACCGATCTTCTTCGATGTCGGAAAGTTGACGTCATACACCCTCGGCTTGGCCCCATCGGGATCGCCGATCGGCGTGTAACCCTGTGGGAGAATCAAGGTGTTTAATTCGACTTTCGCTCCTTCCCGCGGCAAGTTCTGGTAGACCTCAGCCAACATCTGGAAGGCGTTCAGGTAGTGGCCGAACCAGATATGCAGGCCATGCTCGATGTTGCGGCCCTGCGCATCGCGCCCGCTGGCGCACTTGCCTCCGAGCCGCCATCCCAGCTGATAGACCGTGACGTGATATTGCTTGCGCAATTCCGGTGTAAGGCTGAGCTGATAGGCGGCGGAAAGTCCCGCCATTCCGCCGCCCACGATGATGATGCGGCGTTGGCTCAAGCCTGTCTCCATTGCGACGACGGCGATGGATGGACACGTTTCAGTTCGGCGAGCTCCTTGGCGGCGCCGAGGCGTTCAAAGATGTCGGCCGCCTGCCGCAGGCGAGACTCACGCTCAGGATCGCTCGCGCTGGTCGCAAGGCCGGTTCGATAGATCGCCTGCGCCTGCTCGCGGGGGGTTTGCAGCAGCTCGGCCACTTCGCCGGCGCGCTTCCAATTCTCGAGCGCGCGCGCCGGTTGACCGGTCAGGAAGCACAATCGGCCGTTCATTAACAAGCTGTAGAGACGGCAGATCGGCGATGTTCGAGCGAGCCGGGAAAGCTCCCGGCACGCCAGCTTCGCCTGGCTTTGAATGTTCGAAGAGACCGCGCCGGAAGCTTGCTCCCAATGGCTCAGTAAGACATCGGCGATTCCTGCCGGTCCGAAGGCATATCCGCCCCACACAACGCCGCATTCGCGCAAGATTGGAAGTCCCCGTTCCGCAAGCTCAAGGGCGACCGCGGCCTCGCCACGCTCGAGATAGCCGGCCGCGGCCACGCCCGTGCAAAGCAATTGTTCGGTGCGGATCAACCGCTGGCCCGCCAGCGCCTTCAGTTTGTCGAGGCATCCGTTATCGGCCCCGCCCCGGGTGATGTCGATCAATGCCCGTAAGGAAAGACTCCAAGCGCGAATCTGCGGCGGGGAATCGTCGGAGAGTTCCGCGAACAGCCTGGCAAGCCGCTCGTCGGCGAGCGAAATATACCCCCGCAACAGCGCTATGAAGATCAACATCGTCTCGCTGTTCTGCGCACGTTTTCGGTCTCCTAGGCGCTCGTAACAACGTCTTGCATGCTCGCCATGCGCCTCGGCATTGTCCCATTCGGCGAGGCCGTAAGAGAGAACGCCGAGCACGAGTCGGACCCGCGCGATCTCGGGCAGCGAGCCGTAATCTTCCGCCAGTTGGATCGCGCGCGCTGCGTAACTGCGGCCGATCCCCACCATGCCGGACATCCCCATTCCGAGCGCTAGCGCGCTGTATCCTCGAATCGTCTCCGGGGTCGCGCCGCATTTTTCGGCCAGGTTCAACGAGGCCAGGGTTCCGTTGAGCACGGCCAGCGAGTCATTCTGGTAGAAATACTGCTCCGACAGAAATTCGTGCATATGAGCGACGCGCTGCATGTCGGACCTGTCCTGCTCAGCCAGGACCACTTGTTTCGACGAAGTAAACCGTAACCTCAACTGGGTTGCGGCGTTGCGAATAAGCGCGCCGATTCGTTCGGTCTTGCTCGCCGGGAGACGATGACCAAGCAACTCCATCGCGCGGTGGTAGTGGTTGGCGGAGCTCTCGTAGTCCGACAATTCGTGACAAGCGTCACCGAGGATGACCTCCCAAGCCGCCTTGCGGCTGCGTCCGATCTGGATTGCTTCGCGCTGCGTGAGATCGAATAGCTTCTCCACGTAACGGATCGCTTCGCGGTTTGCCGAGTTGTTGCGCGACTGTTGCGCCGCAAGCTCGAGGTAAGTGATCGCCCGCAACGGCTCGCCGCCAAGTTCGAGATGCCTTGCCAGGCGCGCATAATTCGGTTGCAGCTCCTCGGCGTGATGCTGCTCGATAAAGCCGGCAATCCGCCGATGGAGGGTTTTTCGCTGCGCAAAAGACAAGACATGATAGGCAACCTCCATCGTTATGGAGTGCCTAAACACAAAGGAAAGTGGCCGCGTCTCGCGATCGAGTTGCAGGAAGTCGAAGTCGATCAATCGGCGGATGCATTCCGCCTTGGTGGCAGCGGACAACTCCGGGACGATTTGATCCAGCAACTCGGAGGAGAAGGCGTCGCCGACTGCGCTGGCGGCCTTGAGCACCAGCTGGTCGTCGAGCGATAGCAGGTCGATCCGGCTGACGATTGCGCGTTCAACGCTGGTCGAGAGCGAGATACTGGAATCGGCGAGGCTCTGTTCATCGAACGAACATATCCCCCGCGTAACCTGAATCTTTCCAGTGTCCCTGAGCGCGAGCGCGAGCTCCTCGCTGAAGAACGGATTTCCACTGGCATGACCGTAGACATATCGCACCAGTTCCGGCGGAACCTCGGACGATCTCAGGCGCCGTTTCACCAGCAGCCGCACGTCGTCGCGCGACAGCCGGTCGAGCCGCAGCTGCAGCGATGAGGCGAGTTCGACGGCAAGACGCTGCTCTGCGATCGCTGTCGTCTGGGTCCGCTGAGTAACCACGATCAGGAAGTCCGAAAGCCGGCGCGCGACGGCGCCAAGCAGTTCGATCGAGGGGCCGTCGAACCAGTGGACGTCCTCCATCAGGAGGATGCGAACGCTCGATCGGCGTAGGATGAAGATCACGAGTTCTTCGATCGCGCTCGCGCGAGCCGAGCCGACGATCTGTTCGGTGAAGGCGAATTCGGAAAATCCCAGTGGAATGACTTCTTCGAGCAGCGGAAGCCAATTCAGCAGCGACTCGTTTTCGAGCAGCGCTTCCGACAATTCGCGTCGAACCCGCGGTCCGTCGCCCGGTCCTTCAAACTGCAAGATCTGCCGCAATACGGCGCGCCACACGAAATAGGGCGTCGATCTTTCGATCGCCGTGGCATTTGCAACCAGGACGGCGTGATTGTCGGCCTGCGCCGATCCGATGAAGTCTTCGAGCAGGCGCGATTTTCCGATGCCGGCTTCGCCTGCAATGAGGACGAGCTTACCGGTTCCTGTCTTCAGACCGTCGAGACAGCTCCTGAGCATCGCGGTTTCGCTGACGCGGTCGATGATGGTGCGCCGGGGTGGAGCATGGAAATCGTCGGTTACTGCCGCCGGACTGAACGCCAACATCGATGCGCCCGTCCCCTTAACCTGGAGATGTGGCAGCAGATTGAACACGATCCTGCGCCCGACGGCCTGGGCCGTCGTGGCGTCGCAGACGATGTCGCCTTGTGCGGCCTCGGCGAAATGCGCGGCCACATTGATCGCCTGCCCAAAAATCCCGAATGTCCTTTGATCGAGGCCGCCATAATTGCTGCAGAACAGGCGGCCGGTCGCCAGGCCGACAGAAATCGGAATGGCCTTCGCCTCCAGCTGGCGACGGAGGCGCAGACACGCCTCGACTGCCCTGAAGGGATCGTCTTCGTGGGCAAGCGGAGCCAATCCGAAGACGAGCGTAAGAGTCAGGCCCTTGTCGTCCATCAGGACCTGATGAACGGTTCCCTCGAGCCGTTCGGCGATTTGCTGGACGTCAACGACGAAGGCCTGCAGTCTCGTCAAGAAATCATCATCGAAATTGAAATCGGGGAGGCCGACCCGCGCCACTGTGAGCGTGCGAAACTCGCCGACCCAGTCGCTGGCATCGGCTTTGCCCGTGTGGCTTCCGAAGATAGTGCCGTCTATCGGTGCGACGGCATCGGGCGAGTTCATTCCAAGGAGCCGTGCCCCATAGGGCATGGGCTCGAGTTCGCACGAGCCCGTCAACAGCCGCGCGGCGTTTGCACACAACGCGATGTCGCCGATCGCGGCTTTCTGATAGGCGAGGCCGATGCTGTAAAAGGGTTCTCCGGCCGCAACATAGTGCCATTTGTCCTGCCAGCCGCCGAGCCTGCAGAAGAACACTTCGCCGGTTTCCACCGCCGTACGCGCACTGATCGCTTCTCGGCCCGGCCCGGCGGTCATGGCCTGTCGCAGCGCAAGGCCGCAGCGCACGGCCTGCGCGGTCGCGACGGCAGCGTCCGGATCGACCCAAATCGCGAGAATGGCGTCGCCGGCGAAAGCGACGATGTCGCCTCCCTCTGAATCAATCACGTCGGCCAGTATGGCAAAGCAATCGTTGATGAAGTAGGTAAGGCTTTCAGCGCCGTCGCCGACAGCTCGGTCGGTCTTCGCTGTGAAGCCGGCAATGTCGATAAGTAGCACCGCCGCGGTCCGGGCGTCCGCGCGAGGGTTGTTGGTCCACTCCTGAGACCGGAGGCGTGCATTCACCCATTTTGGCGTGTGGGCGGCTTGCTCCCTCGCGACAGCTCCGGCAGGCATTGCACGACCTCGGCTCAATGGAGCCGGAATGGAACCCTGTCTTGGAGAGAAAATCAACAAACCTGCGGTTCTCGGACCGCCGGAGACCGTCAGCGGTCTTGTCCAATTGCTTTGACACTATGCCTTTATGTCTAAAAATGCCTTTTATCACTTCGGTGGCATGCGGGCTGTGGGGTGGCTCACAATGATCGTCAAACTTCGGGTCCGTTCGTGATCCGGAAAGAACGCGACCACAGGCGATGACTTGTCACTCACACGCCGAGCAGATGTGGGCTTGAGCGAGGCTCGGTGTTTTCATGTCGACGTGCACATGAAGGGCTGGCCGAGCCGTGTGCATGACGCGGCGCGAACGCGCGCCAAAGGACGGTCACTGGCTCTCTTAGCTTTCGACGCTTTGCTTTCGTTCCAGTCTTCATGAGGCTGCGCCTTCTGAACAAGCTCAACTTCCAAATTGAGGCTCAACGTATTGAAAACACTGGAGCGGAAAATGACGTGGCGATCCCGGCAGGAGGGATATCTCAAGCAAATTCAATGGCATGGACTGGATAACCCCGCGAATAATGCCGCCATTGCCCAGCGTTTTCGTTGTGGTGGCTGCCGTGTTCGTCGCTGAAAGGGATATTGAACAAAACGGACTAGCCATTCTGCCTGTCGCGGGGGCTGCCCGACTGCAGGGATTGGATGGTTTTCAGTGCTGTGGGTTGACCAGGATCGGCTTACTGGTCGGGACTGCTAGCCCGTCTCCGTGGGCCGTTCGAACGTCGCGATACTTGCCGAAATTTGCGGAAATCTCCCTTGCGACGGGCGACCGGGAAGGTCCCCAACCTCTCCCGACTGGGTCGCAGGCGATACATTCTCGAACCGGTGCGCTTGCGAGCCTATGCTCAAGCCGATCTGTCCTGCCGCCATCACCGCAGCCCGGGTCAAGATCCCTCCGTAGGTGGGGTAGGCTCAGCCGCGACGTTCAGCCGCTTCGTATCTGCGACCCAACCCACCGCCACAACCGCAAGCGAGGCTTCAGCATCCAACCGGGCTCCATTCTTCGTAAAGACCATGCGCACGCCAGCGGGTGTCTTCGCGAACGCCTCGATGGTGCCGAAACTCTCGTGCACCGCTATTCCCGATTGCCGCAGGGCGATCGCGGCCGCAGCTGAAATGTCAGCGTCTTCCGTGGCCAGAATGCGCGGACCGGCTTCGAACAGCTGAACGCGTGAGCCGAATGCATTGAAGATCGAGGCAACCTGAACACCCGTCGCACCTGCCCGACGACGATCATGGATGGCGAGACCGAAGTCAGGGCCCATGCATCGCCGTGGGTGCCTGTCAGCTCGAAGCCGGGGGATAAGCAGTAGCCGGCTCTCTCCGCCGGTGCAAATGATGATCTTGTCGGCGGAGATCCGCAGTCCGGCGCTCGTCTCGATCGTGTTCTTGTCGATGAAGCGAGCTGCACCTGCATTCTGGTGGACAGAGCATCTTGCCGTGCAGTTGCAGTTGAAGGATAGCGCCGCGAGCTGACGGACCAACCGGTCAACCGACCATGCTGAGAACGCAGCTTCGGCCGTCACCCGCAACGTCGACGATCGAGCGTCTGCGTTGTGGAATCCAACCTGAGGTCAGTTGGCCCTCCGGACATGGCCGAAGACTCCTTCGCCATTGTTTTGACGGACAGGTGTGTGACGAAGTGCTGCCAAGAGAGTAGCGGTGCTCTGGTCGGCAATCCCGGTATGCATCGAGGTGAGCAATGAGTTCATTCGAGGCTTTCCCGTTAGCTCTGCACGACCGCGACTTGGGAGGGGTCTCGCGTGAGATGGCTGCCCACAGCGCCAGGCGGGGAGATCCAATCTCGCAACGCAAGCGGACGTCGATTCGACCGGTCTGGTTATGCATCTTGACGCTGGCGGTGGCCGCGTTCGGCTCCGGCGCCCTTCACGCACAAGCTGCCACGGCCCCTGACAGGGAACTAGTCGTGGCGACCAAGCAGGCCCCTCCATTTGCCATCAAGCAGCCGGATGGGAGCTGGAGCGGTATGAGCATCGCGCTCTGGAAAAGGATCGCCGATCAGGCACACCTACGTTTTCGCCTGGTCGAAACCCAGGGCGTGCCGGATTTGCTGGACGGCGTCGCAAACGGCAGATTCGACGTTGGCGTCGCGGCAGTCACTGTGACCGCCGAGCGTGCGCGCAAGGTCGATTTTACACAGCCGTTTTACAACACCGGGCTCGGCGTTGCGGTGCCGGTCAACGAAAACCCCTGGGTCGCGATCGGACGGGCGCTTCTCTCTTTCGGATTCTTCCAGGCCGTCGCGGTGCTGCTTGGTTTCGCAATGGCGGTCGGATTCCTGATCTGGATGCTGGAACGGCGCAAAACCGAGCACTTCGGTGGCGGCGCCAAGGGACTCGGCTCCAGCTTCTGGTGGTCGACCATCGCCATGACGCAAGCGGGGGCCGCTCAGAATGCTCCGACAACCCTCCCCGGCAGGATCGTCGCAATGGGATGGATGATCGCTTCCGTGATCGCGATTGCGGTGTTCACCGCCGGTATCACCTCCACCCTGACGCGCAGAGGGCTCGAGGGCGCCGTTCACGGCTTCAACGACCTGCGTTCCGTGCGCGTCGGCGCGGTCGCGAACTCCGCGACTGCCGACTACCTCGCTCGTCAGCGGCTTTCGTTTCGAACGTTTCCGGACATCCAAGGCGGCCTCTCCGCGCTGGGGCGCGGGACAATCGATGCCTTTGTTCATGACAAGCCGTTGCTGACCTGGATGGTTCGCAGCGACTTCTCGGCCTCGGCTCGCGTCGTCGATACCAGCTTCAGCAGCGAGAGCTATGCGATCGTACTGCCCAAAGACAGCGCCTTGCGGCCGATGCTCGATCTCGCCGTACTCGATCAAATCGAAGGTGATTGGTGGCAGCAGACAGTGTTCGAGACGCTTGGAAACGCTCAATCTCGCTGACGATACCCTGCGAGGAGCCCGGTCCGTTCAGTGCTGTCAGGCTCTCATCGTTGGAGCGGAACCGACAAAGTTCCGAACATCGGCCTCGCGAGCGATGCAAACCGTCAATAGCCCTGTGCGCATGCGCGAGTTGCTGTTCCACCAAATCAGCTTCAAGCTTGGTTCATCCTCGGCGTGGCGACTTGGCGCATTTTCTAACATGGCCCCCAAACCACGTGCGTGAGTTGCCGTTGCCGAGGAACTGCTCCAGCGCGCCTTATCCGTAGGCCGAGTTCGATCCATCGGCCAACTACGCGGGCCAATCATTCCCATCTGAGCGGCCTTCCTATTGGCGCGGTCTCAACCTGTTGTCGGCAACTGTGCTGGTGCGAGTGCATTCCATGCTTCTGCGAGATGTTCTCCGGCGCGGCGACTGGCGCCACCGGTCACGCAACGCGAGCGTGATATCCCAACTGTCGCGTCCGTGCCTGACCAGCATTGTCGACTATCGAGGCCGGCTGCCCGCACGCTTTCATTCGTGCAGCATTAGAATTGATTTCTTTCTCTGCCGGAGCGACCGGCGTGTTCGGCATCATCCTGACCGCACATCAAGCCGCCCCAACCAGCGATGGTTTCGAAAAAGAGGCCGCGTTACACGCGCGTGCACATCGGGGCGCAGCGCAGTTCCACGAAGCGAGGTTGAAAAAGCGCAATGGGTTTATGCGTCGGTCAATCTCTACAATAAGGTATCAAGCACTTGAACGCAGCAGCCGTCGAGTGGCTTGTAAGTTGAAATAGGAGACCGGGTTGCAAACACATTTTTCGCGCATCAATCAGTCCAAGGCCGTCTTCGATGATATTTATGCCCTGGATGATCCCAGGGCGTATTTCTCTGTCCTGGGAGATTTGGATTACATGATCCCGGACGTGGCTGAGCCGGTTGTGCGCCAAATTCTGGCAGCGAAGGTTTCGGAAACCGGCGTCAAGCCGACCGTGCTTGATGTTGGCTGTTCATACGGAATCAACGCAGCGGTGCATCGGTTTCCACTGACTTTCGGGGGCTTGCGCCATCGCTACGCTCGACGCGAGATGAGGGCGATCGGTTCTGAGACATTGGTGCGTCTCGATCGCAATTTTTATGCGGCCTGGCCGGATGTCGGTCTCGCGCGATTTATCGGTCTCGATGTATCGGCGCCGGCGATAAGGTATGCAACGGGTGTTGGTCTGCTTGAGCAGGGCATTGTCGCAGATCTTGAAACGGAGGCGCTCTCGACGGACAGCGCGCATCTTATCCGATCCGCGGATGTCATCATGTCGACGGGGTGCATCGGCTACGTCACCGAGAAGACGTTTAGCAAGATTCTCGATGCGACGGAGAAGCGTCCATGGATCATTTCGTTCGTGCTACGAATGTTCCCGTTCGATTCTCTAGCCGCGACGTTCGCGAAGCGTGGCCTTGTGACGGAGCGTCTTGCCGGCGCGACTTTTATCCAGCGTCGTTTTCGCGATGCTGATGAGTTTGAGAGTTGCTTGGCCAGCCTGGCGGCTCTTGGCATCGATGCCACCGGTCTTGAGTCGGAAGGGCTGTTTCACGCCGATCTGATGTTGTCCCGGCCTGAGGCGGATGCGCGCGCCGCTCCCCTGGAAGACATCGTCACTGTTGCCAGCGGCAGGGGGCGTCCGATCGGACCCCGTTATGTCCATGTTGAGGGCGACGACGGCCTGCAGGTCGCGCTGGAGCCGTGACGGGCTCGCCTTCCGAAGATGGGCGTGGGTGTGACCCAGGAACCCGTGCACCCAAGTGGATCATGCCCTGACTCCTGCTTGGCTACTTTCTGCCAGTTCTGCAGTCTACAGGGAGGCCCTGTTCATGACAGCTTCGCCGATTTCGAATCCGTCTAATTCCGCGCCGTATATCGAGATCGATGCCGTATCAAAATCCTACGATGGGGGGCGGAGTGTTGCTGTTTCCAACGTATCGCTCGACGTACAGCAGGGTTCACTGGTCGCGCTCGTGGGCGGCTCGGGATCCGGCAAGACCACGCTACTGAAGACCATCAATCGACTGGTCGATCCTGACGTTGGAGAAGTCAGGATCGACGGAGTGCCTGTAAGCGAAGCCGAACCGCCGATGCTGCGGCGGAGCATCGGCTACGTCTTTCAGGGGATCGGTTTGTTTCCGCACATGCGAGTTGCCGACAACATTGCCGTAACGCTCAAATTGCGTGGCTGGCAGGCGAGCGAGATCGAAGCGCGGGTGGCCGAGATGCTGGATATGGTGGACTTGCCGCAGGATTACGCCAGCCGCTTTCCGCACATGCTGTCCGGAGGTCAGCGCCAACGGGTCGGCGTCGCGCGTGCAATCGCCGCCCGACCGCGCATTGTTCTGATGGATGAGCCGCTGGGTGCACTCGATCCTGTCACCCGCGACAGCCTGGGTTCTTCCTACCGCGAGCTGCACGACCGGTTCGGCATGACGACGCTGATGGTGACCCATGACATCCAGGAAGCTGCGTTGATGGCTGATCGAATCGTCGTCATGAAGAACGGCCGCGTACTTGCGGACGATACGCCGCACACTTTGATGATGGGCTCTGGTTCTGACGATCCGGACGTGACCGCCTTGATGGAAGTGCCGCGACGTCAAGCGGAGCGCATCGCCGCGCTTGCGACTCAGAACGGACCTGCCCGTGCCTGATGCCGGCGCTGAGCTGCTTTCCAGTGCCCGATTAGACGCCTTGTTCGACGCCTGGCGCCTGCTTCCCACCTATCTCACACCGCATATTGTACTTTGCGCCACGGCGCTTGCGCTTGGACTACTCGTCAGCCTGCCGCTGGCTGCCCTCGCGGCGGAACGACCATGGCTACGCAGGCTGGTGCTTGCGATCGCGAGCTTGATCCAGACCATACCGGGACTTGCGTTGCTCGCACTGTTCTATCCGTTGCTCCTTGCGCTCTCGACATTGACGGCACGGCTCTTCGGCTTCGGCATCCCCGCGCTGGGATTCCTGCCGACGCTGATTGCATTGACGCTCTATGCGATGCTTCCGATTTTGCGCAACAGTGTGGTTGGCTTGAATGGCGTCAGTCCTGCTATCGTCGAAGCGGCAGAAGGCGTTGGTATGACGCCTCAGCAGATTCTGACACGCGTCAAGGCGCCGCTCGCCACGCCCGTCATCATGGCCGGGGTGCGGACTGCAGCTGTATGGACGATTGGAGCAGCCACGCTTTCCACGCCCGTCGGCCAAACCAGCCTTGGCAATTACATCTTTACGGGGTTGCAAACCGAGAACTGGGTTTCCGTGCTGTTCGGCTGCATCGCCGCGGCCGGGCTTGCTCTGATCACCGACTTCTGTCTCGGTCTCGTGGAGACAGGGGCGTCTGAACGCAGCAGGAAGCGTGTGGTGTTCGGTGTCGCCGGACTTGCCCTCGGCACGCTCGCCGGTTTCACGCCGCTGCTCTCGAACGAAGCAGAAACCTATGTCATCGGCGCGAAGAGCTTCTCCGAACAGTTCATTCTGGCGAACCTGATGGGTGACCGGCTGAAGGCTGAAGGAGTCGGCGTAACGCGCAAGGATGGGCTCGGTTCGGCTATCGCCTTTCGCGCGCTGGCTCACAATGACATTGATGCTTACGTCGATTACTCCGGCACGCTCTGGCGCAACGTTATTGGTCGCACCGATATGCCGTCGCGCGAGGAGATGCAGGCGGAGATCGTCCGCTGGATGAAAGCGGAGCAGGGCGTCACGGTGCTTGGCGCGCTTGGTTTCGAAAACGCCTACGTTCTCGCGATGAAACGGGAGAGAGCGCAGGCACTAAACGTCACCTCGATTGCTGATCTTGCTCGTGTTGCACCTCAACTCACCATCGGCGATGACCTTGAGTTCCTGGGGCGACCGGAATGGCGCTCGCTCAGGAATGCCTATGGTCTGTCGTTCAGAACGCGACGCTCGTTCAATCCGACGATCATGTATCATGCTCTCGAGGCCGGCGAGGCCGATGTCATCTCCGCGTTCTCGAGCGACGGGCGTATCGCGGCGCTTGATCTTCTCGTGCTGGCTGACCCGAAGCACGCGATACCTTCCTATGATGCGCTGATCCTCATCGCGCCGAAGCGCGCCGCCGATGCGCGGCTGAAGCGAGCACTTGCTCCGCTTGTCGGCTCGGTTCCCGTTGAGGCTATGCGCGCCGCTAACCTCTTAGTCGACGGTGATACGGACAAGGCGTCTCCGGAAGAGGCAGCGCGAGCCTTGGCAAAGGCCGTGCATTTGCAGTCACGATAAATACGAGAACACGATCAGGAGCGTTCTCGTTCGAGGCTCGACCATCGCCGATGAGTCGCGCTCGAGGTCCCGAACGAAATTGCGCGTCTTGCAATGAGCGATCAGTTCGGCAGCGTGGTCGGGCGCCGTTGGCAATGCTTTTGCGGTGACGCGAAGCTCCGGTCCAAGCTGGGGGCATTCGGATTCATAATGACGCCACGAATCGTTGTCACGAACGTACAACCGTATTTGGGGATGACAATGCGGGCAAAAAGAGTGGAAAGGGCGGTTGGTTCCAACCAATCGCTACTCGAGCTGCTCCAGGCAGAACTTGCAGCCCTCAATTCGCAAATCGAAGCGATCGAAAAGACACGGGCAGAAACGCAATCGATCGATGAGTTGAGAGAGTGTGCGATCCGCGCGTGTCGACGAATCGACGAGATTCGTTCCGTCGTTGCCGCCGAACAGTCGAACGACGCGCCCAAGAGCGCAACTCCTGAATCTCCGTCTACAGTTGCCCGTTGAAGCATGTTCGAGACGCTGTTTTAGGTATCGCCGGCAGCGTGGTCCATCTCTCGGGTTCCTGGGCACTAGACGCGATCAAGGCGCTGGCCGAGGGGACGGCGATGCTCCGCTCGCTCGCCTGCGGCGGTCGTCCTGAAGGCGACGACGAATCTCGGCCCGCGCCATGCGCTTGGGTACCACCCTAGCCAAAATCGTCCGATAGATCCCAACAGCCGCGCGTGTCGCAATCAGCCAACTTCCGGGTGTAGCGCGATCAGCAAGATCGCCACCGCGACCACTGCGAGCCAGCATTCAGCGGCGATGATGGCCCATTCGGTGCCTGTTCGAGTTTTCATTGGCGCCACCTTTTTCGACGGCTCCGACGTGAGTCTGAGGGGCTTCAACGTCGAAGCCGTCTTCGCCAGTGCTTCGGACTATCCGAGTTTGATGCGCTGCGGGGCTCGGCTGATCCGAGCGATTGATCAGATCACACTCGGCCTTGGATAGAAGTGCACTTTGTGCCAACACAACCAGTTCCGCTGCCCGTCCTATCGTGCGGCACCCAACTGTGTTGCCGCGAGTGCATTCCAGGCCAAGCCGAAGCTCAGTCCGATGGACGACACTTGATCCGTGTTAAGCGCAAGCCTGATTTCCCATCCGCGTCCATGCTGGCGTGAAATCAAAACCTCGGACGATCCAAATCCGCGCACGTCGCGTTTCCATTCACGCAGCATTAGAATCAATTCCTTCTCTTCCGCGCTCACTTCTATTCTCGACATCGCCATCACCGCGCATCAAGCCACCCCAACCGGCAAAGCTATTGAGCGCGGGAACGCCGCGTCAACACGCGCGCGTGCATATCCGACAACGGCACTTGATGGCTGCCGACCCATCTCGCAAGCTCCGCTGACGCAAGCGACGGCCCCGACGTGCTGTCTGAGGGCCGCGCCGGAGCCGTCTTTGCCAGTATTTCGGATTGGCCGAGCCGATGCGCGTGCTCGGTCGATCCGATGCACGCAATGAGATCACAACCGCCTCGTGATGGGATGTGCAGTCCGTGCCAACAGCACAGGTTCCATGGTCACGATTGCATCATAATCAATCAACAACCAAAACGCCCACGCGTGTTGCTGTTCCATCGAATGCGTTTCACTTTGGATTTTCCTCGGCGGTGGTGGGCGACTCATGATCCAGCACTGGACTCGCAAAGTGTGTCGGCTAGCACTCGCCGGGGAACGGAGGCCATGATGAAACGCTGCGACCGCAAGCGCTCCGACATGACGCCGTGCGTGATTACCGACGGCGCGGATGCCTATAGCTTCGAGAGCGATCAGGACACTCACCCGATCTGCGTTGGCTGCGGTCGCAGCCCGCAAGTTACAGGCGTGGCGCCACCCGCCGATTGGGCTGAGCAGGTTGCCGACTATCTGAAGGCCGTGCAGATCAGGCATCGGCGCTGAAGCCTCGCGGCGCGCGGCGCCCATGCGGCAAATCCGACCGGCCTGCCCAAATCAACCAGCCTGGCCGAACCGCTCGCAACGGGCCTCCTGTTCGCGCTCCATCAGCCCGATGAGCGTTAGCTGCCATCGTCCTCTGGAGGTCAGTTCCATGACGCATTGATCGTCGTGCGTCATGTCGTCACTGATCGGTCCGTTGAGGATGCTCGGAGTAGTGCGCGGTCGCCTCGTATTGGCGCTCACGGCGTTGCGTCAGTCGACCGCGCTGGAGGCTTCCAATCCGGGAGGAACCACCGCTCCAACGAAAAAGCTCCGGGCCTTTGTCTGGGCCCGGAGCTTTCATGTCGCTTGGAGTTAAGCGAGCGATCAGTACCTAGCGACGGCCGGGCCGCCCAGGTTGAACCTGTAGTTCAAGCCCGCCTTGATGGTGTGCTGGTCGTTGCGGAAGCTGCCGATAAAGCCGAGAGAATCGGACACGTTGACGGTGCCGAAGTCATAGTACTGGTATTCGAGCTTGCCCGACCAGTTCTGGGTAAACATGTATTCGAGACCGGCACCGACGGTGTAGCCGTCACGGCCGCCGTCGCCGCCGAAGCCGTTTGAGAAGCGCGTGTCAGCCCAGGCATAGCCGCCCTTGACGTAAAGCAGCGCCGGACCCCAGGTGTAGCCGAGGCGGCCGGTTACCGAACCGAGGCCGCGATTAGCGAAGCTCGAACTGGTATCCAGAAAACTGTAGTTGGCTTCAAGACCCATCACCCAGTTCGGCGCGAACTGGTAATCATAGCCAGCCTGCACGCCGCCCATGAACACACCGTCGTTGCCACCGCCGAAGCCGGGGGCGAGGACGTTGTCGTTGCCACCGAACGCACCACCGACGTGACCACCGATGTAGAACCCGGTCCAGTTGTAGATCGGGGTCGGAGCAACATAGGGCGGAGCCTTGGTGTAGGGCTGAGGCGCGAGATCAGCCGCGGAAGCGGGCGCGACCGCGCCGAGCGCGATCATGCTGGCGGTGACAAGCAGAATTTTCTTCATCTTTTTCATTCCAACTTTCTTGTACTAGCCCGGCCCCAAGTTCATCGCCTATCAGACACGTGCGGAATTGCTGTAACCTGGCTGCAACAGGCGGCGCCAAACGCGGGCCGCTCACGGCAAGGACAAGGAACGCTTGGCGTTAGGCGAGCTCGGAACTTTCGTGACGCGGGTTATGCATTGCAGATCACATTCCGGCGCAACGCGCCGGTGGATAGATGGTTGTGTTCGCATGGAACTGGGGCGAGCCCGAAGACGAATGAGAGCGAAGCGCGGGCCTGCAGTGCTTGTCGAGCCAAAAGGGAGACTCACTGTCGGGCTTCTGTCCCGCAGCGGAACGAAGTGGGAGGCCCGACGCATACCAGCCCCGCGTCGCAGTCTTTTTGCGTGCACGCAACACCCGCCCGATATCTCTGGCGGATTGATCCAGCGATAATGCAGGGCAGCGTCCCGATGATGGGAGTCCCGAACCGGGCTGCGTCAATTACCGGAGAGGATGTAGCGTCAGACTCGGCCGATGAGCCACGAGCTAAGGCCAAGGGGGCGATGACGACTCCAACTATTGGGGCAAACGCCACATAATGGCGACAGGTCATCGATTGGGGCGCTACGTAAGCCTTCTCGTTCGCTGGACGGCGCCGTTCTCGTGAAACCGGCGTGCTGTGCGTTCCGCCGGAGTAAAGTGCCCGTAATGCGGCCACACTCTCTGCGCCTGCAACGCGAACTCGGCTTCGTCGCTCGCGCTGAACTAGGAGCGCTTTTCGAGCCGCGGCCGCGGCCCTTCGGTGATGCGGAACCGGGACAGCACGTCGGTGCGAATGGCGCCGCGGAGGATCTTGCCGATCCCATTGCGCGGCAATTCGTCGAGGGCAATCAGCAGGCGCGGGCGCTTGTAGTCGGTCATGGTCGGCACCACGCGATTGATACGCTCCTCCCAGCCTGGCGCAGGATTTTCCACCGCCGCCAGAATGACCTCGCCCCAATAGTCCGAGGGAATGCCGACCACCGCGACTTCCGATGGCTGCAGCGCCGGCGCAAGCAATCGTTCGACCTCTTCCGGCGCTACTTTGTAGCCGCCCGACTTGATGACGTCGGCGCTACGGCCGGTGAGGTGCAGCCGGCCGCATGCATCGAGATAGCCGAGATCGCCGGTTTCGTGGAATTCATTCGGTGCGAGCGCGCTAAAACCATCGGTGGTGAGATACCCGGTCATCAGGTGTTGTGCACGGATCAGAACCTCGCCGTCGCCGCCCGCCGCGGCCGGCCGGCCGTCCTCGCCGCGGATGACGACCTCAACACCAGGAGCGGGCCAGCCGACGCAGGCGTCCTCGCCTCCGGATGCATACCAGGACTCGGTCTCCTCGGCTTCGAGCACCGTGATCGGATTGAATACCTCGCTCTTGCCATAGGTGACCCGCACCACCGGGCCGAACATCTCCCTGACGCGCACATAGAGCGTGGGCTTCAGCACCGCCGTGCCGCAGAAGATCGTGCGCAGCGACGAGAACTGGCACGTGCCCGCGGCGGCCACGATCTTTGCCAGCACGGTCGGCGGCGCAAACATCGCATCGCATGCGCCGCGTGCGAGGATATCAAGTACGCGCGGCGGGTCGACGCCGTCGAGCAGTGTCACGGCCGCACCCGACGACAGATAGGCATGCGTCATCAACGAGGAGCCGTGCGAGAATGGTGTCATCAGCAGCACATTGCTGCCGGTACCCGGCCGGAACGGCAGGTTCGCCCGCAGCAATATGTTGGCCGTCCAGCGGCCGATCTGGGTGTGAACCGCGCCTTTCGGGCGACCAGTGGTACCAGAGGTGAAGACGATACGCGCCGGCGCGTCGCCGTCGACCTGCGGGAAGGCGGCCGGATCCAACGCGGTCCGTTCGATGCTTTCGACCTCGATGATGTTCGGACCGCCGGCAGTCCTTTCGGTCGCGATGGCCGCGCCGGTGATCAACAGGCGAACGTTGGAGACCGCGAGGCAGTAAGCGCGTTCGTCGCTGCTCAGCGCAGGGTTGATCGGGACTTCGACGGCGCCCGCCAGCATGACGCCGAAAGTGGCCGCAACGGCGTCGGCGCTGTTGCGGAACAAGGTAGCCACGGCATCTGTCGGGCCGACCCCGGCCTGGATCAGGGCATCCGCAACGCCGGCGGCTTTGGCGAACAACTCCGCATAGGACGTTGTGCCGGCGGCGTCGACGACGGCCGGCCTGTTGCCGTAGCGGAGCGCGAGCGCGGAGAATTCGCCGGCCCAATGGATCGATTTCGATGACATGCTCGAGCTCTCCGTCGAGACGATCCGCGTTGCTAGCCCGCGCCGTAGACCAGATTGGGCAGCCAAAGCGAAAGCTGTGGGACATAGGTGATGATCGCAAGGCACAGCAGCAGCAGGCCGAGGAACGGCAGAACGCCGCGCACCACTTCGGTGACCGGCGCCGTCGAAATCGTGGCCAGCACGTAGAGGTTCAGTCCGACCGGGGGATGAACCAGCGCGATCTCCATGTTGTGGGTGAAGACGATCGCGAAATGGACGGGATCGATTCCGAGCGGTTTCAGCGCAGGCGCAAGGATCGGCATCACCACCAGCAGCGTGGCGGCGACCTCGAGAAAGCATCCGAGCACGAGCAGCAGCACGTTGATCGCGAGCAGGAATTGCCAGGGATGAAGCTGGTTGTCGAGCGTGAACTTCACCAGCGAGGCCGGGATGCCCGAGTCCGTCATCCAGTGGCCGAACGCCAAAGCGGTCGCGACGATGATCATGATCGTCGCGGCGCTCTTGATTGCCTCGGCGATCACCTCGAGCGTCTGGCTGACCTTAAAGCCGCGATAGAAGAACAGGCTGACGAGAAGAGCCACCGTGGCCGAGACCGCGGCTGCTTCGGTGACCGTCATCAGGCCGCCGTAGATTCCGACCATCACGATGAAAGGTACGCAAAGCGCGGGCAGGGCATTGAGGCTCATCCGCACCAGTTCGGTGCGTGGCACGGCCGGCTCGCGCGGCAGCTCGTATTTGTGCGAGTAGTAGAACACCCAGCCGAAGAACATCGCTGCCTGCAGCAGCCCGGGCATGATGCCGGCCAGGAACAGGCGCGGCACGGACTGCTCTGCGATCAGCCCGTAAAGAATCAGCGACAGGCTGGGTGGAATCACGATGCCGATCGTGCCGGAAGCGCCGACCACGCCAAGCGCAAAATGACGCGGATAGCCGCGCTCGATCATCGCCGGCACCAGAATGGTGCCCATGGCGAGCGCAGTCGCGACCGAGGAGCCGCAGATCGCGGCAAACAGGGTACATGACACCACCGTCACGAGACCGAGCGCGCCCCGCAATCGTCCGAACCAGGCGATCGCGACATCGACCAGTGCCTTGGCGACGCCGCCGCGCCGCATGAATGCGGCAGCCATCACGAACAACGGCAAGGCCATCAGTGTGCTGGAATTCATTTCATCGGCGATCTTCTGCGCGATCGCCACCAGAGGCTGGTCGCTGAAGCCGAACAGGACCGCCGCGCAGAGACCCAACACCAGAAAGATCGGCATTCCCGCGCAGAGCAGCCCGAAGAACATCAGCAGGAAAAGCATCGTCCACATCGTGTCGGTCTCGTTGTTGCTGGACCTGAAGCGTCCCGATGCGGGACCACGACGGTCAGTTTGCCGATGGCAGATCGGTCATCAAGACGGCTGACGTCGCCGCCGATCGCTCAGTGATCGTGAACGGCGATGACCATGGTGGCGGGATCGAAGCGGAAGACGAGCAAATATAGCTTGATGACGTAGCGCAACAGCATCAGCACGGCGCCGGTCAGGATGGCCGAGTAGTAGATCCACATCGGGAATTCGAGGCCCGTGATGCTGCGCTCGTCGAGGCTGCGGGCGACGTCGGAAACCTGGAAGCCGCAATAGGCCAGGCCGCCACAAAACAAGATCGCGACACAGCAGTTGAATGCCTCGACCCATCTTTGCCCTTGCGGCGGCAACAGTCGCAGGACGACGTCGGGCCTGACATGCCCATCGGTCCGGACCAACTGGCTCGACGCCAGAAACACCGCCCAGACCGTCAGATAGACCACTACCTCCTCGCCATTGATGAAAGCGAAATTCTTGTTCACGTAACGGCCGATGACCTGAGCGGTCCCGACCGTCAGCGCGGCGGCACCAAGAACTCCTATCAACAGGAGTTCAAGCCTGTTCCAGATCTTCATCATGGGTGGCAATCAATGGCCGACGGTCGTTACATCCGCCTGCACCTGCTGCAGCAAGGCGGGCGAAATCCGCAACTCCTTCGCGATGCCGTCCTGCAAAGGCAGCATCTTGGCGCGGACCTCAGCGAGCGCGCTCTCGGACGGCGAAACGAACACGATGCCGTTCTTTTCCAGCGTATGGCGCGCCTCGGTCTGAGCCTCTTCCATGCTCTTGCGGTAGGCATCGATGTTCTCCTGCCAGAGGTCGACGACCAGCTTCTGGAGATCCGGCGGCAGCTTCTTGTAGAAGCTCTCGCTGATCATCGGCACGTAGAACCCGACGAATTCGCGATCCGCAAAGCCATACTTCACGCCGGATTCCCAGAGCTTTGCGCTGGCAAGGCTTTCATCGGTCGAGCTCAGCCCGTCGAACGTGCCTTGCGACAGCGCCAGCGGAACGTCCGGCCAGGCTGTGACGTTCGGTGTTGCATTGAAGAACTTGGCCCGCGCCGATTGTCCGGCACCGCCGGAGTTGCGGATCTTCATGCCGGCCTGATCGGCGAAGTCGCGGATCGGCTTGTTGGTGCTGTAGGTGTTTTGATATCCGAGCTGCAGCCAGGGGCCGAGCAATTTGACATCGAGCTTGCTCTCGAATTGCTTGTTGATGATCTCGCCGATCTTGCCGTCGGCAGCAGCATAGACCACCGGATAGGGCTGCCCGAAAAATGCCGGCAGCTGGAAGACGTCTGCATCGGGGACGAAGCCGGTCAGCACCCAGGTGCCGGGGATCGCCATCTCGACGGCGCCCTGACGCAGCGCCTTCACCACGTCGCGGTCGCGAAACAACTGGCCGCTGTGGAACAGCTCGGTCGTGATCCGGCCGCCGGATTTTTCCTGCAGCTTCTTCAGGTAGTCGGCGGCAGACAATGTCCGTCCGTGTGTCGCCGAGGTGTCCACCGAAGCCCGCAGCTTGAACTGAGGTTCGGCTGCTAGCGCTCCCTGGCTGCACTGAATCGCAAGCACGGCAAGCACGGCCGTCACGGCGCCCCGCATCATCGAGTTTCTCCCCTTGGCCGTCGTCTTCTGTGCGCGACGGGTCACGGAAGCTAACGGCCGGGCCAGATTGATTCAAGTGGAACGTTTCATTGTGCGGGTGTGTCAGTAGCGGCGCGTCGTTGGGAGTTCTGATGGATCGTTCGATCGATAGCGTAAGATACTGTTATTATTTGCATTTATTGTACGTTCGGAACGGTGACTCATCTCAAGCATAGCTGATCTGCCCTATTTTTCATGAAACGTTTCATTGACAAGGCAGCCTCCGCGCGCCTAGCGTCCCGGCGCCGAGCGATACGCGCGGCCCCGGAGCGGAACGCTTCGGGTTTCCACGCAACAAGTGGACGGCGCATGAGCCGCAACAAATTACGGGGGGAGTGATGAGCACTACGCGGAGAAATCTGCTGTTGTCCGGCATCGCCGTCGGCGCTGCGCTGGCCAGTTCGAATGTCTCGGTGATGGCGGCGGGACAGGAATTGACGCTCGGCGTCGTCGGCGTTCTGTCGGGTCCCGCTGCGCAATGGGGCCTCGCGCTGCGCGGCGCGGTCGAACTCGTCGCTGCCGAGGCCAACCGGGACGGCCTGATCAAGGTCGACGGGGCGCCATGCAAGGTCAACGTCGTCGCCATCGACAGCAAGTACACGGCCGAAGGCGCTGCCGCTGCAGCCAACACGCTGGCAGGGCAGGGCGTCAAATTCATCATCGGCCCGATCGGCTCGCCCGAGCTCACCGGCGTGAAGCCGATCGCCAAGCGCAATTCGATGCTGGTGATGGGCAACGGCTACGCCAAGGATGCACTATCGCCGCAGTTGCCGCTGGTCTTTCACATGGGGCCGGGTCCTTCGGGCTGGGCCGAGCCGATCATCAAGATCGCCAAGCAGAAGTTCGGCATGAAGAGCGTGGTGCTGGTCGCGCCGAACGACCAGGGCGGCACGGATATCGCGAGCGTCGACGCCGACGCATACAAGAGAACCGGCATCACCGCTTCTGAAGAATATTATCAGCGTGGCACCACCAATTTCGCGCCGATCGTGACCCGGATCATGAACGCCAAGCCTGATGCCGTCGATCTCGCTTCATCGCCACCTGGCGACGCCGGCATCATCGTGAAGCAATTGCGTCAGGCTGGCTTTGAGGGACCGATCGGACGTCTCGGCGGTCCGGGATACACCGAAATCTCCCGCGTCGCCGGTGGCGATGAGGTGCTGAAGGACTTCTATTGGTACGAGCCGGTTCTCATTGACGAGAAAGTGCAATTGATCGCCGACGAGTACAAGAAGCTGCTCGGCGCCGAGCGGCCGGAAAACAATCTGTTCTTTCAGTGGGTCTCCGCCGCCCGCATGGTAACCAAAGCCATCGCCAAGGCCGGTACCATCTCGGACACGGCCAAGGTTGCCGAGGCCCTGCGATCGTTGCCGGTTGAGGATCCCAATATCGGTCCCGGTCACTGGATCGGGCAGGATTTCTTCGGCATCAACCAGGAACTGTCGTTCCCGTTCGGCGTCGGGCTAGTGGAAAAAGGCAAGCTGCAACCGACCATCAGGGTCGAAGCGGCCGGCGGCAAGTAGCGGGTACTCCGTGCAAGGTTTTGTCGCCACCTGCCTCATCGGCATCAGCCTGGGTGCGCAGTACGCGCTGCTCGCCCTCGGCTTCACCCTGATCTTCGGCATTCTCGGAGTCGTCAATTTCGCACATGGCGGCTTCTACGTTCTCGGAGGATATCTCGCCTATTCCGCGGTGACCTATCTCGGTATGCCCTACGCGCTGGCGGTGATCTGCGCGGCGCTGGGCACCACGCTGCTCGGATTCCTGTTCGAACGCTTCGTGCTGGATCGCGTGATCGACGATCATCTGGCGACACTGATGCTGACGCTCGGCCTCTATTTGATGATGTCGAGCGGCATATTGGTGGTATTCGGACCGCAATCTCCGGCCTTCGCCTTTCCATTGACCGGTGTCATTCACGGCCATGGCTTCTTTGTGCCGATCGAGAATCTCGTGGTGCTGGGCGTCTGCATCGTCGGAATCCTGTCGATCTACGGCCTGATCTATTACACCGATTTCGGTCGCGCGCTGCGTGCGCTGGCTGATGACCGCGCGGTGGCGACGGCGCAGGGACTGCGTCCGGCGATTCTGTTTCCGGCCGCCTTCGCCCTGGCGACGGGGCTCGCCGGCCTCACCGGCGCGCTGGTCACACCGATCCTGTCGCTTGCGCCGCATATCGGCGATCCTGTGCTGGCGACGTCCTTCCTGATCGTCATTCTCGGCGGTCTCGGTAGCGTCGGTGGTGCGACAGTCGCGGCTTTCATCGTCGGCATGGCGGAGGCGTTCTCGGCGGTCTATCTCGGTGGCTCGAAGGGCGCACTCGCGCTGTTCGTGCTCGTCCTGGTCATGCTGGTCGTCAAGCCATCGGGTCTGTTCGGCCACCGGGTTCGGGGAGCTTGAGCACATGACAGCCCGCACCCTTTCCAAGCGCGGCGACCTGGCCGAGGCAGCAAGCGTCGTGGTTATCGCGGCCGCTTTCGTAGTTCCCTGGCTCAGCCAGAACCCGATGGTCTATTCGCTGGCCAACCAGATGCTGATCGCGATTACGGCCGCGTTCAGCGTCTACATCATGCTGCGCATGAATCTGATGACCTTCGCGGTGCCGACCTTCATGGCGATCGGCGGTTACACCGTCGCGATCCTGGGGCTTCGTCACGGCGTGACCGATGTGCTGCTGCTGGGGCTTGCGAGCTTCGTGGTGCCGGCGCTGTTTGCGCTGCCGCTCGGTGCGCTGGTGCTCCGTCTGACCGGCGTCTATTTCGTGCTGGTCACGTTCGTTCTCACCGAGATCACGCAACTGTTGCTGTTTGAAACGCCGGGATGGACCGGCGGGTCCAATGGACTGGTCGGCATGCCGGCCGTGACGCTGTTCGGGCTGGAGCTCGCCGACAACCGCGCGGTGCTGCAGGTCACGATCGGGCTGGCGCTCGCCGGCGCTATCGTCACCGCTGCGGTGACCCGCACGCTGCGCCAGCATTTCGCGGCGATCGAGGAGAACGAACTGCTCGCCCAGAGTCTCGGCCTTGTCGTCTGGCACTACAAGGCGTTCGGCTTCGCCATCGCGGCGGGTGTATCCGGGCTCGCCGGCTTCGCTCTCGTCAACATGCTGCTCACCGCTCATCCGACCTCGTTCAGCGCGCTGTCATCGGTCAACTACATTGCCTATGCGATCATCGGTGGGAAGAGCAGCATGCTTGGCCCGGTTGTCGGTGGCGCTCTCCTGATCTGGGCGGGAGACGTCTTCGCACTGCGCGGGGAGTATTCCCAGTTCCTGTTCGGCTTCCTGATCGTGGTGGTGGTGCTGGTCGCGCGCGAGGGCGTCGTCGGGACGATCCATCGCCTCGGCGTCCGCGTGTTTTCTCCGCCGTCGCCGTCGCGGTCTTCCACCGTCGCCTCGTCGCCGACGCTGAGCGTGCCCAATGCGATGGAGCCCCTGCAATGACGACTGAACGCACCGGACGGACCGACGGCGGCGCGCTGCTCGAGGTCGCAGCCATCTCCAAGCGTTTCGGCGGGCTGCATGTCTTCGACAATATCAGCTTCGCCATCCCGCCAGGCGACGTCCTTGGCGTCATCGGGCCGAACGGCGCCGGCAAGACCACGCTCATCAACGTCATTTGCGGCATGCTGCCGCCGACCACCGGCCGGGTGCGGCTCGACGGCAAGGATATGACCGGCAAGCCGCTGCATGCCGTCAGTCGCATGGGAATTATCCGCAGCTTTCAACAGACCAACACCTTTCGTACGGCGTCGGTCCGCGAGAACATTTCGCGGGCCCTTCGCTTCAGCGGCAGTGGGCCCGGATGGGACAGCGTCGCGCCGCTGATCGACGAGTTCGAGCTCGAACCGCAACTCGACGAGCAGAGCGACAAGCTGCCGTACGGGCTCCAGAAGATGCTGGGCCTCATTCTGGCTTGCGCCGCTCGGCCGAAAGTCCTGCTGCTCGACGAGCCGGCGGCCGGTCTCGAGCGGCGGGAGCGCCTGCGGGTCGATGCTTTCGTGCGCCACGTGAGGACGGTGCTCGGTTGCGGGGTCCTGATCGTCGAGCATGACATGGATCTCGTGCGCCGCCTCTGTCCGAGAATACTGGTGCTCGATTCCGGCCGTGTTCTGGCCGAGGGCGCTCCCGCCGACGTCCTGGCACGCAAGGATGTCATCGACGCCTATCTCGGGACAGTGGACGAGGAGGCGGCCTGATGCTGGCGGTGAAAGACCTCGAAGTCCGCTACGGCGGCATCACGGCAATCAGCGGCGTCTCGATCGACGTCGCCGAGGGCGAGACGGTCCTGCTGATCGGCGCCAATGGCGCCGGCAAGTCGAGCCTGATCAACGCTATCATCGGTCTGGTCCAGGCCTCGCATGGCAGCGTGCGCTTCGCGGGCCGTGATCTCAGTGCCGTTTCCTGCGACGGGCGCGCGCGGGCCGGAATTGGTTATTCGCCCGAAGGCCGCCGCGTATTCCCGACCATGTCGGTCGCCGACAACGTCCTGAGTGGCGCCTGCTGGCACGGCGGGGCGAGCCAGCGCCAAGCCTGGGCCTGGCTCTGTGGCATCTTCCCGATCCTGAAGGAGCGCGCCAGCCAGCCGGCCGGACAATTGTCGGGGGGACAACAGCAGATCGTCGCCCTGGCGCGCGCCATGAGTTCGTTTCCCAAGCTGCTGCTGCTGGATGAGCCGTTTCTCGGACTTGCGCCGGTGTGGATCGCGCAGATCAGCGAGGCGATCCGCCATATGCAACAGCGCGGCACGACCATTCTCATGACCGAGCAGATGGCGCGTCCGGCGCTCAAGCTTGCCACACGCGGCTACGTGATGCGCGGTGGTGAGGTCAGGCGGAGCGGCACCGTTGCCGAAATTCGCGACGTTGCGCTTGCCGAGGAGTATCTATGATGTCAGCTACTCTGAACGCCACTGCGCTGCTCGGGACCTTCGCCACAACGACGTCGGCGAGCGAACTGTCCCCGGATGTCGCCACGAAGGCAGCCATTTGCCTGCTCGACTCGCTGGGGCTCGCGCTCGCGGCGCGGCACGAGCCGACGGCCGCGGCCGCGCGCGCGATGGCCGCGGAGGTGCTGCCTGGACCGCGTACCGCGCGCATCTGGGCGAGCGGCAAACATGCCGCGCTGTCCGAGGCGGTTCTCGCCAATGGCATTGCCGTTCATGCCCATTTTCAGGACGATACCGACCACGATTCATGGACGCACCCGGGATCCCTGATTGCGCCGGTCGCGGTGTCGCTTGGCGAAACGCTGGATGCGCCGCTGCGCACCGTATTGACCGCTCTTACGGTCGGCTATTCCGCGCTCAAATGGCTTGGTGCGGGTGAAGTCGTTGCCCGCGGCCTGATCCGCAGGGGCGTACGGACCAGCCCGACCTTCGGCACGATCGGTGCCGCGGCGGCGGCCGCAGCCGCACTTGGGCTCGATCCATCGAGGTCCACCAGCGCGGTTGCAATCGCGGCCTGTACGACCGGCGGCACGCTGGAGCCGGTGCGCTGCGGCTCCGATGAATGGCGCGTACAGAACGGGCGCGCCGCCCAGGGCGGGCTGGTGGCCGCGGAGCTTGCGGCGCGCGGCGTCCAGGGGGCGCCTGATGCGCTGGAAGGACCGAAGGGGTTGTTGCGCTCGCTTGCCGGCCTCGATCGCACGCCAGAACAATGGCAGCGAGGCCCCGATGTCGCGACGATGATCGGCATCATGGCAAAGCCGTTCGCAACCCTGGGCGACAATATGTCGGCGGTGCTGGCGGCGCATGTGCTTCACCGCGACGGCATCGATCTGCCGCAGGTAAAGCTGATCACCGTGACGATCTGGGAGCCCTATACGCAGTATCCGGGAACGTCCTTCAAGGGACCGTTCACGCGGACGGTGCAGACCCAGGCCAGCACCGCCTTTGCGGTCGCCGCCATGCTGCGCTACGGCCGCCTCGACTACGAGATGGGCGTCGAGCACCGCCAGGACCGGGAGATCATGGCACTCGTCGACAAGATGATCGTCGAGCCGGACGCGATCGGTACCCATCTCGACGCGACCGTCGAACTGGAGATGGAAAATGGTGCGCGTCTTCGCCGGACCGCGCGCGAGGCGCCCAAGGTTCTGGTGTTCCAGGACGAAGCCCGTGCCACTGAGGTTTTTGAGAGCCGCCTGGCCGGAACCGGAATTCCGGCCGGCGAAGGCGCCAGCCTTGCGGCCGAGGTTTTCGCTTCGGCACGTAGCGGCGGATCGATGCCTGTGCGCAGGCTGCTCGACCGCCTGACCCGATCTCAGAGGGATGCGATCAGATGAAACTTGGACTTGAAGGCAAGACTGCGATCGTCACCGGCGGCAGCAAGGGCATTGGTCTCGAGACCGTACGCTTGCTGGCGGAGGAGGGTGTCAAGGTTCTGGTCTGCGCGCGCCGCGAGGACGCGCTGGCCGAATGTCGTTCTGACGTCGAGCGGAGCACCGGCGTCAAGGTCGAAACGCTGTCGCTTGATGTGACGGATCTGAAGCAGATCGAGCGGCTGCCGGCGGTCGCCCGCGACCGTCTCGGCCGTATCGACATCCTGGTCAACAATGCCGGCACCGGCACCTACAAGCCGTTCCTCGAAGTCACCGACGAGGAATTGCAATACGGCATGGCGATCAATTTCTTCGCTCAGTTCCGTATCTGTCAGCGCATCATCCCGATCATGATCGAGCAGAACGGCGGCAGCATCGTCAACGTGTCGGGCGAAACCGGGATCATGGTGACGATGCCGCCGTTCCTGTCGTCCTGCACCGGTCCGGCCAAGTCGGCCGAAATCCGCTTCTCCAAGATTCTCGCCAACGAATTCGGGCCGCACAACATTCGCGTCAACTGCGTCGTTCCTGGGTTCGTCAATACTCCGGAACGTTTTGCAAAATGGGAGCGCGAACTCGCCAAGCGCAATCTGGGCGAAGAGGAGGCGGAAGCCGAACGCAAGCGCTGGTCGGAAAATAATTCGATGCGCAACACGCGCTGGGGCACGCCGGAGGAACTCGCCAATTTGATTGTCTTCGCGCTGTCCGACCGCGCGAGCTTCGTCAACGGCGCGGTGCTGGTTGCCGACAATGCGCAGGACAAGTCGTGAAAGCGACGCCGCTCGACGTGATGAACCGATTGATGACAACAGGAACGGCGGCGGCCCTTGCGGCGGCCGGGAGGATTTGATGGACGTTGACAAGCCGCTCGCTGGTATCACCGTGGTTGAACTCGGACACAGCGTGGCCGCCCCCTATGCCGGACTGATTCTGGCCGATCTCGGCGCTCGCGTGGTCAAGGTCGAAAATCCCAAGAGTGGCGATTATGCGCGTGGCTGGGGGCCGCCGTTCTGGAACGGGACGGCAAGTGTGTTCCATAGTCTCAATCGCGGCAAGGAAGGCATCACCGTCGATTTCGGTGCAGCGGAGGATTGCGAGAGGCTGAAGTCGCTGATCCTGAACGAGGCGGATGCCGTCATCCAGAATCTGCGGCCCGGCATTCTGGACAAGTTTGGTCTCACCGCGGATGCGCTTAGCGCCGCGAAGCCATCGCTGATCTGGTGCGACATCGGCGCGTTCGGCGCCAAGGGGCCGCTCGCCAGCAAGCCCGGCTACGATCCGCTCGCCCAGGCCAGCACCGGCATCATGAGCGTCACCGGCGAGGGCGGACGGCCGCCGGTGCGTGTCGGCGTCTCGCTGGTCGACATGGGGTCCGGCATGTGGGCAGTGATCGGCATGCTCGCTGCGTTGGTGGCGCGCAACAAGGGCGGTCAGGGTCGCAGCATTGCGACCTCGCTTTACGAGACCGGGCTCGCGTGGATGACCGTTCCGCTGGCCGGCTATGCGGCGTCAGGTGAGGTGCGCAAGCCCTATGGATCGGGCACCGCGGAAATCGCGCCCTATCAGGCATTTGAGGCGTCCGACGGATGGCTGATGATTGCCGCCGGCAACGACAATCTGTTCCGCAAGCTGTGCGTGGCGTTGAATCTCGAAGCGCTTGCGCATGATCCTGACTTCGCGACCAACGCGGCAAGGGTCGTCAACCGCGAACGACTGATCCCGCAAATCGCGGCCGCGGTGCGTAAGTATACGGCCGATGCGCTTGGCGGCATTCTCGACGGGGCCGGGGTTCCCAATGCACCGCTGCTGACCACCGATCAGGTTGCGGAGCATCCGCAAACCCGCGCGCTCGACATGATGGTGCGATGTGCCGGCGACGATATCGATCTTGTCGGCGTTCCGCTTGCCTTCGACGGTACGCGACCGCGCGCACGCACCGCTGCGCCGGCGCTCGGCCAGCACAATGCCATTCTTCGAAAGCCTGCGAGCAAGGGAGCCATCAATGCGAACTGATTTCCAGACCATCAAGGTCGAACGGCGTGATGGCGATATCCTGCTGGTCACGTTGCACCGGCCGGAAGCGTCGAATGCGATGAACACCCAGATGGGCCTCGATCTGGTGGAACTGTTCGAGGGCTTCTCGACCGACATCGAGGGGTTGCGCGCGGTGATCCTGACCGGACACGGCGACAAGGCGTTCTGCGCCGGGGGCGATCTGAAGCAGCGCAACGGCATGACGGACGAGGCCTGGCAGGCGCAGCATCTGGTCTTCGAGCGCATGCTGCGCGCTCTGCTGGGCTGTCCGATTCCCGTGATCGGCGCGATCAATGGTGCGGCCTATGGCGGCGGCTGCGAGATCGCGGCGGCGCTCGACTTCGTCTACGCCTCGACCAATGCACGCTTCGCGCTGACCGAAGTGACGCTCGGCATCATGCCAGGTGGCGGCGGCACGCAGAATCTGCCGCGCGCCGTCGGCGAGCGCCGCGCCAAGGAATTGATCCTGTCCGGGCAGCCGTTCTCGGCCGCCGAGGCCGAGCAGTGGGGGCTGGTCAATCGGGTGCTGCGGCCAGGGGAATTGCTGGAGGCGACCTTCGCCATCGCCCATCGCATCGCTGCCAATGGCCCGATCTCGGTGCGCCAGGCCAAGCAGGCGATCCATCGCGGTTTGCAGATGTCGCTCGCCGATGGCCTCGCCTTCGAGATCGAAGCCTACAACCGTCTGGTCCCGACGGCGGACCGACGCGAAGGCGTGCTGGCGTTCAACGAGCGCCGCAAACCCAACTTTCAAGGCAAGTAGGAGGAGGCGCGAAGTGCGTGAGAAAGCTCATGTTCGCGAGGTCGGACCCCGCGACGGCATTCAGATGGTCAAGACCATCTTGCCGAGCGCGCGCAAGCTGTCCTGGTGCCGTGGCGCGGTGGAGGCCGGAATCCGCGAGATCGAGGTGACCTCATTCGTGCCGGCCAAGGTGATCCCGCAATTTGCCGACGCGGAGGAGGTGGCCCGCGGGGCACTGACAATGCCGGGCTTGCGGCCGTCGGTTCTGGTTCCGAATCTGAAGGGGGCCGAGCGCGCCTTCGCGCTCGGTGTGCCAATCGTCAACTACGTGCTTTCGGCGAGCGAGGAGCACAATCAGGCCAATGTTCGCCGCAGCACCGAGGAGTCGTTGCAGGACTTCGCGCGCATCGCTGCGGCGCGCGATCAGCGCCCCGGAGCACGAATCGGACTTGGTGCGGGCATCGCGACCGCGTTCGGCTGCACGATCTCGGGGGCGGTATCGGAGGCACGAGTGGTCGAGATCGCGGTGCGGCTCGCCGGGATGGGCGCCGACGAGATCATCGTCGCCGACACGGTCGGCTATGGCGATCCGGGTCAGGTCCGCCGCCTGATGGGCGCAGTGATCGCAGCGGTGCGTCCACTGCCGGTCGCCTGCCACTTCCACGACACGCGCGGTCTCGGTCTCGCCAATGTGACGGCGGCACTGGATGCGGGTGTACGCGCGTTCGATGCATCCCTCGCCGGACTCGGCGGCTGTCCGTTCGCACCCGGCGCCACCGGCAACATCGACACCGAGGATACCGTTTTCCTGCTCGAACAACTTGGTTTCGATACCGGCGCCGATGTCGAGCGGCTGGTTGCCTTGCGACGCGAGGTCGAGAGCTGGCTGCCCGGCGAACGGTTCTCCGGCGCGATCGCCCGCGCCGGCCTGCCCAAAACGTTCCGCGTGTCGGCCAGCGCCGCCGCCTGAAAGGATATGACATGAACTATCACGACGCCGCCCAACCCGCCGACATGGAGGTCACCGTCGCGTTGGGCGAGGATTTCTCCGACCTGCGCAACACGGTGCGGCAGATCTGCAAGGGCTTTCCGGGCGAATACTGGCGCAAGCTCGACGATCAAAGCGCCTATCCGACCGAATTCGTCGCGGCGTTGACGGAAGCGGGATTCCTCGGCGCGCTGATCCCGGAGGAGTATGGCGGTTCGGGCCTGCCGCTGCGTGCGGCCGCGGTGATCCTCGAAGAGATCAATGCGAACGGCTGCAGCGCCAGTCCCGCGCATGCCCAGATGTACATCATGGGTACATTGCTCCGTCACGGCAACGAGACCCAGAAGCGGACCTACCTGCCGGAGATCGCGGCGGGCCGGCTGCGGCTGCAGGCCTTTGGCGTGACCGAGCCCAATACCGGCTCCGATACCACCCAGCTCAAGACTCGCGCCGAGCGTCAGGGGGATGTCTATGTCGTCAACGGCCAGAAGGTCTGGACGTCGCGGGCGCTGCACTCCGACCTGATGCTGCTGCTGGCGCGCACCAGTCCGGTCGATCAGGTGAAGCGGCGCACCGACGGACTTTCGGTGTTCCTCGTCGACTTGCGTGAGGCCAAGGGCAACGGCGTCGAAATCCGTCCGATCAAGGCGATGGTCAATCACAACACGACAGAGGTGTTCATCGAGAACCTGAAAGTGCCCGCCGCCAATCTCATCGGGGAGGAAGGCAAGGGCTTTCGCTACATCCTCGACGGCATGAACGCCGAGCGGATCCTGGTCGCCTCCGAATGTGTGGGCGACGGGCGCTGGCTTCTCGGCAAGGGTGTCGCCTATGCCAATGAGCGGCGCGTCTTCGGACGATCGATCGGCCAGAATCAGGGCATCCAGTTTCCACTGGCGCGTGCCTACGCCGAACTCGAAGCCGCCGACATGATGTGCCGCCGTGCCGCCGCGCTGTTCCAGGCTGGGCAGCCCTGCGGAGCAGACGCCAACATCGCCAAGCTGCTGGCGTCGGAGGCCACCTGGAAGGCGGCCGATACGACATTCCAGACCCATGGCGGCTTCGCCTTTGCGCAGGAATACGACGTCGAGCGCAAATGGCGTGAGGTCCGTCTTTACCAGACAGCCCCAATCTCGACCAACATGGTGCTGGCCTTTGTGGCGCAGCACGTGCTCGGTCTTCCGCGTTCCTACTGAGGAGACGACCCATGCTGGATATCACGCGTCAGACGGCGAATTTTGTAGCCGGCCTCAAGCTGTCCGATCTGTCCGGCCGCTGCCGCGAGGCGGCGCGGACCGGCATCATCGACTGCGTCGGCGTCATGATCGCTGGCGCCGCCGAGCAGCCGGTGCGGATCGTGTCGGCGATGGTGGCCGCGTCCACCCAGAACGACGGCGCGCCCGAGGTTCCGTCGGGTCGCAATCTCGCGGCGCCGGATGCCGCGCTCGTCAACGGTGTCGCGGCGCATGTGCTCGACTATGACGACGTGGCGCTGGCCGGACATCCGAGCACCGTGCTGGTGCCGGCCATCCTGGCCGAAGGCTGGTCGCTCGACTCCGGCGGCGCCGACGCGCTTGCCGCCTATGCCGCGGGCTACGAAGTTTGGGCGCAGGTCATTGCGCTGGAGCCCGGTCACCTCCATGAGCGCGGCTTTCATCCGACGGCCGTGATGGGTGCGCTTGCCACCGCGGCCGCCTGTGCGCGGCTGCGCAATCTCGACTCCACGAAGACCGCGCATGCCATCGCGATCGCCGCTTCGCTCGCCTCCGGACTGGTCGCCAATTTCGGCACCATGACCAAATCGCTGCATGCCGGTCGCACCGCCCAATCTGGCGTGCTTGCCGCGCGTCTCGCCGATCAGGGATTTACCGCATCGCTGGACGTGCTCGAGCACCAAACCGGCTTCCTGCGCGCCCATTCGCCCTCGGGCACGCCGGATATCGAAAACGGCACGATCGATATCGGCCGCAACTGGCGGCTTGCCGATCTCGGCATCAATGTAAAGCGCTATCCGACCTGCTATGCGACCCATCGTTCGATCGACGCGATGATTGGCCTGGTGAATGCGCACAAGCTCAAACCCGACGACGTGAAGGAAATTCGGGTCCACACCGGCGTCACCCAAAGGCTGATGTTGCGCAACACCAATCCGCAGACCGGTCTCGAGGCCAAGTTCAGCATGGAATTCGCGATGACCGCCGCGCTGATCGCCGGCCGCGTCGGGCTGTCCGAGCTCACCGACGAGTTCGTCTCGCGGCCCGACGTCGGCGCTACCTTCGCCAAGGTCCACTGTACGACAACCGATGAAATCATGCCGGGAGATCAGCCGTTCGCGCCGGCCGACTGCGTCAGCGTCGTGTTGACATCGGGCGAAGTGCTTGAGCACGCGCCGGTGGTTCATGCCAAGGGCAGCTGGCAGCGCCCGCTTTCGCGCGACGAACTGCAGGATAAGTTCATGGACTGCGCGACCCGGGTGTTCAAGCAAGGCGAGGCCGACGCCCTGTTCGAGCAGCTCTGGAATATCGAGGACCTCAGGTCGATCCGTTCGCTGCGCCTGACCAACGACCGGAGCGACGCATGAGCGCGGCAATGGCTGGGAAGGGATCGACGCCGCGCATCTGGCACCAGTCGGTCAACGAGCTCGATCATCTCGAAGTCTACAAGCGCGCGCTCGAGGCCCATGCGGCGGAAATTCTTGGCGACGACGCCGAGGTCGTCGTCCACGGGCTTCCGTCCGGATCATACGCCGGCGCTTCGGCCACTGCGGTGCTCGGCAATGCATTCGCCTATCACCGCATTCTCAGCCGGGTGATCGACAATGCGATCGCGGCCGAGCGGCAGGGTTATGATGCCTTCGTGATCGGTTCGTTCAGCGAACCGTTTCTGCGCGAGATCCGCTCCGCGGTGGATATTCCCGTCGCCTCGCTGACCGAGAGCGGCCTGCTGGTCGGCTGCTCGCTCGGCAGCTATGTGGCATTGATCTCCAATGCGCCGGCGGTGCAGTGGATGACCAAGGTTGCGGTCGACAAGCACAAGCTCGCCGCGCGTGTGCTGGAGGTCGCGGCGATGGATCCGCCGCTCGACGAGCCGCAGCTGGCGCGTGCTTACGCCGACCCGGCTCCGGTCATCGCAAATTTCACGGCCGCGGCCGAGCGCCTGGTGGCGCGCGGCGCTGACGTCATCATTCCGGCGGAAGGTGTGCTGGCGGAACTCCTTGTTCGTCACGGCGTCCATCGCATCGCCGGCGCTCCCGTGATGGACGTGTTTGCCGTCACCTGGGCCTACGCGCTGATGCAGATCAGGCTCTGGTCGAAGGCACAACTTGGCGTGGGCCGGAGCTGGCACCACAGGCGCGACGATGCAGCGATCGTTGCAAGATTTTGGCAAGGGGACGCACAATGAGCACTTCACCCTCAACGCAAGTCGCAGGAGTCTATCACCGCAAGCTTGGCGATGCGCTGGTCACAGGCCTCAGCGATGGTTACGTCGACATGGGATACACGATCTTTCGCAATATCCCCGAGGAGGAAACCAAAGCCATTCTGGCGCGCGATCATCGCACCTCGCCGCCGCGCATCTCGGTCAACGCCTTTGCCGTGCGCATGGACAACCGGACCTACCTGATCGACTGCGGATCAGCGGATCTGATGGGGCCGACCTGCGGCCGCCTGCCGGCAAATCTCGCTGCCGCCGGCATCGATCCGGCCTCGGTCGACGCGGTGCTGCTGACCCATGTTCATCCCGACCATTCCAACGGGCTGACAGATGCCGCAACCGGAACGCGGCTGTTTCCCAATGCGGAAGTCATCGTCCATGAGAACGAGATCAATCACTGGTTCAACGATGAGGCGATGGCCAAGGCGGCCGAGCGGCCCCGGCGCCGCTATTTCGAGGCCGGCCGCACCCAGCTGAAGCCCTATATGGCTGCCGATCGCGTCAAGACTTTCCGGAAGGGCGAGGTGCTCCCGGGCGTCACGGCGATCCCGATCCACGGTCATACCCCCGGCCACGCCGCCTATGTCGTATCGTGCGGCGGCGAATCAATGGTGGTTTGGGGGGACACGGTCCATGTGCCGGAGATCCAGGTTGCACGTCCGGAAGTGACGATGGAATTCGACACCGACCCCGAGGCCGCCGCGGCCGCTCGTCAGATGATGTTCGACATGGTGGTCACTGACGACATGCTGGTCGGCGGCATGCATCTGCATTTCCCCGGGTTCGGACATATGCGGCGCGAGGCAGGCCGATACAGCCTGGTGGCGGAGCAGTGGGCGTTCGAAGTATGAGCCGCAATATCGTCGAAGCCGACGCCATCTGATCGTTCCGGAACAAGGACGGGAGGCCAGGCCGTTTGGATCACGGTGGAGAAATGCACAAATCATTTGCCTTCGGCCGGCTGATAGCACCTGCGGCCGAATTGGCTTCCGCGTATTGTGCAGGGGATTGAGGTCTCAGCCCCGGTGATGGTGATGGCAGAACAGCAAACGGCAGGTCGCGGAAGCAAATTGACGATCCGCGACGTGGCGACCGCAGCGGGCGTTTCGACCGGCACGGTGTCGCGGGTGCTCAATGCCAATGCCACCGTCCATCCCGACATCCGCCGGAAGGTCCAGCGCGCAATCGACGATCTGGGCTATACGCCGAACGCGGTGGCGCAGAGCATGCGCATCCGGTCGACCCACACGATCGGCTGCATCTTGCGTGAGATCAACATTCCGCAACTCGCGGGTTTCGTCAAAGCCGCGCACGACGTGCTGGACGAGGTCGGCTTCTCGCTGCTCATCTCCAACTCGGAAGGCCGCAAGGAGCGTGAGCGGGAGCTGCTCAGCCGGCTGTCGCGGCGGCAGGCCGACGGCGTGATGATGGGGCCGTACACGCCGGTCGCCGGTGAGTTCGAGGCCTTCCTGCGCGATCTCGATATTCCGATCGTGCTGATCGATCGTGATCAGCCGGATTGGACTGATGCCGTTATGGCCGATCACGCTGAAGGGATGCGCGTCGCGGTCAGTCATTTGCTGGATCTCGGTCATCGGCGCGTGGCGCTGATCACCGGCGACGCCGGGCTCTATCCGGCGCGCGAACGCGTTCGCGGCTATCAGGAGGCTTTTGCCGCGCGAAATCTCGAGCCTGATCCTTCGCTCGTTCACGCGGGGAGCTTCCTGCCCGGCGCGGGATTTCGTATCACCTCGGCATTGCTCGGCCAGCGCAACCCTCCGACCGCGATCATTTCCGGCGGCATCGACATGCTGTCTGGCGTGCTGCGCGCGGTGCGCGGGCGAGGCCTGCGGATACCGGAGGACGTGTCGCTGATCGCGTCGGGCCATTCCGAACTCGCCGAGCTCGTCTCGCCGGCGGTCGCCATCATCGGCTGGGATCAGGCGGAGGTCGGCCGGATTGCGGCCGGCATGCTGCTCGATCGCATCCGAAACGACGGTCCGCGCGAGCCGCGGCGCGTGCTCGTGCCCAACGAGTTCATCCCGCGCGCGTCGCTGGGGCCCCCAAGACGTACCTGAAGACTTGCCGTCCATGGCACGACCGGACGGCCATAGCATGCAAGGAGACAGTTCCATGAGTGGTGAAATGATCAACGGCAAAGAAGACGAGCGGCCGATGCTGTTCCAGCCACTCACGATTCGAGGCCTTACGCTGAAGAACCGTCTCGTCGTGCCGCCGATGGTCCATTACAGCTGCGAACCGGGAAATACCTGCGGAGCGTTTCATCTCGTTCATCTTGGTCGCTATGCGCTCGGTGGATTCGGGCTCGTCTTCGTCGAAGTGACGGCGGTGGAGGAAGTCGGGCTCACCAACGAAAACGATCTCGGCATCTGGACTGACGAGCAGGCCGAGAGCTTCAAGCCGCTGGTCGCCTTCATGAAGCGTCAGGGGACGGCGATCGGCATCCAGATCGGCCATGGCGGCCGCAAGTCGTCGGCACAGTCCGCCATGCAGGGCATGGGGCCGCTGACCGAGGAGAATCTGAAAGCCGGCGCCAGGATCTGGCAGCCGGTCGGCCCGACCGCCGAGCCGGTCGCCAAGGGCTGGCTGACGCCACGGCAATTGACCACTGCCGAGTGCAAGGCCATGGTCGGTACCTGGGCAGCCGCTGCAAGGCGAGCGGTTGCCGCCGGGTTCGACACCATCGAGATCCACACCGCGCACGGCTATCTGCTGGCCTCGTTCCTGTCGCCGGTCTCCAACACACGCAATGACGAGTACGGCGGCGACCGCGCTGGCCGCATGCGTCTGCCGCTCGAGATCGTCGAGGCGGTGCGCCGCGAAATGCCGGCGGACATGCCGCTGTTCGTGCGCGTCTCGTCCGTCGACGGCACCGTCGAGGGCTGGAACATGGATGATACGGTCGCCTTCGCGCACGAGCTGAAGGCGCGCGGCGTCGACGTCGTCGACTGTTCCTCCGGCGGAATCTCCGGCGCGGCTACGGCAGCGCAAGTGCCGCGCAGCCTTGGCTTCCAGGTTCCCTTCGCCGAGCGCGTGCGCAAGGAGGTGGATATCACCACCATGGCCGTCGGCATCATTCTCGAGGCGCAGCAGGCCGAGGCCATCCTTCAAAAAGGCCAGGCCGACCTCATTGCCGTCGGGCGGCAGTCGCAGTTCAATCCCAACATCGCCCACCACTGGGCGCACGATCTCGGCATCAACAGCCGTTTCGAAGATTGGTCGCCGGAGTTCGGCTGGTGGCTCGAGAAGCGGATCAAGACACTCCAGGGCTTTGCCACGCCGACGGGTGTCGTTATGCGCCACTCCTGACTGGCGTCACGCACGTCGCTCGCGGCCGGTGAACGGAACGCCGCCCACAGCATCGCTGCTATCTTCGAGGATCCGCAGTACCGCGCGACGGGCATCATGTCGCGGGTCGCAGGAGTCCGTTTCAGATTCGCTGCTGAACTTCCGCCGAGGAGATATCGGCGAAGCGGTCGCACAACAGGCTCTTCTGCACCTTCCCCGTCGCGTTGCGTGGAAGTGACTCGGCAACGACGATCGAACTGACGTCTTCGCTTTGCCGGATCCCGACAAACGGCGGCGAAATCATTTCGTGGAGGGTCCGGGTTTTTACGGGCTGAGCGTTAACGCTACCGCACGAGCACAAAGGCGGGGGTCTTGTCAGGAAGCGATTTGGCCAGTTTATTCGAGAGATTGCAGTACGTTATTCTTATTGTAGAGCGCATTTCCGATGAAAGCCATCGAGCAGATCGTTGCCGGCTACGTTTCATTGAAGGATCGCCAAGCCTTGGAAAAGCTGAGGCACCATCGTCAGCAATTGCTGGATGATGTTCAGATGCACACCATTCCAGGGTTCAAGCCGTCGATTGTGAGCGATATCCTTCGCGAGGAGATCGAGGTCATCGAAGGCGCGCTAGCGCGCGTGGATGAGGATCGACCATAGTCATGAGCAAAAACTTCGACGAGATCGAGACACTGAAACCAATGGCCTGCGGCGCCATCACCGATCCCAGTCTGAGGATGATATATGAAGCTATCCGCGGCGCGCTCGAGGCCGACGATGAATTCGAGGCAAGCGGCAAAGATCCCAAATTCCGAGTCCGGTCGACGGCCGAATGGAAGCGGCATGCCACCGATCTTGAGGCGGAGATGCTGAAGCGAGGGCTCGAGTTCGACGTTATCGATTGGACGAATGGTCAGAGCGAACGGCGGGAAAGCCGGTGAAGGCACTCGCTGATCATGCGTAAACGCCGTTGCGATGGCACCAACGGACAAACGTGTAGATGGACCAGACCCGCGACCAGTACATGCCGGGCGCTCCGTCGAGAAAGGCTCGCCAAAGTCGCTCGACCGCGGCGGGATTTAGGCCCGTAGGCGCGATCGCCTGCGGATCGCGCATGGTCCGATCCATGGCGTCCTTCAATCCGCGGCGAATCCACCGGTCAAAGGGCATGACGAAGCCGGTCTTTGGGCGCTCGAAGAGCGCAGGATCGAGACCGCGCAATCCGATCCGCCGAAGCATATCTTTGCGCCCCAAGGGCTGATATCGCGCTTGGTCCGACAGGGCGTCGACGCTTTCAAACAATACGTGGTCGACCAGCGGAACGCGCTGCTCGAGCGAACTGGCCATGCTTGCTGCATCATTATCGCGCAGGAGGCGTTCACCCAAAAAGAGACGTTGTTCCATCACGCTAATAGCGGAAACAGGGGTACGGCCTGCCGTTTCGGCCATCAGCCGCCGGCGCATCGCGTCGGGAAGGCCGTCCACGAGCGCGCTCGCGAAATCCGGTGCAAGCAATTCACCCTGAAATCCAGGCAGGAAGAGTGCGTAGGCCATCTGGTATAACGCCAGCAGATCCTCGCTACGATCGACCATATCCGGAAGCTTCGCCCAGCGCGTTTGAGGCGCTACGGGATGCGAGGATCGTCGCAAGGGCCATGTCAGCAAGGCTGCAGCCTTGGCTTGCCATTTTCTTGGAAAGGCGCGGCCCCGATGACACCACTGCTGCAAGATCGGAAGATCGCGATACGTCGGATACCCGCCGAACAGCTCGTCGCCCCCGGTTCCCGACAGCGCGACGGTAAAGCCTGCTTCGCGAATAGCCCGGGAGATGAAATAGGCGTTCAGTCCATCGAAGGTTGGCTGGTCGAGACTATCGAGGGCGTCGTCCAGACTGTCGACGAACCGCTGCTCGGACAACACTACCTCATGATGCTGAGTGCCGATTGCCGCAGCGGTCTGCCTTGCGAACGGCGCTTCGTTGAACTGCTGGTCCTCGAACGCGAGCGTGAAAGTATGAACCGGGGCGTCAGCGGTCAGTTGCGCGAGATTCGCCATCGCGGAGGAATCGATGCCGCCCGACAGGAAAACCGCGAGCGGCACATCACTGGCGAGGTGAAGCCTCATCCCTTCGTCGAGGATCGAGGCAAGCGTCGCTTCGTCCATTGTCGGCTTTGGCGACTCTCCGGGAATGCGCCAGAAATCGTGCTCGCTTATTTTACGGCCTGCCCCGTCAAACTCGGCGTAGTGACCCGGCGCAAGAAGTTCAACACCCTGGACCGTGGTGCAAGGGCCGACAACAAACCCGTTCCATACATTGCTCGCAACCGCCTGCGGATCAAGGCGCGGCGTTCCGAGCAAGCCTGAGGCCAGCAATGCACGTAGTTCGGATGCAAAGATCAGCGACCACGTCGTGTTCGGATTACTGGACTGTGCGATATAGAGCGGCTTGATGCCGAGCTGGTCGCGCGCGAGCAGAAGTCGTCGCTGTTGCGGATCCCAGCTTGCGAATGCGAACATGCCGCGCAGCCATCCGACTGCCTCCAGGCCATGCAGCCCGAGTGCCCGCAGCATGACGGCGGTGTCGCCGCTAGACCGAAAAGATTGTCCTTCGCTCTCGAGGCGTTTGCGCAGGGCGACATAGTTGTAGATTTCGCCGTTGAACGAAATCACGTGCCCGGTTGTATCGTCCACCATCGGTTGAGCGCCGGCGGACGACAGATCAAGGATCGAGAGACGGCGGTGATCAAGCATGACACCCCAGCCGCGGGCATCCGGCGTTGAAGCCCACGAGCCATGGCCGTCCGGCCCGCGATGGATCATGGCCTTGCTCATCCGAGCGAGCGCGGCCCGGTTGTTTTCGTCAAGCCGGCCGATGATACCGGAGATACCGCACATTCAATCGTCGCCTTCGCGGCTTGAGCTTGAGCTGGCCCGCACGAGGTAACGTTGCGGAGAACCTACCAAGACTGCTTCGGCAATGCTTCTACGTCGAAAATCCAAGCGGATAAATGGATACGCCGCCTTTCTATCATTGTTTCGTTAAGAGGAACGCGGCAACTATTAACGCAAAGCTCCGGCTTAAGCATTGAGTAAGCCGAGCTGTGTGAATGTGGGCCCCAGCGAGCATCTCAGTACCTGCCGATGTGGCAGGCAGGTTTGGATCGATGCACTCAGACCGCCTAAATGTTCTCTTCGTGTCACAGATGCCTGCGAGCCCGCCGCGGATCGGCGCGCAGGCACGCATGCACGGTTTGATGACGGAATTGGCTCAACGTCACGACCTGACGTCAGTCATGCTCGTGGATGACGAGCACGACATCGAGGAATGCCGAACTGCCATGCAGGCCTACTGCCGCAAGGTGGTGCTCGTGCGTAACCCGTTCGGTCGCGATGGGATGCCGAAGCGCCTGCTTCAACTGCGCTCCCTGGTATCGCCCCTCAGCTTCGAGCGTTTGCGAATCACGGCAGACGTAGTGCGTCAGACGCTGGACGACTTGCTGGGGTCGACGCGCTTCGACGTGGTTAATCTCGAGTTCACGTTCCTTGGACACTACGAGCTGCGCAAGGCGCCGGCAGGAGAGAAGCTTCCGGTATTGGTCGTGGATTCTCACAATATCGACTACGACCTTGCCCGCCAGTACGCCCAAAGCGGCGACAGTCTGTTTCGTCGCCTTTATTCCGAGGTCAATTGGCGCAAGCTTCGGAAGGAGGAGCTCGGGACCTATCGTGACGCGGATGGCGTCTATCTGTGCAGCGCGACTGACGAACGTCGGCTGCTTGAAGAAATGCCGGAAGCCAGGACTACTGTCATTCCAAATGCCGCGGATATCGAGTTCTATCGCCCGCGTGCCGACGATCCGAAGCCTGACGGACGCACTGTCGTGTTCTTTGGCCTCTTGTCATATGCACCGAATGTCGACGGTGTCATCCACTTCATCAACGATATATGGCCGCGCATCGCGGCCAGCCATCCGGATGCGCGTTGCAAGATCATTGGCGGTTCGCCGCCCTCCGCCCTGTTAGCGCTGGCAGGTCCCCGAATCGAGTTCACCGGCTTCGTGCCGGATTTGAGACCGCATCTCGCCGAGGCGGCAGTCGTCGTCGTCCCTCTGCGATTGGGAGGCGGGACACGGCTTAAGATTGTCGAGGCTATGGCGATGGGCAAGGCAATCGTCTCGACAACCTTGGGCGCCGAGGGGATCGAGGCCGTGCCGGATCGTGACATCATGATCGCGGACGATGTCGAGAGCTTTGCCGCCCGTGTCAGCGGCCTGCTGGGCGATGCCGATCGCGCTGCGGATCTCGGACGTTCCGCAAGGCTTTTGGCCGAAAGCAAGTATGCCTGGAGTTCAGCAGCTCACGCTCTCGAGGGTTTTTACCGTACGAGGCTCGCCATCAGTTGCGGTACGGATGGGAAGGCGCCAACGCTTCGCCAGCAGCAACGGCGCGCCGAGCGTTGAAGAACCGCTTCAGGTCCAGGAAGCGCTTTTCGACGAATTCATAGCTCAGATAAGCGATTAGCAGCGAGACGAGCGCGCCCGCTGTCGCCTGTATTGCCACGGCTGCGCTGTGAGAGCCAAGCCATTCGCCGAGTGTCAGTTCGGTTCGATGAGTCACAAGGTAGTATGATATGAAGTGATGGTAGACGTATAGGCCGTAGCTATAGGTCCCGAGAAGCATCAAGGGTCGGCTGCAGAAAAGGCGCGATACCAAGGAACGCCTTGGCGCAACAAGCACCCAGATGAGGAGACAAGCCAACAGCACGGTGATGATGGAAGACCGAACCGGAAGGACGAAAGCGTTACCTTGGTCGGTCACCAGGCGCGTCCAGATGAAAGTCAGGGATAGCAAGGCAAATGCAGAGGTCGCAACGTATGGAAGGGCGCCCACAAGTCGCTGAAGTCCGCCCTGTTGTCGGACCACCACGGCGAGAAAGGCGCCGAGTGCCAGACCGTCCAGCCGAAACGGTGTCAACACATAGGTTGTCCACCAGCTAAGTCCGGCCAAGGAGCCGCCCAGGCGAGCGAGCATCGCAGCGACCGATAGGCCGAGGCTGACCACAATCAACTTTCTCGGTTGCTTCGCGACCAGATATACGACGAGCGGCCAGAAGAAATAGAAATGTTCTTCGATGCAAAGCGACCAGAGATGCTCCAGATACGAGAATGACCAGTCACCGTTCCATGCGATGTAGACATTGACTCCGTACAGCCAGGCCCAGGCCTGGCGATCTATCAGATAGTCGAGGGTCGGACCACGCAGCGGGCTCAAAAGCGGAGCGACGAAGAAGACGAGCGCGAGCACGCCATAATAGAGCGGAAAAATACGCAGCACTCGCCGTATATAGAAATTGCGAAAGAAGTTCGGCTCCTCCCGTGAATCATAGAGGATTCCGGTGATGAGAAAGCCGGACAGGACGAAGAACAACTCGACGCCATAGGAGCCGTAGTTGGTGATTCCGACGACGATCTTCTCGACAGCGTTGGTCGGCAACGTGTTGCCGACGAAGTGCAGTAGCATCACCAACACGATGGCAAGTCCCCGCACTCCGTCGAGCGCAGGAATGTGTCCGTGAAGGCGGGGCCACCGGTCGCGGACAGTTGCCTCGGCGGATTCGGTTGCCGGCAGCATACCTGCCGCGGGAGTCGATTCCGCCAAGCCAATTGATGTCATCGGGACGACGTAACGATGGTTGTCGCTCCGGAGATGCTGCCGTTGGCGAGTCCCTTCAGCGTGTAGGCATCGATCCCGGCGACGATTGGATCGCTCACGGTGCCGATGATCATCCGAAGGTAAGTCATGAACTTTGTCGCTTCGACAGATGTTGCGTTGGACGCGAAGATGACATCCTTATTCCGCATCTCGAATTCTGTCGCGATGAAGTACCCGCCGGGATCTCTCAAATCGAGAATATAGATAACGGGGACAAGGGGCCCGCTATAGCGAGTGCAGTCGACGCCGAGCTGCTTGGCAACTTCGCGTGGTTCTCCTCGGTAGATAAACACCGACCCAGGGTCAGCGTGATCATCCTTAAGGCCACCCGCCTTCGCCATGGCCTCGGCCAGTGACAGGCGCCAGGCCCCGAACGAGAACTGCCCCTGTTGCCCGGCGGCGCCCATCGCGAGGAAGGTTTGCGGCTGCGTGTACACGTAGACCGTATCCTGGGGACGAACAAAGATGTTGTTTGCCGGTTGGCTGAGCAGCGATCCGAACGGTGCAGTACCGTGCCGTCCATCGCGTTCGAGGGTCACCCAGGTATCGAAGCCGGGATTTTTGGGGCCGCCCGCCCGCGTGATGATGTCGAGCAGCCGCTCGCCGCTGGCGCTTGCAGGCAAACGCGCAGGCTGTCCGACCTCGCCCAATACGCTGATCGAGGTTGCCTTCTGATCCACCAGCGCAACCACCGCCTGTGGTTCGATCGCACGATCCTGCAGGGACTTCACGATTGCATTCTGGACTTCGTCCGGTGTCCGGCCCGCGGCGCGGATGGAGCCACCGTACGGAACCGTGATGTTGCCTTTGTAATTCACGGCCTGATTGGGCAAGTTGACGTAATTACCCTGACGCGTACCGGCTTCGGTCGGAGTAAACAGGCCACCGGCCATCGATTCAAACAACGTCACGCTCACCGTGTCGCCGATGCCAAAGCGAATCTCGGGCGGGCCGCGGCGATCCGTGAAAACGCGGTCGATCCGCGTAGAGTTGCGCACCAGCACCCTCTCGGTGTCGGTCGTCAGACGTACCAGAGCATAGTGCACGCTTTCAGGGTCGGTCTGCCCCGCGCGGACATAGGAGCTTGCCGGTCCCGAGGTCGGCATGGTCGAGCAGCCAGCGAGCGCGATTGTCGCTGTGACGGCCAAAGCGCCCAATAGGCGGCCACCACTGAGACGCGAGGAATTGCCAGCCGAATGCGCCGGCGCCACTTCGCGAGTGGTCAGGCACCGCGTTCGTTGACTATTCTTGCCTGCACTTCTCGGCACGACATTGGACCCTGGTTAACGAAGATTAACGAACGGAGTCTTGGTAAACGCCGGTCTCTTCTTCGTGCTTGCTCGCGCGCCGCTTGCGGTCGTCGCCGTCCGGCATCGACCGCCGTACTGCCGGGCGGAGGCTCGGAAGAAATTTGCGCGAGTAAACATGTACTTACGCGGCATCCACAATTTCCCGGAATATCAATCGACCAAGCGAAACAGCCCGCCCTGTGCGCCACGCTAGGGGACAAGCGTTAACGAAGCGTTCACTATAAAAATTCAGGAAAGATTGACTTATCGTTGGTGTTCGGAGCCGTGTCTGAGTACGTGTTGGCGCCAGCGCCATTGAGAGGCTGATCGTTTCGCTGCGCGGCCCCACGGTCGGGCAAGGCAGGCGATTAACGATCAGCTTGCTGCCTTGGCGACTGGAGTTGACGGGCACCGAGCATGCACGAAGCCGTATTGCGTTCTCAGCGACCAGGCTTGGCGGCTTCGTCCGGTCGGGTAATCGATGGATACGCGATCATCCCGTTGCTGGCCTGCGTCTATGCCACGATTGCTTTTCCCCTGATCCTCGTGACCTGTAGTCCGACGGACTCGGCTTGTCTTTTGGAAGCTCGACCAGAGAGCAAAATCTTTTGGCCGATCCTGTCCGCAGTCGCGCTCGTCGTTGCGCTGCGCAATCGGTCGCGACTCCGCTTTCCGCCGATCCTGATCATACTGTTTGCCTATCTTGCACTGGCGGGGGCGAGCGTTGCCTGGGCATTCAAGCCGGAGGCTTCAGGGATCAGATTTGCGCAGCAGGCCATGATCATTGCCTCGATCGCGCTCCCGGCGATCGTTGCCACTCGATCGACCGACCTGCTACGCGGCTTGTTCTGGTGCTTTTTTATCGCTGCCGTGCTGAACATGCTGTTCGTCATGGGCAGGCCGCCGATCGACGTGAAGTACGCCACATGGGGCTACCCGGGCTATTTCTCGGGCAAGAACTATCTAGGCGAATGCGCTGCCGTTGCATTCCTGCTTGCGCTCCATGAGCTGCTTCATCCCGGACGGCGACGGGTTCTCGGCATCGTTACCGCGCTCATGTCTGTCGCGCTGCTGCTGCTGAGCAATTCAAAGACGGCGCTTGCACTTGCGGTGCTTGTCCCGGCGTTCGCCTGGACCTTGCTCAAGCTTTCCAGGGCTACCCGCGTTCCGGTGTGGGTGATTGTCGTATCGATACCGATTTGCTGGATGGTCTTTTCGTTCGTCACCGGCATCAGCATGAATCGCGTGTCGTACATGCTGTACGGCGATTCGACTTTCACGGGCCGTACCATCATTTGGGATTTTGCAAATATGCAAATCGTAAAGAAGCCGCTGCTGGGCTGGGGTTATCAGTCGTTCTGGCTGGTTGGACCCGACGCGCCGAGCATCGTGGAAGCGCCGGGCTGGGTCAAGGAGATGCCCAACGCCCACAATGGTTATGAAGACACATTGCTTGAACTAGGCTATGCGGGATTTTTCCTGCTTGTCGGATTCATCCTTGCGACGATACACGGCATTGGTCGCCTGGCGCGTTTTGATGTTTCGCGGGCATGGATCCTGCTGTCGATCGTTCTCTACGTTGCCATTACGAACGGTCTCGAGAGCACATGGATGCGCGGCTTCGAAATGCTGTGGGTGGTGTTCGTTATAGCCGCGGTTGAAGCTGCCAGATATTGGGGGCAGGCGCGTCCCGCGGCAAATTTGGCGATAGCCAGGCGCCCAGCAATGCGGCGCATCCACGGACCGCGGTTCAGGCCGCCGTCTACTCCCGTTAACGTCGTGAGGTCACGCTAGCAGGCGCGAAGCCAGTCGGTTTGGCGCTGCAAGTCAGAGGATGCATGTTCAACCGGAAGGTCATCGCGACGCGGCGCAACCCTGGTCACGAGACGATGCGGGCGGCCCTGCGGCGGCATTGGCGGTGTTTGGCTGCAACGATGATCTTCGTTGCATGCTCAAGCCATTCGTCCGCATTTGCTCTCGACTCGATGGAAATACTGCCCTCAGATCGCGGGACGACCTGGCAACCCGGCCTGATGGCTGAAGGTGGGATACCCTCTCGAAAAACCATCTGCGCGACGCTGTCGCCTCGTGGCGGCACACTCGATGACGCTGCGGCAATCCAGGGCGCAATCAACGCATGCCCGGTAGGGCAGGTCGTGCAACTGGCGGCGGGACGGTTTCTGATCAATGGCGGCAATTTCCTGCTGCTCAACAAGGCAATTACCCTGCGCGGCTCCGGTCCGGGCCGGACGACGCTCGAAAAGCAGGATGGCGCGAAACCTTTCAATGACGCAGTCGGTGCCAGGCCGTCTCCGCTGGTCGTGGTGGGACCGTCGCTTTTCTCCAGCACGAGCGATACGGTCAATGCCGTGCGATCGGCGAACCTTCGGAATGATGCAATAAAGGGCGAAAGAACGGTCGAGGTCGACGACGCCGCGGGCTTTGTGCCTGGACAGATCGTGCTGCTCGACGAGGCGTCGGCCGCCGATTGGCGTGTCGACCCGCAGGGGCGAGGGCAGATCTGGGCGTCGGAAGATTTCAGGGTTGTCTGGCAAAAGCACAAACCTGCGATTCAGTTTGTCGATGACTTTGCACCCGATGCGTTTCCATCGACGCCGCAAAGCGCTGGATCGTGGTTCGGGAGACCTGATCGGCCTGTTGCCGAGGTCAAGGAGATCAGCACCGTCTCCGGTTCCAGGATCACCTTCACGACCCCAATTCACATCAGCTATCGGAAGGCAAACGCCGCTCAACTGTCACGGTTCGCGCAGCCGCATGTGAAGCACGCGGGCGTCGAAGATCTGGCGCTCAAGGGGGGCGACGCGGGCAATCTTCGCTTCAATTGGGCTGCTTCTTCGTGGGCGAAGAACGTCGACAATTCGGTTTGGCACGGCGAAGGCTTTGCAATTCACAACTCCTTCCGGGTCGAACTACGCGAGTTCTACGTGCACGACGCGGCCTGGGCTCAACCCGGCGGAGGCGGATATGCCATTAGTCTTTCCGCCGGATCGTCGGAAGTTCTGATCGAGAATGGAATTGCCGTGAGGGCCAACAAGCTGGTGGTGGCGCGTTCCGCCGGGGCGGGCTCCGTGGTCGGCTATAACTACATGGACATGGGTTACATCAATACGAATGGAGCCTGGATCGAGACCGGGCTCAACGCCAGCCACATGGTGGGCGCCCATCACGTCTTGTTCGAGGGCAACTACGCTCAGAACGCCGACAGCGACGACACTCACGGCAACAGCATCTATCACACGTTTTTCCGCAACTATCTACGCGGCGTCCGGGCAGCGTTCGACAATCAGGCTGGCGGGACCATCGATGATATGTCGCAGCCCCGCAATGGGCCGCGGCGCGCCGCCGGCCTGATGGCGTATTCCTACTGGATGTCTTTCATAGGAAACGTGCTCGGGGTTCCCGGTCAGATGGACGGCTGGTCGTATGAAACCCGCTTTACCGATGCAAAGCCCGGCGTCTGGATGCTCGGCTGGGACGCCGTGAAGCCATATCCGACGGACGCAAAGGTTGCGATGTCCACGATTCGATATGGCAATTTTGATTACCTCACCAACAAAACGCACTGGGATTCCGGAAGCGAGGATCGCGCCCTGCCTGCTTCCATGTACCTCGCAAGCCGCCCCCCGTTCTTCGATGTCGGGCGCGGATACGATTGGCCTTGGGTGGACCCGGTCGGAGAGACGAAGCTTCATGTGCTTCCGGCCAAAGCGCGCTATGACGCCGGCACGCCGTTCGTGCAGCCGAATTTGGATGGATCGGCACGCAAAAGTTCGCAGTGAGCACATGCCTCGTGGGCAATGATTAAATATGTTTTGAACAGGCGCGGTATTGCGTCAATGCGTCACCTGACCGACGACGAACTCAGAGGCTAACTAGGCGAGCGCCCCGATTTAAATGCTGCAGACGTCGTTAACTACAATAGAAGCTAAGGCCTTCTGATCCGCGCGGACCTTGGGCATTTCTGCACGTTTTGGTTTAATCAGATTGCCGATTCGCTATCCGGTTAGTCTCCGGAAGAGGAATTTGATGCGCAAATCGGTCTTTCACGAGGATTGGTGGCTGGATGCGCTGGCTCCCGGTGGCTGGCGCGAAGTCACTTGTTCGCGTGGCGGGCGCGTTGTTGGTTCTCTCCGGTTCGTCACGCGTACTGAAGGCGGGATGAACATATGCGAGATGCCTCAAATCACGCGCTTTCTCGGGCCGACAGTCACGCTGCAGTCCGGCAAGACGGAAGCACGCATGCGGTTGGCGCATGCGGTCATCACTGACCTGCTCAAGCAGGTCGCGGATTTCGATCACGTCGAGATGACGCTCGATACCGGGTTCAGCGATGTGGCCGCGTTCCTCGCGTGCGGCTACGAGGTGCGGGCGCATCCGACTTTCATGCTGAAATGCACGATCTCCCGAGACGAGCTCTGGTCGGGATTGCGCGACAAGACGAAGAACGTGATACGACGCGCGCGGGAACGGCTTGCCATTCGCGAAGTCACGTCCCCAAAATACTTCGTGAAGTATTACCAGGCTAACCTGGAGGGCGCGAAATCGTATTTCGACCTCTCGCGATTGGAAGCTGTCTATGCCGCCGCGAGCGAGCGACAGCAATGCAGGATCCTCGCGGCGGTGGACTCGAACAACAACGTCCACGCCCAGGTCTTCTTTGTCTGGGACCACAAGTTCGTGCACTATTTCCTGTCATCGCGGGACAGGAGCATTGCCCATCCAGGCGCAGTAAGTCTGCTCCTCTGGAGTGGCATCGAGCTGGCGCACGAGCGGGGCCTTCATTTCGATTTCGATGGCGGAATTGAGAACGAGGCGCGATACAAATTCGTTGTGGCGTTCGGCGGAGAATTGGCCAATCGTTTCGACGTCAGCCGTTCCACCACTCGTTACCGGCTTCACCGGCAACTACGCAGAGTTCCCCAAGCGCTGCTGCGGCGTCTCTCGGCTGGCGCCGCAACCGGCGACGTCAACGATCATGGCGGACGGCTCAACCATTTCCCGTCGTCTTGAGCGGATCGTTCCCGCTATTTCAAGCGTGCCATTAACTAAGGTTTTACAAACACGTGCATCAGTGAGCGATTTTGAAATAAGCAGGGGGGATAGAAACAGAATAAATTTGGAGGCGTTAAGATGCGCGTTCTCGTGAGCGGACATCTCGGCTACATCGGTACAGTGCTCACCCCGATGCTATGGCGTGCCGGGCATGAAGTCGTTGGCCTCGACAGCGATCTGTACTCTCGCTGCACATTTGCAGAGGGCGGGTCGATCGTGGATGTGCCGGCCATTTGCAAGGACACGCGAGACGTCGAACTTGCGGACCTGAAGGCTTTTGACGCGATCCTGCATCTTGCCGCGCTGTCGAACGATCCGCTCGGCAATCTGAGACCTGGCCTTACCGACCAGATCAATCACGTAGCCAGCGTGCGCCTCGCGCAACTGGCCAAGCAAGCCGGTGTGCGACGGTTCGTGTTTGCATCCTCCTGCAGCAACTACGGCAAGGCGGGCGACGGGATGATCGACGAAACCGGAGCGCTCAACCCGGTGACTGCCTATGGCGAATCCAAGGTGCAGTCGGAGCGCGATATTGCCGGCCTCGCCGGTGACGGATTTTGTCCGGTCTACCTGCGACCGGCAACGGCTTACGGCGTATCTCCCCGGCTCCGATTCGATGTCGTGCTGAACAATCTCGTCGCCTGGGCGGTGACAACGCGAAAGATCCTCTTGAAGTCGGACGGCACGCCCTGGCGGCCCATCGTTCACATTGAGGACATCTCCCGCGCCTTTGTCGCGGCGATGGAAGCTCCCGAGGCGGCGGTGTTCAATGAAGCCTTCAACGTCGGCCAGACGGCGCACAACTACCAGATCCGCGATCTCGCGAAGATCGTCGCCGATGTTGTCCCTGGCTGTCAGATCGAATTCGCCGATGGCGCTGGCCCCGACACGCGGTCCTATCGGGTGAGCTTCGAAAAGATCCGAACCCGGCTGCCGGAGTTCAAGCCGCGATGGGATGCGAAGATGGGCGCGGAGCAGCTTTATAAGGCCTACCGGGCCTCGGGCATCACGCTCGAAGAGTTCGAAGGTCCCCGGTATCAGCGCATCAGCCACGTCAACAAGCTGCTGGCGGACGGCGTGCTCGATGCGGATCTCCGCCATGTAAAGTCGAGGCAGGGCGTCGGGCAATCGGCACTCGTCGCGAACTAATACACGCGCCGATCGATTTGACACACCAGGAGGACGGCGTGTCGGCGGCAGACGACGTCACAAGTGCAGGCGCGAGGATGTTTGCGCTTGCGGAAAGGATCTACCCGATCTGCCGCAGTATTACCGGTGACGGTGTGCGGCAGACCCTTCGGGAGATCGGTGCGCACATCTCCCTTGATGTCCACGAGGTGCCGACCGGTACACCCGTTCTCGACTGGGTCGTGCCGCGTGAGTGGAACATCCGGGACGCGTACATCAAGGACCCGCGCGGCCGGAAAGTCGTGGATTTCAACGAATCCAACCTGCACGTCATGAGCTACAGCGTGCCGGTGTGCCGCACCATGTCGCTGGACGACCTTAAGTCCCACGTCTTCACATTGCCCGATCAGCCGGACCTGGTCCCATACCGAACGTCTTACTACCAGGAAAACTGGGCTTTCTGCATGGCCCACCGACAGCTGGAGCAACTGCGGGAGGATAGCTACGAGGTCGTGATCGACTCGACCCTCGCCGACGGGCATTTGACCTATGGTGAGTATCTTCACCAGGGAGAGTCAGACGACGAGGTGCTTCTGTCGGCGCATGTTTGCCATCCCTCGCTTGCCAATGACAACTGTTCGGGCCTGGCCCTGCTCGCGGAGATCGCAAGCCGCATCTCTCAGATGCGAACGCGATACAGCTATCGGTTTCTCTTTGCGCCGGGAACGATTGGCGCGATCACCTGGCTCGCCCGCAACGAGCATCGTGTGTCTCGTATCAAGCATGGCCTCGTGGTATCAATGGTCGGAGACGGCGCCGGTCCGACATACAAGAAGAGCAGGCAGGGCGATGCCGAAATCGACCGTGCAATGATACACACGCTGCAGCATTCCAAACTGGCGCCGACGATATTGGAGTTTTCGCCCTACGGTTATGATGAGCGGCAATACTGCTCGCCGGGGTTCAACCTGCCGGTGGGATTGTTTCAGCGCAGCCGCTTCGGCGCCATCCCGCAGTATCACACCTCGGCCGACGACCTGAGCTTCATTCGGCCGGAGCACCTCGGGGAATCTTTCCGCATCATTTCCGAAGTCATCGACCTGCTCGAAGGCAACCGCAGCTACTATAACACGTCACCGAAAGGCGAACCGCAACTGGGCAGACGCGGACTCTATGGTGCGATCGGCGGTGACAAGGACGCCGCTGCAGCCAACATGGCGATGCTGTGGATCCTAAATCTGTCCGATGGGCATCATTCTCTGCTTGATATCGCCAGGCGTGCCGACCTGCCGTTCCCGGTCATTCTGAAGACAGCAAAAGTGCTCGAGCGCCACGGACTCCTCGCGCCTGTGCAGTAAGCGCTCACGCACCCCGGCGCGGCCAGTTCAGGTCCTTATCGGAGATCGTGCTTATGGCCAGAGGCCAGCTGATGCCGAACATCGGGTCGTCGTATCGGACGCCGTTAGCAGCCGAAGGCTCGTAGAACTCCGAAATCAGATAATTGACCTGAACGTTGTCGCTCAAGGTTTGAAAGCCGTGCGCGAACCCCTTGGGGATGTAGAGCTGCGAACCGTTCTCCGCTGAAAGCTCGAAGCCGCGCCATTGACGAAAGGTCGGCGAGTTCGCACGCAGATCGATGATGACGTCCCAAATCGATCCGTTCAAGCAGCGCACGAGCTTAACCTCGCCGTGCGGCTCATTCTGAAAGTGCATTCCGCGCAATGTCGCCTTGCGCGAGGAGCTCGAGATGCTGTGCTGGGGAAATCTGGTCACGAGCCCGTATGCGCGAAACTCGTCTTCGCAGAATGTGCGCGCGAAAAAGCCGCGCTCATCGTGTGCAGGCTCGAGTTTGACGAGCCACGCTCCGTCAAGTCCTGTTGCTTCAAAGCGCATGGGACGCATCCACTCCCGACCGAGAGGCCAATTGTCGACGACCAATTCTATACAATTTTACTAAAATTTTCAGCAACTGCGTGGTTTACCTTGTTGTTCGATATCGCTTCATATTGTTCGCTTTCATACGATAAAATTCAATCTAACGAGCCCGATTTAAGCGCCGGCAATCTCATATTCGGCAATCCTATATTCATGGTACGGCCCAATGAACGCTCACTCGAGATTCGAATCGATTCGGTCGAAATCCTCTCACGGTAACTGCCGTCTGTGCGGCGCGACGTTGAAATCGACATTTGTCGACCTGGGAATGTCGCCTCTCTGCGAAAGTTTCCTCACAGCCGACCAGACCGACGCCATGGAGCCGTACTACCCGCTGCACACCGTGGTTTGCGGGTCCTGCTTCCTGGTGCAACTCCAGGAATACGTCAAACCGGAGCATATCTTCACCGAGTATGCTTACTTCTCGTCTTACTCGACGTCGTGGGTGGAACATGCGCGGCGCTACTGTGAGATGATCAAGGCCAGGCTGAACCTTGGTGCCGAGAGCCGCGTCTACGAGATCGCGAGCAACGACGGCTACCTGTTGCAGCACTTCCTGCCGCTCGGGGTGCCGGTCACGGGAATCGAGCCGGCGGCCAACGTGGCCGAAGTTGCAAGGCAGAAAAACGTCCCGACAATGGTCGAGTTCTTCGGCCTGGAACTCGCGCGGAAGCTGGTGTCGGATGGCAAGCGGGCCGATCTGATTATCGGCAATAACGTGCTGGCACAGGTTCCGGATCTAAACGATTTCACCGCCGGAATGGCGTGCCTGCTCGCGCCGCAAGGAGTGATTACGCTCGAATTCCCGCATCTTGAGCGGCTCATCGACGAAAATCAGTTCGATACCATCTACCACGAGCATTTCTCGTATTTCTCGTTGGTAACGATCGATCGTCTCGCGCGGCGGCATGATCTGAAAGTTTTCGACGTCGAGCAGATCCCAACGCACGGCGGCTCACTTCGCGTCTACCTCTGCCGCGCCGATGCGACTCACGCCGTCTCCGCCGCGGTGACCGCACTGCTGACCCATGAGCGTCGGATCGGCCTGGAAGACATAGGGCAGTACGAGCAGTTTACATCGCGGGTTCATCGCACCAAGCGCGAACTGCTGTCGTTCTTGATTGAGAGCAAGAACAAGGGGGCGCGGATCTGCGGCTACGGCGCTCCCGGCAAGGGTAACACGCTGCTCAACTACTGCGGCATCGGAACCGACTTCCTCGACTTCACCGTGGACCGCAACCCCTACAAGCACGGCCGCTATACGCCGGGCATGCACATTCCGATCCTGCCGGTCGAAGCCATCGACGAGGCGCGTCCCGACTACCTGTTCATCCTTCCCTGGAATTTGAAGAGGGAAATCGTTGCGCAAATGCGGCATGTCGCGGACTGGGGCTGCAAGTTCATCGTTCCGATTCCTAACGTCGAAATCATTGATCCGCGTGAGGTTGCGCCATGAAGGTTGTCCTTTTTTGCGGCGGTCTCGGTACGCGGATCCGCGAGTATTCGGAAAGTATACCGAAGCCGATGGTCCCGATCGGCCATCAGCCGATCCTCTGGCATGTGATGCAGTACTACAGCCAGTACAATCACAATGATTTCATCTTGTGCCTTGGCTACAAGGCGAACGTGATCAAGGATTACTTCCTGAATTATCGCGCGACTGCGAACAGCGACTGCGTGATTTCGGAGTACGGCAAAAAGGTCGAGCTGATCGGCGAACATCAACCGGACTGGCGGGTTTCGCTGGTGGATACGGGGACATGGCGCAACATCGGGCAGCGCTTGCTGGCCGTCCGCCATCTCGTCAAGGACGAAGAGATGTTCCTTGCGAACTACAGCGACGGGCTGACCGACGCGCCGCTACCTGACATGATCCAGAAGTTCAAGGAAAGCGGAAAGATCGGTTGCTTCGTGGCGATCCATCCACCGATCAGCTTCCACCTTGCCGAGTTTGATGCTCACGGGTCGGTGCAGCGGATTCGCTCCAGTCAGGAGTCCGAGATCTGGATCAACGGCGGCTACTTCATCTTCCGTAACGAAATCTTCGATTACATCAAGGAGGGAGAAGAGCTCGTCCAGGAACCGTTCAACCGTTTGATCGAGGGCGGTCACCTCATGGCCTATCGCTATGACGGCTTTTGGCGCGCCATGGATACCTTGCGCGATAGACAAGTGTTGGAGGACATGGTGGAGCGCGGCGACACGCCGTGGCGGCTGAATCACTCGTCGGTAGCCAGCGCGGCTTAACCGGAATGAGAGCATTGCAGCTTGCCAGGCCCGGAGACCATCTGTCGATCCTGTGCTTTGGCGCCCATTCGGATGATATCGAAATCGGCGCGGGAGCGACGCTGCTGGAGCTGATCGAGCGCGGTATCAAGCTGGATGTGCATTGGTGCGTTCTAAGCGGTGGCGCCATACGGGAGGCTGAGGCCAGAGCGTCGGCGGCTGACTTCTTGTCCGGGGCTGCATCCGCGAATGTCGAGGTGCTGTCGTTTCCCGATGGATTTTTCCCGGAGAGGGGAGAAGCCATCAAGGAATGGTTTGAATCGCTGAAGCGGCGGGTCGAGCCTGACGTCATTCTGACGCATCGCAGGGATGATGCCCATCAGGACCATCGCCAGGTCTGCCGCCTGACCTGGAACACGTTTCGCGATCATCAGATCCTGGAATATGAGATTCCGAAGTGGGATGGCGACTTCGGTCAACCCAACGTTTACATGCCGGTATCGGCGGCGGCGCTCGATCGTAAGATTGAACTCCTGCTCAAGCATTTCGGGACGCAGCGATCCAAGCAGTGGTTCGATGCAGACACCTTTCGCGGCCTCGCACGGATTCGGGGCATGGAGTGCAGGGCTGCGGAACGCTTCGCCGAGGCATTTTTCGGGCGAAAATTGACACTGATCTGACGATGGTTGCGCGGACGTCGCGCAGCCGGCGAATTTCTGATTGCAGGGTATATCTCAAGGCGCACGATATGAGCACGCTATTTTCAAGTATCTTTCGCGCTGGTGACCTGGTGGAGGTCAGAAGCAAGGAGGAGATTCTCGCGACGCTGGATGCTAACGGCCGCCTGGAGGAAATGCCCTTCATGCCCGAGATGCTGAAGTATTGCGGCAAGACGCTCCGCGTCGGCAAGCGAGCTCACAAGACCTGCGATCCCGCGCTCGGTATCGGCGGCCGCAAGATGCTGAACACGGTCCATCTCGAGAACATCCGCTGCAACGGCGCGGCTCATGACGGCTGCGAGGCGGCCTGTCTGATATTCTGGAAGGACGCCTGGTTGAAGCCGGCGGGCGAGAAAGGGCCGTCGCCGAATGGCGCGGGCAAGCCGTTCGGGTCTGGCGGCTGCAGCGAGGAAACGCTGTGGAGCACGATCAAGCATCCGCCGAAGGTGGGCGAAACCGAGCCGACCTACGTTTGCCAGAACACGCAGGTGAAATTCGCCACGCAGCCCCTGAAGTGGTGGGATCCGCGACAGTATGTCGAGGACTACGCTTCCGGTAACGTTCGGCTGCAGGACCTCGTCGCCGGATTGACGTTCTCGGTCTGGCGTACGGTCACCGAAGCAGGGCTGGGCATCGGCACCGCGATGCGCTGGATCTACGACACATTCCAACGCTTCAGAGGTGGCGTACCTTATCCGATCAGGCCCTTCGGCGTGCCGGAAGGGAGCAAGGTCCCGCAGTCCCGGCTTGATCTGCAGGCGGGCGACGTCGTGCGCGTCAAGCCGTACAAGGACATCCTCGAAACACTGGACTGCAACTACCGCAACCGCGGCCTGTATTTCGATCCGGAGATGGTACCGTTCACCGAACGCGAGTACGAGGTCGAGAGGCGTCAAAAGCAGATCATCGACGAAGGTTCGTGCAAGATGGTCCGTTTCAAGACGGACGCGATCATCCTGAAGGATGTCGTGTGTGAGGCGCGCTATGCGATCTGCCGCCGCTTCTGCCCGCGCGCCATCTATCCCTATTGGCGGGAAATCTGGCTTGAGCGGGTACCTCAAAGCCAGAATCCAGCGAATTGAACGGGAACGACGCGTGCAGCGGAACGAACGTACCGATCAGTATTTTGCGGACAACAAGCCATACTCAGGCCTTGGCCGCAGGTCGCTGCACAGCGGCGTGGCGTTCATTGCTGCGCGCGGACTGAATATCTTCGTTCAGTTGGCCTCGACGATCGTACTGGCGCGGCTGCTCGGACCGCATGATTTCGGGTTGGTGGCCATGATGCTGGCCCTGATCGGCTTCGCGCCCCTTTTCGTCGATCTCGGGATGAGCGAGGCCTCCGCCCAGCGGAGCAGCATCTCACGAGCCGAGGTCAGCACGTTGTTCTGGCTGAATGTGCTGATCGGCGTCGTGCTGGCTGTCGTGCTGGCTGCGTCCGGTCGGTGGATAGCGCGTGCCTTCGGCGAGCCATCGCTCGCGGGCATGGCGTTGGCATTGTCGGTGACCTTCCTGATGATGGCTTTGTCGACGCAGCACTATGCGCTGATGCGTCGGGCAATGCAGTTTCGCCGCATCGCGATGATCGACATATCGGCGAACATCATTGGAAGCGCTGCAAGCGTCGGACTGGCGCTTTCGGGCTGGGGCTACTGGGCGCTGATCGCCAAGCCGATCATAACGTCGGCTTTGACCGTCGTGGGAGCCTGGACCGCCTGTCGATGGATACCGGGCAGGCCCAGGCTCACGCCAATGGTCAAGGAACTGCTGCGGTTCGGGCTGGGAGTGACCGGCTTCACCATGACGGATTACTTCGCTCGTTCGGCGGACAGAATCGCGATGGGGTATTTCCTCGGTGCAGGGCCGCTTGGCTATTTTCAGAACGCCTTCACGATCTACAACAACCTGCTGTCGATTCTCAGTGAGCCGCTGCATAACATCGCGGTGTCGGGACTGAGCAAGCTCCAGCACAGTGCAGCCGAACTGAAGCGCTCCTGGGAAGGCGCGCTGTCACTGCTTTGCTACTTTTCGGGGCCTGCCTTCGCCGCTCTGGCCGTGAGCGCTCATGACATCGTGATCGTGCTTCTCGGAGAGAAATGGTCTCCCGCGGGCCCCTTGCTCTGTATCCTTGCAATTCGAGGCATTGCCGACTGCATCGAGCGAACTCTCGGTTGGGTTCATGTTGCGGTCGGACGTCCCGATCGATGGATGCGATGGGGCATCTTCAGTGCGATCTGCCAATTGGTTGCGCTTGCAGCCGGACTGCCGTTCGGCGTGGTCGGGGTGACGATCGCCTACACGGTCACCATGTTCGTGCTGTTCGTTCCTGCGCTCGTCTACGCCGGCAGGCCGGTCGGGATCAGCATCGGGGACGTCCTGCGCGCGACTGCGCCGCAGACCATTGCTGCGCTGGTCGCCGTCGCGGTTGCTTTCTCGATACAGGAGGCATTTCTGCTGGAATTGCCGCGGTTGCTGCGAATCCCGGTCGCGAGCGTGATCTGCGTGACGGCCTACCTGACCGTCGTGGTTGGTGTCTTCAGGATCACGCGGCCACTGCAACTCGCGTGGTCCTTGCTACGCGATTTCGGCATCGTACGACTGCAAGTCAACTCCTAATCTTGGATTACGCCTATGACGTCCTTTGAGCGCTTCCTGATTAACTTGGACACCTGGTCCGCCGGGGCATTGCTAAGGATCGGCCTCGGCCTTTGCATTTTGCCGGTGTTCCGACTGCTGTCCGGCGGCGACGATCGTATCGTGGTCGTGTTGGCGATGTTCCTTGCTCTGCTGCTCGCGCTTCGCCTCGTGCCGGCCGTGTGCCGACGTGTTCTTCCGTTTTCGCGCGAAGCGAAAGATCTATGGTTCAAGCGGCGCAACCTTGGCAAGAGGTACGACTCCTACCAGTGGCAAAAGCTCTTCTGGATGGGTCTGGGCATGCTGCCCTACGCGCTGATCTCTCCTGGATTGGGGCGCGGGGAAATTATGTTGCTTGCGATCTGTACGATCGGCGGCGGAGCAGGGCTGCTGCTTTGGCGTAGGACCGGCCAGCTCAGCGTCGGTGCCGCCACTGCGAAAGCGACGAAGTTGCCGCCGGCCGCGGTCGCGTCGACGCCGCCCTAGGACCGGCCGCCCTATATTACGGGAGCCTGCGGCACTCGGTGAACCTGTCGCCGTCCGGCGTTTCCGCCCTCTCGAGGCAATGGGCCTTATCGGTAACCTTGCCGGCTACGACAAAGTCGTAGGCCTGGTTTTTGAAAACCAGCACGTAACGGCCGGGTGAGAGGACGAGATCGGGGTTCACTGGCTGCAGCTCGACCATCTCGCGGCTTTCAGGGACCGGCGCTACGGTCAGGTCGACGGAAACGGACCGGATTGCCCAGGCATCGTTGGCCATAGCGACTGCCGGTGACGACGGTGTTCGTGCGACCTGGGCGAGAATGCGCAATTGTGCGTTGTCGGGTGCGCTTGTCATAAGCTCGCGCTGATACACGACAAACGAAAGCGGGCCGTGCGGCACCACAACGGTGCCTGGCTTCGTGGTCAATACCGACACGGCGATCCGGCTGTCGGGAAGGCGGATGTTCATCGGCTCGAGCCGGATCATCCGCCCGTTGCTTGACGCAAAAATCCCGTATGTCGTCGGCAGTGAACGTGCGGGTGGTGCCGTTGCGGCTGCTTCGATCGGAGCACGATGTACGAAGGTGGCAATTGCAGGTTTCAGCTTGCGTCTGCCTTGCGGTGGCGGCTGAACGGGCGTCGCGTTCGAATGGCTGACAACCTGGGATGCTGTGCTGAACAGGGATGCAACATTGCCCCGCATGAGCATTCCGGTCCCAATCGCCAGCAGAACCGTTGTTGGAGCGAGGAACCATACAAAGTTGCGCACTTTCCATTCGCTGCTGACCGAACGTCGGTCCCGCGGCGAGCTCTGAAGTTCTTCCGCGATGAGCTTGTCGATCAGTATGATCTGCTGTTCCTGCACCGCGACGCTCGCCTCGGCAGTGCTTGTGTGCACGGGCGGTTGCACTGCTGGACGGATTGACGCCGGCGGCACCGAGTTCGGACCTGGGTCCGCGGCCGGACGGAATCCCTCTCCTTCATCTGCCTCAGGCGTGTACGTGGCTACCGCTGAGCCGGCATGCGAGTCCGATGGCGCTGGCTGCGTGGGGTTGTCGGATTCCTCCGCTGAAACATCGTTTGGATCGGCCGCAGGGGGGGCGGACTCGTCGTCTGGTCCGGCATCAGGCGGAGCCACATTTGTCCGACGGCCGATGTTCTCCGCGGCCTCATTCAGCCGCCGACTGACCTCATCCTGCGGGAGCGCAATCGGCTGCAGGTGTTCCAAGTCGGCGAGCTGGTGGGCTTCATTCGTCGGCCCACCGCTTGGCGAGCTCGGATCGTCGCCGAGGATCGTCGGTTGCTTGTCGGTCGGACTGTCTGGCGGCGGCTCGGCGGGATTTCGTTCCGGATTTACGGGCTCGCGCAGGCGGGCTTCGACGAATTGTGTCCAGGCGCCACGCCGTCGCAGAGGTGCAGCAAGCCTGTCTGCCTGACGTGGCAAAGGCGGCGCATTGAGGATGGCCGCCTGAGCCGAGGGGAGCTGACTGGAGCGTTTCATGCCTGGATACGCAGCTTGACGTTTGTCCGCCGTTGCGGACGTTCGCGACACCTTGGCGATCATATGAAAAGGATCGCCTACCTGCTGGGATGTAGCAGCCGCCGCTTAACAGGGCGTTAACCATAAACCGGCGGAAATGTCGCATTGCTCCGTATCACTCGAGGTGACGATTTCAGGCGGCTGCCGGCAGCTCAAAGGATCCGGCGATCTGGCGCAGACGGTTGGCTCGTGCGCTCATCTGGTCGGTGTGAGCAATACCGAGGATGTCGAATACCGTCTGTATACGGTAGAGCCAATCGTGCCGCAGCGCGGCTTCCCGGACGTTTGCGTTCTGAACCGCTCGCAGTCGCGCCGGGTCTGCGTCCAGCGCTTCGAGGACCTGGCAAATGTCCGGCGACTCGAAGGGCACGTGAATGACAGCATCGGGCCAGTCGAACTGCCGTGCAAACTCTTCGGTGCGCGGCGCTTCTCCGACCATCACTGCCCCGGCTGCAGCACCTTCATAATAGCGAGCGGAAATCTCGTCTCGGCCAGCCGTGAACTCCGGGTTGTTGACGTGGCTGCGATTGGCAATGAAATAGCGGCTGCGCTGCAAGATATTCGCAATCATGATGCGGTGTTCTTCCGGATTGTCGACCCGGAACGTCCTTTCCTTTCGGTTCGAACCGCTCGCCGCCACAGTGTCGTAGTAGTAGAAGAACCGCTCTCTCTCGGCGCCGGCCAGCAACGCGGCGTGGGTCGTCGCCGAACGACGCCCGATGTTGCACACGGCGATCGATCGCTGCTGCTCGGGTTTCGGCGCGAACCGCTCAACGTCGACCGCCAACGGCAGATAGCTGCACGGTCGACCTGCTATTCGCGCGATCTGCGATGCGCAGTGATGCAGGCCGACAAATATATGATCAAATCCGGACAGGAGCTCGATCAGATACTCCGGGATTTCGTCTGCCCAGACTTCAGTGATGAAGCACGCCGCCTTGCGACACCGCTTGCGCCAGTCGGGAATCGCCGCGAGCGCGTGGAGTTGATACGCATTGCTGAAGATCGGAAAGAACAGTTCGTAATCGCGTTGCAGCCGCAGCTGCGGCGGGGAGGGTGCCAGCACACCTGCCAGTTTGGTCGATCCTGATGCAAGGCGCGTCCACTTGTAGACCCGCCGCGAGAACTCCAATGCAGCGCGATCTTGAACATCGAACCGATCGGCGCGCGTCATCGCCGCCAAATTGTCCTCGAACTCATAGCTGAGACAAAATGCGACAAGATCGGAAATCCGACGCTGCGAGAGGAGTAAAACCTTGCCTTCCACGAGGCGCTGCCTCCGATCTATCAAATGCCGGAAAGTGCCGGCCACACGACTTCCGGAATCCCCCGACCAGGAGCGAGTTGCGCAGTGATCGTCGCCACGAACGGTGCCAATCTACGCAAGTCCACATACGCTATTTAATCTTGTTTTGTCCAAGTTTTCCCGAAATTGGATAATGCGAGTCTGTCATCGGAATTCATTGCACGCGCGATTGCACTCTCGCCGAGCTGTTGCGAATGCAAGCACGGGATGCACCGACGACGATTGCGAACGGTACAGCGAATGCGCGTTAACCTGGAGAAGTTAAATCTGGAACTCGCCGGCAGTAGGGAAGAACGTCAGCGGACAATGCGCGTTAACCCGAAAAGGTTAAATCTGGAACCGCCTGACAACAGCCGGCATCGATGATGCGCAACGCGCTCCGCGGCAACTCCGAGAATTAGCTATAAATTTCATTTAACATGCGCCGAGCCAACGTTGGCGATGAACGCGTCGGGAAAATCCGGTAGCGTGCCGCATCATTTCGACACGGCAAGAATATTCAACACGACAAAATTTTTGAACACAGGCGGCGTCGAGCTTCATGCGTATTCTTAGCGTATTTGGTACTCGTCCAGAGGCGATCAAAATGGCACCGCTTGTGCTGGCGCTGGGCGAAGCAGAAGGAATTGACACGCGCGTCTGCGTAACGGGCCAGCATCGTCAGATGCTCGACGACGTGATGTCGGCCTTCTCGTTGAAGGCTGACTACGACCTGAACATCATGCGACCCAACCAGTCGTTGAGCGAGGTGTTCAGCGCGGTCATGACTGGAATCGATCCGATCATCGCCGACTACAATCCGGACTACGTTCTTGTACAGGGCGACACCGCAACCAGTACGGCGGCTGCACTTGCCGCGTTCTTCCGGTCGGTCAGTGTCGGGCATGTCGAAGCGGGATTGCGAACCGGCAATCTCATGAGTCCATGGCCGGAGGAGGCCAATCGGCGGGTCACTGCCGTCGTAACGACGAGGCATTATGCGCCGACGTTGCGTGCGCGTTCTGCCCTGCTGAAGGAAGGGTATCCGCCAGACGCCGTCATTGTCACCGGCAATACCGTGATCGACGGGCTGCTTCGTATGGCTTCAAATATCTCTCAACCGGGCGAGCTTCGCCGGTCGCTTGAAGCGAAATACTCATGGCTCGATACCTCGAAGCGGCTCGTCCTCGTGACCGGACATCGGCGCGAGAGCTTTGGATCCGGGTTCCGGCAGATCTGCGAGGCATTGAAGACGATCAGTCGGCGGGACGATATTCAAATCGTGTATCCCGTTCATCTGAATCCGAATGTGCGCGGGCCGGTATTCGACCATCTGCGCGATGCGTCGAATATCTTCCTGATCGAGCCCCTCAACTATCCCGAGTTCGTCTACCTCATGACGCGCTCGTATCTCATCCTCACCGATTCCGGTGGGATTCAGGAGGAAGCACCGGCGCTTCGTAAGCCGGTACTCGTCATGCGAGATACCAGCGAGCGGATGGAGGCCGTTGACGCCGGCGTCGCTCGCCTGGTCACCACCGACCCGGTTCGTATCGTCGCAGGCGTCGAACGCCTGCTTGATGTGCCAACGGAGCACGAAGCCATGTCTCTCGGTGCCAATCCATTCGGTGACGGGCGAGCCAGCAAACTCATCGTGCGTGATCTTCTGAACGTCCGTCGGCCGCAACGTCCAACTGATCACATCACGAGCGTCAATGGCTTTCCGACTGCCGAGATGCAGTCGCGGCCGACACCACCACTCTCCCAACCGGCGCACTGATCAAACGAAGCCATGGACACCAGAACCAATCAATTGGTTATTCAGGAATACGGCCAGCAGCTCGCTGAGGATTACGCTGTGCCAGCGGTGGCCCGGCCGACTTTCGGCCTGTGGGACGTCGTTGACGTTCTACGCCGCGAATGGCGGTTGCCCGTTATCGGACTGTTGATTGGGCTGGCGGTCGCCGTGGCTTCCGTTGTTGTCATGAAGGCGCCCTACAAGAGCAGTGCACGCATCCTCATCGATCGAAGTCTCAATCGTTATCTGCAGACCAACAAGATCGTGGATCAGCCGACGATGGACGAAGTGGAGGTCGGCAGCCAGCTCTACGTACTGTCATCAGACAGGGTCCTGCTTCCGGTTATTCGCTCGCTGGGTCTGGCCAGTGATAGCGAGTTTGCCGGGCGATCTGCGCTTGGCAGCGCCGCAGACGGGAACTCCAGCACGGCGGAAGCCAATGCGGCCGCTGAACGAGCTGCTCTCGAAGCCCTGTTGAAGCGCGTGACAATTGCGCGAGAGGATGTCGCCAACGTCATCAATGTGACGGTCGAGTCGCAGAGTGCGGAGAAGGCCGCGAAGATCGCCAACGGCATCGTGGATAGCTATCTCGCATCCCTTCAGGACGCAAAATTGAGGTCAACGCAGAAGGTGAGCAAGTGGCTGCAGGAGCGGCTGATCGAGCTGAAGAAGCAGGTGGCCGATGCGGACAAGGCGCTGCAGGACTTCAAGACGGCTAACAATCTCAGCAGCACTGGCGCTCAGGATACCGAGCTCTTGGCAAGTCTGAATACCCAGCTGATGAATGCCAAGTTCGCGGCAGTCGAGGCAAAGGAACGCCTCGACCGGATCAAGCGGACAGAGGCAAACGGGATTCCGTCGGCCGTGTCGACGGACGCACTATTCAACGACAAGCGAGCGGCAGTCATCAACTTCGCGCTCAACAACAGCGAACTTGCACGTCTCCGCACGCAAAAGCGCGACCTTACGTCTCGGCTTGCGGAGATGGAAGCTCGCGTCGGTCGCAAGCACGTGGCTGTCGTCAAGCTTCGTGCGCAGCTCAACAGCGTTGACGCCGCCATTCGGTCCGACGAGGGGCGCATTACCGATTCCTACGCCAGCGAATACGAAGTCGCCAAGGCGCGACAGACCGAACTCGAAGACACCGCCGCAAAGCTTTCCGCGGAAACCGGAAGCCAGCTGCGCGAACTCGAGAGCGCCGCCGAGGCGCTGCGCAATCTCTATAGCGGATTCCTGCAAAAGCATAAGGAGATCGAGGCGGCGCAGGCGGAGACGCTTCCGGCCCAAAGTGCGCAGATCATCACGAGAGCAGTTCCGCCGCTGACCAAGAGTTCCAAGAAAACCCTCATCGTGGCGGCAGGCAGCATTGTTCTCGGTCTGTTTCTCGGCATAGGCTCTGCCTTCGGACGCGAATGGATGGCGGATGTGTTCCGTACGCCCAAGGCCGTCGAACAGGTAACCGAGACGCGGTGCATCGGACTGCCCTTCGTCTATGCTGGTCAATTGCCAATCGAGGAGCATGTCCTTGCTGCCCCCTTCTCGCGCTTCGCGGAAGGTCTTCGCAATGTGAAGGCGATGCTCGACCATTCGTCGGCCTCGACCGGGGGAAAGGTCATCGGCGTCGTGTCGGCGGTTTCGAAAGAGGGAAAGACTGTCGTTGCCGCCAATCTTGCCGCGCTCATATTGTCGTCCTCTGGATCGCGCACGCTGCTGATCGATGCCGACCTTCATCTCCGGAATCTCACGACTGCACTTTCCCCGGATGCGAAGGTCGGGCTTTTCGAAGCGCTGGAAGATCCGTCCCGTCTTGGCGAGTTTGTTTGCAAGCGGCCGCATTCGGGGCTGGATGTCCTGCCGAATGCTTGCACCCTTCGGATTCCCAACGCTGCTGAACTCCTGGGGTCGCAGGAGATGGAAAACCTGCTTGCGGTCGCACGGAAGTCTTATGACTACATTGTAGTGGAGGTGGCGCCGATCATGTCGGTCGTCGATGCAAGGCTGATCGAACGCTTCATCGACGAGTTCGTCTTCGTTGTGGAATGCGGTCAGACCAAGCGCACAAGCGTGCTTGAAGCCTTGTCGGTAACGCAGCTCATCCGTGAGCGCGTGTCGACCATTGTGCTCAACCAGATCGATCCCGTCGAGCTTAGAACCATCGAGGCAAGAAATGGCGTCAGGTCCGAAGGATATTACCGGGAGTAGACCTGTGGACGAGCTTGACAGCGCTTCAGTGTCCCCGCACGGCGTAGCGCCGCGCAGGTATGTGCTGATTTCGCCCTGCCGCGATGAGGGGCCCTATCTCCGCCACACGCTGGATAGCGTGGCTGCACAGTCGGTGCCGCCTGCGCTGTGGATCGTCGTTGACGACGGATCTACCGACGAGACGCCACGGATCCTGGAAGAGTATGCGGCGCGATTGCCTTATCTGCGCGTCGTGCGCCGTCAGGACCGCGGCCACCGGCGGGTAGGGCCCGGCGTGATTGAGGCGTTCTACGATGGTCTTGATCAAGTGCCGCTCGGCGACTTCGACTATTTGTGCAAGCTAGATATGGATCTCATCCTGCCGCCTCGCTACTTCGAACTGCTGATGCAGCGGATGGAAGGCAATCCGCGCGTCGGGACGACCTCGGGCAAACCCTGGTTCGTTCATCCCCAAACCGGCGATCTCGTGCCCGAGATCTGCGGTGACGAAATGTCGGTTGGGATGACGAAATTCTATCGGGTTGAGTGCTTCGAGCAGATCGGGGGTTTCGTGCGACAGGTCATGTGGGATGGCATCGATTGCCACCGCGCCAGAATGCTGGGCTGGATCGCGGAGAGCGTCGATTCAGAGCCAATTCGATTCGTCCACCTTCGTCCGCAAGGGGCCAGCCAGAAGAGCATCTGGGCGGGCAGAATTCGTGCTGGCTTCGGTCAGTATTTCATGGGCACTTCGCCTTTTTACTATCTGGCGGTGGCGGCTTCCCGCCTTCGCGCGCACCCAATGTTCATCGGAAGCGTCGCGATGCTCTGGGGTTACTTCAGCAGCTGGGCAAAGGGGTTGCCGCGCTATAATGACCCCGAGTTCAGACGTTTTCTTCGTACGTATCAGCACGCGTGCCTGAGACTGGGTAAACGAGCTGCGACGGCTCGCCTGGACGCCGAGCAAGTGGCTCGGTGGCAAGCCAGCCGGCAATCGCCGCAGGGGAGTTGAGCAGATGAAGCAACACGCGAGCCTATTGGGCGTCGAATTTGATGCGGTTACGCTCGGTCAGGCGGCGCAGCGCTGTGTCGATATCTGTCTCCGCTCGAACAATTCTCACGTCGTGATGACGATCAACGCGTCGCATCTCTGCATGATGCGGCGAGACGTGGAGTTGGCGCACGCATGTTCCGCGGCAGATATGACGGTGGCGGACGGTATGCCGGTGGTTTGGGCAATACGAGCGTCAGGTCAACACATGCCGGAACGCGTGGCCGGCATCGATCTGATGGAAGGACTTTTAAGGGGTGCCGCGTCCAACGGACTTTGTGTCTATTTTCTAGGGGCGCACCAGGAAGTCGTCGAAAAGCTCGTGCGCGTCTGCGAGGCGCGCTTTCCACAGCTGAAGATCGCTGGTTTTCGGAACGGCTACTTCGGTCCGGACGAGCACGAAATTATCGTCGATGAGATACGAGCCAGCGGCGCCCACATTCTTTTTATCGGCTTGCCGTCCCCGTTCAAAGAGGTGTGGAGCGAACGCTATCGGGATCGGCTGCAAGTTCCCGTCATCCTGGGGGTAGGCGGCAGCTTCGACGTCTTGGCCGGCTTTATCAGGCGCGCTCCTCGGCTATTCCAATCGCTCGGTCTCGAGTGGTTCTGGCGCCTGATGATGGAGCCGCGCAAATTATGGCGGCGATATCTTTCCACCAACAGCGAGTTCATCTGGCTGGCGCTCCGCGACGTGGTGGCGCGCAGGGCTTACGCCGCCCGTCCGGAGAGAGCGATCGCCGGATCGACAAGCGTGGTGCGGAGAGACGACCGAAACGTGGGTACGGAACGCAGGGTAGCTGATCGGCGAATTCTTGTCCGGCGAAGGAGCAACGTGCGGGATTCGCGGGTTCCGATGCCCGATCGCCGGCGCGGCATAGAGCGACGTATCTCAGAGCGTCGGGCACGGTCGGCTAATGCTCTCAAGGGTATCGAGGTGAGCGCCTGACGTATCGGCTGACCCACCAGGATCAGTGATCCCAAGCAGGCAGCTCAGCGATTCGCTTCATGGCGCAAGCGCGGGAAGCATCAAAGTGATTAAACCGCCAAGCAGCACCGATTCCTTCGGGTACGATAACGCAGGCCAACCCATAGTCGTTAAGCTAAAGCCCGATGTGTACGTATTCGGGTATGAGTTTTGCCACGTTCTGCAAACGCTGATCAAACACGGCTGCGTGCCCGCCGAGTTCATCTATGAGGACGGAGGGGCGCTCATCCTTATTTTTGATCCCAATGAGAAGAAAGCGGAACTATGGTCAGGATGGTGGAGGTGCGACAAACCCGACATTTACTCCATCATTGAACCAGAGCATCGCGGGCTCGTGGATCAAATGTTCGAAACCGCAGATGCCTTCATGGAGTTTTCGCATGCTCGATCTCCTCAGATCGAGCTGATCCCAGGCCAGATCCAAAAGATTCAAAGATCAGAGGCTGCGGTTTTCCGCGGGCACGCTCCCCTTCGTCCTCGACCTCTATAAAGAGCTGCTTCGGCACAGCGCGCATTGGAAGCGTTTTTCTGAGTGTTGGGGAATGGCGGCGGCGCTCCCCGGCTACCACGGGCTACGAATTCCGCCACGCCAAGCGTCGATCCTCCACCATTGCACAATCCGGACAGCAGCGGCGGCTCAGAAATTTGAGGTCGAAGCAAGTCGAGGCGGAGCACCGTTGTCGGTCAATTTCGAACAGCCTGTTGCGACCCTCGTTACGGCTCAGCCGGATAGGCCGGCCTTGCGCAAGCCGTCGAGGAAGTGCTCGCGTTCGGCTGAAATTCTGTACCTTTCGGCCCGCGCTCGAACGAGATCGAGGGTGTTCGCTGGCGGCGTTGCGCCGTTCGCGCTCATTTCACGACAACGTTCCGTGACGAACGCTTCGGCTTCGGATCGCGCTTCGTTGTGCCGCTCCATCTGCGCATAACAGGCGGCAAGCAGACTGTGCGACCAACGGTCGGGGGATCGCGCCTCCATCAGCGTCTTGACTGCTTCATCGTATTGGCGCCCCGAATAGAGCGCGAGCGCGTGGTACCAGTGGTACAGATTGGGCGGGAAGGGGTTCAGTTGTTTGGCCGCACCGATCCAGGTGAGGGCCTCTCGCCACCGTCCCCAGTAGACCAGAATGTTCGCGAAAACGGCGGCGACGTCGGCGTCGTTTGGATTGAGCGCGAGCGCCCGGCTGAAATGGATTTCGGCCTTGGCGTCCTCGCGACGCAGGAACAGCAATTGCGCGAAGACACCATGGGCCCAGGCGTCGCCGCCGTCGATGTCGAGCGCGGTCTCGATCTCGCTCAGCGCGTCGTCGAGCTTCGCCGTACCGGGCGATTCGAGAAACGCGTCGCAGACGATCGTCCAGGCAATGTTGACGTGAGCGCAGGCATATTGCGGATCGAGCGCGACGGCGTCCCGGAAAAACTGCCTGGCTTCCGCCATGCCCTTCACAGTCAATTGACGCCACCGCTCGTTGCCCAGCAGAACCAGGTCATAGGCGGTAATGCTCGGGGTCGGCTTGCGTCTGGCGATCTCGCGGCCGGCGTCCTCGAGCCGGCCCGGAAGGGCTGCGACGATAGCGCGGACGATCTCGTCCTGCAGGGCAAAGACGTCCTCGAGTTCGCGGTCGTAGCGCTCGGTCCAGAGATTGTAACCGCTGGCGCCATCGAGAAGCTGGACGATCACCCGCATCCGGCTGCCGATCCTGCGTACGCTTCCTTCGGCCACGTACCTGACGCCGAGCTCGCGGCCGACCTGCTTGATCTCAGGCGTCTTGCCCTTGTAAGCGAAGCTGGAGTGGCGGGCGACAACGAACAGCGAGCGGAAGCGCGACAGTTCGGCGATGATGTCTGCCGTGATTCCATCGGAAAAATATTCCTGCGCGGGATCGCCGCTGAGATTCGAGAACGGCAGCACCGCAAGTGACGGCCCATCCGGCACCGTCGCTGCCGGCGAGGCGGGCAGGCCGGCGCCGGATTCGGCGGCGACCAGTGGCCCGACATAGCGGTAGCCGCGGCGCGGCAGGGTCTCGATCCAGGTCGCGCCGCCCTCGACGTCGGCAAATACCCGCCGCAGAGCGGCGATCTGCACCGTCAGGTTGCTCTCCTCGATCGCAAGCCCCGGCCACGCTGCCTGCATCAATGCGTCCTTGGAAACCGGCGTTCCGGCCTGCTCGACAAGCAGCCGAAGCAGCGTCACCGCGCGCCGCCCGAGCGCGACCGGTTCGGACGCTCGAAACAACATCACGGCTTCCGCGTCGAGGCGGTAGGGGCCGAATTCGTGGATCGTCGCCATGGTTCAGGAGACTACATTTTTTGCTTCTTTTTCGGAACAGATTCGGGACCTCCGGGAATCCGGCGACCCGCCCCGCTGCCGCGCAGCTTTGCGCGGCCGATTTTCCGCTTTCGCCTCGATCCACCACGCGCGGCACCTCCGCCAGCCGTTCGCGCCGCCACGGCGAGGCGACGGCCGCTTGACAATGTAAGTAAGAATATTATTACAAACTGCTGCTTTCGGAGAACGCGCTCATGCTGCAGACCAAGCGAAGCTATAGCGGAATGGTGACCGCGCCGCATCATCTTGCGGCGCAGGCCGGGCTCGCCGTCCTCTCCGAAGGTGGCAATGCGGTCGAGGCGATGATTGCGTCCGCCGCCACGATCGCGGTGGTCTATCCCCACATGAACGGCCTCGGCGGCGACAGCTTCTGGCTGGTCGGCCGGGCGGGTTCCGCACCGGTCGGAATCCAGGCGTGCGGACGGTCGGCGAAGGCCGCCAGCCGCGCATGGTATCGCGAGCATGGCTGCAGCACCATCCCAAGCCGCGGACCGCTCGCGGCACTCACCGCCGCGGGGACCGTCGATGGCTGGCAGAAGGCCTATGAGCTCAGCCGCGATCGCCATGGGGGGCGCATGCCGCTGTCGCGGTTGCTCGAACCTGCGATCGGCTACGCCGCCGATGGCGTCGCCGTGACCCAGACCCTGCACGACAACACCTCGAAGAAGCGCGCTGAACTGCAGGATGTGCCGGGCTTTGCCGATGTCTATCTGCCGCAGGGCGTTCCGCTTGCAGTCGGCGCACGGTTGCGGCAGCCGCGCGTCGCGGCCACGTTGCGGCAGCTGGCGCAAGCCGGCCTTTCCGATTTCTATCGCGGCGACCTGGCGCGTTCGATGGCCGCTGATCTCGAACGGCTCGGCAGCCCGCTCCGCCTATCCGATCTGGAGCAGCATCGAGCCGCACTGGTGACACCGCTGTCGGTCGATGTGGCCGGGCACAAGGTGTTCAACATGCCGCCGCCGACGCAGGGCCTGGCCTCGCTGTTGATTCTTGCGCTCTATGCCCGGCGCATGGCGAAGGAGGCGGACGGGGTCGATCATCTGCACCGGCTGGTCGAGAGCACGAAGGCGTCGTTCCGCATCCGCAATCGTTACGTGACCGATCCCGACCACATGGCGCGGTCGGCGGCCGGGTTCCTCACCGACGAGTCCATTTCGGCGCTCGAAAAGACCGTTGCCGTCGATCATGCAGCGCGCTGGCCTGACCCGACGGCCCAGGGCGATACGGTCTGGCTTGCTGCGACCAACCGGAACGGCCTCAGCGTCAGCTTCATTCAGAGCATCTATTGGGAGTTTGGCTCGGGCGTCATCCTGCCCCAAAGCGGGGTCACCTGGCAGAACCGTGGGACAAGCTTCGGTCTCGCCGAGACCGATATCAACCGCCTGGAACCTGGGCGGCTGCCGTTCCACACCATTCAGCCCGCAATGGCTGAACTCAGCGACGGCCGGCTGTTGTCCTACGGCACGATGGGCGGCGAAGGGCAGCCGCAAACCCAGGCCGCGATCTTCACTCGCTACGCGTTGCACGGTCAGGATCTTCAGTCGACAGTGACCGCGCCGCGCTGGCTGCTCGGTCGCACATGGGGCGAGGAGAACAACAATCTCAAGGTCGAATCGCGTTTCGATCCTGCCGTCATCGACGCGCTACGGGCGCTCGGCCACGATATCCAGGTGGTCGGTGCGTTCGAGGAATTCATGGGCCACGCCGGCGCAATCGTCTGGCACCCGGATGGACTGCTCGAGGGCGCCACCGATCCCCGCAGCGACGGCGTCGTCGCTGCCCGGTGAAGCGAGCACCCTTAGCGCTCACCCGCAGGCTGTTCGGAATTTGCCGCGCGCGAGCTAGCGTGCGGCGCCGGCCGGTGTTCTGGCTGCGGACGGTTTCCGTTTTCCCTCGCTTGCGGCCGCCGTCGCCGTCAACCAGGTCATGATCACGTCCAGCGCGTGATGGCGACGCTTCTCCAGCCAGTCCGGCTCTCCCAGATCCTTGTCGAACATCGCCGACAGCGTGTAGCGGTTGGAGACATGAAAATAGCTCATGGCCGTGATCGTGACGTAGAGCTGAACCGGATCGACGTCGCTGCGAAAGAGCCCGACCGCGAGGCCCCGGCGAAGGATGTTTTCGATGCTCGCAACCAAGGGCAGCGTGAGGTCGGCGATCTTGCGCGATTTGCGCAGGTTGCGCCCGCGCTGCAGGTTCTCATTGTTGATCAGGGCAATATAGTTTTGGTGCGCCCCGAAAAAAGTGAACGTGAAGTTGATCAGCTCGCGCATGGCTGCGACCGGATCGAGGTCGTCGAGCTTGAGTTGTTGTTCGGCCGCGCGGATCTCGGTGTAGACGTGTTCGAGCACGGCGAGATAAAGGCCGTTCTTGTCGCCGAAATAGGCGTACAGCAACCGCATGTTGGCTTTGGCGCGTTTCGCGATGGCTTCAACCCGAGCTCCGCCAATGCCGTTGCGGCAGAATTCGAACGTCGCCGCGTGCAGGATCGCTTCCTTGGTCAACGCGGAATCGCGTGCCCGTCTGCCGCGCGTGGCGCTACGGGCCGGGTTGGTCGATGCTGTCGTTTCAGTCACGGGACAAGCTTTTCTCAGGTTGTACGAGCCCAGCGCGGACAATATGTCCCCGCCCATCATGTTCAACGGGATGCGGGGCCCTGCCGTGCAGGCTCGCGGGATTGAGATCGCTATTGCGGTGGCTCGTCAAGGGGTAACCTTCCGGATGTTTCGGTCTCCACATCCAGATCAACGCGCCGCCGTCACGACCGTGCCGCCATGCGCGACGAGGCGCCCATTCTTGTAGACGTCGCGCGGCCTGGGCCGGGCCACCACGGCCTCTTGCACGTGCTGGGCGTCGATCACGACGAAGTCCGCCGCCGCGCCCTCGGCCACCCCATAGTCCGGGAGGCCGAGTGCCTGCGCGGCGTTGGTGGTCACCATGTTGAACGCCGCCGCCAGGTCGGCATCGGTGCTGAAGCCGGAGCGGTAGCCGACGATCATGGCGCGCTCCAGGAGGTCGCCGTCGCCGTAGGGCCACCAGGAATCGCGGATGTTGTCATTGCCGGCGAATACATTGACGCCGGCATCGCGCAGCAGCAACACCGGCGGAAACGCATGCGCTCCGGGCGCGTTGGTCAAAATGGCGACTCCAGCCTCGGCGAGCAGCTGCGCGGTGCGCTGAACCACGTCTCGAGGCACCTCGCCGAGAGCATAGGCATGGCTGATCGTGACCTTGCCGCCGAGCCCGAGGGCCTTCGTCCGGCGTGCAATGTTCTCGATCTCGAAGATACCGAGCAAGCCGCCGTCATGCAGGTGAATGTCAATGCCGACCCCACGCCGGTCAGCAATGCCGAAGATGACGTCGAGATGCCCGTCGATGTCGGCATCGTAACCCGCCGGATCGAGGCCGCCGACCAGGTCTGCGCCGGCGCGAACCGCCTCGTCGAGCAGTCCGGCCACGCCCGGCGATGTCACGATGCCGCTTTGCGGAAAGGCGACGATCTGGACCGACACCTTGTCGCGGTACGCCTCGCGCGCGGCTATGACCTGCTCGAGATTGCGCAACCCGACTTGAAGGTCGATATCGACGTGGCTGCGCATCCGGGTCGTGCCGTGCGCGACGCAGAGGTCGATCAGCGCCGCCGCCCGCACCGCAATCGGCCTGGCGCCGGCAAGCGCTCCCTTTTCGAACTTGACGCGCTCGCGCACGCTGAAACCTGCGGTGCAGGGGCGGTGGGACTTCCAATCGTCGCCGACGAAGCCCTTGTCGAGGTGGATATGACCATCGACCAGCCCCGGCAGCACCAGGCGTCCGGCTAGATCAAGGGTTTCGCCGGCCGCGACCGGCGATTGCGAGTGCGACGCGATCGAGGTGATGCGGCCGTCGCGCACGGCGATATCGATGGTGCGTCCATCGCCCAATCGGGCGTTTCGAAATAGCGTGTCGGCAGTGCTCACTGGTCGTCTCCGGTTCGTTGCAACGGCGAGGCGATCGGGCCCGATTTGTTTCCATCATGTTGGGACGATGCCATCGGGCAGCGCGCGCGAGAACGCGGCTATTCCTCCAGCGGTGGTGATCCAGATCTCGTCACGACGCGCCAGGATCGTTTGCAGGGCGCGGCGCAGCGGACGCAGGCGGTGCGGCTGCCCGACCAGATAGGGGTGCAGTGCAATTCCCATGACGAGCGATTGCCCTTTCGACTGTGCCAGCATCTCCTCGAACGTGTCGGTGATCATGGCGGCGAACTGCTCGCCGGAGTCCTTGCGACCGACGATTGAGGGGATATCGTTCAACTCCTGCGGATAGGGCACTGAAAGGATGCGGCCGCCGTTCCGCGTCGAGAACCACACCGGCTGATCGTCCATGCACCAGTCGAGCAGGTACTCGTAGCCTGCTTCGGCCAGTAGATCGGGCGTGACCTGTGATTGCGAAATCCAGGGCCCCAGCCAGCCGCGCGGCGGCCGCCCTTCGGCTCGTGCGATGACATCGGTCGCTTCCGCGATCAATTGACGCTCCTCGTCAGGCGCAAGCACACCCTGGCGCTCGGAATTGGTGCGGCCGTGACCGACGATTTCGTCGCCGCGGGCGCGAAATGCCTCCATGATTTCAGGGCAGTAGTGATAGATGCTGCTGTTTGCAAGCACCGACAGCGGTAGCTCCAGCTCGTCGAACAGCTCGATCAGGCGCCATACGCCGACGCGGTTGCCATAGTCGCGCCAGGCGTAGTTGAGGACGTCCGGATGCGGACCGCCGGGGCAGAGCTCGGCACCGAGCCCGTCGCCGAACGCGAAATGCTCGAGGTTGAGACCGACGTAGACGGCAAGCCGCCGTCCTTGCGGCCAATTGAAATCCGGGCGTTGCGCGATCGCGCTGTAGCGATAGCGTCCGTGAGCGGCGAGGGCCGGTCCGACAGAATCCGAGCGCAGCACGGCTTCCCCGCGCGACAGGCGGTCGCCATCTTCCGCGATCGAGATCAACACGTCGCGGGCCTCGACAATCCTTGGGTCCATCGGAATTTTCCCCGCGCGGTTGATCGCTCGCTTGACATCGGAATATTTTTGAAGAAAGTTTTTACTTCCGTCAAGTCCGCGCATAAGCGGCAGCGGAGGAACTGGCGGCTTCGATGCCGAGGCCGCCATCAGCGGAGGAACACCGAAGATGAACTTCAGGAGCATAGTTTCGTCCGGACCTGCGCGTCGTTGGCCGGCTTGGCACGCCGCAGCGACGATCCTGCTGGCCGCGTTGCCGTTCGCGTCCGGCGCGCGCGGCCGAACCGATCAAGATCGGCCTGGTGACCGCCCTGTCGGGACAGTCGGCGCGCGCCGGCGAGGCGCTCACCCGCGGAGCGACGATCGCCATCGAGGAAATCAATGCGAAGGGCGGCGTGCTCGGACGTCCGCTCGAGCTCGTCCGCCGCGACGATGAGAGCAATCCGGCCAAAGGGTTGATCGCCGCGCGCGAGCTGATTCAGCGCGAAAAGGTCGCCGTCCTGGTCGGCGGCCTCGACACGCCGGTCGAGCTTGCCATCGTGCCGTTCGTCAACAACGTCAAGGTGCCGTTCGTCGTGCCGTGGGCCGCCGGAACCAACATCACGCGGAACGGCGCCCCGTCCAACTACGTGTTCCGCGTGTCGGCCATGGACGATGAGGTCGACAAGGCGATCGTCCAGTTCTCGCGCAAGACCTACAATGCGAAGAAGCCCGGGCTCATCCTGGTCAACAATCCCTGGGGCGAGTCGAACGAGCATGGGCTGAAGGCGGCATTGAAGGCCGCAGGAATCGAGCCTGCCGGCGTCGAGAAGTTTGAAGGCAACGACGTCGACGTCGTTTCCCAGCTGTCGCGCTTGAAGCAGGCAGGCGCCGACACGCTCTACCTGGTCGGCAACGTCGGACCGTCCTCCCAGGTGGTGAAATCGCTCGACCGCATGGGCTGGGCGCCGCCGATCGTCTCGCATTGGGGACCGGCCGGCGGCCGTTTCACCGAGCTCGCCGGGCCGAGCGCGGAGAACGTGATCTTCGTCCAGACCTACAGCTTCTTCGGGAACCTGTCGCCCGTCGGCAAGCGAGTGATGTCGGCGCTGCAGGCGAAGTATTCGGATATCAAGGGGCCTGCGGACGTGACGCCGGCGGTTGGCGTCGCCAACGCCTACGACTCCATCCTGGTCATTGCGCGAGCAATCGAAAAGGCGGGCGGCACCGAACCGACCGCCGTCCGTGACGGTTTCTACGCCATCGACCGCGTGGACGGCTTGATCAAGACCTATGAGAAGCCGTTCGCGCAGGACAAGCACGATGCGCTAACGGCGGGCGACTACATCTGGGCGCGGTTTGAGGACAACCACATCATGCCGTTCGCGCGGAACTGACCGCGAGATCGTCCGACAAACAAGCAGGGTGGTCATCGATGTCATTTCTTCCCGCGGTGATAACAGGGCTGGCGCTTGGGAGCATGTATGGGCTGCTTGCGCTTGGCTTCCACGTCACCTACGCCGTCTCCGGCACGGTCAATTTCTCCCAGGGCAGCTCGATGACCCTGGGAGCCGTCGCCGGCTACTTCTTCCTCGTGCTGTGGGGATGGCCGGCCGCGGCCGGCATTCCCGCCGTTCTGCTCGTCTGCGCGGTCTACGGCCTGCTGATTGAGCGCCTTGCCGTTCGGCCGTTCGTGCAGCGCGGCTCCGACAACTGGCTGATGGCGACCGTTGCGGTCGGCATCATCGTCGACAACGTGATGATGTTCGTCTTCGGCAAGGAGCCGCGCAGCTTTCCGTCGGTCCTGGCGGCCAAGCCGATCCAGATCGTCGAGGGCGCCGGGGTCTATCCGTTGCAGCTCCTGATTCCCGTGGTCGGATTGCTGCTGGCGCTGGCACTTCATCTGCTCAGTCGCCGGACGCGTCACGGTGTCGCCATGCTCGCGGTGGTCCAGAACCCGAACGCCGCGCGGCTGATGGGCATCAACGTCAGCGGCGCCATCGCGGCAAGCTACGCGGTCTCGGCGATGCTGGCCGGCGTTGCGGCGCTGCTGATCGCGCCCCTGTTCAACGTGTCCTCCGAAATGGGCACGCTGTTCGGCATCAAGGCCTTCGCGGCGGCGATCATCGGCGGCCTCGGCAGCGCCTGGGGCGTGATGCTGGCCGGGCTCTGTCTCGGCCTGATCGAGGTGTTCGCGACCAACTATCTGGGATCGGTCTACACCCAGATCATCACATTCGCCTCGGTGATCGCGATACTTGTCGTCCTCCCCCACGGGCTGCTCGGCCGAGCCGGAGTGAAAAAGGTATGACCTCCCGCGTCTCCGTTCTCGCCGCCGTCGCGGCACTCGCCGCCGCCATCCTCTATGCCGCCGTTGCCGACAGCTACGGCGTGTTCCTGGTCGCGACCATCTCGCTGACGGCGATCGCCTGTATCGGCCTCAACGTGCTGCTCGGTCTCGCCGGGCAGATCTCGCTCGGCCACATCGGTTTCATGGCGATCGGGGCCTATACGACCGTGCTTCTGATGGAGAAGGCGGGGTGGCCCTATCTTGCGGCGACGGCTGCAGCGATTGCTCTTGTCAGCGTCGTCGGTGGCCTGCTCGCCATGCCGGCCTTGCGCGTGCGAGGTCCATATCTCGCGATGGTGACGATCGCCTTCGGCTTCATCGTCGAGCACGGCACGATCGAGTGGCGCGACCTCACGGGCGGCGGCAACGGCCTGATCCTGACCGCGCCGCCGGAGGTGTTCGGCTTTCCACTGTCGGAGCGGCATTTGGCGATCGCGGGCATCGTGTTGGTGTTCGCCGGCCTCATCCTGTTCGAGCGCTTGAAGCGCAGTGGCTGGGGCTACGCCATGCGTGCCGCCCGCGACACCGAGGTTGCGACGCGCTCGATCGGCATTGATCTCGTGCGGGTCCGCACCGTGGCGTTCATCATCTCGGCCGCAGCGATGGCGCTGGCGGGGGCGCTGTTTGCGCCCCTCCAGGGCTATATCAGTCCGAGTTCGTTCCCCTTTCTGCAATCAATCCTGCTGCTGTTCGGCGTCATGGTCGGCGGCGCCGGCTCGGCGATGGGGCCGATGATCGGGGCAGCGCTCGTCGTGCTGCTGCCGGAAATGCTGTCCGATCTCGCGGAGTATCGTCTGCTTGCTTTTGGCGTGTTGCTCTTCGCCGTGCTGCGGGTCGCGCCCTCTGGCATCATGGGGCTGATCGAGCAATTCGCGGCAAGGTTCCTGCCGACGGGATCGAAGGCCGATACGGGTGCGGGGGACGTCGAGCCGGTCGCCGACCTCGGCATCGGGACCAGCAGCGCGTCGCGTCTTGACGTCACAAACCTCTCGATCTCGTTCGGCGGTGTCCGCGCCGTGCAGGACGTCTCGTTTACCGCCGAAACCGGCACGGTGACCAGCGTCATCGGCCCCAATGGTGCGGGGAAAACCAGCGCGCTGAATCTGCTTTGTGGCTTCTATCGTCCGAAATCCGGCACCGTGAAGCTTGGCGACCGCGACGTCACCGGTTTGCCGTCGCACCAGCTTGCACGTGTCGGAGTGGCGCGAACGTTCCAGACGACGCAGCTATTCGGTTCGCTCTCGATCATCGAGAACGTCCTTCTGGCGGCGGCGGCCGGCAAGCTCGGTAACATCGTGTCGGCGCTGCACAATGACGCGCAGGAGCGCCTTGCGCGGTCGCTGTTGCGCTTTGCCGGTGTCGACGGCGATTTGAGCAGACGCGCGGACGCGCTGCCCCATGGCGAGAAGCGACTGGTCGAGATCGCGAGGGCGCTCGCCTTGCGTCCGAAGGCCCTGCTGCTCGACGAGCCGGCCGCGGGTCTTTCGAAGGGTGACAAGCAGCGGCTGACGGTTCTGCTCCGTCGCATCGCGGAGACCGGGATCGCGGTGATCATCGTCGAGCACGATATGCCGATGATCATGTCGCTGAGCGACCTCATCGTCGTTCTCGATGGCGGCAAGCGCATTGCGATCGGCGATGCGGCGGCGATCCGCAACGATCCGCTGGTCCGCAAGGCTTATCTCGGCGACGCGCCGTCCGGTGAGCGGCGCCGCGCGCCGCGCCCTGCGAAACAAGGCACGGCACTCGAAGTCCGCACACTCGATGCCTTTTATGGCCTGTCACGGGCGCTCGGCGGGATCGACCTTGCCGTCGCGCCCGGCGAGGCTATCGCCGTACTCGGCGCCAATGGAGCGGGCAAAACCACCCTGATGCGCTCGATTGCCGGTCTCGAACCGCCGCGGTCGGTCGGTGAGATCAGGCTGTCCGGCGGCCGCGTCGACAAGATGCCGGCGCATATCCGCGCCAGGGCCGGCATCGTGCTGGTACCCGAAGGACGGCAGGTGTTTCCCGAGCTGACGGTGCGGCAGAACTTGCAGCTCGGCGCCTTCGCACGCAAGGGTCTTGATCTCGATGCGGAGATCGACGCGATGTTTGCCCGCTTTCCGCGCCTGAAGGAACGCATCAATCATCGCGCGGGCCTTTTGTCGGGCGGCGAGCAACAGATGCTCGCAGTCGCGCGTGGGCTCCTGACCGCGCCCAAGGTCTTCATGCTTGACGAGCCATCGCTTGGACTGGCGCCCCTCGTCGTCGACGAGCTGTTCGCCTCGTTCGAGCAGCTTCGCGTCGAGGGGATGACCTTGATCGTGGTCGACCAGATGGCCGGGCAAGCCCTTGCGCTTGCCGACAGGGCCTATCTGCTCGAGACCGGCGCCATCCTGAAGAGCGGTGCGGCCGAAATCATCGCGGAGGATCCCTCGCTTGAAGCCGCCTATCTCGGCGGAGAGGCTCACGGCAGTAGCGTGCCGCGAACCGCCGTGCTCGCGTCCTGACGCCATGGTTGCGCAACGGGAGATCGGTGTGATGCGGCCAGGCAATACGTTTCGCGACCTGCCCGGCGCGCCCGTGTCAGAACGATTCGACGGCGGTGCCGTGATCGAGGTCGGCGTGCTTGCCCGCCGCGCGCTGCGCAGCGGACGGCGCGGCCGTATTGCGGCGGTGTTCGAGCGCAGCCTTTATGCGGTGCTCGACGATCGCTGGATCTGCATCGGTGTCAAAGACCTCGGCTCCGGCCCGCTGCATCTTCTGTGCACCGGGATCGAGCCGCGGCTGCTCGTTCCCGGACAAGAGGTTGCGATCCTCGACACGATGCTGCTCGTCGACGGTATGCGGTTTGCCGGTTTCGAGACGGCCTCCGTATGGGCGCCGCCGCCTTCGCCGGAATGGACGATCGACAGTTTGCGGGCAGGGCTTGCGATGGTCGATCAGGTCTGGCGTCGCTTGCCGGTCGAGCAGGGACTGGCGTCGTCGGGTGGCGCGGAGCCGGCCGCAAGGCCGTCGCGGGTGCTCGCTGCTGCGGCGCCGGGGCTCGCCGCGCTCAAGCGATTGATCGAGGCCGGGCTTCGTGGAGAGCGATGTGCACCGCGTGACTACCCGGAGATCGTCGAATTGATCGGACTTGGTCCCGGGCTCACGCCATCCGGCGACGACCTGATCGGCGGCGCGCTGGTCGCGCTCGCGGGCCTCGGCCGTCTCGCGACGCGCGACGCGCTGTGGAAGACCTGTCGCGCGCATCTCGGCCGCACCAATGAGATCAGTGCCGCCCACCTGCAAAGTGCCGGGCTCGGCTTCGCGGCGGCGGCGCTGCATGAAGCCATCGACGCGACGATTGGCGGACGGGTCAATCGTATCAAGTCCGCGGTCGCGGCGCTGTCGAGGATCGGGCAAAGCTCCGGACTGGATGCGTTTGCAGGTGCGTTGATGGTGGTGCGCGCGATCGAGTGCCGCCTGCTCAACGACAGCGCGCTGCATCATGCCGGTCTCGCCGGCAACGGACCGCCGACGCGATCAATCGCAGGGGGCCTAATCGATCATGCGACGCGACGGGAATTCGGACCAAAGGCTGCGCGTGTTTGACAAAGTAAAAACTTTCTTACTAAGATCGACGCATCGGATATAGGGAGGCCGCGAGTGGTGATCAAGCAGGAAGGAACGCCGAGCGGGCGTCTGTTGATGAGCAAGCCGAGCGTGGTGAACGTCGGGCTGGCAGGCTTTGTGAAAGACTTGCGGGACTGCGATATCGAGGTCGTGCAGGTCGACTGGACGCCTCCTGCCGACGGCGATCCCAAAATGGCGGCGCTGCTCGCCAAGCTCGGTACGTGAGAGCGCGGCCATGAAGCTGATCGAAGACGCCAACAAGCAGGCGCTGGCCCGCATCCTCGAGGGTGAGCCCAGGCTGATCGATATCGTTACGGCACGCGATGTGCTGGAAGGGTTGAAGGAACGCATGATCCTTCATGCCGGGCCGCCGATCACGTGGGACCGAATGTGCGGCCCGATGCGAGGCGCAGTGGCAGGCGCGATCGTGTTCGAAGGCTGGGCTCCGGATCTTGAAGCCGCCTTCGAACTCGCGGCCGGCGGCGGCGTCGCCTTCCACCCCAACCATCATTTCGGCGCGGTCGGTCCGATGACCGGGATGACCACGGTCTCCATGCCGGTGTTCGTCGTCGAGAACGTCAAATACGGCAACCGCGCCTACTGCGCCATCAACGAGGGCCTCGGCAAGGTCATGCGCTTCGGCGGCAATGACGATAGCGTGCTGGCGCGCCTCGCCTGGCTGCGTGACGTCTTCGGGCCGGTGCTGGCCAGGTCGATCCGCGCGCATGGCGGGATCGACCTGAAGGCGATCATCGCCCGCGGGCTCTCGATGGGCGATGAAATGCACCAGCGCAACCTGGCCTGCTCCAGCGTGTTCCTGCGCGAGATCGGGTCGGCGCTGGCGCGCACCTCGAACGACAACGAGGTTCTCGCAAGCTGCATTGGCTTCATCGCGCAGAACGATCAGTTCTTTCTCAACATCGCGATGGCGATGGGCAAGGCGCTGACCGATCCCGCCAACGGCATTCGCGGTTCGACGGTGGTGACCGCGATGTGCCGCAATGGAACCGACTTCGGGGTCCGCGTCAGCGGATTGGGCGATCGCTGGTTCACGGCGCCGGTGGAAATGCCGGAAGGGCTCTATTTCCCGGGCTATTCGCGCAAGGATGCCAATCCCGACATGGGCGACTCCGCGATCGTCGAGACGGTCGGGCTTGGTGGCTTCGCGATGGCGGCAGCTCCGGCGGTTGCCGGATTCATTGGCGCCGGGGCGCCGTCGTCGGCGGGCAATTTCACGCGGGCAATGAGTGAAATCACCGTCGGGCAGAATCCGGAATGGACGATCCCCGCGCTCGACTTTGCCGGAGTGCCGACCGGCATCGACGTTCGCCTGGTGGTGGAGACCGGCCTTGCACCGGTCATCAACACCGGCATCGCGCATCGCGAGCCCGGCATCGGCCAGGTCGGCGCCGGCGTGGTGCGGGCGCCGATGGCCTGCTTCCGGCAGGCCGTCCTCGCCATTGCGGAAGATCTGGGGGTGTCATGAGCGCGTTTGTCCTGAACGAAATTCGTAAAGGCTTCTATCTCGACTCGGTGGCGTTGATGCGGTTGTCGCGCGAGATCGCGTCGGCGGCGGGCGTCGTCGAAGCCGCGCTGATGATGGGCACGCCGTCCAACCAGGCGATCCTGCGCAACGCCGGGTTGCTCGACGGCGAGGTGATCGCCCAGGGCAATGATCTGATTCTCGCGATCAAGGCCGAGAGCGAAGCGGCGGCGAGCGCCGCGCTTGCCGAAGCGCAAAAGGCGCTCGACCGTCCCAAGACGAGCAGCACCGGCGAAGCGGCGTGGCGGCCGCGCAGCATTGCCGCAGCCGTCAAGGCCGCGCCCGCCGCCAACCTCGCCCTGATCTCCGTTCCCGGCGAGTTCGCCGCGGCAGAAGCGCGCAAGGCGCTGAACCGCGGACTTCATGTCCTGATGTTCAGCGACAATGTCTCGATTGCGGATGAATTGTCGCTGAAGCAGCAGGCGCGCGAAGCGGGCCTCTTGATGATGGGACCGGACTGCGGCACCGCGATCATCGGCGGCGCGCCGCTCGCCTTCGCCAACCGGCTGAAGCGCGGGAGGATCGGGATCATCGGCGCATCGGGGACCGGTACGCAGGAGGTGTCGTGCCTGCTGTCCGAGGCGGGCGAAGGCATTTCCCACGCCATCGGCGTCGGCGGACGGGATTTGAAGAAGGAGATTGGCGGCATCACGACATTGATGGCGATCGACGCCCTTGATGCCGATCCCGAGACCGATCACGTCGTGCTCATCTCCAAGCCGCCGCATCCGGACGTCGCCAGGGCCGTGCTCGGTCGGGTCGGCCGGAGCTCGAAGCCCTACACAGTGTGCTTCATCGGCGCCGCCGCGGCGGATCTGCCGCCAAATGCACGCTTTGCGACTACATTGAGGGAAGCGGCCGAGAAAACCCTGGGCAACGGCCGGAGCATTGGGGGCACGTTCGACGCTGCCGCCGTGGCTGCGCGTTTACCGCAGCGACGCAGGGCGGCGCAGCGCATCGAAGGGCTGTTCGCCGGCGGCACGCTCTGTGCCGAGGCGCAGGTGATCCTTGCCGCGGGCGGCCGCAAGGTGGCGTCCAACGCCGCCATTCCCGGCGTCCCGCATTTCGGCGAGCCGGAGGCGCAGGGGAGGGACCGCATCGTCGACCTCGGGGCCGACGAACATACCCAGGGCCGGCCGCATCCGATGATCGATCCCTCGGTGCGCGACGATGCGTTGCGGGCGGCGCTGGCCGATCCCGCGGTCGCCGTCATCCTGCTCGATCTCGTGATCGGATACGGCGCACATGCCAATCCGGCAGCGCATCTGGCGGCCGTCGTGGCGGGCCGCGCCGATGACGCGCCGGTCCTGGTTGCGTCGGTGACGGGGACCGAGCTCGATCGCCAGGTGCGTTCGGCGCAGATCAGGCTGCTCGAGGACGCCGGCATCGTGGTGGCGCCGTCGAATGCCCATGCCTGCGACCTCGCTCTCGCTCTTTCCGTCAACGACGTCAGGATGCCGCGCTATGCGAACACTCAATGAGGTCCCGCGCCGTCTCGTGATCGCGATCGGCGGCAATGCCGTCCACCCCGAAGACATCAGCGGCACCTCGGACGAGCAGAAGGCCGTCGCCCGGCATACGGCCGAGGCGCTGCTGCCGCTCGCCGAGCTCGACAACGAGCTGGTGATCACCCACGGCAACGGGCCGGTGGTGGGCAAGATCATGATGCGCCAGATGCTGACGATGAGCCGGATCCCGCCGATGTCGATGGACATCTGCGTCGCGCACAGCCAGGGTGGTATCGGCTATCTTCTGATGCAGGCGATCGAGAACGTCTTGCGCGCGCATGGCAACGGGCGGCACGTCGCCAGCCTGCTGACCCAGGTCGAGGTCGACGCCAACGATCCCGCCTTCGCCAATCCGACCAAGTTCGTCGGACCGTTTTTCACCGAGCAGGAAGCCCAGCGCATCAGCGCCGAGTTGAACTGGAAAATGCGCGAGGACTCCGGGCGTGGCTGGCGCCATGTCGTGCCGTCTCCGAAACCGAAACATGTCTGCGACATTTCGCTGGTCGACGCGCTGGTCAAGCGCGGCACGATCGTCATCGCAGGCGGCGGCGGCGGTATGCCCGTGATCCGCGACGAACGGGGCGTGCGCACCGGCGTGCCGGCAGTGATCGACAAGGACCTGACCTCGGCCCATATCGCCAACGTGCTTGGCATCGAGGAACTGCTGATCCTGACCGCGGTGCCCCGCGTCGCGATCAATTTCGGCAAGCCCGACAAGAGGGAGCTGGATCAGGTCAGCCTGGCGGAGATCAAGGCCTATCATCGCGCGGGCCATTTTCCGCCGGGAAGCATGGGGCCCAAGGTCGATGCCGCCATCCGTTTTCTCGAGGGTGGTGGAAAGCGAGCGATCATCAGCCACCTCAATTGCGCAATGGCCGCGCTGACCGGCGAGACCGGGACTCACGTTGTTCCCTAGCGCTCGTCAGATGCGATGGCGACGCCATACGCGCGAATGGCGCCGAACTCCTTGCCGATGACCTTCAACTCCGGCACTGCTAGCCCGGCGTCGTGAGGGGTTACCATGGCTGGCTTTGCTCAAGCATGCTGGCCACCTCCGCTCAGAAGTGCACCAGCGTGCGCAGACCGAGAATCCAGGCGTTGTCGGTCTTCATGCCGGCGGCATTGTACCCGCGCCCGCCAGGATGCATCACATACTGGGCGTCGAACTTCAGGTTCATCCAGCCCGTCGCCTGCCACCCGTACCAGGCTTCGATCGGAACTTCGTTTCCTCCGGCGTTGGGCGTGAGCGCAGCCGTATTCACATGGGTCGTACCGACCGCAAAGCCGACTTCGTCCTCCGGGCGGGAGGCGAACGTTCCGGTGTGCCTGAAGCCGAATGCGATCTGGTAATCCTGGTACGACGTGCGGTGGTCGGCGACAGTCGTATTGAGGAAGGTGTACCAGCCCTGTGCCTTGGGACCTTCAACCGTCAGCCGCTGCAGGATCGATTCGTAGACGCCGTAACGACCGCGCGAATCTCCGAGATTCTGGTCCGAGACGCCGCCGGTACCCGGAGAGATCGCAATGATCCCAGGCAGGCCGCCATCAATTGTCGATGCGCTGTCATACCAGCCGCCAAATCTCCAAGTCCCGTTCAACGGACCGCTCGGCGCCCAGACCACCTCGACCGGCACCAGCACGCCCGAGGCGGGGCTAGAGCCGGGGACACCCGGCAGGAAGTAAGTCGCGGAGTCCGACGTTGTCAGGTAGTTCGGGTTGGCATCGTAGACGCCGACCGAAAGCTGCCATTCCTTGGCGAAGTTGTAGTGCACCACACCGGCCCATTGGCTCACCGGCCAATTGTAGATGTAGCCACCCTGGATGTTGCCGGGCTGGCCGCCGCAGAAGGTCAGGTTGATGAACTCGCAGAGACCAAAGAAGAAGTCGGAGCCGACCGGAAGACGGCCGCCCTTGAGTTCAAGGCGATCATCGAACAGCTTCTGCGAGTAGTAGAGTTCGGTCAGGCGAAGAATGCTGCCGCGGCCGAACACTTCGTTGGTCAGCTGCAGCGCCGGAATTCCCGCCTCGTCATTCAGGTTGCGGCCGAAGCGGTCGACCAGCGTGAGGCCAACCGTGCCGCCCTGGATGCCGGCAAGTTTTGCCATGTCGAACTTGGCCTGAAAGAAAAGCTGTCCGGCTTGGGTCGCGGTGTTCCTGTTGCCGCCCGACAAATTGCCGACGGCTTCGTCGCCCAGCGTCAGGGCCAGCGAAATCCCTCGCTCCTTTAGTTGCGTCCTGCCGAGATCGCCGAACAGATATGGTCTTGTCCAGAAATCATCGGTCTCCGTGTAAGGCACCGGCGGAGCCTTCGTCATGAGATCGGCCGCATGCGCGCCGCCGCCGCTGAACAGAGATAACAACGCCATCCCCACGCCGCACGCCCGCGCGGTGTTTACAGACCTAAGTGACATTTTCTGCGCTCCCAGCGTCCCCGGCTTTGTCTATTTTTGTGCCACGTTCCCGCCCAAAGCCCTTCAGCGGGTAACGTGGTCGTTTCAGTGCATCGATCATTCAACCAGAGATAGAATCCGTGCGCGCGCAAAGCCCTTCAAGACGGCGGCGAGGGGTCTGCCTGCGGCTCAGCTGGGCCAGGCCTGCGCGCCAATCTGGATACGAGCGCCGCGAGCTTGATTGATCTTGCGCCTCGAACTCCTTCCCCTCGTTCCTCTACTCAAGCTGCCGCGACCATATTCCCGGTCCGGGTCCTTCCTTTTCGAGTTGTCATGCCTGATCGCCCGTCGTCGTCGGCAACGCAGCCGCGCTATGCGGAGCCGCGCCTTGCAGAATTGTGCTTTCCTTCGGTCTTGGCGCAGTGCGGGCGAGGCCTGCGAGCGCGGCCTTGCGCCGTCGACGGGCCTGCAATTGCTGATCCGCCAGCACACCGATCAGGATCACGGTCCCCATCACCGCGAAGTTCAGCGAATTGGGAATGCCGAGGATGTTCACGAGGTTCTGCAGCACCTGCAGCAACGCCGTCCCGAGCACGATGCCCAGAATGGAGCCCTCGCCGCCGCGCAAGCTGCAGCCGCCGAGGACGGCTGCTGCGATCGCATAGAGTTCGTAGAAGTTGCCGAACGAGCTCGGAGAGACCGAGTTGGTGTAGAACACGAACATCACGGTCGAGACGCCGGCGAGCCCGCCGCTGATGACATAGGCGGTCGCGATCACGAGATTGGTGTTGATGCCGGAGAAGCGCGCCGCTTCCTCGTTCTTGCCCACGGCATAAAGCCAGCGCCCGTAGACCGAGCGGTGCAACAGGACGCCGAGGATCTGCGCAAGGATGATCAGGAAGATGAAGGTGTTCGGGATGCCCGCAATATTACCGGAGGCGATGTTGCTCAGCGTGCTCGCCTCGTCGCCGTAGCCGAAGCCGCGCGTCGAATCGCTGGTGTAATAGCGCGCGGCGCCGCGATAGATCAGCAAGCCGCACAGCGTTACGATGAAGGGCTGCATTTTCAGCCGCGTGATCAGGAAGCCCTGGATGCCGCCCAGCGCAAGCCCGCCCATCAGGACCAGCAGCAGCGCGAACGGCCAGGGCACCTGATAGGTCGTCAGCAGGTCGATGAAGATGACGCCGAGCAGCGCGAACATCGAGCCGAGCGAAAGATCGATTCCGCCGGTGATGATGACGAGACCTTCACCCAGCGCGAACACACCGAACAGGCCGATCAGATTGGCCATGTTCAGCAGATTCACGAACGACAGGAAGGCCGGATTGATCGCGCCGGTGATGGCGGAGATCACCGCCAGCAGCAAGAACAGGCCGAGTTCCTTCTTCATCATGGCGCAGCGGCCTCCATGGTTTCGAGTGCTTGGCCGACCGCCAGTCTCAACACGTTGTATTCGCTGAACTGGTCGCGCTCGATCACGCCGCTGACACTGCCTTCATGCATCACCGCCACCCGGTCGGAGACGCCGATGACTTCCTCCATGTCCGAGGAGATCATCACGATCGCGACGCCCTGGTCGGCGAGGCTGCGCATCAGCGCGTAGATCTCGCTCTTGGCGCCGACATCGATGCCGCGGGTCGGCTCGTCGAAGAACATCACGCGCGGCTGCATGGAGAGCCACTTGCCCAGCACCACTTTTTGCTGGTTGCCGCCGGAGAGTGTGACGGCTTCGATGTCGATGCTCGGCGCCTTGATGGACAGCCGCCTGGCCTGGTCTTCGGCGATTCTGCGCTCGGCCGCGCCGTTGACCAGCCACATCCGCGCATGATCCAGCAGGCTCGCGAGCGTCACGTTCTCCCGGATCGGCAGTTCCAGCACCAGGCCGGATTTCTTGCGATCCTCGGGCACCAGGTAGATTCCTTGCCTGATCGCGTCACGCGGCGAGGCGACGCGGACCGGGGCGTTGTCGATCCGGATCTCGCCGCCCAGCAGCGGATCGACGCCGAACACCGCGCGGGCAAGCGAGGTGCGGCCAGCGCCGACGAGCCCGGCGAGGCCGAGGATCTCGCCGCGCAGCACGGACAGATTGATCTGCCGGTCAGGAAAGGCAGTGGTCACGACGCCGGCGACATCGCAGCCCGGCGGCTGCGGCGTGCAGGACGGCGGTGTATACAGCGCCTTCAGGTCGCGGCCGATCATCAGCCGGATCATGGCGGCGTGGCTGAGCTCGTCGCGCGCCAATTCCCCCACCGTGCGCCCGTCGCGCAGTACCACGACGCGATCGGCGCAGCTCATGATCTCGCCGAGCCGGTGAGAGATATAAATCACCGAGATGCCGTGCGTCTTCAGGTCGGCAATCACCTCGAGCAGCCGTTCCGTCTCCGAAATCGTCAGGCTGGAGGTCGGTTCGTCCATGATGATAACGCGGGCGTCGATCGAGAGCGCCTTGGCGATCTCCACCATCTGGCGCTCCGCGATCGACAAATTCTCGACCAGCGTGCCCGGCATGAAATCGGCGCCCAGCCGTTCCAGCAGCGGCATCACGCGGGCGTGCATCTGCGCATTGTCCACCAGCTTCAGCGGGCCGCCGGCCAGCTTCTCGCGTCCGATGAAGACATTGGCCGCGACGTCGAGATTCTCGAACAGGTTCAGTTCCTGGTGCACGAAGGCGATGCCAGATCGCATCGCCTCGGTCACCGTCATCCGGGCGTGCTCGGTGCCGCCGATGCGGATCACGCCAGCGCTCGGCGCGATCACGCCGGCGAGCACGCGCATCAGCGTCGATTTGCCGGCACCGTTCTCGCCGATCAGGCCCAGCACCTCGCCGCGATTGACGCGCAAATTAACGTCGTCGAGCGCCTTGACGCCGGGATAGGTCTTGCTGATTCCGCTGAGTTCCAGCAGCGTTTCCGCCATTCGGCATGTCCTCCTGCACAACGCCCGGCGGCCTGTGTCGGTCGGGCGTTGAAGCCGTCTGAAGTTACTTCTTGAGCAGTTCCTTCAGATGTGCGGCGAACTCCGCGACGTTGGTCTTGCTGATCACCTCGGTCGGCACGATCAGCTTGCTGTCCTTCGGAATCCAGGACTTGTCGCCGTTCAGCGTCTTGATGATGTTGGTGGCGGAGAGATAGCCGAACTCGTAGGGCTGCTGCACGACCGTGGATTCGATCGTGCCGTCGGAAATGCCGCGCAGCGTCCGCTGATCCTCGTCGAAGCCGACGATCTTCACCTTGCCGGCCTTGCCTGCGGCCTTCACCGCGTCATAAATCAGCGGCGTCTCGTAGCTCCACAGGCCGGACAGCAGCGCGATGTCGGGATATTTGACGAGCACGTTCTCCATGTTCGCCTTGGCCTTGGCGAAGTCCACCTGGTCGGTGAACACGTCGACCAGTTCGACCTTGGTGCCGGCGATCGCTTCCTTGATGCCCTGCACCCGCTCGCGGGCGTTGTCGGCGTCCATCGTTCCGACGAACAGCGCGATCTTGCCGCCGTTCGGCAGCGCCTTCTTGATCTCCTCGCCGGCCTGCCGCCCTGCCGCGACGTTGTCGGTGCCGATATAGGCGAGGCGATTGCTCTGCGGCGCGTCACTGTCCGTGGTGATTAGCACGGTCTTGGCCGCAACCTTGTTGAGTTCTTCGGTTGCATGCGGTGCATCGTCGACCGAGATCGAGATACCGGCGACGCCGCGCACCAGCAGATCGTCCAGTTCGCGCCGCTGGCCGGCCGCCGTCCCTTCATTGGTGACGATCAATTCGATATTGTAGTCCGGGTGCTCCTTCTGCGCCTTCTCAAGCCCGCGGCCCGCGATGGTCCAGAAGTCGGCCGCGACATTGGTCACCAGCGCAATGGTCTTTTTCTGCTGTGCCTGTGCTACCCCCGTCGCCATGGCGAACGCGGCTGCGCCCGCCAAGAGCGGCACGATCAATTTTCTGGTTGAGACATTCATATGCACCTCCCTGTCGACACCCCCGGTGAGGGGATTTCACGCTCGGCGCTTTTCACGCCTTATTTTATTCACGTAACGAATAAATTAGCGCGACAAAATGTCCAGTCAAGGATGTTAATGATCACATCTTCAGCCAATAACAGTATAGGAGTGACGTATTTCAGTCGCTATCCGCGCTTTTTGACCCGCAAACGAGTAGCCTGCGTTGAATAATTTCATCAAGAGAATTAAAAAACGCAATATGAACGAACAGCCCGAGCCGTTGAGACGTGCTTCGAGCCTGGCCCGCGGATCGAACCCCGGCCGTCTCGTCGAGGTCCTGCGACGCCAGGGGCCGTTGCCGCGGGTCGAGCTCGCACGCAGCACGGGCCTGAGCTTCCCCGCCATTTCGGCCATCACGTCGAAGCTGATGGCGGAAGACCTGCTGTGCGAAGCCGAGACAGATGCGGCGACGCTGTGGCCCGACGACGCCGACGAAGAGGACACGGATGGCGGCCGTCGCCGCGGCCGGCCGGCAGTCCTGCTGACCCTGAATCCCGAATTTGGCCGCATCATCGCGGTCTCGCTGCGCATGAATCTGGTCGAGACACTGATCGCCGATTTCAGCGGCTCCGCCCTAGCGCAATCGCGACTTGAACTCGCGACGCGCGCGCTCAATGCAAGCGCATTATGCGAGCTCGTGATCGCACAGATCGACGCCATGCTTGAGGCGACCGCCACGCCGCGACATCGCTTGCTCGGAATCGGAATAGCGCTGCAAGGCATCGTCGACGGCGATACCGGCCGGCATCTGTGGAGCCCGGCGCTGTCGATCACCGACGTCGATCTTGCCAAGCCGATCCGCCAGGCGTTCGGTGCCGAGGTCGTGATGGCGAACGACGCGGTCGCGGTCGCGCTGTCCCTCGCTGCCGCCGAACCGGCACTGGCGCAGGGCCTCACGGCCACGATCATGGTGGGCCACGGCGTCGGCATGGGCATCATTGTCGACGGTGAAGCGCGCTGGGGTGCCGGCGCGGGCAGTGAGATCGGTCATGTCAAGTTGGCGCTGAACGGCCCGCAATGCCGCTGCGGTCAGCGCGGCTGCATCGAGGCCCATCTTGCCGATTATGCGCTTTACCGCGATGCCCGCACCTTTCTCGACCTGCCGCCGGCGGCGTCGCAGCAGCCGTCCGAGGCGCAGATGGCTCTGCTACGCGATCGGGCACGGAGCGGCGATTCCCGTCTCGAGCACTTGTTCCAGCAGGCGGGCCACGCGCTTGCCGAAGCGGTCGCCACGACGATATCGGTGCTGCGCCCGCATCATGTCATCCTCGCAGGTCCTGGCCTGCAGGCATTCGACATGATGCGCAGTGCCTATGAGGAGAGGCTCGACCAGGCGGTGCTGCCGTGGCTGCTCAAGTCCACGGCGATATATGTGCGTCCAAGCGAGTCGGCGACCATCGTCGACGGCATGGTGCGGCGGACGCTGCGGGTCGTGGACCGCAGCCTCATGGAGACAACCGAGTGAACTTCGGAATCTGTGGCCCTCTTGCCTGAGCCGCAGCAACGCAACCGACGCCCTTCAGGCGCCAAAATCGAGAGGATGCCAATGCAGGGCGCCATCTATCCAAGTCTCAAGGACCGGACCGTACTGGTCACCGGCGGCGGTTCCGGCATCGGCGAGGCGATCGTCCGCCGGTTCATCGGCCAGGGCGCGCGGGTCGGATTCATCGATATCGATCTGGCGTCGTCGGAGCAGCTGCTGTCCGATCTCGGGGCACAAGCCCGCGTGCACTTCGAACATGCCGATCTGCGCGACATCGGCGCGCTGCGGCGCGCAGTCGCCGGCATCCGCGAGGCGCTCGGGCCGGTCACCATCCTGGTCAACAATGCGGCCCGCGACGACCGTCACGCGATCGAGGATGTCACACCGGAATTCTGGGACGAGCGGATCGCCGTCAACCTGAAACACCAGTTCTTCAGCGCCCAGGCGGTCGCGCCGGACATGAAGCAGGCAGGGGGCGGTTCGATCGTCAACATCGGCTCGGTGAGCTGGGTGATCGGCCAGGGCAACATGCCCTGCTACACAACGGCCAAATCAGCCGTTCAGGGCCTCACCCGGGCGCTGGCCCGCGATCTCGGGCCGCACAACATACGGGTCAATTCCATCCTGCCCGGATGGATCATGACCCAGCGGCAGCAGGATCTGTGGTTGACGTCTGAAGGCGTGGCCGAGCTGATGCAGCGCCAATGCCTCAAGCGCAAACTCGTGCCTGATGACATCGCCCGTGTCGTGCTGTTCTTTGCCGCCGATGACAGCGGTGCCTGCACCAACCAGAGCCATATCGTGGATGGTGGCTGGGTCTAGCGCTTCAGGTAATCCGGCAAGGTAAACCCGTCATAGAAGCGGTCGGAGAGGATCGTGGTCTTGAACGTCTGTGATTTGTAGCCGGCGACGATGTCCTGCGCCCACGGCGAGCCTGCATTGGCCTGCTTCACCGCGACCACATTGATATAGGGCGTCGTCATCTTCTCCAGGGCAAATGCATTGGTCAGCTTCAAGCCGCTGTAGATCGCGAAGTTGCCCTGGATGGCGGCGAAATCAACGTCATCGAGCGCGCGCGGCGCCTGTGCCGCTTCCAGCGGCACGATCTTGATGCCGCCGGGGTTCTTGATCACGTCGAGTTCGCTGACATCGACCGGCTTGGAGTCGCGAATCTCGACGAGGCCGAGATCGCGCAGGATCCAGAGCGCGCGCTGCAGATTGACGGGATCGTTGGGCACGGCCACGGTCGAGCCGGGCTTGATCGGCGAGCCGACCGGGTGCTTCTTCGAGTAAAGCGCCATCGGGGGCGTCGGGACGTGGACGATGCCGACGAGGTCGGTTTGCTGCCGCTCGTTGTACGAGTTCAGGAAGATCGTGTGCTGCATGACGTTGGCGTCGATCTCGCCCTTGAACACTGCATTATTGGCTTCCAGCCCGGTCGAAAACTCGACATAGCGGACACGGTAGCCCTTCTTCTCGAGTTCCGGCGCGACGCCAACCTTGAATTCGTCGATGTAGGGGCCCGGCACGAAGCCGACTTTCAGATCGGATTTGGCTGATGTCTCCGCGTGCAGGGCGGCGCCGGTAAGAGCACCGAGAATGAGCAGGGTCGAAAGGAACAGGACGCGCGCAGTGGTCATTGAATTCTCAAATCCTTGGGCTGTGGGCAAATAGCGATCCGGCTGACGCGGGGTCGGCGGTTTCGATCACGTCAGGCGATCGCCTTGATCGATCCGGAAAACACGCTTTGCGGCCGGCTCAGTTGGTAATGGTCGCGCAGCGTCGTGCCGCTGTACTCGTCGCGGAACAGGCCGCGCTTGCGCAGGATCGGCACGACTTGCTCGGCGAAGATATCGAACCCGCCGGGTAGCCAGGGCGGCATCACGTTGAAGCCGTCGGCCGCGCCATTCTCGAACCAGGTCTGGATGTTGTCGGCGATCTTCTCCGGCGGGCCCACGATCACCCAGTGGCCGCGCGCCCCGGCGAGACGCTGCACGAGCTGGCGGATCGTCGGCTGCTCGCGATCGACGATGTCGACCACGAGCTTGAAACGGCTGGCGACCCCGCGGGCGCTGCCGGTGTCGATCAGGTGGCGCGGAAAGGGACCGTCGAGGTCGAAGCCGGAGAGGTCGAGCCCGATCATCTGGCGAAGTTGGGTCAACGAGTATTCCGGCTGGATCAGCTCGTTGAACTCGTCCTGCAACAGGTCGGCTTCGGCCTGCGTGCTAGCGATGAACGGACTGATGCCCGGCAGGATCCTGACCTGATCGGGGCTGCGGTCGAAGGCGCGCGCCTGCCGCTTGATGTCCGCATAGAACTCCTGGGCGCTCGCCAGCGTCTGATGCGCGGTGAAGATCGCTTCGGCATAGCGCGCGGCAAAGGCGCGTCCGTCATCAGACGAACCCGCCTGGACATAGACCGGCCGTCCCTGCGGCGTCCGCGAGATGTTGAGCGGGCCGCGCACCCGGAAGTGCTTTCCGACGTGATCGATCGGATGGATCTTTCCCATATCGGCGAAAATGCCGGATGCGGGATCGTTCACCACGGCGTCGTCTTCCCAGCTGTCCCACAGCCGCGTGATGACATCGATATATTCCCGCGCCCGCTCGTAGCGTTCGTGGTGAGGTGGATGCTCGGACAAGCCAAAGTTCTGCGCCGCCTGTGCCGTGCTGGTCGTGACGATGTTCCAGCCGGCCCGGCCGCCGCTGAGGTGATCGAGTGACGCGAACAGGCGCGCCAGATTGTAGGGCTCGGTATAGGTCGTCGACGCGGTCGCGATCAGGCCGATCCGTTTCGTGGCGACGGCGATCGCGGCCAGCCAGGTGATCGGCTCGAACCGGAAGCGTTGTGCGTAGCGAACATTGTCAGCGAGCGCGGGGCCGTCGGCGAAGAAGATCGCGTCGAATTTCTGCGCTTCGGCGCGTTGCGCCAGCTCTTGGTAATAGCTGACGTCAAGGATGCGATCCGCCGCAGACCCCTTGTAGCGCCATGCCGCCTCGTGATGGCCGCCGGGATAAATAAAGAGATTAAGGGAAAGCTGTTGTTTGCTCATCTCGGATCTCGTGAGTTCTGCTGATCGTTATTGGTGGAACGGCGCCTTGTGCGCAAATGCGAAGCGCAGGTAGCGCTCCAGCTTCAAACCTTCGGGCGTGCGCTTTTCTTCGACAAGGCGCGCGAAGGTGCGGCGCACCCGTTCGCGCTCGTGAGGGGTGAACGCTTCGAGGAAATTTCCGAATGCGCTCGCTTCCGACCACTGCAGCAGCGATGCCGCATCGTCGTGGATATCGATCAGCGCGCGCAGCTCGCTGCGGTAGCCGGCGAAGCCGTGTGCCGCGAACTGCGATTTGAGCTCCTCGTCGGTCGATCCGAGCACCGGGTTCGAGTCCTGGCGATCGCCGGCAAGACCCGCCTCGATGATGGCGCGACGAAGCAGCTGGCGCGACTGGTGCGGCCTGGACGGATCCTGCACATTCAATCCGAGGCGGCCGCCGGGCCTGAGCACGCGCCGGATCTCCCGCAGCGTGGCGAGCGGCCCGATCAGGAACTTGCCGTGGCGAAATTGAACGAGTCCAGCTTCATCATAGGAGCGGGCGAGCTCCGGAGTATCGTGTTCAAGGCTGATGTCGCCAGCAGTTCGCGGCATTTCGAGAGATCCATCGTTGCTCGCCGCGCGTCGACGTCAGGCGCGTGCGTTGCGTCAGACTCTATGTCGGCGGCGGTGAAATGAATTTGCGTTGTTGCACGGCAAGCGAGCATGAACGTGACGAGTTCGTCGTTCACCGGAGATGAGTGCGATCGCGCCGATCCCGGCGACGTATGATTTGGGAAGTTCTCCCGATCGATCGCGCCGATCCCGCACGTCGCAACGCACATGAGGTGATCGGTCAGGCGGCGATCATCGCAAATATTTCAATGCCCGCGTTGTCCACGACGCGAACATTGCCTGCTATCAAAAACAAAGCTGATTTCGTTTCATTGACTGAATGTCGATCGCTTTTACGATTTGCAACGTCAAAGCGAGGTGGTCATTCATGCCGCAATCCGATCCCGACAGCGTCGCCCGCGAGGCCCTCCGGCTGATCGGGGCCGACCCGCAGAACTGGGTGCCTGATCGCGACGGAATCGATCACAACGTCGTCGTGGTCGGCGGTGGCCAATCCGGCGCGGCCTTCGCGTTTGCGTTTCGGCGCGCCGGGATCGGCAAGGTCTCGGTGATCGATGTCGCCGCCGACGCCGGCAAGGCCGGCGGGTGGCTGACGAGCGCGCGAATGCACAAGCTTCGCACCCCGAAGACGCTTCCAGGTCCGGAGCTCGGTCTGCCCGGGCTCGGTTTCCAGGCATGGTATGAAGCGCGCCATGGCGCGGCGGCCTTCGACGCGCTCGATCGGATTCCGCGGCTCGACTGGGCGGCCTATCTCGACTGGTATCGCCGCGTGACCGGCGTCGGCATTCGTTACGGTACGCGGCTGCTCCGCATCGAGCCCGCAGCCGATCATCTACGGTTACATCTGGAGCGGAGCGGGGTCACGACCATCGAGACCACGCGCAAGCTGGTGCTCGCAACCGGCTTTGCGGGTAGCGGGGGCGCCTATGTCCCCGACGCGCTGCGGGCCCTGCCGAAACGATTCCATGCGCACACATCGGAGAAGATCGATTTCAGGACGCTGCGTGGTCTCTCCGTTGCGGTGGTCGGGAGTGCTGCGTCGGCCTTCGATGCGGCGGCCGCGGCCCTTGAGGCCGGAGCGCGTGACGTTCACCTGTTTGCGCGCCGGGAAACCGTGGCCGCGTTGCCGGTCATTCGGATCCGCGGCTACCCGGGAGCCTATGACAATTATGGCAGCCTGCCCGACGGGGTGCGCTGGCATCAGGCGATCCGGTTCAGGCAGGCTGGGTCGACCCCGCCGCCGGATGCGATCTCGCGCGCGGTAGCCTTCCCCAATTTTCATCTGCACCTGGGCGCACCGTGGACCTCGGCGCAATTGAAGGGGGGGCGGCCGGTCGCGATCACTCCGCAGGGCGATTTCGCGTTCGATTTCGCGATTGCGGGGACAGGCTATTCCGTCGATCTGGGCGCGCAGTCAGAGCTCGGCGACTTCGCCGACGAAATCCTGCTGTGGCGAAATCGCTTCGTGCCGCCTGACGACGAGAAGGACGATCGCCTGGCGGCCTATCCTTATCTCGGGACCGGGCACGAGTATCTGGAGAAAGTTCCGGGCCGCGCGCCGTATCTGAAGGACATTCACGTCTTCAACCCGGCAGCACTTGTCAGCTTCGGCCTGCCGATCGGCGACGTTCCAAGCTTCAAGCGCGACATTCCGGGGATCACGGCCAGGATCAGCCGCGATCTGTTCCTGGCCGACCTTGCATCTCACGAGGCGCGCATCAACGGAGAGATCGCGGAGGATTTCACCGCCGAGCTCTATGCACCGGCTGTCTGGCGACCGCCGCAGCCCATCGCGGCGGAATAGCGAGGATCACGACTACATCATTCATCTCCGCCGTCGTTTCCGCGACCGGCGCATGGCGGAGCCTTGTCCAGGGGATCGCGGCGACGAGACCAACATCATGAGCAGCACGACCGCCATCGACAACGTCATTCCGCGCGCCGACATCGTCAAGCGTGCCGCCCGGCTTGGTGCCGAGATCAAGAATGTGAAGCTGTCGGGTGACCTGCCCGACGCGGTCATCCGCGCTGTCAACCAGGTGCTGCTCGAGCACAAGGTGATCTTCTTTCGCGACCAAGGGCACCTCGACGACGCCGAGCAGGAGCGCTTCGCGGTCAGGCTCGGCAAACTGGTGCCGCATCCGACCATCGGTCCGAGCAAGGGCACGTCGTCGATCCTCGAGCTGGATTCGGGGCGCGGTGGCGGCCGCGCGGACCAATGGCATACCGACGTCACGTTCGTCGATGCCTATCCGAAGATCTCGGTGCTGCGCGGCGTGGTAATCCCGCCCTATGGCGGTGACACCGTCTGGTCGAACACGGCGGCGGCCTATCTCGATCTGCCTGCGCCGTTGCGCAAGCTCGCCGACGAGCTCTGGGCGGTTCACAGCAATGCCTATGATTACGCGGTGAAGTCTCGCGCCACCGACGCCGACAGAAAGCATTTCGACGAGGTATTCACCGGAACGATCTATGAGACCGAGCATCCGGTCGTGCGCGTCCATCCCGAAACGGGCGAGCACACGTTGGTGCTTGGCAATTTCGTCCAGCGCTTTGTCGGCCTGCCGAAATATGACGGCCAGAAGCTGTTCGATCTGTTCCAGTCCCGCATCACGGCTCCGGAGAACACCGTGCGTTGGAGCTGGCGGGCGGGGGACGTCGTGATCTGGGACAATCGCGCGACCCAGCATTACGCCGTCAATGACTACGGCGATCAGCATCGTGTGGTGCGCCGCGCCACCATCGATGGCGAGGTTCCGGTCAGCGTCGACGGCCGCCACAGCGTGACGCGCATCAAATCGCCGAAGCTGCAGTCGGCGAAGGCAGCCTGAGCATGTCTCCTATTGGAGCAACACAATGAAAGCCATCATTCGAATTCTGCGTGCGCGGCGAGCCGCCGCGCGCCGCGCGGCGCGATTGCTGCTGGCCGGCGCCTTTGCGTTGGGTCTGATCGCTCCGGCCTTCGCTGAGCCACCGCTCGAGAAGACCGAGATCCGCTATCAAGGCTGGGCCGGGCAGGTGACGTTCACCGAGCTCGCCGAGGACCTCGGCTACCTTGCGCCCCTCAAGCTCAAATGGATCGGCAACACCATCAGCGGACCGCAGGACATCCAGACTGTCGTCACGGGCGACATCGACGTCGGCGGCGCTTTCTATGGCGCGATTATCAAGCTGATCGCGGCCAAGGCGCCGATCAAGGCGGTGGTCGGCTACTACGGCTCCGACGCGAACACCTATTACGGCTACTATGTGAAGGACGACAGTCCGATCAAGACGGCCCGCGACCTGATCGGCAAGAAGGTCGCGGTCAATACGCTTGGTGCCCATCTGGAGTTCGTGCTGCGTGAGTATCTGGCGCGGAACGGCCTTAGCGCCGTCGAGGTCAAGCAGGTGACATTGGTGGCGGTCCCACCCGTCACCGCCGAGCAGGCGCTGCGGCAAGGGCAGGTCGAGGTGAGCGCGCTCAGCGGCGTGTTGCGCGACAAGGCGCTGGAGCGTGGCGGGATCCGTTCGCTCTTCAACGATACCGATCTGTTCGGACAGTTCACCGGCGGTGCCTATGTGCTGCGGGAGAAGTTCATCAAGGACAATCCGAACATGGCCCGCAAGCTGGTCGAGGGGATCTCGCGCGCGATCCAGTGGGCGCAGACGGCGCCGCCCGATGAAGTGCGGGCTCGCTTCAACCGGATCATCGCGGAGCGCAAGCGCAACGAGGATGCCTCCTCGATCAAGTACTGGAAGAGCACCGGCGTCGCGTCCAACGGCGGCGTGATCTCGGATGCTGAGCTGCAGGTCTGGGTCGACTGGCTGGTCAGGGATGGCCTGCTCAAGCCGGGTCAGATCAAGGCCTCGGACACCTACACCAACGAGTTCAACTATTTCCGTCCCGGAAAGACGGCGGAGGCGCGATGACGTCGGTCAAGATCAGCTTTGACAAACCGCGCTCGAGGACATCACGTTCGACGTCCGCGCCGGCGAATTCCTCGCCCTGGTCGGTCCAAGCGGTTGCGGCAAGTCGACATTGCTCGATCTGCTCGGCGGGCTCGCAACGCCGACCAGCGGCCGCATCCTGCTCGATGGCCGGCCGATCATCGGTCCCGGACGCGACCGCGGCGTCGTCTTCCAGCAGTATGCGCTGTTTCCATGGCGCACCGCCGCGCAGAACGTCGAGTTCGGGCTCGACATTGCCGGCCTCAAGCCGAAGCAGCGCGGAGAGATCGCGCGGCACTTCCTCGACTTGGTCGGGCTGTCCGGCTTTGCCGACCGTTACCCGCACGAGCTTTCCGGCGGCATGAAGCAGCGTGTCGCGATCGCGCGGAGCCTGGCCTACGATCCGGAAGTGCTGCTGATGGACGAGCCGTTCGCTGCGCTCGATGCCCAGACGCGCGAAACACTGCAGGGCGAGCTGCTGCGGATCTGGCGTGCCACCGGCAAGACCATCATCTTCATCACCCATGGCATCGACGAGGCCGTCGTGCTCGGTCAGCGCGTGGCGGTCATGACGTCGCGTCCGGGGCGGATCAAAGAGATCGTCGATATCCCCGCGGCCTTGCGCAGCGAAGCCGAGGACGTGCGCTCGCTGCCGGAATTCGGTCGCGTGCGCCATGAGATCTGGAGCCTGCTCCGCGAGGAAGTGCAGAAGGCGCAGCAGGGGCAACCGGCGGGCAGGGTCAGCGCAGGCCGTGTAGACCGTGAAGTGAAGGAAGTCGCTCATGTCTAGCCTGGAGATGCTGACATTGCTGGAGCTCGCGCATGGGCGGCGAGACGAGCACCCGGCGGCCGCGCGGTCACCGCTGGTGAGCGCGGCCCGCGCCGCGACCCGCGGTCTGGCAGCTTTCGGGCGCCGCTCCCTGCTGCTGATCGCCCTTCTGGCGCTCTGGGAAGCCGCGCCCAGGCTCGGCTTGATCGACGCGGTGTTTCTGCCGCCCTTCTCGGAAGTCATCGCCGCAGGCTGGCAGCTCGCGCAAACCGGCGAGCTCTATGACGACGCCTCCGCGAGCCTGCTCCGCGCCCTGAGCGGGTTTCTGGTGTCGGTCGCGTTGTTCGTCCCGCTCGGGCTGGCCGTCGGCTGGTACACAAGGCTCGGCGATCTGCTGAACCAGTTCATCGAGATTTGCCGCAATACCGCGCCGCTCGCGCTGTTGCCGGTGTTCATCCTGCTGCTTGGCATCGGCGAGCTCTCGAAGGTCACGATGGTGGTCTATAGCTGCGCCTGGCCGCTCCTGCTCAACACCATCGCCGCGGTGAAGCAGGTCGATCCGCTCTTGATCAAGTCGGCGCGGACCATGGGTGCGACCCCGCAGCAGCTGTTCCGCAAGGTGATCCTTCCGGCGGCGCTTCCGACGATCTTTGTCGGCATTCGCCTCGCCAGTGCGTCAGCCATGCTGGTGCTGGTCGCATCCGAGATGGTCGGCGCCAAGGCCGGTCTCGGCTATCTCATCATCAACAGCCAGTACAGCTTCCTGATCCCGCAGATGTATTTCGGCATTATCGGGATCACCGTGATTGGGTTGGCATTCAATGCCGTCCTGGAGGCGTTGGAACGGCGCTTGATGCGATGGAAGGCGCAGGTCTCGGCGTGAGATCGTGGTTCAGGCGCCGCTCGGACTGTTTCGTGCGGTGGCCTGCGTCACAATGCTGTTCGGCGGCACGTCCTTGGTCAGCCAGACGTTGCCGCCGATGGTCGAGCCGCGGCCGATCGTGATCCGGCCGAGTATGGTTGCGCCTGCGTAGATCACGACGTCATCCTCGACGATCGGATGGCGGGCGTCGCCCTTGATCACATGGCCCTCGTCGTCGGTCGGGAAATGCCGGGCGCCGAGCGTGACCGCCTGATAGATCCGGACCTTGTTGCCGATGATGGCGGTTTCGCCGATCACGACGCCGGTTCCGTGATCGATGAAGAAGCCAGAGCCGATCCGGGCGCCGGGATGGATATCGATGCCGGTCCTTGTGTGGGCGATCTCCGACATCAGGCGAGCCACCAGCCGCGCGCCGATCTGGTAGAGCAGATGGGCAAGGCGATGGTGGATGATGGCGGTCATCCCGGGATAGCCGATCAGGATCTCGGGAAAATTCCGCGCCGCCGGATCTCCAACGAATGCCGCCCGCAGATCGTTGATCAGCAGCCCGCGGACCGACGGCAGTTGGGTGGCGAATGCGCGTGTCAGCTCGATCGCCTCTTCGTGCGCAAAGCCCGGCTCTAGCTCGTCGCCGACGAACAGCGCGCCGCGATGGACCTGCGCGCTGAGCGAATCCAATGCTGCGCTTAGCGTATTGCCGACGAAATAGTCGATGTTCTCGCCGTCGAGGTCGGATTGGCCGTAGTGGCGCGGAAACAGCGCCTCGGTGAGGCCGTCGAGGATCGCCTCCAGCGCGTCGCGCGAGGGGGCACGGCGAGCCTCGCCGTCTTGCCGGATGCTGTGGGTCTCCTCGCGGGAGGTGCGCAGCTCGGCCACGATCCGGTCGAGCTGCCAGCGGGCCGGTTGTCGGCTGACTGAGCCGGCTGACGACCGAGGCGATGGTGGCGGCGTTTCGCGTTTCATAGTTATGCCTTTCCCTGTCCTAGAGATCCGTTCCGACTGCATCGGAACGGGGCTCTCTATTCTTGTTTTGACGCGTTTTCCTCATGCGAACCGGTACCCACTTCGCTTGAAAACGCTCTAACGGACATGCGCCAGAGGAATGCTGACTTCGGCCAATAGGTCGAGATCGGCCTCGTGATCGATCTGGACATACTGTCCATTCCAGTAGGTGAGGCCGGACAGCCGGTGCGACAATTCCATGCTGGCGAGACGGCCCACGATGATGCCATAGGAATGCCGCTCGATGATCTCCTCGACCTGGCATTCGATCATCGCAAGCGAACGCTGCAGCAACGGCACGCTCGAGGCTCCATGGGTCCAGTCGGTGCCCTCGAAGCGCTCCCTGCCTTTCAGCCGGCCATCGCTGAAGCGCTCGGCCAGGACCTGCTGGTCGGAGCCGAGGATGTTGACGCCGAACAGCCGATGGCGGGCGATCGGTGCGAAGGACGATGCCTGCCGGTTGATGCTGACCAGCAACCGGGGTGGGCTGGCGCTGAGCGACGTCAGCGAGGTCACCGTCATGCCGGTGATGTCCTCACCTTGTCCTGCGGTGATGATGCAAACGCCGCCCGGGAGGCGGCGCATGACAAGGCGAAATTGACGCTCGATCTCGTGGTCGGCGTCCACAAGATGAATATCCGGCCTGCTCATCAGGATTCTCCCCTGCATTGCCTCGCCGGATTGGACCTC
>NZ_LFIQ01000119.1:273911-322564 GCF_001189245.1 Bradyrhizobium pachyrhizi | reverse complement strand
AAGTGGATACCGGTTCGCGTGAAGAAACGCATCAAAACAGGAATCTAGGCTCCGTTCCGACTCGATCGGAACGGAACTCTAGAAGAAGCCCTTGGCGGGTAGCGGCGTGCCGCTGATCTCGTATTGTCCGATCGAGCGCGCTTTGAAGGTGTTTGGATTGTGCGACGCCAGGGTGCGCGCGTTGCGCCAGTGGCGGTCGAAATTAGTCGCCTTCTTGGTGGCCGATGCGCCGCCGACGTCGAACAGCAGGCTGCCGCTCCGGATCGCGAACTCGTCCGCAACGATCTTGGCCTTGGCCGACAGCAGCGCGGCCCTGTGCGCCGCATCGACGGCCTTTTCGTCGCCTGCATCGAAAGCATTGGTGGCGATATCGAGCGCCTCCGCGGCCGCAAGCACCACGGTCTCCGCCGCGAATGCGCCGCTGGCGATCTGGCCGACGGTCTGTTGCAGCAGCGGGTCGTCCGCCGGAAGCTCGCTGGGCGCGTAATAGAACGTCCGCTTGCGGGTCCGCACCAGGGCGCTGGCGTCGCGCAGCACGGCGCGCGCGATGCCGGCATTGATCGCAGTCAGGAACAGCTGGGCAAATGTGTTGGAGTAGGGAATGCCGTAGCCGGTATCCGGTGCGTCGAACACGGCTTCCTGGCGCTTGACGCGCACGTTGCGGAAGTGGGTGGTGCCGGTCGCCGTCAGCCGCTGCCCGAGGCCGTCCCAGTCGTCGATGAGCTCAATGCCCTCGCGGTTGACCGGAATTAGCACGGCAGCATTGGTGGCGGAAGTGTCGGCGGTGCGAACGAGGACGTAGTCCGAATACAGTGTGCCGGTGCTGTAGTATTTCGTGCCGTTGAGCAGGTAGTCGTCGCCGTCGGCAGTGAGTGTCGTGTTCGGCGTGACATTGCCGATCTTCGGCGTGTCGAGCTCGGTCGCCGCGAGCCCGATGATCGCGCCGTCGGCAACTGCCTTCTGCCACTGCCTGTGCTGATCGTCCTTCGGCCGGCGCACCAGGCGTTCGACGACGCTGAAATGGTTGCGCAGGATATGCGCGACATTGGCGTCGGCCTCGCCGAGACCAATGACGATCTCGAACAATGCGCGAATCGACAGGCCGGCGCCGCCGGATTCGATCGGAAGCCGCAACGCGCCGAGGCGGGCCTTGCGAATGAGATCGACTTGCGCGAACGGCAGGACGCGCTCGCGTTCGCGGTCGGCGGCGCCTTCCGCGATGCGGCCGAGCAGCGCGTCGATATCGGGTGCGCGGTTGGGCAGGCGGTCGGAAGGCTCCAGCGAGGTGGCGGACAGAGGCTTGTTCATTGGTATCACCCGAATGGCGTTGATTGATATGACGGCTGCTGATCAGAGCTGGGCCAGGTGGTCGGTGACTTTGATCGGCTCCGGGAGCACCTTGCGCGCGACCAGCCAGTCGGCGGCCCTTTGCAGCTCGGCGAGGAAGTTTTCGTCGTTGGCGGCGAAGTAGCGATACTGCCGGTTCAGCGCGATGAACTGGTCGCGGACCTGGTCGCTGTACTTGCCGGCCTTCTGCGCGATGTATTCGGCATCCTTGCTGTTCGCTGAGATCCACTTGCCTTCGGCGCGGAAGGCATCGTTGACGGCCCGGACCAGCGCAGGATTGTCGGTCGCGAATTTTCGGGTGGTCAGGTAGGACGTGTAATCGATCTGGAACTCGAGATCGCGACCTTCCAGGAAGATGTCGTGCGCCTTGTATTCGAGCCGCGCGATATCGACGCCCGGGCTCCACATCGACCAGGCGTCGACCTTCCCGGAGGCCAGCGCCGGCGCTGCGTCCGGCGGGTTGAGATAGACGAACGTCACCTTAGAGCGGTCGACCTTGTGCTTCTCGAGCGCCGCAACCAGCAGGAATTCGCCGAGACCCGAGCGGTTCACCGCCACCGACTTGCCGACGAGATCCTCGACCTTGTTTATGCCAGAGTCATCCCGCGCGATGATCGCCGTGGTGCGCGGCTCGTAGACCACGAATTGGGTGAACACCAGCGGCGAGCCGGCGATAATCGCGGCGAGTGCCGGCGTCGTGCTGCCGCCGAAGCTGAAATCGGCACTGCCGCCGGTCACAGCCTGCAGCGTCGGTGCATGATTGGGGAACGGCCCGAGCCACTCGACCTTGATGCCGTCCCTGGCCAGCAGCTTCTCGAACTCGCCGCGCTCCTTGGCGATCAGATTGAGGCCGCTCAAACCCCAGGTCAGACGCACCGTGTCGGTGACGCGGCCGGTCGCCGCATGCGCCGGCTCGGACAGGTCAAAGCCGGCAAGCGCGCCGATGCCGAAGGCGGCGCCGCCAAGGAAGCTGCGACGGGTGGGGTTGGTGAACCGGGGGATAGACATTGAGTGGTCCTCAGGCAGGAATGGGGTGAGAGGTGCCGACGCCGAGCTCCGCCAGCAGGTCGGTGCGGGCGATAGGCGCTGCGCCGTTACGTTTCATGCGATGCTCGAACGCGATCCGGCCCTCGCGCATCACCAGGATGCGGTCGGCGAGCGCGATCGCCTCGTCGACGTCGTGAGTGACCAGGAGGACGCCGGGTCGATGGACGGCGACCAGCTCGCGCACCAGATCGTGCATCCGAATGCGGGTCAGCGCATCGAGCGCTGCGAACGGCTCGTCGAGCAAGAGCAGCTCGGGCTCCTGCACCAGCGCGCGCGCCAGCGCCACGCGCTGCGCCTGTCCGCCCGAGAGGTTGCGCGGCCAGTCATCGAGACGGCCGCCGAGTCCGACCTCGGTGAGCGCGGTGGCGGCGCGCTGGCGGGCGTCGGTCGCATTGAGGCCGAGCGAGACGTTGCGCCACAGACTGTCCCAGGGCAGCAGCCGGTGCTCCTGGAAAACGACGGCGGGGCGCCGTGGTGCCGTGATGCGCCCGCCGTCGATCGCATCGAGGCCGGCCAGCGCCCGCAGCAGCGTGGTCTTGCCGCAGCCGCTTTCGCCGAGCAGGACGACGAACTCGCCGCGCTCGATGCGCAGGTTGAGGTTCTCGATCACCACGCGACTGCCATAGGCGCGATGCAGTCCCGTCACCGCGACGGCCGGCGCAATCGCGGCCGGTGAGGGCACGGCGTGCAGTGTCATCGCGCGCTTCCATAATTCGGATGCCAGGCCAATAGCCGTCGCTCCAGGGTGCGCGCGATGCCGTCGGCGGCGACGCCGATCAGCGCATAGATCGCGATCGTCAGCACGATCACGTCGGTGCGCAGGAACTCGCGCGCATCCATGGCGAGAAAGCCGATGCCGGACTGGGCGCCGATGGTCTCCGCGACCACCAGCGCCAGCCACGCGGTCGCCAGCGCATAGCGCACACCGGTCAGGATCGAGGGCAGGGCGCCGGGCAGGATGACGCGCCGGATCAGCTCGAGTGTCCCGAGGCCCTGGACGCGTCCGAGCTCGAGCAGCTTCGGGTCGACCTGCCGGATGCCCAGCGTGGTGTTGATGTAGATCGGGAAGGCGACGCCGAGCGCGACCAGGAAGATCTTCTGGGCTTCGCCGACGCCGAGCCAGACGATCACCAGCGGCAGCGCGGCGAGAAACGGGATCGCGCGGATCATCTGGATGCTGCGGTCGATCGCAGCCTCCGCGATTCGCGAGAAGCCCACGAGGATGCCGAGCGCGAATCCGACGCTGCCGCCGATCGCAAAACCGGCCGTTGCGCGCAGCAGGCTGGCGCCGAGATCGTTCAGCAGGCTTCCGGACGTCGCCAGCTTGAATGCCGTCCGGACGACCTTGCTCGGTGCCGGCAGCACCTGCGGCGAGAGCCAGCCGGCTTGCGCCAGCAACTCCCAGACGATCAGAAGCACGACCGGGGCGAGCCACGACAGCAGCAGCATGCCGCGCCGGTCGATCTCTACTCGTGCCTTCCGGGACGGCGATGCCGTTTGATCGCTGCGCGGCGTTGACTCAAACGCGATCGATGACGCAGCCTGTTCGAGGTTGCTCAAGTCTGTTCTGTCCTCGTCTAACATTGCGCGCGAGCATCATTGATCGCGCGCGGCATGGTCCGCCATTCTCTCGATCGACGGTTCGTCCGTTCGAAAGCGCGCGCGGCTCATGCGACGCAAACTGTCCCACGAATTTTCTCGAACAGAAATAGAGCCGTATTCCAATTGTCGCTACGTCCGGAGTTTTCTGGTTTATCGGCGCGCGCGGCGCGGCAAGGAAAATCTTTTGATGCGCCGCTGCTTGATCTGTCGCCGTGCTTCTTTGAAAACACACCGACGTAACGTCAGGGAAATCGGAGAGACGGCATGTCGACACGACCGCTTCGCTTTGGCATCTGGGCGCTGGTCCATGGTTCGCGCGCGGCCTATCAGGATCCAGAAGAGCCGTATGACGCATCGTGGGAGCGCAATCGCGACCTCGTGCTTGCCGCCGAGGCATTGGGCTACGATTCCACGCTGATCGCGCAGCACACCATCAATCCGCATCAGGAGGATTTCGATCAGCTCGAGGCCTGGAGCGCGGCGGCGGCCGTTGCGGCATTGACCAGCCGGATCGAGATCATCGCGGCCATCAAGCCCTATCTCTATCATCCGGTGGTTCTCGCCAAGCTCGCGCTCGGGATCGAGAACATCAGCCGCGGACGCTTCGCGATCAACCTGGTCAATGCCTGGAACCGGCCCGAACTCGACAAGGCCGGTATCGGCTTTGCCGAGCATGATGCCCGTTACGCCTATGGCCGCGAGTGGATCACGATTGTCTCGCGCCTGATGCAGGGCGAGCGGTTGACCTACAAGGGCGAGCATTTCGATGTCCGCGATTATCTGTTGCGGCCGTCGAGCCTCTACCGACCGCGACCATTGATCTATGTCGGCGGCGAGTCCGAGCCGGCGCGCGCTTTGGTCGCCGACCGCGGCGACGTCTGGTTCATCAACGGTCAGCCGCTCGAGGATGTTGCGGGCCTCATTGCCGACGTGGCGGCGCGGCCGCGGACGTCGGCGCCGCTTCGCTTCGGGCTGTCCGCCTTCGTCATCGCGCGCCAGACGCAGGCCGAGGCCCAGGCCGCCTATGAGCGGCTGCTTGAGCTGTCGCGGAAGGACGCCTCGATGAAGGCGATCCAGCGACAGAACACCGACCCGAAGGTCGTGATGATGCAGACCATGCAGAAGTCGGAGCGGGTCGGCAGCAACGGCGGCACCGCTGCCGGTCTGGTCGGCAGCTATGATGACGTGGCCGCCAGGATCGGGGCGTTCCATGCCGCAGGCATCGAGTTATTCATGCTGCAATTCCAGCCTTTCGAGGCCGAGATGGAGCGCTTTGCGAAGGAGATCATCCCGCGCGTCCGCGAAGCGTCATCTGTTGCGAATGACACCCCAGCACTGCTGGCGAGCTCGCGGTAACTGCGTCACGCGGTTGCGGCGGCTTCCGTCCGACGTGCAAAGCGGCTGATCGGCCGAGGCAAGCCAAAATGCTCACGCAAGGTGGTGCCGGCATAATCGGTTCGGAATAGACCGCGGCGCTGCAGGATAGGCACCACGCTGTCGACGAAGACCTCGAGTCCCGTCGGCAGCACGTCCGGCATCAGATTGAATCCGTCGGCCGCGCCAGCCTTGAACCAGGCCTCGATGTCGTCGGCGATCTGCTCGGGCGTACCGACGATGATGCGGTGTCCGACCCCGCCGCCGAGCGCGCGCAACAACTGCCGGACGGTGAGGTTGCCGCGGCGGGCAAGGTTCACCGTGCCCTGGAACATGGTGTGGTTGGCGTTGGCCGGCAGCGGCAGCGGATCGGGTAGCGGCTTGTCGAGCTCAAGGATCGCAGGATCGACCTGCAATGTGCCCGCGAGACGCGCCAGGCTGTACTCGATCGGAACCAGCTCCCACAGCTCATCCTGCCGCCGTTTCGCCTCGGCTTCGGTGCTGCCGATCACTGTGGCAAGGCCCGGCAGGATGACGATGGAGTCGCCGGCGCGGCCGTAGGTCGCGGCGCGGGCGCGCAGATCGCGCGCATAGGCGACGCCTTCCTCGATCGTCTGCGCCAGCGTGAACACGGCTTCGGCCTGCGCGGCAGCGAGGTCACGCCCGTCGCTCGAGCCGCCGGCCTGCACGGTCACCGGACGGCCCTGGGGCGAACGTGGCACGTTGAGTGGACCGGCCACGGCGTAATGGGCGCCGCGATGCGCGATCGGATGAACCTTCGACGTATCGACAAATCGCGCCGAGGACTTGTCGCCGACAAAGGCGTCGTCCTCCCAACTGTCCCACAGTGCATGGACGACCTCGGCGAACTCCTTGGCGCGCTCGTAGCGGGCCTTGTGCTCCAGCACGTTGCTGAGGCCGAAATTTCGGCTGGCCGACGTGTCGGCAGTGGTCACCGCATTCCAGCCGGCGCGGCCGCCGCTCGCGAGATCCAGGGTCGCGAAGCGGCGCGCGATGTTGTAGGGCTCGTTGTAGGTGGTCGAGGCGGTCGCGATCAGCCCGACATGGCTGGTCGCCGCGGCCACCGACGCTAGCACGATCGTCGGTTCCATCGACATGAAGGAGCGGTAGTCGATGCGGTCGGTGATCGCCGGTGTGTCGGCAAGGAAGATCGCATCGAGCTTGCCGCGTTCGGCGATCTCAGCCACGCGCACATAATGGCCGACGTCGAAGCAGGCGCGAGGATCGCTTTCGGGCAGCCGCCACGCCGACGCATAGACGCCGGAGTGCAGCAGGTTGACATTGAGGTGAAGCTGACGATCGGACATGGCTGCCACGCAGTGAGGTGAGACAACTCACGAAGTATCGCCTGTCAGGCCACATGAAAACGAACGACCGGCGCGTGCATGCAAAAAGAAATATCCGTCTCCGCTGCGTGATCTGCGGACAAATCCGGTGTCGATCTTCTGCAATGAACGGAACGTCCTCTCCGCCGCCGCATGAATATTCTGCCACGTGCCGCGGCAGGGGAAGCTTCGTCCAAGTCTGCGCAAATATCTGAAATTGCCAGAGCGGCCTGCGCGCGTAACGATGCTGTTGCGGCGCGTTGCAAGCAATCGGTGCCGCCCGGAGCACTGAACCATGACAGTCCACGAGCGACGCGCCGAACAGCGAACCGCGCCAGGCGGCTCGGTCGAATTCGACGCTGATGTGCTGGTGATCGGCGGCGGACCGGCGGGCACGTGGGCCGCGGTGAGCGCCGCCGAGCGCGGCGCTCGCGTCGTGCTCGCCGACAAGGGATTTTGCGGCACGTCGGGTGCCACCGCGGCTGCCGGCACCGGCGTCTGGTATGTCGATCCCAAGCCGGCGCTGCGCGAGGCCGCGATGGCCAATCGCGAAAAGATGGGCGGGCACCTGCAGGATCGCCGCTGGATGGCGCGCGTGCTCGACCAGACCTACGAGGACAGCAATCGTCTGGCCGCCTGGGGTTACCCTTACCCGGTCGACGACACCGGCACGTCGCAGCGCAACTCGCTGCAGGGGCCGGAATACATGCGCTTGATGCGCAAGCGCACCAAGCAGGCCGGCGTCACCATTCTTGATCACAGTCCGGCGCTCGAACTGCTGGTGGATGACGACGGCTCGGTTGCGGGAGCCAGCGGCGTGCGCCGCCAGAAGCACGATCGCTGGATCGTGCGCGCCAAGGCCGTCGTCATCGCGACCGGTGGCTGCGCGTTCCTGAGCAAGACGCTGGGATCGAATGTGCTGACCGGAGACGGCTATCTGATGGCCGCGGAGGTCGGGGCCGAGTTCAGCAGCATGGAATTCTCGAATCCTTATGCGATCTCGCCGGCGTTCGGCTCCGTGACCAAGACGCTGTTTTATGGCTGGGCGACCTTCAGCTACGAGGACGGCAGCGTCGTTCCCGGTGCGGCATCCAAGGGCGGGCGATCGGCGATTGCGCGCGCGTTGCTTCAGGGGCCGGTCTATGCGCGGCTCGACAAGGCCGACGACGACGTGCAGCGTCACATGCGCGCGTCGCAGCCGAATTTCTTCCTGCCGTTCGATCGCACCGGCATCGACCCCTTCAGGGAGCGTTTTTCCGTCACCTTGCGGCTCGAAGGCACCGTGCGCGGCACCGGCGGCCTTCGCATTGTCGACGACAGCTGCGCCACCAGCGTGCCGGGACTCTATGCCGCCGGTGACGCAGCGACGCGCGAATTGATCTGCGGCGGCTTCACCGGCGGCGGCAGCCACAACGCCGCCTGGGCGATGTCATCGGGGACCTGGGCCGGATGGGGCGCTGCCGGCTATGCAAGGCAGCTGGGCCCAGCACGTCAGCGACGACTGGCGTCCGCCGGCACCGTCGCGTTCCGAAGCAAGGCGGGTCGCGCGTTTGAGCCCGCCACGCTGACAAAAGCGGTCCAGGACGAGGTCTACCCGTATGAGCTGAACTACTTCCGGCACGCCTCGCGTCTCGAAAGCGCCCTCGAGCGGCTGGATGCGGCGTGGGTCGATGCATCATCGGCCGATGCGGCGAGCAAGGACGATCTGCTGCGTGCCCGCGAGAGCGCGGCCATGCTGGCGACGTCGCGCTGGATGTACCGCAGCGCGCTGGCGCGGAACGAAAGCCGCGGCATGCATCGCCGCGACGACTATCCCTATCAAGACGACCGCCAACGCCATTACGTGACGAGCGGCGGCTTGGACGAGGTCTGGACCACGGTGCGGCCGCATGCCGATGCCAGCTACTCAGAGGCCGCGGAATGATCGAGGTGATCGACGCCGAGCGCTGCACGTCCTGCGACATTTGCGTGAACGTCTGCCCCACCAATGTCTTCGACAAGACGGAGGGGATCCCGGTGATCGCCCGTCAGGGCGATTGCCAGACCTGTTTCCTCTGCGAATTGTATTGTCCCGAGGACGCGCTTTACGTGTCGCCTTATGCGGAGGAGCCTCGCCCGACCGACGTGGTCGCGTTGCGGCAGACTGCCGCGTTGGGCAGCTACCGCCGCGCGGTCGGCTGGACCGACGAGACGCGCGATCTCCGCGGCATCGATCGCAGCTATCTGCTCTTTGGTCATTGAGCCCGGCTGCTCCCGGCGACCGAAGCCATTTCCTAATTGGACCGACTGAATGAATGTACATCAATCCCTGACGACGGCGCAGGCTGTTGCGCCGCTGCCGCCCATCCCGCTCGCATCAGGCGCGAGCGATGCCATGATCCGTTTCGAGGCCGTCTCGAAGGTCTATCCGGCCTATCGCGACAAGCCGAGCGTGCATGCCCTGCAGGCGATCGACTTCGCGATCCCGCGCGGCTCGATCACCGGCGTGATCGGCCGCTCCGGCGCCGGCAAATCGAGCCTCGTCCGCCTCATCAACGGGCTTGAGAAGCCGTCGAGCGGCCGCGTCGTCATCGATAACAGCGAGATCTCGGCGCTTGCCGGCCGCGAGCTGCGCCTGGCGCAGCGCTCGATCGGCATGATCTTCCAGCACTTCAACCTGCTGTCGTCGCGGACGGCGGCGGACAATATCGCCTTGCCGCTCGAGATCGCGGGCTGGTCCAGGGCAGACATCGCCGTCCGTGTGGCCGAACTGCTCGAGCTCGTCGGCATTGCCGACAAGTACGATCGCTATCCCTCGGAATTGTCCGGCGGCCAGAAGCAGCGCATCGGCATCGCGCGCGCTCTTGCGACGCGGCCGAATGTGCTGTTGTCCGACGAGGCGACGTCGGCGCTCGATCCGCAGACCACGCGCGCGATTCTGGACCTGCTGGCCAACATCAATCGCGAGCTCGGGGTCACGATCGTGCTGATCACCCACGAGATGTCGGTGGTCCGCCAGCTCGCCAAGGAAGTCGCGGTGATCGACGGCGGCCAGGTCGTCGAACGCGGCCATGTCGCGGAAATCTTCACGCATCCCCGGCATCCGGTCACGCAGGCGTTCCTTTCCGAGGTGATCGGGGACAGTGTTCCGGTCTCGCTGGCGAGCCGCCTTTCGCCACAGCCGGTTGCCGGCGGGCAGGCGGTCCTTCGCGTGCAGGTGCGCGGCACCGAGGCCGGCGACACCGTGGTGGCGCGGCTTTCGCGCGAACTTTCCCATGACGTGGCGCTGCTGTCGGCCCGCATCGATGAGATCGGCGGCCAGCACGTGGGCTCGCTGATCCTCAGCATTCCCGGCGGTGAAGCCGCGGCCAGGCAGGCCCTAGCCTATCTTTCTCAGCATGACATTCTGGTGGAGCGTCTCGGCCATGTCGCGTGAACTCATCAACCTGATCGTTCAGGCCACGGGCGAGAGCCTTTTCATGGTCTCGGTGGCCGCGCTGGTTGCGACCGCGCTGGGCCTTCCGCTTGGTGTCTTCCTGGCGACCAGCCGGAAAGGCGAGCTGTTCGCCGCGCCGTCAGCCAATGGCCTGCTCGGCGTGATCGTCAATGCGGCCCGCTCGACGCCGTTCATCATCCTGGTGGTTGCGATCATTCCTTTCACGCGGCTGATTGCCGGCACCTCGATCGGATCGGGCGCGGCAATCGTGCCGCTCACCATCGCGGCGACGCCGTTCATTGCCCGTCTGGTCGAGGCGGCGATCCGCGAGGTCGATGCTGGTCTGATCGAGACAGCATCCTCGTTTGGCGCGAGCCCGCTGCAGATCGTGTTCAAGGTCCTGATCCCGGAGGCCTTGCCGGGCCTGGTGCTGGCCTTGACACTCGCGGTGGTCAGCCTGCTCGGCTACTCCGCAATGGTTGGGGCCGTCGGAGGCGGCGGCCTCGGCGACCTCGGCATTCGCTATGGCTATCAGCGCTTCATGCCCGAAATGATGCTGGCGGTCGTCGTCGTTTTGATCGCGCTGGTTCAGACCGTGCAGACCGCCGGCGACTATCTGGCGCGCCGGGTCAACCGCCGCCTGCGCCATCGCTAAAGGTTCGGCGGCGTCACGATCCCTTCGGTGCCCAGATCTTGACGTCGCCGGTATCGACCTTGCGTGGCAGTAGACCTTCCGCTGTGAAGGTATCGGCGATCTTCTGCTGCTCGGAAAGGCCGGCCGCGGTGACCACGCCGACCTTGTAGGAGCGATGGCTGTTGGCCTCCTCCACCGTGGCGGCGTCGATGCCCCACAGGCCGGCGAGCAGCGCCGCGGCCACGTTCGGATTGGCTTTGACCCAGGTGCCGGTTTCGACCAGCCTGGCAAAGATCACATTCAGTGCATCGGTCCGCTTTTCGGCGAACGCGGCCGACGCGAGATAGTAGCGCTTGTAGCTTGCGAGCCCGCCGCTGCCGTCGGTCAGGATGCGCGCGCCGGACCGGCGTTGCGCGCTGCTGAGGAACGGATCCCAGGCGACCCAGGCGTCGACATTGCCGCTGACGAATGCCGCGCGGCCATCGGCCGGCGTCAGATAGGCCGGCGTGATGTCCTTGAAGGACAGTCCGGCCTTGGCGAGCACCGCCAGCAGCAGGAAGTGGCTGCCCGCGCCCTTTGTCACCGCGACCTTCTTGCCCTTGAGATCGGCCAGCGCTTTGATCGCGGAATCCTTCGGCACCAGGATCGCCTGCGCCGATGGAGAAGCGGTTTCCTCGGCGACGTAAGCGAGCTTGGCGCCGGCGGCCTGGGCGAAGATCGGCACGGTGTCGGCGACGTCGGCTCCGAAATCGATGCTGCCGACATTGATGGCCTCGAGCAGCGGCAGGCCGCTGGTGAACTCGTGCCACGACACGGTGATGCCGAGCTGCGCCAACGCCTTCTCCAGCGCGCCGTTGGTCTTCAGGATCGCGGTCAGCGTCGACGATTTCTGGTAGCCGATCCGGATTTCCTCGGCGGCCGCAGGCCGAACCAGCGAGGTCATCGCAAGCAGCCCGATGGCGGCGACAGCAAGACGGCGCGACATCGCAGTCGCCGATGATGCGGCCTGCGCTTGCGGGATGGGGCGGGCAAAGATGGGCATGGCAAGTTGTCCTGAGCCGGTTCGATCTTTTGCCATTTGTGTGCAATCGGTGCGCCGGAGGCAATCGCGGAGAAGTCGTCCGAACGAGTGCAATTTTCTCTGCAAGCGAAGTCCGCGAGAAAAGTATTTTTGGCCTGCGCGTTGCAGCCGGCATCAGCAGATAAGTCGCTCGCTGCGCCAAGATGCCCGGCCGGCTCCATTCTCTTTTCATCGCGCCCACAGCAGCGGCGACTCGTCATGGGGAAAAATTTGGATTCTCATTTCATTGATTTCGTCCCCGGCGCGGGCGATGAGCTTCATAGCGAGTTCAGTTCCATGGAGACCAAGATGTTGCTTCGATCGATTTTCGCTCTTGCAGGCGTTGTTGCGATCTGGTCGACCGCCGCCGCGGCAGAAACGATCAAGATCGGCGTGACGCCCGGGCCGCATGCACAAATCCTCGAGGCCGTGAAACCGATCGCAGCGAAGAGCGGGCTCGAGCTTCAGCTCATCGAGTTCTCCGACTATGTCGTTCCGAACGCCGCGCTCGACGCCGGCGACATCCAGGCCAACTCGTTTCAGAACCAGCCTTATCTGGACAACCAGAAAGCCGATCGCGGCTACAAGATCGAGCAGGTGGGACTGACGGTCAATTTTCCGATCGGCGTCTATTCGCGCAAGCACAAGAGCTGGGCCGACGTTCCTGACGGAGCCAAGGTCTCAATTCCCAATGATCCGACCAATGGCGGCCGGGCCCTGCTGCTGCTGCGCGACAAGGGCACGATCAAGCTGAAGAGCGACGTCGGTTTCAAGCCGACCGTCATCGACATCACCGATAATCCCAGGAAGCTGAAATTCGTCGAGGTCGACGCAGCTCAGGCGCCCCGCGCGCTCGACGATGTCGATGCGGCAGTCATCAACACCAACTATGCGACGCAGGCCGGTCTCGATCCGGTCAAGGATCCGATCCTGCGCGAGGATCCGAAGGGGCCATACGTCAATTTGATTGCGGTTCGCGCCGCTGACAAGGACAAGCCGTGGGTCAAGATCCTGGTCGATAGCTACCACACGCCCGAGATCAAGGAATTCGTCCAGACCAAGTTCAAGGGCGCGGTGCTACCGAGCTGGTAGTTACCGATCCAATTGTCGAGGGAAGATGATGCGTATCCTGATGATGGGGGTTGCCGCGGTAGCACTCTTGGTCGGCACCGCGAGGGCCGAGACGATCCGGGTCGGCGTCACGGCCGGACCACATGCCGAGATCCTGGAGGTCGTCAGGAAGGTGGCTGCGGGCCATGGGTTCGACATCAAGGTGGTCGAATTCACGGACTACGTGATCCCGAACCAGGCGCTCGCGCTCGGGGATCTCGAGGCCAATTCATTCCAGCACGAGCCCTATTTGAAGAACCAGATATCGAAGACCGGTTGGAAAATCGTCAAGGTCGCCAACACGATTGCGTCGCCACAGGGTGTCTACTCGCTGAAATACAAGAAGCTGGCCGATCTTCCGGATGGCGGACGGGTGGCGATCGCCAACGATCCTTCCAATGGCGCGCGCGGCCTGATCATCCTTGCGCTGCACGGCGTGATCAAGCTCAAGGATCCCAACAACGTCGCGTCGACTATTGCCGACATCACCGACAATCCGAAGCATCTGCGCTTCGTCGAGCTTGATGCCGCGCAACTGCCGCGTTCACTGCAAGATGTCGACCTGGTCTCGATCAACAACAATTATGCGGTTCAGGCCGGGCTCAATCCCGCCACCGATGCCATTGCTCGCGAGGCGGCCGATGGCCCGTGGGTCAACATCGTTGCCGTGCGCGAAGCGGACAAGGACAAGCCCTGGGTCAAGCAGTTGATCGACGCCTACCATTCCGAAGAGGTCAAGGCGTTCCTCGAGAAGCGCTTCAAGGGCACCTACATCGCAACCTGGTGACGGGCGTTCATCGCCCATCGCCAGGAGGTTTCCAGGCTGATCTATTCGGCGGCCTCGGTGCGCGCTGCCGGCGAGGCGCGGCGGAAGCCGGCGCCGGGATGCGTGGCGTCAAGATAGGGTCCGCGTCCGGGGAACAGCTTCTCGCGAAGCGTGCCTTCGCGATAGGCTGTCTTGTAGACCCCGCGTGACTGCAATTCCGGCACGACGAGGTCGACGAATGACGTCAGCGATTCCGGCGCGACGAGGCGGAACAGGTTGAAGCCGTCGACGTCGGTTTCGTCGACCCAGGCGATCAGCTCGTCCGCCACGTCCTGGGGTGAGCCGACCACGAATGGCGAGCGTGCGCCGACCCGGCTCAGCGTCGCGAGATCGCCGACCTTGACCGGCCGGTCGCTCCGCAACGTGAAATTCTCGACCATCGACTGGATCGCGTTGCTCTCGACATATTGCACCGCCTGGTCGGGGCGATAGTTCGAGAAATCGATGCCGGTCCAGCCCGAGAGCAGAGCCAGCTGGCCGGCTTGATCGACATACCCTGCGTACTCCTCGAGCAGATCGTTGGCCTCCGCGCGCGTCGGGGCAACGATCACGGTCGCGCCGGCGAACAGGCGGATATCATAGGGATCGCGTCCGAACGCCTTGGCCGCCTCCCTGATCTCGCGTACGGCGCGGGCTAGAATGGGCTTGGTCTGGCCGTTGAGGAAGATCGCCTCCGCGTGCCTCGCCGCGAAGGCGCGGCCGCGCTTCGAGGTGCCCGCCTGATAGAGCAGGGGCGTGCGCTGTGGCGAGGGTTCGGCGAGGTGGATGCCGTCGACCCGGTAATGAAGTCCCTGGTGCCGCACATTGTGGATCCTTGCCGGATCAGTGAACACGCGCGCTGTCCGGTCACGGCGGACCGCGCTGTCCTCCCAGCTGCCTTCCCACAACTTGTAGGCCGCGGTGAGGAATTCCTCGGCCGCCTCGTAGCGTTCATCATGCGCGCGGTTGGCCTCAAGACCCATTCCGCGGGCGCCGCTGTCGAGATAGCCGGTGACGATGTTCCAGCCGATCCGCCCGCCGGTGAGGTGGTCGAGCGTCGAGAAGCGGCGGGCGAACTGGTAGGGATGCTCGTAGGTGAGGTTGGACGTGATGCCAAAGCCGAGATGCTTCGTTGCATAAGCCATGGCGGAGACGAGCAGGGTCGGCTCGGCGTTCGGCAATTGAACGGCGTGACGCAGCGCCGTCTCAGGACTGCCGCCGTAGACGTCATAGATGCCAAAGACGTCGGCGAGGAAGATGCCGTCGAGCAGGCCGCGTTCGGCTGTTCTGGCGTAGTCAACCCAATAGTCCAGCGAGTTGTAGTTAAGTGAAGTGTCGCGCGGATGCGACCAGAGGCCGGCCCAGTTGTGGCTCGGCGCCATCATGTTGAACGCGTTGAAACGAAGTTCCTTCGGTCTGGTCATCGCGCGATTCCGCCAATTGAGGACTGAGAGGTGATTTATCACGACCGCTGCGCGGCTTTATTTTCTATTCGCAAAGACAGGATCAAAATCGTGCTCCATCTTCGATCCGGCGCAGCAGAGATTCGTTTGTTCAACGTCGTGGTGCTGTTCGAAATGACGGCATGCGCGACATGGCGCATTGATTTGCAGGCTCGATCAGCTGATGGCTCATCAACTCCGCTGATCCGTTCAACACGGCGGCGCAGTGAAACAAATGTTACGCGATGGGAGCAGCGGCTGAAAAATTAGCGACGCCATCAGACGTGCGGTCAGCACGCTCATCGCTATTTTCGCCGACGTCTCGACAGTCGCGGACGCTGCTGCGCATCATTCTCTGCCTTTTGATGCTGGGTCCATGGATTTCAGGAGATTTCGAAATGCCGATCGAAACCAAGAATGTCGAGACGCTCGCCTTGCATGGCGGATCGTACCGATCCGACCCGGCGACCGGCGCCGTGGCTGTTCCGATCTACCAAACGACGTCCTTTCAATTCGAGAATACCGATCACGCATCGCGGCTGTTCGCCCTGGAGGCGATCGGACAGATCTACACCAGGATCAAGAACCCGACGGCTGACGTGTTCGAGGAGCGCCTGGCCGCGCTGGAAGGCGGCGTTGGCGCTCTGGCCGTAGCGTCGGGCCAGTCGGCGACGGCTTACGCGATCTTCAACATCGCGCAAGCCGGCGACAATATCGTCTCATCGACCGATCTGTACGGCGGCACGTTGACGCTGCTGTCGCAGACGCTGAAGCAGTTCGGCATCGAGGTTCGCTTCGTCGATCCGGCCGATCCGGAAAACTTCCGCCGGGCGACCGATGCGAAGACCCGGGCCTACTTCGCCGAGACGCTGCCGAACCCCAAGCTCAACGTGTTCCCGATCAGGGAAGTCGCGGATATCGGCCGTTCGCTCGGCGTGCCGCTGATTCTCGACAACACCGCCGTCCCGCTCATTGCGCGCCCGTTCGAGCACGGCGCGGCGATCGTCGTTTATTCCGCGACAAAGTATATCGGCGGCCACGGCACATCGATCGGCGGAGCGATCATCGACGGCGGCAATTTCGACTGGGCGGCGCACGCCGAGCGCTTCCCGTTGCTGACGCAGCCGGACGATGCCTATCACGGCGCGATCTGGACCGAGGCAGCCAAGCCGCTTGGCCCGATCGCCTACATCCTGCGCGCACGCGTGAAGCTGCTGCGCGATCTCGGCGCCTCGGTCGCTCCCCAGAACGCATTTCAGTTCATCCAGGGACTCGAGACCTTGCCGTTGCGGCTGCGTCAGCACAACGAGAACGCGATCAAGGTCGCGAATTTCCTGGCACGGCATCCCGCCGTTTCGCATGTGATCTTTCCCGGACTGCAGAGCGGGGAGGACCGGCGCCGCGCCGATCTCTATCTGAAGGGCGGCTATGGCGGGCTGGTCGGCTTCGAGCTGAAAGGGGGCGTCGAGGTCGGCCGTCGTTTCATCGATGCGCTGAAACTGTTCTATCACGTCGCCAATATCGGCGATGCGCGCTCGCTGGCGATCCATCCGGCGTCGACCACCCATCAGCAGCTGAGCGCCGCGGAGCAACTCGCGGCAGGCGTGACGCCCGGCTACATCAGGCTTTCGGTCGGCATCGAGCATCCGGACGACATCCTCGCCGACCTCACCCAGGCATTGGCCGAGGCTGAAGCGGGAAGCCGCGGCCGCAAGGCGGCCTGATCGATCCCTGAAGACGGAGTTGAAACCGAGACCATGAAGACATTGTTGCGCCTGGCGCAGGCAGCTGGCGTGCTGCTTGCCATGACTGCGGCCGCCGTTGCGGACGAACCTCTCAAGATCGCGACCAGCGCCGGCCCGGTCGGTCAGCTGGCTGCCTTTGCCGCCAAGCTCGCCAAGGACAAGGGGCAGGACGTCAAGATCGTCGAGCTGTCGGACTGGGTCGCGTTGAACGAGGTGGTAAATAGCGGCGATGTCGACGCTAACCTGTTCCAGCACGCCACCTATCTCGCGATCCAGAACAAGCAGCGCGGTTTCAACCTGATCCAGGTCGACAAGGTCGGCGTGATCGCGCCCGTCGGGCTGTTCTCGAAGAAGATCAAGTCGCTCGACGAGATCAAGTCCGGCGACAGCGTTGCGATCCCGAACGAGCCGCTCAACGGCGCGCGTGGCTTGATCCTGCTCGAACGCGCCGGACTGATCAAGCTGGCGCCGGGCAAGGGTTTTTCGGTGAGCCGGTTTGATATCATCGAAAATCCCAAGAACCTGAAGATCGTCGAGCTCGATCCGGCGCAGACCTACCGGTCGCTCGACGACGTCTCGCTTGCGCTCGTTAATATCACCTATCTGATACCGGCCGGCGGTGATCCGAAATCGGCGCTGGTGATCGACCGCACGGTCGATGATGGTCTCGTGCTGCGCTTTACCGCGCGGCCGGACAAGAAGGACGATCCGCGCCTGAAGGCCTTCATCCAGGTCTTCAACTCGCCCGAGGTCAAGCACTTCATCGAGGAGAAGCTGCCGGCGTTCATTCCGGCCGGCTTCGGCAGCTAGGGCGTTGAAGTCGACACCGGTTCGCGTGAAGAAAGCGCGTCAAAACAAGAGGCTGCAGTTTCGGTTCTGATTGATCAGAGCCGAAGCTTCTAGACGCGCGCGAGGGATGCGAGCCGCCGCTCTTCGTCGGAGCGGACCAGCAGAGTGGCGAGCTCGGCGCATTGGTTGCGGATGACGGGAATTGCGCTGATCTCCCAGAACGCGGCGCGCGTGAGCGGGCCGACGGCATACAGGCGGCGTGACGGCACGCCGTCGTGACCGATGATCGCGCAATTGCGATCGGTTTCGATGCCGATGCGGAGCGGATCGACGCGCGCCAGGCCACGCTCGAGCAGGCTGCGCACCGCGGGATTGGCGGTTGCGCGTGGATCCTTGACGATGCCGGTGCAGTCGACGATGGCGCCGACGTGCATGCGACGGAGCCTGCTCTCGCCGCGCCGCCGGTAACTGACGATCGCGCCTGTCCGGTCGGGCTCGGCCGAGATCAGCTTTGCGGCTATCGGGGGTGAGCCGGCCTCCATAGATTGCTTCAGTGATCCGGACCTCCACTTGCGGCGCCATCCGGTGCCGGTACGTCCCACCAGGCACGTGCGTGTTCGAGGAACCGGCGCTTGGACGAAAGCGGGAGCTCACGCCACAGCCGCTGGGTGTGGGGGGCGAAGCCCTCGATCACGCTGCGCCAGTCGCCGCCCGCAGCGATGTGCCGGTCGATGCGGCCGCGAAGCCAGCGAAGCAGGCTGCCGATTCCGGAGCCGAAGGGGACCTCCGCCTCCTCGATGCGCACGGCGTCGACCCGGCGGTGCGGTTTCGCGAGAAGGCCCCGGCGCGACATCGCAACGATCGGCCCGCGATGCCCGTCGCGGAGCAACGACAGCACGTAATCGACCATCGTCGGCCCCGTGCCGAGGATCAGGACGGTCGCGTCGTCGGCGATCGCAGCGACAGACGGTACCGCCCAGGGACCGGCATGTCCCGGACTGTTCGCGCGTGGATCGTGCCCGGTTGCGAGAACGACGATGTCGCCGATCAGCTGCCGGCCGTCGTCGAGGCTGGTGGCGACGTTGCCCCGCCGTTCGCGGATCGCGATGCATCTGGCGTGCGCGATCGACAGGCGTTGGATGTCGGCCTGATCGGACGCCTATTGCTCGAGCAGACTGGCAATGTAGTCGCCAAAGATGCGCCGCGGCACGAAGCAATAGGGATCAGGGCAGAGCGTCGCGTCCGCCCCGCGCGAGATCAGCCAGTGCCAGAAATGATCCGGCTGATCGGGCAGCGCGCTCATATTGGCGACCCGTACATTGAGCAGATGATCCGGATTGCCGGTATGATAGGCGATGCCGCGCCCGATATCGGGGCCCTGCTCGATCAGGCTGACCCGGACATCGTCCGCCGATTGACGCAGCAACTGATGTGCCAGCAGGACGCCGCTCGCGCCGCCGCCGACGATGATGACGTGACGCGCTCGAGGAGCTGTCATGCTATCGCTCTGTGCGTGATCCTGCCGCTCGACATGTGCGGCGTAGGCAGACTGACGTCAGCGTGGCGATGGATCACATCTGCCGCGGTCTCGATTGGGCATGCGTCGCGGCAACGAGCGATCAGCCGTGAGGACCAAACAGAAAGAGTTCGTGCATGTCCTTGCCGTCGGGGTTGGCAGCGCGCGCTAATCGCCGCTGCCATCTCTTCAGCCGACGGGCCGCGCGACGAAGGACGTGGAGCCAAGAGGATGTCCGCACCCAGAGCCTCCTTCGCATTCCGAGCCGTTCGATGAACGATAACACGCTCCTGTTCGGGACGCGCGCGAAACTCGGCGGCGCCGCGAACTTTGCAATCAGACGCGCATGACGAGGCGATTTGCAGCAGAGAGATGCTCTCGCGACGCTGCGCCAGGAAAATTCATTCCGGGCAATGTTGCCCGATCGCCGGGCTTATGGAATTGTCCGACCGGATGGTCAATAAATAGCAGTTCGGAGGCGCCGGGGCTGTGGTCCCGGAACCTTGCGACTATTGACTGACATCTCTGGACGATGGCCGAACGGCCGCCTGGTGGAACGGACAAGACATGGCCCGATCGCGCGCCAAGGACTATGACGACAAGCGCCTCTCGATGCTGCATCGCTCGGCCGAGCTGTTTGCCGCATCGGGATATGTCGGCACGTCGATGAACACCATCGCCGATGCCTGCGGTGTTTCGAAGGCTCTGCTCTATCATTATTATCCCGACAAGGAAGCGATCCTGTTCGATATCCTGTCGTCGCATCTCGCGAAACTGGTGGCGGCACTCCGCAAGGCGAGCGCACAGGCCGGCGATCCGGCCGCACGCTTCAGGACGATCGTTGCGACCCTACTCGAGCTCTACCGGCATGCCGACGCCGAACATCAGGTCCAGATCTCAAGTCTCAAGCTGTTGCCGAAGGATAAGCAGCAGCCGCTGCTCGCAAGCGAGCGGATCCTGGTCGGGATCATGTCGGATGCACTCGCTGCCGCCGTGCCGGCGGCGAAGCAGAAGCGCGTGCTCAAGCCGCTGACGATGAGCGTCTTCGGCATGCTGAACTGGCATTACATGTGGTTCCGCGAGGGCGGGCCGATGACCCGCGCCGAATATGCCGGTTTCGTCGCGCAGCTCGTGCTGGCCGGCGCCGACGATGCCGCGGCCGCCGCCACCCGGCCGCGCGGCAAGGCGAAATCGGCCGGCCGCAGCCGGCAGGCCGAGTTGCTTTGACGCGCCTCTTAACCCCGCATCGCGTTCATGGTCAGCAGCTCGTAGGTCGCCGCGGTTTCGCCGGTGCCGGTCGTGATCTCGACGTCCCAGCGTACCTCGCCATATTGCTTGTTGCGCGGCATCTTCTCCTTCGCGGTCAGCCGCACCTGGATCTGTTCGCCAGGCTGGACGGGTTTGACGAAGCGCAGCGAGTCGAGGCCGTAATTCGCCAGCACCGGCCCATAGTCGGGATCGACGAACAGGCCGGCCGCAAACGACAGCAGCAGGTAGCCATGCGCGACGCGGCCCGGGAAGAACGGATGCCCCTTGGTCGCTTCCTCGTCCATATGGGCGTAGAAGGTGTCGCCCGTGAAATGCGCGAAGTGCTCGATGTCGTCGAGCGTGATCTGCCGTGCCTTCGAGACCAGCGTGCGGCCGATCTCGAGATCGTCATAGTGATAGCGGAACGGGTGCAGGTCGCCTTCGAGCATCGGGCTGCCCTTGAACCAGCGGCCGGTGACGCCGCTCAGCATCGTCGGCGAGCCCTGCAAGGCGGTGCGCTGCATGTAGTGCTGGAGGCTGCGGACGCCGCCCAGTTCCTCGCCGCCGCCGGCCCGGCCGGGGCCGCCGTGAACCATCTGCGGCATCGGCGAACCGTGTCCGGTGTGCTCGCTCGCGCAGTCGCGGTCGATGATCGCGACACGGCCGTGAAAACTGCCGATGCCAAATGCCAGTTCGGTCGCGGCCGGGATGTCGTGCGTGTAGATGGATGCGACGAGGCTGCCGCCGCCGCGATTGGTCAGCGCGATCGCCTGCTCCAGGTCGTCGTAACCCATCACGGTGCTGACAGGCCCGAACGCCTCGATCTCGTGGACCGCGGATGCGGCGAGCGGCTTGGCGCAATGCAGCAGCAGCGGCGGAATGAAAGCGCCGCGCGTCGCGTCGGCATCGAGCAGCGCGAAGTCGCCGGGATCGCCGGCCACCAGTTCGGCTTCGGTGCGAAGCTTCGCGACATGGGCAAGCACATCGCTCCGCTGGCCGAGCCCGACCAGCGGCCCCATCCTGACCTTGTCGTTTTCGGGATTGCCGATCGTGACCTTGGCCAGGCGGTCGCGCAGCGCCGTGATCACGGCGTCGAGCTGCGCTGACGGCACCAGCGCGCGGCGAATCGCGGTGCATTTCTGCCCCGCCTTGACCGTCATCTCCTTCGCCACTTCCTTGACGAAGAGGTTGAACTCCGGACTGCCCGGTACGGCGTCCGGAGCGAGGATTGCGGCGTTCAGCGAATCCCGTTCGGCGATGAACCTGACCGCTTCGCGCGCGATGACCGGATGCCGCTGCAGTTTTTGCGACGTGTCGGCCGAGCCTGTGAAGGACACCACGTCCTGGCAGGTCAGATGGTCGAACAAGTCGCCGGTCGATCCGATGATGAATTGCAGCACGCCTTCGGGCAGCGCGCCGGATTCGGTGATGATCCGGACCAGCTCGTGGGCGACATAGGAGGTGACCGTCGCGGGCTTGGTCACGACGGGCACGCCGGCCAGCAGCGCCGGCGCCAGCTTCTCCAGCATGCCCCAGCACGGGAAGTTGAATGCGTTGATGTGCACGGCGACACCGTGCAGCGGCGTCACGATATGCTGACCGGCGAATGCGCCACCCTTGGAGAGCCCCTCGACATTGCCGTCGAGCAGGAATTTGCTGTTCGGAAGCTCACGGCGGCCCTTGCCGGCATAGTTGAACAACGTGCCGATGCCGCCGTCGACGTCGATCATTGCATCGGTTCGGGTTGCGCCTGCATGGAATGACAGTTTGTAGAGCCGGTCCTTGTGCTGGGTCAGATAGTCGGCCAGCGCCTTCAGTAGGCCCGCGCGCTGGTGGAACGTCAGTTTTCTGAGATGTTTGCCGCCGATTGCGCGGCCATAGGCGAGGATCTCGCGCATGTCGAGATCGCTCCTGGTCGTGACCGCCACCACATCGCCGGTGACGGCACTGTGAATCTCGGCTGCCGGTTCGCCCGGGCCGGACCATTTTCCGCGCACGAAGCTGTCGAGCTTCATGACGTTGCCCGCCGTCCGTGCACCACTGGATTGAGGCTGTGTCATCGCAATTGGACCTTCTGACTTGTGATCAATGATGCGTCTCGCCTTGACGGTGGAACGTTCAATCCGAACGTTCAAGCTTTGGCTCGTCCGACAAAGCGCGTCGCGCGCTTTTCGAGAAAGGCGTTGAGCGTCACGACGCGATATCCGGCGCGGATATCGGTCAACACCAAATCGCTGACCATGATGACCTCCCATTGCGGCTTCTGGCGGCCGAAGGTTACGTGACCTGCGCTTGGATTACTATTGACCGTTATAATCCGCGTAACGGCTTGGATGACGACGCCGGGCAATATCGAGCGAGCACGATTTCGGTCTTGGTTGCGATTTCAGACCCGGCAAGAACGTCAGGATGATCCGGCGAGCATCGCCTGTCTGCAACAAAAGTGCCGACGTGTAAGCACGGTCCCGTGCGCTCGAGCGGTGTCATGCTGCCACAAATCGGCCGCATATCAGCGCCGCGATGAGGACCAGCCGATGACGATGCAGTCGCCGGATATCGCCGGGTTTCGGTTCTCGACCGCGGATTTCGGCGAGCGCGACCGCTTGCCGATCTTTCGCGAGCAGATCGGGCCGATGATCGTGAAGCTCGATCCGGGAGCCGCTGAGCGTCGGCGCGTTCTATGCCGAAGCCAATGTGCGCGAGTTGCCTGGGCTCGGGATCGGATCCTGGGCGTGCAGCAACCTCAAGATCGCGCGGCCGCGACGTCGAGCTCGGCCCGGGGCAGGCCATGCTGCGGTCGAGCACGGAGGCCGGCAATATGGTGGTCCCGGTCTCGCCGAGCCGTTTCGTCGGTCTCAGGCTGCCGCGCAAGGCGCTGGTGCTGGTCCGCGATCCCGAGGACATGCTGATCCGGCCGTTGCCTTCGAACACCGAGGCGATGCGTCTGCTGGCGCTCTACATCAGGGAGCTTGACGACAGCTACCAGCTCGCGACGCCCGAGCTGCGCGGCGCCGTCGTCCGGCATTTGGTCGATCTCGGGGCGACGTCGCAAACAGCGTTCTCCGCCAGCCTGTGTGCTGTCGCGCACACAACATCGCCGCCCAATCACGTCCGCTGCGGGCGATTCCAGACGCCAATGCACGACAACGTGTTTCACATTGTTGCCCGATGTCGCATATGTCCAATCCCCGTCGCCCCAGTCCGAGCCTGCCAATCGTCTCGCGCTTAAAAGGCAGCCCCCCGGTGATCGTCGCAATCGGCGGATTCGTCGACTGCGATGCATTGAGGCGACTTGAGACCATCGAGGAGAATGTGATGAAGTTTGCACTTCGAGGATATTTTCTTGCGCTCGGCGCGAGCCTAGCCTTGTCCGGCGCCGCCATGGCGCAGGATATCAGTGTTGCCGTGGTCGGACCGATGACCGGCTCCGAGGCGAGCTTTGGCCAGCAGTTCAAGAACGGTGCTGATCTCGCGATTGCCGACATCAATGCGGCGGGCGGCGTGCTTGGCAAGAAGCTGAAGCTGGAGGTCGGCGACGATGCCTGCGATCCGAAGCAGGCGGTGTCGGTTGCCGAGAAGATGGCAGGCGCGAGGATTCCGTTCGTCGTTGGGCATTTCTGCTCATCGACCTCGATCCCTGCGTCGGACGCCTATGCCGAGGGCAATGTGCTGCAGATCACGCCGGGCTCGACCAATCCGCAATTCACCGAGCGCGGGCTGTGGAACACGTTCCGTGTCTGCGGCCGGGATGACCAGCAGGGTACGGTTGCGGCCGCCTACATTATCAAGAACTACAAGACCAAGAACGTCGCGATCATCCACGACAAGACGACCTACGGCAAAGGCCTTGCCGACGAAACGAAGAAGGCCATCAACGCCGCGGGGGTGAAGGAAAAGCTTTATGAGGCCTATACCAAGGGCGACAAGGATTTTGCTGCTCTGGTATCCCGCTTCAAGAAGGAGTCGATCGATTTCGTCTATGTCGGCGGCTATTATGCCGAGGCTGCGTTGATCCTGCGCCAGATGCGCGAGCAGGGCGTCAATGCTGTACTGATGGGCGGCGACGCCCTGGTCGACAAGCAGTTCGCCGCGATCGCAGGTCCGCTTGCCGAAGGCTCGCTGTTCACCTTCTCGCCCGACCCGCGCAAGAAGGCGACCGCGGCCGCGACCTTGAAGAAGTTCAAGGACAAGGGCATCGATCCCGACGGCTACACGCTCTACAGCTATGCCGCGTTCCAGATCTGGAGCCAGGCGGCGGCCCGTGCCCAGACCACCGACGCCAAGAAGGTCGCGGCGGCCATCAAGGCCGGAAGCTGGGATACCGTGCTCGGCAAGATCAGCTACACGCCGAAGGGTGACATCACCCTGATCGACTACGTCGTGTACCGCCGTGACAAGGACGGCAACTACGCCGAATTGCCGGCCGGTCAATGATCGCCGGAGCGTTTTCGAGCGAAGTACCGGTTCGCGTGAAGAAAACGCGTCAAAGCAAAGTCGAGAGCTCCGTTCCGATGCAATCGGAACGGAGGCAACCCTGGCCAGGCTGAATCGTTTCCCGCTGCGTCCGTGACCGGCGCATCCGGTCACACGTTCCGGGCAAAGCGCGCAGCGCCGGGGATCGGCGCGAGCCATGCGACGGCGCGATCGGTATAGATCTCGGCTTGCGGCTGCAATCCCTCCATGCTGTCGAGCGTGCCGGCTTTCACCACGACCTTGCCGGGCATCAATGCAGTCTTCGCAAGCAGAGGGGACCCGCAGCGCCCGCAGAAATGACGATGGACCGGATGGCCGCTGTCGCCCTTGTCGACGAACACCACCGTCTCGCCCGACTGCTGGTAGTCGGCTTCGCGGATCACGAGGTTGAACGAAAACAGGCTGCCGCTTTGCCGCTGGCAATGTGTGCAATGACATATCGCGATGCTCCGCGGTTCGCTCTTGACGTGTAACGCACCGCGCCGCACAGGCAGCCGCCGTTCCGTTCCTGCATGCTGGTTTCTCCCTTACGATGACGCCGTCGCCGGGACAGGGACGCCGCCTCAGGCGTCGCCAATCACGGCATCGATGAATGTGGTGGCGGATTCCCTCAACTGCTTGCGGCTGTATCCGGCGCGCTCCATCACGGCGAGCCCGCGCGTGAACGTCACGATGACGCGCGCCAGCCGGTTTGCATCGGCCGTGCTGCGCCTGTTCGGCGTCGCGCTGATGGCCTTGCCGACCAGCTGCTCGAGCCGGGTGAGCACGTCCTGCACGCGCTGGCGTACATCCGGGCTCGAAATGGCCGCGTCGAGCGCGGTGCGCGTGGTCAGGCAGCCCCGCTGCGGCGTGCCGTCGGTCATGTTGACGATGATCATGTCAAAGAAGTCCCTCAGTCTCGCTGAGGTATCGCCCTGCGCCAGCGCGCTGCTGGCCGCGTCCAGGAATTGCGCGGCATACTGATCGAAGGCGCGCAGGAAGATCGCTTCCTTGTCGCCATAGGCGTTGTAGAGGCTGCCGCGCTGGACGCCGGTTGCGGCCGCGAGGTCCTGCATGGTCGCATCGTGCAGGCCCTTGCGCCAGAACACGTCGAGCGCGGTTGCGATCATCTCGTCTTCGTCAAACTGACGCACGCCCACCATGCGGCTCGCTCCATCGATTCATTCTTGACATTAATGTCAATATTGACGATCGTGTCAAGAATGATGCTGCAGGAGATCCGGATGATTACCGCTGTCACGACGTTCAAGCTGCCGAAGCCGATCACGCGCGAGGAAGCTCGCAGCATCTTCCTGAGTACCGCGCCGATCTATCGCGGCATTCTGGGGCTGTCCCGAAAGACCTATGTGCTGTCCGAGGACGGGATGACGGCCGGCGGCATCTATTTCTGGAACTCGAGAGTGGAGGCGGAGGCGCTGTACACCGATGCGTGGCGCGCCCGCGCACGGGAGAAATATGGCGCCGATCCGATCGTCACCTATTTCGAGAGTCCTGTGGTGGTCGACAACCTTGCCCAGCAGATTGTTGCCGACGATTAGCAACGACACGGCGGTGGCGGATGCGCATCACAGCGCATTGAGCGCCTTGCGCGACGGAGCGAGCGGCAGCCATTCCGGAATCTGCCGCCTGGCGAGCCAGTACGGCCGCCAGATCGCGCGCCAGGTCGGCGGTCGAGAGGCGCGGTGCCCCATCTGCGTTGCTCGACCTCCATCCGCAACAGGCCGTAGCTATGCAGCCATTGGCGCGCCGCCCACCAGACCTCGCGCGGCATCTCGGCGTTCCGGATACCGGTGAGCTCGGCGATGCCTGGCAACGGGCCCTCAAAACGCGCCGCGACTCTCAGGGTGGCGACGCGTTGCCCATTCCGCCTGATGCTCCACAGCCGCGAGCGATTGTGGGCGAGGTTGGGACCGTAGGTGCGCAGGCAATTCTGCATCGCTTCCGCCTCCTCCGAGATATCCGTGGTCGAGTTCAGCGGGATGAAGTCGTAACCGTCAACGCGGCCCGGCTGCAGCCACATATCCGCGATCTTCTCCGAGCCGAGGCTGACATGCAGCGCGATCATCGTGCTCCATGCATCGGCGGCCGCGAGCGCCGAGCCGATCTGCATGCTCGGCGTCCACCTCCGGTCGATCAGCGTATGTCCCAGCGTCGCCGGCTGCGTGGAGAACCACGCCCACAGGCCGACGAGCCGCAATCGCACAGGATCGGTGCGCGGCGGCGCTCGGACCAGCTCGCGCGCGATCCAGACCGCCGCCGGTCCATGTGCGAGCTCGGCAACCGCCGCGACGGATCTCAGCCAGATCGGCGCGAGCTTCGGTGATAACGGCAGGTGGTTCGCGATCTGTCGGCGAAACAGCTCGTCATCGGGCAGTCCCGTGATCGGAGCGGTGAATGCCTCCGGCGGCAATCTGCGCAGCCACAGCGGAATGCCCGCCGCGGCCGCGGCGTCCGCGAGGGAGCGGCCGTCGACGACGCATGCGCGTGCGCGCGCCGAAGCGATCCCGGCTCGCGGGACCGCCAGCGCGAACAGCAGCGCAGGAAAGCTCGCGGCAAGGTCCGCAAGACGCGTGTGCCGCATGGCCAGCGCGCGGACCTTTCCCTGAACGTTCGGATGATACCTCTGCAGCTGACGTTCGAGCAGCGCGGAGCGTGTGGCCTCGCGACGAGAGGCCACCGGAAGCGTCGAGGTCATGACAAAAGTTCCGCAAGCGCGGAGCCGAAGGCTCGCAGCAGATTCGATTGCGTGTGGGTGTTGCGATTTCACCCGGGATACGATCCCGGGACGCGCGTCAAATATCGCGCGGCGAACCCGGGAGGCGCGCAGACCTGAACATCGTCGCCTCCTGCGTTGAAGTTGCGGAGCTCCCATAGCCTATTTCCCGCCGATAGGCAACGTGAAGCTGTGCATTGCATTTTAGCGATGTGGTGCGTGCGCGATGAGAGACCTCACCGCGGCGTCGGCCGCCAAGGTCTCTTCACGATCCCGGTCAACGACGCTAGTCTGATGAGGGGCTAACAAGAAACGCAGGCGGGAGGCCATAATGACCCAACAACAATCCTCCGATCCGGGCTCCCCGGCACTGCCACGCCGCAGGCTCGGCCGGACCGGGCTCGATGTCTCCATTCTCGGCTTCGGCACGGCGCCGCTCGGCGACCTGTTCGCACGGCTCGACGACACTGCTGCGATTGCGACGGTGGAGCGGGCATTCGCGCTGGGGGTCAACCTGCTGGATTCCTCGCCGCTCTACGGCCATGGCCTCGCCGAACACCGCAGCGGCACCGCGCTGCGCCGCGTGGCGCGCGACGACGTCGTCGTCTGCACCAAGGTCGGGCGCTGGATGGACCCGTTCCATGGCCGCGGCGACGGCTCCAACTTCGCCGGCGGCGCGCCGCATCGCGCGGTGTTCGACTATTCCTATGACGGCACCATGCGCTCGGTGGAGCAGTCGCTGCTGCGGCTCGGCACCGATCGCATCGACCTGCTACTGATCCACGACGTCGACGTCTGGACCCACGGAGCTGACGCGATCGAGGCGCGGTTTCGCGAGGCGATGGAGGGCGCCTATGTTGCGCTCGACAAGCTGCGTTCCGAGCGCGTGGTCAAGGGGATCGGGATCGGCGTCAACGAGGCCGAGATGTGCGGGCGCTTCGCCAAGGCCGGAACGTTCGACACCATGCTGCTCGCCGGCCGCTACTCGCTGCTCGAGCAACCCGCGCTCGCCGAATTCCTGCCGCTGGCGCAAGCAAGGGACATCGGCATGATGCTCGGTGGCGTCTTCAACTCCGGCATCCTGGCGACCGGCGCGGTTGCCGGTGCCAAGTACAATTACAAGGACGCGCCGCCGGACGTGATGCGGAAGGTGGCGGCGATCGATCGGGTCTGCCGCGCCCACAACGTGGCGCTGCCGACCGCGGCGCTGCATTTCGCGCTCGGCCATCCGGCGGTGGCAAGCCTCGTGCTCGGCGCGCAGACGCCGCAGGAGGTCGAGCGCAACGTCGCCGCGGTGTCGTCGCCCGTGCCTGCCGCGCTGTGGCGCGACCTGAAGAATGAGGGGCTGCTCGACCAGCATGCGCCGGTGCCGGCATGATGCGGATCGACGCCCATCACCATGTCTGGACCCTGGCGCGCGCGGATTACGGCTGGCTGACGCCCGAGCGCGGGCCGATCTACCGCGACTTCGGCCTGGCCGATCTCGCGCCGCATCTCGCCGCGGCCGGGATCGAAGGCACCATCCTGGTGCAGGCCGCGCCGACCGAAGCGGAGACCGCATTTTTGCTTGATATCGCAAAAGGCGCCGAGCAGGTGCGCGGCGTGGTCGGCTGGGTCGACTTCGACGCCGCCGATGCCGCGGCGCGGATCGATGCGATCGCCGGGCGCGAGCTCCTCGTCGGGCTGCGGCCGATGATGCAGGACATCGCCGATGACGACTGGCTGCTGCGCGCCGAACTGGCGGCGCCGTTCGAGGCCATGGCGCGGCGTGACCTCGTCTTCGACGCGCTGGTGCTGCCGCGCCATTTGCCGCGGCTCATTCAGGTGGTCGATCGCCATCCGGACCTGCAATTCGTGCTCGACCATTTCGGCAAGCCGCACCTTGCGACCGGCGACATCGCGGCCTGGAAGGACGACATCGCAAGCCTCGCCACACGATCCAACGTCGTCTGCAAACTCTCGGGCCTTGCGACTGAGGCGGCACCGAACTGGCAGGTCGCCGATCTCAGCGAGGCTGTGGATCATGCACTGGCATGTTTCGGGCCGCAGCGGATGCTGTGGGGCAGCGACTGGCCCGTCGTCAATCTCGCGGGCGGCTATGGGCACTGGCTCGCGGCGGCGGAGACCTTGCTGGCTGATTTGTCAAGTGACGCGAGGGCCGCGATTTTTCGGCGGCAATGCGGCGCGCATCTATTTGTCAAGCCGCGGACGGTCAACATCCCGGAAATAGATTGCAGCCCGCGCCCAATTTGATCCACAGCGCGCCTTGATGAATCAATCCGGGATGGTTCATAAGCGGCCTCCGCGCCATCAGTGATCCGGCGGCGCAACGGAATTTCAGAGAGACAGGCGTGGCAAAGATTCATCATCAGATTGCGCAGGAGCTGGGGGTTCGCGACGAACAGGTCGAGGCGGCGGTGACGCTGCTCGACGGTGGCGCCACGGTGCCGTTCATCGCGCGATACCGCAAGGAGCTCACCGGCGCGCTTGATGACGCCCAGCTGCGCACGCTGGAGGAGCGGCTGACGTATTTGCGCGAGCTCGAGGAGCGCCGCACCGCGGTGCTCAATTCGATCCGTGAGCAGGGCAAGCTCGACGCCGCGCTCGAGGCCCAGATCATGGCCGCCGACAGCAAGGGCCGGCTCGAGGACATCTATCTGCCCTACAAGCCGAAGCGTCGCACCAAGGCCGAGATCGCCAAGGAGGCCGGCCTCGAGCCGCTCGCCGATCAACTTCTGACGCAGCCCGAGAGCGATCCGAACGAGGCCGCGACGCCCTTCGTCAATGCCGAGAAGCAGGTCGCCGACGTCGCCGCGGCGCTCGACGGCGCGCGCGCGGTCCTGGTCGAGCGCTTCGCCGAAGATGCCGACCTGATCGGCGCGCTGCGCGAGGAGATGTGGTCGAACGGCATCATGGCCTCGACCGTCCGCACCGGGAAGAAGACCGAAGGCGAGAAATTCAAGGACTATTTCGATTTCTCCGAGCCGCTGCCGAAGCTGCCGTCGCACCGCATCCTGGCGCTGTTCCGCGGCGAGAAGGAAGAGATCCTCGACCTCGCGATCAAGCCGGAGGCGCAGGAGCCGGTCGTCGGCCAGCCCGGCCTCTACGAGCTTAAGATCATGAACCGCTTTGCGATCTCCAACCAGGGCCGCAAGGGCGACAAATGGCTGACCGAGACGGTGCGCTGGGCCTGGCGCACCAAGATCCAGATCCACCTCAACATCGATTTGCGGCTGCGGCTGTGGACCGCGGCCGAGACCGAGGCGGTGCGCGTGTTCGCCTCGAATCTGCGCGACCTCTTGCTCGCGGCGCCGGCCGGCGCGCGCGCCACCATGGGGCTCGATCCCGGCTATCGCACCGGCGTCAAGGTCGCAGTGATCGATGCGACCGGCAAGGTGGTGGCGCATACGGCGATCTTCCCGCACGAGCCGCAGCGGCGCTGGGATGAGGCGCTGGCCATTCTCGGCAAGCTCGCGATCGAGCATGGCGTCGAGCTGATCGCGATCGGCAACGGCACCGCCTCGCGCGAAACCGACAAGCTCGCCGCCGAGCTCGTGAAGCGGCTGCCCGAGCGCAAGATGACCAAGATCGTGGTCTCCGAAGCCGGCGCATCGGTCTATTCCGCCTCGGCCTTCGCCTCGAACGAACTGCCCGACCTCGATGTCACCATTCGCGGCGCGGTCTCGATCGCACGGCGCCTGCAGGATCCTCTGGCCGAGCTGGTCAAAATCGATCCGAAGGCGATCGGCGTCGGCCAATACCAGCACGATCTCGGCGAGGCCAAGCTCGCCCGCTCGCTCGATGCCGTGGTGGAAGACTGCGTGAACGCGGTCGGCGTCGACGCCAATACCGCCTCGGTGCCGCTGCTCGCGCGGGTGTCGGGCATCGGCCAGGGACTGGCGCAAAGCATTGTGCAGCACCGCGATGCCAACGGTCCGTTCAAGTCGCGCAAGGCGCTGAAGGAGGTGCCGCGGCTCGGCCCGAAGGCCTTCGAGCAGTGTGCCGGCTTCCTGCGTATCAGCAATGGCGAGGATCCGCTCGATTCATCCGGCGTGCATCCGGAAGCCTACCCGGTGGTGCGCCGCATCCTCGAGGCGACCAAGAGCGACATCAAGGCGCTGATCGGCAATGCCGACGTGGTGCGGGGTCTCAAGCCGCAATCCTTCGTCGACGATACGTTCGGATTGCCGACCGTCACCGACATTCTGCGCGAACTGGAAAAGCCCGGCCGCGATCCGCGTCCGGCGTTCAAGGCGGCGGTGTTCAAGGAAGGCGTCGAGGAGGTCAAGGACCTCAAGAAGGGCATGATCCTCGAGGGCACCGTGACCAACGTCGCTGCATTCGGCGCTTTCGTCGATATCGGCGTGCACCAGGATGGGCTGGTGCACATCTCGGCGATGTCGCGGAATTTCATCAAGGACCCGCGCGAGGTGGTGAAGCCCGGCGACATCGTCAAGGTCAAGGTGCTGGACGTCGAGGTCGCGCGCAAGCGCATCGCGCTGACGCTGCGGCTTGACGACGAGATCGGGCCGAAGAAGGACAATGCGGCGCTGTCGCGCGATTTCTCGCGCGGCTCCGGCAAGATGACGTCGTCGGCTCCGCGCCGGCCGCAGGAGCAGTCCGGCGGCGGCGCGCTCGCCGACGCACTGCGCCGCGCGGCCGAGAAGAACGGACGCGGCAAGCCGACCTAGTCCGCGCGGGCACAATTCCGTTCCCGTCATGCTGAGGAGGCCGCGGAGCGGCCGTCCCGAAGCACGACGGTCCGGCTGTGGCCGTTCATCCTTCGAGGCGCGCTGCGCGCGCACCTCCAGCGACAATGGCTGCGCCATTGCGCGGGGATGACGGGATGCGGTACTTAATTCGCTCCGGCGTTCGCTACAAATTGCCCGCCGCAAACCTCGCCAGCGCATCCGCGACGCCCTTGCCGTAGGCCGGGTCGGCCTTGCTGCAATTCGCGACGTGCCGTTCCTGGATGTGCTTCGACGCATTGCCGACCTGACGGGCGGTGTTGTCGAACAGAGCCTGCTTTTGCGCGGCATTCATCTTGCGGAACAGGTCGCCCGGCTGCTGCCAGTGGTCGTCATCCACGCGATGATCCCAATGCGCGGCCGCGCCTGACAATTCGAGTGGCGGCTCGTTCAGCTGCGGCTGATCCGTCCACTCGCCATGGCTGTTCGGCCAGTATGTCAGCGTGGCGCCCAGATTGCCGTCGGTGCGCATCGCGCCGTCGCGGTGATAGCTGTGGAATGGGCATTTCGGCGCGTTGACCGGGATCTGGTGGTGGTTGACACCGAGCCGGTAGCGCTGCGCGTCGCCATAGGAGAACAGGCGGGCCTGCAGCATCTTGTCAGGTGAATAGCCGATGCCGGGCACGACATTCGCCGGCGTGAACGCCGCCTGTTCGACCTCGGCGAAGAAGTTCTCCGGATTGCGGTTGAGCTCGAAATACCCGACCTCGATCAAGGGATTATCCGCCTTCGGCCACACCTTGGTCAGATCGAACGGATTGAACGGGAATGCCTTGGCCTGTGCATCCGTCATCACCTGGATGAACAGCGTCCAGCGCGGGAAGTCGCCGCGCTCGATGCTCTGGAACAGGTCACGCTGGTGGCTCTCGCGGTCCTTGCCGACCAGCGCCTCGGCATCGGCATCGGTCAGGTTCTGGACGCCCTGCCGGGTGCGGAAATGAAATTTCACCCAGACGCGCTCATTGTCGGCATTGATCATGCTGTAGGTGTGGCTGCCGAAACCGTGCTGGTGACGGAAGCTTCTCGGGATGCCGCGCTCGCTCATGACGATGGTGACCTGGTGCAGCGCTTCCGGCAGCAGCGTCCAGAAATCCCAGTTCATGTCGGGGTCGCGCACCCCCGTGCGCGGATGCCGCTTGATGGCGTGGTTGAGGTCGATGAAGCGCAAGGGGTCGCGGAAGAAGAACACCGGCGTGTTATTGCCGACCACGTCCCAATTGCCTTCATCGGTGTAGAATTTCAGCGCGAAACCGCGGATGTCGCGCTCGGCGTCGGCTGCGCCGCGCTCGCCGGCGACCGTCGAGAACCGCGCGAACATCGGCGTCTGCTTACCGATCTCCGAGAAGATGCTGGCCTTGGTGTAGCGCGTGATGTCGTGGGTGACGGTGAAGGTGCCGTGCGCGCCGGCGCCCTTGGCATGCATGCGCCGCTCCGGGATCACCTCGCGGTGAAAATGCGCCAGCTTCTCGATCAGCCAGACATCCTGCAGCAATGCGGGTCCGCGCGGCCCCGCCGTCAGGATGTTCACATTATCGGCAACGGGGGCGCCGGAGGCGTGGGTCAGAAACGGTCTTTTGGTCTCGTCGCTCATCGAAAGCTCCTTGCTGAAGGTCAGCACCTCGCCGTCCCAGCGCCCCGCAGGGAGGCCAGGCGAAAGGCGATTGCATCGCGGGTTGGATGACGGCCGGCGGGGAGGGGGAAAAGTCCGGTGATCGACAAATTGTGAAGCGGGTCTGCGATCCCTCGACGCCGTCGTTGTTCTCCAACAGCTGCAGGATTAAGAACCGCGGCCGATCGATTCAACGAGCGCTATCCGCTGATTCCAGCCAAATGTCCGTCGATCCCGGCCAACGCAATCGTGGCGGCGGATCCAGGCATCCGCCGCTCGGCATGCCGGCACGCCAATTCTAAATCGGGTGTCAGAATCTGGCGCATTTGTCAGTTGAAGTCGGGCATCGGCTTGCGTCTTCTGATCATGCTCGCGTGCGGCGATACGAATTCGCCGCGGTCTCAATCAGGGAGGGTTTCATGAAGAACAGGCTTCTTAAGTGTCTCACGGCAGCGACGCTCGCCGTCAGCGTTGCGCTTGCACCCGCTGCCCTCGCCAGAGGTGGCGGTGGTGGCGGCGGACATGGCGGCGGCGGTGGCTTCGGTGGCGGCCACGGCGGTGGCGTTGGTGGTGCCATGGGTGCCATGGGTGGCGGCATGCATGGTGGCGGCTTTGGCGGCGGCATGCATGGCGGTGGTTTCGGCGGCGGGATGCGTGGTGGTGGAGCGGCGTTCGCCGCCATGGGCGGTGGCGGACATTTCGCCGGCGGGCACGTTGGTGGTCCCCGCTTCGTCGGTGCACCGGCGATCGGCCCGCGGTTTGCCGGCGCCGGATTCCGCGGTTCGCGCTTCTTCCATCATGGCGGCTTCCGCCACCACCGCTTCCATCGCTTCGCATTCTTCGGCGCGCCCTATCTCTACGCCGGCTATGACTATGGCTGCTATCGCAGGGTATGGACGGCCTACGGTCTGCAATGGGTCAATGTGTGCGGGGACTATTGGTGATCGCCCAACCAACCGCACCGTTGTCGCGGTCGTCGCCAGACGTTCCATCCAGCCCCGGAATGGGATAGTCTGGCGGCGATTGTCGCGGGGCGGCCGCTCGGAGAGTTTGCGAACTCGGAGAGTTCAAGACAGCTCGGAGAGTTCATGAATATGACCGGTGCCCACCGCCGCATTCTCGTCGTCGAGGACGATCCGGAAACCGCGGATCAGCTCGTCGAGGAGCTCACCACCAGCGGTTATGATGTGGATCTGGCGGCGAACGGCCGCGAGGCGCTGAGCCAGGGTGCGGCGCGCGACTATGCCGTGATCACCATCGATCGTATGCTGCCCGACATCGACGGCATCACGGTGATGCGTCAGATGCGCGACGGCGGCATTGCAGTGCCGTTCCTGATCATCAGCGCGCTTGGCGAAATCGATGACCGGGTGCGTGGCTTGCGCGCCGGCGGCGACGACTATCTTGTCAAGCCGTTCTCCTTTGTCGAACTGCTGGCGCGGCTGGAGGCGCTTGGCCGCCGCAGCGAGACCGTTGCAAAGGAGACCATCTTGCGGGTCGGCGATCTTGCGATCGATCTGATTTCGCGGACGGCGAGCCGCCGCGGCCGCAGAATTCCGCTGCTACCGAAAGAATTCCAGCTGCTCGAATATCTGGCGCGCAACGAAGGCCGCGTGGTGTCGCGCGCCATGCTGCTGCGGCACGTGTGGGATCTGCACTTCGATCCCTCGACGAACATCATCGACGTCTATGTCGGGCGTTTGCGCCGCAAGGTCGACGACCAGCAAGCCTATCCGCTGATCCACACGATCCGCGGCATCGGGTACTGCCTCCGTGCTCCTGGCTAAGACCCTCAAGTCGTCGACGTTCCGCCTGGCGTTGATCGCCATCGGTGTCTTTGGCCTGATCGTCTCCGCGATCTTCGCCTATGTTTACTGGTCGACGTTGTCCTATGTGCGCGACAGATCCGACCGCGCGATCATGACCGAGCAGGCGAGCCTCGATGATGCCTACGCGCGGTCCGGCCGCGATGGACTGACCGCGTTGATCGCGCAACGCGTCGCGGACAAGGGCTTTGCCGATCATGTGTATTTGTTGGTCGGTCCCGGATCGACCGTGCTGGCGGGAAATCTCAGGCAGTGGCCGGCGGGCGCTGCCGAGAAGGGATGGGCTGAATTTCGTGCCTCCCTGCCACAGCTTGCCTCGGGCTCCTCCCTGCTGCGAGGCGTGACGGAAACCCTGTCAAACGGCGATCGGCTGCTGGTCGGCCATGACATCAGCGATCTTGACGGCTTCATGGCGCAGATCAGGGCCGCCGGCATTGCCGTCGTCGTGCTGATCATCGGGCTTGCGGCTGCTGCCAGCATCGGCGTCACGCGGCGAACCGTCGGCCGGATCGAGTCGATCAATGCGACCAGTCGCGCCATCATGCTCTCCGGCCTCGACCAGCGCATCCCGCTCCGCGGCAGCCATGACGAATGGGATCGCGTCGCCGAGAATCTCAATCTGATGCTGGACCGGATCCAGACCCTGATGGGGGACGTCAAGCAGGTCAGCGAAAATATCGCCCACGACCTGCGCACGCCGCTGACCCGGATGCGCGGCCGGCTCGAGAAGGCCTATCACGCCCCGCGGAGCGGCGAGGGGGATGCTGCGCTGATCGGCGACACCATCGCAGATCTCGACGCGGTGCTCGGGATGTTCGCGTCGATCACGCGGATTTCCGAGATCGAGACGCGAGCCCGCAAGGGTGCGTTTCGCACCGTCAATCTCGTCGAGATCGCCGCCGAGGTGGTCGAACTCTACGATGCCGCGGCTGAGGAGGTTACCACCCGCCTCGATCTTGCCGGCGATCAGGCGGTGCTGGTCACCGGCGACCGCGACCTGCTGTTCGATGCGATTGCCAATCTCGTCGACAACGCTATCAAGCATGGTCGCCCGGGTGGGCGGGTGACGGTGACCTGCGACAACGATGAGCGAGGCGCGGTGATTTCGATCGCCGATGACGGCCCCGGCATACCCGCCGAGCAGCACGACCACGTCTTCAAGCGCTTCTACCGGCTGGAACAGAGCCGCTACACGCCCGGCAACGGCCTCGGCCTCAGCCTGGTTGCGGCCGTGGCGAGTCTGCACGGCGCGCGGATCGAGTTGCGCGACAATGCGCCGGGATTGTTGTGCAGGTTGGTCTTTCCCGCCGCGGAAACGTAGGGCTAGCGCGGAGTGGCCCACAAAATCGTTTCGCGAGAATGAAAGCGAATGGCCCGCCGGCCAAGCCATACATTCGATGTCGTCTCTGCGAAAGCAGGGACCCATAGCCACCGCTACTGATTGGCTTGGGCCGCTGGGGCCACAGTTCACTTTAACAACGCAATCCTGTGGTTATGGGTCCCTGCTTTCGCAGGGACGACGACGGAGTGGAGTCTCTTTCAAAACCGTCTTGCCATCTCCGCCAGCCGCCGGTGCGCCGCCTCGCGGGCGGCGCGGATCGGCTCGGCGGGCCCGGTGGTCGGGCCGATCGGCACGAAGCTCACGTCGCTGATGCCGATGAAGCGCAGCGCCTCGCGCAGATAGGGCGTTGCCATGTCGATGCGGCCGCGGTTCATGCCGGTGACGAAGTCGCTGCCGCTTGCGAGGATCACGATCGTCGGGCGGTCCTTGAGCAGCGGCAGATAGCCCTGGGCTGGATCGAAGCGGAAGGCCAGCCCGGGCTGGATGATGACGTCGAGCCATTGCTTGAGCTTGTAGGGAATGCCGAAATTCCACATCGGCGTCGAGATCAGCACGCGATCGGCCAGCGACAGCCGCAGCGCGAGGCGCTCGGCGATTGCGAAGGCGTCGTGCTGCGAATTGGTGAAGCTCTTGCCGTCGATCCGGGCGTATTTGGCCTCGAGCAGATATCCCTCGAATTCCGGCAGCGGCTCGCGCCAGAGGTTCATCGCGTCGATCTCCCAGTCCGGCCGCGCCTGACGGAAGCGATCGAGAAAAGCACGCGCGCCGGCCGCCGATTCCGAATCGGGGCGCGGTGAGCAGTTAAGGTGCAGCAGCTTCGGCACCGCGCCTCCCTAGCCGAGTGCCTTGATCACGGCGTCGGCGTTGGTCACGACGGAGACGTTCTGGAGCGCGAAATTGATCGCGGCGTTGTGCCAGTCGGCATTCATGGTCGAGCAGCAATCCTCCGGCACGATCATGAAATAGCCCTTGTCGGCGCCGGTGCGCGCGGTGTGCTCGACCGACATGTTGGTCCAGGCTCCGGTATTGATGATCATGTCGCGGCCGGTTGCCTTCAGGATGGTCTCGAGCCGGGTGCCCTCCCAGGCGCTCATCCGCATCTTCTCGACCACGAAGTCGCCCGGGCGCGGCTCAAGTCCCGAGACTGGTGCTGCGCCCCAGCTGCCGCGCACCATCGCCTTGCTGTCGACCAATCCCTCGAATAGCGGCGCGTTCAAGGTGACGCCGGGCGCGCCCGGCTCGACGACGAACCAGACATGGATGATGGCGACGCCGCGCGCCCGCGCAGCCTCCGCGACGCGGCGAACGTTCTCGACGACATGCTGCTGGCGGGCGTGTGCGGGCGCACCGGACTCGGCGAACGCGCCGCCGTCCATGATGACGTCGTTCTGCATGTCCTGGATGATCATCGCGCAGCGTTGCGGATCGAGCTGCATCTCGCCGGCGGCGAGATTCGGCGCAGGCGTGGACGAAGCGGCACCCGCGCCGCCGCGCTTGCCGCTCACATAGGGCTCGTGGCGCGGGCCGACCTTGGTCGGGATCGCATAGACCGAATGGGTCGCGGTCAGATAGAGTGTGCGGAAGTCGGCGCCGCCCCATGCGAGGTTGGCGACGAGCTCGGGCAGGCGGACCTTGCCGAGCAGGCCGCCGGCGGGTGAATAGACCCAGACGCCGCCAGGCGCGGTGACCCAGACATTGCCGCGCTGGTCGCACTTCATGCCGTCGGGGACGCCGGGCTCGAGCTCGGAGCGGATGCCGGAGGCGAACACGCGCGGATTACCGAGCGAGCCGTCCGCCGTGACGTCGAAGGCGCGGATCAGCGCTTGCACGGTGTCATTGACATAGAGGATGCGCTCGTCGGGCGAGAAGCACAGCCCGTTCGGCTGCTCGAACAGATAGCGGTCGACCAGCAATTTCGGCGCGCCGCCGCCGGGCGGCACGCGATAGATGCCCTGGAAGCCGAGCTGACGCGGCCGTTCGACGCCATAGACCGGCATGCGGCCGTACCAGGGATCGGAGAAATAGATCGCGCCGGAGGAATGCACACAGACGTCGTTCGGACTGTTGAGCTCCTGGTTCTCGTAATGCGAAGCCAGCACCTCGCGCCGCCCGTCGGGTCGCTCGCGGATCAGCGAGGATGTTGCGTGCTCGCAGACGATCAGGTTGAGGTCCGCGTCATAGGTCATGCCGTTGCATTTGTTCGACGGCCGCTTGACCTCGACGACGCCGCGCCGCGCATCCCAGCGCCGGCGCACATCGCCCGGCATGTCGGAGAACAGCAGGAAGTGATCGACCGGATGCCAGATCGGTCCCTCCGTGAAATCGAAGCCGGTCCCGACCTGGCCGACCGGCGCGTAGGGATCGATCAGGTCTTCGAACTCGCTGCGCAGCGTGACATGCGTCATCGCCTCGATCCTCTACGCCGGGAACCAGTTGCGCTGCGGCAGGCTCTGCACGACAGGCCCGGGTACCTGGTCATGCAGGCGGCCGACCACCATGCCGCCCTCGATCTTGGCCGGGCGATCATGCACCGGAAGCAGATAGCGGGAGCTCGAGAGCAGCTTCTTGATCGCGGCCTTCTCGGCGCGCTTGCTGGTGCCGTGGTTGCCCGTGGTGCGCGGCTCGGCGTCGTGGATCTCGTTAAAGGGATTCACGATCTGGTCGTTGAAATCGTAGATCACATCACCGCAGATCGTCGCAATCCCGTCGGCGGTGTGGACATGGATGTTTATCGAGCCTTCGGTGTGGGCGTTGGCGGCGTCGCAATACACGCCCGGCATCAGCTCGACCGGGCCGGTGATTTCGAGGTCGAGAAAGCGCAGCGCGCTCTTGGTGTGCAGGCGATCAATCAGGTGCTTGATGTCGGGCGCCGGATACTGCGGATGCATCAGGCCGGAGACGGAGTATTCCAGCTCCTTGCGGTTCAGCACGACGGTCGTGTTCATCGGGAACAGATCGTCCTTGCCGGCATGGTCGATGTGCAGATGGGTGTGGCAGACGAAGCGGACGTCGCCCATCCGCACGCCGTGCCGGGCGAGCTGGTTCTCGATCATGTTCTCGTGGAACTGGAGCCCGCGCATGCCGAGCGTCTCCATGATCTGGTTGGAGCGATAGCCGGTGTCGACCAGCACGGGGTAGGGGCCGCCGAGGATCAGGAAGCCGAGCGTCAGCACGCGGCGGGTGCGGCCGCAATTGTGCCCGAGCACGAGGAAGCTCGATTCCAGCTCGATATCGCCATAGTCCAGAATCTTGATCTCTAGCGGCATCTGTCTCCCTCCCAATTCGTGTTCGTTGTTATGTTCGAGCCCGCGGTGCGCCTACGGCCCCAGCCGATAGACCCGCGCCGCCGTTGTGCTGAAGATCGCTTCGCGCTGCTCGGGGCTGAGCCGTTCGGCTGCCGTCTTGAAAGCGGTGATGAGTTCGCGGTAGCTGGTCCACAGCTTCTCGATCGGAAAGTTGGAGCCGAACAGGCAGCGGTCGGCGCCGAAGATCGCAACGCTGTCGGTCACGATGCCGGCGATATGCGCGGCATCGTTGCGATGGATGAAGGTGCCGAGCCCCGACAGTTTCGATACCACGTTGGGATATTGCGCGAGTCGCGTCATCCCGCTGCGCCAGGCGGCGCGGCCCCGCGGCGACAGATCCTCCAGCATGCCAGCATGCTGCAGGATGAACGTCACGTCAGGGCAGGCCTCCGCAAGGCCGGCCGCATCGGCCATCTGCGGCGCGAACACCTGCAGGTCAAAACTCCAGCGGTAGTCGGCGAGGTGGCCGACATTGCGCCGGATTACGGGATCGGTGCAGAGATCGGCACGGGCGGCGAAGCGGTACAGCGGGTTCTCGTGCCAGTGCAGCTGCATGCGCACGCCGCGCACCAGCGGATAGCGCCTCAATCGATCGAGTTGCGGGCGGACGTCGGCGACGGAAAAATCGGCATAGGCGACCAGGGCGTGCGGCCAGCCGTGCTGGTCCGCGGTCTGCTGCACCCAGGCCGCCTCGTCTTCGAACTGGCCGTTTGGCCAGTTGGTCTGGACATAGACCGAACGGGTAACGCCGGTGCCCTTGAGGTCGTCGAGATATTCCTCGATCGGATAGTCGCGGCGGATCGGCTCGTAGGGGCCGAAGATGCGCGGCTGCATCGGGCCGGACAGCCAGGCGAGATCGGCCTGCCGCCAGATGTGATGATGTCCGTCGACAATGCCAGTCACGCAGCTCTCCTTGTTCCAAGCGACAGCAGATGCGCGACCACAGCCGCGCTCGATCCGCCGTCCACGAGATCGTCGACGAAGCGCCGGATCGCAATCAGCGCCTCGGTTTGCGGCGTGAAGCCGGGCGAGGTTGCGAGCGGCGTCAGCCAGCTGACGCGCCAGGCCCGCCGCGACAGCTTTGCCACCGCATCGCGCAATGCCGCCGGGTCGCCGCGCTCGAGGCCATCGGAGACGATCACGACCGCGGCGCCGCGGGCATATCCGCCGAACCGCGGCACGGCGAGGAACGCCTGCAGCGCATCGCCGATCCTTGTGCCACCGTCCCAGTCGCTGACCAGGAAGGACGCCGCGCTCAGCGCCTGCTCGCGGCGCTTCAGCCGCAGCGCCGTCGTGACGCGGGTCAGTCTTGTGCCGAAGGTGAAGACCTCGACATTGCCCGCCGCCTGCACCAGCACATGCGCGAGCTTCATGTTCTCCTCGGTGCGCGCCTTCATCGAGCCGGAGACGTCGATCAGGAACAGGATCTTGCGCGGGCGCTGGCGGCGGCGCATCCGCCCGAGCCGCAGCACCTCGCCGTCATTGCGGACGCTGTCGCGCAGCGTGCGGCGCAGATCGGCGAACGGGCCGCTGCGCGCGCGGCGTCGCCGGTGGCCGCGCCGTCGCGGCAGTCGCCTTGCCGCCTCGCGCGACAGTTTTCGCAGCGGATCGCTGGTCGCGGCCTGTGCAAAGCGGCGCTCGACCAGTGCCTCGGCCCGCGCCGCGGCGAGGCCGGACTCATTGGCCTCGTCGGCGAGCGGTGGCTCGTCCTCGCCGCGGCCTTCCTCCTGCAGGCGAACGGTCTCCTCATCCTCGCCATCGGCCTGCTCGATGGCATCAGCGCCGCAGAAGTGGATGTCGAACAGCCGGTCATAGGTCGCGCGGCGCTCGGGCGGCGGCGCCAGCGTCGCGAGCCCGGCCTGGCGGATGTGCTCGAGGCTGCGCGGACCGAGCAGCTCGATTGCCGCGAGGAAGCTTGTCGTCTGCTCCGGCGCAACCGAAAAGCCGTTGGCGCGCAGCAGCGCGACGAACGAGACAAATATTCGCGCGGCGCGCGGCAGCTGCAGGTCGTCGTTCACGCGGCCGCCTCCGCGATGATCGCATCGAGCCGCGGTGAAATGAAATGCAGATCCTCCTCGTCCTTCAGCGCGACGCCGATCGAGCGCTTGAACGCGTCCGGCCAGCGCGCGCCACCCTTGTTGAGCAGGGTCGCGGCCTCCGCCCAGTCGACCGCCTCGGCGATCCCGGGCGCCTTGCTCAGCGGCTCGCGGCGCAGCCGGCCGACGGCGGCAACCACGGCGCGGGCGGTCGCCTCGGCGACGCTGGATGCCCGCATCATCACGATACGCGCCTCGCGCTCGGCATTCGGATAATCGATCCAGTGATAGACGCAGCGCCGCCGCAGCGCCTCGTGCAGATCGCGCGTCCGGTTCGACGTCAGCACCACGACGGGATGCTCGGCAGCGCGCACTGTGCCGCGCTCGGGGATCGAGATCTGGAAGTCGGAGAGGAATTCGAGCAGGAAGGCCTCGAACTCCTGATCGGCGCGGTCGATTTCGTCGATCAGCAGCACCGTCGCGTCGGGCGCGCGCAGCGCTGCCAGCATCGGCCGCTCGATCAGGAAGGCGTCGCCATAGATGTCGATGCTCTCCTCACCGGCCTGCCGGATCGCCAGCATCTGGCGCGGGTAGTTCCATTCGTAGAGAGCCGCGGCGGCGTCGATGCCTTCATAGCATTGCAGGCGGATCAGCCTGCGGCCGAGCACGGCGGCGATCGCTTTGGCGGCCTCGGTCTTGCCGACACCCGGCGCGCCCTCGAGCAGCAGTGGCTTACCCAGCGCAAGCGAGAGATAGGAGGCGGTCGCGATGCTGTCGTCGGCAAGGTAATAGGCCGCGCGCAGCGCCTTCTCCAGCGCCTCGGGGCTGTCGATGCCGACGATGTTGCTGCGGACCGGCATAGAGAAACCTCAGCGCCGTGGCTGCGGCCGCGCGCCGCCTTGCGCCTTGATGGCGCGCAACACCTTTTCCGGCGTGATCGGCAGATCGTCGATCCGCACCCCGACCGCGTTGAAGATTGCGTTGGCGACCGCAGGCAACACCGGATTGGCGCACATTTCTCCTGGTCCCTTGGCGCCGAACGGACCGTCGGGCGCCGGGCGTTCCAGTACCGCGATGTCGTGCGGGCAGATGTCGCCCGGACCCGGCATCAGATATTCGACGAAATCGCGCGGGCCGTGCACAGGCTCCGGATAATAGGGCTCCGGCGTCTCGTAGAGCGCGTGGCTGACGCCCATCCAGGCGCCACCGACCAGCTGCTGCTCGACCAGTCGCGGATTGAGCGCGCGGCCGAGCTCATAGGCGGAGTCCATCCGGACCATGTCGACCTCGCCGGTCTCGTCGTCGACCTCGACCTCGGCGACGAGGCAGGCATGCGCGTAGCATGTCGCAGGCGACATCTCGCCGGTCTCGGGGTCGACGTCGGACAGCGGCACCAGGAAGATGCCGCGGCCGGAGATGGTCTTGCCCTGCTTGAACTGCGCAGCGATGGCGACGTCCTTGGTCGAGATCGAGCGATGCGGAGCACCCTTGACGTGGATATTGCCGCGGCCGTCGGTCTCGAGGTCGGCGGCATTCACCTCCAGCTCCTCGGCGGCCGCCTCCATCATCACACCGCGCGCCTCGCGCGCCGCCGCCATCACGGCGTTGCCGACGCGATGCGTGCCGCGCGAGGCGAACGAGCCCATGCAGTGCGGGCCGGTGTCGGAGTCCGCGGTGTCGACATAGACGTCCTCGACCGGCACGCCCAGCGTCTCGGCGCAGATCTGCCGCGTCACCGACTTCATGCCCTGGCCGAGGTCGATCGACGACAGCGCCACGGTGAACTTGCCGCTGGGGTTGGAATGCACCAGCGCCTGGCTCGGATCGCCGCCGAGATTCATGCCGATGGGATAGTTGACCGACGCGATGCCGCGTCCGCGATGCCGGGTCATGGTCAGCGCCTCCTGGTGCCGAAGACGGAAGAGAAGCGGGTGGCGCCATGCGACGGCGCGCTCGGCCGCGGCGGCGGAGGTGACGGTGGCGGTGAAGAGGGCGGCGGTGGCGGCGGCTCGCGGGTCGCGGCCGGCGCGCGGTCATACGTCGTGCGCTGCTGGGACGGCGCGGCCGGCGGCGCATGTGTCTCGCGCGGGGTCGGCGTCACCGCGGCGCGCGCGCCGCCGCCATCCTTGCGCGACGACATCCGCTTGAAGTCCTCGCGGAGCGGCCACTTGGCCTTCTCCGCGGCGACCTGCACGCATTCGATCAGCGCGGTGTTCTTGGCCTCGCGGCGGTGCGCCTTCATGTCGCCATCGCGATACGCATTGAGGATCCGGAACTCCATCGGGTCCATGCCGACGAGATGGGCGAGCTTGTCCATCTGGCATTCAATGGCGAAATCCATCGCCGTGACGCCGAAGCCGCGCATCGCGGTCGCCGGCGTCCGGTTGGTGAAGACGCAGTAGACGTCGCCATGGACGTTCGGGATCGTGTAGGGGCCGGGCAGATGGGCGGCGCATTTCACCGCCGCATAGCTCGACAGCCGCGTATAGGCGCCGCTGTCGAAGTAGGCGCGCACCTTGCGGGCGACGATGCGGCCGTCGCGCATCACGCCGTCCTTGATGTAGATGCGCTCGGCGCCGCGCGGCGGGCCGTACTGCATCTCCTCCTCGCGCCCGAACACATAGCGCACCGGGCGACCGGTCAGCATCGCGCCGAGGATGCAGAGCGGCTCTGTCAGCGTATCGACCTTGCCGCCGAACCCGCCGCCCACGGTGCCGCCGATGAAGTGGAAGGTGTTGGAAGGCACGTCGAGGATCTTCGCGCAGGTGTCCACCGAGAAGAACAGCGCCTGCGTCGAGGTGTAGACGATGTAACGGCCGTTGGTGTCGGGAGCTGCGATCGAGCCGTTGGTTTCGGTCGGCGCGTGCTCGATCGGCGACATTTGGTAGCGCTGTTCCAGCACATGGTCGGCCGTGGCGAGCGCGCGGTCGGCATCGCCGAAGCGCAGCTGCTGGTGATCATAGGTCTCGTGATAGGTGAAGGTGTTCTTGGGATAGACCTCGTTGACCACGGGCGCGCCCGGCTTCAGCGCGTCCTCGACGTCGAACACCGCCGGCAGCGGCTCATAGTCGATCTTGACCTTTGCGATGGCCTCATAGGCCTCGCGCGGGCTGTCGGCGACAACAGCGACGACGGGCTCGCCCTTGTAGCGCACCTTGTCGACCGCGAGCGAAGGCTCGTCATCCTTGCCGAAATTGATCAGGCTGAGCAGCGTGTTCAGGTTGCGCGGCACGTCGGAGGCGCGGATCACGCGTCGCACGCCCTGCGACCGCTCGGCCTCCGAGGTGTCGATGCGGCGCACCCGTGCATGCGCATGGGCGCTGCGGACCACCTTCAGATGCAGCATGCCCTGCAGCTTGTGGTCATCGAAATAGGGCGAGGTGCCGGTGACATGGCCGAGCATGTCCTGGCGCTGCGTGCCTTTGCCGATCTCGTTCAGATTGTCGTCGCGCTCGTCGGCGAAGATGTCCTTGCGCAGTTCCAGCATGGCACTGTTCCCTTACGCACGCGCCCGGCCGCCGGACGCGGCTGATAGCACGGCGTTGATGATCGGCTCGTAGCCGGTGCAGCGGCAGATATTGCCGGAGATCGCCTCGACCACTTCGGCGCGGCTTGGCTGCGGATTGCGGTCGAGCAGCGCCTTCGCGGCCATCAGCATGCCCGGCGTGCAGTAGCCGCACTGCGCGGCGAAATTGTCGGCGAAGGCGCGCTGCAGCGGGTGCAAATTGGGGCCGTCCTTGATGCCGTCGAGCGTCTCGACCGAGCGGCCGGCAACCGTCTCGGCGAGCGTCAGGCAGGAGAGATGCAGCTCGCCGTCGATCAGCACGCTGCAGGCGCCGCAGCCGCCCTGGCCGCAGCCGAATTTCGGCGTCATGTCGCCGATCAGCTCGCGCAGCGCGACCAGGAGGTTGGTGCCGCCGTCGACGAAGATCGCGACGTCGCGGCCGTTATGCTGGAATTGAAGGGCAGTCTTGGCCATCACGTTTATTCCGGACCGGACAACAGGCGGCGGAGATGCACGCCGACGATCTCGCGGCGATACCAGGCGCTGGCGAGCGCATTGTCGCCGGGCGACGTTCCTTCGACGGCCGCCGCGGCGGCCGCGTTGATGGTGGAGGCGTCGAGCGTGCGACCTTCCAGCGCGCGCTCGGCGGCACGGGCGCGGATCGGCGTCGGCGCCATCGAGCCGAGCGCGACGCGGGCGCCGACAATCCGGCTGCCGTTGACCGTCAGATGTGCCGCGAGGGTGATCACCGCGCCGCCCTTGGGTTTGATCCGCGCGATCTTGCGGTAGCGGAAGGCCTCAGTGCTGCCGGGCCTGGCAAAGGAGATCGCCAGCACTAGCGATCCGGCCTGCCGATCGCGCGATTGCAGGAACTCTTCGATCGGGATCTCGCGGCCGCCGAGGCCGCCCTGGACGGACACGGTGGCATCAAGCGCGAGCATCGCGACCGTGAAGTCGCCATACGGCACCGGCGCGAACAGATTGCCGCCGACGGTGCCCACGTTGCGCACCGCCGGTCCGCCGATCGAGCGCGCCGGGGCGTGCAGGAAGGCGAGGTCGCGTTCAGTCAGGATGCGCGCGAAGGTGACGCCGGCGCCCAGCGTGATGCGCGAGCCTGACGCGTCGATCCGTGTCATCGCATGGTCGCTGGCGCGCACGATGGTCGAGATCGAGATGTCGCCCTCGTTCAGCGCCCGCATCACCAGCGTGCCGCCGCCGAGATAGCGGGCGCTGCGATCCGACGACAGCGCTGCCGCGGCGTCATGGGTGCTGGTGAAGGTTTTCACCGTGACTGGCATGATGGTGCTCTCCGCTTACGCGGCCTCCTTCAGATGCCGGCGGATGGCGTCGAAGCCGGCCTGGTAGATGTCTTCCGAAACCATCTGCGTGATACGCTCGCTGTCTTCGGTCCGCGTCGTGAAGCGCGACTCCCAGTGCCAGAAGGTGCGGTCGCCGTCGGTGACCGGCAGCAGGCGGACATGCGCCACGTAGTTGAACATCGGGATCGGCGTATCGAGCAGGCAGTAGCTGAACGATTGCTCAAGATCGGACAGCGCCAGCAATTGCTCGCGCAGCTCGGCGCCGTCCTTCAGCTTGAAGCGCCTGACGCAGCCGATCTTGTCGGACGGCTGCGCGCGCTCGATGCCGCTGGTTGCGACCGCCGGATGCCAGCGGTCATGGCCGTTGAAATCGCGCAGCACGGCCCACACCGCATCGGTCGGCGCATCCAGGATCGTGCTTTTGACGATATGCGGCACGGTCAAAATCCAATATCTGCGGTTTTGATGTCTCGAGCCGCGTGCCTCACCTCTCCCCAGCGGGGAGAGGTCGGCGCGTTGCGCCGGGTGAGGGAGCGCAGGTCCCACGAGGGTCCGCAACCCCTCACCCGGATCGCATCTTGCGATGCGATCCGACCTCTCCCACAAGGGGAGAGGTGGACCGTCTGCTCGGAGATATCTGATCTATGCATTCAGCTATCCCCCGAACGCCCGCTTCAGCGCGTCGAAGCCACCCTGGAACACGCCGCCGCCGATATTGTTGACGAGCTCCGCCTCGCGTTCCGGCGCGCAGTCGAATTCGGCGGTCCATTCCAGGAAGGTCTGGTCGCCGTCGGTGACCGGCGTGAGCCGCAAGGTCGCGACGTAGTTCTCGACGCCCATCGGCGATTCCAGGATCGAATAGGTGCAGAACATGTCGTAGTCGGACAGCCCGAGCAGTTTCTCGCGGATGCGATCGCCGTTGCGCAGCCGGAAATCCCTGACGCAGCCGATCTTGTCGGAGGGCTCGCCGCCCTCGATCCGGCTTTCGGCGATCGCGGGATGCCAGTTCGGCAGCCCGTTGAAATCGCGGACGCGGGCCCAGACCCGGTCATTGCGGGCGTTGACGACGGTGGAAACGTAAACCCGTGCCATGGCGTAAGCTCAGTCCTTCTTGCGCGGCGTGCGCTCAGGTCGCGCCGGCTCGCCGCCGCCCTCGGGCGCCGTCGGCTTGGCATCGCTGCCGCTCTTGCGTGCGGAATCCTTGATGCCCTGCATGTCGCGGGCCTCGCGGATCAGGCCGGGCATCTTGGCGAGACTGCCGCCCTCGACGCCGATATCCGAGAGGATCGAGTCGATC
>NZ_LFIQ01000119.1:244042-273901 GCF_001189245.1 Bradyrhizobium pachyrhizi | reverse complement strand
CGCAGCGCCGAGTCGATCACCTCGTCGGTGGCGCTGCGGCCGGCGCCGTTGCCATGGCCATTGCCGTTGAGGCCGTCGACCTGGAGGATGCGGATGCCTTCGATCTTCTCCATCGGCTTGACGCTCTCGCGCACGATGCCCTCGATCCGGTCGAGCAGCTTGCGGCGGAACAGCGAGTAGCGCGCCTGGTCGGTCAACACGTTCTCGGCTTCGTTGAGCAGGCGCTGCGCCTCGGCCTCGACCGCGGCGCGGACGCGTTCGGCTTCCGCGGCGATCCTGGTCTCCTCGGCCTGCTTCTCGGCCAGCAGCACCTCGACGGTCTTGCGCCGCTTGGCGATCTCGCTCTCGCGCGCGGTGACGACGCGCTCGGCCGCTTCGGTCGCACGGATCCGGGCGTCCTCGGCCGCGGCGCGCGCCGCGGACTCCTCCAGCGACTTCTGATGCAGCGCGATAGCCTTCTCCATCAGTGCTGTCTCGACGTCCTTCTCGCGGTTGACCTCGAGCTTGCGCAGCTCGCGCTCGCGGCCGATGCGGGCCTCGTCGAGGCCACGGTCGGAGGCGATGCGGGCGCGCTCGACCTCCTCGCGGGCGACGATCTCGGCCTCCTGCAGCGACTGGTTGCGGGCGACCTCGAGCTGCTCGATCGCACGGCGCCGCTCGATCCGGGCCGCCTCCAGCGCCTGCTCGCGCGAGACGTCGGTGGTGTCGATGTCCTTGCGCGCCACAATTTCGGCCTGCCGGACTTGCCGGTCGGCATCGATCCGCTCGGAGCGCTTGGCGGCGAGCGCGATCACGCGCTCCTCGTCGGCGAGCTCGATCGCCTTCTTCTGGTCGATGTTGAGCACTTCGCGGGTCCTGGAGGAGGCGATCCGCTCGCTCTCCAGCGTCAGCTCGACATCGATGCGCTGCCGTTCGATGGCGTCGCGGCGCTTCAGCTCGGCGGCCTCGATCGCCTCGGTGCGCGCGATCTCGAGCCCGCGGGTTTCGCGCTCGGCGCGGATGCGCTGCGCGGCGACCGACTTCTCCTGCGAGATCCGCGCCGCCTCGATCGCCTCGCGGGAGGCGATATCGGCTTCCTCGATCGCGCGGGTGCGCGCGATCTCAAGCGCCCGGACGTGCTCTTCCTGAGCGATCCGCGACGCTTCGGTGGCTTCGCGGGCACTGATCCCGGCGATCTCGACCGCCTGGTTGCGCTCGATTTCGAGCTTGCGCGTGGTGTGGTCGGCGGCGATGCGCTCGGCGGCCAGCATCTTCTCGCGCGCGATGCGGGCGGCCTCGACCGCCTTCTGCGCCTCGATCTCGGCTTCCTGGATGGTGCGGACCTGCTGGATCTCCAGCGCGCGGGTGCGCTCGTCGGACGAGATGCGCTCGACATTGACCGTCATGGTCTGGGCGATACGCGCCTTCTCGGTGGCCTCGCGCGCGGCGATCTCGGCCTCGTCGACCGCGCGGGTGCGCTCGATCTCACGGCGCCGGGTCTCTTCCTCATTGGCGATGCGGGCGTCGGTGACGACGCGGTCCTGCTGAATGCGGGCCTTCTCGATCGCTTCGCGGGCGGCGATCTCGGCTTCCTCGACCGTGCGCATCCGCTCGATCTCGCGCTGGCGCACCTCGCGCTCGGAGGCGATGCGGGTGGTGTCGACCGAGCGCTGGTTGGCGATCCGGACCTTCTCGATCTCCTCGCGGGCCAGCAGCTCCTTCTCTTCGACCGCCCGCGTCCGCTCGATCTCCTTGTGCCGGGTCTCGCGTTCCGAGGCGATCCGGGCTTCGGTGATCGCTTGCTCGTTGGCGATCCGCGCCTTCTCGATGGCTTCGCGCGCGGTGATCTGGGCCTGCTCGGCCTCGGTCTCGCGTAGCGCGCGCTCGCGGGCCACTTCGGTGCGCTGCAAGGCGCGGCGCATCTCGATATCGCGTTCCTGCTCGAGGCGGGCGGTCTCGCTTTCGCGCTCGATCTCCAGCGCCTGCCGCTCGGCCTCGAGATTGCGGGAGCGGATCTTGATCATCGAGTCCTGCTCGATGTCGTTGCGCAGCTTGCGCTTGGCCTCGATGTCCTCCATCAGGCGGGTCAAGCCTTCGGCGTCGAAGCGGTTCGAGGGATTGAAATATTCGAGGTCGGTCTGATCGAGATCGGTGATCGCGACCGACTCCAACTCGAGGCCGTTTTGCGCGAGTGCTTCGGCGGCATTGGCCTTGACGCGCGCCACATAGTCGCCGCGCTGCTCGTGCATCTGCTCCATCGTCATCTCGGAGGCGACCGAGCGGATCGCGGAGATGAATTTGCCGGAGAGCAGGGTGTGGAGTTGCTCGGGCTCCATGGTGCGGCGGCCGAGCGTGGCGGCAGCGATCGAGACCGCTTCGCGGGTCGGCTGAACCCGGACGTAGAAATCGGCCTCGATGTCGACGCGCATCCGGTCGCGGGTGATCACCGCGTCCTGCCTGGAGCGCACGATCCCCATCGGCAGCACGTTCATGTTGACCGGCGTGTAGTCGTGGATGAAGGGCAGCACGAAGGCGCCGCCATTGATCACCACGCGCTCGCCGAGGAAGCCGGTGCGGACGAAGGAGACCTCCTTCGACGAGCGGTGATACAGCCAGTTCACGACATAGACGATGATGACGATCGCGACGATTGCTACGATGAGCCAGAGGATCAATTCACCAACCAGCATCCCCGACATCTCTTCCTCCCTTGGTCCACGGCGGCTAGCGCGCGCCGATCGCCTTGAATTTGCGAACCTGATCCGTCAGCGCCCGCTCGACCGGCAGGCGCTCCATCGAGGAGGCGCCGTAGAAGCCGTGACAGTTGCGGGTCTTCTTCATGATGAAGTCGGCATCCGCGGGGTCCGCGATCGGACCGCCGTGCGCGAGCACGATGATGTTCGAATTGACGCTGAGCGCAGCCTCGGCCCAGGCCTCGATGCGGGCAGGGCAGTCGGCGAGCTTTGGCGCGGTCTGCGCGCCGATCGTGCCGCCTGTGGTCAGACCCATGTGGCAGACGATGATGTCGGCGCCGGCGATCGCCATCGCGGCGGCCTCCTGCTCGCTGAACACATAGGGCGTGGTGAGCATGTTCTTCTCATGCGCCTTCGCGATCATGTCGATCTCGAGCGCATACGACATTCCGGTCTCTTCGAGATTGGCGCGGAAGGTGCCGTCGATCAGGCCGACGGTCGGGAAGTTCTGCACGCCGGCAAAGCCGAGCGCCTTGAGCTGGTCGAGGAAGACGTCCATGTCACGGAACGGATCGGTGCCATTGACGCCGGCGAGCACCGGCGTCCTGGTCACGACCGGCAGCACCTCGCCGGCCATCTCGACGACGATCGCGTTGGCATCGCCATAGGGCATCAGTCCGGCCAGCGAGCCGCGGCCGGCCATGCGGTAGCGGCCGGAATTGTAGATCACGATCAGGTCGACGCCGCCGGCCTCCTCGCATTTCGCCGACAGTCCGGTGCCGGCGCCGCCGCCGACGATCGGCTCGCCGCGTGCGATCATGGCGTGAAACTTCTTCAACAGCGCATTGCGTTCAAACCTGGCCATGGGTCACCTCGCCACTCTCCGCCGACCACCGGCGCGTCCGAGCAAAGGGCGGAACGCGTTGACGATAGCGGCGGTAAACTCGGGATCGTTGATGTTGCGCTTGATGCGGATGATCTGCCGGTTGCCGTTCTGGCGCACGGTGCGCTCCAGCGCGCGGAAGAGCGCCGCATCGGCCTCCGGGTCCCAGAACGGCTGGCCGGGTGAATCGAGCGCGGAGACACCGCCCTCGGCCAGGAAGAAGCGGACCGGCCCGTCCATCTGGTTGAGCCGCTCGCCGATCCAGCGGCCCATGCGCTCGTTCTCTTCCGGCGTGGTCCGCATCAACGTGACCTGCGGATTGTGGACATGGAATTTGCGTTGCCGATAGCGCTCCGGGATCGTGTCGGGCGCGCCGAAGTTGACCATGTCCAGTGCGCCGACCGAGCCGACATAGGGCACGCGGCTGCGGATGATGGCGCCGAAGCGATCCTCGGTCGCCGGGAACACGCCGCCCATCAGCAAGTCGCAGACCTCGGTCGTGGTGAGGTCGATCACGCCCGCGAGTTGCCCGGACTCGACCAGCTTCTCCATCGAGCGGCCGCCGACGCCGGTGGCGTGGAAGACGAGGCACTCGAAATCCTCGCGCAGGTCGGCGGCGATCTTCTGCACCGCCGGGGTGGTGACGCCGAACATGGTGATGCCGATCGCCGGAAGATTCGCGCCTGCATCGCGCTGCTTGCCGGCCTGCTCATCGAGCCGCGCCTTGACCATGCCGACCAGCGCATGGGCGCCGTTGCCGAGCACCGTGCGCGAGATCGAGTTGAGACCCTGCACGTCGGCCACCGAATACATCATGGTGATGTCGGCGGGACCGACATAGGGACCGACGTCGCCGGACGCGACCGAGGAAATGATCAGCTTCGGCACGCCGACCGGCAGCGCGCGCATGCCCGGCGCAACCAACGACGCGCCGCCGGAGCCGCCCGCGGAAATGATCCCGGCGATATTGCCCTGGCGGCGCAGCCATCGCTCGAACGCCTCCGCCATCGCCGTCACCGAGGCGCCGCGATCGGCGCCGAACACGCCGGAGCCGCCCCGGCCGTGGTTCAGTGCGATCTCCTGCGCGGTGACATCGCAGCTCGCCGCTTTGCCGCTGGTCGAGACGTCGACCAGTCGCGTGCGCAGGCCGCTGCCGGCGATGATCTCGCGGATGAAGCGCAGCTCGGCACCCTTGGTGTCAAGCGTGCCGACGATGAGGACGACCGGCGGCCCGGACGTTCGGGAGGTCGTCGGTTCGCGTCGCTGCCGGGTTGCCTCCTCGAGCCGCGTGACTCCGGCGGACTGCGTCCGCGCGGCGGCCTCGATGCGGGCGATCGGCACCGGCTGCGACCAGCGGGTCGGCAGCACGGGATTGGAGACGTAGACGCGGGTCGGTCCCCTGCGCTGCGGCTGCGGCGCGCCGGCCGCTTCGGCCTTTACCGGCGCAGTCTCGGCGTCGGTCTCGTCAGCGCCATGAGTGCCGACGCCGAGCAACCGCTGCTGCAGCTCGCGGTCGGTTGCAAGGCGGGCGGAATCGATGATCCGGTTGATCCGCCCATTGACCATGATGGCGACGTTGCGCGACACCGCCGTCGCGACGCCGATGTTCTGCTCGATGACGAGAACGGAGATATCGCCCTCATCGCCTAGGCGCAGCAGCATATCCTCGACCTGGGCAACGATCACGGGCGCAAGGCCTTCGGTCGGCTCGTCCATGATCAGCAGATGCGGATTGGTCAGCAATGCGCGCGAGATTGCGAGCATCTGCTGCTCGCCACCGGAGAGCTGGTTGCCGCCGTTGTTCTTGCGCTCGGCGAGACGCGGGAAGGTGTCGTAGATTCGCTCAATGGTCCAGGCGCCGCGCCGCAGGCTGCCGGCAAGCGCGAGGTGTTCGTCGACGGTCAGCGAGCGCCACAGGCGGCGGCCCTGCGGCACGTAGCCGACGCCGAGCCGGGCGATCCGCGCCGGATTGAGCCGCGTGACCTCCTCGCCGCGGATCCGGATCGAGCCGCCGCTGGCGCGCACGAGGCCCATGATGGCCTTGCACAGCGTGGTCTTGCCCATGCCGTTGCGGCCGACCACCGAGAACACGCCGGACTCGAGCGTGAGATCGACGCCCTGCAACGCGTGCGAATGGCCGTAATAGACGTCGAGGCCTTTCACCTCGAGAGCGGGCACTGCCCGGCGGTCATTCATGGCCGCCTCCGAGATAAAGCTCCTGCACCTCGGGATCGGATTCGATCTCGCGCGGCAGACCTTCCTTGAAGATGCGGCCGTTGTGCATCATCGTGACGCTCTCGACGACGCGGAGCGCGACGTCCATGTCGTGCTCGATGATGATGTAGCCGATATGCGCCGGCAGCGAGGTCAGGATCTCGATCAGCTCGCGCCGCTCGGTCGGCGACAGACCCGCCGCCGGCTCGTCGAACAGGATGAAGCGCGGCGCGCCGGCCAGCGCCAGCGCGATCTCGAGCTGCCGCTGCTGACCATGTGCGAGCTCGGCGACGCGCTGGTCCTTCACGCCGCTGAGGTGCACGGCCTGGACCAGCGTTTCGGTCGCGTGCATCAGCGCATCGTTCTGCCCCGCGCGCAGGAACGAGAAGCGGCCGCGCGAGACGCCGCGGCAGGCGAGGTAGACGTTGTCCTGTACCGTGAGGCCGGGGAACAGCGCCGAGATCTGGTAGGTGCGGCGCAAGCCCCGGCGGATCCGCTCATAGGGCGGGAACTGGGTGATGTCCTCGCCGAAGAAGCGGATCGTGCCGGAGGAGGGCGGAAAGTCGCCGGTGATGCAGTTGAACAGCGTCGTCTTGCCGGCGCCGTTTGAGCCGAGCACCGCGCGCCTTTCGCCCGGCCGCACAGTGATGGTGACGTCGGTCAGCGCGGCCAGCGCGCCGAACAGCCGCGTCACGCCGCGCAACTCGAGCGCCGCGCCGGCGCCGACCACGGACAGCCGCTGCGCGACGCTATCCATGCCGGCCTCCGCCTGAACGTTGGGTCGAGGATGCATTGCGCCGCCGCCAGCGTTCCCAGAGGCCGATCACGCCGTCGGACGACCAGAACACGATGGCGAGGAAGCCGAGCCCGATCAGCAGCCGGAAGCGATTGCCGTCGAGCCCGAACTTGATCAGCACGTCGAGCGCGAAGGTCCGCAGCAGCACGAAGATCAGCGCGCCGATGAACGGGCCGATCGGCCGCGTGATGCCGCCGACCACGGCGATGATCAGGACGTCGATGCAGGCGCCGACGCTGACCGAGCCGGGCGAGATCTGCCGGTAGTTCCAGACCTGCAGCACGCCGCCGAGCGCGGCGATGAAGGCGGCGAAGGCGTAGGCCGCGATGCGGTGCGCATTGGGGTTGAAGCCGAGCGCCGCCATGCGACGGGAATTGTCGCGGACCCCCTGCAGTGCGAGGCCGAACGGCGCGCGCGAGACATACTGGACGGCGAAGTAGCAGATCGCGGCGACGCCGAGCGCGACATAATAGAAGGCGATATCGGCGCGCCAGTCGACGCCCCAGAAATGCGGCGTCGCGACGGTGTTGATGCCGGTGTGGCCGTTGAAGATCGCCCAGTTCTGGTTGGTGAAGTAGTAGAACGCAGCGCCGATCGCCAGCGTAATCATGATGGTGTAGATGCCCTCGGTGCGCACTGCGAGCGCGCCGCCGAGCGTGCCGAACAGCGTCGCCAGCGCCAGCGCCATCGGGGTTGCCAGCCACCACGGCCAGCCGAGGCTGATATTGGCGTTGCCGCTGATGCCGAACACCGCGACCATGTAGCCAGCGAAGCCCGCGATCGTGAGCTGCATCAGGCTGACCATGCCGCCATAGCCGGCGAGGAACATCAGGCTGAGCGCGATGATGCCGAGGATCAGGGTGGTGGCGAAGATCTCGATCAGGAAGAAGCCGTTGGCGATCAGCGGCATGATCACGAGGACCAGAGCGACCAGCCAGGCCGCGGGGTTCTGGAATTCCGGCCAGGCACGGACCCAGGCGCGGCGGGGCGCGTCGGCGGATGGATCGGGGCGGAACTGGGTGCTCTGGAGCAACGACATCTGTCATCGCCTCGCGAGCAGGCCCTGCGGCCGCAGCGCCAGCACCAGCACCATGATCAGGAAGGTGACGACGATGGCGTAGGTCGGGATGTAGACCGAGCCGAGCTGCTCGGCGAGGCCGATGATGACGGCGCCGAGCGCCGCTCCCGGGATCGAGCCCATGCCGCCGACGATCACGACGACGAGCGAGGCGAGCAGGAACCGCGTATCCTCGCCCGGCGACAGCGACTGGAAGGTGCCGCCGACCACGCCGGCAATGCCGGCAAGGCCCGCGCCGAGCGCGAACACCAGTACGAACACAAGCTGGATCCGCACCCCGGTCGCGGCCAGGATGTCGCGGTCGTCGACGCCGGCACGCACGATCATGCCGATCCGCGTGCGGTTGAGCGCCAGCCACATCGCGATCCCGATCACGACGGAGGCCGCGAAGATCACCAGCCGCACCAGCGGATATTGCAGATAGACCGGTTCGCCCGATGATTTGATCGCGGTCAGCAGCGGCAGCTGGATCGGGCCGATCAGCCAGCTCGGGGTCTGGATCTGGTAGAAGTCGCCGCCGAACACCCAGAGCATCAGATCGGCGAACACGATTGACAGCCCGATCGTCACCATGGTCTGCCTGAGGTCCTGACCCTCCATGCGTCGGAATACGACGAGCTGCAGGATCACGCCGACCAGCGCCACCGCGATGAAGGCGATGATGAAGCTGAGGAGCCACGACCCGGTCCAGCTGCTGATCGCGTAGCCGACATAGCCGCCGAACAGATAGAGCGAGCCGTGCGCAAGGTTGACGTTGCGCATCAGGCCGAAGATCAGCGTGAAGCCGCTGGCCACCAGGAAGTAGAGCCCGCCGAGCGTGATGCCGTTCAGCACCGCGTTGAGGAACACGCGCTTGCGGCCGATTGCGGCCTCCAGCCCCGGCGGCCAGATCGCGAACACCAGCCACGCGAGCACCGCGACCGCGATGATTACGATCAGCGCCCAGGCCGGATGGCGTTCGATGAACCTGGCCATCTCCGTCGCGTTCCCTCACTGGTCGCGGCCGTCTGCCGGGCCGCGTGTCCAGTATCCTACCGAGGGCGAGAGCTCAGGATTTGATCGACAGTATCTTTTATCGTGTGCTCCGGAACTCCTTCACGGCCGCAACACCTTGGCGGCGCGGCGATAGTCGGTCGGCGCCATGCCGACATTGGCGGCGAAGAAGCGGGTGAAGCCGCTCTGCGAGGAGAAACCGAGGTCGAAGCCGATATCGGCGATCGGCGTCTCGGTCGCGACCAGCGCATCGAGCGCCTGCTCCATGATCAGCGTGTTCATGTAGAGGTGAGGGGTGACGCCGGTCTGGGTGCGGAACAGCCGGTAGAAATGCGGCCGGGACAGCCCGGCCTCGCGCGCGATCGCATCGAGCTCGATCTCGGCGCCGGGGCTTTCCGACATCAGCTTGATCGATTTGCGGACCCTGAAGTCGGTTACCGCGGCCGCCGCGCGCGCGTCCTGCGCGGCCTGCCAGCTCTCCTCGTAGCAGGAGTCGATCAGCTGCCGGAGTTCGCAATCGAGGCTGCGCAGCGACGGCGCGCCGCACACCAGTGCTGCGGTGCGGCGGATCAGCCGGTCGAGCGCTTCGGTGCGCGGAAAGAAGGTGCGGCCGAACCGCAGGCCCTGTGCCGTCGCGGGCTGCGGCGCGAACCATTCGGCGTTGACATAGAGCACGAAGAAGATCGCGCCGTGGTCCATGTCGGTCGGCAGAAAGTTGTGCGGTTCCCACGGGTTGACCGCGACCACGGTATCGTCCTTGAGCAGCAGCCGCTGCTCCGAGACGTCGATCTGCGCCGGCGTTCCGCCGACATGAAAGATCAGATGCCCCTCGCGGTGCGCATGCACGTTGAAGGGACGGTTCAACTGATAGACCGTCGCGCGACCGAACCGGCCGTGGAAGACGGCAAGCGCCCTGCTCATGCCTCCCCTCCCGCGGGATGTTCTTGTCTTTTCGACAAGCGTTCATCATCCGCCCGCGGAAAGCAAGGGCGAGCAGGGCTCTTGATGCAACCGCGCACCATGCCGCGGCCGTTCAGCCTGCACTGCAACAAATACGTCAGTACTTCTTGCACTCCGGGACCGTGCGGCTCGGCAGGCCGATCTTGGCGAACACCGCCGGATCGTAGCCCAGCGTCTGGTTGACGTTCGGGATCACCTTGACGACCTTGCTGAACAGCGCGCCCTTGCCGTCATCGACCACCTCGGTGACGAAATTGGTGCCGATCGCCTGGCGGTTGGAGTCGAGCTTGATCTTGCCGTTCGGCGCGTCGATCTCGATCTTCGCCAGCGCGTCCTTGAGCTTGGCCTGGTTGTTGGAGAGATCGCCATTGACTTGGCGCAGCGCCAGGATCAGCGCCATCGTCGAGCCGTAATAGTTGGTCGCGAGAAGCGACGGGCTCGGGAAGCGTTTGGCCGGCGGGAAGGCATCCTGATAGGCCTTGACGAATTTCTGCCAGCCCGGATCCTCCCAGGTATCGGCCTGGCCGCTGGCGGCGATGGTGCCGATCAGCGCGTTCTTGGCATTGCCCTTCGACGACAGGATGGTCTGGTCGATCATGATCGAGCCGCCCATGAGATGCGCCTTGCCGCCGGCCTGCTGATACTGGTTGAGGAAGTTGACGGCATCGGCGCCGCCGAGGCCGAGATAGATCGCATCGACATCGTCAGGCAGCGCGGCGATCACGGAGGCAAAGTCCTTGGTGCCGAGCGGCACCCATTGCCGGTTGGTGACCTGGCCGCCGGCGCCGCAGAACTCGAGCACCAGGCCAAACACCTGGGTGTAGATGAAGGAGTAGTCCTCGCCGACGGTCGCGATCTTGCGATAGCCCTTGGTCTCGTAGGCGTATTTGCCGAGGCCGACCTGCCACTGCGCGCCGTCCATGTTGTAGCGGAAGAAGTTCGGCGCCGGATCGACATAGGTCGTCTCCTGCGCGCCGGATGCGGCGTTAACGAAGGTCAGCTCCGGATGGGTCTTGGCGAAATTCTTGACCGCGATGCCTTCGTCGCCGGACAGCGGCGATAGCAGGATCTGCACCTTGTCCTGCTCGATCAGCTTGCGCACCGCGCGCACCGCGGAGTCGGGCGTCGCGTCGGTCGAGGCGACGACGAATTCGAGCTCCTTGTCGCCGATCTTCTTGCCGAGCACGTTGAGCGCCGTCTGGAAGCCGCGCATGCCGTCCTCGCCGAGCACCGTGTAGGTGCCCTCGAGCGTCGCGGTGACGCCGACCTTGATCTTCTCCTGAGCGAACGCCGTGCCCGAAAGCAACAGGCTGCTCAACGCAATCAGTCCCAAACTGCCTTTCAACATCGCGCTCCTCCCTCTGTGTTGTCGCCGGCGTCCGCTTGGCGTGCGAAGGCTGGTGGACGTCCGGTTGTTGCCGGCAAAGCTAGCCGAAGGCGGGCGCGGCGCGGATGTCGTCGGCGCCGGGTGGCTTAACGGGCAGTCTCATTTTGATTGTTGCGCCGCAGCGCGGCTCGCGGCGCAATGCCGCGGAGCTTGTTCTGTGTCATCACCGCGCATGCGGGTGATCCGGTCCAGAGACGCCGAGAGGCTGCGGCGTACTGGATCGCCCGCCTTCGCGGGCATAATACCGGGGAGAATGAAAGCACACGACTCCTTCCCCACGTCGTCCCTGCGAAAGCAGGGACCCATACCACAGGGCTGTGTTGTTGAAATGAGCTGTGGTCGCAGCTCTGCAACCCAATTCGCATTCGTGGTTATGGGTCCCGGCCTTCGCTGGGACGACACCGAATGTATTGCGCTGCCGGTGAGTCATACTTCCGCGCTCTTGCGACATGATCTGTCCGAGCTTTGCATTTCGTTTCGCCACTCTAAAAACAGAGGGCGCAGGGAAAGCCGGGTGCCGATCGCACCCATAGGTCCCGCGTAATAAAGAACGCGGGAGGTAAGACCACAGCTGCGGCGGCTTGCGCCGTCGGGCAAATCAGTGGCAGGGCCTGGATTGGTTAAAGCGCCTGCGCAACGCGCCGCCCGACGGGCTCCGCGTTGATCGGCCGCGGCAGCAGCCTGCCGGCTCGGCCTGAACTTGTTCCCCTGCATTTGCGGATAGGATCGGCCGAGCTTGCACTCTGCTTTTAACTGTCGACGATTCCAGCATCAGCGCCACGTAATCCTGATCACGCGCGTGGCGGATTGCTCGCAAGATGCGGTTGCCGGAACCGATGGTGGCGCGCATTGGAGGTCGGATAACTGCGACGAACGTCGAGGTTCCCTTACGTTTGCCCAACATTGTCCATCATGAGTCTATCAACTTCGCGTGTGGTGCCTGTTGAATGCGGAGACAGGGGATCGCCGGAACCCGAGGTGCGGAGACTCGGGTCGTGTCAACAGGCAGGCGGAGCGGAACAATCAAGCAAATCGTGGTGCGACGATGCCTGCCGCCTTTGCCGGCGCGGGCAAGGCGAAGATATTTCATCGCTGCAGCGCGACGCGTTCTGCGTTCGGCGTGCGTCGCTGTCGTCGGTTGCTCGCTGTGCGAGCAGGCTCACGCGCTCGACTTCTTTGGTCTGTTCGGTTCCGACGATCCGCCGCCGGTCAGCGCCACGACGCTGTCCTATCGGTTGGAGATCGAAGCCAAGACGCCGGAGGGCAAGAACGATAGCGACGCCGAACAAGCATTGCGCGATGCCGCCAGCACCTATCGCCTTCGACAGGAACCGCCGCCGGACGGGGATGGTCTCGCGCGCCGGCTGCAGGCGGATATCAATCCGCTGCTCGATGCACTTTGGGGGCTTGGCCGCTACAACGCCCAGATCGATGTGACGATAGATGGAGTTCCAATCTCCCTCGACGAGACTGGGCTTGCCGCGGCCGCGCACCGGGCCGACAGCTTTCGCAATCGGACGGTTGTGCCCGTCAAGGTCATCGCGCGACTTGGTCCGTTGTTCAAGCTGCGCGCCGTTGATGTAGATTATCCGCGCGACCAAGCGCCGCAGGGCTTGCCGCGACGCGCGTTTGCGCTGAAGTCCGGGGATCCTGCGATTTCCGCCGACCTGCGCGCCGCGCAAGTGAAGCTCGTCGACTGGTTCCGCAGCAACGGACATCCGCTCGCGAAGGTCGCCGACGTCAAGGCCACCGTCGATCATGGCGCCGCTGCGATGGACTTTCGGTTGCGGGTCGAAGCGGGCTCCAAGGCCGGCATCGGCGCCGTGATGATCTCGGGCGGAGATGTCGATCCGAGAGTGGTGGCCACGCATGTCTACCTGAGGGAAGGCGAGCCCTATTCGCCAGAGCGGCTTGCCCTGGCGAAAACCTCGATCGCAAAGATCCCGGCCATCGGGGGAATTCGCGTCCGCGAGGCCGAGAAGCTCGATGCCAATGGCAATCTGCCGGTCTTCATCGATTTGACGGAAAGGCCCAGGCACGCGGTGGGCCTCTCGGCGAAATATTCCACTGTCGATGGTCCCGGCATTGCTGGCTACTACGAGGATCGGAACATATTCGGCGGCGGCGAGCGCCTGAGGCTCGAAGCGTCTGCCTCGCTCCTGCAACGGATCGACGGTACGTCCTTCACCGGCTTCAATAATCTGAGCGGCTCGGATTTTGGCGCACGGTTTACCGGAACCTTCATCAAGCCAGGCTTATTCGGTACGGCCAACGATCTGCTGATCGAGGCCACTGCGTTCCGCGAGCGTGTCGGCAACAACGACCTCGGCGGTTACACTGACGACACGGTGCGCGGCACGTTCGGCGTGATCCATCGCTTTTCGGAGGCGGCTTCGCTGCAGGCCGGTCTTCAGGTCGAGCAATCAAAATCGCAGGACGTGCTGGGGCGGGTCGATGCGACATTGATCGGCTTCACGGCGACCGGCCGCTACGACACGACAGACAATCCGCTCGACCCCACGCGCGGTGTGCGCCTCTCGGCGACCGTCAATGCCTATCCGAAGCTGATGGGTTCCACGATCGATCTGTTCGAAGCGCGGGTTGCGGGCTCGGCCTACTATGCGCTCGACGAGCAGGCCGACTACGTTCTGGCGGGTCGGTTGGCCGCAGGCTCGCTTGCGGGCGCGCCGCTCGACCAGATTCCGGATGCACATCGCTTCTTCGCCGGCGGCGGCGGATCCGTGCGCGGTTACGGCTTCAACACCATTTCGCCGATGATGTTCGGCCAAATCACCGGTGGTCGCGGCTTGATCGAGGGCTCCGCCGAGGTGCGGGTCAGGATCACGCCCACCATCGGTCTCGTGCCATTCTTCGACTTTGGCACCGCCTCCCGATCATCCCTGCCAGGCTTCGACGACTATGTGGGCTACGGCGCGGGACTTGGCTTGCGTTATCTCACGCCAGTCGGCCCGATCCGCCTTGACGTTGCGACACCGCTGAACCCTCGCCCCGGCGACAGCCGGTACGCGATCTATGTCAGCATTGGGCAAGCCTTCTGATGCGCATCCGACGGCTGTTCATCGTCGTTTCCGCCGTCGTGGCCTTGGGCCTCATTGCCGCTGCGGTGCTCGTGCTCTACGGCATGGCGGTTCGGGGCGGCGAGAACCAGCAGGATGTGCTAGCCACTCTCGTCTCGCGGACGCTCTCGACGCCGGCGACCCGGGTCCATGTCGGCGCCGTCGATGGTGTGCTGTCCTCGGATGCAACGGTCCGCGACGTTAGCATCACCGACAAGGACGGTGTCTGGCTGACGCTCGACAAGGCGCGCCTCGTCTGGCGACGCAGCGCATTGTTGCTAGGACGGCTGGAAATCGACCGTCTCGAGATCGGCACGCTTGAGATCAAGCGAAAACCGCTTCCGTCCGACCAGCCTGCCGCCGAGTCCGATCAGCCGATCCTGCCTGACCTTCCGGTGAAGGTGCAGGTGAAGGCCTTCGACCTGCGGGCCCTGACGCTGGGACGGTCGATTCTGGGTGAAGCTTTGAGTGTCGCGGCGACCGGCAATACCGAGCTCGGCTCGCCTTCGGAAGGGCTCGTCTTCAACCTCGATGCCACCCGCAAGGATTTCCCGGGCCACTTCAAGGCCGCGCTCGCCTACGTTCCACAGGGAAATGCGCTTACCCTCGACGTCACGCTCGACGAGCCGGCCCACGGACTCATGTCGAAGCTCGGCCATCTGCCGGGCGAGCCGCCCGTCACATTCGCACTGGGCGGCAAGGGCACGCTCGACAGCTTTCGCGGTGCCCTGAAGTTGCAGGCCGGCCCCTCGATCGATGCGACCGGCACGATTACGCTCGACCGAAACGGCACGGCCCGAGTGCTCGCAACGCGCCTTGCCAGCCACCTCGAACCGTTGTTGCCGGCGATCGCCGCGCCGGTCTTCGCCGGTGAAACCAGTCTCGACAGCACGACGCATTTTGGTGACGACGGCAGCGTCACCCTGGATGGGCTGACGCTTACGAGCCGTCTCGCGCGGCTCGATGCGAAAGGTCAGCTCGCAGCCGACAAGGTCGTGGATTTCGCGGCTTCGATCCGCGCCTTGCCAAGCAACGGCGACGTGACCGAGACTGACCAAGGCTCGATCCGCAGCCTCGTCTTCGACAGCCGCGTCAACGGCCCAATCAAGGCTCCGACAGCATCGGTCAAGCTCGCGCTATCGGGTGCTCATCTGCCGGACGGAGACGTCGAGACGCTTGATGCTTCGATCACGGCCGTTCCTCGTGCCGAGGCCAGCGATCCGGCAACGCGTATCGTCCTTGACGCGAACCTGCGCGCTTCCGGCATTGTGCCACGCGACGCGAGTTTGGCGGCCGCGATCGGCAACAGCGCGTCGATCGTGCTCCACGGCGATACGGACCTGGGCGGCCGCGCCAGGATCGAGCGTCTCGAGATCGGCACATCAACGGTTCAGGCAACTTATGCAGGCGATGTCAGCGCCGATCGCCTGAATGGCCGGGCAACCGGAACCATGCCCGACCTCGGCGCCTTTACCGACCTTGCCGGGCTGAAGCTCAAGGGCTCGGTGGCGTTCGGCCTCGATCTCGACACGGATTTACAGCGTGGCAGCTTCGATATCAGAATGTCAGGTGCCGGCGAGAAGCTTGCGACGGGACTTGCGGCGCTCGATGGGCTCGCGGGGGCGCGGCTCGCACTCGCAGTCGATATCTCTGCTGATGGCCGCGACACTTACACGGTCCGCGACGCGTCGATCGATGGCGCCCACGTTGCGGTTCGCGCCAAAGGAACAGTGACGCGCGACTCGAGTGACCTGTTGGCACGTATCGACCTGCCGGATCTCTCGGCGGCCGATGCGCGCCTTACCGGCGCGGGAGCTCTCGACGTCGGCCTGACCGGCGGGCTCGCGCATCCCGGGGTTTCGTTCGTGGCCTCGGTGGATCGCGCCACCGCGATGCGGCGTCCGATTCCGCATCTGGCGCTCGCCGCGACGGTCAGCGACATCAGCGGAGTCTGTGCTGTCGAGGCCAAACTCGACGGCTTCGTCGACGGCAAGCCAGCGCGCGGGATTGTTCAGGTGAGCCGTCGATCGTCGGAGTCCGACGATCGCGCAGCTCCCGCCTTTGCCGGATGGCACGCAAAGACCATCGACATCGCGATCGGGTCGGTATTCCTGAAGGGGGCGGCAACGATCGACGCACAGAGATTAGCCAGCGGGCAGATTCGCTTCGCGGCCGGGACGCTCGCCGACCTCTCGCCGCTTGCCCTCACAGAACTCGCCGGTTCGGCCTCACTCGACCTTGCCGCTTCGGCCGACGGCGGCCAACAGTCGGTCCGGCTTGCCGGCAAGGGCGCGGGAATCCGTGCCGCGGGTGCGGCCGTCCGCAGTTTCGATCTGCGCGCCGATGGCGCCGATCTCTACAGCCATCCGGTGCTCAATGCTGATGTGCAGGTCAATGGTGCCGAGTTCGGCGGTCAGACAGTCTCAAACGTCACGCTGGCGGCCACGGGCAATGCCGATGCGAGCACGATCGGCCTGTCCGCCAAGGCTGCCGGGTTCGATCTCGATGCCGCGGGTGCATTGACCACAAGGGAACGGGTGCGGTTCGATCTCAACCGCTTCACCGCGCGCCGTGGCGCCAAAGCGATTGCGCTGCAGGGCCCCGCGGGCTTCACGCTCGACGATCGCACGGTGCTGATCGAGCATCTGGCGCTCGCGATTGGACGCGGCCGCTTCACGGTGGACGGCAAAGCCGGCCAGGTGCTCGACCTCAAGGCCATGGCCAGCGCGATCCCGCTCGGCGAGGCCGATGTCGCGATACCCGGTCTGGGCCTGAGCGGGACCCTCGACGCGTCAGCGGCGATTGCGGGCTCCATCAGCGCGCCGATCGGCCAGTACAAGGTCGCGGTCAGGCAGCTCACGGCGCCACAGACCAGAAACGCCGGCCTGCCGCCGATCGACGTTGCCGCGGACGGACGACTCGATGGCAGCCGTGCGAGCCTGAACACCACAATTGCCGCGGGAAGAGCCGGCGCGATCACGGCGTCGGGCACGGTGCCGCTCGACGCCACGGGTCTGATCGCGCTGACCGCGAAGGGCCGCCTCGATGCCGCCGTCGCCAATGCCGCGCTTGCCGCCTCCGGCCGTACCGTGTCCGGCAGCGTTACGCTCGATGCCCGTGTCGGCGGCACGCGTACCAAGCCACAGATCGGCGGTGTCGCCACCATGAGCGGGGGTACCTTCCGCGACAGCATGCTCGGCACGCGCCTCGATGCCGTCGAGGCGAAAATCACCGCCGAAGGAGAGCGCATCGTCGTGGAGCGCCTGGCCGCGGTAACGCCCAACGGCGGTACGTTGTCCGGCGCCGGTCAGGTACGGGTCGCCCCGGATGCAGGTTTTCCAGGCACGATCTCGATTCGCGGTCAGCAGGCGACGCTTGCTTCCAGCGCGCTGGCGACCGCGCAGGCCAATCTCGCTATCGACGTCACAGGCGCCCTGGCGCGCGATCCGCGGATCGTCGGTCGCGTCGACTTGACTCGCGTCAACGTCGATATTCCGGATCGCCTGCCGTCGACGCTGAAGCCGATCGACGGCATCAACCATGTGAACGCCTCGGGACAGGCCGCTGCACGGCTCGCAGCTGCGCGCAAGGCCGAGACGCCGAAAGGCAACAAGAAGCGTCCGGCGCTTTTCAATGCTGCGCTCGACGTGACAGTTTCGGCGCCCAACCACGTCTTCATCCATGGCCGCGGGGTAACCGCGGAACTCGGCGGCTCCGTTCATGTCGGCGGCACGAGCAACGCGCCGGTCCCGAAGGGGGCCTTCTCGCTCTATCAGGGCAAGCTGGTGGTGCTCGGAAAGACGCTGACCTTCACCAAGGGCAATCTCTCCTTCAATGGCGATCTCGCGCCCGAGCTCGATTTCGCGGCAGAGATACAGGCCTCTGACATCACCGCGCAGGTCGGAATCTCGGGCCCGGCGGCCGCGCCGGTCTTCGCCTTCCATTCGCAGCCCGAGTTGCCGCAGGACGAGATCCTGTCGCGCATTCTCTTTCAGAAAGCTTCGGGCAGCCTGACGACCTCGCAGGCCGTGCAACTCGCAGGGGCCGCCGCTCAGTTCGCGAGCGGTGGCGAGGGAACGGTGGACCGCATGCGCCGCTCGCTCGGGGTCGACAATCTGGATGTGGGCGCCGGAGCGGGCGGTCCGATGGTCGGTGCCTCGCGCGCGATCGGCGACAGGCTGAGCGTGGGCGTGCGGACGGGCGCGAGCGCCAGCCAGTCAGGAGTGTCGGCCAATGTCGACGTGACGCGCCATATCCGCGTCGAGTCGGATGTCGATGCGAAGGGCTCGACATCCGTCGGAGTCGGCACGCGATTCGAATGGTAAAGGCGACTGAGATCGCGCCTCACTTCGTGGTGTAGCCGCCGTTGACGAGGATGGTCTGGCCGGTCATCCACCAGCCGTCCGACACCAGCAGGCGGATCCAGGGCACGATGTCCTTGATGTCGGTGAGCCCGGTCCTGGAGAAGCCGGACAATGCTGCCGCCGATTTGTGATAGGCGACCGGGTCCGCGCCTTCGGCCGGATAGAAGAACGGCGTGTCCATCGGTCCGGGTCCGATCGCGGTGACCGAGATACCGCGCGCGCCGAACTCCTTCGATGCCGCGCGGGTGAAATGCTCGACCGGCGCCTTGGTGCCGGCATAGGCTGCATAGAACGGCGTGTAGGCGCCGAGCAGCGACGTCACCAGCGTGCAGATCTTGCCGTTGTCGTTGACGCGGCGGCCGGCCTCCTTGAGGAAGAAGAACGCGGACTTGGCGTTGACCGCGCTCATCGCGTCATATTCGGCCTCCGAGATCTCGACCATCGGTTTCTTCAACACCTTGCCGACGGTGTTGATCGCGATGTCGGGGCGGCCGATCGCAGCGACCGCGTCGGCGAACAGCTTCTCCATCGCGCCCGATGTCGTGAGGTTGGCCTGGAAGGCTACCGCCTTGCTACCTGCGGCCTGCAGCGCCGCCACCGTCGCGTCGGCATCGGCCTTAGTGGCCGCGCTATTGTAGTGGATCGCGATCGCCTTGGCGCCGTGGGCGGCAGATCGCGCGCGATCAGGCCGCCGAGATTCTTGGCGCCGCCGGCGATGATGACGGTCTTGCCTTTGATGCTGTGGTCGGTCATGGCGTTCGCCTCTCCAGGTCTCGCGGCAGCGCCCTGCGGCCGCTTTCTGGAGAGGACGATATCGTCTAGAATTTGCCGATAAAGCCATGCATCTTGATATCACTTGTCGGGAATGGCGAACAATCGGGGACGATTTTGGACCGCATCGACCTGTTCCGCATCTTCGCTCGCGTCGTCGAGTGCGCGAGTTTTACGCGGGCGGCCGATACGCTGGGCCTGCCGCGCTCGTCGGTCTCGTCAGCGGTCGCGGAACTGGAGCAGCGCGTTGGCGCGCGGCTGCTCCATCGCACGACGCGAAAGGTGTCGCCCACGCATGACGGCGCGGCCTTCTACGAACGAGCCTTGCGCGTCGTTGCCGATGTCGAGGAAGCCGAGACCCTGTTCCGCCACGCCGCCGCCGAACCGTCCGGCAGGCTCAGGGTCGACGTGCCCGGGCGGATCGGCCGCCTGATCATCGCACCGGCGTTGCCGGCTTTCCTTGATCGCTATCCGCAAATCGACATCGATCTCGGCGTCACCGATCGCGCCATCAACCTGATCGAGGATTCCGCCGATTGCGTCGTGCGCGTCGGCCCGCTCAGCGATTCCGGTCTGATCGCGCGGCCGCTCGGCGATCTGACGCTGATCAATGTCGCAAGCCCCGGATATCTCGCGCGCCACGGCGCGCCGCGAACGCCCGACGATCTCGGCGCGCATTGGGCAGTCAACTACGCCTCGCCCTCCACCGGCCGCATCGAGGAATGGGAGTGGTGCGAGCAGGGCGCAACCCGCACGGTCGCGATGCGCGGCCGCGTCACCGTCAACAGCGCCGAGGCCTATATCGCCTGCTGCCTCGCCGGCCTCGGCCTGATCCAGATTCCCGCCTACGACGTGAAGCGGCATATCGATGCCGGAGAGCTCATTGAGCTGATGACGCGGCACCGCGCCGCGCCGATGCCGATGACCTTGCTCTATCCGCACCGCCAGCATCTATCGCGGCGGCTGCAGGTGTTTGCCGACTGGCTGACGGATTTGCTGAAACAGAAGCTGCTCGCGGCGGGGTAGGGGTGCAGGCTGGCGTTCCCGCTCGGTGGGCCGTATAATCCCGGCGCTCGTGACGGTAACCTGATGACCACTTTGGTAAGTAAACTCGGCCTCGCAATAGCAGTGTTGGCGCTGTGCCTGAGCGGCCAGCAGGCCAGTGCTCAGGCCGGCCCGGTGCGCTACTGGACGCCGGGCTCGCTGTTCGGTTTCGGCGGCAGCCTTGCCGATGGCCAGAAGGCAGATACCTACGGAAACTTTCCGAGCTTTGACGCCGCCGGCGCGCAAGGCGGCGATTTCTCATATCTGAACGGCCGGCCCGACGGCTGGTTCGCCGGCAGCGAAGGTGGCCGCGTCGGCTGGAACGCGCTCGGCCAATCGGCGGCGTTCGGCTCGCTGGAATATCAGGGCGCGCAGTTCGGCTACAATTTCAGGGGTGTCGGTAATACGCCCGTGACGTTCTTCGCCGGCTTCGACACGCTGAAATACAATCCGCCCGGTGCCGGCGGACCGCTGGCGCCGTTCAGCGGCAATCCCGGTGTCAACGCGGGCTATTCCGCGCGCGCGGGCCTCGAGTTCCGGCCGACTTCGAATCTCAGCCTGTCTTTCGGCGCGAGCTTTACCCAGCAGGGGGCCGAGCGCATGGACAGCGACATTCATTCGCAGCTGCTGCCCGGCCAGTCTCCGGTCCTGTTCGGCGGGCGCTAAAGCGCGACGAGATCAGGTTGAAGCGTCATCGCGCTTTGGCCTTTTGTTTGAGCATGATCTTTTCGGAAAACCGCTTCGCACTTTTCCGGATCATGCTTTAGCGCGTCAGCGCAAGACGGCAGCGCTGCGGTCCTGATTCAACCAGAACGTCAAACCAAGAAGGCTCGAAGTCACGGGCACAGTCAGGATCGAAACATGGACATGCAGGGCAAGATCGCACTCGTCACCGCCGCGGCATCGGGCGCCGGCCGCGCCGGGGCACGCATCCTCGCGCGCGAGGGCGCGGCGGTCGCGGTGGTCGACCAGAACGAGGCCGGCGCGAAGGCGGTGGTCGACGAGATCAAAAAGGGCGGCGGGCGCGCGCTGGCGCTGGCCGGCGATCTGCGCGACGACGGCTTTGCGCGCGATATCGTCACTGCGACGGTGAAGGAATTCGGCGCGCTCGACTGCGTGTGGAATCATCTCGGCATTCCCGGTCCGTCCGTGATCGACGATCTCGAGGGCTGGGATCTCAGCGTCGATCTCAATCTGCGCTCGCAGCTGATCACCACCAACGCGGCGCTCGGCCAGATGACCGCGCGGCGCCAGGGCAGCATCCTGTTCACCGCATCGACCTCGGGCCTGGTCGGCTCGCCGTGGAGTCCGACCTATTCGGCGGCCAAGGCCGGCGTGATCGGGCTGGCGCGCGCGCTCGCCAAGCGCCACGCCAAGGACGGCGTCCGCGTCAACGCGATCTGCCCCGGTGCGATCGACACGCCGATGCTGCGGGTGTTCGTCAACCGGCCGGACCAGCTGGGCCACAACGAGGCCGATCCGGAGGAGCTGATCAAGGCCGCGGTCACCCGCAATCCGATGGGCCGCGCGGCGCGCCCCGAGGAGATTGCGGAGGTCGCGGTGTTCCTGCTGTCGGACAAGGCGTCGTTCGTCACCGGCATCGCGATGCCGGTCGACGGCGGGACGGTGGCGTAGCGTCTTCAGGAATTGCCCTAGAACTTCGCCCTGATGCCGGCATAGGCCGCGAGCGGCATGCCGGGGACGAAGGTGCGCGGATCGGTCAGCTGGGCCATCAGGTTGGGCGCAGCTCCGGCGCTGGCAAAGCCGCCGGTCTCGTAGAACGCGCCGCCGAGATAATAATGCTGGTTGAAGACGTTGTTGATCAGGCCGAACACCTCGATATTTGGTGTGATCCTGTAGGAGGTGTGCAGGTTCACGACCGCGTAGGCCGGGACCTTCTGGCTCTGGTTGGTGTCGTCGCCGACCAGCCATTGGCTGCCCACCACATTGATGTCGGCGCCGACCTTCCATGCGTCGGTGGCGAGGTACTCGACACCTGCCTTGAAGCGGTGCGCCGGAATGCCCGGGATATGGTCGCCCGGCTTGACGTTGATGAACCGGACGTCATCGTTGTTCGGGTCGGTCAGGGCGTTCGGGTTGTCGGGAGCCGGCAACGTATTTGCGCTTCGATAGGTCGCATCGATGAAGGTGTAGTTGGCATAGGCGTTCCAGCGATTGACGCGGTAGTCGAGCTTGGCTTCGATGCCCTGCCGCAGGGTCTGCCCCGCATTCTGGAAATAGCCGAAATTGCCTGTGCCGATGGGGCTCTGCACCCGGATGATGTCGTCGTCGGACAGAGTGTGGAACGCGCCGACGCCCCAGCTCAGCATGCCGGTCCTGGCGTCGTTGCCCCAGGTGCCGCGGAAGCCGGCCTCGACGGTGTGCGACACGACCTGCTTGAGCGGCGGATCGGACACCAGGAAGGAATCGATGACGCAGGGGCGGGCCGGATCGGAGCAGCCGAGCTCGAGCGGCGTCGGCGCGCGGTTGGCCTCTGAATAGCCGGCATAAAAGGTGAGGTTCGGCGTGATCTTGTAGGTGCCGCCGATCACCGGGTTGAGGCGCTGGAAGCGGTTGCTGCTGTTGAGCGCATCGTTAGTCCCGGTCTGGTCCTGCAGATCGATCTGGGCATAGTTGAATCGTCCACCGGCAGTGACCGAGAACCTGTTCGTCACGTCGAAGGTATCGGTGAGATAGACGCCGGTGTAGGTGTTGGTGGCGCGCAGGTCGACCGGGGCGAGACCGGCGTCGGGCTGGTTGATGAAGATGCCGGTGCCGGTCACGAACAGGTTGTTCGGATCGATCGTTCCGAGCTCGCTGGTCGCCGTGAATTTCGTGTTGCCGTGGTCGACGCTGACGCCCATCACGACGTGGTTATCGTGTCCGAACAGCTTGTCCGAGTTGGTCAGCTGGGCTGTGCCGCCGAAGCTGTTGGTCGCGGCCCGGTTGCGGTCGACTTCGCCAAGGAAGGCGTTGCCCAGCGTGTTCGGAACCGAGGGACCGCCCGCCGGACCGAAAATCGGCAGGTCGTCGCCGATGCACAAACTGTCTCCACCGTCGCAGGCATGCACGTCGGTGCCGTTGCCGTCGACATGGGTCTGCCGGAAGCCGCGGAAATAGGCATTGCCCTGGAAGGACCAGGTGTCGGAGAAATTGTGGTTCAGCGTCGCGTTGACGAAGGCGAGCTGAAGCAGCGTCGTCTGCGGCCAGGTGTAGACGCTCGACCAGCGCTGATTGAGCATTTGGACCGGCGTTGCCGCAACGTTGCCGAGCAGGTTGCTGGCGCCGGTGAAATTGACGTGAAATTCGGTGTCGTCGTTGCGTGCGCCAACATCCACATACATGCGGTTGATGTGCGATGAATTGGCGTAGTCGCGCCAGCCGCGATCATACGCGGATTCGAACGCAGCGTAGGCGGAGATGTTGTCCCTCTGGCCGCCGGCCTGCACGCTGCCCTGCACGCGCCCGTAAGAGCCGCCGAACAGTTCAGCCTCGGAGCCCTGATAGGTGAAGCCGTTCTTCATCTGGATGCTCAGCGCGCCGCCGATCGCGTTGAGGCCGAACACCGGATTGTTGGGAAACAATGCGACGCTGTCGATGGCCTTTTCCGGGATGAAATCCCAGTTGACCACGTCGCCCCAGGATTCGTTGATGCGCACGCCGTTCTGATAGACCGCGATGCCCTGCGGCGTGCCCTGGACCGGCGAGGCGGTAAAGCCGCGGTAGTCGAGATTGCGCTGGAACGGATTGCCGGTCTGGTCGCCGAGCGTGACGCCGGGCAGCTTGCGGTTCACAGCATCGAGGAAGTTGGTCGAGTAGTTGTGGCTGAAATCCTGCGTCGTCATCACCGCGGTGTTGGACGGGACCTTGTCGCGATCAATCAGGGTGGAGTCGCGGTCGGAGGGGCCGGGTGCAGCGGTGCCGACATCGGGTCCCGCTGCCGGAGCAACAGGTCCGGTTCGGGTTCGCGCGGTTCGCGTGGTCCGAACCACCGGCCGTGCCGCCGGCTTTGCGCTGCGGGTGCCGGCCAGCGGTGTGGGCGCAATCACGTTGACGGGCGGCAGTTCAGTGGGGACCGGATCGGCCGTCTGAGCGTGCAGGACAGTCGAGGGCAGTGCAGAGCCAATAACAGCCAGCACGGCCGCAGCGCCGCGCGTATAGACCGAAGAAGACAAAGACCGTGTTGCCGCACGCAACAACGCACCAGCCATGACGCCCACCCCCAAGCCACGGTCCGCTTGATCCCCGACGAACCTTGGCTCGGAGACTGCGGGAGCGGCGTGGCTTTGGCAAACAACATCAGTCCCGGAAGGCCGGGATTCTTTTCCAACTGTAATCGGGAAAAATTCCCGATTTTGATGGATGGGCAAGCGCACCCGATACGGGCGGGATGATTCCGGCCGACTTGGCGCAAATTGGTGCCCAAAAGGCAGGCATCGCCGACTTTTTGGGACCGTCGTCGTCTAGTCCTTGAACTCGCAGCCGAGGCGCTGCAGGGCCTCGTCAACCCAGCGGCGGTCGCTGGTGCCGGCGAGGATCTGCTGGATGGCCTTTTCCTCGGTGGCCTTCTTGGCCTCGGTGAGCTTGCAGATCGCTTCGGCGTCGTCATAGGGCACGCAGAGCACGCCGTCGTCGTCGGCCACGATGAGGTCGCCGGGCTCGACGATCATGCCGTCGATCGAGATGGCGCAGTTGATCTCGCCCGGGCCGTCCTTGTAGGGGCCGCGATGGGCGACGCCGGCGGCGAACACCGGGAACGATCCGGCGCGGATCGCGCCAGCATCGCGGATCGAGCCGTCGATCACGAAGCCCGCGACGCCCTTCTTCTCAGCCAGCGTCGACATGATCTCGCCGATGATGGCGTTGACCAGCACACCGCCGGCATCGACCACGATGACGTCGCCCGGCTGCGCCAGGTCGATCGCCTTGTGGACCATCAGATTGTCGCCGGGCCGGGTCTTGACCGTCAGCGCCGGGCCGCCGAGCCAGCCGCCCGCGTGCATCGGCCGCAGCCGGTTGGTGCCTGCGATGCGCGACATCGAATCGCTGATATTGGCGACCGGTAGGGTGCGGTAGCGCGCGACGAGATCGGGCGACACTTTCCGCTTCGCCTTGTGAATAGCAAATCCTATGGCCATCGGTTTTCTCCGGTGTGTTGGCGGCGCGGTCGCTCAATGCGCGCGGCGGTCGAGATGGGCGTTGAGGCGAGGATAGACGCGGCGGGCATTGCCTTCAAAGATCTTGGCCTTGTCCGCAGCACTCAGCGGCAGCGCGTCGATATAGCGGCGGGTGTCGTCGAAGTGATGACCCGTTTCAGGATCGATGCCGCGCACGGCGCCGACCATCTCCGACGCAAACAGGATGTTCTCGACCGGAATCACCCTGGTCAACAGCTCGATGCCGGGCAGATGATACACGCAGGTGTCGAAGAACACGTTCTTCAAGAGATGCTCCGACAGCGGCGGCAACTTCATGTCCTGCGCCAGGCCGCGGTAGCGGCCCCAGTGATAGGGCACCGCGCCGCCGCCATGCGGGATGATGAACCGCAGGGTCGGGAAGCGCTTGAACAGATCCGAGGTCAGGAACTGCATGAAGGCGGTGGTGTCGCCGTTGAGGTAATGCGCGCCGGTGCCATGGAAGCAGGGATTGCAGGACGAGGAGACATGAACCATCGCCGGCACGTCGAGCTCGACCATCTTCTCGTACAGCGGATACCACCATTCGTCGGTCAGCGGCGGATCGCACCAATAGCCGCCGGCCGGATCGGGATTGAGGTTGCAGCCGACGAAGCCGAGCTGGGTCACGCAGCGTTCCAGCTCCTCGATGCAGTTGGCAGGCTTGACCCCCGGGCTCTGCGGCAGCTGGCACACGGGGACGAAGTTCTGCGGGAACAGCGTGCAGACGCGGTGCACCAGGTCGTTGCAGATCGTGGTCCATTCGCGGCTGGTCGCTTCCTTGCCGACGTGGTGCGCCATGCCGGCGGCGCGCGGCGAGAAGATGGTGACGTCGGTGCCGCGCTCCTTCTGCAGGCGGAGCTGTGCGCCCTCGACGCTGGAGCGGATCTCCTCGTCGGTGATGCCGAGATTGGTGGTGAGCGGCCGTCGCGACTTGTCGGCGAGGCCGGCGAGCTGTTTGTCACGAAATATCTGCAGCTTGGCCGGCTCGGTGGTGTAATGGCCGTGACAATCGATGATCATGGTTGCTTCCTTGGTAGGTTGTCAGTGAGCGACGGATGACGGGATCGCGCCCATCAATTCCGTCTCGCGCGGCTTGACGCGCATGGTGGCGGCGATGGCGGAGGCGACGAACAGGAAGCCGGCGATGCCGACCAATGCCCAGGAGAAGCTTCCGGTGGAGTCCTTGATCAAGCCGATGCACCAGGGTCCGATCAGGCCGCCGAACTGCGCCAGCGTGTTGACCAGCGCGATCGAGGCGGCACCGGCCGCACCGGTCAGCAGCGAGGCGTTGATGCTCCAGAACAGCGGATTGCCGGCGTTGAGGCTGAAGCCGACGATGCACAGGAACACGAAGGCCAGCACCGGGCTCGCCACATAGGCGCTGCCGAGCATCGCAACCGCGGCCAGCAGATAGACCGCGGCAAGATGAAACTTGCGATCGCCGGTCTTGTCCGAGCTGCGGCTGACCGCGATGGTGCCGATGACGCCGAGCAGCGGCGGGATCGCCGAGAGGAAGCCGACCTGGATGTTGCTGAGATTGCCCATTCCCTTGATGATCTGCGGCAGCCACAGCAAGAGGCCGTAGATCCCGACCAGCGCGCAGCCGAACAGCGCCGCCAGCAGCCAGACCCGGATATCGAGCACGCATTCGATCAACCTGTGCTGCCCCTGTTGCTCGATCTCGGCCCGCTCGGCGGCGAGTTCGCCCTCCAGCCAGGCCGCTTGCTCCTTGGTGAGCCAACTCGCCTTGGCCGGGCGGTCGGTGAGATAATAGAGCGTGAACAGGCCGAGCAGAATGGTCGGCACGCCCTCGGCCAGGAACATCCATTGCCAGCCGTGGAGACCGGCAGCGCCATCGAACCAGGTCATGATGCTGGTCGAGATCGGCCCGCCCAAAACCGCCGAGAACGAGCCGGCGATGATGTATCCCGCCACCGCGCGGGCGCGATAGCGCGCCGGGAACCAGTAGGTGAGGTAAAGCACCACGCCGGGCATGAAGCCGGCTTCCGCGACGCCGAGGCCGAACCGCATCACATAGAGGCTGAGCGGATTCCGGACAAAGGCTGTCAGCGCGGCGACGAGGCCCCAGGTGATCAGGATCCGCGCCAGCCAGATCCGCGCCCCGAGCCAGTGCAGCATCAGGTTGCTCGGCACCTCGAGCACCATATAGCCGAGGAAGAAGATGCTGGCCGCGAAGCCGAAGATCGCTGGGCTGAGACCGAGGTCCTTGTTCATCGTCAGCCCGGCGTAGCCGAGATTGATGCGGTCGAGATAGTTGAAGAACATCATCACGAACAGGATCGGGATCAGCCGCCAATAGACGCGGCGGATGGTCTGCTGTTCGAGCTCAGTGACGGACGCGCCAGTCATTGCAATCCTCCCGTTCGTTGTGATGGCGTTCATTGGGTCGCGACGCCATTTCGGATGTTGTTTGGGTGTCCGGCCTCTCGTTCGTGCGGCAGGCGATCGGCTTCGTCCGGCGCGGCGCCAGCTGCCATTGTTCTGAGGTCGATGCCTTGCTGCTCGGGCAGCAGCAATGCCGCGCAGAAGGCGGCGGTGTAGCCGCAGATGGCGCAGATCGCCATTGCGTCGCCGAGATGCATCCGCGTCGAGAGAATGCCGACGGTCGCCGGCACGATCGAGCCGAGGCCCCGCCCTGCGCTCAGCGCGAATCCGGCGCCGTTGGCGCGGATGCTGGTCGGAAACAGCTCGGCAAAGGTCGGCATCAGGCCGGAGGCGAGGCCGGCCTGCAACGCGCCGAGGAAGAATCCGAGGATGACGGTGATGCCCTGGCCGATCGGCGCCTGGGTGTAGACCGCGACGTTCAGCGCCTGGCAGATCAGGAACAGCATGAAACCCTTGCGGCGGCCGATGCGGTCGGCGATCAGGCCGAAGGCGATCGGTCCGACGAACGATCCGAAGATGTTGACGGCGAGATAGCCGGCGGTGTGCGTGACCGGCAGATGCAGCCCGGTTTGCAGATAGGTCGGCAGCCAGGTGATCATCACATAGGCCGCGCCGAGCGTGCCTGTGGTGAAGAAGGTCGCGACCAGCGTCTTGAACAGATGCTCGCCGGTGAAGATGGTCCAGAAGCTGTGCGTCGGCGAGGCGGCGCGCTGCGCCCTCTCCTCGACGAAGATCGCGGATTCCGGCACGAAGCGGCGGACGAAGAAGACCAGCAGGGCGGGGAGGATTCCGATCGCGAAGAACACGCGCCAGGCCATGTCCTGCGACAGCCAGCCGAAGATGACGGGAAACAGCGCCACCGACAGCGCATTGCCGACGGCGTATCCGCTCTGGATCGCGGCGGCGACGCGGCCGCGCATGCCGGCCGAAACCACTTCGGCGACCAGCACGGCACCGACCGCGGCCTCGCCGCCATAGCCCATGCCCTGGATGGCGCGCGCGACCAGCAGATACCAGAAGCCGTCGGCAAAGGCGGCGGCAAAGGTGGAGACCGCGACCAGGAGTATGGTGAATTGCAGCACGCGCACACGGCCGAACCGGTCCGCGGCAATTCCGGCGATCCAGCCGCCGACAGCCGTGCCGACCAACGAGCTTGAGGCAAGGATGCCGGCGTCGGGTCGCGACAGGCTCAGCGTCGCGATCAGCGCAGGCGTGACCAGCGCGTAGATCGTGGTGTCCATCGAATCGAGCGCAAGGCCGCCAAAGGCGGCGAAGAAGGTCTTGCGTTCGACGGCGGACAGCTTGGACAGCCACCCCAGATTCATGTTCGTTTCCTCTTGATATCGCGGCCTCTTGGTGGGCCGTTTCTGCGAGATTTAAGGCGCGTCGAGTGCCGCCGGGTTCACCACATTGGCGCGATCGATGTCGCGTTGCGTGAGGACCGCGACGATGTTGCGCGCGGCCTCGACGCCGGTCCGCGTGATCGATGCGCCGGTTTGGGCTGCGATATGCGGCGTCAAGATCAGGTTCGGCGCCTGCAGGATCGGCCGGTCCTTCGCCGGAGGCTCCTCTGCCAGCGTGTCGAGGCCGGCACCGGCGAGATGGCCGCTTCGCAGCGCCGCGCAAAGCGCGTCCTCGTCGACCAGCGCGCCGCGCGCGGTGTTGATCAGGAGGGAGCCGGGCTTCATGGCGTTGAGCCGCCCCGCATCGATCATGCCGCGCGTCGCATCGGTCAGCGGCGCGTGCAGGCTGACGATGTCGGAGACCGCGAGCAGCTCGGCGAGGTCGGCGGCTTCGCGCGCCAGCGCCGGATCGACGCGGCCTTTGCTCCGGCCGAGCGCGACGACGCTCATGCCGAGCGCGCCCGCCGCGCGGGCGACGTGGCGGGCGATGCGACCGAAGCCGACCAGGCCGATCGTGCGGCCGCGGATTTCGCGGCCGCGATAGGTGGCGCGGTCCCAGGCGCCGGAATGGGTTCGTGCGTTCAGGCTAACGACGTCGCGCCCGAGCGCGAGGATCAGCGCGATGGTGTGCTCG
>NZ_LFIQ01000119.1:186478-244032 GCF_001189245.1 Bradyrhizobium pachyrhizi | reverse complement strand
CGGCGTCGATATCGACGCTGTCGACGCCGGCGCCGTGCTTTGCGATCACGCGCAGGTGCGGATTTCCGGCGATGGTGGCGGCGGAGAACACCGGATTGCCGCGCATCAGGATCGCCTGCGTCGGCGCCCGCGCCATCTCGTGCGCGAGACGTTCGGGCGTGACGGCATCGCGCATCAGCACGACATCTGCGCCGATCTCGCTGAGGACATTGACGGCGGCCGGCGCGAGGCTGTCGCCGGTGACGAGAACGCGAAACGGAACGGTCATCTTCTATCGTCCGCTGCGATATTGCATGGCTGACCCGCTGCGAGCGCCGCGCCGTCGTGCCTGAACCTGACGCATTTCGCGCGCTTCTCCCTTGGAGGACTGGTGATTTCGCGCGAAGATCGGGAAACGGCCCCGTGAGGTCAAATACCTTGTTGACCCCCGACTTATAGGGAATCGGAATAAGCGATGGATTACAGGCAGCTTCGTTACTTCATCGCGGTGGCCGAAGAGCTCAGCTTCAGCCGCGCAGCGAAACGCTTGCATGTCAGCCAGCCGCCGCTGAGCACGCAGATCAAGGCGATGGAGGAAGAGCTCGGCACGCGCCTGTTGGCGCGAACGCGGCGCGCGGTGGAACTGACGCAGGCCGGGCAGTTGCTGCTGGAACATGCGCGGCGCGCGGTCAGCGAGCTTGATCTGGCGTCGGAGACGGTGCGCCGTGCGGCGCGCGGCGAGGCCGGCATGATCCGGGTCGGCTTCACCGGCTCGGTCCCGATGCTCGACATGTTCGCCGAACTGTTCCGCAGCTTTCGCGCCAGCTATCCGCGGGTGAAGATCGAGCTCCGGCACATGTCGACGGCAACGCAGCTGCGCGCGCTTGCCGACGCCGAGCTCGATGTCGCGATCATGCGCCCGCCGCTCGATTTCAGGCCAGCGGCCGATCTGCAGGTGCATGTGGTGTGGCGCGACCGGCTGATGGTGTTTCTGCCGCTGGATCACCCGCTGGCCGGCGCGAAGGGGGCGCTCGAGATGGCCGACCTTGCCGAGCATGAATTCGTCGGCATGGCCGAGAGCGGTTGCGGCGTCGGCGATCAGGCCGCGATGCTGTGCCGGCGGGCGGGCTTCGCCCCGCGCGTGGTGCAGGAGGCGCATGAGCTGCGCACCGTGCTCAGCCTGGTTGCGGCCGGGATCGGGCTTTCGATCCTGCCGTCCTGCTACCAGCAGGCCGGCGTGATGAATGTGGTGGCGAAGCCGCTGGACACGCCGGATGCGGAGAGCCGCATGCTGGTGGCGATGCGCTCCAACGCTTCGCTGCTGCCGCGCCGGTTCGTCGAATGCACGCTGCAGGCGGCGTCGCGCAGCGCACCGCCGCTCGTTCCGGAGGTTGCGGCAGTGAGTCGTTGATCGCGCCGCACGCCCTATACTTTCGTCGGCTGTAGTCTTCCGGCATCCCGTCTGGCCTTGCTCTTGCATCGTTCAATGTCAGGTGCTGGGGCGCGGATGTGTCGCGTGCTCGCCCGCGGCGACAGCGTCGCAGGCGAGCAGTCTGCGACGTGCCCGCAGCTGGATAGACGCTTGCGGAGACGACGATATGCACGCCATCACGCGTGCGGCACTGCTGCTCGGGACGATGTGGCTGACATCGCCGACCCTGGCGCGAGACGACGGCCGCTATGCCAATTCACCGCTAAAGCCCTGGTTCGAAAGCCTGCACAGCGGCTATGGACAATGCTGCTCGGATGCCGATGGCTATGTGGTCGCTGATCCCGACGGAGTCGGATCACGGCCACTTTCGCGTGCTCATCGACAATGAATGGGTTGTCGTGCCGAACGAGGCCGTGATCACCGAGCCGAACAAGGTCGGGCGCACCATGGTGTGGAAGGACTATATCGACGGCCACCCGCGCGTGCGCTGCTTCATGCCGGGCAGCATGACCTGAGGCGCATCGTCCGGGCCAAATCGTCGGGCGTTCAGGGACCGTCGGTCACGGCAGGCATGACCAGGCGGTTGAGAATCGCGATCGGGATATGATCCCGGTAGTTGAAAGCGTTGACGACAACGACGAGATCGAGCCTAGGCACCACGAAGAGCCGTTGGCCGCCGCTGCCGAAACCGGCGATCCAGCTCAGCTCGAGGCCGTTCAGCAAGGAGCGGCCAAGCCACCAGTGATAGCCGTAGCACAACGCCCCATTTCCTTCGGCGTTCACATGCGGTTTGGTGGATTCGGCTATCCACGAGGCGAGCAGCACTTGCCTGCCATCCCAACGTCCCTCATCCGCCACGAGCTGGCCGAGTTTGGCGAGATCACGCGGCCTCAGCCGCAAGCCGGCAAAGGCCGCGATCTCGGCGCTTCCGGTGAAGCAATGCCACTCGACATCGGCGATCCCAAGCGGTTCGAACAGCTTCTCCCTCGCAAACTGATCGATCCGCTGGCCGACCGCCTTGGCCAGAGCCGCGCTCAGCAGGCTGGTGGCGCCGCCGCTGTAGTTGAACGACGTGCCGGGCGGCAGCGCTATCGGCTGCTCCAGCCCGTACCGATAGGGATCCTTCGCCTCGAGCAATTGCCGCTCGTTGTTGGCCCGGCTTTTCCAACTTCGGCTTTCATCCCACCGCAGCCCATGTGACACGGTGAGCAGGTGGTGGAACGCGATGCGCTCGTTCTTGCGCGTGCGCAGATCGGCATATTCAGGAAGGTAGTCGATCACGGTCGATTCGAGCGGGGGAAACTTGCCTTCGCTCACTGCCGCACCGATCAGAAGCGACGTCACGCTCTTCGAGATCGAGCGGATGTCGTGCTTTTGTGTCGGGGAAAATTGGACCAGGCCCGACCAATCCATCCAGCGCCGCTCCGTGCCGGAGAAATAGCGCTCGAATACGAGCCTGCCTCGTCGTGCCACGACGACCGCGTGAACATTGTGCCTGGGCCATGTCGGAGGAACCTGTCGAGTTCGGAGAGCCTTGACCCGTCGAGTCCAACGTCCGCGGGGGTGGCGACAGTCCATCCGTCGTGATCCGTCGGCACGCGGCGTTCCTCACACTTGATCTTAGCCGCAATGGTCGCGACCGGAGCGAACGATCATGTCCAGCCATGCCGCCAAGGTCAACTCGACCCTGATGCCCGGCCAATCGGCCGCGCGCGGCTAGACGTTGCGGCGCGTGAGAAAGCGCGTGATCATGCCGCCCAGCGTAGCGTGGTCGAGCGGCTCAGTGAGCGAGGTCTTGGCGGCTTCGATCAGGGCATCCGGCGCGCGGCCGCGATGTAGATCGCACAGCGCGTCGGCATAGTCGGCGGTGAATTCCGGATGCGGTTGCACCGACAGCGTCGTGCCGTTGGCGTAGAGCAGGGCGGCGTGCGGCGTGAACTCGGACGACAGGATTGTGCGCGCGGAGGCGGGCGGGTTGACCACCTGGTCCTGATGCGAGCAGGCGACGGCGATCGTCTCGCCGTTGATCAGCCCGTTGTCCGGCGCGATCCGATAGACGTGGCGCCCGATGCCCCAGCCTTTCTCGGATTTGCGCACCGTGCCGCCGAGCGCCTGCGCGATCAGCTGATGGCCGAAGCAGACGCCGACCGTCGGAATGCGCTTGTCATGGGCCGTGCGCACGAAGGCTTCGAGCGGCGCGATCCACGCGACATCGTCGTAGACGCCGGCCGATGATCCCGTGATCAGGATCGCATCCAATGTGGTGGGATCCGGCAGTGTCTCGCCGCTAGCGAGGCTGACGACGTCGCAGCCAACAGATGGATCGGCGGTGGCCACCATCCGCTGAAACATCTGCGGATAGCTGCCGTGGCGCTCGCGGGCTTGCGGGTTGACGAACCCGGTTTCGATGATGGTGATGCGGGGCATGGAGCGCGCTGACGGATGAGCGGGGACGCCTCAGCCTTTACTCCGAAAGCACCGACGGCGACAAGCCTTGCGTGGCGGTCGCCGATCAATTCCGCGACGGTGCCGCCGCGTCGATCTTGGCGGTGTGCTGCGCTGTCGGCGCCGGTGTCGCCGTCACGATCGCAGGTTCGGTGCGGTAGCGCGGCAGCTGATCCTCGAGCGAGTAGCCGACGCAGAGCGCGAGGCTCGACCAGACCGCCATGCTGAAATACAGCGACATCCAGGCGATCTCCTCGCGCCACTCGGCGATGTCGTGGGTCACGACCCAGCGCCGGCTGACGTCGCGCAGGCCTTCCAGCGGATGCAGCAGCGTGCCGCCGGTGGCGAGGTTGGCGCGCCAGCGGTTCAGATACATAGGGACGTCGACGGTCATCAGGAAGGCGAGGAAGCCGGCGATGCCGAGGATCGCGACGATGAAGGCCCAGCGCACCGGGCCATGAAACTCCGGCAGCAGCCGGCACAGCGCAATCCCGACCAGGAAGAACACCACGGCCCAGATCGAGTTCTCGATCGCGTTGCAGAGATAATGGGTGGTCAGCACCGCATACCAGGAGAAGCATTCCGCGATCACGATCAGCGGCACGATGATCCAGGCGATGTTCACCGTGGTCTCGGCGCCGGTCATGGTGCCGAGCTGATGCAGGATGATCGCCCATTGCGCGGCGAAGCAGACCTCGGCGACGGTGGCAACGGTGCGGCCGACCACGACGCTCGACAGCCAGGTGTCGAACAGGCAGATGCGCTGCACGTCGGCGCGCGGCAGGACCGAGCGGAAGGCGCAGCCGAACACATAGGCCGCGCACAGCAGCATCATCAGGCCGATGCCCGAGGTGTTGCTGAAGCTGCCATTGGCCTGTTCATTGAACTGGCGGTAAAGCGCGAACCAGATCGCGATGTTGGTGGCGCTGACGAGGCTCAAGAAGCCCCACCACCGGACCACTGGATTTGACCAAGCCAGCGAAACCGGCCGTGCCCGCCACTCCATGCTCATTCACCGCTCCGCGCGTAACCGAACTGATATCGAACCGTAGTAATTTTGTCATAGAAGGCGGCGAATCACGACTAAAAAATGCGTGTGGGAGCAAACCGGGCAGGTCCGATTATGACAGTGTCCTAATATGACAGTGCTCGATTGTGACAGCGCCCGATTGTGACAGTGTGCGGTGGTGCGTGACCGTCAGCCGCGCAGCGCGGTTTCGGGGATGGTACGGCGGACCACTTCGCGCATCGCGAAGCTGGAATGGATGCGGGCGACGCCCGGCATCCGCGACAGATGCTGTTTGTGGATGCGCTCGAAGTCGGCGATGTCGCGGGCGATCACCTGCAGATGATAGTCGTCGCTGCCCGACATCAGATGGCAGGACACGACGTCGGGGCAGCGCGCGATCGCGGCCTCGAAGGCTGCGAGATAATCCTCGCTCTGCTTTTCCAGCGTGATGGTGACGACGACGGTCGTCACGAGGCCAAGCGCTGATGGTTCGAGGTCGACGCGGTAGCCGCGGATCACGCCGATCTCCTCGAGATGGCGGATGCGCCGCGCGCAGGCGGTCGGCGACAGCCCGACCTTCTCGGCAAGCTCGATCTGGCTCGCGCGGGCATCACTAACCAGCTCGGCGAGGATTCTGAGGTCGATACGATCGAGACCGTCCACGCAGATTTCCTTCAAGAGCTGAGCTGAATGCGAAGGATATGAGCGTATCTGGCTGTGAGCAAGCCGGAAATCGCTGAGAAACGCCATGTGACGGGGAATAGCCTTGAGGCCGGCGGAAACGAATCCTTCAAGGAGCGGACCATGCGCATCGGCGTGCCCAAGGAAATCAAGGTCGAGGAATATCGGGTCGGGCTGACGCCTGCCTCGGTGCGGGAATATGTGGCGCACGGCCACGAGGTCGTGGTCCAGCGCGGCGCCGGCGACGGCATCGGTGCCGGCGACGAGGTCTACACCCAGGCCGGCGCGCGGATCGCCGACACCGCCGAAGAGGTGTTCTCCGTCGCCGAGATGATCGTGAAGGTGAAGGAGCCGCAGCCGTCCGAATGGATCAGGCTGCGCGAGGGACAGATCCTCTTCACCTATCTGCATCTCGCGCCCGACGTGCCGCAGACCGCGGGTCTGATCGCCTCCGGCTGCACCGCGGTCGCCTATGAGACCGTCACGGATGCGCATGGCGGGCTGCCGCTGCTCGCGCCGATGAGCGAAGTCGCGGGCCGGCTCGCGATCGAGGCCGCGGGCGCCGCGCTGCGCAAATCCGCCGACGGCATGGGCAAGCTGCTCGGTGGCGTGCCCGGCGTTCCGCCGTCGCGGGTTGCGATCATCGGTGGCGGCGTGGTCGGTACCCATGCGGCACGGATGGCGGCAGGGCTCGGCAGCGACGTCACCATCCTCGACCGCTCGTTGCCGCGGCTGCGCCTGCTCGACGATCTCTTCCTCGGCCGGGTCCGCACCCGTTACGCCACGCTGGAAGCGATCGAGCAGGAGGTCTTCGCGGCTGACGTTGTGATCGGCGCGGTGCTGGTGCCCGGCGCCAGCGCGCCCAAGCTGGTGTCGCGCGCGCAGCTTGCGGGCATGAAGCGCCGCGCGGTGCTGGTCGACGTCGCGATCGACCAGGGCGGTTGCTTCGAGACCTCGAAGCCGACCACGCATCAGGCGCCGACTTACCTCGTTGACGACATCGTGCATTATTGCGTGGCCAACATGCCGGGCGCGGTGCCGGTCACCTCGAGCCACGCGCTCAATCATGCCACCTTGCCGTTCGGCCTGGCGCTGGCCGCGAAGGGACTGCGCGCGCTGGTCGAGGATCCGCATCTGCGCACCGGCCTCAACGTGCATCGCGGCCGCATCACCAACCGCGCCGTGGCCGAAAGCCAGCATCTGTCGGCCGTGATGCCGGAAGAAGCGCTGGCGTCGTAACATTTGCGAGCAGCCTTTCCCATTGTCGTCCCGGCGAAAGCCGGGACCCATACTCCGCGGCGGACGTTATGGGGGGATTCGTCGACACAGCTGAGCAAGGCAACAGGCGTTCGTGGTTATGGGTCCCGGCTTTCGCCGGGACGACATCGAGTGTGTTGTGCCGTCGCGTAATCCGGATTGCGCGAAGCCTGTCATCGGGCGCGCGTTCGAGCGACCCATTGGCTCCATCCGGGCTGCGGCTTTGCCATCCGTACCACGCGTTAGGTGTCCCGAGAGGTCATTTCTCAACGAATCTTGGCCCGGCTTCCTCCGTCAATTCCTTCAGCCGGCTCTGCATGACTTCAATGATGTGCGAGCGCTTTGCCGCGATACGTTCGATGGGGCCGCCGATGCCGATGGCCAGCGGAGCGCGTCGCTTTGGCAGGGGAACGAGCATGCCTATTGTGTTTGCGCCCGGCGTCGTGCGGCCGCCTGACTCGGAAAAGCCGCGGCGGCGAATGCGCTCGACCTCCTCGAGAAAGGCGGATTCGCGAACGCGCGCCGACTGACTGGGCTCCTCGGCGTTGTTGCGACGGATAATGCCGCGAATTTTGGTGTTCGGCATTTGGCTCAGCAGCACATGTCCGAGCGCGGTTCGAACCATCGGCCGTATTTGACCGGCCTGTGCAGTGTACTGAAGCTGAGAGCCGCCAGGGACCACGTGCAGATATTGCATCCCGGCCGCGCCGGCCTGTTGCCCAAGCATGACGGTTTCGCCGCCCGTCGCGGTCCAGAGTTCCTCCATCAGATCGGTGAGCTTGGTATCACGGAACGGAGAACGACGGATCCAATCACCGAGCAGATTGACCCGGTAGCTCGGGATGAAACGTCGGGTCTTTCGCTCGTATTCCAGGTAGTTCAATTCAACGAGACAGCGAAGCAACACGGACGTGCTCGATTGGGGCATCTCCAGCGCGGACGATATTTCAGTCACGGAAGCAGCCCGCTTTGTTTTCCGAAAGAACTCCAGAACTGCAAACGTCCGCATGGCCGACTTGACGATGGCCGTCTTATTCAGATTCGGCATGGCTGGCTCCTCGGTGGGGCAAGTACCGCACTTCCATCACATATGTGATGTTAAGGCAAAACTGCTTCACTTGACGACAACTTTGGCCCAGATTGGCGCCAATTAGATCAAGGCGCATGGAAACGCAGAGAGCAGGGGAAGGCGGATGCCCGGCCGAAGTTTGCTCGAGAAGATCTGGGGCCAGCATGTCATTGCTCGCCTCAGCGAAGACACAGACCTCCTTCATATCGACCGCCATCTGCTGCACGATCTCGGTGGTTCGCGCGGCCTGCTCGATCTGAAGAGCCGGGGCCTCAAGGTCCACAATCCCGAACTGACCTTTGCAACGCCGGATCACGCGCTGTCCACGGCGCCCGGCCGCGCCGGAACCAGCAAGATCGGACTGGAATTGCTGGCGGCGCTGCGGGTCGAGACCTCGGCGAGCGGCATCACGCTGTTCGACGTCGACCAGCCCGGCCAGGGCATCGTCCACGTCATCGGTCCGGAACTCGGCTTGAGCCTGCCGGGCGCGACCATCGTCTGCGGCGACAGCCACACCTGCACCCATGGCGGCTTAGGGGCGCTCGCCTTCGGCATCGGATCGAGCGAGCTCACCCATGTGCTGGCGACGCAGGCGCTGATCCAACGCCGCCCGAAGACGATGCGCGCGCGCTTCGAGGGCAAGCTGCCGCTCGGCGTCACCGCCAAGGACATGATCCTGGCGCTGATCGGCCATATCGGCGCCGCCGGCGGCACCGGCTATGCAGTCGAATATGCCGGCAGTGCGATCCGCGCGCTGCCGATCGAGGGCCGGCTCACGATCTGCAACCTCTCGATCGAGCTCGGCGCCAAGATGGGCATGGTGGCACCGGACGAGAAGACGTTCGAATTTCTCCGCGGCCGTCCCTATGCGCCGCAAGGCGAGATGTGGGATCTCGCGGTGAAAGCGTGGCGCGAACTGCCGAGCGATCCCGACGCGGTGTTCGACCGCGAGGTCGTGATCGATGTCGAGAAGATCATCCCGCAGGTGACCTGGGGCATCAGCCCCGAGCACGTCGTCGGCGTCGATGGCGTGATTCCCGATCCGAATGCGGTCGACGATCCCTTGCGGCGCGCCGCGATCGAGACCGCGCTGGAGTATATGGGCCTGCAAGGCGGGGCGCCGATCGCCGGCACGCCGGTCGATTGGGTGTTCATCGGCTCCTGCACCAACAGCCGGCTCAGCGATCTGCGCGCCGCGGCCGAGGTTGCCCGCGGCCGCAAGGTCGCGGCCGGGGTCCGCGCCTGGGTGGTGCCGGGTTCGGAGAATGTCAAGCGCGAGGCGGTCGCCGAAGGGCTCGACAAGATCTTCATCGACGCCGGCTTCGAGTGGCGGGAGCCGGGTTGCTCGATGTGCCTTGCCGCCAATGGCGAGGTGGTGGCGCCCGGGCAGCGCTCGGTCTCGACCTCGAACCGCAATTTCGTCGGCCGGCAGGGGCCGCGCGCGCGGACGCATCTGGCGAGCCCCGCGAGCGCCGCAGCATCCGCCATTGCCGGCGCGATCGCCGATGTCAGGATGATGGGACGCTAGAGCATGCCAAAACCGTTCGACAGGCTCACCGCAACCGCCGCGCCGATCATGCGCGGCAATATCGATACCGACGTCATCATCCGCATCGAGCGGCTGGTGGGTAATTCGATCCGCGGCACGCTCGGCAAATGGGCGTTCGGCTCGCTGCGCTATCTGCCCGACGGCTCGGAGAACCCGGAGTTCATCCTGAACCGCGAGCCATACCGCGAGGCGGAGATCCTGGTGACCGGACCGAATTTCGGCTGCGGCTCCTCGCGCGAGGGCGCGGTGTGGTCGCTGCAGGAGCGCGGCATCCGCGCCATCATCGGCTCCGGCTTCGGCGACATCTTCTTCGCCAACTGCTTCCAGAACGGCATCCTGCCCGTCATCGTAGACAAGGCGGTGGTCGATCAGCTTGCCGCCGACATCGAGGCGACGCAGGGCGCGGGTAAGGTCTCGATCGACCTCGAGGCCCAGACCATCGTCTCGCCGTCGGGCGCGCGGCATTCGTTCGAGATCGATCCGCGGCGGCGCGAGGGGCTGCTGAAGGGGCTCGACGAGGTGGCGCTGACGCTGCAGCGCGACGATGATATCCACGCTTTCCAGGTCTCCGACCGCGCGGCGCGGCCATGGATTCATTCGACAAGGACACCCGCTTCAAGGACACCGGCATGAGCACGCAATCCAACATGGTCAAGGTCGCCGTCGTCGGCGGCGAGGGCATCGGCCCGGAGGTCACCGCGCAGTCGCGCCGCGTGCTCGACTGGTTCGCGGCGAAACGTAACGTGCCGATGACTTTGCGCGAGGCGCAATACGGCCTGATCCCGTATCTGGCGACCGGCAAGGTGCTGCCCGAGGATACCGCGGAGGCGATGGACGAGGCCGACGCCATCCTGTGGGGCGCGACCGGCGGGCCGGAGACGACCGAAGTGCCGGCCGCGGCACGCAAGGCCGGCAGTCTGCTGGGCCTGCGCAGCAAATACGATCTCTATGCCAATCTGCGGCCGATCGTGGCGAGCCCGGCACTGTCGGCCTCCGCGCCGCTCAAGGCCGAGGTGCTCGACGGCGTCGATTTCGTCATCATCCGCGAACTGACGAGCGGCATCTATTTCGGCGAGCCGCGCGGCATCGAGACGCTGCCCGACGGCCAGCGCCGCGGCTTCAACACCGAGCAATACACCACGAACCAGATCCGCCGCGTCGCGCGCTCGGCCTTCGAGCTGGCGCGGACCCGGCGCAACAAGGTCTGCTCGGTCGACAAGGCCAATGTGCTGGAGACCAGCGTGGTCTGGCGCGAGGAGGTGATCAAGCTGCACAAGGAGGAGTTCTCCGACGTCGAGCTGGCCCATCTCTATGTCGACAACGCCGCAATGCAGATCGTGCGCGAGCCGCGGCAGTTCGACGTCATGGTGACCGGCAACATCTTCGGCGACATCCTGTCCGACTGCGCGGCGATGGCTTCGGGCTCGCTCGGCATGCTGCCGTCGGCCTCGCTCGGCCCGGTCGATCGCTTCGGCCGGCGCAAGGCGCTGTATGAGCCGGTGCATGGCAGCGCGCCCGATATCGCGGGCAAGGGCATCGCCAATCCGCTCGGCTCGATCCTCAGCGTCGCAATGCTGCTGCGCCTGACGCTGAACCGGCCCGAGGATGCGGACCTGCTCGAGAAGGCGGTGCAGACCGCGCTGGCCTCCGGCGCGCGCACGGCCGATATCGCCGAGGCCGGGGCGAAAAAGCTGTCGACTGTCCAGATGGGCGATGCGGTGCTCGGCGCGCTCGACAAGATCTCGGCCAAGGAGCACGCGTGATGGCGCGCCCCACCATGCCCCACATTTCAAGGCGATCGGCGCTGACGGTGATCGCCGCCGGTGGCGCCGCGCTGGCGGGTGGCCGTGCATGGGCGCAGGCGGCCGCGGGTCGCGCAATCTATCCGGTCGCGGTGCCGGTCTATCAGACGCAGTTCGTCGCCGACCGTATCGGCTACTTCAAGGAGGCCGGGCTCGACTGCAAGCTGGTGCAGGGCGGCAGCGGCGTGAAGACCCGCGAGATCATCGCCTCGTCGCAGGGCGATATCGGTATCGGCGACGTCACCCATCCGATGCAACTGACCAATCACGGCCGCGCCGCGCGCGTGCTGTTGCCGGTCGACACGCGATCGAACTCGGTGATGTTCATTATCCGCAAGGACCTGAAGGACCAGGGCATCAACTCGCTGGAGGCCTTCACGCAATGGAAGCGGCCCGACGGCCGCAAGCCGATCGTCTCGGTTTCCTCGCTCGGCGGCACCAACCATGTCTGGTCGTCATACTACATGGAAACCATGGGGCTCGACGACAAGGTGACCTGGATCGGCACCGGCAATGTCGACACCATGCTGGGATCGCTGAAGTCGAAACAGGTCGATATTCTCGTCAGCTCGCTGTCGCTGTTGAACGAGGCGCAGCAGCAGGGCTGGGGCGAATTGTTGTTCGACGGCACCGATGAAGCGATCTGGAACAAGCACATCGGCGGCAAGGTGCCGGTGACCGCGCATTTCACGCTGCAGGCCACCATCGACAAGGATCCGGCCAAGATGCAGGCCTACGTCACCGCGCTGTGGCGCGCCTCGCAATGGATCAAGACCCACAAGCCGACCGAGGTCTATGAGGCCATCGAGCCCTATGTCGGCAGCACCTCGCGCGAGGCCAATCTGCTGGAGATCACGTCGATCCAGAAGGTCGCGGATTATGAGGGCTCGATCGACGCCGCAAGCTTCGCGCGCGGCGAGAAGGTCTGGTTCCGCGAGATGACCGGCATCAAGCCGCTCAAGATCGCCGACGTGGTCAACTCGAACCTCATCGAAGCGGCGCGAAAGGCCTATCCGGGTTGAGCGCGCTCGAGACAAGCGCAACCGTATCGCCGCGCGCCTCGGCCGATCGCCGCGTCGAGGTCAAGGGCCTGAGCAAGTCGTTCCAGCTCGCCAAAACCACGATCGAGGCCGTGCGCGACGTGACCTTCGACGTCCGCCGCGGCGAGTTCGTCGCGCTGCTCGGGCCGTCGGGCTCCGGCAAGAGCACCGTGCTCAACATGATCGCCTCGCTGATCCGCCCGACCGGTGGCGAGATCCTGATCGACGGCAAGCGCGTCGCCGCCGGCAAGGCGACGCCCAATGTCGGCTATGTGTTCCAGCGCGACACGCTGTTTCCATGGCGGACCGTCGGCGATAATATCGGCTACGGGCTGGAGCTATCAGGCGTGCCGGCTCACGAACGGAAGGAGCGCATCGCCGAATGCGTCGCGCAGGCGGGCCTGAAGGGATTCGAGAACGCCTATCCGTCGGCGCTGTCGGGCGGCATGCGCCAGCGCGCGGCGCTGATGCGGACGCTGATCGTCGAGCCGCAGATCTTGTTGATGGACGAGCCGTTCGGCGCGCTCGATACCCACACCAAGATCGACATGCACGAGGTGCTGCTCCGGATCTGGGAACGCGAGCAGCAGACCGTGCTGTTCGTGACCCACGATCTCGGCGAGGCGCTGACATTGGCCGACCGCATCATCCTGTTCTCGGCGCGGCCGGGCCGGATCAAGGACATGTTCGAGGTCGACTTCGCGCGGCCGCGCGATGCGGTGAAGGTGCGAGAGACCCCGCATTATGCCGAGCTGTTCCAGCACATCTGGCATTCGCTGGGCGAGGAATTCGTCAAGGGCCGCAGCGCATGAAGAGATACGGCACGCTCGGCACGGTCGGCTGGCAGGTCCTGATCTGCGCCGTCGTGCTGTCGGTCTGGCAATGGGGCTACGACCTCCGCACCAAGCTGCCCTGGCTGGTGCCCGACCTGCTCGATCCCTACTTCATCTCGAAGCCGTCGATGATCTTCGACAACTTCCTGATCCAGAGCTGCCTGACCTCGAAGCTCGGCGCCTTCAACAGCTGGTTCAACGGCGACTTCGGAAAGTGCCTGGCGCGCAACGAGAACAACCTCTGGGCCGCGACCGCCATCACCCTGAAGAATACCTTCTTCGGCTTCGTTACCGGCGTGGTCAGCGGCTTCGTCGCCGGGCTGATCCTGGGACGATCCGATCGGCTGAGCGCGATCTTTCAGCCCTTCATCACTGCGGTGAATTCGATCCCACGGATCGCGCTGGCGCCGATCATCGTGCTGGCGTTCGGGATCGGCGACATGTCGAAGATCGTGACGTCGTGGATCGTCGTCGTGTTCCTGGTGTTCTTCAACACTTTCGAGGGCGCGCGCTCGATCGACGAGGGCTTTACCAATGCCGCGCGGCTGCTTGGCGCCAGCGAATGGCAGATCACCCGGACGGTGGTGATCCCCTCGACCATGGCCTGGGTGTTCGCTTCGCTGACGCCTGCGATCTCCTTCGCGCTGATCGGCGTGATCGTCGGCGAGTTCATAGGCGCCGAGCGCGGCATCGGCCGTCTCATCATCGAATCGGAGGCGCGCGGCGAGGCCTCGGGCATGATGGTTGCTGTCGTGGTGCTGATGCTGGTCGGTGTGGTGCTGTCGGCGATCATCTGGCGGCTGCAGGCCTATCTGTTGCGCTGGCAGCGGCAACGCAGCGCCGAATAGGCCGCGAGCCGTGGCGACGTCGCATTTGCCGCCACGGCCGGGCTGGATCTAGGCTGCATTTTCCGATGGCGAAGTCTCGCCGTCGAGCCAGTCCTGTTCCTTTGCCAGCGCGCGCCAGGCCGCTTCCATTCGCTTGAAGCGATTGTAGGTCGGCGCGTCGTCGGCACGCTCGGCAAGCTGCGCGCAGTTCTCCGCATTGTCGCGGAAGTGCTGTGACTGTTTCATGGAACGTCCTCCTATTAGTTAAGGACGTGGGACATCAATTCAGGCTATTCAACGCGTGGAACATGGGTATTTCGCCACACAGATGAATGCTTGTTCAGCGAGTTCCCCGCGCGATGTCTGCAACACGGTCGATACAGGAACGGTGTGTCGCACTCGACGTTCCTTCTTCACATCGCAACTGGAGGAGGAGAGACGGCATGAGGACGTATCTGCTAGCCGCGGCCATGGTGACCGCGATCGCATCGCCTGTGTTCGCCGATGATATCGGTGTCCGCGCAGGTCCCGTCGGCGCGGGCGTGACCGTTGGTCGGGCGCCCGAGTATCGCGACCGCGATCGTGATCGCACCACCGTGATCAGGGAGCGTGAGCCGCGCCATGACCGGACCACGGTCATCAAGAAGCGGGACGAATTCGGCAATCGCAGCAAGACCGTCATCCATAACGACGACGATTGACGCCAACTCAGGCGATCTTGTGTGAGCATGAACGTCCGTCGCTGACTTCGTCACGGCGGACGTCTGCTTGGTGCCCCAGGCATGGAGCGACGATGGCGGCCGAGACGGAGCTCAAATTCCACGTTCCCGCGCGCAAGCTCAAGGGGCTGAAGAAACCGCGGGTCGCCGGCAGCAAGAGCGGTGCACCATCCGAGAGCGATCTCGTCTCGACCTATTTCGACACGGCGAAGCACAAGCTCAAGCGGCACGGACTGACGCTGCGCGTGCGGCGCGATGGCGGCAACTATGTTCAGACTATCAAGTCGGGAGCGGGTCCGCAGTTTGAACGGGGCGAATGGGAGACTGACCTGGCGGACGGAAACCTCGACCTCGACAAGGCTGAAGGTACGCCGCTCGAAAAGCTCGCGTCTGGCAGGCTGCGTCGCAAGCTGAAGCCGGTGTTCGAAACGTCGGTGCGGCGTATCACCGTGCCGCTGCGGACCAAACGCAGCGAGATCGAACTCGCGATCGATCGCGGCTACACCACGGCCGGGCACCGTTCGCGCCGAATCGACGAGGTCGAACTCGAGCTCAAGAGCGGCCGCCCGCTCGACCTGTTCCGGGTCGCCAGGGCGCTGGAGCGGAAGGCGGCGGCGGAGCTCGATCTGCGCTCGAAAGCCGAACACGGCTATGAACTTGCCGATGGCGAGGAGCATGTCGTCGTCTCCGCCGGGAGCATCGTGCTCGACGCCGGACTTACCGCCGGCGCGGCATTCCGGGTGGTCGCGCGCAGCGCGCTTCGTCACTTCTCGTCGAATGCCGACGCGGTCCGCGAGGGCGAGGCGGAAGGCATTCACCAAATGCGGGTCGGGTTGCGGCGGCTGCGCGCTGCGATCTCGCTGTTCTCGAAGATCCTCACCGTAGCTCCGACGGAGGAGATCAAGACGCAGCTGAAGTGGCTCACCAACGCGCTCGCGCCGGCGCGCGAGCTTGATGTGTTCGTCAAGGAAGATATCGAGCCTGCATCGCATGACGCGCTGCTCCGGCGCGGCGGCAAAGCGATCCGGCGGGAGTTTTCCGGTCGCCGCGACCGCGCATTTGCCGGCGCGAGGCACGCGGTCAATTCGCGGCGCTATCGGTCCATGCTGATCGACACGCTGCAATGGATCGAGGCAAGGCAGACCATTGCCGCGGAGGACGAAGGCGGTCCGATCGAGGAATTCGCCGCCGCGCTGCTGCATCGCCGCATCAGGAAGCTGCGCAAGGATGGCCGGCGTCTCGACGAGCTGTCGGCCGAGGAGCGGCACAAGCTGCGCATCAGGGCCAAGAAGCTCAGATACGCGATCGACTTCTTCGAAAGCCTGTTTTCGCGCAAGGGTGAGCGCAAGCAACTCGCGCGGCTGTCCCGGCATCTGAAGCGGGTCCAGGATGCGCTCGGCTCGCTCAACGATTTTGTCGCGCACCGCGAGCTGGCGGTCGATGCGGCGCTGAAGGCCCCGCATCGGAAGGAGCGCGCCAGCGCCTTTGCCTCGGGCGTCGTGCTCGGCCGAGAGGAACAGGCGGTCAAGCCGCTGATCAAGGTCGCCGCCAAGGAAGTGCGGGGCCTAAAGACGTTTTGACGACCGGACATCTATGCCGGTGGTGATGCCCCCGATTGCCTCTCCCGCTCGGCCGCTGCGATGCGACATTCCTCCGCGTAGGCACGCAGGCGCTCGACCGTCAACGAGTCTATGCCGGTGCGTGCCAGCCGCTCGGCGCGGTCGGCCTGATCTCTGAGATCGTTGGTTGTCCGGGTCATGTGTGCCTCCATGCCCAGACAAATTGAATCGAATTGCCACGTTCCCGGGCCGATCAGGACGTGGCTAACGGGTGGTTAAGGAGCCGCGGATGCTCAGGTCACCGGTGCCGGGTTGAACAGCGTCAGATCGTTGTGGATGCCCCAGCGGTCCGACCACGGCTGGGTGCGACCGCTCGCGACGTCGAGGATCAGACGGAACAGGTCCCAGCCGGTTTCCTCGATGGTCTTCTCGCCGCTGGCGATGCAGCCGGCGTCGAAATCGATCAGGTCCTTCCAGCGCCGTGCCAGCTCGCTGCGGGTCGCGACCTTGATGACGGGGGCTGCGGCGAGGCCATAAGGCGTGCCGCGGCCGGTGGTGAACACCTGCAAGGTCATGCCGGAGGCGAGCTGCAGCGTGCCGCAGATGAAGTCGCTGGCGGGAGTAGCCGCAAACAGCATGCCCTTCTGCCGCGCCTTCTCGCCCGGCGACAGCACGCCCGCGATCGGGCCGGAGCCCGACTTGACGATCGAGCCGAGCGACTTCTCGACGATGTTGGCAAGGCCGCCCTTCTTGTTGCCTGGCGTGGTGTTGGCGCTACGGTCGGCGCCGCCGCGGGCGAGATAGGCGTCGTACCATTCCATCTCGCGGATCAGCGCGCGGCCGACATCCTGGTTGACGGCGCGGCGAGTCAGCAGCTGGATCGCGTCGCGCACCTCGGTCACTTCCGAGAACATCACGGTCGCGCCGGCGCGCACCAGCAGGTCGGCGGCGAAGCCCACCGCGGGGTTCGCGGTCACGCCGGAGAACGCGTCGCTGCCGCCGCATTGCAGGCCGATCACGAGATCGGCGGCCGGGCAGGTCTCGCGCTTGCGGGCGTTGAGCACGTTCAGCCGGGCCTCGGCCTGGGTCATGATGGCGTCGACGATGGCGCCGAAGCCGTCAAAGGCCTCGTCCTGCATGCGCACGATGGCGTCGCCGACGCCCTCCGGCACCAGCCGTTCCGGCGCGAGCTTCTCGCAGCCGAGGCCGACGACGAGTATCTCGCCGCCGAAATTCGGATTGAGCGCGAGATTCTGCAGGGTGCGGATCGGCACCACGGCGTCGGGCGCGGTGATCGCGACGCCGCAGCCATAGGCATGCGTCAGCGGCACGACGTCGTCGACGTTGGGGTATTTCGGCAAGAGCTCGGCGCGGATGCGCTTGACTGCGTATTCCATCGTGCCCTTGACGCATTGCACGGAGGAGGAGATGCCGAGGATATTCTTGGTGCCGACCGAGCCATCGGGATTGCGATAGCCCTCGAAGGCTTCACCTTCGAGTGGCGGCAGCGCCGGCGGCACCGCGGTCGCAATCTCGAGCTGATCGAGCGGCGGCGCGTCGGGCATGCGGATGCGGGCCTCGTCGACCCATTCGCCGGCGAGGATCGGCGACAGCGCCGTGCCGATCACCTCGCCATAGCGGATGATCGGAGCGCCTTCGGCGATGTCTTCCAGCGCGGTCTTGTGGCCCTGCGGCACGAAAGCGCGCAGCGTCAGGCCCGACGCGAAGCGGGAGCCGGCCGGCAGCCCGAAATCATTCACGACGATCGCGACGTTGTCGCGCTCGTTGAGCTTGATGTAGCGGGGCTGCTCCTGCGCGCCGATCGACTGGTCCATCGTGGACTCCGGAAGTTGTAGGACGGGTTAGCCGAAGGCGTAACCCGTCATGTTTGGTACGTTGTGGCCATCGTGAGTTACGCCTTCGGCTAACCCACGCCACAAGCCTCAGCCCGGGAACGTGTAGGCCGTCTTCACCGTGGTGTAGAACTCGCGGGCATAGGCGCCCTGTTCGCGCGCGCCGTAGCTCGAGCCTTTGCGGCCGCCGAACGGGACGTGGTAGTCGACGCCGGCGGTCGGCAGGTTGACCATCACCATGCCGGCCTCGCTGTTGCGCTTGTAGTGCGAGGCGTATTTCAGACTGGTCGTGCAGATGCCCGAGGCGAGGCCGAACTCGGTGTCGTTGGAGATCGCCAGCGCCTCTTCATAATCCTTGGCGCGGATCACGCAGGCGACCGGGCCAAAGATCTCCTCGCGTGCGATGCGCATCTGGTTGTTGGCCTCGGTGAACAGTGCCGGCTGCAGATAGAAGCCGGGCGTCTCGCGGTTGAGCAGCTCGCCGCCCCAGTGCAGGCGGGCGCCTTCATCCTGGCCGATCTTGATGTAGCGCAGGTCCTGGTCGAGCTGGCTCTGGTCGACGACCGGGCCGACATGCACGCCGCTCTTCAGTGCGTCGTCCACCGAAAGCCCCTTCATCCGCTCGGTCATGGCGGCTACGAAGCGGTCGTGAATACCCGCGGTGACGATCAGGCGCGAGGACGCCGTGCAGCGCTGGCCGGTCGAGAAATAGGCTCCGTTGACGGCGACCTCGACCGCGACCTTCACGTCGGCGTCGTCGAGCACGACCAGCGGGTTCTTGCCGCCCATCTCGAGCTGGAACTTCTTCATGGGGTTGGAGAGCACGCAGGCCTGCGCGATCTTGCGGCCGGTTTGCACCGAACCGGTGAAGGAGATCGCGGCCACGTCGGGATGATCGAGCAGGGTCTGGCCGACCACCGAGCCCGAGCCGACCACGAGGTTGAAGACCCCCGCCGGAATGCCGGAACGCGCGATGATCTCGGACAGCGCATGGGCGGAGCCCGGCACCAGCTCGGCCGGCTTGAACACCATCGCGTTGCCGTAACACAGCGCCGGCGCGATCTTCCAGGCCGGGATTGCGATCGGGAAGTTCCACGGCGTGATCATGCCGACGACGCCGACCGGCTCGCGGGTGATCTCGACGTCGAGGCCGGGGCGCACCGATGCGCCTTTCTCGCCCATCAGCCGCAGCGCTTCGCCGGCAAAGAACGCAAAGATCTGTCCGGCGCGCGCCACCTCGCCGATGCCTTCCGGCAACGTCTTGCCTTCCTCGCGGGCGAGCAGGCGGCCAAGCTCTTCCTTGCGGGCGAGGATTTCGACCGAGATCCTGGTCAGCGCGTCGAAGCGTTCCTGCGGCGTCGAGCGCGCCCAGGCCGGGAATGCGGCCTTCGCCGCGGCGATCGCCTTTTCGGTCTGCGCCTTGTCGGCCTTGGCGTATTCGCCGACGACATCGCCGGTGTTGGAGGGGTTGATGTCCCGCGTGATGCCTGTTCCGTCGACCCATTCGCCGGCGATGAAGTTCTTTTGGTGAGCGGTCATGTTTCCAACCTTTCTTGTTTAGCGCACGAGGCAGGGACGCTTGTCGTCGAAGGTCCACCCCTGGATCAGGAACTGCATGGCCAGCGCGTCGTCGCGGGCGCCGAGGCCATGCTGCTTGTATAGCGCGTTCGCGGCCTCGATGGCACCGCGATCGAGCTCGATGCCGAGGCCCGGCCGATCCGGGATTGCGATCTTGCCGCCCTTGATCTGCAGCGGCTGGCGCGTCAACGCCTGGCCATCCTGCCAGATCCAGTGGGTGTCGATCGCGGTCACCTTACCGGGCGCGGCGGCGCCGACATGGGTGAACATCGCCAGCGAAATATCGAAATGGTTGTTGGAGTGCGAGCCCCAGGTCAGGCCGTTGTCGCGGCAGGTCTGCGCCACCCGCACCGAGCCCTGCATGGTCCAGAAATGCGGATCGGCGAGCGGAATGTCGACTGCGCCAAGCCGCAGTGCGTGCGAGAGCTGCCGCCAGTCGGTCGCGATCATGTTGGTCGCAGTCGGCAGCCCGGTGGCGCGGCGGAACTCGGCCATGATCTCGCGGCCGGAGAAGCCGGCCTCGGCACCGCAGGGATCCTCGGCATAGGCGAGTACGCCATGCATGTTGCTGCACAGCCGGATCGCCTCGTCGAGCGACCAGGCGCCGTTCGGGTCGAGCGTGACACGCGCCTTCGGGAAGCGTTTTGCAATTGCGGTGACGGCCTCGATCTCCTCTTCGCCCCTGAGCACGCCGCCCTTGAGCTTGAAATCGGCAAAGCCGTAATGCGCCTGCGTCGCCTCGGCGAGGCGCACGATCGCCTCCGGCGTCATTGCCACCTGGTGGCGCAGATCGAACCAGTCGGGCTTGCCGGTCTCGCCCTCGACGTAAGGAAGGTTGGTCTTCCTGCGATCGCCGACGAAGAAGAGATAGCCGAGCGTCTCGACGCTCGTGCGCTGCTGGCCTTCGCCAAGCAGCGCTGCGACCGGGAGATTGAGATGCTGGCCGAGCAGATCGAGCAGCGCGGATTCCACCGCGGTCACAGCATGGATGGTGACGCGGAGGTCGAAGGTCTGCTTGCCGCGGCCGCCGGCGTCGCGATCGGCGAAGGCCTGGCGCATCGAGGCCAGGACGTTGTTGCAGGCGCCGATGGTCTGGCCGACGACGAGGTCGCGGGCGTCCTCGAGCGTCTTCTTGATCTTCTCGCCGCCCGGCACCTCGCCGACGCCGGTGTGGCCGGAGTTGTCGGTGAGGATAACGAGGTTGCGGGTGAAGAACGGCGCATGCGCGCCGCTCAGATTGAGGAGCATGCCGTCGCGGCCGGCGACCGGGATCACCTCCATCGCCGTGACAACAGGTGCGCCGGCAAAGCCGGTGCGGATCGTGTCCTGGATCATCTGCTCCTCCCTTCGTCCTTCGTTTGGTTTATTCCGCTGCCTGTTGGGTCGCGGCCTGCGGCAGCTTGGCTACCAGGGCCGCGAGTTCGGCGATCTCCTGCTCGGTGAGATCGGTCAGCGGCGGGCGCACCGGGCCGGAATCGCGGCCGATCACCTTCATGCCGGCCTTGATGATCGACACCGCATAGCCCTTCTTGCGGTTGCGTATCGCGATCAGCGGCAGGATGAAATCCTTCAAGCCTGCATGGATGGTCTGATGATCGCGCCGGCGCACCGCGGCGTAGAATCTGGTGGCGAATTCCGGCACGAAGTTGAACACCGCCGACGAATAGGTGGTCACGCCCATGTCGAGATAGGGCAGGGCGAAGGTCTCCGCGGTCGGCAGGCCGCCGATATAGGTCAGGCGGTCGCCGAGCCGGGTGTAGACGCGGGTCATCAGCTCGATATCGCCGATGCCGTCCTTGTAGCCGACGAGGTTCGGGCAGCGCTCGCAGAGGCGCGCCAGCGTATCGGGCTGCAGGATCGCATTGTCGCGGTTGTAGACGATGACGCCGATCTTGACCGATGCGCACACCGCCTCGACATGCGCGGCGAGGCCGTCCTGCTCGGCATGGGTGAGATAGGGCGGCAGCAGCAGCAGGCCATCGGCGCCGGCCTTCTCGGCGCCAACCGCGATCTCGCGCGCGATCGCGGTGCCGTAGCCGGTGCCGGCCAGCACGGGAACGCGGCCCTTGGTCTCGTCGACCGCGATCTTCACGACGTGGGGAGCTTCACTCGGCGTCAGCGAGAAGAACTCGCCGGTGCCGCCAGCGGCGAACAGGCCGGCAACGTCATAGCCGCACAGCCAGTCCATGTTGGCGCGATAGGTCGCCTCGTCGAACGAATAGTCCGCGTTGAACGGGGTCACGGGGAAGGACAGGAGGCCGCCACCGATTCTAGCGGCCATCTCCTGAGGGGTCATCTTGCTCATGGCGCCACTCCTGATGATGTTGGGAACGGGATGCGCGAGCAGCGCGCGTCCATGGCGGAATTTCTAGGGAATGGTTCGATGCGCGTCCAAGCCAAACGCGGTATCGAGCGATGCTAACTCTGCATCAATCGCCGCGCAGATGCGGCGCTGCGATTTCGGTCGCGATCTCGATGAGCGAAGGCAGCAACTGGTTCTCGTGATCGCGCCGCCACACCATGAACAGCTCGACCGGCCCGGGTGATCGCAGCTTCAACGGCTTCAGCTTGACCTCCGCGATCTTCAGGCTGGCGGCCGCTTCGGGCACGATCGCAACGCCGAGCCCGGCGCGCACCATGGCGAGGATCGAATGGATCTGGCTGAGATGCTGCACATAGCGCGGCAGCACGTCGGCGCGCGTGAACATCGACACCAGGAGATCGTGGAAATAGCGCGCCTCATAGGGCGAATACATCACGAAGGGCTGGTCGTCGAAATCCTTGATGCTGACGGTCTCGGCCGCGGCCAGCGGATGCTTCTTCGGGATCGCGGCGAGCAGCGGCTCGGCCACGACGCGCCGGCTGGCGAATTCCGGCCGCGCGATCGGCGGACGCAGCAGGCCGGCATCGATCTGCCCGGTGGTGAGCGCCTCGAACTGATCGCCGGAGACCATCTCCTTCAGCGAAAAATCGACCTCGGGCAGGCGCGAGCGGCAGGCCGCGATCAGGTCGGGCAGGAAGCCGTAGGCGGCCGCGGCGGTGAAGCCGATCTTGAGCGAGCCGGTCTTGCCGAGCGCGATGCGGCGGGCAACCTGCGAGGCCGATTCCGCGAGCTTGAGGATGCGCCGCGCCTCAGGCAGGAAACTGCGTCCGGCCGGCGTCAGCCGCACCGAGCGGCTGGTGCGTTCCAGCAGCGGCGCGTCGATGATGTGCTCGAGCACCTGGATCTGCCGGCTCAGCGGCGGCTGGGTCATATTGAGCCGCGCCGCGGCGCGGCCGAAATGCAATTCTTCGGCCACCGTGACAAAGCAGCGGAGCTGGCTCAGGTCGAACATCGATGCAAGCCCGGAATTGATCGCGCGGGGATTTGTACGTTCTAGCATCGATGCCTCCCACTGGCCAAGAAGACAAACAAGCAGACAAAGACGGCGGCCGAAGCCGCCGTTTGGTTTTCTGCTCCCTCTCCCCGTTCTTACGGGGAGAGGGTTGGGGTGAGGGGCTCTCTCTGCGCAGCGGCCGCCTCGATGTGCACGCGCGATCCGAACGAGTCGGAAGGACTGTCTCTGCGGAGACGTGTTGCTTTGCCCCTCACCCGAAATTCGCTGTGCGAATTTCGACCTCTCCCCGCGGAAGGGCGGGGAGAGGTCGCGTTCAGGCCGCCTTCAGCTGCACCCGCTTGATCTCGCCGACGATGAACAGATAGGCGATCGCCGCGACCAGCGCGTTGGCACCGACGAACACCAGCGCGCCGTTGAACGAGCCGGTGGCGGCCAGGATGTAGCCGATGATGATCGGCGTCGTGATCGAGGACAGGTTACCGAAGGTGTTGAACAGTCCGCCGGAGACGCCGCCGGCTTCCTTCGGCGAGGTGTCGGAGACGACCGCCCAGCCGAGCGCGCCGATGCCCTTGCCGAAGAAGGCGAGCGCCATGAAGCCGACCACCAGTGCCTGGCCGTCGACATAGTTGCAGGCGATGATCGACATAGACAGCAGCATGCCGCCGACGATCGGGATCTTGCGCGCCATGGTCAGCGAGCCGGTGCGGCGCAGGATATAGTCCGAGATCACGCCGCCGAGCACGCCGCCGATGAAGCCGCACAGCGCCGGCAAGGTCGCGACGAAGCCGGCCTGCAGGATCGAGAGCCCGCGCTCCTTCACCAGATAGACCGGGAACCAGGTCAGGAAGAAGTAGGTCAGCGTGTTGATGCAGTACTGGCCGATATAGACGCCGAGCATCATGCGGTTGGCGAGCAGCTGACGGATGTGGTCCCAGCTGGGGCCGCTGTCCTGCGTCTTGCCGGCCTTCGCCGCATCCATGTCGACCAGCGCGCCGCCCTGCTTGATGTAGTCGAACTCGGCCTCGTTGATCGCGGGGTGCTCCTTCGGCTCGTAGATGGTCTTGATCCAGGCAATGCCCATGACGATGCCGAGCGCACCCATCACGTAGAACACATGGCGCCAGCCATACGCATGGGCGATCCAGCCCATCAGCGGCGCGAAGATCACGGTGGCGAAATACTGCCCCGAATTGAAAAAGGCCGAGGCGGTGCCGCGTTCATTGCCGGGGAACCAGGAGGCGACGATGCGGGCATTGGCCGGGAATGACGGCGCCTCGGCGATGCCGACCAGGAAGCGCAGCCCGAACAGCAGCACCACGGCCGCGCCGGCGGACAGGAACCCGACCAGGCCCTGCATCGCGGTGAAGATCGACCAGACGATGATGCTGATCGCATAGACCCATTTGGAGCCGAAGCGGTCGAGCAGCCAGCCGCACGGCACCTGCGCGACCACATAGGACCAGCCGAACGCCGAGAACACGTAGCCCATCGCGACGGGATCGAGATGCAGTTCCTTGGAAAGTGCGGGGCCGGCGATCGAGAGCGTGGCGCGATCGGCATAGTTCACGGTGGTGACGAGAAACAGCATCGTCACGATCAAGAGCCGGACGCGGGATCGCCGCGTGTCTGCGGCGGACACAATTGCGCTCATTAGCGCCTCCTCGAAAATTTCCTCGGGGTCTCTCCTAGAGAGATGACGAGAATGGGTCCAAGCCGAAACGGGTATTGATCCATACCGATTTTGAATGGATCGGCCCGGTGTCATTCCACCTTCGCCGCTATTGCCGGGGTTCCGCATTTAGTGTACGAATAGTACAGCTATGGAGGGCGCAGCGTTGCGCCTGCTGCTCGAGGTCGAATGCTGATGACCACGCTGCGCGACTATGAGGTGTTCGAGGCAGGTGATGTGACGCTGCAGGGCGGTGCCGTGTTTCCGCAACTGAGGCTCGCCTACAAGACCTATGGCACGCTGAATGCGGCGCGGGACAACGTCATCCTCTATCCGACGTCGTTCGCCGCACAGCACACCGACATCGAATGGCTGGTGCAGCCGGGCGGCGCGCTCGATCCCGAGCGCTACTTCATCGTCATCGCGAATCTGTTCGGCAATGGTCTGTCTTCCTCGCCGTCGAATTCCGCCGAGCTGCTGGGCGGCGCGCCGTTTCCTGCCTTCACCTATCATGACGCGGTCGCGATCCAGCGGCGGCTGCTGGTCGAGCGGTTTGGCGTGACCAGGCTCGCGCTGGTCTATGGCTGGTCGATGGGCGGCATGCAGGCCTATCACTGGGCCGCGCGGTATCCCGACATGGTGGAGCGCGCAGCCGTGGTTTGCGGCAGCGCGCGGTGCTCGCCGTATAATCATGTCTTCCTCGAAGGCGTGAAGGCCGCGCTGACCGCCGACCCGGCCTATCGGGATGGCCGCTTCGTCGCCAAGCCGGTGGCGGGCCTGCGCGCGATGGGGCGCGTCTACGCCGGCTGGGCGATGTCGCATGAGTTCTATCGCGAGGAAGTCTGGCGCAAGGTTGGCTTCAACTCGCTGGAAGACTATCTGGCGGGATCCTGGGACGGTGCCTTCGCGCGGCGCGATGCGAATGATCTGCTGGCGCAGATCGCGATCTGGCAGGTCGGCGATATCAGCCGTTGCGATCAATTCGGCGGCGACTTCGACCGGGCGCTGGCCGCGATCAGGGCGCATGTCCTGCTGATTCCGGGGCGTACTGATCGCTATTTCGACCCGCGCGACAACGAGGATGAACTCGGTCGCCTCGTCAACGCACGCTCGGCCGCGCTGCACGCCATTCCCTCGATCCATGGGCATCGGGCCGGCAACCCCGCCAACAACGCCGAAGACCGCGCCTTCATCAACGCCGAAATCTCGGCGCTGCTGCAACGCTGATAGGTGAGACGACCATGAGCACCGCAGAGACCAGTGACGCCGGACCCCGCCTGAAGCCGCTCAGCCCGCTGACCTTGCGCGATTTGTCGACCAAGTCGAACCTTGCCGGCGCGGTGCGCGCGGCAAGCCATTACGGAATGATCGTCATCGTCGGTGCGCTGATCTCCCTGGTCTCATCGCGCTACGGTCTGCCATGGGCGCTGCCGCTGATTGCCGTGCAGGGCTACTTCGTCGCATTCCTGTTCATGGTGGTGCATGAGACCGCGCACAAGACGGCGTTCCGCAGTCCAGTGCTCAATCTTGTCGTCGGCAATCTGTCCGCCTTCATGATCGGACTGCCCTACCAGTATTACTGCCTGTTTCACTGGGACCATCACCGCTACACGCAGGATCCTGAGAAAGACCCGGAGCTGATCGTCGGCCCCAAGCCCGCGTCGGACACCCAGCTCGCGATCGCCTATTCGGGACTGCTGCAGGTGTTGGTTCGCATCCGCCTGATGTTTTGGCATGCACTCACCGGAAAGGTGGTTGTGCCATGGATTTCGGCGCACAAGCGGGCCTCGATCGTGCTGGAGGCGCGGCTCTATCTCGCGGGCTATCTGCTGTTGCTTGTGGCATCGTTCGCGCTGCACAGCGCGATCCTGCTCTTTGTGTGGGTCGTGCCGCTCCTGGCCGGTCAGCTCATCCTGCGCCCCTATCTTTATGCCGAGCACACCGGCTGCGAGCGGACGCGGAGCGCGTTCGAGAACACGCGCACCACGATGACCGGCAGGATCATGAAATGGTTCGCCTGGAACATGCCTTACCATGTCGAGCACCACGCCTATCCCACGGTGCCGTTCCATGCGCTGCCGAAGCTCAACGCCATCGTCGATGGCCACATCGTGTATCGCGGCAGCAGTTACCGGGCCGTGACGCGCGAGACCTGGGTCTGGTTCCGCCGTCAGCGCCAGCGCTCTGCTTGATAGTCAAGCGTCCGCGCGTGGCCGCAGCACCAGATTGACGAGATTGCGGGCGTAGGCCGGCGTCAACGGCTTGATGCCGAAGACGTAGCGATAGAACAGGCTGCCATAGATCGCGTCATAGATGTCGCCGGGGACGGCCGGCGCGCCGATGCTGCCATCCTTCTGGCCGGTGGCGATGATCTCCAGCATCTTGCTGCGGCGCAGGCCGAGGTAACGCTCGTAGAACAGTTCCGCCGTGCCGGTCTTCGAGATGCATTCCGAGATCACGGCGAGCTGCACCCGACCGAACTCGCCCTGCAACGCCTCGACATAGGTTGCGACATGACGGCGGACGCGGGCCACCGGATTGCCGGTTTCGGGCAGCGGCACGGCCCGCGAGGCCTGGTCGAGGAAGGCATCGATCAGCAAGGCTTCGCGCGACGGCCACCATTTGTAGATCGTCATCTTCGAGACGTTGGAATGCTTGGCGATCGCGTCGATGGTGGTCGCGGCGAGGCCGGTCGTCGCCATCAGCTGATAGGCGCCTTCCAGGATCGCGGCCGTGGTCGCGGCGGAGCGCGGCCGCCCGCGCCGCCCCGTTGCCGTTTCCTCTGTCACCGTCTTGCCGCTGGCCATGGCCGGACTTCGCGTCCTGCGTCTTTCAATCATTGCGCTGCATGCGGGCATAGCATGAAATCGCGCTCGGTTTCAGATCGTCGCCGTCGCTGATAGTGTACAACGCGCAAGCCAAAGCTTGCGTGCGGCACATTGCCCTCGCTCTGTCCAGCTCAGCCGATCGAACAGGAGTGTCCCCGTGAAGGCCGTCTACAGTGATCTGCACCGCAGCCATGATCCGCAATTCTTCCTGGTCCGCGGTGTGGTCCAGCGTACCACCGAACAGCCCGAACGCGCCGACCGCCTGCTGGCGGGCCTGAAGGCCGGCAAGCACACGCTGATCGAGCCGACCAGGTTCGGCCAGGGGCCGCGGGCGCGCGTGCATAGTCCGGAATATCTGAGCTTTCTCGCGGACGCCTGGGACGAATGGTCGGCGCTCGGCAATGCCGGACCGGAGATGATCGCGAACATCCACCCGGTGCGCAATGCCGGCACGTACCCTGCTCATATCGTCGGCAAGCTCGGCTGGCACACGATGGACACCGCGGCTCCGATCGGTCCCGGCACCTGGGCCGGCGCCTGCGCCGCGAGCGACGTCGCAGTCACCGCCGCGCAGATGGTGCTCGACGGCGAGGACGCCGTCTACGCGCTGAGCCGTCCGCCCGGCCATCACGCCTATCGCGACCTCGCCGGCGGGTTCTGTTTCCTCAACAACAGCGCGATTGCGGCCGAGCATCTGCGCCAGAAGCATGAGCGCGTCGCGATCCTCGACGTCGACGTGCATCACGGCAACGGCACGCAGGGCATCTTCTATGAGCGACCGGATGTCTTCACCGTCTCGATCCACGCCGATCCGTCGTTCTTCTACCCCTTCGTCTGGGGCTATGCGCATGAGCGCGGCGCCGGAGGCGGCCTCGGCACCAATCTCAACATTCCCCTCGCCAAGGGCACCGGTGACGACGACTACATGAAGGCGCTCGCAGCGGCGGAGAAGGCGATCCGCTCCTTTGCTCCGACCGCGCTCGTGGTCGCGCTCGGTCTCGACGCCTCCGAGAAGGACCCGCTTGCCGGTCTCGCCGTCACCACCGACGGCTTTCGTCGCATCGGCGAGGGGCTGGCCCGATTCGGACTGCCGACGGTGCTGGTGCAGGAGGGCGGCTATCTCTCCGACATCCTCGGCGCCAATCTGACGGCGGTGCTCGGCGGGTTTGAGGCCGCGCGCTAGCGCAATTCCGGGCGAGGCGGTGACCGGTCCGCGCGAAGAAAGCCCGTCAAGACCGGAATCTGGAGCATCGGCCTTGATTTGATCAAAGCCGATGCCCCGGCCGCGAGGTGCACACCAGAGCGTCGTGGACTTGCGCGTCCGCAACCAAAATCACATCATGCCGTTGGTATTCGGCGCTGGCTTATGATTCTGCCTGGCGGTTTCAGCCGGCAGGTCGACCGCAACGCGAGGACGGCCATGAGTGACCTGCTTCGCATCGCCATCGTCGGTTATGGCGAGATCGCGTGCCGGCAGCACGTGCCTGCGATCGCGAAGACGTCAGGCGTAGCTCTCGTTGCGGTGGTTGATCCCGTCAAAACCCCGCCCGGCCTGCCGCATTTCCGCGATTTGCAGGAGTTGTTGCGCGACGGGCCGGAGATCGATGCGGTCGCGCTGTGTACGCCACCGCAGGTGCGCCACGCGCAGGCCGACGCCGCGCTCGCGTCGGGCAAGCATGTGCTGATGGAGAAGCCGCCGGGCACGACGTTGAGCGAACTCACGCCGCTGATCGCGGCCGCGCAGGAGGCGGGTCGGACATTGTTTGCCACATGGCATTCACGCTATGCGGCCGCGGTCGGTCCTGCGCGGCAATTGCTCGCGAGACGCACCATCAACAAGGTGACCATCATCTGGAAGGAAGACGTGCGCGTCTGGCATCCGGGCCAGATCTGGATCTTCGAGGCGGGTGGCTTCGGCGTGTTCGATCCCGGCATCAACGCGCTGTCGATCCTGACCGAGATCCTGCCGCGTGCGGTCTTCATCAGGAGTGCGGCATTGGACTTTCCATCCAATCGGGAGGCGCCGATTGCGGCAGAGATCGAACTCTCCGACGCGGGTGGCTTGCCAATTCACGCCGAATTCGATTTCCGCCAGACCGGATCGCCGAGCTGGGACATCCTGTGCGAGACCGAGGCCGGACCTGTGACGCTGTCGACAGGTGGAAGGCAGCTGCGCGATGGCGGCAGGCTGGTGGTCGATGCGCCAGATGAGGAATACCCCGCGCTCTACCGCCGTTTCGTCGCGTTGACCTCGGAAGGAAAATCCGATGTCGACCTCGCGCCCTTGCGGCTTGTCGCCGATAGCTTCATGCTCGGGCGACGGCGCCTCGTCGAGGCGTTCAAGGACTGACAATGATATCAGCCAGCATTGGTCGCGCCCCCTTCGGCAAATTGCACGACGGCACCGTGGTCGAGCGCGTGATCTTGCGCGGCGAATACGGTTTTGAGGCCGCCATCCTTCCGTTCGGCGCCACGCTGCAAGCGCTGCTTGCGCCGGATCGTGACGGGCATTGCGACGACATCGTGCTTGGCCACGATGAGCTCGACGGCTATCTCGCACAGCGCAAATTCTTCGGCGCGACGATCGGGCGCTATGCCAACCGGATAGCCGGCGCGCGTTTCGTGCTCGATGGCGAGACCGTGCAGCTTGACGCCAACAACGGTCCCAACGCGCTGCACGGCGGCCTGCAAGGCTTTGATCGCAAGCTGTGGCGGATCGTCGAACTATCGGATGATCCGGGACCGACGCTGGTGCTGGAGCGCGAGAGCCCGCATGGCGAGGAAGGCTATCCCGGCAATCTTCAGGCGCGGGTGACCTACAGCGTGCGCAACCCGATGGAGCTCTCGGTCACCTACGAGGCGACGACCGACCGGCCGACCTGCCTCAACCTCACCAATCACAGCTTCTTCAATCTCGAGGGCGCGCGCTCGGGCATGCAGATCCTCGATCACCGCCTGACGATCGTCTCCGACCATTTCCTCGCGGTGGATGCCACGGCGATCCCGCTACCGGGCCCGCCGCGGCCGGTCGACGGCACGCCGTTCGACTTCCGCAAGCCCACGGCCATCGGCGCGTGGATCAGGATGCATGACGAGCAGCTCCAGCTTGGGCGCGGCTACGACCACAATTTCTGTCTGGCCAAGGGGACGGACCTTCGCCTGGCCGCGCGCCTCGAGGCGCCGCATAGCGGCCGCGTGATGGAACTGCTCACCGATCAGCCGGGATTGCAGTTCTATTCCGGCAATTTCCTCGACGGCTCGACCGCCGGCAAGGGCGATCGTCTTTACCGGCAATTCGACGCGCTCTGTCTCGAGCCGCATGCCTGGCCGGATACGCCGAACCGGCCCGACTTCCCGTCGGCGCGGCTCGATCCGGGGCAGCTCTATCGGCGCAGCATCGTCTACCGCTTCTCAACCGCGTGAGTGACGCAATGACCGACCGTGCCGCCGAGCCGCTGATGGAAGAGGTGCCGACATCGGTGCTGTCGGCGGAGCGTTGCCATCTCGGCGAGGGTCCGACCTATGATGCGGCAACCGACACCGCCTGGTGGTTCGACATCCGCGAGCGCCGCCTGTTCGAGCATCGATTTGCAGGCGGCACCACTGTGATCCATGAATTGCCGAAAATGGCGAGTGCATTGGCGCGGATCGACGGCGAGCGGCAGCTGATCCTGACCGAAGATGGACTTTATGTCCGGCACGTTGCCGACGGCCGCCTGGAGCTGTTCGCCGCGCTGGAGGCCGACAATCCGCTGACGCGCTCCAACGATGCGCGCGTGCATCCGTCGGGCACGTTCTGGCTCGGCACCATGGGGCGCCATGCCGAGCAGGGTGCCGGCGCGATCTATGCGCTGCACCGGGGCCGCATCGTGCGGCTGTATCCCGGGATCACCATCCCGAATGCGATCTGCTTTTCGCCCGCGGGCGACATCGGCTATTTCGCCGATACCGCGACCAACGTACTGCATCGCGTGCCGCTCGATCCAGCAACAGGACTGCCGGTCGGCGAGCTCACCGAATTGATCAGGCATCAAGGTAGCGGCGGGCTCGACGGCGCGATCGTCGATGCCGACGGGCTGATCTGGAACGCGCGCTGGGGCGGTGGCTCCGTCGACGTTTACGATCCCGCCGGCCGGCATCTGCGTTCGCTGCGCGTACCGGCGAGGCAATCGAGCTGCCCGGCATTCGTCGGCCGCGACTTCTCGCGCGTGCTGGTCACCTCGGCCTGGCAGGACATGGATGAGGCGCAGCGTGCGGCCGATCCCGACCATGGCAGGACGTTCCTGCTCGACGCTGCCGCGCGCGGTCGTGCCGAGCCCGACGTCAAACTATCCTGACGGATGCGTGCAGCGCGGCGTTGTTGACGCGACCGGATTATTTGGACGATAGTACAAATATGGTCCGCAAACCTGCCAGGTCTGACGTGAAGGCCGCCGCTAGCACCCGCAAGCCGAACATGCGCGAGGCGATCCTGGCCGCGGCGGAGGAATTGTTCTCGACCTACGGCTTCAACGCCGTCTCGGTGCGCGACATCGCGCAGGCCGCCGGCGCCAATCCGGGCAGCGTGACCTATCATTTCAGGACCAAGGACGGCCTGCTGCTGGAAATCTATCGGCGCCATTGCGGCCCGATGAACCGCAGACGTTCCGAGCTTTTGGCGGCGGCGCGGCGGGTGCGCGATCTGCAGGACCGGCTGGAGGCGATCGTGCGCGCCTATGTGTTGCCGGCCTTTACGTCCGGCAGCGATCTTGCCGGCGGCGGAACGCGGTTCACGCGATTGCGCGCGATCATGTCGGCCGAGGGCAATGAGGTCGTGCGCAAGATCATCGCGCAGACCTTCGACGACACCAGTCATGCCTTCATCGACGCGATTCATGAAAGCCTGCCGCATATTCCGCGTACCGATCTGGTCTGGCGCAGCCACTTCCTGCTCGGCGCGCTCTACTACACGCTGGTGACGCCGGAGCGCGTCTCGCGCCTGTCGCGCGGCAGCGCCGACGGCACCGATGCCGGCCACGCCATCGAGGAGCTGGTGCGCGCCACCGTCGCCGCGTTGCAGGCCGCGCCGCTCGACGAAGGGGCGCCGCGCAAGATCCCGGCCGCGAATCCGGGGCGAGTGGTGACCTGAACGTCCGGAGCTTGTCGCGATGGAGAAACTTCGGCTACGCGCCGTGCTCGGCAATCATTCGCACATCCGGGCGGTGAAGAACGGCGAGCTTCGCTCCGACCTGTTCGATCTCAACTTCACCGAATTCATGCCGACCAACGCCGCTTTCAAGCCGATGGTGCGCGACCAGGCCTTCGACATCTGCGAGATGGCGATCGTGACCTATCTGATGGCAAGGGCGCACGGCAAGCCGCTGGTGCTGTTGCCGGCGGCGATGGTCGGCCGCTTCCAGCACGGCCATGCGCTCTGTCGCGCCGACCGCGGTACGCTCGTGCCTGCCGATCTCGAAGGCAAACGGGTCGGCATCCGCTCGTTCACGACCACGACCGGGGCATGGATGCGCGGCATCCTTGCCAACGACCATGGCGTGAACCTCGACAGGATCAACTGGGTCACGTTCGAGGATCCGCATGTCGCGGAATATGTCGACAGCACCGAGCGTGCGCCAAAGGGCAAGACCATCGTCCAGATGCTGAGGGACGGCGAACTCGACGCCGTGCTCGGCGAGACCTCCAGCGATCCGGCATTCAAGCCATTGTTCGCCGATCCGGCCGCAGAGGCGGCGCGGTGGTATGCGCGGCACGGCGTGGTGCCGGTCAATCATCTGGTGGTGGTGACATCGCGGCTTGCGGCGTCGCGGCCGGACGTGGTGCTGAGCCTGTACGATCTCCTCAAGCGCGGCAAGGAAGAGGCCGGACCACCCGGCATGCCGGACCTGCTGCCGTTCGGCGTTGCGGCGAACCGCAAGCCGCTCGAGCTGATGATCGACTATTGCGCGCAGCAGGCGTTGATCCCCCGGCACGTCACGGTCGACGAGCTGTTCGACGACACAACACGGGACTTGAACTGATGACAATCTCCGGCGATCCGAGGCAATGGCAAATCGGCATGCTGGGCTATGGCGAGGTCGGCCGCATCCTTGCCGAGGATCTGCGCCAGCAGGGCGTGAGGGTTTCGGCCTACGACATCAAGCTTGACCGCGGGCAGGGCGCGGCGCTGCGCGCACACGCGGCCGAGATCGGCGTCGAGCTCGCACAATCCCATGCCGATCTCGCGGCGCGGGCCGATTTCATCATCTCGGCGGTGACGGCGAGCCAGGCGGTGCCGGTGGCCGCGGCCTGCGCGCCCGCAATCCGCAACGGCGCTTGGTTTCTCGACTTCAACTCGGCCTCGCCCGGCGCCAAGCGGCGCGCGGCGGCGCACATCGACGGCGCCGGTGGCCGCTATGTCGAGGGCGCGGTGATGACCTCGCTGCCGCCGTACCGGATCAAGGTGCCGCTGCTGCTCGGCGGCCAAGGCGCGCGGGAGCTCGCGCCGCAGCTGTTCGCGCTCGGCTTTGCGGCGAAGGTCGCAAGTGACGAGCTTGGCGTCTCCTCGGCGGTCAAGATGTGCCGCTGCATCATGATCAAGGGGCTGGAGGCCATGGTGATCGAGAGCTTCACCACCGCACGCGCCTATGGCGTCGAGGATGCGGTGCTCGCCTCGCTCAAGGAAACCTTTCCGTCGATCGACTGGGAGAAGCAGGGCGCCTATTTCTTTCAGCGAGTGATCGAGCACGGCCGGCGGCGCGCCGAGGAGGTGCGCGAGGTGGCGGAGACCGTGCGCGAGGCCGGGCTGACGCCGTGGTCTGCCTCGGGCACCGCCGAGCGCCAGGGCTGGATCGCCGATCTTGCCGATGAGGGCGTGTTCGGAGCCAAGGGAACGCCGGACTTCGCCCGCAGCGCCGACTGGCGTACCGAGGCCGACCGGATTCTCGCGCGCATCAAGTCCCTGAGGTCTCGCCCGGAGAATCCGCCGCGTTCCCTGCCGACGCGCAATGCGCTATTGCTCCATGAACAGTTTGTTCTGGAGGCACTCCCATGAAGAATTCCGGCAAGGTCGTCGCCATCACCGGAGCGGCACGCGGCATCGGCAAGGCCTGCGCGGCGCGCTTCCTGTCCGACGGCGCCAGGGTCGTCATCTCGGATGTCGACGCTGCAGGGCTTGTCCACACCGCCCAGGACCTCGGACATATCGATCAGTTGCGGGCGGTCGAGGCCGACGTCAGCAAGCGCGCCGATGTCGATCGCATTGTCGCGACCGCGGTGAAGGAGTTCGGCCGGCTCGACGTCATGGTCAACAATGCCGGCGTCGCGCGCAACCGCGACTTCCTCGACATCAGCGAGGCCGAATTCGACGACGTGATGGGCATCAACCTCAAGGGCGCGTTCTTCGGCGTCCAGGCCGCGGCGCGCCAGATGATCGCGCAGGGCGGTGGCGGCGTCGTCGTCAACATGTCCTCGGTCAACGCGCTGCTCGCGATCCCCTCGCTCGCGACCTATGCGATGTCCAAGGGCGCGATGAAGCAGCTCACCTCGGTCGCCGCCGTGGCGCTGGCGCCGCACGGCATTCGCGTCGTGGCGGTCGGACCCGGCACGATCCTGACCGAGATGGTGGCGACGGCGATCTTCTCCTCGGAGGACGCGCGGCGCAGCGTGCTGTCGCGGACGCCGGCCGGCCGCTGTGGCGAGCCGAGCGAGGTCGCCTCCGTCGTGGCATTCCTGGCCAGCGACGATGCCTCCTACATCACCGGCCAGACCATCTATCCCGACGGCGGGCGGTTGATCCTGAACTACACGGTGCCGGTCAGCGAGAAGAAGTAGCGGGCAGGTTCAATCGCGAGCAAACTGCCAAAATATCGAAAACAACCCCATGCAAAGTAGCCGCCGGCGGCCGGCGTTCGACCAGGCAGCCTGGCGCGTCGGGCAAATCGGCGGTATTATTCCGTTATACAGAAATATCACAGTAGCCATCCGGTGTCATCGCCTGCGCATGCGGGTAATCCGGTATTCCAGAGGCGAGTCGTGCTTGAGCCGATGGCCGCGGCGTTCAGGATCGCCCGGTTGAACCGGGCGATGACAGGTGAGGATGGGGACGCCGTTAGCGGCCCTTGAACTGCGGCTCGCGCTTTTCCATGAAGGCGCTGCGGCCTTCGCGGAAGTCCGCGCTATCCATGCATTCGATGCCGACCTGCTTGATCGCGGCCATGTCGCGGTCGGCTGGATCCTTCAGCACCTGCGCAATGGTGATCTTGGCGGCCTTGATCGCCAGCGGCGCGTTGCCGGAAATGGTGCGCGCGATCTCCATGGTCGCGTCCCAGAGCTCGGCGTCCGGCAGCACGCGATCGACGAGGCCGATCCGCAGCGCCTCGGCGGAATCGATCCGCATGCCGGTATACATGATCAGCCGCGCCCAGGACGGGCCGACCAGCGACACCAGGTGGCGCAGCCCGTCATAGCCATAGGCGATGCCGAGCTTGGCGGCGGGAATGCCGAACTGGCCGCTGGCGCCGGAGATGCGGATATCGGTCAGCATCGCGACCTGCATGCCGCCGCCAAGGCAGAAGCCGCGGATGCAGGCGATGGTCGGCTTCGGATAGTCGGCGAGCAGGGCGCGCTGGGCGGCGCTGCGCCGTGAATATTCCTCGGAGGCCTCGGCGTTGTGCCTGGTCTTCTCGAACTGGCTGATATCGGCGCCCGATACGAAGGCCTTGTCGCCGGCGCCAACCAGGATCACGACGCGGACGCCCGGATCGTCGCGCAACGCCGTCAGCGCCTCGCCGAGCCCCTCCCACATCTCCAGCGACATCGCATTGCGCTTGTCGGGATTGTTGAAGGTGATGACGCCGACGCCGTCGACGACGTCTTGCAGGATCTTGCCGTCGGCAAGCGGTTTGTTTGACAGGTTTGGCATATGAGGGGGTCCGGTCTGATTTCGGCCAAGGCTAGCACCCGGCCGACAGCCGAGGCAGGCGGTTTGGAGCACGGCGCGATTGCATTACCGGACAGCAACTCTCCCGGTAGTTGTACGGTTCTCAAAATAAACCGCCGCGCAACGGTTGCGCCATAGAGTGCGCCGCCGGCGCTCCGCCCCGGTTTAACTTTTTCCTAGTTTTTCGACGGTATGGCTGTACGCCTGCGCGCCAGGACCATCGCGCCAAGACCATTCCGCCACGCGCTGGGATGCGTGCCGCAGCTCCCCGCTACCATCGCGTCGGTAGCAGACTTCCCCACCACCGGACCGGCAGTGAAGCCGGTCAATCCCGACCTCCGTACATTCACATCGCCTCGGGCGAGGTTCAGTCGTGTCCGTCGAAAAGTTTCTCAAGCAACGCGCGGTCAAGATCACCGTCAACGGCAGCTACACGTTGCCGAACTGGTACGATGCCCAGGGCAAATTGCGCACCTTCGCCTGCCGCACCACGCGCGTCTCGCCGTTCCGGATGATCGTGGACGTGCCCGTCGTCGGCAAGGTCGGCGACCGGCTGACTTCGTATTTCGAGGAGTTCGGCAAGTTCGACGGCTGCATCACCGACACGATGGGCGGCAGCTTCCTGCTCGAGCTCGAGATGACGCATGCCATGCGTGAGAAGTTCGCCGACAAGCTGACCTGGATCGAGAAGAAGCAAAAGGATCCGAGCATCCGCGAGGCGCGCAACAACCCGCGTTTCGCTCCCGTCGCGCCGCATGCCATGCTGACGCTGGCGGACGGCACCATGCAGAGCTGCTTTATCATCGATATGTCGCTGTCCGGCGCGGCCGTCTCCTCCGAGGCGCAGCCGCCGATCGGCATGCCGCTGGCGATCGGCGCCTGCGTCGGGCGAGTGGTCCGGCATCTGCCGAACGGCTTCGCCATCAAGTTCGTCGAGACCTACAAGCAGAGCGAGCTGGCCCGCCTGATCTCGCGCAAGTCCAAGGAATTGCAGCTGGCGTCCGCCGACGGGGACCCTGTCGCCTGACGGCCGGGCTCCGCCGGCTTCCTAGGTCAGCTGTTCCGGATCTTCGGCCGCGCGCATCCGCGAGATGGTGTCCTCGGTTGCATTCGGACCGGCCGCAGCGATCGCGATCTCCCGCGCCAAATTGGTGCATTCGGCCCACAGCAGGAAGAACACCAGCGGCGGCCGTTCGCGCGCTTCGAGCAGTTGCCGACAGCGCTCGGCCGCGCCGTCGATCGCCCACCACTGTTGGGCGACCACCATGACCCTGCGGAAGCTCCGCAATGTGCCGGAGAACTTTTGCGGATCGGCACCCACGAGGGCGCCGCAATGGTTCAGCCAGTTCAAGCCAGCGTAGATCGCGATCCCGTAGTCTTCGATCGCGGTGCCGGTGAAATCGACGACGGTCTTGTCGTGTGCGCGCTGGCGCAGGAAAGCATCGATCATCTCCGCCTGGCGGGCCGGATCGACCAGCAGCGAGATGTCCTGCCGAGGCACCATCGGGACATAGCGCATCGCTTCAAGCCGCGTGTGCTCCCAGATCGCACTGATGTCGCCGAGCAGATCGCCGGACTTGCGTTTGCAGGCCGGATAGACCAGCACGCCATTGTCGGCGAGATCGAGATAGCGCGGGACCACCTTGTCGAGCGCGGCGAGAAACGCCGCCGGATCGCTGAGGCCGCGCAAGTCGCTGGCGGCGTCCTCCGCTTGTGCAGGCTTGTTGACGCGTGTCCAGCCGAAGTTGGCCATCCCCCGGGCGCCCCGATCTCAACCTGTCGGTCAGGTTAGTCTGAAAATGCCGCAAATCAAATGCGGCATTTGCTGCTGCAAGGCTGGCGCGTCGGCTGCTGCGGGTTGACGCGGGAAACGTCCGCGCCTAGCTCATGGTTAATCGTGCGCAACGCGGGTTGCTGGCGCCGCTTTCGGGACCTATCGCCATGATTGCTTCTGATCGCCAATCGCATTGGCAGACCGTCTATCTGACCAAGCGCGAGCAGCAGGTGAGCTGGTCGCAGGCCGATCCGCAGCCCTCGCTGCGCCTGATCGAATCGGTTGCGCCCGGCCGCGACGCCTCGATCGTCGACATCGGCAGCGGAGCTTCGCGACTTGTCGATGCGCTGCTGGCGAGCGGCTTTCATGATGTGACCCTGCTCGATCTCTCCGAGGCGGCGCTGGCGAGCGCGCGGGAGCGGATCGGCGCAGCAGCTGACGCGGTGCGCTGGATCGTAGGTGACGCGACGGTCTGGCAGCCGGAGCAGGCCTTCGACATCTGGCACGATCGTGCGGCGTTCCACTTCCTGGTCGAGGAACCAGACCGCGCGGCCTATCTCGACCGGCTGCATCGCGGCGTCAAAGCAGATGGCCACGCCGTGATCGGCACCTTTGCGCTGGACGGCCCGGAGAAGTGCAGCGGCCTGCCGGTGCAGCGCTATGATCCCGTGACGCTCAGCAGGACCATTGGTCCGGCATTCGAGTTGATCGCGCATGAGGCGCACCGGCACGTCACGCCCTGGGGCGCGACGCAGTCGTTCCAGTTCAGTGTGCTGCGGCGCAAATGACCGGTCAGAAGGAGAGCTGAGATGACGGGCGCGCCACGGACGATCGGCGAGATCGCGAGCTATCACGCTCATGTCTATTACGACCCCGCGACCAGCCGGGATGAGGCGGAGCGGCTGCGCAACTGGATCGGCGAGCGCTTCCTGGTCACGCTCGGGCGCTGGCACGATGTCAAGGTCGGCCCGCACGATCAGGCGATGTATCAGGTGGCGTTTGCGGCAGAACTGTTTCCGACGCTGGTGCCGTGGCTGATGCTGAACCATGGCAGCCTGAGCATCCTGGTCCATCCCAACACCACCAATCCGCGCCGCGACCACCACGACGATCCGCTCTGGATCGGCACGCCGTTGGCCGTTCACGCCGACAAGCTGCCCGAGGTGGCCGAGATGGAGCAGGCGCCCGCGCCGAACACGTCGCCGACGCTGCGTCCTTGAGCGTCGCGGCCGTTGCGTAAAGTTTGACGCAATTGCGCTGCTGCCAAGTCGTTTCAAACTCATCCCGTTTTGCAACGTGAGGTTAAGTCACCGTTCCTAGGCTACCCGATAAATTTCAGGGTCGGGGCGCATTGGGCATGTTCTTTTCGTTTCGAAGCTGGTCATTGTGGCGGGTGGTGGGGCCGCTGCTGGCCATCGTGCTGCTGCTCGGCGGCCTGTCGGTGGGCAGCCTGCAGGTGATGTCGGCGGTCAGGGCCTATGTGGCCGGCGAAAGCATGTGGTCGAAGGGGCAGAAGGACGCCATCCACTACCTGCAGACCTATGTCAGCACAGGCGCGCCGCTCTATCTGCAGAAGTTCGATGCCGCGATCGCGGTGCCGCTGGCCGATCGTACGGCGCGGCGCGCCCTGGAGGCGCCTGGCGACAATGACGCGGTGGCGAGCGCCGGCTTCGCCAGGGCAGGTAATCATGATGACGACATCGGCGGCCTGATCTGGCTGTTCAAATACTTCCGCACAATGCACCACGTGGCGGGCGCGGTGACGGCATGGCGCAATTCGGATGCGTTGCTCGATCAGCTGATTGAAATCCGGAACGAGGCCGCGAGCGACGTCGCGCTGCACGACCCGTCGGCTGCGACCATCCGGCATTGGGCCGAACGGATCGGTATGGTCGACGCCGCGCTGAGCACGCTCGCCGTCGATTTCTCCGATCATCTCGGCAAGGCGTCGCGGCAGGTCTCCGCGCTGCTGCTGCTGGTCAACCTCGTGATCGCGGCTTGCCTTGCCGGCATCGTGCTGGTCCACACGAGGCGGATGCTGTGGCGGCGCTGGCTTGCCGAGACCGCGCTCGCGGTCGAGAAGGAGCGCGCCCAGCTCACGCTGGCGTCGATCGGCGATGCCGTCATCGTGACGACGCAGGACGATCGGGTCGACTACGTGAACGCCGCCGCGCAGCGGCTCATGGCGGCAGGGCAGGAGGTGACGGGACGGTCGCTGGCGTCGCTGTTCAACATTGCCGAACAGCCGGTGCGCGGATCGTTCGACGCCGCCGACGAAAGCCGGCCGCAGCTCCTGGTGCGGCCGGACCACTCCAGCGTGCCGGTCTCGGTGGTCGAGACCCCGATCGTGCATGCCGGAGAACCGGCGGGCCGAGTCATGATCATTCACGACATGACTGCCGAGCGGCGGCTGGTCGAGGAATTGGCGTGGGCTGCCTCGCATGACGCGCTGACCGGCCTTGCCAACCGGCGGCAGTTCGAGTTCGAACTGCACAAGGCGATGTCGGGCTCGCCGGCCATCGGCGCCGACCTGATGCTGATCGATCTCGATCAGTTCAAGATCGTCAACGACACCTGCGGCCATATGGCGGGCGACCGGTTGCTGAAGCAGGTGGCGAGGCTGCTTGCAACCGAAGTCGGCAGCAGCGGCCTCGTCGCGCGTCTTGGCGGCGACGAGTTCGGCATTCTGCTGCGTGACGACGGCTCCGCGACGCACGACGTCGCTGCCGACGTCGCGGAGCGGATCAGGGCGGTGATCGAGCAGTCGAACTTCGTTTATGAGGGGTCGAGCTTCCGGATCAGCGCGAGCATCGGCCTGGTCGGGCTGGCCGACAGCGCCGGCGTGCAGGACGCGTTGCGGCTTGCCGACGTTGCCTGTTTCCTTGCCAAGGACAAGGGACGCAACCGCGTCCAGGAGCACCGCCCGTCCGACACCGGCATGGCCGTGCGCGTTGCCGAGATGAGCTGGGTCAATCGCATTCGCAAGGGATTGGACGAAGGACGCTTCTGCCTCTACGAGCAGGAGATCCGCCCGGTGAACGGCGCGCTGAAAGGCAACGACCGGCGCGAGCTCTTGCTGCGCCTGCGCGACGAGAACGGCGCGCTGGTGCCGCCCGGCAGTTTCCTGCCCGCCGCCGAACGCTACGGGCTGATGCCGCTGATCGACCGCTGGGTGGTTCGCCGCGCCTTCGAGATCATCGCCGAGCGCAAGCACCAGCCGCGCAAGATTGCGAGCTACGCCATCAATTTGTCCGGCGCCACCATCGGCGACAGCGACTTCGTCGACTTCGTCGCCGGGCTGTTCGCGCAACTTGACGTTTCGCCGGCATCGGTGTGTTTCGAGATCACCGAGACCAGCGCAATCTCGAACCTCGACGAGGCGCAGAAGTTCATCGCGCGGCTGCGCGAGATCGGCTGCAGCTTCTCGCTCGACGATTTCGGCACCGGCATGTCCTCGATCGCCTATCTGAAGCACCTGCCGGTCGACATCATCAAGATCGACGGTTCGTTCGTGAAGGAGATACTGAACAGCAAGGTCGATCGGGCGATGGTCGAGATGATCACCAAGACCGCGAAGATCATGCAGAAGCAGGTGGTCGCGGAGTTCGTCGAGAACCTCGCGATCCTGGACGAGCTGCGCCAGATCGGGGTCGATTACGCCCAGGGTTACGCCATCGGGAAGCCGGTCCCGGTGCTCACCCTCTGGGAGGAAAAGATCGCCTGAGCCGTCGAAATCGTCCCGAATCGGGACCTTTTCGGTCAATTCAGCCCGCCCAAGGCTGATTCTCTGGCACTTTCCATCCGAAAAACGTTTAAAAATCCTCTCGTTGTCCGCTTTGTCTCGATTATGCCTTACTCTAATTCCCTGATATGATGAGTGATCGGTGAATCCCGGTGGGCCGGGTAACAGGCCCCAGAGCACCGAACTTGGGGATTGATGGGTCAACGAACGACGAAAGCTGCCCGGCGTAAGTCGAGCCGCGGCATGTCACTGGTGGGCAGCACGGCGTTTGCCGTGAGCGCGCTTGCCCTGTCGTCTGGCCTTGCCGCCTGGATGGTCGGCATCGACCCCACCGCATGGCTTCACGGTCCGGCGCTCGCCAACACCTCAGCCTCGCTGAACTTCGACGATCGCTTCGGCTCGCGCTCCACGATCAATTCGGCCTCACTCTATTATCCACTGCGCCGCGGGTTCCGTTCGAGCCGCGGCGATTTCAATTCCGAGTTCGGCCAGATCGAGGACGCGCTGGCCGGCCAGCTACGCGACACGCAGACCGAACTGCCGACCAGCCAGTCGGCAACGGCGTCCGTCGCTGCCACGACCGCAGCGACGACGTCCTCCGTGCCGATGCCGCGGTCGCGGCCGGCCGAGGCCAATCTGCTTGCGCGTAACGATCAGCCGCCACCGCCGCAGGCGCCGGTGCAGCAGGGCGACAACCGGACATTCCTGCAGAAGATCGCCGATATGATGCCGGGCAAGCTGCAGCTGGCCTCGCTCGATCCGAATGACGGATTGTTGTCCGGTCCGAGTCCCGATCTCGGCAAGCTCGGTTATGACAGCACGACGGCGGTCTACGACATCACCGGCCGCATCGTGTACATGCCCGACGGCACCAAGTTCGAGGCGCATTCAGGCCTCGGCAATCTGCTCGACGACCCGGCGCACGTGAATGCCCGCAACGCAGGCGCGACGCCGCCCGGCATCTATGAGATGAAGCCGCGTGAAAAGCTGTTCCACGGCGTGCCCGCGCTGCGCATGACGCCGGTCGATGGCAGCGACACGTTCGGGCGCGTCGGCCTCTTGGTCCACAGCTACATGCTCGGGCCGAACGGCGACTCCAACGGCTGCATCTCGGTCAAGCACTACGACAAGTTCCTGCAGGCTTATCGCAGCGGCACGATCAAGCGCATCGCCGTGGTGATCAACATCAAGGATGTTCAGTCGGCTTCGACCCGCGCGGCGTCGAACTCGTAGGCCGCGCGCCGGCGCCTCCGGCAAATCGCGCAGGCGCTTGCAGATTCCAGCTTTCGATCCGCTGACCGCCTCCAGAGCGGCCTAGCTGCTTCTCCCATCGTCGCGGAAAATCGCGCCACGTCGTCGCCAGCTCTCCCTGGGCGGCGCCGCGGGTGCGCCCTATCCCGTCGGCAGCCATATCGATGTCGGCGTCACCATCGAAGGCCAGCCGCAGACGCGGTCCTATTCGCTGGTCGGCGAAGTCGATCCGCAGGGCTACCGGATCGCAGTTCGGCACGCAGCGGATTCCCGCGGCGGCTCGCGCTACATGTGGTCGCTCGCGCCGGGGGCGCGGCTCAACATCACGCAGCCCGCCTCGCTGGTGCAACTCGACTGGACGCGGCGGCACTATTGCCTGATCGCGGGCGGCATCGGCATCACGCCGATCGTCGGTGCGGCACAGGTGCTGACCCGCCGCGACGCCGGCGTGACGCTGCACTATGCCGTGCGCGCGCGGCGATGCGGTCTATCTCGATACGCTCGAGCGTGCGCTCGGCGACCGCCTCTCCGTTCATGCCGGCGACGAAGGCAGGCGGCTCGACCTCGGCGGCGTCTTTGCGGCGCTGCCGCAGGATATGATGACGCTGTTCTGTGGCCCGATGCGGATGCTGGACGCGGCGCGGCGCGCCTGGGAGGCATCAGGTCGCCCGCTCTCCGATTTGCGCTACGAGACCTTTGGATCGAGCGGGCTGCTGCCGACCGAGCCGTTCCGCGTGCGGCTCAGGGGCCAAGGGACCGAACTGGGGACCGAGTTCGTCATCCCGCGCGACGGGTCGATGCTGGACGTGCTCAACGAAGCCGGTCATGAGGTGATGAGCGACTGCCGGCGCGGCGAATGCGGGGTCTGCGCACTCGACGTGGTCGATGTCGACGGCGAGATCGACCATCGCGACGTCTTCTTCAGTGAGCATCAGAAGCAGGAGAGCCGCAAGATCTGCGCCTGCGTCTCGCGTGCCCGCGGCACCATCACGGTCGATACCCTGCATCGGTCGGACGCGCTCTGACCCAACCGAGCGGCGCTCGGGCGGCGTCCGATCAGGGCTACGCCGCGTGCACCGAGTGCTGCGGATCGTGATCGAGCAGTGCGGAAATCTCGCTGCCTGACATCGGCCGCCCGATCAGATAGCCCTGGACCTCGTCGCAGCTGGTCTGGCGCAGATATTCGAGCTGATCCGCGGTCTCGACGCCTTCGGCCACGACGCCGATCTGCAGCTCCTGCGCGAGGCCGATCACCGATTTGACGATCGCGGCGCAGTCCGGCTGGGTCAGCATGTCCCGGATGAAGGATTGATCGATCTTGATGCGGCTGAACGGCAGCTTGCGCAGATAGGTCAGCGACGAGAAGCCGGTGCCGAAATCGTCGAGCGCCACCGTCAGGCCGAGCTCGAGCAGCGCGTGCAGGATCGCGGGCGCCGATCCGTATTTCGAGATCAGCATCGACTCGGTGATCTCGATCTCGAGACGGCTCGGCGCGACATTCGCCTCGGCCAGCGCGTCGACGATCGTCTGCAGGATGCCGACGTTCTGGAACTGGACCGCGGAGAAATTGACCGCGATCCGGATGTCGTCCGGCCAGCGCGACAGCATCGTGCAGGCGCGGCGGATCACCCACTCGCCGAGCTGGTGGATCAGTCCGCTCTCCTCGGCGATCGGGATGAAGACGGACGGCGGGATCAGGCCGCGCGTCGGATGCTGCCATCGCAACAGTGCCTCGAAGCCGGTGACGCGGCCTTTGCGGATGTCGAGGAACGGCTGGTAGACCAGAAACAGCTCGTCCGCCTCGATCGCGTGCTCGAGATCCCGCTGCAAGGCGCGGCGGTCGCGCGCCGACCGGTCGTCGCTGGCCTCGAAGAAGCAGATGGTGCCGGGGGCGGATTTCTTCGCCCGGTAAAGCGCGATGTCGACATGCTTGAGCAGGTCGTGGGACGTGCTGCCGTCCCGGGGCGCGAGCACGATGCCGATGCTGATGGTGCGGTTGACCTCCAGCCCGTCGATCGGGAACGGGTCGGCAAAGGCCGCGACGAACCGTTCGGCGATCGCCAGCGCCTCCTCGGGCCTCGTCAGATTCGACATGATGAGCGCGAACTCGTCGCCGCCGATCCGTGCGACATGTTCGGCCGCGCGGGTGCAGCGTTGCAACCGGGCCGCCACCTGCACCAGGAACTCGTCGCCCGCCGGATGGCCGAACCTGTCGTTGACCTCCTTGAAGCGATCGAGATCGAGCAGCAGCACCGCGAATTCCTCGCCCGACCGCGCCAGCCGGTTCAGTGCACCGTTGAGCGCTTCATTGAAGGCGACGCGGTTCGGCAGATGCGTCAGCGGATCCTGCCTCACCGTCCGTTCGGCCTCGTGCTGGGCGATGATCCGGCGCCTGAACTCGAACGCGTTGACGAACACGCCGCGCAGCAGCACCGAACCGTAGACCAGCACCAGCACGGCCATCAGGAGGTAGACGAAATCGCCGTCCCGGCCGAGGCAGATCGCGGTGCCGACGAAGATCGGCGCGGTGAACGCAATCGCGGCGATCGGGATGGTGGAGAACGCGAAGGCGCCGCCGGCCAGCATTCCGGCGCACAGGCAGGTGATGACGAGCTGGGCGCCGCTCGATGCGTTCGCGAAGAAGGCGACGGGGACGACGCCCCAGGCCGTCCCGAGCGCCAGCGCATTGCGCACCAGCCGGTACATGGTCCGGCGCGACACGAATTGCGGCTTGGCGATGCGGCGCGATGCCCGCGCCTGCAGGCCGAAGAACAGCGCCGCGCTGCCCACCGCGGCCGCCCACACCAGCGCAAAGGCCCAGTCCGGCGATTGCCACAGCGCAATCGCGAGCACCAGCGCGTTGCAGGCGTTGGCCAGCATGATGCCGAAGGAATAGCCGAGCACCAGCGAGACCTGTTCGGCGCGGATGTGGCCGACAAGCGCTTCATCCGCCGGTGGTGCACCGAAGGCCGCGAGGTCGCCCGCGAACAGGGTCGCGAAATATGATCTCAGATGGGTACGCATCACTACGTTGCCTGCCCGGTTTGGCCATGGCGCAGTGGCGAAGAATTCTCTGCAAACCTTTGACAAACTATGAACTATTGGAACGGACCGTGCCGCGGCGGCCCCCCGCTTGGGTTCCACCGGCCGGCATTGCTAACAAATCGATACAAATGCGTGACGCGAGGTCACGGAGCGGCAAAGCCGGCCTGACGCCGCGCTGCTTGATCCACCGCGGGTTTTTCGCAATGAGTCGGGTTCCCGCGAACGGCAAGGCAAAAACCAGAAGGTGCGCATGAGCCTCCCGACGACGAACCACGATCCCGGGTTCCGTATCACGCGAGCCAGCCATGTCGTCCTGACCGTCCGTGATCTCGCGGAGAGCCGGCAGTTCTACGAAAAGGTGATCGGGCTGATCCTGACCGCGGAGGAGGGCGATGCGCTCTATTTCCGCGGCGTCGAGGAGGCCTGTCATCACAGCCTTGTATTGCGCAAAGGCGAGGGCGCCGCCTGCGCGCGGCTGGGCCTGCGGGTCTTTCTGGACGGTGACCTCGACCGGCTCAAGGCCTTCTTCGAAGCGCAGGGATGCCGGGCCGCCTGGGCCGAGGTGCGGCATCAGGGTCGCACCCTGCATGCGACCGATCCGGCCGGCACGCCGCTGGAGTTCTGCGCGACCATGCCGGTCGAGCCGCGCATGATCACCAAATTCACCCGCCATGCCGGCGGCTCGGCGCTGCGGCTCGATCACTACCAGGTGCTGACGCCGGAGGTGCGCAAGGCGTGCGAGTTCTACACCGCGGCAGGCTTCCGGCTCAGCGAATATATCGCGCCCGCTGATACCTTCGACCTGCGAGGCGTGTTCCTGCAGCGCAAGGGCAATCCGCACGACATCGTGTTCTTCAACGGTGCCGGACCGCGGCTGCATCATTTCGCATTTCTCGCGCCCGAAGTTCATCATCTGCTCAACGCCTGCGATGTCGCCGGCGAGCTCGGCTATGGCGCGGCCGTCGAACGCGGCCCCGGGCGCCATGGCCCGGGACACGCGATGTATGTCTACATGCGCGATCCCGACGGGCATCGCGTCGAGCTGTTCAACACGCACTACCAGATCATGGACATCGAGAACGCGCCGGTCGGCTGGGATCCGTCCGACCACACGATTTCGTTCCCGTGGGGGCTGCCGGCGCGGCAGGCCTGGTTCGAGGAGGCGACGCCGTTCGAAGGTGTCGCGATCCGCGAGCCGCAGGTGAAGCCGAAACCGCTGACGCTCGAGAGCTACCTCGCGAAGTAGCATGTCATTGCCAGCCGATAATCCCATCCATGACGTGGCCATCGTCGGCCTCGGGCCGGTCGGTGCCATCTTCGCCAATCTGCTCGCGAAATCCGGCTTGAGGGTCGCCGTCGTCGAGCGCGTTGCTGACATCTACGACAAGCCGCGCGCCATCACGCTCGATCACGAGGCGCTGCGCGTGCTGCAGGCGATCGGACTCGGCGATTTCATGGAGCAGGCGATCGCCCCGCATAACGGCTCGCACTATCTCGGCGTCGACGGCGAGGTCATCAAGATCTTCGACCCGATGCCGCCGCCGTTTCCGCTTGGTTGGATTCCGAACGTGACCTTCGTGCAGCCGGACGTCGAGCAGGCGCTGCGCGACAAGCTCGCCGACTATCCGCATGCCGACATTTTCCTTGCGGCCACGGGCGTGGCGCTGCAGCAGGACGATGGCGCGGTGATGCTGACGGCGCGTCGCGAGTCCGGCGAGGAGGTCTTGATCCGGGCGCGCTATCTGGTCGGCTGCGACGGCGCCAACAGCTTCGTCCGCAAGCAACTCGGCATCGGCCTCGACGACCTCGCCTTCGATGAATGGTGGATGGTGGTGGACACGCTGACCAGCGATCCCGCCAAGCGGCCGGCCAGGAGCTTTCAGTATTGCTGGCCGTCGCGTCCCGGCACCTTCGTGCCGGGCCCGCGCAATTTGCGGCGCTGGGAGATCAAGTTGCTGCCCGGCGAGGACCCCGAGGCGGCCGGCGCGCCCGACAACGTCGTGAAGCTGCTCAGGGGTTTCACCGATATCTCCGACCTCACGATCTGGCGCTCGGCGGTCTATCGCTTTCACGCGCTGCTCGGCCAGCGCTGGCGCGACCGCCGCGTGCTGCTGATGGGCGATGCCGTGCACCAGACGCCGCCGTTCCTCGGGCAGGGACTGTGCGCCGGTATCCGCGATGCGGTGAACCTGGCCTGGAAGTTGAGGCTGGTTCTTCGCGGCGACGCGGGCGGTGCGCTGCTCGACAGTTACGAGATCGAGCGCAAGCCGCATGTCCGCGCCGTCGTCGCCAGCGCCAAGGAGTTCGGCAAGATCATCGGCGAGCTCGATCCGGTGGCCGCCGTCGAACGTGACGTGCGGCTGCGCGCCGACCTGAAGGCCGGCAAGGCCGAAACCATCAGGCAGAAATTCATCCCCGATCTCGTTTCCGGCCTGATCGCGCGCGATGCTGCGCTTGCCGGGCGGCTGTTCGTGCAGCCGCATGTGCGCGCGGCAGATGGGCGGACGTGCCGGCTCGACGATCTGCTGAAACCGGAATTCGCGATCGTGACGACGACGGCGGAGCCGATGGCGTGGCTGTCGGATGCGTCCGCTGCCGCCTGGCAGCGTCTGTCAGGCCAGCGCGTCGTCATCGCCGCATCGGGCGAAACTGCCGATCGAGGCGGTATCCTGACCGTGGTCGAACACGACGGGCTGTTCGCCGAATGGATGCGGCAACATGGTGCCGTGGCGGTGATCGTGCGGCCCGACCGTTACGTGTTCGGTGCCGCAGGCGGCGCCGAAGAGCTCAATATGCTTGTCGGGCAACTGCTCCAGAACCTCCGCGCATGGCACTAGCGCGTTTTCGAGCGAAGTGGATGCCGGTTCGCGCGAAGAAAACGCGTCAAGACAGGAATCTAGGGCCCCGTGCCGATGCCATCGGAACGGGGCCCTAGTCTTTTCAAGCGGGCGCTTTGTCTGTACCACCGGAAGAAAGAAATTCCGGGGGAAACCAGTGAACAACAATAACGATGCGGCGGAGTATGATTACGTCATCGTCGGCGCCGGCTCGGCCGGCTGCGTGCTCGCCAACCGGCTGAGCGCTGACGGCAAGCACTCGGTGCTGCTGCTCGAGGCCGGACCGAAGGACAGCAACATCTGGATCCATGTCCCGCTCGGCTACGGCAAGCTGTTCAAGGAAAAATCCGTCAACTGGATGTACCAGACCGAGCCCGAGCCCGGCCTCAACGGCCGGCAGGTGTTCCAGCCGCGCGGCAAGGTGCTCGGCGGCTCCAGTTCGATCAACGGCCTGCTCTATGTGCGCGGTCAGCACGAGGACTACGACCGCTGGCGACAGCGCGGCAATGCCGGCTGGGGCCATGACGACGTTCTGCCCTATTTCAGGAAGGCGGAGGATCAGCAGCGCGGCGGCGACAAATATCACGGCGCCGGAGGCCCGCTGCCGGTGTCGGATTGGCGGCATCATGATCCGCTGTCGGAGGCCTTCGTGCATGCCGCAGCCGAGGTCGGCATTCCCACCAATCCGGATTTCAACGGCGCGACCCAGGAGGGCGCGGGCTTCTTCCAGACCACGACGCGGCGCGGCCGGCGCGCCTCGACGGCGCGGTCCTATCTGCGGCCGGCGCTGACGCGCGGCAATCTTCATGTCGAGACCTCGGCGCTGGCGCAGCGCATCCTGTTCGACGGCAAGCGCGCGAGCGGCGTCGCCTACAAGCAGAACGGGCAATTGCGCAAGGCCAAGGCGCGCAAGGAGGTGCTGGTATCGAGCGGTGCGTACAACTCGCCGCAATTGTTGCAGCTCTCCGGCGTCGGCCCCGCCGATCTGTTGAAGCAGCACGGCATCGACATCGTGCTCGATGCGCCCGGCGTCGGCAACGATCTGCAGGATCACATGCAGGTCCGCATCGTCACGCGCTGCGCGCAAACCGTCACGCTGAACGACGTCATCAATCATCCCGTGCGCCGCGTCATGGCGGGCCTCCGCTACGCCGCGCTGCGCAAAGGACCGTTGACGATCGCCGCCGGCACCTCCGGCGCGTTCTTCAAGACCAGCCCGCGGCTGGCCTCGCCCGACATCCAGATCCACTTCCTGCCGTTCTCGACCGACAAGATGGGCGAGAAGCTGCATCCGTTCTCGGGCTTCACGGCCTCGGTCTGCCAGCTGCGTCCGGAGAGCCGCGGTTCGCTGAAGATCAGGAGCGCGGACCCGGGCGTGCCGCCGGAAATCCGCATCAACTATCTGGCGACCGAGACCGACCGCCGCGCCTTCATCGACGGCATCCGTATCCTGCGCAAGATCCTGGCCGCACCGGCGCTGAAATCCTATTCAGTGGGCGAGGTCGATCCCGGCGCCAAGGTGGTCAGCGACGACGACCTGCTCGATTTCTGCCGGCGCACCGGCAGCACGGTCTATCATCCGACCTCGACCTGCCGGATGGGCAACGATCCGCTCGCGGTGGTCGACCAGCGGCTCAGGGTGCGCGGCATCGAAGGTCTGCGCGTGGTCGATGCGTCCGTCATGCCGGACCTGATGTCGGGCAATACCAATGCGCCGACAATCATGATCGCGGAGAAGGCGTCCGACATGATTTTGGAGGATGCGCGGTAGACTCGCAGTGACGTAGCCCGGATGCAGCGGAGCGAAATCCGGGACCTTCTACACCGCAACAGGCACCCGGATTGCGCTGCGCTGTATCCGGGCTACAAGGCCTCAGCCCTTATATGCGCGCACCCTCGCGACCATCTGCTCGACATGGGCGATCGGCGTTTCGGGGAGGATGCCGTGGCCGAGATTGAAGATCAGCCGCCCCTTGCCGAAGTTCTCCAGCACATCGTCCACCGCGCGATCGAGCGCGGCGCCGCCGGCGATCAGGGCCAGCGGATCGAGATTGCCCTGCACCGCGACCCGGCTCTGCACGCGCTCGCGGATCATTGACGGCTCGGTGGCCCAATCGATCGAGACCGCATCGACGCCGGTTTGCTCGACATAGGCCGGCAGCATGCCTGCCGCGCCGCGCGGGAAGCCGATGATCCTGGCATCGGGGACCTGCTTGCGCACTCCGGCCACGATGCGCCGGGTCGGCTCGATCGACCAGCGGGCGAATTCGCGCGGCGGCAGCACGCCGGCCCAGGTGTCGAAGATCTGCAGGCAGTCGGCGCCGGCCTTCAACTGGCCGACCAGATAGTGGATCGAGTTCTCGATCAGCACGTCGATGATCCTGGCGAACGCATCCGGATGGCGGTAGGCAAGCATCCGCGCGGGTGCCTGGTCCGGCGTGCCCTGTCCGGCCACCATGTAGGTCGCAACCGTCCACGGCGCGCCGCAGAAGCCGATCAGCGCGATCTCGGGGGCGAGTTCGCGACGGACGCGGCGCAACGCTTCAAACACCGGCTCGAGTTTGTCGAAATTGGCATGGGCCGCCAGCGTCGCGATCTCGCCGGGCGTTGCCAGCGGATCGAGCCGGGGTCCTTCGCCGGCCTCGAAGCGCACCGAGCGGCCGAGCGCGTAGGGGATTACCAGGATGTCGGAGAAGATGATCGCGGCGTCGAAGTTGAACCGGCGGATCGGCTGCAGCGTGACCTCGGCGGCGAATTCGGGCGTGAAGCAGAGATCGAGGAAGCCGCCGGCCTTGGCACGCAGCTCGCGATATTCCGGCAGATAGCGGCCGGCCTGCCGCATCATCCAGAGCGGCGGCACGGCCTGCCGATGGCCCGACAGGACGTCGATGAGCGGCTTTTTGGTGGGATCCTGGGGCACGCGGATAGTTCCTGATCAGGTCAAAGTTTGCGCCCCTGATACACGCTGCAGCGCAATGGGCCAAGGCGGTTCTGGAACCCCTTTTTGCGTGGCCGCGTTGTCCCCCCGAATGGAGGGACGACATGGCCGACAAATTCGATCCTGCCCCGCACGACAAGCATGCCGAGAAGCCGCACGAGGCGCAGGCTGCCGACCGCAAGGCTCGCACCCGGCTGAAGGAGGGGCTCGAGGATACCTTCCCGGCCTCCGATCCGGTCAGCGCCACGCAGCCGGCGCCGTCGAAGCACGACGGCAATCGGGACAATTAGCTGGTATATCCCACCGGCTGCTAACCACGATGCCGCATGAGTTCAACATGCGGCGAACTATTCGCCGCGGAGCGATGGCTTGGAGCGACCGGGCCCGTCCGCATACCTTGATCGCCGGGATAGTCTAGACGGGGCCGCCGGCGGGGCGCTGCATCCGGTCAGATTCGAAGGTCACGCCGAGCCGTCGCTCCAGGCGCCAGGCCACGATGCAGTGCCGCCGGATCGGTTCGCTCTCGATCTCGAGCTCGAACGCGAGCGGGATTGCGACGTCGCTTTCCACGGCGAGCCCCGCGCCGCCGGTCGAGAGGTTGAGCACAAGACATCCGACACTGGTGTTGCGGAAGAAGATCGTCCCGCGCTTCAGCAGGATCGTTCGTTGGCTGTCGGTCTTGTATCTTATCGTTGTGCTCACGGCAGTCTCCTGACCCCGATGTGATGCCCGTCGCGATCGGTCCCCTCAAGCGCGATGGTCGCGCTTTCGCTTCTTGTTTGAGCGTGATCTCCGCGCAAACGCTTTGCGTTTGTCGCGAGGGAAAACCGCTTCGCAATTTTCCGGATCATGCTTTAGTTTACCAGCACGGCGCCATCGCAGCGAATGCCCAGCACCCAAACGTCGACCTGGCCGAGCCCGATGCCGAGCGTCGCGAGCAGCGAGGCCAGCACCTGATCGACTGAACTCGTCACGCCGTTCAGGATGCTCATGACGAGCGCCCCCAATCCCGGGATCGGCAGCCCGAGCGGGCCGAGATTGATGGTCAGCGAGATGTTGCCGAGCAGACTTCCTGTCAGCGACGAAAGGAAGTTGGTTGTCGTCACCGTCTTCTTGGTGCCCGACTGGATGTCGCTGTAACTGAAGTTGACATTGGTCGGCGTGGTGTTGCCCATGCCGGCATGCGCGAGGCCGGTGACGGTGGCGAGACCGAGGTTGACCAGTGTCGCCGGCGGCGGATTGGGCTTGGTCGTGAAGTTGGTCATGTCGGCGACCGTGACGTTGCCGATCCATGCATCCACGATCCCTGGCGTCACGCCGATCGTCACCTGCGAGGTGTTGATGTTCGGGTGGCCGCAGGACACAGCGTTGAGCGTCGCGGTACCCGAGGCGACCTCGACATAGACCGGGAGATTGATCGCAGACACGGTGCCGGAGCCGAGCACATTGATCGTTGCCAGGATCCTGGTCTGCGCGGTGTGGACGCTCACACCCTGGGTGCCGATCGCGATCCAGCTCGAGCCGACCGGGCGCTCGCCGATTGTTGCGATCACGGAGACGTTGGCGATGCCGGGCAGCCCGAGATTGATCGAGGTAGCGATCTGATGGTTGCCGTTGGCGATCTGGGCCACCGTGGAAATCAGGTCGAACACCGAAACACTGGCGCCGACCTTGGGTTTCTGCCCCACCGTGAGATTGGCGAAGGGACCGAGGTCGACCAGCGTGCCCGGCGAAATCTTGGTGGTGGAGCCGGTGACGCCCTGGGAGATCGTCGACAGCGCTGTGGTCGCCGCGTTGGCGCCGTTGGTGATCTGCTGGGTGGTCAGCGCGGACGCGACGATGTCGCCGACCTTGAGGTTGCTGCTCAGCAGGTCGCTATAGGTGACGCCGGTCAGGTTGACCCGGGTCGCCAGTGCCGACAGGAAGTCCAGTGCGTCGATCTTCGCGCTGATCAGCGCATTGTAGTCCATCACCGAGAGCGACAGCGTGGTGCCGAGCATCGAGCCGAGCAGCGCATTGAGCGCGCCGCCGTTGACCGAGAGCAGCCTCGACCCGATCGCGAACGAGGCCATTTCGGTCGATGTCGCGGTGGCGGTCGTCTTGATGGTGAAGCTGCTCGCGCCGGTGAGGTACCGCGCGAAGTAGAGCGGGGTCTGGGTGTTCAGCGTGACCCGCGCTGCGTTGGGAGTGCCGACCGCCGGGGTCACGAAACGGGCCTGCGGCGCGATGGCGCTGTTTGCGGTGTAGGTTCCTGTCTCGACCTTGACCAGCGCACTGGCCGGGTACTTGTTCTGCGTCACGGTCGCGGTGGCGGCGTTGACCGGATTGTTCAGGTTGGCGGCGGCGACGATCGCGGCGAGATCGGCGGTGCTCTGCGTCTTGCGCCGGTCGGCGAAGATCGTGCCGAGATCGATGGCGAGCCCGGCGCACCCGATCAGGAGCGTCATCAGGCCGGCGCTGATCATCGCGAAGTTTCCTCGTTCGTCGGCGCCGAAGCGCCGCATCAGCATGAGGACGCCTCTCATCCTAGAATCCCCCGTACTGAATCGCCGCGGAGCGGACGATCGTGCTCGCCGGGGCGGGGACGAAGGGCAGCTTGTAGATGAAGTTGCCGGCTGCGTTGTAGTTGACCGTCACGACGTAGACGTTGGCATTCGATGGAGACGGCGCGGCATTGACCGTGAGATTGCCGGGGACGAGCAACGGATAGGTCGACGCGTTGGCGGTGACGTAGCTCGTCGCGAGGCTGTTGCGTTCGGTGTCGGTCATTCCCGCGATGGATGACCGCGCCGCTTCGGCGGCGAGTTGCTGAACGCCATGCACCATGGCGAGATACGAGCCGAAGACGATGATGCCGAAAATGAAGGCAAGAAACAGCGGCAGCATCAGCGCGAATTCGACGGCGGACGCACCGCTTCGGCAGCGAAAAAATCTGGTCATTGCAACACACCTCGAAACGCCAACTACGACGTCACGTTGCGAGGCTTTGATTAAGGAAAACTATGAAAACGCTTTCACGAATCAGCGGCCGCAATTCAGACTTATCGGGTCAGTGAAACGTTATGGGGCGATCAGAATATTTGATGCGATATCCGCAAAAACCCGGAGTGTGGCGCGGTTGAGGTGCTGCAGCGTGTGGAGATGTAGTTGTGGGATACCGTGATATGCGGAGCAATGCACGTAACAATACATATGGCCTGCAATATCAGTGCCTTGGCGGTAATTGTAGCTAAACGAAAGTGCAACCAAATGTTAGTATAGCCTGATCACATACTCTGAAGATTGGAATTGCGTCCCGTGCTGAGACTGGAGGGCTCGCGATGCATAGACCGCGTCAGCATTTGAATATTCCTACTGAAATCGTTCGCACCGTCGTTGCGATCGCGGAGACAGGCAGCCTGTCGAAAGCCGGGGAGCGTCTCGGCCTCAGCCAGCCGGCGATCAGTTCGCAGGTCAAGCGCCTGCAAAGCCTGATTGGTGGCGCACTCTTCGTCAGAACCGCAAACGGCACCACGACCACGGAGCTTGGCAAGGTCGCCGTGCAGCAGGCGAGGCGCATCCTCGAAGCCAACGATCAACTGCTTCGGCTCGGCGGCAATCACGAAGGACCCCAGCCGTTGCGGCTGGGAATCAGCACGATGCTCGCCGAGGAGTTCCTGAAGCTGCATCCATCCGATGCACTCGCCGACGTTCTGCTGCACGCCGACATGTCACCGGCCGTCATCAGGGGATTGATCGACGGCTACATCGACATCGCGTTCGTCTACAGCAACCCTTCGCAGGAGAACGAAGACGAGGTGACGATCGCCGCCGAAGCCGACGAGCGGTCGGTGTGGGTGCGATCGCGCGATTTTGTGCTGCGGCCGGGCGCCCCGATCCCGATCCTGGCCTGGCCCGGTGACGACTGGATGATCCGGACGCTCACCAAGCACAACATCTCGTACAAGATCGTGTTCAGGAGCCCGAACCATCAGCTGCGGCTGGAAGCCGCACGGGCCGGATACGGCCTGACGGCGTGCCCCGAGCGGATGATCCCGTCCTCGCTGATCTCGGCGAAGGACTATTATCTTCCGGAGCTTCCGGTGCAGAAGCGCCTGCTATGCGTTCGCCCTGGTCTCGAAGGCAGCCGCGCCACGGCGATGGTGCAGCGGTTGTCCAGCCTGTTCTTCAGCGGCGCGAAGCCGATGCGTCAGGTGAGCAACATGTAGCCGGTGCTGCCGCGGTCCGGCGGCACTGATCAATAGTGCGGTGGGCGCTCGTTGCCGGGGCCGGGCGCCTGGCGTTCGGCCTCCTGAAGCCGGTCGCGCAACTCGGCGATCTGGCGCGTCAGCGCGTCGATCTGCTTCCATTGTGCCGTGATGGTCTGGTTCAGCGTCTCGATGGCCTCGTCCTGATAGGTCAGGCGAACCTCCAACGCATCGATCCGCTCGCTCAGCCTGGCCGTGTCATTCATGGACGGCAGCCTCGCAGGGGGCACTCTCGCGCTCCGCGTCGCTCGAAAGCGCACCCGCACTCTCGCGCAGGCCGTGGCCGAGCGCAACACGCTCGTCGAACACAAAGCAGTCGCCGCGCCAGCGGCTGTCCTGCTGCGGGGCGTCCTCGAGATATTTCAGGATGCCGCCCTTGAGGTGATAGACCTCGGCAAAGCCTTGCGCGAGCAGATAGGCGCTGGCCTTCTCGCAGCGGATGCCGCCGGTGCAGAACATCGCAATCCTGCGGTGCTTGGCCGGATCGAGGTTTCGCGCCGCAAATTCCTTGAATTGTCCAAAGCTCGCGATCCTGGGATCCACCGCGCCTTCGAACGTGCCCATCGCGACCTCGAACGCGTTGCGGGTATCGAGCACCATGATGTCAGGCGCGGCGATCAGCTCGTTCCAGTCGGCGGCATCGACATAGGTGCCGACCTGCCGCGTCGGATCGACCGTGGTGTCGCCGAGCGTGACGATCTCCTTCTTCAGCCGCACCTTGAGCCGCCGGAATGGCATCTGCGCGGCTTCGGAGAACTTCAGCTCGAGATTGTCGAGGCGGCCGCCGAACAGCGCTCCGTGCCTGAGCTCCGCAACGAAGTCATCGATGCCTTGGTCGGTGCCGGCAATGGTGCCGTTGATGCCCTCATGGGCGAGCAGCACGCTGCCCTTGAGATCGAGCCCGGCGCAGAACGTACGCAGCGGCTCGCGCAGCGCACGGAAGTCCGGCAGCGCGGCGAACTGGTAGAAGGCGGCGACCTTGAAGGGCATCGCCGGGGTTTATCAGGCCGGCCAGCCCGGCGAAACCCGCAAAGCCATGCATTGTCGGGATAATTCCCCTGGCATGCCAGGCATTGCTCAGCCGGGGATGAGTGTGTCATGTACTTGGCATCATCCGCCGCAGCCGCATCAGACCATCACGATCAAGCGAGCACTCTGTCATGAGGAATTTCCATTTCGCCGGCCGTTCCACGGTCCACGCCCAGAACGCGATGGTGGCGACGTCGCATCCGGAAGCGGCGCTCGCGGCCATCGAGGTGATGCGCGAGGGCGGCACGGCCGCCGACGCGGCGGTTGCAGCCTGCGCGCTGCTCGGCGTCATTGAGCCGCAATCGAC
>NZ_LFIQ01000119.1:172536-186468 GCF_001189245.1 Bradyrhizobium pachyrhizi | reverse complement strand
CAGCCGAGGGGGGAAGGCAAGATCACCGCCTATAACGGCAGCGGCCGGGCGCCGATGGCGGCGACCGCCGACTGGTATCTCGAGCGCAAGATCCATTCGGTGCCGCTGACCTCGGCACATGCGGTCAGCATTCCCGGCGCGGTCGATGCCTGGGACGTGATCCTTAAGGAGCACGGCAAGTTCGGCTTCGACCGGCTGCTGCAGCCCGCGATCAAGGCCGCCGAAGAGGGCTACGTGGTCGCTCCCCGTATCGCCTTCGACTGGAAGAACGGCTTCGAGAAGCTGAAGAACGGCACCAACACCGAGCGCTATCTGTTGCCGCACGGCAAGCCCGCGGTCGCCGGCGACGTGATCCGCCAGCCCGAGCTCGGCAAGACGCTGCGCGCGATCGCGCAAAAAGGCCGCGACGCCTTCTATAGCGGCGAGATCGCCGCCGACATGGTCGAGACGCTGCGCGGCATCGGCGGCCTGCACACGCTCGAGGACTTCGCCGCGCACTCGACCGAGGCGACCTCGCCGATCGGCACGATGTACAAGGGCTACGACGTCTGGCAGTGCCCGCCGAACGGCCCCGGCATCACCATGCTGGTCATGCTCAACATCCTGTCGCGCTTCGACCTGACCAAGTTCAAGCCGCTCAGCATCGAGCGCTTCCATCTCGAGGCCGAAGCGGCGCGCATCGCCTACATGATGCGCGAGCAGCATATCGGCGATCCCCAACACGTGCATGTCGACGTTGCCGGTATCCTCGCCAGGGAATTCGCCGAAGGGCACATCAAGAACATCCGGATGGACCGGCTGCTCGAACTGCCGAACGTCGCGCCGCCGATGAATCCGTCGACGGTCTACATCACGGTGGTCGACAAGGATCGCAACGTCTGCTCGTTCATCAATTCGATCGCGCATTCGTTCGGCTCGGCGATCGTCTCCAACAAGACCGGCGTCCTGCTGCAGAACCGCGCCGGCGGCTTCCGCATCCAGCCCGGACATCCGAATTGCATCGCACCGGGCAAGCGTCCGCTGCACACCATCATCCCGGCGCTGGTCACCAGGAACGGCCGTGCGCTGATGCCGTACGGCGTGATGGGCGGGCAGTACCAGCCGGTCGGTCAGACCCGTGTGCTGACCAACATGCTCGACTATGGCTGCGACATTCAGGAAGCCATCGATATGCCACGCGGCCTGCACTACGAAGGCGTCTACCAGCTCGAGGACAGCGTGCCGGCGGAGATCGTCGAAGGCCTGAAGAAGATCGGTCACAAGACCACCAGCGTGGTCGCGCCGCTCGGCGGTGGGCAGGGCATCTGGATCGATTGGGACAAGGGGACGCTGACCGGCGGCTCCGATCCGCGCAAGGACGGCTGCGCGCTCGGCTACTGATTGTCGCGGCCGGCGAGGCTCGGCGGAGGGAACAAGATTTTATCGCGAGGGTTGGTGCTGAAAGCCCATCCCCGCGAGGTCCGCTATCCGCACCCTCGATTCAGACGAGACCGAACAGGCCGATCTGCGTGGCGGCTCTCCACCCTGGCGCGCGGCGTCGAAGCGTCCGCCGCCGCTCGCTGAAAATCTCTCCTGCGATGCGCTGATCGTCGGCGCCGGCATCACCGGTGCGCTGGTCGCCGAGCGGCTGACGCGTCAGGGGCTCGACGTCGTCATCGTCGATCGCGAGCATCCAGGCCGCGGCAGCACCGCGGCGAGCACCTCGATGCTGTTGTGGGAGATCGATCGTCCGCTGGTCGAGCTGACGGACATCTATGGCCTCGATCGCGCGGCGCGCGTCTATCGGGCGAGCCTGCAGGCCGTGACCGGACTGACGACGCTGGTTCGCGACCACGACATTCTCAGCGAGATCAGGGCGAAACGCTCGCTGTATCTGGCAACTGGAAGCTCTGCTGCGGAATTGCTCGACGAACACCGGTTGCGCAGCCGCATCGGCCTGCCGGGCGATTTCCTCGACCATAGGCAATTGCTCGAGACCTTTGGCATGGCGCGCGCCGCCGCGATCGTGTCATCCGGCGCGGCCGATGCCGATCCGCTGCAGCTTGCCCACAGTCTGCTCAGGCTCGCGGTCGCGCGCGGTGCGCGGGCGTTCGATGCCGAGGCCACGGCCTTCGATCCGGCAGGTGAGGCGGTCACGGTCGGGTTCGACAATGACCGCGAAATCGCCGCCAGAGCCGTGGTGCTGGCGACCGGCTATGCGATGCCGGACATCGTTCATTCCAGGGTCCAGGCGGTGTCCTCGAGCTGGGCGATCACGACCGCGCCGCAGCCGCAGAACATCTGGAAGGATGGCGTGCTGATCTGGGAGTGCGCGAAAGACTATCTCTACGCGCGCACTACGCCGGAGGGCCGCATCATGGTCGGCGGCGAGGACAGCAATGAGATCATCGAGCCCGACGCACGCGACCGCCTGATCCCGCAAAAATCGCGCGCGCTGGCGAAACGCCTTGCCGCGCTGTGGCCGCTTGCGGAGACCGAGATCGATTATCGCTGGGCCGGGACGTTCGGTACCACGTGCGACGGCCTGCCGCTGATCGGCCCGGTGCCCGGCGCGAAGGGCGTCTATGCCGCGTATGGCTATGGCGGCAACGGCATCACCTTCTCCTATCTGGCGGCGCAATTGATCGGCGATCTGATCGCAGGTGCGTCGTCGCCATTGCTCGACGATTTTGCACTGGACCGCGACGGCGGCATGGCCGGTCACTGAAAAATGGCTAGGGATTCGGCTCGCACTGGGCTAGAGACGGCCGTCCTTCACGAGAGGTGCAAGATGCGATCTTCCCGACGCACGATCATCAAGACTGCATTCGCCGGCCTTGCGGCGGCAGTCTCCACGTCCGTTGTCAGCGGGACGGCAACGGCCCAAACTGCAGGAAAGCCCATGACCACAGCTTCAGGCCTCCAGATCATCGACAGCAAGGTCGGCACCGGCGCCTCGCCGAAGACCGGCCAGACCTGCGTCATGCACTATACCGGCTGGCTCTACGAGAACGGCCAGAAGGGCAAGAAATTCGACTCCTCGGTCGATCGCAACGAGCCGTTCGAGTTTCCGATCGGCCAGGGTCACGTGATCAAGGGCTGGGACGAGGGCGTCGCCACCATGAAGGTCGGCGGCAAGCGCACCCTGATCATCCCGCCGAACCTCGGCTATGGCGCGCGCGGCGCCGGCGGCGTTATCCCGCCGAACGCCACGCTGATGTTCGACGTCGAACTGCTCGGCGTCAAATAAGCCGATGGGCGTCAAGTAACCGGCCCGCAACAACAAGGGGCGCAGCGATGAAGATTTCGATCCTCGACGATTATTTCGACACGCTGCGTACCCTCGATTGCTACCGCAAGCTCGACGGGTATGACGTCAAGATCTGGAACGATCACGTCCAGGACGTCGATGCGCTCGCCGAACGGCTGCGCGATACCGACGCGCTGGTCCTGATCCGCGAGCGAACCCAGATCCGCACGCCGCTGCTCGAACGTCTGCCGCAGCTGAAGCTGATCAGCCAGCGCAGCGTCTATCCGCATATCGACATCGACACCTGCACGCGGCTCGGCATCATCGTGTCGTCGAGCCAGCATGCCGATACGCCGTCCTACGCCACCGCCGAGTTCACCTGGGGCCTGATCCTCGCGGCGATGCGCGCGATCCCGCAACAGATGGAGGCGCTGAAGGCGGGCAAGTGGCAGATCGGCGTCGGTCATACGCTGCGCGGCAAGACGCTCGGCATTTATGGCTACGGTCGCATCGGCGCCGTGGTCGCGGGCTACGGCAAGGCGTTCGGCATGAACGTGCTGGTCTGGGCGCGCGAGGGCGCGATGGCGAAGGCGCGCGCCGACGGCTATGAGACATCAGCCAGCAAGGCGGATTTCTTTGCCCGTTGCGACGTGCTGTCGCTGCATATGCGGCTGGTGGACGCGACGCGCGGCATCGTCAAGGCGGCAGACCTCGCGCAAATGAAACAGACCGCGCTGATCGTCAACACCAGCCGCGCGCCGTTGATCGAGCCCGGCGCGCTGGTCAATGCGCTGCGCGCCGGCCGGCCAGGCATGGCCGCGATCGACGTCTATGAGAAGGAGCCGTTGCGCGACACCGCGGACCCGCTGCTCAACATGGACAATGTGGTCTGCACGCCGCATCTCGGCTACGTCTCGCGCGACGAGTACGAAATCCAGTTCACCGACATCTTCGACCAGATATTGGCTTACGCGGCCGGCGCGCCGACCAATGTCGTCAATCCGGATGTGCTGGCACATCCGGATGTGCTGGCACATCTGCGCCCGCGCGGCTGAGCAGCGTCGTTCATGCTCGATCGGCCGGCTCGATGGGGCGGCCGTGTCATCTCTCGTTCAGCGAGGCCAGTGAGCCGCTGCGGTCACCCTGCCGACGATCCTCTTGATGCCGCCGAGTGCCTTCTGTCCCTTGCCCTTGGCTTCCAGGATCGCGCCTCGGCCCTGCATCGCCGGCGAGCCGGTGACCTTGCCAAGACGCCGCTTGAACCTGCCGATCGCCTCGTTGGCCGTGCCTTTCATCCTATCGGTCGTGCTACCCATGAAATTACTCCTTCGGAATACGCTGAGGTAACGCGCCGGAACATGGCGATGTTCCGATTTTCCGCTCGCCTGCGCGGCTGCTTTTCGCTAGCGTTCCACGCAGGAAATCAGGCCAACGAAAGCAAGAATGATGAGCGGTTCCCACGATCACACCCATTCCCAAGATCATCACCATCACGACGATGAGCGCTGGAAGCACGACGGCGTCCGCGTGATTCCCGGCAACCAGCTCGATCCGAACGTGCCGTCGACCGCCGGTATGGACCGCAAGGCTGCGATCAATTTCGCCCGGGTCGGCGCGCAGAAATTGTGGGCAGGCACCGTCAGCATCAAGCCGGACGCCAAGACCGGTGCGCATCATCACGGCCATCTCGAAAGCATCATCTATGTCGTGAAGGGCAAGGCGCGGATGCGCTGGGGCGAGAAGCTGCAGTTCACCGCCGAAGCCGGCCCCGGCGATTTCATCTTCGTGCCGCCCTACGTGCCGCATCAGGAGATCAATGCCAGCCGCGACGAGGTGCTGGAATGCGTGCTGGTGCGCTCCGACGGCGAGGCGGTTGCGATCAATCTCGACATCGAGCCGATCGAGAAGCCGGAGACCGTGCTGTGGGTCGATCCGGTGCACCGCCATCCCGACGAGAAGAAATAGCCGCGACATTTGCGTCGAGATTCCGGGTTCACGCTTCGCGTGCCCCGGAATGACAGTCCAGGGGAGGAGGCCAGCATGACGCTCGTGCGTTACGAGAGCGCCGACCACATCGCGACCATCACGATGGACCGTGTCTCCTCGCACAACGCGCTCAACAACGCGCTGTGCGACGAATTGCAGCAAGCCTGGCGGCGCTTTCGCGACAGCGATGACCGCGTCGCGGTGCTGGCCTCGGCCGAGGAGAAGTATTTCTGTGTCGGCGCCGACGTCAGGGATTTCCCTGCCAATATGTGGCAGGCGGTGCCCGGGCTCGGTGTCGAGCTCGACAAGCCGGTGATCGCGGCGACGTCGGGCTGGGTGGTGGGCGGCGGCTTCGTTCTGGTGCAGATGGCCGACATCTGCGTCGCCTCGGAAACGACGCGGTTCGTCTATCCGGAAGCCAAGATCGGCACCACCGGCGGCGGCGTCTCCTCGGTGCTGGCGCGCATGCCGCACAAGATCGCGATGGAGTTCCTGCTCGTCGGCGAGGAGCTCTCGGCCGAGCGGGCCTACCAGATCGGCTTCGTCAATCGGATCACGCCGCCGGGGCAGCACCTTGCGGCGGCGCAGGAGCTGGCGGCCAAGATCGCGGGCAACGCGCCGCTGGTGGTGCAGGCGCTGAAGAAACTCGCGCGTGACGCGATGCCGAAGGGGCCGCTGGAGACGGTCGCGGAGGTGCGCCGGCAGCTCGACGCCATCAAGGACAGCGAGGACCTCAAGGAAGGCGCCAGGGCGTTCAGCGAAAAGCGCAAGCCGAGGTTTACGGGGAGGTGACGCCGTCATTCCGGGGCGACGCGGCAGCGTCGAACCTCAGATGCGCAATTGCGCATCGGGGAATCTCGAGGTTCCGGGTTCGACGCTCGCGCGTCGCCCCGGAACGACGGGCTCAGGCAAACACCCGGTGATCGATCACACCGTTCGGCACCACATAGCCGTAACGCGTGTTCGACGGCTCGACGCCGGCCTTCTCGTACTGCGCCTTCATCATCGCAAAGCGATCGCCCTTGAGGTCGAGCATCGCGCGCTTCGGCTGGATGTTGTAGAGCCGGGCGTTGTTGTCGCCGAAGATCGCCGTCTTCACCGGCCCGTCGGCGGGGCCGAGCGGTGCATAGCCGAACTTCTTCTGCATCATCTCCGGGATTTCCAGCCGCCGCAGGCCCTCGATTTGCCATTGCGGCGCGCCGGTCATAGCGCATCGGTGCCCCAGCAGACGTGGTCGGCGCCGAGCCCCTTGATCAGGGTACCCATCAGCGCGGCGCAGACATTGGGCTCGGCGACCAGCGTGGTCGCGAACAATTGCCCGACGTCGCCATAGACATTGTTGACGCCATACTGCGCCGGGATGTCGGCGAGATCCGAGGTCCAGGCGATGCGGCCGGTGCGCTCGAACTCGGCGAGCGCGACCTTCGGGTCGCCGCCGACATGGCGATAGGCCGAGTGGTAGATGATGAAGTTGAGCTGCGGCCAGTCCTTGGCGGCCTTTCCGACATCGGCAACGTCGGCGAAGCCGCGCAGATTCGGATACTGCTTCTCGATCCCGGGCGGAAACAGTCCCTTGTGGACGCAGACGTTCTTGATGCCCGCCTTCACCATCTTCTCATAACCCTTGTAGGCGACCTTCTCGTCGTCCAGCCGCCAAGGGTAGCGGCTGATCTCCTTGTGGGTGTTGTCGCCGATCGTGTAGCCCTTGCAGGATTCCGGCTTCAGCGCCAATGCGGCGTCGAGCTTGTCGAGCCAGCCGGGCTGCCCGGGCGTGAAGATGGCGTGGCAGAACACCCGCCGCGAACCGGCCTCGTCGTTCATTTTCTTGCGCGCGTCGGCCATCTGCTCGTTGGTCAGGAACCAGTCCTGCTCGATATCCGACGGCGCCGAGGAGATCAGCGCGATCTTGGTGTCGGAATCGAGAAACATCTCCTTCTTGTAGTTGTTGAATTTGAGATCCTCGATGGTCTGCTCGTGATCGTTGAGCTCCGTGTTCCAGCCGGCCTTGCCGACCGCCTTGCGCATTTCCACAAAGCCCATGATGCGCGTGTCGTCGCGCAGGAAATGCGTGTGCATGTCCATGATGAACTGGTCTTTCAGGGCGCTGGCGCGCTCCTGCGCCATCGCGGGTGTCGCGGCCTCCGCCGGCGTCACGGCGAAGAGCTCCCCGTAAACCTGGTTCATCGCGACGAAGGAGGCGGCCATGCCGGCCGCTGTCTGGAAGAATCTGCGGCGGTCGAAGCCCTGCTTGCCGCCGAGATCGTCGGCCATCGCGAGCAGCCGCGCCTCGACCTCGCGCTGACGTTCGTTCTGCGGGTCGGGATAGAATTCGTCGCTGGAGACGATCTGGGTCGGGATCGGCGTCTGGTGCTGGCACAGTTCGGAGGGCATCAAGGCGGCAAGTTCTTCGTCGGTGAGATTGCTGCTCATTCTTCGCTCCCGCTTCTCGCCGGATTTTTCCGGTCGGATCGCCGCGGAGACTAGGACCAAGTCCGTCCGTCGTCCGCGCCGTTGGCCGGAAGCCGCGTTCACAAAATCGTGCATCCTATTTGCCGCCGTGAGAAGCCGGCGTCGCGCGGGCTGCTTTGCCCGCTGCTATGCTCGATCGCACCGGATCGGACGAAGAAATCCGGAAGGGAGCGAACCATGATGTCATCTGACCATTCGCGGCGCAGCATGATCAAAGGCATCGGCATTGCAACGGCGGCCGGCGTGTTCGGCGCAGCGTCGGCGCAAGCCGCGACCGCGGTTCCTGCCGAAGGAGAAATATGGAGCAACGAATACTGGGCGAAGAAGGGCGACATCCCCTTGTGGATGTTCCGCAAGCGGATCGGTGCGCCGAAGCCGGGCGAGCCGGGGCGGCCAGTGGTGTTCTTCGTCCACGGCTCGTCGGTGACATCAAGGGTGTTCGACCTCACGGTGCCGGGCAAGGGCGAGTATTCGCTGCTGAACACATTTGCCCGCTACGGCTTCGATTGCTGGACCATGGACCACGAGAACTACGGCAAGTCCGGCCGCACGTCGGGCAATGCGGATATTGCGAGCGGCGTCGAGGATCTGAAGGCCGCGGTCGAGGTGATCGCGCGTGAGACCGGGCAGCGGCGATATCACTTCGTCGGCGAATCCTCCGGCGCGTTGCGGGCCGGCGCTTTCGCAATGGCGGCGCCCGAACGCATCGACCGGCTGGTGTTCGCGGCCTTCACCTACAAGGGCGAGGGCTCGCCGACGCTGGCAAAGCGCGCCGAGCAGCTCGCCTATTATCGCAGCCACAACATGCGCAGGCGCGACCGCGACATGATCCGTTCGATCGCGACCCGCGACAGGCCCGGCACGTCGGACCCCGCCGTGGTCGAGGTGCTTGCCGACGTCGAGATGCAGTTCGGCGACCAGATCCCGACCGGCACCTATCTCGACATGACCGCCAATTTGCCGGTCGTGCATCCGGAGAGGGTGCTGGCGCCGGTGCTGCTGGTCCGCGGCGAATATGACGGCATCGCCGCTGTTCCGGACCTCGAGGAGTTCTTCAACAAGCTGCCGAACGGCGACCGGCAGTTCATCATCCTGCCCGGCACCGCCCATTCGGTGGCGCTTGCCACCAATCGGGAGCTGTTCTGGCATGTGACGCGGGCATTCCTGACCATGCCGACACCGATTGTGACCTGACGTCACCCTGCGGCAGGACGCCGCAAGAAAAAATCGGCACGGCGATGTCGGGAGCCGGTCATGCGGTTCGTCCTCGGGGCACAACCCCGCCAACAGGAGCACCTCATGGCCCAGCCGACAATGATCTTCGTCAACCTGCCGGTCAGCAATCTCGTCCACGCGACCGCCTTCTACGAGGCGATCGGCGCGACCAAGAACGCGCAGTTTTCCGATCATACCGCGTCCTGCATGGTCATCTCCGAGACCATTCACGTCATGCTGCTGACGCACGACAAGTTCCGCGAGTTCACCCCGAAGAAAATTGCCGACACCAAAACCACAAGCGAGGTGCTGATCTGCCTGTCCGCCGGCAGCCGCGACGCGGTCGACGGCTATGTCACCAAGGCAACGGGTGCGGGCGGCAACGCTGATCCATCTCCGAAGCAGGATTACGGCTTCATGTATGGCCGCAGCTTCGAGGATCCCGACGGTCACATCTGGGAAGTGATGTGGATGGACGTCGAGGCGGCGATGAAGGCGCAGTCCGCCGCGGCGACCGCCTGATCGCATCCCGCCATCACGAGGAGCTCAAGCATGTCCAAGGTATCTCCCTGCCTGTGGTTCAACGGCGAGGCCGAGGAGGCCGCGAACCTCTACGTCTCGCTGCTGCCCGGTTCGCGGATCGAGACCGTCCAGAAGAACGTCATTGACAGCCCCGGCGGAAAGGCCGGCACGGTGCTGCTGGTCGAATTCACGCTCGCCGGTCAGCGCTTCATGGCGCTGAACGGCGGGATGAGGATGGAGCATACCCACGCGGTCTCGTTCGCGATCGACTGTGTCGACCAGGCCGAGGTCGACCGCCTGTGGGACGCGTTGCTCGCGGCTGGTGGCACCGCCGAGCAGTGTGGCTGGCTGCGCGATCGCTACGGCGTCGCCTGGCAGATCGTGCCGGCAGTGGTCCGCCAATATCTCGGCGGGCCCGACGCCGCCGCTGCCGCGCGCGTGATGCAGGCCGTGCTCGGGATGATCAAGCTCGATATCGAAGGCCTGCGCCGCGCCTATGAGGGCAAGTCCGCAGCGTGAGGTAAGGACTTCGCTGGCATCGCCCGGCTCGCCGCCTTCGCTAAAGCTTCGGCGAGCCGGGGATTCGTCGCCTCGTCGAAGCCTTGGCGTAGACGGGACCGGGCGATCCAGCATTCCAGAGATTTCGGGCTCGGCCGAGAGGCCGCGGCGTACTGGATGCCCCGCATGAAGCGGGGCATGACTGTATGGGCACGATGGTTCCGTCACATGACCGTGGCGACGGATCGCGGATGCCGCTGATATCGTATATTTGTCGCAAGCTGCGTTCCCCTCGCACCGTGCTTGCCCTTTGAACATCGTATCCAATTCGCATTTTGTTCCACGACGTCGCGCCGCGCGCACGGCGATCGCCGCTGCCATCATCTTCATCGTCGCCCATGTCGTGCTCCTGCTCGGGATCACGGCGCCCGACAAGCTCTATTTCGATGAGGTGCACTATGTGCCGGCGGCGCGGCAGATGCTGTTGCCGGTGCGCGAGGGCCCGATCCTCAACCCGATGCATCCGCCGCTCGCCAAGGAGATCATCGCCCTCTCGATCAAGGCATTCGGCGACGGGCCGCTCGGATGGCGCTATCCCGCGGCGCTGTTCGGTGCGCTGGCGCTGGTCGGCGTCTATCTCGGCGGGCTTGCGCTGTTCGCGTCGCAGCAACGCGCGATCGCTGCCGTGCTGCTCGCCTTCTTCAACCAGATGCTGTTCGTGCAGTCGCGGATCGCGATGCTGGATATTTTCGCGCTCGCCTTCGGCCTGTTCGCCATCGCGGCTTTCGTCCACGGCTTCAGGCAAAAGCAGCCGCAATCCGCCTTTGCGCTGGCGGGGCTCTTCGCGGGGCTTGCCAGTGCCTGCAAATGGAGCGGGCTGTTCGTGCTCGCGACCTGCATCGCGATCGTGGTTGCGATCCGCCTGATGCAGGGCTGGCGCACGCGCTTTGCCGACGGCAATGCGGAGGATTGGTATCAGCCGGAGCTATGGCCGGATTTTCGTCTTCCTCACTTCATCGTCTGTTTCGTGCTGATCCCGGCGGCCGTCTATCTCGCGACCTTCGTGCCGCTCTACGGCCTCTCGTTCACGGATATCATGGAGGCGCAGCGCCGCATCTTTGCCGACAACACCACGGCCGCCATCGCGGGGCACACCTATATGAGCTCATGGCCGTCCTGGCCGTTCCTGGTGCGCCCGGTCTGGTACCTGTTCGAGAAGGTCGGCGATGACAGGTTCGCCGCGATCGTGCTCCTCGGCAACCCGCTGGTGCTGTGGCCGGCGTTGATCGCGCTGATCATTGCGCTGCGCGACTGGATCATCGGGCGCGGCCGTGATGCATTTCTCGTGCTGGCGTTCTACCTCGGCCCGTATCTCGCCTGGGCGCTGCTGCCGCGCACGCTCGGTTTCATCTATTACTATCTGCCGGCGGCAACCACCGCGAGCTTCGTGCTGGTCTACGCCTTGACGCGCAAGGGGGCGCCGCGTTGGCTGCTGTGGGCGTTCGTCGCGGTTGGATGTGCAGGGTTTGTTGCGATGCTGCCGGTCACGGCCGCTGTCATCGAGACGTCGATGGCGACGTTCAACCGGTTGATGCTGTTTCAGGGCTGGATATGACGGTCTTTGAAGTAGAGTGATCCGCCTGCCGGGCGCGGCAGGCGGATCGAGGCGGCGGGAGATTACTGCGACGCGGTCTTGGTATCCATGTTGACGACCTGCACGCGTCGATTGCTCGGGTCCATCGGCGCGCTCGGGTCCTTCGGCCGGGTCTTGCCGTAGCCGACGGTGACGAGATCCGAGCCGTTCAGGCCGTAATGCTCGACCAGATATTTCTTGATGGTGTCGGCGCGGCGCTCCGACAGGTCCTGGTTATAGGCCTCGCCGCCGATCGCGTCGGTGTGGCCGGAGACGACGAAGGTCGAGCCCTTCATGCTGGCATCGGACAGTGCCTTGCCGAGCTCCTGCACCGCCTGGGTCGAGCCCTTGCTGATGTCGGCCGAGTTGTAGTCGAAGTGGATCTCCAGATCGATCTTCGGCTTGTTCGCCGCGATGTCGGCGATCTCCTGGCGTTCAACGCGCGACAACGAACGGGTCTGCCGGTTGCGGACGGTGTTGAGGAAGCTTGCCTCCTTGGCGGAAGCCGCGAGGTCGACCTGCGTGCCGGCGGAAAGGCCGCGGGTGGCCGACTTCGGCTTCAGCGCATTGAGAATCTGTGCGGCCGGCACGGCCTCGCTGCCGGCCAGTGCGACGCCCGCCGTCATCGACAGCGCGGCGCCGATTGTCAGAAAAGACAAGGAAAAAGAGCGGGTCATGGTTTTCGTCCTCAAATGTCGGGCTAGCCAATCCGGCTTGCTGTCGTTTTGATGCTGGGAGACTAGGACGGGTTCAAACCTCGGAATGTGATCTGGGTCACGGTTGAGTGTGCCGCCCTGCCTTGCGTTAGGAAGGCAGGCAGGAAGCGAGGACATCATGGCCAACGTCAATCGCGTCCTCCGCTCGATCAATGACGAAGCTGCCTCGCGCTGCGTCGATATCTTCCTTCGCCCGGACGGCAGCATCGGCTTCGAGGAATATCGGCGGGACGTCGAAGATGGTAGTGGCTGGTTTCCGGTCGGCGGTCATTCGTCCCGCATCTTCCGTGGAGAAAGCGCCGCGCTCGCGGCGGCGATCGGGGACGTTGCGTGGTTGCGGCGGGTCGTCGGATCGACGTAGCCGCTCCGAATGATGCGGAGCTGATTTCCGCCGCGCGGCTCTCCACAGCAGCGCGAATCTCACTACATTGCTGGGGCAATGTCCCGCGCCGCCGAACCCCTTTCGTTGAACAATGCTGCCGCCCGCCATATCTGGCTGCGCGCGCAGCGGCTCGATACCCAGGTGCCGTTCGGCGAGGGGGCGTCGGCGGTCGCGGCCGCCGTCGATCATCTCGGCTATGTGCAGATCGACACCATCAACGTGATCGAGCGCTGCCATCACCACATCCTGTTCACCCGCATTCCGGACTACCGCCGCGCCGACCTCAAGCAGGCGCAGAGCCGTGACAAGAGCGTGTTCGAGTACTGGACGCACGCGCTGTCCTACATTCCGTCCAAGGACATCGGCATCTTCCTGCCGGCGATGAAGGCGCACAAGCGCGAGGGCCACAAATGGTTCTCGTCGGTGACGCCGGCGGATACGCGCAAGGTGCTGCGGCTGCTTCGTGCCGGTCCGCTGACCATCCGCGACATCGATGACGACGTGCTGACCGAGAAGGAGCATCTCTGGCAGAGCCGCAAGCCCTCCAAGCGCGCGCTGCAGCTCGCCTTCTATGGCGGCGTGGTCACGATCAGCGAGCGCGCCGGCATGCTGAAGACCTATGAGCTGATGACCCGGCACTTCGGCTGGGACAAGCCGCCGAAGCCGGCCCCGGCCTCGGCCCGGACCGCCTATCTGCTCGACCGCGCGCTGCGCTCGCAGGGCATCGTCAGCCTGGATTCGATCTGCCACCTCGACGCGCCGAGCAAGAAGGCGGTGCGCAGCCTGATCGAGGCGCGCCTGCGCCGCAAGGAACTGGTCCAGGTCGCGCTGGAAGGCGCCGGCAAGCAGGAGCATTGGGCGCGGCCCGAGGTGCTGGAGGCAACCGGCGAGGGTGATCCCACCCTGGTTCACATCCTCTCGCCGTTCGATCCGCTGATCATCCAGCGGAAGCGCACCGAGCTGTTCTTCGGCTACGGCCACCGTTTCGAGGCCTATGTGCCGAAGGAGAAGCGCCTGTTCGGCTATTTCGCGCTGCCGGTGCTGGTCGGCGACGACATCGTCGCCGCCCTCGACCTCAAGACCGACCGGCAGAACAAGAAGCTGCTGATGCAGAAATGGAGCTGGGTCGGCAACGGCAACAAGCAGGCGGCACGCAAGGAGCTCAAGCGGCGCATCGAGGAAGAGCTCGACCGCTTCGAGCGCTTCCAGCTCGCGGACTAGCTCCGCTACGCCGTCATGGCCGGGCTTGTCCCGGCCACCCACGTCTTTCTCACGCGGATAA
>NZ_LFIQ01000119.1:164375-172526 GCF_001189245.1 Bradyrhizobium pachyrhizi | reverse complement strand
CCCGGCACAAGGCCGGGCATGACGAGTTTGGGGAGAGATCGACCACAGCCTCGGTTCCGGTTTGCGCTGTGAGCTATGAGTTTTTGCCATTGCTCAAAGCGGAGCCAGCCAATAATCCTCACGGCAAGCAACACCCGGGGAAAGCTCATGAGCCAGACAGCAACCATCGCGCCTGATCGCGGCGCCCGCAGCGAGATCGAGACGTCGACGATCCGCGCGATCTCGTGGCGGCTGATCCCGTTCCTGATCCTGGCCTACTTCTTCTCCTATCTCGACCGCGTCAATCTCGGTTTCGCCGCGCTCACCATGAACAGCGAGCTGAAGTTCTCGCCGGTGGTGTTCTCGTTCGGCGCCGGCATCTTTTTCATCGGCTATTTCATTTTCGAGGTGCCGAGCAACCTGGCGCTGGAGCGGTTCGGCGCCAGTAAGTGGATCGCCCGCATCATGGTGAGCTGGGGCATCCTCTCGGCGTTGATGGCGGCGGTCTATGACGAGCACAGCTTCTATGCGCTGCGCTTCTTCCTCGGCGTCGCCGAGGCCGGCTTCTTCCCCGGCATCATCCTCTATCTGACCTATTGGTACCCGGCCGAGTATCGTGCGCGCTTCCTCGCCGCCTTCGCGCTCGCGGTGCCGATCTCGACCGTGATCGGCGCGCCGATCTCCGGCCTGTTGCTCGGCCTCGACGGCGTGATGGGCTTGAAGGGCTGGCAGTGGCTGTTCGTCATCGAGGGCATTCCCTCGGTGCTGCTCGGCATCGTCACCTGGTTCTATCTGACCGACCGGCCGGAGAAGGCCGAGTGGCTCTCGGCCGAGGAGAAGGCGTGGCTCAAGGCGAAGCTCGACGCCGAGGTCGCGGCCAAGCAGGCGGCGAAGCATTTCACGCTGGGCGAGGCGCTGTCCTCGCCGAAGGTGCTGGCGCTCAGCGCGATCTATTTCGGCTTCGTCGCCTCGCTCTACGGCATGCAGTTCTGGCTGCCGCAGATCGTCAAGGCGTTCGGTCTGACCAACGCGCAGACCGGCTTCGTCACCGCGATCCCGTACGCATTCGGCACCGTCGCGATGATCCTGTGGGCACGCCGTTCCGATGCCACGCGCGAGCGCGTGTTCCATGTCGGCGCGCCGCTGCTGCTGACTGCGCTGGCGCTCGCCGTCTCCAGCTACATCACCGATCCGGTCATGACGATGGTGGTGCTGACGGTCGCTGCGATCGGGGTGTTCTGCACCTTCGCGGTGTTCTGGACGCTGCCGACAGCCTGGCTCTCCGGCACCGCCGCCGCCGGTGCGATCGCGCTGATCAACTCGATCGGCAACCTCGCCGGTTTCGGCGGGCCCTACCTGATCGGCTGGGTCAAGGAAGCCACCGGCAGCACGTCGACCGGCCTGCTGGTGCTGTCGCTGCTGCCGCTCGCGGCGGGCCTGCTGGTTTTCCTCGGCAGCCACAAAACCAAGACCGAGTTCGCCGGCGCGAAGTAGCCGTGGCGCCTGCGTAGGACAGTTCTTGAATGCTTAGACCGGATAGCGCCACTTCAGCGCGCGCCGGACGAAGAAGATCGCGACCAGCGTGGTGCCGAGCGTTGCCAGCCACGTCCACATCAGGATGCCGCCCTGTGTCAGGGCGTAGCGCTCGGAAAGCGCCAGCATCACCAGCATGCCGATGAGCCCCGCGCCGGACCAATAGAGCGGCGAACGCAGCATTCCAGTCGCGGCGTGTTCAGCCGCGCGTTCGCGCGCTCTGCCGACGAACCAGATCAAGAAGCCGGCGTAACCAAGGGCAAGGATCCATGACATGGCCGCAGCCTCGCATGCTGGCGCTTCCGCAACCGTAAAAGGCTGAAACGAAAGTCGCGGTATCGGTTGGAGGAGCCCGATTCCGACCCCGTCCTCACGAATTGGTTATCACTGACGAATATTGACATTTATCAGTGATAAATCGATACTCTTCATCAGTCGTCAGCCCGATGGAGATTTCAGATGTTCGTTCGTTCCGTTTTCTCGAGCTATTACAGGCTCTTGACGGGAGCATCATTGGCTTTCGCGGTGTTCGCGCTGACCGGCTGCAATGAAAAGGCGGCCGAAAACGCCGATCCGGGACGCCCCGTTCTGGTAGCGACCGTCCATTATGAAGCTGAAACCCCTGAGCGCAGCTTTGTCGGCACCATCAAGCCCCGTATCGAAGCCGATATGGGCTTTCGGGTCGCCGGCAAGGTGGCCAAGCGGCTGGTCGAGGTCGGACAGACAGTCGACGTCGACCAGCCCTTGGCCACCCTCGACGAGGTCGACCTGAAGCTGCAGGCCGAGCAGGCGGAGGCGGAATTCCGCGCCGCCACCGGCGTGCTGGCGCAGGCCGCGGCCGCCGAGCAGCGCGCCAAGGATCTGAAGGCCAAGGGCTGGACCACCGACGCGGCGCTCGATTCCGCCAAGGCCGCCGGCGACGAGGCCCGCGCCCGGCTGAACCGCGCCGAGCGCTCGGTCGAGCTGACCAAGAATTCCCTCTCTTACGCAACGCTGGTGGCCGACACCCGGGGTGTCGTCACAGCGACCATGATCGAGCCCGGCCAGGTGGTTGCCGCGGGCCAGGCTTCGATCCGTGTCGCCCGACTTGGCGAGAAGGAAGCTGTCGTCGCGATCCCAGAGACGCTTCTTGCTCGTGCCAGGTCGGGCGTAGCCACGGTGACGCTGTGGTCGGATGCCAAGAAGAGCTATGCCGCCAGGCTGCGCGAGGTCGCGCCGCAGGCCGATCCCGCCACCCGCACCTATCTCGCAAAATTCTCGCTGCCGGATGCCGACGAGGCGGTGTCGCTCGGCATGACCGCGACGCTGACGCTGGCCGACAAGGCGAGCGAGCGCGTCGCCAAGTTGCCGCTGTCGGCGCTGTACAGCCAGGGCGGCGATCCCTCGCTCTACATCGTCGACGACAAGGGCGACATCGCGCTGAAGCCGGTCAAGGTGAAGGCCTATGAGAGCAACAACGTCGTCATCTCCGGCGGCGTCGACGATGGCGCCAAGGTGGTCGCCCTCGGCGTGCAGAAACTCGATCCGAGCCAGAAGGTGCGGGTCGTGTCGTCGCTGTCGTTCTAACCCTCGCATAGCAGCAGAAACGGTTCTGGGACCTGGAGAGTTCGATGAAGCGCTTCAACCTTTCAGCCTGGGCGGTCAGCCATCCGACGCTGGTCCTGTTCCTGATGATCATCCTCGCCGCCGCCGGCTTCTTCTCCTACGAGAAGCTCGGCCGCGCCGAGGACCCGTTCTTCACCGTCAAGGTGGTGAACGTCTCGGTGATGTGGCCGGGCGCGACCTCGCAGGAAATGCAGATGCAGGTCGCCGATCCGATCGAGAAGAAGCTGCAGGAGCTGCCGTTCTTCGACAAGGTGCAGACCTATTCCAAGCCGGGGTTCACGGCGATGCAGGTCTCCTTCAAGGATTCGACCTCGCCGAAGGACGTGCCCTATCTCTTCTATCTCCTGCGCAAGAAGCTGGTCGATGTGCAGGGCGAGTTGCCCTCCGGCATCCTCGGTCCCGTCGTCAACGACGAATTCTCCGACGTCGATTCGATCCTCTATATGATGACCGGCGACGGCGCCAATTATGCGCAGCTCAAGAAGGTCGCGGAGGGTTTTCGCCAGCGCCTGCTGAAGGTGCCCGGTGTCACCAAGATCGATCTCTACGGCACCCAGGACGAGCGTATTTTCGTCGAGTTCTCGCATGCCAAGCTGGCGACGCTCGGCATCACGCCGCAGGCGCTGTTCGATTCGCTCGCCAAGCAGAATAACGTCACCCCGGCCGGCACCGTCGAGAGCTCATCGCAGCGCGTGCCGCTGCGCGTCACCGGCGCGCTTGACGGCGTCAAGGCGGTTGCCGAAACGCCGGTCGAGAGCAACGGCCGCGTGTTCCGGCTCGGCGATATCGCGACCGTGAGCCACGGCTATGTCGATCCGCCAAGCTTCAAGGTGCGTCAGGAAGGCAAGCCGGCGCTCGGCATCGGCGTCGTCACCGCCAAGGGCGCCAACATCCTCGATCTCGGCAAGGAGGTCCAGAAGGCGACCGCCGAGTTCCTGAAGGTGGTGCCGCAGGGCGTCGATATCCAGCAGATCGCCGACCAGCCCAAGGTGGTCGAGCACGCCGTCGGCGAGTTCGTGCACTCCTTCGTCGAGGCGCTCGCGATCGTGCTGTTCGTCTCCTTTGTCGCGCTCGGCTGGCGCACCGGCATCGTGGTCGCGCTGTCGGTGCCGCTGGTGCTCGGCATCGTATTCATCGTGATGAACGCAATGTCGCTCGACCTGCACCGCATCACACTCGGCGCGCTGATCATTGCGCTCGGCCTTCTGGTCGACGACGCCATCATCGCGGTCGAGATGATGGTGGTGAAGATGGAGCAGGGCTGGGACCGCATGAAGGCGGCGTCCTTTGCCTGGGAATCCACCGCGTTTCCGATGCTCACGGGAACGCTGGTCACGGCCGCTGGCTTCCTCCCCATCGGCTTTGCCAATTCGGCGGTCGGCGAATATGCCGGCGGCATCTTCTGGATCGTGGCGATCTCGCTGGTCGCCTCCTGGTTCGTCGCGGTGATCTTCACGCCCTATATCGGCGTCAAGCTGTTGCCCAACATCAAGGTGCACCAGAACCACGATCCGCACGCGATCTACGAGACGCGAATGTATCGCGGCCTGCGCAGCGTCGTGCAGTGGTGCGTCGATCACCGCATCAAGGTGGTGGCGGCGACCGTCGGCGTCTTTGTTGCCTCCATCGTCGCGTTCGGCCACGTCCAGCAGCAGTTTTTCCCGCTGTCGGAGCGGCCCGAGTTGTTCCTGCAGCTGCGTCTGCCCGAGGGCACCGCCTTCAACGTCACCGAGAAGGCGGTGAAGCAGGCCGAAGGGCTGCTGAAGGGCGATGACGACATCCAGACCTACACCGCCTATGTCGGCCAGGGCTCGCCGCGCTTCTGGCTCGGCCTCAATCCGCAGCTGCCGAACGAGGCCTTTGCCGAGATCGTGATCCTCGCCAAGAACGTCGAGGCGCGCGAGCGCGTCAAGGCCAAGATCGAGCAGGCCGCCGCCGATGGCGCGCTGAACGAGGCGCGGGTCCGGGTCGACCGCTTCAATTTCGGTCCGCCGGTCGGCTTCCCGGTCCAGTTCCGCGTGATCGGCCCCGATGCCAACAAAGTGCGCGACATCGCCTACCAGGTCCGCGACGTCATGCGCCAGAACAAGAACGTCAAGGACGTCCAGCTCGACTGGAACGAGCAGTCGCCCTATCTGAAGCTCGCTGTCGACCAGGATCGGGCGCGCGCGCTCGGCCTGACCCCGCAGGACGTCTCGCAGGCGCTGGCGATGCTGATCTCGGGCGCGCCGGTCACCACGATCCGCGACGGCATCGAGAAGGTCGGCGTGGTCGCCCGCGCGGTGCCGTCCGAGCGGCTCGATCTCGGCCGCGTCGGCGATCTCACCATCACCACGCGCAACGGCGTCGCCGTCCCGCTGCAGCAGATTGCCAAGATCGAATATGCGCATGAGGAGCCGATCCTGTGGCGGCGCAACCGCGACATGGCGATCACCGTGCGTTCCGACGTTGTCGACGGCGTGCAGGCGCCCGACGTCACCAACCAGATCTCGCCGAAGCTGAAGGACATCCAGGCCCATCTCGAGCCGGCTTACCGGATCGAGCCGGGCGGGGCGTTCGAGGAATCCGCCAAGGGCAATGCGTCGATCTTCATCCTCTTCCCCGTGATGGTGATGGTGATGCTGACGCTGCTGATGATCCAGCTGCAGAGCTTCTCGCGCCTGTTCCTGGTGTTCCTGACCGCGCCGCTCGGCATCGTCGGCGCCTCGCTGGGGCTCAACGTCGCCAACCAGCCGTTCGGCTTCGTGGCGCTGCTCGGCCTGATCGCGCTCGCCGGCATGATCATGCGCAACGCCGTGATCCTGGTCGACCAGATCGAGAGCGACGTGGCGTCCGGCCTGACCCGGCGCGAGGCGATCGTCGAAGCCACCGTCCGGCGCGCCCGGCCGGTGGTGCTGACGGCCCTGGCCGCCATCCTCGCCATGATCCCGCTGTCGCGCTCGGCGTTCTGGGGCCCGATGGCGATCACCATCATGGGCGGTTTGTTTGTTGCGACTTTCCTGACCTTGCTGTATCTGCCGGGCCTTTACGCCCTCTGGTTCCGCAAGACCCTCGAGGAAAGCGGCTCCGAGCAAATCGATACTGCGCCGCAGCATGCCGGCGATGCGCAACGCGCATTTCCGCTTGCTGAGGCGGCCGAATAATTGAAGATTGAGCAGGCCAACATGACACTGATCTCGGAACATAGCGAAACCGACACCCGCGAGCGGATTCTCGTGGTGGCGGAGCGCTTGTTCCGGCAGATCGGGTATCAGAAGACGACGGTCGCCGACATCGCCAAAGAGCTCCGGATGAGCCCCGCCAACGTGTACCGCTTCTTCGATTCGAAGAAGTCGATCCACGAAAGCGTGGCCCGCGGCCTGATGGGCGAGGTCGAGATCGAGGCGCAGCGCATCGCCCGCTCGGAAGGGCCGGCGGCGCCGCGCTTGCGCCAGATGATGACGACCATCAATCGCATGAACACCGAACGCTATGTCGGTGACTCCAAGCTGCACGAGATGGTCGAGATCGCGATGCAGGAGGACTGGGACGTCTGCGTCGCACATATGGAGTGTATTGCCTCCATTATCGGCGAGGTGATCGCGCAAGGAGCGGCGTCGGGGGAGTTCGAGATCACGGACCTGCAACTCGCCTCGCTCTGCGCCTGCACGGCGATGATGCGGTTCTTCCACCCGCAGATGATCGCCCAATGTGCCACCAAGCCGGGCCCGACCATCGACCAGATGATCGATTTCGTGATCGCCGGCCTGTCGCCGCGCGGCCGCACCAATTGAGCGCCAGGGCTGACATTTTCGTCAGTTGACTCTTCCGGCATAGCAGGCAAATCGGGTTTGTAGCCCGGATGGAGCGCAGCGCAATCCGGGGCCACTTCCGCTTGCGAGACCGTCCCGGATTACGCTGCGCTCCATCCGGGCTACGTGAGAGGGGCTAGCCGTGACCGCCAAGGACCTGCATTTCTACGAGCCGAAGAACGGCCACGGCCTGAAGCACGACCCGTTCAACGCCATCGTGGCGCCGCGGCCGATCGGCTGGATCTCCTCGCGCGACAAGGGCGGCAACGTCAACCTCGCGCCCTACAGCTTCTTCAACGCCTTCTGCTACGTGCCACCGATCATCGGCTTCTCCTCCACCAACTGGAAGGACAGCGTCGCCAACATCCAGGACACCGGCGAGTTCGTCTGGAATCTGGCGACGATGGATCTCGCCAAGCACATGAACGCGACGGCGGCGCATGTCGCGCGTGATGTCGACGAGTTCAAGCTCGCGGGGCTCACGCCGGTCGCCGGCAAGCTCGTCAACGTGCCGCGGGTCGCCGAAAGCCCGGTGTCGTTCGAATGCAAGGTGAGCCAGATCGTCCAGCTCCAGGGTGCCGACGGCAAGAAGGCCGAGGCCTGGCTGACGCTCGGCGAGGTCGTCGCCGTCCACATCGACAAGACTTTCATCAAGGACGGCGTCTACCAGACCGGCCTCGCGCACCCGATCGTCCGCGCCGGCCGCCGCGGCGACTACTTCGAGATCAAGCCGGAAAACATGTTCGAGATGATCCGGCCGGATTGAGTGCTGCTCTATCCTCCCTCTCCCCGTTCTTCACGGGGAGAGGGTAGGGTGAGGGGCTGCTTCCATCGGTTATGATCGTCGTGAGACCTGTACCCCCCTCACCCGGATCGCATCTTGCGATGCAATCCGACCTCTCCCCGCAAGCGGGGCGAGGTAAGAGACGTCGCTCCGCAACGACGGCCCGCACCACAACAATGTGAAATTTCCGCGCGCGGGGATGAAAAACCGTCACTCGCAACCTCTCCGAGAGCAGTCTAACCTCCACCCGCCAGGCCGGATCAACGGCCGGCCAACAGAGTGGGAGGATGCGATGACACGCCAATCGCGGCGCGATCCTAACGAAGAACAACGCGATCCGAATGTTTCACGACGCACGCTGGTTCAGGGGTTGGCGGTTTCCGCCGCCGCCGTCGCGGGCATCGGCAGTGCGCTGGCTCAGAACGCGCCCGCGCCGGTCGGGCCGCCGACGACGATCAC
>NZ_LFIQ01000119.1:158352-164365 GCF_001189245.1 Bradyrhizobium pachyrhizi | reverse complement strand
CCGCGCGACTTCAGTCCGCGCGGTGCGCCGACCACCTATTTCTGGGACCCCGACATCATCGCGGTCGATCCGTCCTTCAATGACCTTGCCCAGCCCAACACCTCGATCAAGCGCCTCCATACCGGCCTGTTGTGGGCGGAAGGCCCGGCTTGGAGTTCGCAGGGCCGTTATCTGTTGTGGAGCGACATTCCGAACAACCGGCAGATGCGCTGGTCGGAGGATGACGGCCATGTCAGCGTCTTCCGCATGCCGTCGAACTACTCGAACGGCAATTCGTTCGACTTCCAGGGCCGCCAGCTGTCCTGCGAGCATCTCACCCGCCGCGTGACGCGCTACGAGAATGACGGCACCGCGACCGTGCTCGCAGACAACTATCAGGGCAAGCGGCTGAACTCGCCGAACGACGTCGTCGCGCATCCCGACGGCAGCTACTGGTTCACCGATCCGCCCTATGGCGGGCAGCTCTATGAGGGCGAGCCTGATGCTGCGGGTGGCCCGGGCAATCCGGCCGGCAAGCTCAATCCCCGGATCGGGCAGCCGGCGGGCTTCGCGCCGGCCAAGCGCGAGCTGCCCACCAATTGCTACCGCATCGATCCCTCGGGCCGCGTCGATCTCGTGGTCGGCGAGGACCAGGTGCCGGATCCGAACGGCCTCTGCTTCTCGCCGGACTACAAGAAGCTCTACGTGGTCTCGACCGGCAAGGGACCGGGCGATAGCGGCCCCGGCGGCAAGGACGACGTCTTCGTGTTCGATGTCGGCGCCGACAACAAGCTTTCCAACGGCAAGCGGTTCAGCGATTTCACGATCGACGGCGTGAAGTGCGGACCGGACGGCATCCGCTGCGACGTCAACGGCAATGTCTGGTGCTCGAGCAATGCCGGTCGCGCGGTCGGTTACAGCGGCGTGACGGGTGGTCGCCGGAAGGCAAGCTGCTCGGCCGCATCCGGTTGCCCGAGGTCTGCGGCAACATCACCTTCGGCGGTCCCAAGCGCAACCGCCTGTTCATGGCCGCAAGCCAGTCGCTCTACGCGGTCTATACCGCAACCCAGGGAGCGGGGCCCGCCTAGGCACGGCGAGACTAAGTGGGGCCGTAACCGCGCAGGAAACTGCGCTCTCTCTCCCGCTTGCGGGGGAGGGCTGGGGTGGGGGCTCTCTCCGCGAGTCGTATCGTGGAGAGAGCCCCACCCGCCGCGCTAATGCGCGGCGACCTAAGAGCGAGGAGTCCGCCGCGAGACCGATCGAACTTGGCTTCACCAGCCGGCGCCATCCCCAGCTACCTGATTGTCGCAGCTCAGCTTTCGGAACTGAACCCGCGGCGTGCCGTTAACAAAACGGCGCCTGGGCCGCGTCAATTTCGCTTTATCTGCAAGGTGAAGTGTTCACCGGTGAACGGCACTTTCCGATAAGATCACCCATCCGCGCCGCCGTTTCATGAGGGATCCGCCATGAGCTTCCGCCGCGACTATATGACAAAACCGATATTCTCCTGGGCGCGTGGCGTGCTGCCGACGATGTCGGACACCGAGCGCGAGGCGCTGGAAGCCGGCGACGTCTGGTGGGACGCCGATCTCTTCACCGGCAACCCCGACTGGTCGAAGCTGCTGGCATTCGCGCCGGCCAGATTGACCGACGAGGAGCAGGCCTTCCTGCACGGTCCGGTCGACGAGCTCTGCAGGATGCTCGACGAGTGGAAGATCAACTGGGAATGGCGCGATCTGCCGCCCGAGGTCTGGGCTTTCATCAAGGCCAAAAAATTCTTCGGCATGATCATCCCGAAGGAATTCGGCGGCCTCGGCTTCTCGCCCTATGCGCATTCCGAAGTGGTGCGCAAGATTTCGTCGCGCTCGCTGACCGCGGCCGTCACGGTGATGGTGCCGAACTCCCTCGGGCCGGGCGAACTCTTGATGCGGTTCGGCACCAGGGAGCAACAGGACAAATGGCTGCCGCGCCTCGCCTCCGGCCAGGACATTCCCTGTTTCGGCCTGACCAGCCCGGAGGCCGGCTCGGATGCCGCCTCGATGATCGACACCGGCATCATCTGCAAGGGCAATTTCGAAGGCCGCGAGGTGCTCGGCTTGAGGCTCAACTGGCACAAGCGCTACATCACGCTCGGCCCGGTCGCGACGCTGCTCGGCCTTGCGTTCAAGGCCTATGATCCCGATCACCTGGTCGGCAGCGAGGAAGAGCTCGGCATCACCGTCGCGCTGATCCCGACCCATCTGCCCGGCGTCTCGATCGGCCACCGCCATCTGCCGGCGATGCAGGTGTTCCAGAACGGCCCGAACTGGGGCCGCGATGTCTTCATCCCGCTCGACTACATCATCGGCGGCGAGGCACGGCTCGGTCAGGGCTGGAAGATGCTGATGACGGCGCTTGCCGCCGGCCGCGGCATCTCGCTGCCGTCGCTGTCGGCGGCCGGCGCTGCTTATGCCGCGCGCACCACCGGCGCCTATGCCCGCATCCGCGAGCAGTTCGGCATCTCGATCTCGAAATTCGAGGGCATCGAGGAGCCGCTCGCCCGCATCGCCGGCACGGCCTATCTGCTCGACGCCGCGCGGCGGCTGACCTGCGCCGCGCTGAACGAGGGGCATCATCCCGCCGTCATCTCCGGGATCATGAAGCTGCACGCCACCGAGCGGATGCGGATCGCGATCGACGACGCCATGGACATCCATGGCGGCAAGGCTGTGATCGACGGGCCGCAGAACTATCTCGGCGGGCTCTACCGCTCGGTGCCGGTCGGCATCACGGTCGAGGGCGCCAACATCCTGACTCGCAATCTGATCGTGTTCGGGCAGGGCGCGATCCGCGCGCATCCCTATCTGTTGCAGGAGATGAATGCGCTCGGCGAGACCGACCGCGACAAGGGCCTGACCGCGTTCGACACCGCGTTCTGGAAGCATGTCGGCCACAGCTTCGCGACCATGTTCCGCGCCTGGGGCCGCAACTGGAGTTTTGGCATGTTCGCGCCGGCGCCAGATGCCGGCGACGCCACCGAGTTCTATCGCCAGCTGTCGCGCTACTCGTCGGCGTTCGCGCTGTGCGCCGACATGGCGCTGCTCACCCTCGGCGGCGCGCTGAAGCGCAAGGAAATGCTCTCCGCGCGCTTCGGCGACATCCTGTCCGAGCTGTATTTGCTCTCCGCGGCGTTGAAGCGCTGGCAGGACGAGGGCCGGCAGAAGGAGGATCTTCCCGCGCTCGAATGGTGCATAGCGTCCGGCTTCAAGACCATCGAGAACCGCTTTGCGGAAATCTTCGCCAATCTGCCGAACCGTCCGGTGGCTTGGCTGCTGAAATTCCTGGTCCAGCCGTTCGGCGCGCGCGTCACCGGCCCGACGGACCGCGTCGTGCAGCAATGCGCGCAGCTCGTGCTGTCGCCCTCCGCGGCGCGCGACCGGCTGACGCCGGACCTCGCTTTTGTCGAGGATGACGGCGGCATCGCAAGGCTGGAGAAGGCCTTCCGCCTCGTCACCGAGGCCGAGGATGTCGCCAAGCAGCTGCGCGCGGCGCGCCTGCATGACTGGAAGGAGGCGGTCAAGAAAGGCGTCATCACCGAGGCCGACGGCGAGAAGCTTGCCGCTGCCCACGAGGCCGTCACCAAAGTCATCGAGGTCGATGATTTTGCGCCGGAGGCGCTGTCCCCGATTTACAAGAAATCCGCCGACGTGCATCAGTTCTTCCAGGAGCTTGGTGAGCAGAGGGCGGCGAGCTGATGGCGCGACCAATCTTTATTGTCGACGGCAGCCGGACGCCGTTCCTGAAGGCGCGCTCCGGTCCCGGCCCGTTCACCCCGGTCGATCTTGCCGTGCAATGCGGCCGGCCGCTGCTGGCGCGGCAGCCTTTCGCGCCCACTGCCTTCGACCAGGTCATCCTCGGCTGCGTCAACGTGATCGCTGACGAGATGAACCCGGCGCGCGTTGCGGCGCTTAGGCTCGGTATGGGCGAGCAGATGGTCGCCTTCACGGTGCAGATCAATTGCGGCTCCGGCATGCAGTCGATCGACACCGGCTATCGTTACATCCGCGAGGGCATCTCCGACCTGATCCTCGCCGGCGGTGCCGAAGCCTTGAGCCACGCGCCGCTGGTCTGGCCCAATTCCGGCGTGCGCTGGTTTGCCGGCTTCGCCGGCGCCAAGGGGCTCGGCGCCAAGATCGCCGCGGCGCTGAAGGTGAAGCCGAGCTACTTCAAGCCGATCATCGGCCTCGAGCGCGGGCTGACCGACCCGATCACCGAACTCAACATGGGGCAGACCGCCGAGAAGGTCGGCCATCTCTTCGGCATCACCCGCGCCCAGTCCGATGCATATGCCGCCGAGAGCCATCAGCGGCTGGCCAACGCGCAGCAGCAGGGCTTTCTCAAGGGCGAGGTCGAGACCGCGTACTCCCGCGACGGCAAGTTCTACGACCACGACGACGGCGTCCGCCCGGACTCGACACCCGAGACGCTGGCGAAGCTGAAGCCGGTGTTCGAGCGTCCGTGGGGCCAGGTCACCGCCGGCAATTCCTCGCAGATCACCGACGGCGCCTCCTGGGTGATCCTGGCGTCGGAGAAGGCGGTGGCCAAGCACGGGCTGACGCCGAAGGCCGTCATCCTTGACAGCCAATGGTCGGCGCTCGATCCCTCGATCATGGGCCTCGGCCCGGTGCTCTCGGCGAGCACGCTGCTCAAGCGCAACAGCCTGACCTTGCAGGACGTCGAGACCTGGGAGCTCAACGAGGCCTTCGCCACCCAGGTGCTCGGCTGCCTCGCGGCGTGGAACGACGAGACATTCTGCCGCGAGATTCTCGGGCTCGATGGCGCGGCCGGCGAGATCGACCGCGCGAAGTTGAACGTCGACGGCGGCGCGATCAGCCTCGGCCATCCGGTCGGCACCAGCGGCAACCGCATCGTGCTGCATCTGGTCAATGCGATGAAGCGGCTCGGCACCAGGCGCGGCGTTGCCACCGAATGCATCGGTGGCGGGCAGGGCGGCGCGATGTTGATAGAGACGGTGTGATCATGGATTCACGGATCATGAACGTTCTCGCCGATCGCGTGCTCGAACTCGGGCCGAAGCCTGCCGCCGACAGTCCCTACAGGAATTTCAAGCTGACTCGTGACGAGGACGGCATCGCCTGGCTGCTGTTCGACCGCGCCGGCGCCAGCGCCAACACGCTGTCGGCCGATCTGCTCGAGGAGCTCGATGCCATCGTCGCGGCGCTGGAGAACCAGCGGCCGACCGGTCTCGTGGTGCGCTCGGCCAAGCCAAGCGGCTTCATCGCCGGCGCCGACGTCAATGAGTTTCGCGGCGCCAGCGATTCCAGCGCGGTCGAGACCGCGATCGGCCGCGCCCATGCGGTGATCGACCGGCTCGAGGCGCTGCGCGTGCCGTCGGTCGCCGTCATCCACGGCTTCTGCCTTGGCGGCGGCCTCGAGGTCGCGCTGGCCTGCCAGATGCGGATCGCGATCGACGACGCGCGGTTCGGCTTCCCCGAGGTGATGCTCGGCCTGCATCCCGGTCTTGGCGGCACCGTGCGCTTCACCGAGCTGGTCAACCCGATGCAGGCGATGACCTTGATGCTGACCGGCAAGACCATCGACGCGCGCCGCGCCAAGGCGCTCGGCCTGGTCGACGCCGTTACCCAGGAGCGCCATGTCCGCAACGCGGTGAAGGACGCGGTGTTCGGCCGACTGAAGCGCGCCAGGCCGGGCGCGCTCAACTCGCTCCTCAATCTCGGCGCGGCGCGTGGTTTCCTCGCCTCGCGGATGCGCAGCGAGGCCGAGAAGGCGGCACCACGCAAGCATTACCCGGCGCCCTATGCGCTGATCGATCTGTGGGAGAAGCACGCCGGCAACCGCTCGGCGATGCTGAATGCGGAGAAGGCCTCGTTCGCCAATCTGATGGTGACGCCGACCGCGCAGAATCTGATCCGCGTGTTCTTCCTGCGCGAGCAGATGAAGAAGCTCGCCGGCAGCGGCAACAAGGTTGCGCACGTCCATGTCATCGGCGCCGGCGCGATGGGCGGCGATATCG
>NZ_LFIQ01000119.1:138852-158342 GCF_001189245.1 Bradyrhizobium pachyrhizi | reverse complement strand
GACGCTCGCCGACATGAAGGCCGAGCCGATCGCGGGCGCGATGAAGCGGGCGTCGGAGCTGTTCGGCAAGATCATGCGCAAGCGGATCGACCAGCGCGACGCGCTGGACCGGCTGATTCCCGACATGGACGGCGAAGGCGTCCGCAATGCCGATCTGATCATCGAGGCAGTGCCGGAAAAGCTCGAGCTGAAGCAGAAGGTCTATGCCGGCCTCGAGCCGAAGCTGAAGCCGGGCGCGATCCTCGCCACCAATACGTCGAGCATTCCGCTGCAGGATCTGCGCACCACGCTGGCACGGCCGGAGCGGCTGCTCGGCCTGCACTTCTTCAACCCGGTGTCGCGGCTGCAACTCGTCGAGGTCGTCAGCCATGACGGCACCGATGCCACGATGCTCAAGGAGGCGCTCGCTTTCGTCGGCGCCATCGACCGCCTGCCGCTGCCGGTGAAGAGTTCGCCCGGCTTCCTCGTCAACCGCGCGCTGACGCCCTACATGCTGGAAGCGATGATGATGCTGGACGAGAAGACCGACCAGCGCCTGATCGACGCGGCCGCCGTCGAGTTCGGCATGCCGATGGGGCCGATCGAACTCGCCGACCAGGTCGGCCTCGATATCTGCCTCGATGTCGGCGACATGCTGCGCTCGAAGTTCGGCGACACGCTGCCGCCGACGCCTGCATGGTTGCGCGAAAAAGTCGTCAAAGGCGAGCTCGGCCGCAAGACCGATAAGGGCTTCTACACCTGGAAGGACGGCAAGGCGGAAAAGGCGCCGCTGCCGGAGACCGGTCCCCGGGTCACCGATGAGATGATCGACCGCCTGGTGCTGCCGATCTCGAATGTCTGCGTCGCCGCCTTGCGCGAAGGCATCGTCGACAATCCCGACATGGTCGACGGCGCGATGATCTTCGGCACCGGCTATGCCCCGTTCCGCGGCGGCCCGCTCAACTATGCGCGCAGCCGCGGCGTCGACAATGTGGTGTCGGCCATGCAGGCCTTGATGCGCAAGTTCGGCGGACGATTTGCGCCGGATCCCGGCTGGGAGGCATTCAAGTGAGCGATCCGCAAGTGACCGACTCGCAAGTGACCGACGCCCACGCTCACGCGCCGCTCAGCAGCGAGATCGAGCCGAAGGGCGATCTCTGCATCCGCACGCTGGCGATGCCGGCCGACACCAATGCCAATGGCGACATCTTCGGCGGCTGGCTGCTCAGCCAGATGGATCTTGGCGGCGGCGTGTTCGCCTCCAAGGTGGCGAAGTCGCGTACCGTGACGGTCGCGATCGACGCGATGAACTTCCGCAAGGCGGTCAATGTCGGAGATCTCGTCTCCGTCCACGCCAATCTGGTGCGGATCGGCCGCACCTCGATCACGGTGCACCTCGAGGCCTGGGTGCTGCGCCGTCGCGAGCAGCAGTCGATCCTCGTGACCGACGGCAATTTCACCTATGTCTCGATCGACGAGCAGGGCCATCCGCAACCGATTCAGCGCGACGGCGCGACGATCGAAACCTGACATCTTTCGCGCACCAGTGCCGCTGATTCGGTGGGAAAGGAAACGCGTCGAAACTGAGTCCGGAGCGTGATTTGATTGCAAAAACCCGGAGTTTTTGGCGCTTTGCCGCGCAAATAATCAAGGAACAAACAGCCAGCGACTCCGTTGTCGGGCCGGAGTCAAACCGAGGCTGAAAATGTCCGACAGTTACGTGATCGAAGTGAGTTCGCAGACGGCGGGTATCGTGGTGCGCGATGCGCGTGGTTATCAGTTCTTTGCTGCATCGCACCTTTTCGACCGCCTTGAAGGCCAAATCTTCCGCAATGCCCGCGAGGCCGAGCGCGCGGCGCGCCGGCTGCTCACCGGTCAATCCATGCAGATGGCGTCGTAGAACGCCTTCGCGTCATTGCGCGTGGCCTGGGCGAAGCATCCACCTTCGCCCAGGCCCTCCCTGACCCGGCACTGCACGTTGACCTCCGTGCCGAACGGTCGCACCATGGGCGACTCGCCGTTTCAAGGGGGCCGCCGTGGCCGGACTCTCCCATCGCCAGACTGAAATCCTCAACATCGCGCGCGCGTTCGGCCGGGTCATGGTCGAAGACCTCGCCAAGCGATTCGAGGTGTCGGCGCAGACCATCCGCAAGGACCTCAACGATCTCTGCGACCAGCGGTCGCTGACCCGCATCCATGGCGGCGCGATCATCGCCTCGGGCGTCGAGAACCTCGCTTACGAGGCGCGCCGCTTCGTCGCCGCCGAGGAAAAGAAGGCGATCGGCGCAGCCGCGGCGGCACGGATTCCGAACGGTTGCTCGCTGTTCATCAATATCGGCACTACCACGGAAGAGGTCGCGAGCGCGCTGACCTCGCATGAGGACCTGCTGGTCATCACCAACAACCTCAACGTCGCGATGCTGCTGTACCGCCATCCGCGCATCGAGGTGGTGGTGGCCGGCGGCACGGTGCGCCGCGCCGACGGCGCCGTGGTCGGCTCCACCGCGACGCAACTGATCGGCCAGTTCAAGGTCGACTACGCCATCATCGGTGCATCCGCCATCGACGAGGAGGGCGCGCTGCTCGACTTCGACTATCGCGAGGTGCAGGTCGCGCAGGCGATCATCGCCAATGCGCGCAACGTGATGCTGGTCTCGGACTCGACCAAGCTGCGCCGCAGCGCGCCGGTGCGGATCGCCCATATGAGCCAGATCCAGACCTTCGTGACCGATTCACCGCTCCCCGCAGGCCTCGCCAATATCTGCCATAGCCGCGGTATCGAGGTGGTCGTCGCGATGGACAAGCCGCAAGTCGATCTCGACGACAACGCCGCCGACGCGGCACCCGCGACGCTGCGCAGCGCGCAAGGCGCTTGATCGCTCAAGTTTTAGCGAACTTGTTTCGGATGCCTTTCGGCGGCTGCTGTAGCTTGCCTGAGGTGGAGCGGTTCGTTGGTCAGCACGCAATTCAAGATCGTCACGGCATTGGGCATGGCGGCGCTGTTCGGCATCGTCTCGTTTGTCCTTGGCTTTAACGTCGCATCCGCGTGCGCAACGGCGCTGGCCGGCGGTGTTTCCGTGCTTGTGGTCATGCGCGCTTTCGATGGTGAGACCCAGCCGCCATCGCGTAGCGTCCGGCCCGATATCTTTCGCTTCGGCAGCGGGAACGGTTCGGCTTGGCTTTCAGAGCTGGAAACGCAGAACGGCCGTGGCAGGAAACTGCTTTACGGACTGTCGCGGATCTTGCTTTCGGGATCGCTCTGTCAGCGCACCGCGAGCGGGGCCTTCCTCGCGCAGTCGGCAATCGGCCTGATGGCGATCGTCGTGTTCTGGCTTGGCCAGGCGATGGGCTTTGACATGCGGTTGTTCGCAATCCCGCCGTTCGGGAGCATGTTTGCGGATGGCATCCCGATGTCGGCTGAAGCAATCGCGCGAGTGAGGTTCGAGCACCTCTTCCTGCCTCTGGTCTCGCTTTATGCAGTCACGGTTTCGCTGTTCATGATTGCATTGCTTGGCGACCTCGTGACCATCCTGCGCGACTGGCGCGAGCAGTGGAAGTATCTCACGATGCCGCTGTTCTGCTTTGCATTCTGGGCGATCCTGGCGCACCGAAAATCATCGGGACATAGCGGCCTGCAAGTCGCGCTCGGCGGCGGATACCTCTGGGCCTATGTCGCGGTCTTCGTGTTCTTTCCGCTTTTCTTTCTCGTGCTGTCGGCGTCGCTGCCAGGCAATCGGGCGATCAGGTGAACAGGGATCGCTCCGTCGGGCGAATCTATCTCCGCTTCGCCCTCAAATGGTATGCGATCCTTTTCGTCGCATTCCTGGTTCTCTTCGTGCTGTTCGGCGGCGGTCATACGGCCGTCGCGATGATCGGCGTGCTTGCGCTCATCGTTTGGCTTGGGCGTGACAGCCGCGCGTGTGCAAGGCGGGTCGGCGGTGGCGCTCGCCGCACCTACGACCCCGAGAAGGCCTTGCCGGAATTGCGCGTTGGACGATCGCCACAGCGTCCCTGATCGTCCGCCGCCGTCTTGCCCGGCGTTGCCTCAAGCGTCGCCGTCTCGTCTCCCCAAAAGCTCTGACCGTGAGCACGCCGCCCAGGAAATCCCCAGCGAAAGTTCCCCATTTTCACTTTGCTTTCGTTTTTGGTTGTGATTTACTCCAATCCGAAAGTAAAATCGTCAAAGCGAAGGCGGTTGCCGGGGGAAGCGTTCTTTGGACCGAATTTACGACCTCGCCATCATTGGAGGCGGCGTTAATGGCTGCGGCATCGCGCGCGATGCGGCGGGCCGGGGTAACTCTGTTTTCCTCTGTGAAATGAATGACTTGGCTAGCGGAACGTCGTCCTGGTCAACCAAGCTCGTGCATGGCGGTCTGCGCTATCTCGAATATTACGAGTTTCGTTTGGTGCGCGAGGCGCTGATCGAACGCGAAATCCTCTGGCAGATCGCGCCCCACATCATTCGGCCGCTACGTTTCGTTTTGCCGCACCACGCCGGCCTGCGCCCGGCCTGGCTGTTGCGTCTCGGCCTCTTCCTCTACGACCACATCGGCGGCCGGCATTTGCTCCCGGCGACGCGCTCGGTCGATCTGACCCGCGACGTGGTCGGCAAGCCGCTGATTCCGGGCCGCTACACCAAGGGCTTCGAATATTCCGACTGCTTCGTCGACGACGCCCGGCTGGTTGCGCTGACCGCGCGCGATGCCGCCGATCGGGGCGCCGAGATCCGCACCCGCACCCGCGCGGTCGAGATCAGGCAGGTCGACGGCGTCTGGCACGTCACGGTCGAGGACAGTGTCACGGGTGCCCGCGACACGATCCAGTCACGCGTGCTGGTCAATGCCGGCGGTCCCTGGGTCGAACAGGTCCTGGCCTCGGGCGCCGGCGTCAACGCGCGCGCCAAGGTGCGCCTGGTGCAGGGCTCGCACATCGTGGTGCCGAAGCTCTACGACCACGATCGTGCCTACATCTTCCAGAATGCCGACGGCCGCATCATCTTCGTCATTCCCTATCAGGGCGACTTCTCGCTGATCGGAACCACCGATCGCGACTATGACGGCGATCCGGCCAAGGTGAAGGCGACGCAGGAGGAGATCGAATATCTCTGCGCGTCCGCCAGCGCGTATCTGGCCAAACCGGTGAAGCCCGAGGACGTGGTCTGGAATTACTCCGGCGTGCGTCCGCTCTATGACGACGGCGCCAGCGAAGCCAAGGCCGCGACCCGCGACTATGTGTTCGAGCTCGATACGCCGGGCGGTGCGCCGCTACTGTCGATCTATGGCGGCAAGATCACAACCTATCGCCGCCTCTCCGAAGAGGCGCTGGAGCGGCTGTCGCCTTATCTCCGCGGCACAAAAGCGCAGGAGGGCTGGACCGGCAAGGCGCCGCTGCCCGGCGGCGACATGGATGTGTCCGCGGTCGCGGCGCTGAGCGCCGAATTGATCCGCAACTATCCGTTTCTCGCGCAATTGCACGCCAATCGTCTCGCCCATGCCTATGGCACGCGCGCCAGCAAAGTCTTGGGCAACGCAACATCGACGGCCGATCTCGGCCGCTCCTTCGGCGCCACCTTGACGGAAAGCGAAGTCAGGTACCTGATGGCGAACGAATGGGCTCGGACTGCGGACGATGTCGTCTGGCGACGATCCAAGCTGGGCTTGCGGATGACGGCGGGTGAAATCGCCGCGCTCGACGAGTGGATGCTCGCCAACCGCGTGTCCGGTGAACGTCCCCTCCGCGAAGCGGGAGGACGGGCATGAGCGTCACACTGCAGAATGTCACGCGAACCGTGGATGGCATTCCGACCATCCGCGATGTGTCGCTGACGCTGGAGCGTGGCACGCTCAGCGTGCTGCTCGGGCCGACGCTGTCGGGCAAGACCTCGATCATGCGGCTGCTCGCCGGCCTCGACAAGCCGACCACCGGTCGCGTGCTGGTCGACGGCAAGGACGTCACCGGCGCCGACGTGCGGCAGCGTTCGGTCGCGATGGTCTATCAGCAGTTCATCAACTATCCCTCGCTGACGGTTTACGAGAACATCGCCTCGCCGCTGCGCGTGCAGGGCAAGCCGCGCGCCGAGATCGAGCGGCGGGTAGCGGAAGCGGCCGGCCTGTTGCGGCTCGAGCCGTTCCTGAAGCGCACGCCGCTGCAACTCTCCGGCGGCCAGCAGCAGCGCACCGCGATCGCGCGGGCGCTGGTCAAGGGCGCCGACCTCGTGCTGCTCGACGAGCCGCTCGCCAATCTCGACTACAAGCTGCGCGAGGAGCTGCGCGCCGAGCTGCCGCGCATCTTCGAGGCCTCCGGCGCGATCTTCGTCTATGCCACCACCGAACCGTCGGAAGCGCTGCTGCTCGGCGGCGACACGGTGTGCATGTGGCAAGGCCGGGCGCTGCAGACCGGCGCGACGCCGAAGGTCTACCGCCATCCCGACACGCTGCGCGTCGCCCAGGTGTTTTCCGATCCGCCGCTCAACATCATCGGCATCGAGAAGAAGGGGGCGCAAGTGATCTATGCCGGTGGCGAGCAGGCGCCCGCGGCCGGCCTCTATGCCAATCTGCCCGACGGCCTCTATCGGACCGGCTTCCGCGCGCACCAGCTCGAGGTCGGGAATGTCGCGGCCGGCCGCCACAAATTTTCCGCCGCGGTGACGGTGACCGAGATCACTGGGTCGGAGAGCTTTGTGCACGTCCATGTCCACGGCTCGAACTGGGTCGCGGTGCTGCACGGCGTGCACGAATATGAACCCGGGCAGGTGCTCGACGCCGCGCTCGATCCCGACAACATCTTCGTGTTCGACGCGGCCGACCGCCTCGTCGCGTCGCCTGCGACCGCGTTTTCGGGCAACGTGCATCGCAGTGCGCGTGCAGCAAACGCGTCAGCTGGCAACGGCAAGTGAGGGAGATGCTTCATGGCCCGCATTGACCTCGTCGATCTCGCGCACTCCTACGGCGGCAACGACGCGCCGCAGGAATCCTTTGCGCTGAAGCCGGTCACCATGACTTGGCGGCAAGGCGGCGCCTATGCGCTGCTCGGGCCGTCCGGCTGCGGCAAGACCACGCTGCTCAATTTGATCTCCGGCATCGTGACACCGTCGCGCGGCAAGATCCTGTTCGACGGCCGTGACATCACGCCGCTGTCGACGCAGAAGCGCAACATCGCGCAGGTGTTCCAGTTCCCGGTGATCTACGACACCATGACGGTCGGCCAGAACCTGGCCTTCCCACTGAAGAATCGCGGCGTCGCGAAGGCCGAGGTCGACGCGCGGGTCAGGCAGATCGCCGATCTGCTCGACCTCACGCCCTATCTCAAACGCAAGGCGACGCGGCTCACCGCCGACGCCAAGCAGAAGATCTCGCTCGGCCGCGGGCTGGTGCGCTCCGACGTCGCGGCCGTCCTGTTCGACGAACCGCTGACGGTGATCGATCCCGAGCTGAAGTGGCAGCTGCGCTCCAAGCTGAAGGCGCTGCATCGCGAGCTGGACCTCACGATGATCTACGTCACTCACGACCAGACCGAGGCGCTGACCTTCGCCGACACCGTCGTCGTGATGCATGACGGCCGCGTGGTGCAGAGCGGCACGCCGGCCGAACTGTTCGACAAGCCGGCGCACACGTTCGTCGGCTATTTCATCGGCTCGCCCGGCATGAACATCGTGCCCGCCGAGGTCCGTGGTCACGAGGCGCGGGTCGACGGCCATGTCATCGGCCTGCATCGAAACTATGGTGTGCTGCCTGCGGGCAAGAAGATCGAGATCGGCGTGCGGCCGGAATTCGTCGATGTCGCGCCGCCGGCGTCAGGGCTGCTGTCGGCAACCATCGAGCGGATCGACGATCTCGGCCGCATCCAGTTCGCCCGCGTGCGGGTCGGCGATACCAAATTCGCCGCGCGCGTGCCGCCGGGCTTCTCGGTCTCCGGCAATACCGCCGGGCTGATCTTCAATCCCGCGCATGTTCACGTCTATGCCGACAGCCATTTGGTGGAGGGGGTCGCCTGATGGACAAGACGATCAACCAAAAAGCCTGGTTTCTGGTGCTGCCGGTGTTCCTGGTGGTCGCGTTCTCGGCGGTGCTGCCGCTGATGACCGTCGTGAACTATTCGATGCAGGACACCTTCGGCAACAACCAGTTCTTCTGGAACGGTGTCGGCTGGTTCAAGGAGCTGCTCGATCCATCGACCGATCTCGGCGGCCGCTTCCTGGCCTCGCTCGGTCGCAACCTGTTCTTCTCTGCCGTGATCCTCGCGATCGAGGTGCCGCTCGGTATCATCGTCGCGCTGTCGATGCCGCGCGAGGGTTGGAGCGTCGCGGCCTGCCTCGTCATCCTCGCCTTGCCGCTGCTGATTCCGTGGAACGTGGTCGGCACTATCTGGCAGATCTTCGGCCGGCCCGATATCGGCCTGCTCGGCTATGTGCTGAATCACCTCGGCCTCAACTACAATTACGTGTCCAATGAGGTCGACGCCTGGGTCACGGTCATCGTGATGGACGTCTGGCACTGGACCAGCCTCGTCGCGCTGCTCTGCTACGCCGGGCTGAAGTCGATCCCCGACGCCTATTACCAGGCGGCGCAGATCGACGGCGCCTCGCGCTGGGCGGTGTTCAAGGCGATCCAGCTGCCGAAGATGAACCGCGTGCTGCTGATCGCGGTGCTGCTGCGCTTCATGGACAGTTTCATGATCTACACCGAGCCGTTCGTGGTCACCGGCGGCGGCCCAGGCAATTCGACGACCTTCGTCTCGATCGAGCTCGTCAAGATCGCGCTCGGCCAGTTCGACCTCGGCAAGGCCGCGGCGCTGTCGCTGGTCTACAATCTGATCATCCTGATCGTGTGTTGGGTGTTCTACACCGTGATGGTCAATGCCGGCTCCGAGCGTCCGGCCAAGGAAGGAGCGGCGTGATGCATTCGATCCCCGGCCGCCGCCTGATCATGGCGCTGTTTTTGACCTTCCTGCTGTTGCCGATCTACTGGCTCGTCAACATGAGCTTCAAGACCAACGCCGAGATCGTCTCGACGATGACGCTGTGGCCGCACACGCCGACGCTGCAGCATTACAAGCGCATCTTCACCGACGAGAGCTGGTATTCGGGCTACATCAATTCGCTCGAATACGTCGTGCTCAACACCATCATCTCGATCGCGGTGGCGTTGCCGGCGGCCTATGCGTTCTCGCGCTACCGCTTCCTCGGCGACAAGCATCTGTTCTTCTGGCTGCTGTCGAACCGCATGGCGCCGGCGGCGGTCTACGCGCTGCCGTTCTTCAACCTGTATTCGGCGATCGGCCTGTTCGATACGCCGTGGGCGGTCGCGCTCGCGCACTGCATCTTCAACGTGCCGCTGGCGGTGTGGATTCTCGAAGGCTTCGTCTCCGGCGTGCCGCGCGAGATCGACGAGACCGCGTTCCTCGATGGCTATTCGTTCCCGCGCTTCTTCATCAAGATCCTGGTGCCGCTGATCGCGAGCGGCATCGGCGTCGCGGCATTCTTCTGCTTCATGTTCTCCTGGGTCGAGCTGCTGCTCGCGCGCACGCTGACCTCGGTGCAGGCCAAGCCGATCGCGGCGATCATGACGCGCACGGTCTCGGCCGCCGGCATGGACTGGGGCCTGCTCGCCGCCGCTGGCGTGCTCACAATCATTCCGGGCGCGCTGGTGATCTGGTTCGTTCGCAACTACATCGCGCGCGGCTTCGCGCTCGGCCGGGTCTAGGAGGCACTTATGGAATCCATCGCATGGATGGCCTGGACGCTGCCGACCGCGATCTTCTTCGTGCTGCTGGCCTCGACGCTCGGCGTGATGACCTGGCTCGCGGCGATCTATCCCGAGGCCGAGCGGGTCGGCGTGCTGCGCATCCCGACCACGCGCGGCGATCGTTTGTTCATTTCGCTGGTGCTGGCGGCGGTGATCCACCTGGTGTGGATCGGCCTCGTCGGTACCGATCCGATCCTCACCCTGCCGATCGGCGAGGGTGTGGAAATTTCGAGCCTGTGGCTCGCAACGCTGATTTCGCTTCTTTCAGCCGTGGCGATCTTTCGCACCGTCTGACGAAAGCGAAGAAGAGCAGATCCGGGGTCTACCCGGGCCTGGGGTTTTGTTTGTCGCTGCAACCGGAGGAATCATAATGCGACATTTGAGAACGACAAAGGATAGTCTTTTGACTATGACCAGCGCCGCCGCGCTGATCGCAGCCTCGCTCGCGGTCGCCACGCCGGCCCGCGCCGCCGACGATGCCGTGATCCAGAAGTGGATCGCGGAATTCCAGCCCTCGACGCTGTCGAAGGAAGACCAGAAGAAGGAGCTCGAGTGGTTCGCCAAGGCCGCCGAACCCTTCAAGGGCATGGAGATCAACGTCGTCTCGGAAACGATCACGACGCACGAATATGAATCGCAGACGCTGGCCAAGGCGTTCTCCGAACTGACCGGCATCAAGCTCAAGCACGACATCATCCAGGAAGGTGACGTCGTCGAGAAGCTGCAGACTCAGATGCAGTCGGGCAAGAACGTCTATGACGGCTGGATCAATGACTCCGACCTGATCGGTACCCACTTCCGCTATGGCCAGACCATCATCCTGTCGGACTACATGAAGGGTGAGGGCAAGGACGTCACCGACCCGATGCTCGACGTCGACGACTTCATCGGCAAGTCGTTCACCACGGCGCCGGACGGCAAGCTCTACCAGCTGCCCGACCAGCAGTTCGCGAACCTCTACTGGTTCCGCTACGACTGGTTCACCAACCCCGAGTACAAGGCCAAGTTCAAGGCCAAGTATGGCTACGAGCTCGGCGTGCCCGTGAACTGGTCGGCCTATGAAGACATCGCCGAGTTCTTCACCAACGACATCAAGGAGATCAACGGCGTCAAGATCTACGGCCATATGGACTATGGCAAGAAGGATCCCTCGCTCGGCTGGCGGTTCACAGACGCCTGGCTGTCGATGGCAGGCAACGGCGACAAGGGTATCCCGAACGGCCTGCCGGTCGACGAGTGGGGCATCCGCATGGAAGGCTGCCGGCCGGTCGGCTCGTCGGTCGAGCGTGGTGGCGACACCAACGGCCCGGCCGCGGTCTACTCGATCACCAAATATCTCGACTGGCTGAAGAAGTATGCCCCGCCGCAAGCCCAGGGCATGACCTTCTCGGAAGCAGGTCCGGTGCCGGCGCAGGGCAACATCGCCCAGCAGATGTTCTGGTACACCGCCTTCACCGCCGACATGGTGAAGCCGGGCATCGCCGTGATGAACGCGGACGGTACGCCGAAGTGGCGTATGGCTCCGTCGCCGCACGGCGCTTACTGGAAGGAAGGCATGAAGCTGGGCTATCAGGATGCCGGCTCCGTGACGCTCCTGAAGTCGACCCCGCCGGATCGCCGCAAGGCAGCCTGGCTCTATCTGCAGTTCATCATCTCCAAGTCGGTGTCGCTGAAGAAGAGCCATGTCGGTCTCACCTTCATCCGTGAGTCCGATATCTGGGACAAGTCGTTCACCGAGCGTGCGCCGAAGCTCGGCGGCCTGATCGAGTTCTACCGCTCGCCCGCGCGCGTGCAGTGGACCCCGACCGGCAACAACGTGCCCGACTATCCGAAGCTCGCGCAGCTGTGGTGGCAGAACATCGGCGATGCGTCGTCCGGTACCAAGACGCCGCAGCAGGCGATGGACGCGCTGGCCGCGGCCCAGGATTCGGTGATGGAGCGTCTTGAGAAGTCCGGTGTGCAGGGCGCCTGCGGACCGAAGCTGAACAAGAAGGAAACCGCCGAGTTCTGGTACAAGAAGGCCGAGAAGGACGGCACCATCGCTCCGCAGCGCAAGCTCGCGAACGAGAAGCCGAAGGGCGAGACGGTCGACTACGACACGCTGATCAAGTCGTGGCCGGCCAACCCGCCGAAGCGCGCCGAAGCGAAGTAAGGCAGCAAGCAAAGGCGTACCAGCCCACGCCATCCGAAGACAACGAAAGGCCGGGAGCGATCCCGGCCTTTTTGTTTTCTCCGCTGTCATCGCCCGGCTTGATCGGGCGATCCAGTACGCCGCGGCGTCTCGATCAATCGCTGTCGTCTCTGGAATACTGGATGCCCCGTCTTCGCGGGGCATGACAGTCTTTGGTCGACCTTACTCCGCCGCCTCGGCCGCCTTCAGCGTCGGATAATCCGTGTAGCCCTTGGCGCCGCCACCGTAGAAGGTCGCCTTGTCCCACTCGTTGAGCGGCGCGCCGGCCTTTAGCCGCTCGACCAAGTCGGGGTTGGAGATGAACGGCTTGCCGAACGCGATCAGGTCGGCCGCGCCGGCCTCCAGCACCTTCTCCGCCAGCGCGAAATCGTAGCCGTTGTTGGCGACATAGGCCTGCTTGAAGCGCTTGCGCAGCGAGGCGTAGTCGAACGGTGCGATATCGCGCGGGCCGCCGGTTGCGCCCTCGACGACGTGGAGATAGGTCAGCTTCAGCGTACTGAGCTGGTCGACGATGTAGTCGAACAGCGCTTGCGGATTGGAGTCGGTGATGTCGTTGGCCGGCGTCACCGGCGAGATCCGGATGCCGGTGCGATCGGCGCCGGCCTCGATGGCGACCGCCTTGGACACTTCCAGCATCAGCTTGGCGCGGTTCTCGATTCCGCCGCCATAAGCGTCGGTGCGCTTGTTGGTGCCGTCGCGGGCGAACTGGTCGAGAAGATAGCCGTTGGCGCCGTGGATCTCGACGCCGTCGAAGCCGGCCGCCAGCGCATTCGCCGTGCCGCGCTTGAAGTCCTCGATGATCCCGGGAATTTCCGACAGCTCGAGCGCGCGCGGCTCGGACACGTCGGCGAAGGTGCCGTTGACGAATGTCTTGCCCTTGGCGCGGATTGCGCTCGGCGCCACCGGCGCGCCGCCGTTCGGCTGCAGCGAGGTGTGCGAGATGCGGCCGACATGCCAGAGCTGGATGAAGATGCGGCCGCCGCGCTCATGCACGCGATCGGTGACCTTGCGCCAGCCCTCGACCTGTTCCTTCGAATAGATGCCGGGTGTGTCCTGATAGCCCTGGCCCTGCTGCGAGACCTGGCTCGCCTCGGTGATCAGAAGGCCGGCGGAGGCGCGCTGGCCGTAATAGTCCACCGCGAGCGGGCTCGGCACCATGCCGGGCGGCACCGCGCGGTTGCGCGTCAGTGGCGCCATCACCAGGCGGTTCGGCAGCGTCAGCGGGCCGAGCTTGTAGGGCTCGAGAAGTTTGGTCGATTGGCTCATGCGAAATGTTCCAGAGAATGACTGATGAAGGAGAATTGTGCATTGCCGCGACGAGCGCAATGCCCGAGGCATTCGCACTCCGCAGGCTAGCTGCGCACAATTCCGCCCATGTGGCCGGCATCGAGGAACAAGGTGTGCGCGTTGACGTAGGAGGATTCATTCGAAATCAGGAACAGCGCAGTATAGGCGACCTCCCAGCCGGTGCCCTGGCGGCCGAAAGGCACTGTCACGGCGCGGTCCGATCGCCTGCGGCTGGCGTCGCGCCCCATCGGCGTGTCCATGAAGCCGGGCGCGATCACATTGCAGCGAATGCCCTTGTCCTCGCCGGCCCGCGCGATCGCCCGCCCCAGCGCGATCTGCGCCGCCTTGGAGGATTCATAGGCCGGGTTGCGGCCGCCGGCGCGCTGGCTCGCCATCGAGGAGATCAGGATGATCGCGCCGCCCGGCGCCATCACCTCCAGCGCCTTCTGCGCGAACAGCATGTGGCTGCGGACATTGACGGCATAGTCGCGGTCCCAGGCTTCGGCCGTCATCTTGGGCAGCGACAGGCCGGAGGAGATGCCGACATTCAGCGCCAGCCCGTCGAGCCCGCCGAGCTTCTGCGCGCAGCGCTCGACGGCGGGCGCGATCGCTGCGACGTCGGCGACATCGACCACGTCGGTGAAGGCCTTGCCGCCTTCGCCTGTGATCTGCGCGACGGTATCGTCGGCGGCGTCCTTGTTGACGTCCAGGCAGGCGACCGACGCGCCCTCGCGCGCGAACAGCACGCTCATGGCGCGGCCGTTGCCGATCGGCGGGGCTTCATCCACGGTTGTGCGCTGTCCCGCGCCGACCACGATGATGCGCCGCCCGGCGAGGCGGCCGTGGTTCTTCGCCAGCCCCAGTGCTTCGGCATGCAGCGAAGCGGACGGATCGATGGCTTTCGGTGCGTGGGTTGTGGTCGACATGGCGTGCTCCCTGACGTCTTGTTGTTGTCAGGGAGCAGTAGCACGGGCGAGGGCGTGAAGCGAAAATCCCGTCGCGGGGAATATGGATCGCCGAAGTGCGTCAGCTGACGCCGAGGAAATCGCGCTTGCCGATCTCGACGCCGTTGTGGCGCAGGATGCCGTGCGCGGTCACGGCGTGGAAATAGAAGTTCGGGAACGAGAACGCGCTGAGGAATTGCTGGCCCTTCAAGGTCATCGTGCGATCGGGGCCGATCGGGAAGGTGACGTCCCGGGCGTCGGCGCCGTCGAACTGCGCCGGCTTGAACGACTTCACATAGTCGATCGTCTTGGCGAGCCGCTGCTTCAGCTCACCGAAGCTCTTCTCGGTGTCGGGCGTCGACGTCACCTCGCTATGGGTCAGCCGCGCGCAGCCCCGTGCGGCGTGATCGCAGACCAGTTGCACCTGCTTGGTCAGCGGCAGCATGTCGGGATAGAGCCGCGATCCCAGCAGCACCTCGGGCGCGATCTTCTTCGCCTCGCAATGCGCCTCGGCCTTGGTCAGCTCGCCGGTGAGGCTGTTGAGGATCTGCAAGTAGGCGGGGACGACGGCGTCATGAAAGGACATGTGATGCTCCCTGTTCTGATGAAATTCGGATGTTACCGAACGGCGATGTTGCAAGTGGGGCGACGAGGGGAAGAATACAACTGCGGACGGTTGTAACACTTGGTCAAATATTTCCCACCCGTGCACCCTCTCAGAGTGACGGATCGTTCGAGGTCGCGTAGCCCGGATGGAGCGCAGCGCAATCCGGGGAGGCGCATCGGGGCTTGCCCCGGATTTCGCTGCGCTGCATCCGGGCTACGGAAAATGGGCGTTCGCTCTACCGCATCCCCGGTGCCGCGGCATCGGCGGCCGGCTGGGTGCGGGGCCCGCCGCGCACCCGCGCCAGGAGCTCCGCAGTCGGCCAGGAATCCGCCGGCAGGCCGTATTTCATCTGCATCGCCTTCACCGCGCTGCGGCTTGCCTGTCCGAGCACGCCGTCGATCTTGCCGACGTCGTAGCCGGCGCGCGCGAGCAGTCCCTGCAGCTCCTTGATCTCATTGAACGGCAATTGCGCGACCGGCCCGTGCGGCCGCTGCATCGGCGGTGCCCCCGCGATGCGGCCGGCGAGATAGCCGGCGGTGGTCGAATAGATCAGCGAGTTGTTCCACTCGGTGTAGGCGGCGAAATTCGCATAGGCGAGGAACGCCGGACCCATCCGGCCCATCGGCAGCAGCAGCGAGGCCGGCATCTCGTCATTCGGCAATGGCTTGCCGTCGGTCAAGCTGACGCCGAGCGATACCCATTTCGAGCGCGGCAGCTTGATGGTGAGGTCGGCCTGGTCCCACGGGAAGTTTGCCGCCTGCGGCACACGCACCTCCTGCAGCCACGGCTCGCCGCGCCGCCATTTCAATCCGGTCGCGATGTAGTTCGCGGTCGAGCCGATCACGTCGGGGCCGCTTTGCAGGAGATTGCGATGGCCATCGCCGTCATAGTCGACCGCGTAGTTGAAATAATGCGTCGGCAAGAATTGCGTCTGGCCGAGCTCGCCTGCCCATGAGCCGATCATCTCGTCGGGCGTCAGGTCGCCGCGCTCGATGATCTTCAGTGCGGCGATGGTCTCGCCCTGGAACATCTCGGAGCGGCGGCAATCATAGGCCAGCGACACCAGCGATTTCAGCGTCGGCAAATTGCCCATCTGGACGCCGAAATCGCTCTCCAGTCCCCAGAACGCGGCGATCACCGCCGGCGGCACGCCATACTCCTTCTCGGCGCGCGCGAACGCGGCGGCATAGGTCCGGATGTATTGCTGGCCTTGCTGCATGCGATAGTTCGCGGCCATGCGGCCGGCGAACTGGGTGAAGATCTGCCCGAACACGCGCTGGCCGCGGTCGCGGTTGACGATGCCCTGGTCGTAGATCAGGTAGGGCGCGGCCTCCGCGATCGTGCGCTGCGAGACGCCGGCGGCGACCGCCTTCTGCTTCAGCTCGGCGAGGAAGCGATCGAAGTTTTGCCCGTTGTGGCAGGACGCAGCCCTCGGCGAGGCGACGGCGGCAGGGCGCGGCCTGACCGGCGCGGGATTCAAGGGGCTGGGCAACGGCTGCTGCGCCGAGGCGAGGGTAGAGAGCGCCAGCGCCCCCGCGATCGCTGCGATCATGATCGGGGCGCGGAGGGGAGAGGCTGGCATCGATGTCACCGGTTGGAAAAAGGGGAATTGAAGCCCAATCTGCATACACCAGGGCGACACCAGGCAACAACGGGGGTGCCGCTCTTAGACCAATTGGGCTTCGGCACGGCAAGACGCCGCCGCTATGATCGGCGGGTGATTCGCGGGCAGGGGTGTCGGCGGATCGATCACGCCCGGAGGGACCCATGTGGAGTTTTCTCGAGCGTCTCTTGGATTCGTCGACGTTTTCGCCGCACGGCATCTGCCTGTTGTGGGAGCCGGAGCTGATCTGGCTCCACGTGATTTCAGACGCGATCATTGCCGCTTCGTATTTCTCGATTCCGTTTGCGCTGGCGATCCTCGTCTCCAAGCGGCGCGACTTCCAGTTCGGCTGGATGGCGTGGCCGTTCGCCGCGTTCATCCTCGCCTGCGGCCTCACCCATGTGTTCTCGATCTACACGCTGTGGGTGCCGATCTACGGTCTCGAGGGCCTGCTCAAGGCGCTGACCGCTGTCGCCTCGATCTTCACCGCAGTGCTGCTCTGGCCGCTGATCCCGCGGATCCTCGCGATCCCGACCGAAGAGCAACTGCGCGAGGCCCATGTCGCGCTCGCGGAGGAGGGACGGCAGCGCCAGCGCTCGGAATTCCTGCTCGAGCGTTTCCGCGAGGCCGAGGCCAATGAGAGCAAGATCCGTCAGGCGCAGAAGATGGAAGCGGTCGGCCAGCTCACCGGCGGCATCGCGCACGACTTCAACAACATCCTCACCGTGATCACCGGCACGATCGACATCCTGGCCGAGGCGGTCACCCACAACCGCCAGCTCACGGAGATCACCGCGCTGATCCGCGACGCCGCCGAGCGCGGCGCATCGCTGACGCGGCATCTGCTCGCCTTCGCGCGCAAGCAGCCGCTGCAGCCGAGCGACGTCGACGTCAACGCGTTGATGGCCGACACCATCGAGCTGCTGCGGCCGACCATCGGCGACCATGTCGACATCGATTTTCGCTCCGCACCCGATCTGCCGCGCGCACTGGTCGATGGCAACCAGCTCGTCACCGCGATCATCAACCTTGCGCTCAACGCGCGCGACGCGATGCCGAAGGGCGGCCGGCTGACGATCGAGACCCGCACCGCCGAGCTCAAGCCATCGGACGTGAACGGCCATGACGGGCTTGCCGCCGGCGACTATGTCGCGATCGCGCTGACCGACAGCGGCCGAGGCATTGCGGAAGCCGATCTGGCCAAGGTGTTCGAACCGTTCTTCACCACCAAGGACGTCGGCAGGGGCACCGGGCTCGGCCTCAGCATGGTCTACGGCTTTGTCAAGCAATCCAACGGCCACGTCGTGCTCGACAGCGAGGTCGGTCGCGGCACCAGGGTGATGCTCTATCTGCCGCGCGCGGCGGTGGTCTCAGCGGCAGCAATACCCGAGCGGCGGCAGCCGGACGCGCGCGGCGCGCGGGAAATCGTGCTCGTCGTCGAGGACGACAGACTGGTGCGCTCCTACGTGCTGACCCAGATCGAGAGCCTCGGCTACACCACGCTGTCGGCCAATAATGGCCGCGAAGCCCTTGCCGTGCTCGACAGCGGCGCGCCGATCGATCTGTTGTTCACCGACGTCATCATGCCGGGCGCGATGAACGGGCGCGACCTCGCCACCGAGGCGCGGAAACGCCGCCCCGGCCTCCGCGTCCTCTTCACGTCGGGCTATACCGATGACGCCATCGACCAGGACGGCAAGCTCGAGCAGGGCATCCTGTTCCTGGCAAAACCCTACAGCCGCGCCGAACTCGCCCGCATGTTGCGCGTCGCGCTGCGCGAGGACGAAGCGGCGATCGCGCAGGAGCCGGCGGCGTAGGCGCGCCCCTGTAGCCCGGATGGAGCGAAGCGCAATCCGGGGGCAATGTGCGCCGCAGAAGCGATCCCGGATTTCGCTGCGCTTCATCCGGGCTACGGGTGACTGCTTGCACATAACCGATTGTTAACCCGCGCCGCGTCGCTGCGACGCACTGGTTCCCCTTGCGGCTTCAGCGGCAAAATCCCTACCTCAGCGGCGTCAGTTGTGGCAGCATTCCGTCTGCCGTCAGGGAACCACGATGAACTATTTCCGCACCGCGCTCCTGCTTGCCGGCCTTACCGCCCTGTTCATGGGGGTCGGCTATCTGATCGGCGGCGGCACCGGCGCCGTGATCGCGCTGATGGTCGCGGCTGCGACAAATCTGTTCACCTACTGGAATTCCGATCGCATGGTGCTGTCGATGTACGGCGCCCATCAGGTCGATGCGGGCTCGGCGCCCGAACTCTACAATCTCGTCGCCGAGCTGGCGCAGCGCGCCGCGCTGCCGATGCCGCGCGTGTTCCTGATGGACGAGGCGCAGCCCAATGCGTTCGCGACCGGCCGCAATCCGGAGAATGCGGCGGTCGCCGTCACCACGGGCCTGATGCAGCAGCTCAGCCGCGAGGAGCTTGCCGGGGTGATCGCGCATGAGCTTGCGCATATCAAGCATCACGACACGCTCACCATGACGATCACGGCGACGATCGCCGGTGCGATTTCGATGCTGGCGCAGTTCGGCATGTTCTTCGGCGGTAACCGCAACAACAACGGTCCCGGCATCGTCGGCTCGATCGCGATGATGGTCCTGGCGCCGCTCGGCGCCATGCTGGTGCAGATGGCGATCAGCCGCACCCGCGAATACGCCGCCGACAATTATGGCGCCCGCATCGTTGGCCAGCCGATGTGGCTTGCCTCGGCGCTCGCGAAGATCGAGAACGCCGCGCACCAGGTGCCGAACATGGAGGCCGAGCGCAATCCGGCCACCGCGCACATGTTCATCATCAACCCGCTGTCGGGCCACGGCGTCGACAACCTGTTCGCGACCCACCCCTCGACCGCGAACCGCATCGCCGCGCTGCAGCAGCTCGCCGCCGAACTCGGCACCCAGACCGCGCCGCGCCCGGCCGGCGGAAGCTATCCGCCGCGCAGCCCATGGGGCGGATCAGGCCAGCGCGGCCCGTGGGGCTAGGGTGAGGTGAGGCGAGATTGGACGGCAGCCGCGAAGGCGGTGTGCTCCCTCACCCCGTTCTTACGGGAGAGGGTTGGGGTGAGGGGCTGTCTCCGCAAATACGGCGATAGCTGCATTCGCGGAAGCTCTCCCTCACCCGGAACACATCTAG
>NZ_LFIQ01000119.1:136606-138842 GCF_001189245.1 Bradyrhizobium pachyrhizi | reverse complement strand
ACGGCCGCCGAAGGCGGCCTATGCCTCTCCTCGCACGCGGGGCGAGGTGAAGTGGAGCCGCGCTACGCGCTCGCGGCGTCCAGCCGTTCGACCTGGTTTTTACTCAGCTCAAGTTTGGTTGCCTCGACCAGCGTTGCGACCTGCTCGGGCCTGGTGGCGCTGGCAATCGGCGCGGTGACGGCGGGTTTTGCCATCAGCCAGGCGAGCGCGACCGCGGCCGGCTCGGCGCGGGTTTCCGCGGCGACCTCGTCGAGGCCGGCCAGGATGCGCATGCCGCGCGGGTTCATGTATTTTGGAATGCTGCGTGCACCGCGCGGGCTCTTGGCGAAGTCGCTCTCCGAGCGATATTTGCCGGTCAAAAATCCGGCGGCGAGCGAGAAGAACGTGATCACGCCGACGTCGTTCGCCTCGCAGACGCGTTGCAGCGCGCCTTCGTAGCTTGAGCGCTCCGCGAGGCTGTATTCGGGCTGCATGCTCTCGTAGCGCGGCAGGCCGTTCGCCTTGGCAATGTCGAGCGCGCTCTGGAGTCGCTCCGCCGAGAAGTTCGAGGCGCCGATCGCCCTGACCTTGCCGGCCTTGATCAGTTTGTCATAGGCCGCGAGCGTCTCTTCCTGCGGTGTCGTCTCATCGTCCTTGTGGGACTGGTAGAGGTCGATGAAATCGGTCTGCAGCCGCCGCAGCGAGTCCTCGACGGCGCGCGCGATGTAGTCCGGCTTCAGCCCGACATTGCCGCCGCCCATGTCCATGCCGACCTTGGTGGCGAGGATGATGCGGTTGCGGTTGCCGCGCGCCTTCATCCATTTGCCGATGATCGTTTCGGATTCGCCGCCGCTGTGGCCCGGCACCCAGCGCGAATAGACATCCGCCGTATCCAGGAATGTCAGCCCCTGATCGAGCACGGTGTCGAGCAGGCGAAACGACGACGTCTCGTCCACGGTCCAGCCGAATACATTGCAGCCGAAGCACAGGGGAGGAACAGTGAGGCCGGAGCGGCCGAGCGCGCGATGCTTCATGAGTTTTCTTTCGCTTGTTCTTGATAGCGGGCGCCGGACACTGAGGCAGATCGCCCTTGTTTGCAAGGCGTCGTCCCGTAACCGCCTGGCAGGCGCCCATGCGTCGCTTGGCCAGCTCGGATGGATCGGATCCGTTCGTCGGTCAGGTCAAGCGCGCTGCCCCTCGGTGCCGCATCGACCAAGGAGAGATTTCGTCGCAGAGCAGAAACGCGATTTTATTTGCCGCGGGTCTGATGTAGATTGCGCGGCGAGCTGCCACCGGTTGCGCCGAAATCCGGAGAATGAGCGGCAGCGCGACTGGCCATCGGCAGGCCATTTCTTCTCATTTTTCAGTACGAAATGCTCTGCCCGGGCCGCGCGCCTGGGTGAATGTTTTTTCATTCCAACCAAACGGAGCGATTGCCATGCATTTCTGCTTCTCTGGTGAATACACCCCGCGTTCCCTGAACAACATCATGGAAAACCCGACGACCAATCGATACGAGGCCGCGAAGAAGTTGATTGAGGCCGCCGGCGGAAAGCTGATTTCGATGTACAGCACGGCGACCGATGGCCCCGGCGTGATGGTGATCTTCGACGTGCCGGATCCGAGCTTCGCGCCTGCGATCAGCGGCGTGGTCGTGGCGGCCGGCGCCATGCAGAATGTGCGGCTGGTCCGGCTCTTTACCCAGGATGAGATCAAGGTGGTGCGTCAGCACGCGACCAAGCTCAAGACCGCCTACACGCCGCCCGGCGGCTAGCAGACCGAGCGATCCAAAACGGCGCAGATCGATCTGACGCTGTTGTCTCTCTCGCGCGGCGGCGCTTGCCAGCGCGCCGCGCGAAGGCGAGGGCCGTTGCGCGCCACAGATCCGGGGCGCGGTCGACGGATGGGCAGTCGCTCAGGCGGATGTCCTGCGCGCATGCCGGCTCGCAAGCCCCGGCTGGTTGTGCCGTCGCATGACGTCCGCCGCCTCGCTCGGCATGTCGTCGGGCGAAAATCGCCGCCATTCCTGAGTCACGCGCGCATCGCACCGCCGGCATCTCGGCGCGCGTCACATGTCTAAAACAATGAGCGACTAGTTGTGCGACCGTTGATGTCTCATGTCGCGAGAATGCGGAGGCATGACTCAGTGGCTGAGCCACAAGCTCGGTGTCGTCCCTGCGAAAGCAGGGACCCACAACCACCAATGCTGATTGTCGAGCGACGCTGGGACGACGAGTCCTGTCTACAATGTCCGTCA
>NZ_LFIQ01000119.1:98549-136596 GCF_001189245.1 Bradyrhizobium pachyrhizi | reverse complement strand
ATGGGTCCCTGCTTTCGCAGGGACGACGCATGGGGGAACACCATGGCCAAACGACAAACCGGACGTTCGCGGCGCGCTTTCATCGGTGCCGCTATGGCAGGACTTCCCGCGACACTTCTGCTGCGAACCGCCGCGGCCTTCGACAAGATGACCAAACCGCAGGCGGAATATCGGGACACGCCGAACGGCATCTACTCCTGCGGAATGTGCACGCTGTTTGTCGCGCCCGATGGCTGCAAGGTGGTCGGGGGCGCGATCAGCAAGGACGGCTGGTGCAAGGCCTTTGCCGCGGTGGATTGATCCTGAGCTCACAACTCCCGCGCATTCGAGAACGCGAACGAGGACACGCGCCGCGTGGTCTCGTCCAGGATCAGGGTGCGCGTGATCGGCGGCTCGGCGCGCTGGCTGCAATTCTCGCGCTCGCAAAGCCGGCAGTTGACGCCGATCGGGGTGCCCTCGACCTTTTCCAGATCCATGCCAGTGGCATAGACGAGCTTGGCCGCATGCCGGATCTCGCAGCCGAGCCCGATCGCGAAGCGCGGCTGCGGCTGCGGGTAGGGCGCCACCGGCCGGCGCACCATCTGCGCGATCGAGAAGTAGCGCGTGCCGTCCGGCAATTCGATCACCTGGCTGAGCAGGCGATCCGGCATGTCGAAGGTCGAATGCACGTTCCAGAGCGGGCAGGTGCCGCCGAACTTGGAGAACGGGAAGGTGCCGGAGGAAAATCGCTTCGACACGTTGCCGGCATTGTCGACGCGCAGCAGGAAGAACGGCACGCCGCGCGCGTTCGGCCGTTGCAGCGTGGTGAGGCGGTGGCAGACCTGCTCGAAGCCGGCGTTGAAACGCTGCGCCAGTACATGGACGTCGTAGCTCAAGGCTTCGGCTGCGGAATGAAACGCCTGATAGGGCATCATCGCGGCGGCTGCGAAATAATTGGCGAGCGTGATGCGGTAGAGCCGGCGCGCGGTGTCGTCGAGCGGACCGGCGCGGCTGACGATGGCGTCAATCGCGGCGCCGCACTCAACAAAGCCGATCTGCAGCGCAAGCTGGAAGCTGCGGCCGGAGCTGTCGACGAGTTCGGAGATCAAGAGCTGCCGGCGGTGCCGATCGAAACGGCGCAGCGTCTCGCGCATCACGTCGACCGGCATCACGCGGGTCAGAATCGAATGTTTTTCGCGCAAGCGCGTGGTCAGCGCCGTGAACAGGTCTTCGGTCGGCACGTTGAGCTCGTCGCGCAAATTCTCCGCGGCGGTCTCGAGCTCCGGAAAATAGTTGCGGTTGGCCTCGATCAGGTCGCGCACCCGCTCGATCGGGTTGGCGTCGAATTGCGAGCCTTCGCGGTCGGCCATCTGCGCCGCCACCAGCGTCTCGCCGCGGCGCGCCTCGGTGTAGGCAGCGTAGAGCCGCTGCAGCGCGTGCGTCACGCCGGGGCAGAGCTCGGCGAGGTCGCGCAGCTCCTGCTTCGGCAGGTCGATCTGGCGGAACAGGGGATCGGAGAAGATTTCGTTGAGTTCCGCGAAGAAGCGATCCTCGTCGGCGGTGGCGAGGTCGCGCAAATCGAGGTCGTAGGTCTCGGCCAGCCGCAGCAGGATCTGCGCCGTCACCGGGCGCTGGTTGCGCTCGATCAGATTGATGTAGGAGGGCGAGATGCCGAGCCCCTCGGCGATCTGGGTCTGCGACAGCCCCAATTGCTGGCGGATCCGCCGGAAGCGCGGACCGACGAACAGCTTCTTGCCGGATTCACCGGGCACGGGTTGGTCTCGATTGTCGCAGCAAATTCTGACCGCCTCGCCCCGCGCGCGGGGAGAGGCCGGATCGCATCGCCAGATGCGATCCGGGTGAGGGGGACTCTCCGCGAGTCTCGCTGCGGAGACATCCCCCCACCTCAACCCTCTTCCCGTAAGAACGGGGAGAGGGAGAAGAAAAACCGGCGGGCATGGCAGGCTTCCTGACCTATGTTGTGACAATATTTACAAATCGACATTTATTACAAGTTCAGATGTTACATGACATCACCAATAAAAAACAAGGCATCTGTACGAACTTCGCGTTTTCGCGTTTATCTCCTGACACGCAATTCGCAATGCGCTGTCAAGAATGTCGATGCGGCGAACAGTTGCGGGAATCAAGGTGCAGGCGGCTGGGCAAAGGCAGCCCGATTTTTTGAAGGAGACTGACGATGAGCAAGGGCAGTAATTTCTGGGTGATCGGCGGCGAGTTCGGGTCGATGAACTTCCACAAGCTCGTCGAAGGCTCGGCCCAGGTCCGCGGTCCGTTCAAGACCCGCAAGGAAGCCGAAGAGTGCTGGAAGGAAGTCTCGGAAGAGAGCCGCCACAAGGCCGGCGTGCGCTTCTCCATCGTCGAGGAGCCGTCACGGGTTTCGGCCTGAGCGAGCGTGATCCGGAAAAGTGGGAACCGGTTTTCCCTCGCGACAAACGCAATCGTTTGCGCGGAGATGATGCTCAAACAAGAGATGACGTCGCGATACGCGATCGCATCGTGAGGCAGCTAAGAAAACGTCCAAGGACGGCGGCCCCATCCGGTTTCATCCGGGTGGGGTCGACCGCTTTTGGGACAGCGTCAGGCCCTTGATCTGGGGATAAGTGGCGGCCTAAGTGCTTGGGAACCAACGCCCTTTGCGGACATCTTGGTTGCTGATAGGTTAATGCGCAGGAAACCCGTCACCACGAGGCCGCAAGGCATGTCCGATCCGCACAACACCGGCAGCGAGGCGCGCGAGATGCGGCCGACGCTGCGAGAGGCGCTGCGGCGGGCGCGGATCGAGGCGGCCGATCGCACCGGTGTTGTCGTCGAACTGCGCGACGCCGAGGTGGCGCGGCTCGAGATCCTCAACGATGCGCTCGATCCGCTGTTCGCGCAGGTGCCGGACAAGGTCGATCTGTTCGACCTCGGCATCAGCCAGGGCGAGACGCCGCGGCTGTGGATCGACGTCGTCGCCCATGTGCTGATGGGGCGCGACAAGCGGATCTACCGCTTCGTGCAGGACACGAGGTTCGGCCGCATCGTGCTCGCCGAATCGCATGACGTGGCCGCGATCGTCGATGCCGTCACCGACTATGTCGCGCGCCGCCTGATCGAGCGCGAGCATGCGATGGTGGCAACGCCGCTTCCGGTTGCCGAGCCGCCGGCGCGGCCGCCCGTCCCGGTGGCGCCGAAGCGCCGTGGCGGGATCGGCATGTTCGTGTTCGGCTTCGTCATGGGCGCGCTCGCGCTGTTCGGTCTCGCGCTGTTTGCGAGCTTGCAAAACTTCTAGCCGCTCGAGGGGCGGGGCATCGTGGTCATAACACCCGCCTCGGCATTTTTCGGCGTCCTCGCGGCCGCCGCGGTGGTCGGCAGCGCCGTGCTGTTCGGCAAGTGGCAGACGTTGCGGCGTGCCGAATACATCCGCACCTTTCACTGGCCGGCGGGCCTGTTGGCGCGGCTCGAGAAGCGTCACCCCGGCTTCACCCGCAAGGACAGCGCGCTGGTCTCGCGCGGCCTGCGGCAGTTCTTCCTCGCCTATCTGATGAGCGGCAGGCGTTACGTCTCGATGCCGTCGCAGGCGGCCGACGACCTCTGGCACGAATTCATTCTCTACACCCGCGAATACGATGCGTTCTGCCGCCGCGCCTTCGGCGGCTTCCTGCATCACACCCCCGCGGTCGTCCTGGTGAAGGAGCGGCGCAGGAGCAATGAGGGCCTGCGGCGGGTCTGGTGGTACTGCTGCAAATACGAGAACATCGATCCGGTCAGGCCGACACGGCTGCCGCTGCTGTTCGCGCTCGACGCCAAGCTGAACATCGCGAACGGCTTCATCTACCACACCGACTGCGAGGCGCTGCGCCGCAGCGGCATCGGTGGCAGCAGTCCCTATTGCGGCGGCGATTTCTCCGACTCCTCGATCGACGGATCGTCAGCCGGCTTCGGCGATGCCGGCAGCGACGGGAGCAGTGGCAGCGATGGCGGTGACGGCGCCGGCGATGGTGGCGGCGGTGACAGCGGCGGCGGGTGTGGCGGTGGCGGGGGCGGCGATTAGGACAGTCGTACTTGCTTCAATTCGCGAATGCCGGCGTGATCGCCGAGCCCGCGCACGGTCTGCTCGCAGCGCCAGCCATTGCCGTCACGCTCGATCGTGAACAAATTGTAGGCCGCCGCCGGATAGTGCTTGCGCGCCAGCGCCGATGCCGACGGCACGCCGATCGCCGGGATCTTCCGCTCCGGGCCGTCGAACCACATCGTCGAATGGATGTGGTCGTGACCATGCAGCACCAACTCGACGCCGTGGCGCCTGAGCAGCGCCAGCAGCTGATGCGAATCGGTGAGGCGCTTGGCGCGGCCGTCGGAGTGCAGCGGGTGATGCACCAGGAGGACGCGGAAGGCGTTCTCCCGCGACAGCTGCGCGAGGATCGCGTCAAGCGCATCGAGCTGGGGATGGCCGAGCCAGCCGGTCGCCATCAGCGGCGGGGTCGGCACCGCCGAGGAGACGCCGATCAGTGCCAGCGGCCCGCGGCGGCGCACGAACGGAAAATGCGCTGTCGCGCCGTCAGCGTCGCCGCGCAGATAGTCGCCGAAGTGACTGACGAAGCGATGCCGGGTCGCGCGCACATAGGCGTCGTGGTTGCCGGGGACCACGGTGACGTCGGCAGGTGAACCCACGCCCTCCAGCCATTGCCGGGCCGGATTGAACTCGGCATCCAGCGCCAGATTGACCAGGTCACCGGTCACGGCGACATGGTCCGGCTGCTGCGCCTGCATGTCCGACACCAGCGCGTCGAGCACGTCGCGGCGGTGATATTTGTGACGGTTGCGCGTCCAGTTCAGGTAGCCGAAGGCGCGCTTGCCGGCGAGATCGCGCAGCCGCGCCGCCGGCAGCGGCGGCAAATGCGGGTCCGACAGATGCGCGAGGCGGAACGCCGCCATCATGCGATTCCCTTCGGATTGTCCGCGAAAAGTGGCCGGCAGCCGGTCATGTCGTGCTATCCCGAACGTCCTGCCCTGTATTGGCAAGAGCCGCGCAGGCGCGCAAGGATCAATGCACGGATCAAAGCACCATGATGTCGAGGGTTCAGTGACGGTCCTGCTCGATTTACGCAAGCGCTACGAGCCGCAGATCAGATGGGTGTTTCATTTCTACTGGCGGCTGGTCCGCAGCATGACGCTCGGGGTCCGTGCCGTCGTGCTCGATGCCGACAACAGGGTGTTCCTGGTCAAGCACAGCTACGTCCACGGCTGGTATCTGCCGGGCGGCGGGGTCGAGGTCGGCGAAAGCTTTATCGAGTCGCTGCGGCGCGAATTGGAGGAGGAGGGGCGGATCGAGCTCAAGGGCGAGCCGGCGCTGCACGGCATCTTCCACAACAGCCACGTCTCGCCGCGCGATCATGTCGCGGTCTACGTCGTCAGGAACTATCGGCAGGACCGCCTGCCGGAGCCGAATCGCGAGATCGTGGCCTGCGGCTTCTTCGATCCGGCTGATCTGCCTGACGAGACCACCCCCGGCACGCGGCTGCGGATCGCGGAGGTGCTCGAGGGCAAGCCGCCGACGGCGACATGGCGGTGATGGACCGCGCCCGCGCCAGATGCTATCCCGCGCCCCACAATGACCGAATTGTCCCTGACCATCCTGCCCGAGACCCCGAAAGACGCCCAGGCGATCGAGCGGCTGCACGAGCGCACCTTCGGGCCCGGGCGCTTCGTGCTCAGCGCCTACCGGCTGCGCGAGCATGTCGACCATCTGCTCGATGTCTCCTTCACGGCGCGGATCGGCACGCTGCTGGTCGGCTCGGTGCGCCAGCTGCCGGTCACGATCGGCGATACGCCGGCCCTGATGCTTGGGCCGTTGACGGTCGAGCCGCCGTTCCGCAGCCGCGGCGTCGGCCGTGCGCTCCTCGAGCGTGCGATCAACGACGCCCGCGCCAAGGGTCACCGGCTGATCGTGCTGGTCGGCGACGAGCCGTATTATGCGCGGGTCGGCTTCAAGCCGGTCCCGAAGGGACGCATGACCATGCCCGGCCCGGTCGATTACAGTCGCCTGCTTGTCATGGAACTGGTCGACGGCGCGTTCGAGGGCGTATCCGGGCCGATCCAGCCGGACTGGAGCAAGGCGATCTGACATCCGCGCGAGCGGTGCCGGAACGGTTGCGCACCATCGGAAACTGAAGCACAGTTGAGGCAAGCGCCGGGACAAGACCGGCGCATGTCATATCAACAGGGAGAGTGTGCGCCATGATCAAGGTCAGTGTGATGTATCCGAATAATCCAGGCGCACGCTTTGATCACGACTATTATCGCGACAAGCACATGCCGCTGGTGAAGGCGCGGCTGGGCGACGCATGCAAATACTACACCGTCGACAAGGGCCTCGCCGGCGGCGCCCCGGGGCAACCCGCAACCTATGTCGGAATGTGCCACATCTTCTGTGACTCGGTTGAGGCCTTTGCCGCCGGCATGGGCAAGCACGCCCAAGAGATCATGGGGGACATCCCGAACTACACCGATCTGCAGCCGGTGATCCAGATCAGCGAAGTCGTCGTCGGCCACTGATCGAGCAGGTTACGCGGCTCCCCTCAGAGACGCTGGTTGCCCGGATGGGGCGAAGCGAAATCCGGGATCAGTCTCATCGCGGGAGCAATCTCCCGGATTGCGCTGCGCTCCATCCGGGCTACGCGATCGCAAAATCCCTCTGCCGCTGGCGGCAGAGGGATACGCTTGGCTCAGAACTTCAGATTGGCGAACGCCCGCACGCCGAGGCCCGGCATCAGCACCTCGTCCTTGGTATAGGAAACGGAGTTGCGGATGTTCTGGTTGAGCAGATTGTTGCCGGCCAGACCGAGCGTCATCTCGCGCGCGCCGATCCATGACGAATTCAGCTTGGTGTTGTAGGTGATCTCCGCGTTGAGGAGATTGTAGCCCGCGGTCGGGGTCTCGCCGATGACGGCGATGTCGTTCTGCGCAAAGGCGTGCACCAGATTGATGCGGGTCAGCCAGTTGCTGTCGCGCCAATAGAAGCCGCCGCCAAGCCGCACCGGTGGAATTCGCGGCACATTGGTGCCGTCGGTGAAGGTGGCGCGCACCACGTCGAACTGGTTCTCGATGCCCCAGATGCCGCCGTTGAGCGGGCCGATGTCGAACTGGCTCTGGAATTCGGCGCCGCGGAAGATCGCGTCGCGCTGCGAATAAACCGCCTGCCGCGCCTCATTGTTGGGGTCGCCATTGCCGCAGGAGTCGAAATCGTCGCCGCACATCACCCCGGTCAGGCGGCGATAGATGAAGTTGCTGAAGCGGGTGTAGTAGGCGGTGGCCTCGAAGCGGAACGGTCCGGTCGCCTTGCGCAGGCCGATCTCGACCGATTTCGCGGTCTCGATGGTCAGGTTCGGATTGCCGATGTCGAAGGTCGCGGTTGCATCATGCGCGCCGCGCGAGAACAGCTCCGCGGGCTTCGGCGCGCGTTCGACATATTGCGCGGTGACGCTGCCGACGAGATCGCCGGGCAGGTTCTGCAGTAGCCCGATGCTGCCGCTGACCGGCGTGTAGGAAGGATTGCGTGCGATCGAGCTCTGCGGTGCGCCGTCAGGCAGATAGTCCGCCGGGAAATTCGGCATCGATCCGTGCAGGTCGACATGCTCGATGCGGCCGGCGATTTGCGCCTTGGTCGAATCCGTGAACTTGAACTCGTTGAACACGTAACCCGCGACGCGGTTGTTGTTGTTCGGACTCCACAGGCCGTTGAACAGCGAGTCTGGATCGTCCGGGCTCGGCGCGGTCAGCTCCTGATGCCCGGCCTGCACGCCGAACGCGGTCGTCACCGCGGCGAAACGCGCGTTGAACGGCATCATCTGCACCTCGACGCGGGCTTCCTGCTCCTTGTTGGTGAAGGTCTGCCGCACGCCGTCGCTGAACGGGTCGGTCGGATCGGCAAGGCCGAGCTCGTTGTGGCGATAGTCGGTCGCGCCGACCCAGAACCGCACCGCATCGATTGCAGCAGTATCGGGCCGGTACTCGCCCTTGACGGCGATCTTGGTCTGGTGCGCGTCGATCCGGGTCTGGTGATCGGCGCCGTCGGTGCCGGGGATGTGGTAGAGCGAGTCGTTCTGGGTGATCGCCGCGCCGATATAGCCGCCCTGGAAGAAATAGGAGGCGCCGACCGACGCGCCGTCCGACTGCGTCGCGGAGTTCGGCTGGCGGCCGTTGAATGGCTGGCCGGGCACAAATAAATAGGGATAGCTCGGGATGCTGTAGTCGCTGGTGGTGCGGCCATAGGCGTCGGCATGCACGGCGACATTGTTGCCGCCGGCGTCCAGCAGCATGCCGCCCTCGACGCCGCGGTTGACCGAGCTCACCGAGGTGCGGGTCTCGACATTGAGGCAACCCGGCGCACCGCCGTCGGCCAGCGGCGCCTTCACCGGCAATCCGTAGCTCTGGAACGGCGCCGCCGCGCAGGTCGGCATCGCATCGGGAATCCGGTTGTTGGTGGCGCTGACGACGCCGCCGATCGAGGTCGAGCCGTAGCGCAGCGCGGCCGGGCCGCGCACCACTTCGATCTGGTTGGTCGAGAGCGGATCAATCGGGACGAAATGATCCTCGCCGAGATCCGACACGCCGCCGCCGCCGAGACCGTTTTCGACGATGCCGACGCGATTGACGTCGAGGCCGCGGATGATCGGCCGGCTCGACGCGCCGGGCGCGAAGCTCGAACCGGTGATGCCGGGCTTGGAGAACAGAAGATCGCCGAGCGTGGCGCTGCCGGAGCGCCGCAGTTCCTCGTTGGGTATCACGGTGACGGTGGCGAACTGATCGGTCACCACGGGCAGCACGCCCTGCTGCGGTGCCGGCGCCGGTGCCGCAGGCGCCGGTTGCACGGCCGCGGCGCGTTCGCGGTTGCGGCTCGGCGCGGACCGGGCAACATGGCTCGGCGTGCGCGTTGGCGCGGTCCGGTGCCGTTGGATCGGGCTCGGTGCCGTCACGGTGATGTCAGGGAGTTGCGTCGGCGTGTCGTCGGCCAGCGCATTGTGGCTCATCGCGCCCAGCAATAGCCAGCTCACGCTCCCGATGTGGAGTGCTCGTTTCTTCTGAAGTGTCATTGTCCCGATCCAGGCCCGTCGAAATGACGGATCGATTCCGATTTGCCCCGCTGGCGCAGGCCGCGAATGTGACGCGGCCGTCCGCTCAGGGCGTGCAGCAATCAGTCGATGTCAGGACAGGGGAGGTGCGCGGGAGTGGAAGGCCGCCGGCGCCGATTTCAGATGGGCGAATTCGGCATTGGTGGTGCGGAACAGAAGCTCGATGGCTTCCGGCAGCAACAGCACCGGCGGCGCCGTGAACAGCATGCTGCTCGCGAGCGAGATGACGGCGCAGATCGCGCAATTGTCGGCCGGATGCCGGTCGTTGTCGGGATTGGCGGGCTGTGGCGTCCCGGTCACCTGGACGGCGAGGTCCGGCGTCGCCGAGGTCCCGATATAGGCGAGATCGACCAGCGACAGCCCGGTCTGGACTGCGGGCGCCGCTTGCGCAGCCGCGATCGGATGGAAATGCCCGAATGACAGCAAGAACTGGACGGCGAGCGCGAACAGCGCCAGCCGCGAGCCAGTCTTGATGTGTTGCCGGAACCACTTCATGCCGATAACGCCCGCCCAATCGGGAGCGCATCAACACCCCAGCGCTCCGATGTTACATTATAACATCGGATGGCTTGCGCGATGTCAACCAGCGTTCAGACAAACCGTGTCGATGCGTTGCCTGTGTGTGTTTGACGCAACGCCGACGCGAGCCCGGCCGGGCTCAGCGTCCCTCGCGCAGCCATGTTGCCGCGAATGCGCCGAGCAACAGCAGCAGGCCGACCAGGCCGGCGAACATCGGCAGCACGCCGACACCCTTCACGACGCTGGCGTCGCGCATCTTGACGCCGAGCCAGCCGTCGCCGCGGAAGATCGAGGAGGAACGCACCGGCACGACGCGCGGCATGTCGAGGCTCGAACCGTCGACGATGCGCCGGGCGTCGCCGCCGGTTGCCTGCGCCAGCGGCTTCAGCATGTCGGTGGTCGAGGTGACCTCCGAGAATTCCTTCGGGTTGGTCGGGCCGACATTGATCAGCGCCTTCAGCGTGCCGTCGGTGGCCTGCCACAGGCCGAGCTCGTTGGCGGGCAGCGTCGCGCGCCACTCGCCGGGATCGCCGGCGGTGAGCGTCAGTTCGCGCGTGGTGCCGCTCGGCGACGTCACGGTGACCGGCGAGACGGTGTCGGCCATGGTCTGGCGCACCACCATGAGATCCTTGCCCTGCACCTGCATGCGCAGCGCCTCTTCGTCGAGGTCGGGCTGCTTCATCAGCCAGTGCGATACCCGCCGCAACAAATCGAGATGCGGGCCGCCGCCCTCGTAGCCGCGCGCCCACAGCCAGATGTGGTCGGAGAGCAGCAGCGCGACGCGGCCTTCGCCGAAGCGCGACAGTAGCAGCAGCGGCTTGCCGTCGGCGCCGGTCATGACCGGCGGATTGATCGCGTTGCGGGTATCGACGGTGCGGAAGAACCGGCTCCAATGCGGCGGCTCGGCATTCGAGCCTTCCAGCCCGCGCGTCACCGGATGACGCTTACCGGCATCGCTTAAGTGCGCGTAGAACGGCTTCTCGGTCACGCCGACCGGTTCGGCCGGCAGCACCGAGTCCAGCGGCGTGCGCCAGATGCTGGTGGTCGAGGCGTAGTCGGGACCCGCGGACACCAGCACCGCGCCGCCGGCGCGGACATAGCGCGCGATGTTGTCGAAATAGGCGATCGGCAGCACGCCCTGGCGGGCGTAGCGGTCGAAGATGATCAACTGGAATTCGTTGATCTTCTGCTGGAACAGCTCGCGGGTCGGAAACGCGATCAGCGACAGCTCGTTGATCGGCGTGCCGTCCTGCTTCTCCGGCGGACGCAGAATGGTGAAGTGCACGAGATCGACGCTGGGGTCGGACTTCAACAGGTTGCGCCAGGTGCGTTCGCCGGAATGCGGCTCGCCGGACACCAGCAGCACGCGCAGCTTGTCGCGGACGCCGTCGATCGCGACCACGGCGCGGTTGTTGACCGGTGTCAGCTCGTTCTCGAGCGGCGAGGCCTCGATCTCGACGATGTTGGGTCCGGCGTGCTTGATGTCGATGTCGACGCTCGAGGTCTGACCGCTGGTCAGCGTGCGCTCGTTGATCACTTCGCCGTCGCGGCGGATCGTGACCTTGGCGCGCTCGCCGGTGACGCCCTGGTCGTCGAGCCGGAAGGTGATGGTCTGGGTCTGGCCGACGATGCCGAAGCGCGGCGCGGCTGTGATCGCGATGCGGCGGTCGCGCTCGTCCTTGCGGCCGGTGATCAGCCCGTGGACCGGCGCCTGGAAGCCGAGCGCCTGGGCGTTGGCGGGAATGTCGTGCACGCGGCCATCGGTGATCATGAAGGCGCCGGCGACGCGCTCGACCGGAACGTCCGATAGCGCCGACGTCAGCGCGCCGAACAGTTTCGTGCCATCGGTCTCGCCATCGGCCTGACCGGCCTCGACGACGCGAACCTCGAGGCCCTTGATCTGCTTCAGGCTGTCGACCAGCGCCTGCCGCGCCTTGTCGGTCTCCTGGTTGCGCGTGCCGAAGTTCTGGCTCGGGCTCTTGTCGACCACGACGGCAGCGACCGAGGACAGCGGCTCGCGGTCCTCGCGGGTGAAGGAGGGATTGGCTAGTGCCAGCAGGATCAGCGCCAGCGCCGCGACCCGGACCGCGGCGCCCCGCGCGCGCGACACCAGGAGCAGCACGGCGATGACGACGATCGCGCCGAGCGCGAGCCACAGCACGATCGAAGGAACCAGCGGTGTGAACGCGATACCGTAGTTCATATTATTGTCCCAGCCGCTCGATCAAGGCAGGAGCGTGCACCTGGTCGGCCTTGTAGTTGCCGGTCAGCGTGTACATCACGATGTTGACGCCGGCGCGGAAGGCGAATTCGCGCTGGCGCGGCTCGCCCGGCGTCAGCGGCAGCATCGGCTGGCCGTCGGGGCGGATCGCCCAGGCGCCGGCGAGGTCGTTCGACGTGATGATGATCGGCGAGACGCCGTCGCCGCCGCGCGCCGGGCGCTGCGCAGCCTCGTCGTCGTCCTCGCGCGGCAGCGCCTCGACCCAGGTCTGGCCGGAGTTGAAGCGGCCGGGGAAGTCGCGCAGCAGATAGAACGTCTTGGTCAGCACGTGCTCGCGCGGCACCGGCTCGAGCTCGGGCACGTCGAGGGTCGACAGCAATTCGCGCAGCGTCTGCATGCCGGGCGTTTGCGATGAGCCGTTGTCCCCCGGCGGCGCTTCGACGGCGTCACGGGTATCGAAGATGACGGTGCCGCCCTGCTTCATGTAGGCGTCGATCTTGTTGATGGCGTCCTGCGGCGGCTTCGGCGCGCCCGGTACGATCGGCCAGTAGATCAGGGGGAAGAACGCCAGTTCGTCGCGTGCGGGATCGATGCCGACGGGATCGCCGGCCTCCAGTGCGGTGCGCTGTCCGAGGAATAGCGTCAGTCCGGACATCCCCGCCTTGACGATGGAATCGACGTCGGCATTGCCGGTCACGACGTAGGCGAGCCGCGTTTGCGACACCGCCTTGATGGCGAAGTCGTCACTGCTGGCGTTCTGCGCGCGTGTCGGCGAAGGCACCATCGTGGTCGCAAGGATGAAGGCCAAGGCGAGCACGGCCGGTGCCGCGCGCCGCCGGACCAGCGCGGCAAGGCCGCCGCCGAGCAAGGCCACCACGATTGCATCGAGCAGGAACAGCGCCAGCGCCGTCGACAGCATGATGCCGCGCAGGTCGCGCGGTTCGGCGTTGGTGTAGCTCGCACGCGTCGCGCGCAGGGCCGAGGTGTCGAGCGGCGCGATGCGATCGGCGGAGGCGAGCGTGTTGACCGCGATCGGGCTCTCGGCAGTGCCGTAGAAGCCGGGCGGATGGTCGGCTGTACCGCGATCGCGATAGTCCGCCGACATCGGCTTGGCGCTCGAGGGCGGCGGCCCAAAGACGCCGAATCCGTCGAGCGTGCGCAGCGGCGCAACCGTCTCGGCATTGGGATCGCTGGCGACGCCGGGGCCGGGCTTCGAGGTATAGCCGGACATGTCGATCAGCCGGCGCAGCATCTCGACGAAGGTGCCGGACATCGGCAGATCCGACCAGCGCATGTCGGCGCCGACATGAAACAGGCTGACCACGCCCTTGCCGCGACGCTCGCCGGTGACCAGCGGCGTGCCGTCCTCCAGCGAGGCCCAGCTCTTGGTCGAGAGCACGGCGTCGGGCTCGGCCAGCACCTGGCGGTTGACGGTGATGTCCTTCGGCACGGTGAGGCCCGAGAACGGGCCATCGGCGGCGAACGAGGCCATGTGCTGCGGCTTCTCCCAGGTCAGGCTGCCGCCGAGCGTGCGTCCGCCGCGGCGCAGCTTGACGGGAACGAGGTCGTCATCGGCCTGGGCGAGGCGCGGACCTGCGAAGCGCACCAGCACGCCGCCTTGCTCGATCCAGGCATTGAGCCGGTCGCGAATCTCCGGCGATAGCGTGCCGACGTCGGCCATCACGATCATCGGCAGCCGCTGGTCGAGGAATTGCCCGATCACCTGCTGCGGCGCGCCGCGATCGCCGAGCCTGACATCGGCGAATGGCGACAGCGCGCGGGAGAGATAGAAGGTCGACGCCAACAGTGGCTGCGCGGTGTCGTTGCTCGCACCCGAGACCACGCCGATGGCGCGGCGGCGCCAGCGCCGGTCGAGCAGCTGCACGGCGCCGGCCGAATGTTCGCCGGAGATTTCGAGCCGTGCGATGTCGTTGCGCAATTCGACCGGAAGATCGAAGGCGGCTTCGGTCTCGCGATCCTGCGGTCCGAATGTGTAACGGGCCTCGCCGATCGGCGAGCCCTTGGCGTCGACCGCGCGCACCGTTCCCGCCGCGATGCCGCTCTCGGTGCGCAGCACCTTCACCGTCATCTTGGCGGCGGCGTTCTCGGCCGCGACCAGCGCTTGCGCCGACTGGGCTCCGCCCGCATAGATCGTCAGATTGCGGCTCTCGATCACCTTGCCGAGCCCCTCGGTGAATTCGCTGCCGCGGCCGGTGTCGACGCCGTCGGACAGCCAGGCGATATCGCAGTCGCCGGTCGACTTGAGGAAACGTCCAAGCGCGCCGAGGGTTTCAACCCGATCGACCGAGTAGGGCTTCGGCGCGAGCTGGCGCAGCGCGACGCGCGCGGCGCCGGCCGGCATCAGCGTGATGTCGCGCGCGGGCTCGGACAGCGGCACCAGCGCGACGCCGCGGCGGTCGCTGTCGGCGTTGGCGATCAGTTCGTCCGCCGCCCTGATCCGCGCGTCCCAGCTCGAGGCCGCGCTCCAGCCGTCGTCGAGCAGGATCACCAGCGGCAATTTACCGGCGGCAACGCCAGTCTGCGGATTCCAGATCGGGCCGGCAGCGGCGAAGATGACGAGCGCGGCGGCAGCGAGCCGCAGCAGCGTCAACCACCACGGCGTGCGCGACGGCGTCTCCTCCTTGGGCGCGATGTCGAACAATAGACGTGTCGGCGGAAACTCGATCCGGCGCGGCCGCGGCGGCATCACGCGCAACAGCCACCACAGCACCGGCAGGCTGACCAGCCCCAGCAGCAGCAGCGGTTCGGCAAAGGAGAGGGGGAGGCCTGCGATCATGCGCTGCGTCCCGCCTTGACTATTGAGCGGCCGCCGCCCTTGCTCACCATCATGCCGGCATGCAGGAACAACAGCAACTCGGCCGCGGAGCGGCTGGTGGTGTGGGTCGAGAACAGCCAGTCGAGCCGATTGGTCTCGCCGCGGATCTGGTCGCGGTGCAGCGCGACCCGGGCGACATAATCGCTCGCCCAGCTCTCGGCGCGGCCCGCGGTGATAACGCTGCCGATCTCCGGCTCGACGAATTCGACGCGCCCGGAATAGGGGAAGGTCTCTTCGGCCGGATCGACGACCTGGATCATGGTGCCGTGCGCGCCGGAGGAGGAAAGCCCGGCCAGCATCGCCGTGATCTCCGTGATCGGCGACCAGAAATCCGACAACACGACGACTTCGGCCAGCGACGACGGCACGAAGGACGGCGGCAGGCTCGCGCGCGTCTTCTCGTCGTGCAACATCGCTTCCGCCATCTTGTCGATCACGTTGAGGCTTGCCGTCGGATTCAGCAGGCCGGGAATGCCGACGCGTTCTCCGCCCGCAACGAGCAACTCGGCGAGCGCGAAGGCTACGATTAGTCCGCGCTCCAGCTTGCTGTCGCGCGCCTCGCGCGAGGCAAAGGCCATCGACGGCGAGCGGTCGGGCCAGATCCACACCGTGTGCGCGGCTTCCCACTCCTGCTCGCGGACATAGAGATGGTCGTCGCGTGCCGAGCGGCGCCAGTCGACGCGCTGCGACGGCTCGCCGGAGACGAAGCGGCGGTATTGCCAGAAATTCTCGCCCGAGCCGGCGCGGCGGCGGCCGTGCAGGCCATGGATGACGTTGGCAGCGACACGGCGGGCCTCAAGAACCAGACGCGGCAGCGATGCGGCGAGCGTTCGGCTTTCGCCATCGGCACGTCGAACCGCAAGGATCTCCTCGTTCTGGTGCCTGTTGTCTGCGGCCATCAACCGATCCGGGTCTTCAGTTGCTTGATCACGTCGGGAATGGTGCGGCCCTCGGCGCGCGCCGAGAAGGTCAGCGCCATGCGGTGCTTGAGCACGGGCTCGGCGAGATCGAGCACATCGTCGATCGACGGCGCGAGTCTCCCGTCGAGCAATGCACGGGCGCGCACCGCGAGCATCAAGGCCTGGCTGGCGCGCGGACCTGGGCCCCAGGCGATCAGCTTGCCGGCCTCGCCGCCCTCAGTGCCGGGACGCGCGGCGCGGACCAGCGTCAGGATCGCCTCGACCACGGAATCGCCGACCGGCAGGCGCCGCACCAGGCGTTGCGCGGTGAGCAGCGTCTCGGCATCCATCGACGGTTTGGCCGCGGCTTCTTCGGCGCCGGTGGTTTCGAACAGGATGCGCCGCTCGGCGTCGCGATCGGGATAGTCGACGTCGATTTCCATCAGAAAGCGGTCGAGCTGCGCTTCGGGCAGCGGATAGGTGCCTTCCTGCTCGAGCGGGTTCTGTGTCGCGAGCACGTGAAACGGCTTTGGCAAATCATGCCGCGCGCCGGCAATGGTGATGTGTTGCTCCTGCATGGCTTGCAGCAGCGCCGACTGGGTGCGCGGGCTGGCGCGGTTGATCTCGTCGGCCATCAGCAGCTGCGCGAACACCGGACCTGCGATGAAGCGGAACGAACGCTTGCCGGCCGAGCTCTCGTCGAGCACTTCGGCGCCGAGAATGTCCGACGGCATCAGGTCCGGGGTGAACTGAATGCGCTTGGCATCGAGGCCGAGCGTGACGCCGAGGGTCTCGACCAGCTTGGTCTTGGCGAGGCCGGGCACGCCGATCAACAGCGCGTGGCCGCCGGACAGGATCGTCACCAGGGTGTTTTCGATCACCTGGTCCTGGCCGAAGATGACGGTGGAGACCGCTTCCTTGGCGGCCTTGATCTGGCCCGCGACCTGCTCGGCCGAACGGACGATCACATCCTCCAGTTTCTCGACGCTGTCTGCACCAGCCATTCGATCCGCTCCTTCTTGACGATGCGCGCACATTGGCGCGTCGTCATCATCTGTCGTCATCTCGGCCCTCATGCTAAACCTGAGCGAAGGCCATGTATTCGTTGAATTAAACTATCCCCACCTTATCGGTGTTTCAGGGTATGAACAGCATCACGATGTGGCGAGAATGACATCCCGACCACATCTCAGGATATGTGCACCAAACGTGCCAGATTGAAGGTAGGAAACTTTAAGGCAAACAATGGCGAAGCAAGGGCAGAGCGATTCCGGCAGGGAAACTACGGGCCTCGGGAGCAAGGGTCTCGAAGGGCTCACCACGGCCGCCAATCAAGCTGCGACATCGGGTCCGGCCGGACGCAAGGGCCTGCCGCCGGTTCACCTGTGGAATCCGCCATTCTGCGGCGATCTCGACATGCGAATCGCGCCTGACGGCACCTGGTTCTACATGGGAACGCCGATCGGCCGCCCCGCGCTGGTGCGGCTGTTCTCCACGATCCTGAAGCGCGAGGACGGCAAGCACTTTCTCGTGACACCGGTGGAGAAGGTCGGCATCCGCGTCGATGACGCGCCGTTCCTTGCCGTGGAAATGCAGACCGGGGAAGACGTGCGCGGCCGCCTGCTCAGGTTCCGCACCAATGTCGACGATTGGGTCGATTGCGAAAAAGGCCACGGCCTCAGATTCGAGGCGGCCGAGGACGGCGGATTGACGCCCTATCTGCATGTCCGCGCCGATTTGTGGGCCAAGGTCACCCGCGCACTCTATTACGATCTGGTTGACATGGGCGAGCAGCGGATGGTCGATGGTCAGGAGATGTTCGGCATCGAGTCCGGCGGCGAGTTCTTCGCGATGGCCGATGCCAGTCAGGTGAGGGACGCACTTTGAACGAGCCGTTGCTGAAGGTGGAGCCGGCGACGATCAGCTCGACGGAATTCTTCGCGCGGGCCCGCACGCGGCTCACTTTCGATGTGCCGCCGGGCCTGGTCGATCCGCATATCATTCCGCGCACCGGAGACTCCGGCAACGACCGCATGCTCGAGATCGTGGCGCAGGAGCAGCCGGTGCGGCCGGCCGCGGTGTTGATCCCGGTGGTCGATCACCCCGAGCCGACCGTGCTGTTGACGCAGCGCTCGCCCAATCTGTCGAGCCATGCCGGCCAGATCTCGTTTCCCGGCGGCAAGATCGACGCCACCGACGCCTCGCCGCTCGATGCCGCGCTGCGCGAGGCCTGCGAGGAAGTCGGGTTGAAGCGGGAATTCATCGACCCGGTCGGCTATCTCGACCTTTATGGCACCGCGTTCGGCTTCCGCATTCTGCCGACGGTCGCGAAGGTGAAGCCGGGATTCACGCTTGCGATCAACGAGGCGGAGGTGGTCGATGCGTTCGAGGTGCCGCTCGCCTTCCTGATGAATCCCGAGAATCATCAGATCCACACCAAGGAATTCCGCGGCATGGACCGGTCCTATTACGCGATGCCGTTCGCCGAGCGCTACATCTGGGGCGCGACCGCGGGCATTCTGCGCGTGCTGTATGAGCGGATCTATCTGTCATGATCCGCACGGTATTGACCGAGATCGGAATCTTTCTGGTCCCGTTCGCGGTCTATGCCATCTTCCTCATCGCGACGCGGTCCGGCGTGACGCTGCCGGCGTCATGGCCGCTCGACATGATCGCAAAGCTGACGCTGGTGGCGCTGGTGATGGTCATCGTGAGCTTCGTGCTGCTGGCCGAATTGACTGGCGCGCCGCCGAATTCGACCTACGTTCCAGCCCATATCGAGAACGGCAAGCTGGTGCCGGGAGTTGAGAAATGAGCGAGGTGCGCCTGTTGTCCGACGCGCCATGGCTCGCTTCCGGGCCTGCGGCGCGCGTACTCGACCTGCTCAACGCCGACGGCGAGGAAGCGCGGGTGATCGGCGGGGCCGTGCGCAACGCCTTGATGCAGATTCCGCTCGCCGACATCGACATCGCCACCACGGCGCTGCCGGAGGAGGTGATCCGCCGCGCCAAGCGGGCGGGCATCAAGAGCGTGCCGACCGGCATCGAGCACGGCACGGTGACCCTGGTCGTCGATAGTCAGCCCTTCGAGGTGACGACGCTGCGCGAGGATACCGAGACCTATGGCCGCAAGGCCAGGGTGGCGTTCGGGCGCGACTGGGTGCGTGACGCCGAGCGGCGCGACTTCACCATCAACGGCCTGTCGGTCGACGCCTCGGGCGTCGTGCACGATCACGTCGGCGGCCTCGCCGACATCGAGGCGAGGCGCGTGCGCTTCATCGGCGATCCCGCGCAGCGGATTGCCGAGGACTATCTGCGCATCCTGCGCTTCTTCCGTTTTCATGCCGCTTATGGCGCGGGCGAGGTCGATCGCGCCGGTTATCTTGCCTGCATCGGCGGGCGCGCGGGACTTTCCGGCCTCTCGGCTGAGCGGATCCGTATGGAGATGCTCAAGCTCGTGGTCGCGAACGGCGCCGCGAGCGCGGTGGTCGCGATGGGTGACGGCGGCTTGCTGCAGCCGCTGTTTGGCGGCGTTGCCTATACCGGGCCGTTCGCGGCGATGATCGAAATCGAGCGGCTGATGGTGCTCGCGCCGAGCGCGATGCGAAGGCTCGCCGCGCTGACGGTCGCCGTGACGGAGGACGCGCGGCGCATCGCCAGCCGGCTGCGGCTCTCCAACGCCGAGGCCAAGGCGCTCGATTCGATGGGCCATCGCTGGTGGCGCTTGCCCGCCATGGACGAGGCGCATGCCAGGCGAAGGCTCTACCGGCTCGACGAGGAGCCCTATCGCGACCGGGTGCTATTGGCCTGGGCGCGAACCGGCGCGGGCCAGGACGTCGATCAGTGGCGCGCGCTCGCCACGCTGCCGGAGCGCTGGCGCGCCCCTCACTTTCCATTGCGGGCCTCGGATTTCATCGCGCGCGGCATTGCCGAGGGACCGGCACTCGGCCATGTCCTGACCCTGGCGGAGGATGCCTGGCTGGCCGCGGACTTTCCGCTGGAGCCGAAGATACTGTCCGATATCGCCGACCAGACCGCGGCCCGTTTCACCCGCGATCATCGGCTTTGAATTTCCTCTGAGTTTTCTTGCCGGCGTCTCGATGCCGCCGTGATCCGCGGCGGCACGGTGGCAATTGGCTGAACGACGATCGGTCGAACGTCGCATGGAGACGATGCTGCCGGCACCTGCCAGTCAGCATCGCGCCAAAAGATCACGCCGCCTTGCGCTTCTTCTTGCGGTCGCCGTCGTCGTCTTCGTCCTCTTCTTCCGCGTCGTCCTCGTCTTCGTCGTCTTCCTCTTCATTGTCCTCCGGATCGAGCTCGGTCGATTCGAGCGCGACAAGCGGCAAGGTTTCGCGAAACAGATCGCCGTCCGTACCCATCCACAGGCACTCGACCTTGTCCTCGTCGATTTCGACGACCGTGATCGGATGGCCGCCGGACTTCAGCATGACAACATCGCCTGGTTTCAGTTCCATGATTTTTCCCTCCGCGCTGGATAACGCGGGCGGCAGGCTAGCGACCGGTGATGACAGTCAAATCACGGCCGGCGCCTGGCGCAGTGGATTTGCTGTGAAATCAGCCGCTGCGTTATTTGCGCGCGGCAGGAACCAGTTCGCCCAGCGAGCGGATGATGCGGTCCGGCTTGATCGTCGATCCCGGCGGCAGCCCGACGCCATGGACGTCCATCCAGATCGCATAGATGCCAAGCCGCTGCGGCGCCACGACTTCCCATTCGAGATTGTCACCGATCATCCAGGTGTCCGGTGCGGTGATGCCGAGCGCTTCCATCGCGTGCAGGTAGGCGCGCTCCTCCGGCTTGCCGAAGCCGTGCTCGCCTTCGATCTGGATGTGATCGAAGCGATGGCCGAGCGCGAAGCGCTCGACCTTGGCGCGCTGCATGTCGGCGGCGCCGTTGGTGACCAGCGCGAGCTTGATGCCGAGGGCCTTCAACGCGTCGATCGCTTCATGCGCGCCGGGGAAGACAAACATCTCCTCCTCGCGGTAGGCGGTGAAGCGATCGGCGATGCGGTCGGCGAGATCGTCGGGCAGCGCGCGGTGACCGGCCGCCGCAAGCGCCGCGAAGCCGCCCTTCACGGTGAGCCGCCGCGCCTCGCCGAGCTTGATCCGCCAGATCGGCTCGGCGGTCGACCAGAATTGCCGTGCATAGGCCAATAGCGCCGTCGCGACCTGGTCCGGGGGCAGGGGCGCCAGCTCCGCGGCGAACTCCGTGGTAATCGTGTTCCAGGCGATCTCGGGGCGTCCATAGGCCGAAAGGATAGTGTCATCCATGTCGATCAGCATCGCGCGCGGCAGGTTCATCACGGCCATTTCACCTCCGGCGGCAGCGACGACAGGATCGAATCCACATTGCCGCCGGTCTTCAGGCCGAAGATGGTGCCGCGATCATAGAGCAGGTTGAACTCGACATAGCGGCCGCGGCGGATAAGCTGTTCGTCGCGATCCTCGGCGCTCCAGGCGGCCGCGAAATTGCGCCGCACCAGGTCGGGATAGATTTTCAGGAAGCTGCGCCCGACGTCCTGGGTGAAGGCGAGATCGGCCTCCCAGTCGCCGCTGTCGTGCCAGTCATAGAAGATGCCGCCGATGCCGCGCGCTTCCTTGCGATGCGGCAGATAGAAATACTCGTCGCACCATTTCTTGTACTTGTCGTAGTCGGCGACGCCGTTCGGCCCGCTGCACGCTTCTTTCATCGCGGCATGGAAGGCGACCGTATCGGGGTCTTCCTGGGTGCGCCGGCGGTTCAGCACCGGCGTCAGGTCGGCGCCGCCGCCGAACCAGGCCTTGGTGGTGACGACGAAGCGGGTGTTCATGTGCACGGCGGGCACGTTCGGATTGCGCAAATGCGCGATCAGCGAGATGCCCGACGCCCAGAACCTCGGATCGTCGGCGGCACCTGGAATCTGCGCGCGGAATTCGGGGGCGAACTCGCCGTGCACGGTCGAGCAGTGCACGCCGACCTTTTCGAACAGCCGGCCCTTCATGATCGACATCACGCCGCCGCCGCCCGGCTTGCCGGTGTGGTCGGTGCGGTCCCAGGGGGTCCGCACGAACCGGCCGGAGGCGTCGGGATAAAGCGTGGACGGGGCGTCGTCCTCGAGCTTCTCGAAGGCGGCGCAAATGTCGTTGCGCAGCGCCTCGAACCAGCCGCGCGCACGCGCCTTGCGGTCCTCGATGATGGCGGGATCTGTTGGCAGCATGATTAACCTTGCGGGCCGAAATAGGTGCAGCTCTCGTTGCAGCTGTCGCGATGGACGCTGACGCGGGTCAGCTTGCCTGCGTGCTGCAACTGCTCCCAGATGAAGCGCGACAGATTCTCCAGCGTCGGCACGCCGAGCGCCTCGATCTTGTTCAGGAACTTATGGTCGAGCGTCTTCTGCACCTCGGCCATCGCGCGTTCGAGCAGGCCGAGATCGACCACCATGCCGGTTTTCGGATCGGGCGTGCCGCGCACGGTGACTTCGGCGCGGAAGGAGTGACCGTGAATCTCCTCGCTGGCGGCGCCAAAGGTCGTTCCGGACAGCGCATGCGCAGCCTCGAACCGAAACGCTTTCGTCAATTCCCACATCTCGTTCAACAATCCGATTCTGTTAGTTCATCTGATCCCGAGCGTCTTGTGCGTCTGCACGCTGAGGCGCCATTGCGGGTGCTTCAGGCAATAGGCGATCGCCCGCTCGGTATTCTCGATCACGTCGGGCCCGTCCATCGGCTGCAGCGAGAAGCGCTCGAAGGAAAGCCCCGCGAAATCCTCCGGTGTGTTCTCCACCTGCGGATAGACCAGTTTGAGCTCGTGCCCCTTGCGCACCACGAGCTCGGCTGCAGCCTTGGGACTGACGCAGATCCAGTCGAGCCCGTCGGGCGGGGCGATGGTGCCGTTGGTCTCGATCGCGATCGCAAAGCCGCGGCCGTGCAGGGCATCGATCAAGGCCGCGTCGACCTGCAGCAGCGGCTCGCCGCCGGTCAGGACCACGTAGCGGTCGGCTTCGCCCCCGGTCCATTGCGCGGCAATGGTTCCCGCAAGCTCTTCGGCGGTCGCATAGCGGCCGCCCAGAGTGCCGTCGGTGCCGACGAAATCGGTGTCGCAGAACTTGCAGACGGCGCCGGCGCGGTCCTGCTCGCGGCCGCTCCAGAGGTTGCAGCCGGCGAAGCGGCAGAACACGGAGGCGCGGCCCGCATGGGCGCCTTCGCCCTGCAGGGTGAGAAAGATCTCCTTGACCGCGTAGCTCACCAAAAATCCCTTAAGTTGCCGAACCGGCAATTCCCGAACCGGCGCTTCCTGAACCGGTCTGCCGCAGCGCCTCGCCGACGGCCATGGCCGCCGTGACGGCCACATTGAGCGAACGCATCGTCGGCCGGATCGGAATCACCAGCCGCGCATCCGCAGCCGCCACCACCGCGTCGGTCACCCCTGCCGTCTCGCGCCCGAACAGCAGCACATCGGAGGCCGTATACGCGAAATCAAGATAGGATTTCGCCGCCTTGGTCGTGAACAGCACCAGCCGGCATCCGGCCTCGGCCCGCCATTCCTCGAATTTCGACCACGAGTCGTGACGCTTCAACCGCACATGGTCGAGATAGTCCATACCCGCCCGGCGGAAATTCCGGTCCGAGGTGTCGAATCCCGCCGGTTCGATGATATGGGCTGCCACGTCCAGACAGGCGCAGAGGCGCAGAATTGTCCCTGTATTCTGGGGGATGTCGGGCTGGAACAGCGCGATCTGCATGGTGCGGGCGGCCTGTGAAATCCGGATGAAATTGTCTCAATAAAACATCGCTCGGCGCGGATTTCGTGCATTGCACGTGTGCGAGCCGATAGCGGGCTTGCGCTCGTCCGGCAAGGGTGCCAATAGAACGATTCTGGACTGCTGTTCCGCCATTTGGGGTGGGGAATAGCGGTTTTCTGCCGCCGCGGGGGCCGCGGGCGCCGGCAGCCTTTCTTGAGGCGCGTCCTGCGTCTCCGGGGCGGTTCCACCGGCTGCAGAAAAGAAAGGGCTAGGAATCGTGACGACAGCGTCTTCGGCGGACCATCCGACACGCCGTGATTTTCTCTTTGTTGCAACCGGAGCTGCCGCCGCGGTCGGCGCAGCCGCCACCGTCTGGCCGCTGGTTGCGCAGATGAACCCGGATGCCGCGACGATCGCGGCCGGCGCGCCGATCGAGGTCGATCTGACGCCGATCGCCGAGGGCCAGGACATCAAGGTCTTCTGGCGCGGCAAGCCGATCTACATCAGCCATCGCACCAAGAAGCAGATCCAGGAGGCCCAGAGCGTGGCGCTCTCGAGCCTGCCCGATCCGCAGCCTGACTCGGCCCGCGTCAAGGCCGGCCACGACCAGTGGCTGGTCGTGATCGGCATCTGCACCCATCTCGGCTGCATCCCGATCGCCCATGAGGGCAATTACGACGGCTTCTTCTGCCCCTGCCACGGCTCGCAGTACGACTCCTCCGGTCGTATCCGCCAGGGGCCGGCGCCCGCCAACCTGGCGGTGCCGCCCTACGCCTTCCTTTCCGACACCAAAATCCAGATCGGCTAAGTCCCGGCCCCTCCGGGATTTCAGCTTCCACTTGGACCCATCGCGTCGTTTTTCTTCTTCAGGATCGCATCAATGAGCGGACCATCTGATTTCCAACCGAGCAACCCCGCCTTGAAGTGGATCGAACGGCGCCTTCCGATCTTCGGCCTGATCCACTCCTCGTTCGTGGCCTATCCGACGCCGCGCAACCTGAACTACTGGTGGACCTTCGGCGCCATCCTGTCGATGATGCTGGCGCTGCAGATCCTGACCGGCGTGATCCTGGCGATGCACTACACGCCGCACGCCGACCTCGCCTTCAAGTCGGTCGAGCTGATCGTCCGCGACGTCAACTATGGCTGGCTGCTGCGCAACATGCATGCCTGCGGCGCGTCGATGTTCTTTTTCGCCGTCTACATCCATATGTTCCGCGGCCTCTATTACGGGTCGTACAAGGAGCCGCGTGAGGTGCTGTGGATCCTCGGCGTCATCATCTATCTCCTGATGATGGCGACGGGCTTCATGGGCTACGTGCTGCCGTGGGGCCAGATGAGCTTCTGGGGCGCCACCGTCATCACCAATCTGTTCTCGGCCGTGCCCTATTTCGGCGAGAGCATCGTGACCTTGCTGTGGGGCGGCTATTCGGTCGGCAACCCGACGCTGAACCGCTTCTTCTCGCTGCACTACCTGCTGCCGTTCGTGATCGCCGGCGTGGTCGTGCTGCACGTCTGGGCGCTGCATGTCGCGGGTCAGAACAACCCAGCCGGCGTCGAGGCCAAGACCGAGAAGGACACCGTGCCGTTCACGCCGTATGCGACGATCAAGGACATGTTCGGCGTGTCCTGCTTCCTGATCTTCTTCGCCTGGTTCATCTTCTACATGCCGAACTATCTCGGCGACGCCGACAACTACATCCCGGCGAACCCGGGCGTGACGCCGGCGCACATCGTGCCTGAATGGTACTACCTGCCGTTCTACGCGATCCTGCGTTCGATCCCGAACAAGCTCGCCGGCGTCGTGGCGATGTTCTCGGCGATCATCATCCTGTGCTTCCTGCCTTGGCTCGACAGCGCACGGACCCGTTCGTCGAAGTATCGTCCGTTGGCCAAGCAGTTCTTCTGGATCTTCGTGGTGGTCTGCATCCTGCTCGGCTACCTCGGCTCGCAGCCGCCGGAAGGCATCTATGTGATCGCCGGCCGCATCCTGACGGTCTGCTACTTCGCCTACTTCCTGATCGTGCTGCCGCTGCTCGCCCGCATCGAGACGCCGCGCCCGGTGCCGAACTCGATCGCAGACGACGTGCTGGCGAAGAGCAAGGGCAGGGCCGCGACCGCGGCCTCTGTAATGCTCGCGATGGTGGTGGCCGGCAGCCTGCTCGTCGGCGGCACCCAGAACGCCAAGGCAGATGAGGGCGGCACTGCGCCGCCGGCCCAGAAGTGGTCGTTCTCCGGCCCTTTCGGCAAGTTTGACCGTGGTTCGCTGCAGCGCGGCTTGAAGGTCTACAAGGAAGTCTGCGCGGCCTGTCACGGCCTGTCCTATGTCGCGTTCCGCAACCTCGCCGATCCCGGCGGCCCCGGCTATTCGCCGGCGCAGGCGGCGGCGTTCGCGTCCGAATACAAGATCAAGGACGGCCCGAACGACCAGGGCGAGATGTTCGAGCGTCCGGGCCGCCCGGCGGATTACTTCCCGTCGCCGTTCCCGAACGAGCAGGCCGCGCGCGCGGCCAACGGCGGCGCGGCGCCGCCCGACCTCTCGCTGATCACCAAGGCGCGGTCCTACAAGCGCGGCTTCCCGCAGTTCGCGATCGACTTCTTCACCCAGTACCAGGAGCAGGGACCGGATTACGTCGACGCCATCCTGCAGGGCTTCGAGGACAAGGCTCCGGCCGGCGTCACGATCCCCGAGGGTTCGTACTACAACAAGTACTTCCCCGGCCACGCCATCAAGATGCCGAAGCCGCTGTCCGACGGTCAGGTGACCTTCGACGACGGCTCGCCGGCGACGGTCAAGCAGTACGCGCATGACGTCACCACGTTCCTGATGTGGGCGGCCGAGCCGCACATGGAGGAGCGCAAGCGGATCGGCATGCAGGTGTTCTTCTTCCTGGTCGTCTTCGCGTTCCTGATGTACTTCACCAAGCGCAAGGTCTGGGCCAACGCCCACTGATCTCGGCTACGGTATAGCGAGTTTGAAAAAGCCCCTTCGGGGGCTTTTTTGTTTGTAATCTCTCCGTCATTCCGGGGTGACGCGGTAGCATCGAACCCGGAATGACAGTGTCGTCAATTGCGTCGGCCGCCGAGTGCGGACAAGATGCCGGCCAATCAGCCGGCAAACATTGCGGAGGAACTCATGGGTACCAGCATCAGCTTCAAGCGTCCGGACGGCAAGGACGCGTCGGGCTATCTCGCCAATGCGGCGCGCGGCAACGCGCCCGGCGTCGTCGTGATCCAGGAATGGTGGGGCCTGTCGGACCAGATCAAGGGCCTGTGCGACCGCTTCGCGGTGGCCGGCTTCGATGCGCTGGCGCCAGATCTCTACAAGGGCAAGGTTGTGCCGTATCACGACACCGACGCCGCCGGCAAAGAGATGAACTCGCTCGACTTCATGGACGCCACCACGCAGACGGTGCGTGGCGCTGCGCAGTATCTCGCCAAGAACGGCGCCAAGGTAGGCCTCACCGGCTTCTGCCTCGGCGGCGCGGTGACGATCATCGGCTCGGTGCATGTGCCGGAATTGACCGCGGGCGTCGTGTTCTACGGCATCCCGCCGGAGCAGGCCGCCAAGCCCGCCGACGTCAGGATCCCGCTGCAGGCGCATTTCGCCAACAAGGACGATTGGTGCACGCCCGAGCTCGTCGGCAATTTCGAGAAGGCGATGAAGGCCGCCGGCAAGTCGCTCGAGCTGTTCCGCTATGACGCGGAGCACGCCTTCGTCAACGAGCAGCGCCAGTCGGTGCACGACCGCGAGGCCGCCGAACTCGCCTGGGGCCGCGCCACGGACTTCTTCAAGAAGCGCCTAGGGTAGGTGTATCCTCAAGCAAACTGTCGTCCCTGCGAAAGCAGGGACCCATACGCCGCGACCGCCGTAATGGGCAGATTGGTAGTCATGCGCCAGCAACTGCACCCTGTGGTTATGGGTCCCGGCGTTCGCCGGGACGACAGGTGAGTGTGAGGCGCGCCATCTCACTACGCATAGCTCGTCGCCCGGATTGCGTTGCGCTTCATCCGGGCTACCGACTGTCAGCTGTTATTTCGCACCCCGTCCCACCACGGGCAGGTCCCGGACATCAGCTTGAAATTGCCTTCCATCACCTGCACCGGCGCGCGCTTGCCCTCGGCGGCGGCACGCATCCGCATCTCGCGCGCGACGGCGCGGTCCTCCGGCGACAGCCAGACCCGCTCGTGGCCCCACAGGCTCGGGCCGTCATGCATCTCGAACGGTGTCCAGTTCGCGGGATCGATCTCGCGGCCGCCCCAGCCGCACTCGACCATGAAGGCGGACGGCGATTTGGCGTAGAACGACGTCATCAGGTCGTTGGTGTGGCGGCCGAGCGTGACGTTGACCCGGTCTTCCTGCTGCGCGACGTCATAGGCTTGGCCGACATCGTCGAGCGAGAACAGTTCCACCATCAGATGATGCATGCCGTTCGTGCCGGTCTCGATCAGCGCCAGCGAGTGGTGGCGGGCATTGATGTGGAAGAAATAGGCGCGGAACGGCTTTTCGATGTAGTCGCTGAGGCCGAAGCCGAGCACGTCGACATAGAAGCTCATCACCGGGGCGATGTGCTCGACGGTCAGCACGGCGTGGCCGAGGCCGAGTGGCCCGGTGCGGAAGCCGGAGATCGAGCGGCCCGGCCTGAACGGCGTGTCGTCGATCTCGGCGCCATGAAACGCCTCGAGACGATTGCCGGCGGGATCCCGAAACGAGATCAAGCCGCGCACCCGCCTGCTATCTGCGAGCGCCTGCGGCTCTGATATCACCGCTACGCCGGCGCGCTCCAGCCGTGCCGCCAGCGCGTCGAGGGCCGCACTGTCAGCCACCTCCCAGCCGAAGAACCGGGTGCCTTCGCCCTGCGCGCGGTCGATCACGATGCGCTGCTTGCGGTCGTCCATCCGGAACGCGAGCAGCGAATTGCCGCGCTCAACCGCCTGCAGCCCGACGAGGCCAGTGCCGAACTGCCGCCAGTCGTCGAGCGCGTCGGAGCCGAAGCCGGCATATCCGAGACCCAAAATCGCCATCTGCGCCTCCGCCATCCGTCTGTTTTTTGGGCGGACGACCCGCCGCCATTTCGACGAATGCTACGCGGTTTCTTGCCCCTTCAAACCCCGAAAATGCCGTCCAGGGGGCGTCCCGCCCTGGGGCAGGGCTGTCAGGCCATCTCTTGACACGGCCCGCGCCGGGTGGTGAGTAACGGGCCATGAGCACCGTTGCCAGCCCATCCCGTCGTTGGTGGCCCACCTTTTCATAGGTGGCCGGTGCGTTTTCTTTTTTCACAAACGTCGAAGGTCGCCATCGCAGTGCGACCGATGGTTAGTTTATTCGCCCTTCGTTTGTCCTGTGTGGCGCTCTCTCGGCAAGTCTCGTAAGAGGATCACATGAACAGGACAGTCTTCTCCCTGCCGGCTCGAAGCGAATATCTGACCAATGGCGGCCTTGCGGTCGCGCGCGTGGTCGAGCAGTTCACCGGCGGCGCCAACCGCCTCGACGATTTGATCGCGCTGCTGGACCGCCGCCGCGGCGTGGTGCTGTCCTCGGGCACGACGGTGCCGGGCCGCTACGAGAGCTTTGACCTCGGCTTTGCCGATCCGCCGCTGGTGCTGGAGACGTCGGGCACCAACTTCTCGTTGCAGGCGCTGAACCCGCGCGGCGGGGTCTTGATCGCCTTCCTCGGCGACGTGCTGCGCGAACCCTGCGTCGTGATCTCGGAGCGGAGTGCGACGCGGCTCGCCGGCCATATCATCCGCGGCGCCGCGCCGGTCGAGGAAGACCAACGCACGCGTCGCGCCAGCGTGATGTCGCTGGTGCGCGACATGGTGGCGGCGTTCACCTCCAATGCCGATCCGCTGCTCGGCCTGTTCGGCGCCTTCGCCTACGACCTCGTGTTCCAGATCGAGGATCTCGTGCAGAAGCGCGCCCGCGAGGCCGACCAGCGCGACATCGTGCTCTACGTGCCGGACCGTCTCTTGGCCTATGACCGCGCCACCGGCCGCGGCGTGGCGCTCACTTACGAGTTCGCGTGGAAGGGCAAATCCACGGCCGGCCTGTCGCAGGAGACCGCGCCGAGCCTCTACGCCAGGAACGGCCGGCAGGGCTTTGCCGATCACGCCCCGGGCGAGTACCAGGCGACCGTCGAGGTCGCGCGCGCGGCGTTTGCCCGCGGCGATCTGTTCGAGGCGGTGCCCGGACAGCTGTTTGCCGAGCCCTGCGAGCGCTCGCCGGCGGAAGTGTTCCAGCGGCTCTGCCGCATCAACCCGTCGCCCTACGGCGCGCTGATGAATCTCGGCGACGGCGAATTCCTGGTCTCGGCGTCGCCGGAGATGTTCGTCCGTTCCGATGGCCGCCGGGTCGAGACCTGTCCGATCTCGGGCACCATCGCGCGCGGTTCGGATTCGATCAGCGATGCCGAGCAGATTCGCAAGCTGTTGAACTCGGAGAAGGACGAGTTCGAGCTCAACATGTGCACCGACGTCGACCGCAACGACAAGGCGCGCGTCTGCGTGCCCGGCACCATCAAGGTGCTGGCGCGGCGTCAGATCGAGACCTACTCAAAGCTGTTCCACACCGTCGATCACGTCGAGGGCATGCTGCGGCCGGGCTTCGATTCGCTCGACGCCTTCCTGACCCACGCCTGGGCCGTGACCGTGACCGGCGCGCCGAAATTGTGGGCGATGCAATTCGTCGAGGACCATGAGCGGTCGCCGCGGCGCTGGTACGCCGGCGCGATCGGCTGCGTCAATTTCGACGGCAGCATCAACACCGGGCTGACCATCCGGACCATCCGGATGAAGGACGGCCTCGCCGAGGTGCGCGTCGGTGCGACCTGCCTGTTTGACTCCGATCCGGCTGCCGAGGATCGCGAGTGCCAGGTCAAGGCGGCGGCGCTGTTCCAGGCGCTGCGCGGCGATCCGCCGAAGCCGCTGTCCGATTTCGCGCCCGACGCCACCGGCTCCGGCAAGAACGTGCTCTTGATCGATCACGACGACAGTTTTGTGCACATGCTGGCCGATTACTTCCGCCAGGTCGGCGCCAACGTCACCGTGGTCAGGCACGTCCATGCCCAGGACATGCTCAAGAAGAAGGGCTGGGACCTTTTGGTGCTGTCGCCCGGGCCGGGTCGCCCGGAGGATTTCGGCATCGCGAAGACCATCGATACCGCGCTCGAGAACAAGCTGCCGATCTTCGGCGTCTGCCTCGGCGTGCAGGCGATCGGCGAGTATTTCGGCGGCCAGCTCGGCCAGCTCGGCCAGCCCGCGCATGGCCGTCCCTCGCGCGTCCAGGTGCGCGGCGGCCGGCTAATGCGGAATCTGCCCAATGAGATCGTGATCGGCCGGTACCACTCGCTCTATGTCGAGCGCGACAGCGTGCCCGAGGTGCTGGCGGTGACCGCGACCACCGAAGACGGCGTCGCTATGGTGATCGAGCACAAGACCCTGCCGGTCGGCGGCGTGCAATTCCATCCGGAATCGCTGATGTCGCTCGGCAACGAGGTGGGCCTGCGCATTGTCGAGAATGCATTCCGGCTTAATGTGAGTAGCAAGTGAAGGCAAAGTTTAACCATCGTCATTCCGGGATGGTGCGTTAGCACCAGACCCGGAATCTCGAGATTCCGGGTTCGATGCTTCGCATCGCCCCGGAATGACCCTCAGAGCGAGACCAATGACCTTCGACCACGACATCAAGGCGACCGTTCGCACCATCCCGGACTACCCGAAGAAGGGCATCCTGTTTCGCGACATCACGACGCTGCTGGCGGATGCGAGGGCCTTCCGTCGTGCGGTCGACGAGCTGGTGCATCCCTGGGCGGGGGCGAAGGTCGACAAGGTCGCCGGCATCGAGGCCCGCGGCTTCATCCTTGGCGGCGCGGTGGCGCATCAGCTCTCCGCCGGCTTCGTGCCGATCCGCAAGAAGGGCAAGCTGCCGCACACCACGGTGCGGATCGCCTATTCGCTGGAATACGGCATCGACGAGATGGAGATGCATGCCGACGCCGTGCAGCCCGGCGAGCGCGTGATCCTGGTCGACGATCTGATCGCGACCGGCGGCACTGCGGAGGGCGCGGTGAAGCTGCTGCGCCAGATCGGCGCCAATGTGGTCGCTGCCTGCTTCATCGTCGACCTGCCCGACCTCGGCGGCGCGGCCAAGCTGCGCGCGATGGACGTTCCGGTGCGCACGCTGATGGCGTTCGAGGGACATTGATCTCTTAGCCTCGCCCCGCGTGCGGGGAGAGGCCGGATCGCATCGAAGATGCGATCCGGGTGAGGGGGACTCTCCGCGCACTCCAATCTCGGTCGAATTTGCGGAACCAGCCCCTCACCCCGACCCTCTCCCCGCAAGAGCGGGGCGAGGGAGCAGAGTTATCCCCGCTGCAGCAGCATGCTCAATTCGAGATCGCGGAACGTCGTGTAATTCCGCCGGATCCATTGATGCAGCTCGGTCGATGAATCCTTTTCCTGGCGCAGATAGCCGGTGAAGGAGAAGTTCAGCCGGTCGATATAGGTCTTCAGGAACACCGGCAGCGCGCGGAAGCGCAGCACCCGGCTGCCGGTCATGACCGGCGGCAGCTCGCCGCGCACCACGAACTCGTTGTCGATGACGATCAGCGCATTCGGCGGGATCATGCCGAGCAGCGTCTGGTAGCCGCGCACCGAGGCGCGGTCGGTATCGGCGACGTACAGGATCACGGGTGAGACGCGGCGGCGCAGCGCCTCCTTCATCAGCCCGATCTCGTCGCACATTCTGAAGAATTCGTCGAACGCGTGGTAGCCGAGGTCGATCACCTTGCCGATGCCGTCATTGACGATGACGCGGTCCATCAGCTGCATCTTGCCGTAGGTGTCGATGACGTCTGCGGTTTCGGTGATCCGCGGCAGATAGTCGAGCAGCGATGGCTCCTTCAGATTGATGTCGTAGCAGACCACGTCGCCGTTCTTGAGCAACAGGAATTCGCCGAGCAGCCGCGCGATCAGCGTCTTGCCGACCTGCGGGCGGGGCGAGCAGATGATGTAAACGGGCGTGGATGACATCGCCCGCTATATCAGGCCAAATTTTCGCCTAATCCAGCCCCATCAAGGTCGAAGGTCCGACTATTTTTCGCCTTTGGCCGACTTGGCGCCGACGAGGTCGGTCAGCTTGATCCGGTCGTACTCGCTCCAGACATTGGCGAGCCAGTGCCGGACATAGCCGCGCAGCACGAAGGAGTAGTTGGCGGCGTCGTCGTTGATGCCCTTGTTGGCGACGAATTTCAGGAACGGAACCGAGGAGACCTCGACCTGCTCATAGGCCATTTCGTTGAGCTTCGGGATGGTCAGGTCCACGGCATCCTTGATGCGGTGGAAGTAGGAATTGTAGGTCGCCTGGTCCCACTGGAAGAACTGGGTGTCGTTGATGAAGTTCTTCACCAGGAAATATTTCGCGCCGCTCATGAAGTTGGCAGTTTCGGCGATCTCGTCCAGCGAGGCGATCGACGGGCCGAGGATATGGAACACGGCGAAGGTGATCTGGCCGGAGCGCGCCGCGTCGAGGAAGCCGATGTCGCGCAGCGAGGCCAGCGCGGGAGACAACAGGCCGGCGCGGACGTCGATTACGGTGACCGAGGGCCCCGAGTTCAGCGTATCGAAGATCTTCATCTGGTCCGCGGTCGTCGTCATGTCGACGATCTCGGTGATGTCGGGATGGAAGCGCTTCAGCGTCCCGCGCGGCGATTCGGTGTCGAACGCCCGGGTCTGCACGTTATTTGCACTGAAATAGTCCAGGAGCGTACGCGAGACGGTGGTCTTGCCGACCCCGCCCTTGTCGGCGCCCACCACGATCACAACCGGCTTTGCCATGGAAGTCCCTTAAAGCGCGCTCCCGATCGCGATGGCGATCGGCAAGTCCCCACACTGCTTTGGGCGCGAACATGGCAGAAACGAGGGAGAATTCAATTCCTTAAGGCGCCCACGATCGGTTTGGTGGGAATTTCCTTAATGGACTGAGTAAGCTAGGGCCATGATCCGGAAGAATGCGCAGCCGGTTTTCCGAGACAATCATGGTCAAATCAAACCGCTCAAGCGGTCAGCGGCGCGGGCCCCAAGGGCCCTGGAGCGGACCTTGAAGCGGACCAAACGGTCCCTGCCTGGGAGTTGTGCCCGGCAGCGGCGGCGGATTGTTCGGCTGCGCCGGCGGCGTATCGCTCCATGGGCCATGGGTCGCCGGCGGAGGCTGGTCGCCCGCCGCGGACGGCACATCCTGCGACTCCGTCTCGTCCGGCAGCGCCAGCGGTCCGGGATCGTGGCCGCCGGCATATTTCACCAAGGCATCGACCCGGGACTTCACCGAGGGATGGGTGGCGAACAGGTCGGCAAACCCCTCGCGCGGATTGTCGACGCAGAGTTCCATCACCGCCGAGGTGGCGTCCGGCAGCTCGCCGCGGTTCTCGATCTTGCGCAGCGCCGAGATCATCGCGTCGGGGTTCTTGGTCAACTCCACCGATCCGGCATCGGCGAGGAATTCGCGCGAGCGCGACAGCGCGAGCTTGACCACTTGCGACAGCAGCCAGGCCAACACGATCAGCGCGACCGCGATGATGATCACGATGATCGCGCCGCCGCCCGAGCCCTTGCTGTCGCGGTCCGAGGAGGATGACGAGGAGCGAGAGGACGAAGACGACCAGCCGCCTCCGCCGCCGCTCGAGTTCCACGACAGGTTTGTGAACAGGCGGAAGAACAGCTCGCCGAAGAAGCCGACCACGCCGGCGATGATCACGGCGATCACCATCAGCTGCACGTCGCCGTTCTTGATATGGGTGAGCTCGTGGCCGAGCACGGCCTCGATCTCCTTATCATTCAGCGCCTTCAACAGGCCGGTGGTGACGGTGATGGCGTATTGGCTCCGGTTCAGTCCGGTCGCGAACGCATTCAGCGCCAGGCTGTCCATCACCTTCAGCTTCGGCATCGGGATGCCGCGCGAGATGCAGAGATTTTCCAGAAGATTGTAGAGCCGCGGCTGCTGCTGGCGCGTCACGCTTTCACCGCCGGTGACGGCATCGATCATCCTCTGGTGGAAGAAATAGGCGATCACGATCCAGGCCGCAGCCGCGATCGTCGCCCACGGGAAGGCCGAGACCAGGTCGCGCGAGGCCCGCGTCAGATAATAGTCGACGGTGCGGCCGCTATCGATCATCACCTCCGCGACCAGCGCGCCGGCATAGACCAGCACGTAGATCAGCAGGAACAGGCCGGCAAGCAGCAGCATCGAACGAAACTTGTTCGATGCGATATGCGTGTAGAGACCATAGGCGGCCATGGTGCGCGTCCGCTTCCACCGTCATTCCGGGGCACGTGGCACGCGCGAACCCGGAATCTCGAGATTAGTGAGTGAGATGAGATTCCGGGTTCGATGCGTTGCATCGCCCCGGAATGACCGAAGGGGCGTCATCTCGAAGGAAGTAATCAGAACTTCACGCTCGGCGCCGCCTCGACCTCCGTGCGGCTGGCGCCGAGGTCGAAGAAATCCTTGCGCGTGAAGCCGAACATGCCGGCGAACAGCGCGGCCGGCATCTGCTGGATGCCGGTGTTGTATTCCTGGACCGCGTTGTTGAAGAAGCGACGGCTGGCGGCGATCTTGTTCTCGAGATCGGACAGCTCCGAGGCGAGTTGCTGGAAATTGGCGTTGGCCTTGAGGTCCGGATAGGCCTCCGACAGCGCGATCAGCCGGCCGAGCGCGCCGGAGAGCTGGTTCTCCGCCGCCGAGACCTGGGCCGGACCCTGCGCCGACATCGCCGAATTGCGCGCCTTGATGACGTCGTCGAGCGTGCCGCGCTCATGCGCGGCATAGCCCTTCACCGTTTCGACCAGGTTCGGGATCAGGTCGTGACGCTGCTTGAGCTGCACGTCGATGTCGGCAAAGGCCTGTCCGACCCGCTGGCTGAGCGCCACGAGGCGGTTGTAAGCGCCGAATGCAAACAGCATGAGAAGCACGATGACGCCGATAACGATCCAGCTGGTCGACATGACGGGGCAGCTCCTGATGGACGAGACGGCGGCACCGTAGCCCAAGATCGGGGCGCAGGGCAGCCCGCCGCGGAAAGGTGGGCAAGCGTTAGTCGGTGATGGCCGCAAATTAGTTCAATATCGTCGTCCCGGCGAAGGCCGGGACCCATACGCCGCGGCCCGCGGAAGGGGCGCAAGCGGCGACGACTTCACTCGCAACAAACCTCGGTGGTTATGGGTCCCGGCCTTCGCCGGGACGACGCAAGTAACTAGACCGCATCGCCCCAGCGCCAGTGCCGCGCGCGGGCGTAATCGCCCTTGGCTCGGCGCGGCACTCTGGCGACCGTGACGCCTTCGGGTGTGCACAGCTTGGCCGCGATCTCGACCTTGCCGAGATCCGGCTGCGCCAGCACGCGGGACAGGCGCGCTGCGGCCTTGGTGCGGCTCAGCGCGACATAGGCGAAGCGCTCGTCCTCGAACGGGACGTTGGCGCCCTTGAGCTGCTTGTGCGCGCGGGAGCGTTGCAGGCGCTGCGAGAAATGGCACCAGTCGGGCGCGACCAGCGGACAGCCGCCGTCATGCGGGCAGGGGGCAACGACATGCGCACCCGCAGCGATCAATCGCGCGCGGAGTGCGATGATCCGCGCATAGCCGGCGGGCGTGCCGGGCTCGACGACCAGCAGCGTGTCGCTGGTTTTCGACCACAGCGCATCGGCCAGCGCCCCGCGCTCCGCGTCGCCGAGCTCGCCGATCATGTAGCTGGCGACGACGAGGTCGGCGGGCTCGGCCTTGTCGAGCAGGGCACGCGCCTGGCCGAGTTCGTAGCTGATGTCATGCAGGCGAATGCTGCCGTGAAACAGCCCCTCGGCGAGCGTCCGCAACGCGCCGTTGGCATCAAGCGGATTGAAGTCCCGCAGCGACGCGAACGCTTCCGCGGCGGCCCAGGTCGCGGTGCCCGGGCCGGCGCCGACATCGAGCAGGCGCGCCGGCGCGAAGTCCGGCCTGATCTCGGTCAGCGCATTGAGACATGCCACGACCGCAGCATAGGTCGCCGGCATCCGCGCCAGCGCATAGGCTAGCGCATCGGTCTCGGTCCTGATCGTCGAGGAGCCGCCGCCTTCGCGATAGGTCTGCGAGATCACCGCCGCGCGGCCGGCGGCGTCGCTGCGCGACAGGCCTTCGAGCCTGGCGTTCAGGGCTGCTCTGAGTTCGGCGGGGAGGTCGGGTGAGGTCATGGCTCGCCGTCATTTGCACGTCATTCCGGCGCGATGCGCAGCATCGAACCCCAGGGGCGCAATTGCGCCCCTGGGGAATCTCGAGATTCCGGATATGGTCTTTCGGACCACTCCGGAATGACGGCATTTAATCGTTACGCCACGTTCTGGTCGAGGATGTCGACCGCGCCCTGCAGGTCGACCGACACCAGCTGCGACACGCCGCGCTCGGCCATGGTGACACCGAACAGCCGGTTCATCCGCGCCATCGTGATCGGATTGTGCGTGATGATGATGAAGCGCGTCTCGGTCGAGCCGGTCATCTCGTTCAGCAGGGTGCAGAACCGTTCGACGTTGTGGTCGTCGAGCGGCGCGTCGACCTCGTCCAGCACGCAGATCGGCGACGGGTTGGTCAGGAACACCGCGAAGATCAGCGCGAGCGCCGTCAGCGCCTGCTCACCGCCCGAGAGCAGCGAGAGCGTCTGCGGCTTCTTGCCGGGCGGCTTGGCGATGATCTCGAGGCCGGCCTCGAGCGGATCGTCGCTCTCGATCAGATGCAGTGCGGCCTCGCCACCGCCGAACAGCTCGGTGAACAGCCGCTTGAAGTGGTTGTTGACGGTCTCGAACGAGGTCAGCAGGCGCTCGCGCGCCTCGCGGTTGAGGCTCTGGATGCCCTGCCGCAGCCGCTTGATCGCTTCGACGAGATCGTCGCGTTCGGTGGTCAGTGCGGTGTGCTGGGTCTCGACTTCCTTGAGCTCTTCCTCGGCGCGCAAATTGACGGCACCGAGCCGCTCGCGGTCGCGGCGCAGCTTTTCGAGCTCTTCCTCGACCTGCGCGACCGGCGGCAGCTCCTGGCCGGGTTCGATCTCGGCCATGCCGACGACCGCGCTGGGCTCGACCTCGAGCATGTCGTGGATCTCACGCTCGATGTCGGCAAGGCGGCGGCGCGTGCCTTCCATGCGCTCTTCGGCGCGCGCGGTAGCTTCGCGGGATGAGGACAGCGCTTCGAGCGAGGCCTTGGCGAGGCGATCGGTTTCCGCCATCGCGGCTTCCGCGGTCGCCAGCGCGTCGGCGGCGATGCGGCGATCGCCCTCGGCGTGCTCGATCTCCGTGATCAGCGCGCTGCGCTTCTCGGCGAACACTTCGGGCGCATTGGCGAGTTCCTCGCGCTCGGCCGACACCTCGGCGATGCGCGCCTCGACGGTCTCGACCTGCGAGGCGGCGCTGGTCTTGCGGTTCTGCCACTCATTGCGCTCGGCAACGATCGCCTGCACGCGGCGGTCGGCGAGCTCGGCCTCGCGGGCCAGCGCCTGTGCCTCGGCGCGGACTTGCGCCGCGGCCCGGCGCTGGTTGTCGATCTCGGCGCGAACCGCGGCGAGCTGGGCCTCGGTCTCGACACCCGGCGGCAGTTCGGCGAGCGCGGAAGCCGCGCTCTCATGCGCGGCTTCGGCCTCGGCGCGGTCGGCGGCGACGCGGCTGTGCGCCTCGGTCAGCGCCGATTTGCGGGCGGCGTGGCGGTTGATCT
>NZ_LFIQ01000119.1:81519-98539 GCF_001189245.1 Bradyrhizobium pachyrhizi | reverse complement strand
ATGGCGTTCGCGCGCGGCGTCGGCCTCGCGGCGGGCGGCGCGGACGGCTTCGCGCGAGGCACCCTCGGCGGCGGACGCCGAGCGCAGTTCCTCTTCAGCCGTCTCCAGCGCCTGGCGCTTGGTGGCGGCATCGATGCGGGCCTGTTCCAGCTCGTGCTCGATGTCGACCAGACGGGCGCGTTCGGCAAGACGGCGGGCGGCGCCGGTCGGGGCATGCGCGTCGGCGACGAAGCCGTCCCAGCGCCAGACGTCGCCTTCGAGCGACACCAGCCGCTGGCCGGTCTTCAGCTGCGACACCAGCGCAGCGCCGCGTTCCTTGGCCACGACGCCGATCTGGGCCAGGCGGCGTGCCAGTTCCGGCGGCGCCTGGACATGGTCGGCCAGCCGCTCGACGCCATCGGGCAGCGAAGGATCTTCGCCGGCCACGCCGATATTGGTCCACCGCATCGGCGCCGAGGAATCCACCGGCGCATCGAGGTCGTCGCCGAGCACGGCGCCGATCGCCTTCTCGTAGCCCTTGGCGACGGTGATGCCGTCGATGATCGGTGGCCACAGATTCTTGGTCTCGCTGGTGACGAGCTTGGAGATGGTGCGGGCTTCCGTCTCGAGCCGCTGCACGCGCTTCTCCGCTTCGGTGAGCGGATTGCGCGAGGCTTCCAGCGTCTGCCGCGCGGCGGCGTGATGCGCCTCGCTGGTCTGCACGGCGGCCTCGGACTCGGCGAGCGTCTGCTGCGCCATCTCCATGGCGGCGGCCAGCGCGTCGATGTCGCCGAGATTGCCGGTCTCCTGCGCGAGCTTGGTTTCCTCGGCCTGGACGCTGGCGATCTCCTGATCGAGCCGCGCCAACCTGTCGCGATGCGTGCGGACACCGGCTTCGAGCTGATTGCGCTTGGCGGTGAGATCGGCGAGCTGCGTGGTCAGCTCGGAGAACTGACGCTCGGTCGCGGCCAGGATCTCCTCGGCCTCAGCGACGCGCTCGTCGACGCCGGAGCGCTTCTCGACGCGCGACTTGATCTCTTCCTTGAGCTCGGCGTCTTCGGTGTCGAGCCGCTGCAGCGCGATGTCGGCATCCGAGGTCTGCTGCTGCTCGCGCGCGATGTCCTGGGCGAACTGGGTGAGGCGGCGATCGAGCTCGCCGACGCGCTCCTTGGCGCGCTGCTCCTCGCGGTCGAGCATCTCGCGCGCGTTGGTCAGGCGCTGCAGGCCGGCGGCGGCGCGCGCCTCGGCATCGCGCAGCGCCGGCAATTCGGCGGCGCGGATCGCCTGGATGCGGGCGGATTCGGCCTGCTCGCGGGTGCGCTCGGCCATCTCGCGTACGGAGATGTCATGGGTCTGCGCGGCGTCGTTGACGTCGGCATTGGCCTCGATCCAGCGCAGATGGAACAGCATGGCCTCGGACTTGCGCACCTTGGCCGCGACCTCGCGGTAGCGGATCGCCTGGCGCGCCTGCTTCTTCAGGCCTTCCATCTGGCCGGTGAGCTGGCCGATCACGTCCTCGACGCGGGTGAGGTTGGTTTCGGCCGCCTTCAGCCGCAGTTCCGCCTCGTGGCGGCGGGCATGCAGACCCGCCACGCCGGCGGCGTCTTCCAGCACGCGGCGGCGCTGCTCGGGCTTGGCCTGGATGATCTCGCCGATCTTGCCCTGGTGGACCAGCGCCGGCGAGCGCGCGCCGGTGGCGGCATCGGCGAACAGGATCTGCACATCTCTTGCACGGACATCGCGGCCGTTGATGCGGTAGACCGAGCCCGCCTCGCGCTCGATGCGGCGGGAGATTTCCAGGAGCTGGCTGTCGTTCACCGCAGCCGGCGCCGAGCGATCCGAATTGTCGATCGTCATCACGACTTCCGCGTGGTTGCGCGCCGGACGGTTGCCGGAACCGGCGAAGATCACCGCATCCATGTCGGCGGCACGCAGCGACTTGTGCGAGGTCTCGCCCATCGCCCAGCGCAACGCTTCGACGAGATTGGATTTGCCGCAGCCGTTCGGTCCGACGACGCCGGTCAGGCCCGGCTCGATCATGAAATCGGTGGGTTCAACGAACGACTTGAAACCGTGCAGGCGGAGGCGCGTGAGCTTCATGTACACAAATCTCGTTTGGCCGGGCGCGAATCTCCCTGCCGTGACAATACCATGGAAGGCAATGTCGGTGTGTGGGTGAGTTGCTGCGTGCAGCTCTCATGAGCGGCGACAATGGCGATGCGAGCGCGTGAGGGCAACCGCTTGAGCAAGCTTTTCCCAAGGGATTTGCAGGGTTTTATGGCCCTTGCATGTCCTCGACGATTCGCATCGTGCGAATCAAGTTTTCAACAACCAAATGATGCGACGGTCGCGTGCCGTGATCGCAAATCATCCACAATTATCGTGCCTCGACTCGAAGCGAGGCACAAAGACGTCAGGTTCGCGGGCTCCCGATCAGCTCTTCAGCAGCGGATCGATGTGCTTGCTGAACTCCTCGAACGAGGTCTCGCCCTTCAGCATCTCGCCGTTGACGAAGAAGGTCGGCGTCGAGTTCACCTTCAGCACCTCGTTGGCGTACTTCTGGTCTGCGGCGATCTTGTCGAGCAGCTTCTGATCCTTCAGGCAGTCCTCGACCTGCTGCTGGCTGAGGCCGGCCTGCTTGCCGATCCGCGTCAGCGTCTCGGTGGTGTTCTTGACCACCCAGTCGTTCTGCTGGCGGAATAGCAAATCGATCACGGCGAAGAACTTCGGCGCGTCGTCCTTGGCGATGCAGCGCGCCAGCATCGAGCCGGCGGCGGCCTTGATGTCGAGCGGGAATTCGCGGAACACGTAACGGACCTTGCCGGGGTCGATGTAGGTCGACTTGATCTTCGGGAACACTGTCTCGTTGAAATTGGCGCAGTGCGGGCAGGTCATCGAGGCGTACTCGATGATGGTTACCTTGGCGTCCTGCGGGCCGAGCCCCATGTCCGGCAGCGACTGCGGCTTGGCGACCTCGGCGGCAGTCTGCGCGAACGCGTCGGTGATCAGGCGCAGCGGCGACAGGCCGGCGAGGGCGGCGAGCCCGGTCAGCGAGAGAGCGGTGGTGAAAGCGCGGCGCGTGATGATCAAGGTCAGCTCCCGGATTGGCGCATTCACGCCACAATGAAGGGGTCCCGAAAAAGAAGCCTTCGCTAGCTTGAAACGGCCATTGTGGCAATGCCGCGGTCTCGCGAACGGCCTGCCGAAAAGCGTCAATTTCGCTTGATCGAGGCACCCAAACGGGCCAGCGCCGCGCGCAGATCGTCGTCCTCGACGGCCGCAAGGTTTGCCGCCTCCCGGGCCACGGTTTTGGCGTCCGGCGGGCGCGGCCGTACCGGGCGGCTGCGGCGCGAGAGCGGTGCCTGCCGGATGGTCAGGCGGCCGACCGCATGCCAGCCGAAGAAGCGGTTCACCCGCTCCAGGATGACGTCGGAGGAGTGCTGGATCTCCAGCGCCATCGGGCCTTCGACCCGCAGCACCAGCGTCGCCGGCTCCTGCGGCTGTCCCTCCACCGGCCGCGGCCATTGCATCTTCAGCGGCTCGCAATAGGCCGCGATCCGCTCGCCCGCGATCTCGGTCCAGCGCGTCACCAGTTCGCGCGCGGCAAAGCCCTGCTTGGCGTAGGCGTCGGTGAAGACGTCGCTGAGCAGGATCGACAGGGGCTTGGCGCTGATCGGGCCGGGTCTGGACATGGGAGGGTTATAGCAGTGGTGGTGATGTGGCTGAAACCGTGTTCATCATTGTGCCGGCGTTTCCGTGCCGGGCGAAGAAAAGACGTGGATGCCCGGGTCAAGCCCGGGCATGACATGGCGAGATGTGGCTAAGATACGTTCATGAGCTCTCGCGCGGCCGCCAAAATCAAATCGACCGATCAGCAGGCCGACCGCCCGGCGCGGCTGCTCGCCTGGTATGACCGGCATCGCCGGACACTGCCGTGGCGCGTAGTGGCGGGGGAGCGGGCCGATCCGTACCGCGTCTGGCTGTCGGAGATCATGCTGCAGCAGACCACGGTGCGGGCGGTCGGGCCTTATTTCGAGAAATTCATGTCGCGCTGGCCCGATGTGACCGCGCTTGGGCGTGCCTCGCTCGACGACGTCCTGAGGATGTGGGCCGGGCTCGGCTACTATTCGCGGGCGCGCAATTTGCACGCCTGCGCGGTCGCGGTGCTCAGCGAGCATGGCGGGGCCTTTCCGGACACCGAGGAGGGCCTGCGCGGGCTGCCCGGCATCGGGCCCTATACGGCGGCGGCGATCGCCGCGATCGCCTTCGACCGCTGCACCATGCCGGTGGACGGCAATATCGAGCGCGTGGTCAGTCGGCTCTACGCCATCGAGGAGGCGCTGCCGCAGGCCAAGCCGCTGATCATGGAGATGGCGGCGACATTGCTCGGCCCGTCCCGCGCCGGCGACAGTGCTCAGGCGCTGATGGATTTGGGCGCCACGATCTGCACGCCGAAGAAGCCGGCCTGCGCATTGTGTCCGCTGAATGACGACTGCGCGGCGCGCACGCGCGGCGACCAGGAGTCGTTCCCGCGCAAGGCGCCGAAGAAGAGCGGCAACTTGCGCCGCGGCGCGGCCTTCGTGGTGACGCGCGGCGGCGAGCTCCTGGTGCGCTCGCGCCCGGAAAAAGGCCTGCTCGGCGGCATGACCGAGGTTCCGGGATCGCAATGGCTGGCCGGGCAGGAAGACGCTGCGGCACTTGCCCAGGCGCCGGAACTGAAGGGCGTCACGCACTGGCACCGCAGGGCGGGCGTCGTCACCCACGTGTTCACGCACTTCCCGCTCGAGCTCGTCGTCTATACCGCCAGCGTGCCGCCGCGGAGCCGCGCGCCGGACGGCATGCGCTGGGTGCCGGTGGCGACGCTGGACGGCGAGGCGTTTCCGAACCTGATGCGCAAGGTTGTCGCGCATGGGCTCGATCTCTGACGATGGGATGAATCACATCATCGGCTCATTTTTTTGAGCATGATCTTTTCGGAAAACCGGTTCCCACTTTTCCAGATCATGCTCTGACCTGCTGACACCATGCTGGCAGCAGGGCTTCGCTATTACCTCCGGAAACCGGAGGCCGCCATGATCGCAACCGCACTCGACCGCATTCCGATGCCGCCCGTCGCAAAGCTACTGGGTTGGCGCGTGGTCGACGCCCGTCCGCGGGAGGGCTGGATCAGGATCGTGTTCGACGGCAAGCCGGATTTTTGCAATCCGGCCGGCTTCATCCAAGGCGGCATGCTCTCGGCAATGCTCGACGATACGATGGGGCCGGCGGTGTTCGTGATGACCGAGGGCCGGCTCTTCACCACGACCATCACGATGACCGTGAATTTCCTGGCGCCGGCAAAACCGGGGCCCATCACCGGCGAGGCGACGGTGACCCAGCTCGGCAAGACCATCGCCTTCGTCGAGGGGAAGCTGATCGCCGTCGACGGCACACTGCTCGCCACCGCAAGCAGCAGCATCCGCCTGGTGGAGGCGGCGCGCGCGCTGCGGTGAAGCCGCGCCCGCATTGGTAAGGCTGTCATGCTGAGGTGCGAGCGGAGCGAGCCTCACCAGCCGGGCCGTTCATCCTTCGAGACGCCGCTTCGCGGCTCCTCAGGTGACGGTGATAGATAGTGCGCCGCGCTACAACTTAGCCCGCCCGCTGCACGATCGGCGGCTTGGCGTTCAGTCCCTCGACCTGGAAACCGGCGACGCGCTTGTAGTTGGCGGCGATGTCTTCCAGCTCCTGCTGCGACAGCACGTCGGTGACGACGTTGAAGCCATCAGGCGCGCGCTCCTCGACCAGCTGCATCACCTGCTCCGGGCCGTTGCGGCGGTTCAGCATCACGAGGTCCGTGGTCGCGGGCCGCCGTTCGGCCTCATAGGCGGCGAGCGCCGCCTGGGTCGGGCCACGCGCCAGGATCTCGCGCGTCAGCACGCGCGCATCCAGGATCGCCTGCGAGGCGCCGTTGGAGCCGATCGGATACATCGGATGCGCGGCGTCGCCCATCAGCGTGACGCGGCCGAACGTCCATTGCGGGATCGGATCGCGATCGACCAGCGGATATTCGTAGGCGTGCGGACAGTTCCGGATCAGGCCGGGGACATCGAGCCAGTCGAAATTCCAGCTCTCGAACCACGGCAGGAACTCGTCGAGCTTGGCGGTCCGGTTGTAGTCCTCGCGGCGCCATTGATAGGTCGGCGGCATGTGTCGCTCGGCGACCCAGTTGATGTCGAACTTGCCGTCGGGGCCGGCCTCCTTCGAGATCGGGTAGCTGACGAATTTCAGGATCTCGTGGCCGGCCATGATCATGGTGCGTCCGGTCAGGAAGGCATCGCCGCGGGTGATGCCGCGCCACAGGATGCGACCGTTCCAGATCGGCGGCCCCTCCTGCGGATAGAGCTTCTCGCGCACCGCCGAATGGATACCGTCGGCGGCGATCAGCACCGCGCCGTCATAGCTGCCGGCGGGCTTGCCGGTGGCGCGGTCGATGAAGTCGGCGCGGATGCCGTCGGCGGTCTCGGTCCAGCCGGTGAGGTGATGGCTGGTGAGGATGTTCGCAGCTCCGAGCCGTTCGGTCGCGGCATCGAGCAGCAGCTGTTGCAGCCGGCCGCGATGGATCGAGAATTGCGGCCATTTGTAGCCGGCCTCGAGCCCGCGCGGCTCGCTCCAGATCGGCTTGCCGTGCTTCGAGAAATAGGCGAGCTCGCGGGTGCGCACTGCTGAAGCGTCGAGCACATCGTGCAGGCCGAGTTCGATCAGTTCGCGCACCGCATGCGGCAGCACGTTGATGCCGACGCCGAGCGGCCGCAGCTCGGGCACGCTCTCGAAGACGCGGGCCGGCACGCCGATCTGGTGCAGGCTGAGCGCCAGCGTCAGCCCGCCAATTCCGCTGCCTGCAATGAGCACAGTCATGAAAAATCCCCTCGATTGGCCATGGTCATCGCACGACGGCACTACCGCGGGCAAGCTCCGCGGCGCGCGGGGTGGACGGCAAAGGGGGCTGCCGCTAACCTCCGCGCCGTCAGAACAAGAACCAGAGCCGCGTTCGCAACGAACCGATAAGGCTCGGAGAGGACAGCAACATGCTCAAGCTCTATTTTGCCACCGGCACCTGCGCGCTCGCGTCCCACATCGCGCTGGCCGAGGCCGGCGCGCCCTACACGACCGTGAAGATCGACTTCAAGACCAACCAGCAGAACAGCCCGGAATACCTGAAGATCAATCCGAAGGGCCGCGTGCCCACTTTGGTGACCGATCGCGGCGTGCTGACCGAGACGCCGGCGATGCTGGCCTACATCGCGCAGACCTTTCCGCAGGCGAAGCTCGCGCCCGACGACGCCTTCGAATTCGCCAGGCTGCAGGCCTTCAACTCCTATCTGTGCTCCACGGTGCATATCTGCCACGCCCACAAGATGCGCGGTGCGCGCTGGGCGACGCAGGAGGCTTCGTTCGCCGACATGAAGGCGATGGTCCCGAAGACCATGGGCGCCTGTTTCAACCTGATCGAGCGCGACATGCTGAAGGGCCCGTGGGTGATGGGCGAGAACTACACCGTCGGCGACGCCTATCTCTACACGCTGACCCTCTGGCTCGACGGCGACGGGGTCGACATCGCAACGCTGCCCAAGGTGAAGGCGCATCGCGCTGCGATGGAGAGCCGCCCGGCGGTGCAGAAGGTGCTGGCGGAGCAGAGGGCGTAAGCGCGGAGGACAAGGCGGAAGCCAAGAACTCGCTGTCGTCCCGGCGCAAGCCGGGACGACGCGGGGATAGAGCGCGCCGCTACACTTTCCCCGTCTCCAACTCGCGTCCGGTCTCCAGCATCAGCTTGCGCAGCCACAGCGAGCCGGGGTCCATCTGCGCGCGGGTCGGATAGAACATGTGCTGCTCGTCGATCCCGGGATCGAGCGGCGGCGTCACCGTCATCAGCGATAATTGCGTTGACAGCGCCGAGATCAGCCGGCGCGGCACGAAGGCGACGAGGTCGGTGCGCGCGGTGACGTGCAGCGCCTCGATATAGCCCGGCACCACCAGCGCGATCCGCCGCTCGATGCCCTTGGCGCGCAGCCAGGTGTCGATCAGGTCCTCGTTCTGGCCGCGGATGATCACGGCGACATGGCGTGCGGCGAGGAACGCCTCGCGCTTCTTCAGCTTCGTGCCGGCGGGGTGGCCGCGGCGCACCGCGAGTGCATCGCTGTCGGTGTAGAGCCGCTGGCGGTGAAAGCCCTTGAAGGAGTCGCCGATCGAGATCACGAGATCGATGGTGCGGGCGAATTCGGGCGTGAAGATCGCAGGTCCCCGCCACGGCACTACGTCGATGGTGACGTTCGGCGCGATCAGCGTCACCTTTTCCATCAGCGACGGCATCAGGAGCTCGACCGCGAGGTCGGGCATCATCAGGCGAAAGTGCCGGTCGCTGCGCGCGGCGTCGAAATCGTCGGAGACGAACAGCGTACGCACCTGGTCGAGCGCATGGGCCAGCGGCGAGCGCAGCGCCTGCGCCCGCGGCGTCAGCTCCATCCGCGCGCCGTTGCGGACCAAAAGCGGATCGCCGATCAGGTCGCGCAGCCGCTGCAGCGCGTGGCTGGTCGCGGGCTGCGACAGATTGAGCCGCATCGCGGCGCGGCTGACATTGGCTTCACGCAGCAGGGCGTCGAGCGCGACCAGCAGATTGAGGTCAAGCGAATTCAAATTCATCCCGTGAATATATATCATACCACCTATCGATTGGAAGAATGCGCGCAGGCGCCGCAGGATTGCGGGCAAGGCATTTTTCACGCGAGCCGAAGACCGTATCGCGTGAGCAAACGCCTGAAATCAAGGTCTATCAATCGCAAGGAGAGGCGCCATGAGCGCAGCCGACAACAAGAAACTGGTGCAGGAGATGTTCGTGATCGCAGGCAGTCCCGATCCCGCGGTGCGCGAGAACTCGCTGTTCATGGCAACGCTTGCCGACGACGCGATCTGGACCGTGACCGGGCAATATTCCTGGTCGCGTACCTTCACCGGCAAGCAGTCGATCATCAACGATCTGCACGGCCATGTCCGCTCGAAACTGGTCGAGCGCGGCCGCACCGTCGCCCATCGCATCATCGCCGACGGCGACATCGTCGTGATCGAGGCCAAGGGCGACAACCTCACCAAGCAAGGTCAGCGCTACGACAACGACTACTGCCTGGTGTTCCGCTTCGATGGCGGTCGGATCAAGGAGGTACGGGAATATTGTGACTCGGTCCTGACCGAGAGGGCGCTCGGCGCGTTTCCTGCGTAGCGGCGCGCCGCCAATGGGCGGCACAAACGAAGACGGCGCCCATCCGGGCGCCGTCGTCTTGCCGTCTTGTGGATTGGCTTACGCCACCTTGGACTTGAGGTGGCCGAACATGATGTCGCGCGCCGCGTCATCCATCTCGGCCTTGAAGGTGTGCTTGTCCTTCAGCGCGATCGCGCGCGCCGCCGCCGGCCGCGCCGAGATCTCGTCGACCAGCCGCTTGACGTTCGGATATTTGGCGTAGCCTTCCTCGCCGAGGATGAACGCCGCCATCCGCGCCCAGCCCCAGAACGCCATGTCGACGATCGTGTAGCTGTCGCCGACCATGTAGCGCTGTTTCGCCAGGTGATCGTCGAGGATCTTGTAATGGCGGTGCGCCTCGTACTGGTAGCGGTTGTTGGCGTAGTCGAGATCCTTCGGCGCGAAGTGCTTGAAGTGCACGGCCTGGCCGGAATAGGGGCCGAGGCCGGTCGCGATGAACATCAGCCAGGACAGCGTCGCGGCGCGGTTGGCCGGCGTATTGGCGGGCAGGAACTTGCCGTGCTCCTCGGCGAGGTAGAGCAGGATCGCGTTCGAGTCGAACACCAGCACGCCGTCATCGTCGATCGCCGGCACCTTGCCGTTCGGGTTGACCTTCAGGAATTCCGGCGCGAACTGCTCGCCTTTGCGGGTGTCGACCGGGATCGCCTCGAACGGCAGGCCGGACTCTTCCAGGAACAGCGCGACCTTGTTCGGGTTCGGCGCACCGTTGAAATAGAATTTGATCATGAAGGGACTCCCTTGGTTCTTGTAGCCGGCGAGATCGGGATGCGGCGGGGAAGGCCGCAGACGATCCCCTCATGCGCAAATTTCGCTGCGCTGCGCAAGCGACGAGTTTGTGAATCAGGGTCGCGTGGCGCGCTGGTCAGCCGGCCCAGAAGAAGCCCAGGATACCCGCGACAACCAGCGCGATGCCCGCGACGTCCAGCGCGGCGGCGGAGCGGGTCGCAGCACGCAAATGGGAGACCTGCGTCGCGCGTTCTGATCCCCGCGCGTAGCCATGGACGATGATCTCTTCATTGAACTCGCCATGCGCCTCGAGGGCGAGCGTCAGCCCGACGCAGACGAGCAGGATGCCTAAAATGATCAGGCCGAAGAATCCGAGCAGGCCGATCAGCAGCATCGGAAACATGCCGAGCAGGAAGACCGGCAGCAGCGGCACCAGCAGCAAGGTCTCGGATTGTCTTCGCATCGGCGACCAATCGAAGCGGCAAGTGATGGGGCCGAATCTAGTCCCGCCGTCGCGGCGCAACAAGGCGGCCCGCGTTCAAGACGGCGTCATCTTCCCCAACGTGTCATTCCCGGCTGCGCAATTGCGTATCTGAGGGCGCCGCGAAGCGGCGAGCCCGGAATGACGAGGAAGATTAGCCGGCTTGCCTCAGCCCGCGGCCATCTCGGAGCGGATCTCGGCGCGCAGTTCGTCGATCAGCCGCAGGCCGCTCTTGGTCTCGACGTGCCAGAAGGTCCAGCCGTTGCAGGCGCCGGAGCCCTGCGCGACGGCGCCGATGCGGTGGATCGAGCCGACCTTGTCGCCGAGCATGATGGCGCCGTCGGCGCGCACCAGGGCGCCGTGGCGCTTCTTGGCGTCGACCAGCCTGGCGCCCGGCACGATCATGCCGCGCTCAATCAATTCGGAGAACGCCACCCGCGGCGCCTCGCGCGCGGTCATGAACGGCGCCAGCGTTGCTTCCGGCAGCGGCTCGATCGCGGCGATGCGCGCCTCGGCGGCGGCGGCATAGGTCTTGTCGCGCTCGAAGCCGATATAGCTGCGGCCGAGGCGCTTGGCGACGGCGCCGGTGGTGCCGGTGCCGTTGAACGGATCGATCACGAGATCGCCGGGCTTCGAGGACGACAGCAGCACGCGGGCGAGCAGCTGCTCGGGCTTCTGCGTCGGATGCACCTTCTTGCCGTCGCCGTCCTTGAGGCGCTCCTCGCCGGTGCACAGCGGGATCAGCCAGTCGGAGCGTGCCTGCACGTCCTCATTGGACGCCTTCAGCGCTTCGTAATTGAAGGTGTAGCCCTTGGCCTTCTCGTCGCGCGCGGCCCAGATCATGGTCTCGTGCGCATTGGTGAAGCGGCGGCCGCGGAAGTTCGGCATCGGATTGGACTTGCGCCACACGATGTCGTTCAGGAGCCAGAAGCCGAGATCCTGCATGATCGCGCCGACGCGGAAGATGTTGTGATAGGAGCCGATCACCCACAGCGTTGCCGACGGCTTCATCACGCGGCGGCAGGCCAGCAGCCAGGCGCGGGTGAAATCGTCATACGCAGCGAACGACGAGAACTTGTCCCAGTCGTCGTTGACGGCATCGACATGCGACTCATCGGGGCGCTTGAGGTCGCCCTTGAGCTGCAGATTGTAGGGAGGATCCGCGAAGACCAGGTCGACCGAGCCGGCCTGAAGCTTCGACAATTCGGCCACGCAATCGCCAATGACGATGTGGCTCGATGGGGCACTCTCAAATTTAGTGCGGGGCGCCCTTGCAGACGCCCCGCGACGCGACACTACCATGACTCAAGAACTCTGACTCAGGCGACGCTGTCGGCGACGCGGGACTAAACAACCGACTGGCGTCACATTGACCCGTCAAAGTAAAAATCGACTTAATTGGAAATCTTCATGCAAAAGATTGCAGCATCTTTTGCGCGTCATGGCGCAGTGCCGTCGGCGTTGTGCTGCAACATCAGCGCGTTCGGCGAAAAAATTTGCGGATCATCAAACCGGCACGATTTGCGCGGTAGATTCGCCCTCATTCGCAGCCGTTTGCACCGCAAGGGATGCGCCTCTTCCGGACTAGGCAATTATTGCCGGGCAGGATATTGATTAACAGAATGGAAATTTTAGGTTGGAGTGTCCCGCGTTGGGTCGCCGACTGGAATGAAGGGAAACCGCCATGCGCTATGATGATTTCCGCCGCAGCGACGACATCGAAGACCGTCGCGACGAAGGCGGGATGGGCGGAGGTGGCGGTGGCGGTTTCGGCATTCCGATGGGTGGTGGCGGGCTCGGCATCGGCACCATCATCGTGCTCGGCCTGCTCGGCTACGCCTTCGGCATCGACCCGCGCATCCTGATCGGCGGCGCCGAGATTCTCACCGGCGGCGGCCAGGCGCCGACCTACCAGACCGACCGGCAGTCGTCGGGCGGGCAGGCCAAGCGCGGTGCGCCGACCGACGAGATGGGCAGCATGATCGCCGGTATTCTCGGCGAGATCGACGATCGCTGGAGCGAGATCTTCAAGGCCAGCGGCCAGACCTACACCGGTCCGAAGATCGTGCTGTTCCGCAATGCCACCAATGGCGGCCGCTGCGGCATGGCGCAGTCGGCGATGGGACCGTTCTACTGTCCGCCGGACAAGACCATCTTCCTCGACACCGGCTTCTTCCGCGAGGTCGAGACGCGCTTCCGCGGCTGCTCGGGCAACGCCTGCAAGTTCACCGCGGCCTATATCATCGCGCATGAAGCCGGCCATCACATCCAGAACCTGCTCGGCATCATTCCGCGCGTGAACCGGCTGCAGCAGCAGGCCGGCAGCAAGGCCGAGGCCAACGCGCTGCAGGTCAAGGTCGAGTTGCAGGCCGATTGCCTTTCCGGCGTCTGGGTCAACCGCGAGGAGAAGAAGCGGCCGGGCTTCCTCGAGGCCGGCGACATCGACGCCGCGCTGACCACCGCGAACGCAATCGGCGACGACACGCTGCAGCGGCAGGCGACGGGCAGGGTGGTGCCTGATTCATTCACCCACGGCTCCGCGGCGCAGCGCAAGGAGTGGTTCATGAGGGGCTACCAGCAGGGCACAGTGCAGGCCTGCAACACGTTCGGCGGTAGCTTGTAGCTGCGTGCCGGTAGCGTCATCCCCGGATGAGCGCGAATGCGCTCACTCGGGATATGTTCGCCTCTTGGCGACCTCGAAGGATGACGGAGCCCGTGGCCCATCCTTCGCGGCTCGCCCAGCGGTGCAAGTGCACCGTAAGGCGAGCACCTCAGGATGACGTCAGCGGGATGGAAAGAGGTGTAAATGTCCTCACACGACGAATCCAAATCATTCATCCCGCTCAACATTGCGGTGCTGACGATTTCCGACACCCGCTCGCTGGCGGATGACAAGTCGGGCACCACGCTGGCCGACCGTCTCACCGCCGCCGGCCATAAGCTCGCGGCGCGCGAGATCGTCACCGACGATGTCGAGGCGATCAGAGCCGTGATCCGACGCTGGATCGCCGATCCCGCCGTCGATGCCGTCATCACCACCGGCGGCACCGGCTTCACCGGCCGCGACGTGACGCCGGAGGCGGTCGAGCCGCTGTTCGAGAAGCGGATGGACGGCTTTTCGATCGCCTTCCACATGCTGAGCCACGCCAAGATCGGGGCGTCGACGATCCAGAGCCGCGCCACCGCCGGCGTTGCGGGCGCCACCTTCATCTTCTGCTTGCCCGGCTCGCCCGGCGCCTGCCGCGACGGCTGGGACGGCATTTTGGCCGCGCAGCTCGACTACCGCACGCGCCCCTGCAATTTCGTCGAGATCATGCCGCGGCTGGATGAACATCTGCGCCGCCCGAAGGCGAAAGGCGCGAGCGCTTAGCCGCTCCTTTTTTGTCATCCCGACGCGCAATTGCGCATCTGAGGGCGTGTGAACCACGAACCCGAATCTCAAGGGTGAGCTTCCGTAGCCCGGATGGAGCGAAGCGAAATCCGCGGCAGTCTCTTCCGCGGCAGCACCGCTCCCGGATTGCGCTCGCTCCATCCGGGCTACGCAGTCCAGGCGCCTCGGCGCTGCGGATTCACAACTCCAGCTCCCAGGTCTCGCCGACCAGGTCGACGCCGAAGCTGTGGTGCTTTTCTTCCTTGACCCGCTCGAAGCCGGCGCGGGCGTAGATGCCGCGCGCGGCGACCAGGATGCTCTGGGTCCACAGCGTCATCTTCTTGTAGCCCTTCTCGCGCGCGGCGCGGATGCATTGCTCGACCAGTGCGCGGCCCACGCCGAGCCCGCGCGCCTTTTCTTCCACCAGCAGCAGGCGCAGCTTGGCGACCCCGTCGCCGCCGTCGACCAGGAAGACCGAGCCGACCGGCTCGCCGTCGACCTCCGCGATCCAGCAATGCTCGCGGGCGGGATCGAACGATCGCAGAAACTGCGCGCAGATCTCGGCCACCAACGCCTCGTAGCTGATGTCCCAGCCATATTCCTCCACGTAGGCTTGTCCCTGCCGCGAGACGACCCAGCCCATGTCGCCGACGCGATGGCTGCGCAGCAGGAAGCCGACCGGTTTCTCGGCCGGCGGCTCCAGCGATTGCTCGATCGTGCCCATCGCGCGCACCACCGCGGCGCGACGGTCGCTGTCCATCTGCTTCAATAGCGCCCCGACCTCGCTGCGCGAGCGGCGGTCGAGATCGGCGGCTGCGGTGCGGCCCTTGGCCGTGAGGGCCACCTCGTTGACGCGCTTGTCGGCCTTAGACGGCTTGCGCGTCACGATCTGGCGCCTTTGCAGCGCCGCCAGCGTGCGGCTGACGAAGCCGGCATCGAGGTCGAGATCGCGCACCAGATCGGTTGCGGTGCAATTTTCGCGATGCGCGAGCTCGTAGATGATCCGCGCTTCCTGCAGCGTGAATGTCGAGTGCAGCAGCTTCGGCTCGATGATGCCGAGCTTGCGGGTATAGAACCGGCTGAAGCCGCGGACCGCGGCGACTTGGCTCTCAAGCGTGGTGTCATGGGAATTTGATTTCATCAAATATATTATTTGACGGAATCAAATAATCCGCAAGCGCTTTGTTCAGGCCACCATGATCCGGCTCCGCAGCATGGTGCGGGAGGAGCGGCCGAGCCGGCGCAGCAGGCGCGCCTCGGAGCGACGGGCGTCGGGCCGGTAGCCGCCGATCCGCTCGTAATGCTCGCGGGCGATCAGGAGCCCTTGTTCGGCCGAGGGACCGGTGATCATCCGGGCGACGAATTTGAGGCCGTCGCGCAGGCCCGGGTCGGTGTAGGGCGCGCGGGCGTAGCGGAAGATGCCGGCGCGGTCCTTGCCGCTCGCCGCCACCATCTGGATGAACTGCGTGGTTTCCTCGATCCAGCCGGCATCGAGCACCGCGCCCGGATGCAGGAACATCAGCCAGGGCGACCGCGCCTGCCGCGCGCCTGCCGCAAGCGCCGCGGCGCGCGTGCCCTCGAAGCGCAGGAAGCGGCAGCCGGCGACGTCGGCGACGCGCTCCATCACGTCGCTGTTGCTGCGGTCGACCAGCAGCACTTCGCGGATGACGCCCGCGGCCGCGCCCGGCACCAGCGCCGCCAACGTTGCGACCGCGGTGCGCTCGACGCCGTCGGTTGGAATGATCACGCTCAGCATGATTTTGAGGCTTCGATGGCTCAAGCGGTGGAGAAACTCAGGCCGTGTTATCACCTTGTCATATTCAAAGCAGCCTGTTCGCCTGCAGATTCAAAGCAGCCTGTTCGCCTGCAGAATTTTCTAGCGAGGTTCTGTGGAATTTCTGCGTTCGTGTTCTTGATTTGTTCTAACGCTGTGCTAGCTTCAAAGCATGAGCCGAGCATCCTCTCATGCCCTCAAGCACCCGCCGGTAACGGCGCCCTCCGATAACCCGGCGGGTGCACCCACCCCTTTTCCCGAGCTTGCGGTCGCGATCGAGCGCGAGCGGCGGCGCGGCCGCGGCGCGCAGTCCAACGCCAGCGGCCGTTACGAGGCCGAGGCCCGCGTTGCCTTCGACGACGGCTGGCAGAGCCTCGAGGACCTGCCGCCGTTCGCGACCAGCGTGGCGCTCGACACCTCGCGCAAGGTGATCACCCGCAACGACTCGCCCGACATCGGCTTCGACCGTTCGATCAATCCCTATCGTGGCTGCGAGCATGGCTGCGTCTATTGCTTCGCGCGGCCGACCCACGCCTATCTCGGCCTGTCGCCGGGGCTGGATTTCGAATCAAAGCTGTTCGCCAAGCCGGACGCACCCGCGCTGCTCGAGAAGGAGCTGGCGGCACCGGACTACGAGGCGCGGATGATCGCGATCGGCACCAACACCGATCCCTATCAGCCGATCGAGCGCGACCGGAAGATCATGCGCGGCATCCTCGAGGTGCTGGAGCGCGCCGGCCATCCGGTCGGCATTGTCACCAAGTCGGCGCTGGTCACCCGCGACATCGACATCCTGGCGCGGATGGCCAAGCGCAACCTCGCCAAGGTCGCGCTCTCGGTGACGACGCTCGACCCGAAGCTCGCCCGCACCATGGAGCCGCGCGCCTCGACCCCGCCGAAGCGGCTCGAGGCGATCAAGCGGCTCGCGGATGCCGGCATCCCGACCACGGTGATGGTCGCACCCGTGATCCCGGCGCTGAACGACTCCGAGATCGAGCGCATCCTCGATGCCGCCGCACATGCCGGCGCCAGGGAGGCGAGCTACGTGCTGCTGCGCCTGCCGCTCGAGGTGCGCGATCTGTTCCGCGAATGGCTGATGGCGAACTATCCCGACCGCTACCGTCACGTCTTCACGCTGATCCGCGACATGCGCGGCGGCCGCGACTACGACTCGCAATGGGGCACGCGGATGAAGGGCACCGGCCCGATGGCCTGGATGATCGGCCGCCGCTTCGAGATCGCCTGCGAAAAGCTCGGCCTCAACAAGCGGCGCACCAAGCTGACCACCGATCACTTCGCCAAGCCGAAGCGCAACGGACAGCAGCTCAGTCTGTTCTAGGCGAGGGCGTAGCCCGGATGGAGCGCAGCGAAATCCGGGGTCCCGTGTTAGCGGCTGAAGCT
>NZ_LFIQ01000119.1:71948-81509 GCF_001189245.1 Bradyrhizobium pachyrhizi | reverse complement strand
GATTGCGCTTCGCTCCATCCGGGCTACGAACATAACAATAAGTGAGTGCAAACATGAGTAACACCCCGACCGCACGCTTCACCGTCCTCACGCTCGGCGTCAGCGACATGCGCGCCAGCATCGGCTTTTATGAGTCGCTTGGCTTCACCAGGAAGATGCGCGCGACCGGCGAGGAGGTCGCCTTCTTCGAGACCGGCGGCACCGTGCTCGGCCTGTTCCCGTGGCATCTGCTCGCCGCCGATGCCGGGCTGCCGGATCAGCCACGGCCGTTAGCGTTCCGCGGCGTCGCGATCGCCTGGAACTGCAACGACGACGCCGAGGTCGATCGTGTGATGGCGTTCGCGCTGTCGAAAGGCGCCAGGCTGCTGAAGCCCGCGCAGCCCACCAGCTATGGCGGCTATTGCGGCTATTTCGGCGATCCCGACGGCCACGCCTGGGAAGTGGTGCGCGCGCCGGGCTTTGAGGTTCGCGACGACCGCCGGGTGTCAATTCCCGATTAGAGCGCCGATCCCGATTGGAGCGGCGGATTGAATAGCGGGGAAGGGCGCCAGGTTCCCGGTTGCGCCACGGGCCGGGCTTGATCACCATCCCGGTATGATTCGGGACAAGTCCAGCGGCACGTCCAAGACCGCGTCGAAGAGGAAACCGGCCGAGCCGGCCAAGCCGGACAAGCGCGTCATCGTGGTGACGCGGCCGAGCTTTCGGCGCGAGCGCGCGCTGATCAAGCGCGGTGTCTGGCCGGTTGCCGGCTGCGACGAGGCCGGGCGCGGGCCGCTGGCGGGTCCGGTGGTCGCCGCCGCCGTGGTGCTGGACCCAAATCGGATTCCCAAGGGGCTCGATGATTCGAAGCGGCTGACCGTCGAGCGCCGCGAGGAACTGTTCGAGGAAATCTGCGCGACAGCAGCGTTCTCGGTCGCGGTGGCGTCACGGGCGCGGATCGACCGCGACAACATCCTGCGCGCCTCGCTGTGGGCGCTCGCGCGCGCCGTGCATGCGCTGCCGGAAATGCCGAAGCACGTCTTCGTCGACGGGCGCGACAAGCTCGCCACGCCCTGCGACTGCGATGCCGTGATCGGCGGCGACGGCATCGTGGCCTCGATTGCGGCGGCCTCGATCATCGCCAAGGTGACGCGCGATCGCCTGATGTGCGCGCTGGCGCTGGATTGTCCCGGTTACGGCTTCGAGCAGCACAAGGGCTATGCGGTCCCCGAGCACCTCGAGGCGCTCGACCGGCTCGGGCCGAGCAGCCATCACCGCAGCTTCTTCGCGCCCGTCGTCGCGGCGCGGCTGAAGCACTTCCCGGTCCCGGCCGAGCCGGACCTGTTCACGGTGGACGCCGAAAGCGAAGCCGCGGCATCCGAAGCGGCGTAAAGCGCGGCGGCGCCGCACTCTCGGTGTCATCGCCCGGCTTCGACCGGGCGATCCAGTATTCCAGAGACAGTTGTGTTCAAGCCTGGCCGCCGCAGCGTACTGGATGCCCCGCCTTCGCGGGGCATGACACCTGCATTTGACTTTGCACCGTGGACTCATCCGGCCCCGGTTGCCTCCACCGCCGCCGCCGTTTATCAAAACCCTCGGGATCAGATGGCGCCGCTTGATAGGGGTGGCTGGGGCATTTCAGGCGTTTCATGCGGTTTACCTCCCTGGTTGTCGAACTGATCCGCGCCCGGCCGCGCCTCGTGGTCTGGATCGTGGTGCTGGCGCAGGCCGCGATCTGGCTGTTCCTGCCGGCCATCTTCTACGGCAGTCCGCCCGGCAACCTCGCCACCATCCTCGCCTTCGGCCGCGAATATCAGGTCGGCACCGACATGGGACCGCCGCTCGCGTTTTGGCTCGCCGACATCGCCTTCCGCGCCGTCGGCAATCACGTGTTCGGCGTCTATCTCCTGGCGCAGGTCTGCGAAATCGTCACCTTTATCGCCTTCTACGCCCTGGCGCGCGCCATCGTCGGCGGCCCGCAGGGCGTGCTGGCGGTGCTGCTGTCGATGACGGTCGTGGTGTTCTCCTCGCCAAGCGTCGAGTTCGGCCCGCTGATCCTGGCGCGCCCGCTCTGGGCGCTGCTGCTGCTGCATTCCTGGCAACTGATCGGGCAAAACCGGCGCAGCGCCTGGTTCGCCTGGTCGATCGATTGCGGCCTCTTGCTGCTGACGACGCCGGCGGCGATCGGCATGATCCTGCTCGTGACAGGCTTTGCGCTCGCAACCGAGCGCGGGCGGCGCATGCTCAGGTCCGTCGATCCGATCTACGCGCTGCTCGTGATCATCGTGCTGGCACTGCCCTACCTGATCTGGCTGCTCCGCGCCGACGTGCTGGCGCTGCCGTCCCTGCCGGCACTCGCCAATCTGAAGGCGCACGCGCTGCGCTGGGGTGTGGTGCTCGGCGGGCTGATCGTGGCGACCGCCGCGATCGCGGTGCTGGCGATCCTCAATTCGCGCTGGTTCGCCCGCGATACGGAGGATGCTCCGATCATCTACCGTCCGCCGGTCAATCAACTGGCGCGGCAATTCGTGTATTTCTTCGCGTTCGCGCCGGCGATCGCCGGCAGCTTCGTCTCCGGGCTGTTCAATCTCGATCGCGCCTTCGGCGGCGCCGGCGTGGCGCTGCTGATGTCCGGGCTCGCCGTCGTCGTCGCGACCGGCGATCTGATCCCGCTCAGGCGGCAGCGGCAGCTGCGTTCGGTCTGGGCCCTGGCGGTCGCGGCGCCTGCCGCGCTCGCGCTGGCGGCAGTGCTGTTCCTGCCCTGGACCAGCACCACGGAGGCGTCCACCTCGCTGCCGGCAGCCGCGATGGGCCGCTTCTTCGATGACAGCTATGAGCGCCGCACCAACCAGCGCCTGCGCGCGGTGGCCGGCGATCCCGAGCTTGCCAGTCTGATTGCGATGAACCGCCGCCGCCCGCATCTTTTGCTCGACGCCACGCCGCAGCGGACGCCGTGGCTGTCGGTCGCAAAGTTCAACGAAACAGGCGGCGTCGTGGTGTGGCGCGCACAGGACACCGCCGGCACGCCGCCGCCCGACATCGCGCAGCGCTTCCCCGGCCTCGTGCCGGAAGTGCCGCGTTCGTTCGACCGGCTGGTCAACGGACGGCAGCCGGTGCTGCGGATCGGCTGGGCGATCGTACGGCCGAAGGGGACGTGATTTGACGCGGAGCTGTAGCCCGGATGAAGCGGAGCGAAATCCGGGGCCGCTCTTTCACACCACCTGATCCACCCGGATTGCGCTTCGCTCCATCCAGGCTACGAAGCTACGCGTTCGCCGCCTGCAGCACCTTCGCGATCGCGCGCAGATCCTGCCACGACAGCCGCTTGTACGACGGCGAGCGCAGCAGATAGGCCGGATGGAAGGTGGCGACGGCGCGGATCGTGCGGGTGCCGGTGTCGTAGTCGATCCATTTGCCGCGCGTGCGCATGATGCCCTCGCGCGTGCCGAGCAGCGCCTGCGTCGAGGGATTGCCGAGCGTCACCAGCACGTCGGGATTCACCAATTCGATATGGCGCTGGATGAAGGGCAGGCACACCTGCGTCTCCTGCGGCGTCGGCGTGCGGTTGCCGGGCGGCCGCCACGGGATCACGTTGGCGATATAGGCCTTGCTGCGGTCGAGCCCGATCGCGGCGATCATGCGGTCGAGCAGCTTGCCGGAGCGGCCGACGAACGGCAGGCCCTCGATGTCCTCGTCGCGGCCCGGCGCCTCGCCGACGAACATCACGCGCGCCTGCGGATTGCCGTCGGCGAACACCAGCCTGGTCGCGGTGTGCTTGAGCGCACAGCCGTCGAAATTCTCCATCAGCGTGCGCAGGGCTTCAAGCGTCGGCGCGGTCCGCGCAGCCTCGCGCGCGGAGGCGATCGCGGCATCCGGCGCCACGGTGATTTCGCTGCGCGGAACTGACGGCATCGGCGGCGGACGCAGCGGATTGAGCGCAACTGATGGACGCGGCGCGGCAGGGGCGGGAACTGGCTCCGGCTCCTCGAGCCGGTTGATGGGGGCATCGCCAAGCGCGCAATCGACCCCGGCCTCGAGGTAAAAGGCCAGCAATTGCTGCAGTGTAGGGGTGGGCTCGGGCATCAGGGCCATGATCGCGGCAATTTAGAGCATGATCCGGAAAAGTGGAAACCGGTTTTCCGAAAAGATCATGCTCAAACAATGAGATGAGATCATGATGCGATTCCGCGGGAACGCATCGTGATCGAGCGCATGATCCGGAAAAGTGCAGGCTCCTTTTCGGAAAAGATTATTCTCTGGGGTACCCGGGCCGTGCAAACCCATGGAAGCGCAATTCCATGGTTGTCCTTCCGCCAAAAATCGGAAACAACGACCCCTGAAAAGCTTAGAAGCGTTCTCAATGGGCTGAGATCAAGATCATGAGTGCTGAAGACCTTCCTCCGCGCGAGTCTATGGAATTCGACGTCGTCATCGTCGGCGCCGGCCCGTCCGGCCTGTCGGCCGCGATCCGGCTGAAGCAGCTCAATCCGGAGCTCTCGATCGTCGTGGTGGAGAAGGGCTCCGAGGTCGGCGCGCACATCCTGTCGGGTGCGGTGATCGATCCGGCCGGCCTCGACAAGCTCGTGCCCGACTGGCGCGAGGATGCCGACTGTCCCCTGAAGACGCAGGTCAAGCAGGACCGCTTCTACTGGACGACGTCGCAAGGCTGGTTCCGCCTGCCGAACTTCATCATGCCGCCGCTGATGAACAATCATCACTGCTACATCGGCTCGCTCGGCAATGTCTGCCGCTGGCTGGCCCCAAAGGCGGAAGCGCTCGGCGTCGAGATCTATCCGGGCTTTGCCGCGGCCGAAGTGCTTTATGACGACAAGGGCGCGGTGCGCGGCATCGCCACTGGCGACATGGGCATTGCCAGGGACGGCAGCCACAAGGATTCCTACACCCGCGGCATGGAGCTGCTCGGCAAGTACACGCTGTTCGCCGAAGGCGCACGCGGCTCGCTGTCCAAGCAGCTGATCGCGAAGTTCAATCTCGATGCCAACTCCGAGCCGCCGAAGTTCGGCATCGGCCTCAAGGAGGTCTGGCAGATCGACCCGGCGAAGCACAAGAAGGGTCGGGTGCAGCACACGCTCGGCTGGCCGCTGAACGACAGGACCGGCGGCGGCTCGTTCCTCTATCACTACGACGACAACCGGGTCGCGGTCGGCTTCGTGGTGCATTTGAACTACAACGACCCCTATCTGTCGCCGTTCGACGAATTCCAGCGCTTCAAGACCCATCCCGATGTCCGCGAGCTGTTCGAGGGCGGCAAGCGGCTCGCCTATGGCGCGCGCGCCATCACCGAGGGCGGCTACCAGTCGGTGCCGCGGCTCTCGTTCCCGGGCGGCGCGTTGATCGGCTGCGCGGCGGGCTTCGTCAACGTGCCGCGCATCAAGGGCGTCCACAACGCGATGGGCTCCGGCATGCTCGCCGCCGAGCATGTCGCGGCCGCGCTCGGCGCCGGACGCGCCAATGACGAGCTCGTCGAGTACGAGAACGCCTGGCGCTCGTCGGCGATCGGCAAGGACCTGTTCAAGGTTCGCAACGCCAAGCCGTTGCTGTCGAAGTTCGGCAACCTGCTCGGAACGGTGCTGTCCGGCTTCGACATGTGGTGCAACACGCTCGGCTTCTCGCTGTTCGGCACCCAGTCGCACGCCAAGCCGGATCGCAAGACGCTCGATCCGTCCAAGCAGCACCAGCCGATTGCCTATCCGAAGCCGGACGGCAAGATCTCGTTCGACAAGCTGTCGTCGGTGTTCCTGTCCAACACCAACCATGAGGAGGACCAGCCGGTCCATCTCAAGGTCGCTGACCTCAATCTGCAGAAGACCTCGGAGCACGACGTGTTCGCCGGTCCCTCCAACCGCTATTGCCCGGCCGGCGTCTATGAATGGGTCGAGGAGTCCTCAGGCCCACGCTTCCAGATCAACGCCCAGAACTGCGTCCACTGCAAAACCTGCGACGTGAAGGACCCCAACGGCAACATCACCTGGGTTCCGCCGGAGGGCGGCGGCGGTCCGAACTACGAGGCGATGTAAGGCAAGGGTGAGCTCGAGGCGGCCGACCACATTTGCGTGAGGCCGACGCGCGTTGCCGCAACCTCCGCTTGGCCTCTCCGCGTGTGGAGCGGCCGGATTGCACCACCGGCGACAACAGAAGACGCAGAAAAGGGTGCCGTGGCACCCGTATCTCGCGCTTTTTTCGTCCGCATGCGAATATGCCCGGCCCGGTCACGATACCGCCATACTGGGGGCGTCTTGCGGGGGCTGGCTGGATCAGCGGGCCTAAGGCCTAATCTGCCAATTGATTCGTCATGGGTTGCCTTTGGGCGATCCTTGCGGATAAGCGCCAAAAGCGGCATTGTCGCCCCGCCGTGATGCCGCCGCTTGGGTTCGCATTTTGAGACTGATCGCAAGATCTTGGCCATAAATCCATCTTGGCGTAAATCCCTGGAGCAAGGCGACCGTGATGCTGTCCACTCGATTCAACCGCCTGACGATTGCCGTTCTCGCTGCCGCGGCACTTGCCGTGCCTGCGCAGCTTGCAGCGCAAACGCCGGACCATCCGACCGATAATACCGCGCAATTCCCGTCCAAGAACGACCTGAAGTCGCTGACCACCGCCGGCAGCTATCTCGCCGCCCGCCACGCCAGCGTCGAGCGCGATGCGACCTCGGCCGCGGCGTTCTACCGCTCGGCGCTGCGCACCGACCCGAAGAATTCCGAGTTGCTCGACCGCGCCTTCATCTCCTCGCTCGCCGACGGCGACATCGAGGAGGCGGTCAAGCTTGCCGACCGCATCCTCACCCAGGACAAGGCCAATCGCGTTGCGCGCCTCGTCGTCGGCGTGCGCGATCTCAAGCTGAAGAAATATGCCGCCGCGCAGTCCAACATCAACCAGTCGGTGCGCGGCCCGATCACCGATCTCGTCGCGACGCTGCTGTCGGCCTGGGCCGCCTATGGCGCCGGCGACAGCAAAGCCGCGGTCGCCTCGATCGACAAGCTGACCGGCCCCGAGTGGTATCCGATCTTCAAGGACCTCCATGCCGGCATGATCTACGAGCTGTCCGGCAAGGAGAAGGATGCCGGCGCCCGCTTCGAGCGCGTCTACAAGCTCGACGATTCGATGCTGCGCACGGTCGACGAATATGCGCGCTGGACCTCGCGCAACAAGGACGCGGCCGCCGCGACCGCGATGTACGAGGCGTTCGACAAGAAGCTGCCGCGTCACCCGCTGGTGCTGGAAGGCATCAAGGAGACCAAGGCCGGCAAGAAGTTGCCGCCACTGGTCGAGTCACCGCAGGCCGGCGCGGCCGAGGCGCTGTACGGCATCGGCGCGACGCTGACCCGCCGCGGCGGCGAAGACCTCGCGCTGGTCTATCTGCAACTCGCGCTCTATCTGCAGCCCAACCATCCGCTGGCGCTGCTGTCGCTTGCCGATCTCTATGAATCGGTGAAGAAGCCGCAGATGGCGATCAAGGTCTACGAGCGGATGCCGGCGTCCTCGCCGCTGAAGCGCAACGCGCAGATCCAGCTCGCGACCAATCTCGATGCCGCCGACCGCAGCGAAGAGGCGATCAAGATCCTCAAGGAAGTCACATCGGATCAGCCGAAGGATATTGAGGCGATCCTGGCGCTCGGCAATATCGAGCGCGGCCGCAAGAAGTTCGCCGACTGCGCCACCACCTATTCGCAGGCGATCGACGCGCTGCCGGCCGGCGGCGACAAGAACGCCTGGGTCACCTATTACTATCGCGGCATCTGCGAGGAGCGCTCCAAGCAGTGGAACAAGGCCGAGGCCGACATGCGCAAGGCGCTCGAGCTGCAGCCCGAGCAGCCGCATGTGCTGAACTATCTCGGCTATTCCTGGATCGACCAGGGTATCAACCTCGACGAAGGCATGAAGATGATCAAGCGTGCCGTCGATCAGCGCCCTGACGACGGCTACATAGTCGACTCGCTCGGCTGGGCCTATTACCGGATCGGCAATTACGAGGAGGCGGTGAAGAACCTCGAGCGCGCGATCGATCTGAAGCCGGAAGATCCGACCATCAACGACCATCTCGGCGACGCCTACTGGCGCGTCGGCCGCACCCTGGAAGCCAAGTTCCAGTGGGCGCATGCCCGCGACCTCAAGCCCGAGCCGGAAGAGCTGCCGAAGATCCAGGCCAAGATCGACAACGGCCTGCCGGACGACACCTCCAACGCCGCCGCTGCCGAGAAGAAGAAGGACGACGACGGCAAGGGCGGCTGAGCGGCGGTCGTCGCGCTGCATCTTCATGAAATACCGTGATGCCCGGGCTAGTCCCGGGCATTGACGTTTGCCCGTCATGGCCGGGCTTGACCCGGCCATCCATCCCTTCGAGAAATTCGTTCTTGGTTGATAGATGCCCGGGTCAAGCCCGGGCATGACGAGTCATGGCGGAATTTCCATCCAAACAAAGGGATAGGATCGTGCGGCGATTTACGCTAATCGCATCACGATGTTTGTTTTTTAGGGGTTCATCGCCGTGCCGGCGCTGATTGAAGAAGGGCGTGCCAAGGTCAACCTGACGCTGAAGGTTGTCGGGCGGCGCGTCGACGGGTTTCACGACTTGGAGAGCGTCGTCGCGTTTGCCGATTGCGCCGATCGTCTCACGCTCGAGCCGGGACCGGAGCTGTCGCTTTCGATGGCGGGACCGCTGGCCGATGCCTGCGGCGATACATCGGACAATCTGGTGCTGAAGGCCGCGCGGCTGCTCGGCGAGCGCGTCGCGGACCTCGAGGTCGGCCATTTCACACTGGAGAAGGTGCTGCCCGTTGCGGCCGGCATCGGCGGCGGCTCGGCGGATGCCGCGGCGGCGCTGCGGCTGTTGGCGCGGCTCAATGAGCTCTCGCTCGACGATAGCAGGATCATGGAGGTCGCGCTGCAGACCGGCGCTGACGTGCCGGTGTGCGTCGCCTCGCGCGCCTGCGACATGACCGGCGTCGGCGAAGGCCTGCTGCCGCTCGACCTGCCGAAAATGCCGTGCGTGCTGGTCAATCCGCGCGTGCCGGTTGCGACCAGGGACGTCTTCAATGCGCTCGGTCTGCGCAATGGCGAACTCCTGATCGGCGCCACCGATGTCGTGATGCAGGCGCCGTCGTGGCCGGAAGCCGGCCGCGCGATCGACGATTGGATCGCGGCGCTGGAGCGCGGCACCAACGATCTCGAAGCCCCCGCGGCGCGCATCCAGCCCGTCATCAGTGACGTGCTGTCCGCGCTGCGTAAGACCCGGGACGTTCGCCTGGTGCGCATGTCGGGCTCGGGCGCGACCTGCTTTGCCGTGTTCGGAACCGACGCCGACGCCGAGGCGGCCGGCGAACAACTCCGCGCCGATCACCCCGGCTGGTGGGTGCATGCGGGCACGCTGAGCTAGCGCGTGGCCATTCTCTCTCCGTCATTCCGAGGCTTGCGCCAGGAGGCGCGCCCTCAGGTGCGCAATTGCGCACCGTGAATGACGACGGAGAGGGGTGCGACAAAACAACCCAGCAAAACCTGTCAATCCTCGCACGCGAAAATATTTCGCTTTATCAGAAGCGCAACTCAGTGCTATAGAAGCAG
>NZ_LFIQ01000119.1:71644-71938 GCF_001189245.1 Bradyrhizobium pachyrhizi | reverse complement strand
AGGGAAAGCCGGGTTGTTTCCGGTTACACCCGTGGTCCTACCCCCGTGCTTTCTACCTTTTGCACGGGGCCCATGGGTGCGATCGGCACCCGGCTTTTCCTGCGCCCTCTGCTGATGAGAGGGCGGAACGAAGAGCAAAGCTCGGACAGATCATGTCGCGAGAATGCGGAAGTTTGACTCACAACGCGCGCAACACATTCCATGTCGTCCTGGCGAAAGCCAGGACCCATTACCCCAAATGAGAGTTGTTGCGCGATGCTGGGGCCACGATCCCGTTCATCCATCAAGTGCGGT
>NZ_LFIQ01000119.1:63119-71634 GCF_001189245.1 Bradyrhizobium pachyrhizi | reverse complement strand
CGCACGGGAGCAGGGACCCATAACCACAGGCCGTCATTGTTGAGCGACGCCCGAACGACGAGTCCCATTCACAATATCCGCCGCGGAGTATGGATCCCTGCCTTCGCAGGGACGACAGGGGCATTTGCGGCGCGCCCATCCCACCTCAACGCCGGGCAGCCTTGCGGGGCCATTGCTTGGCAAGCCAAACCCCGTTTGCCATAACAGGATGAAACAACAACGTTGCGCGTGCGGGACCGTTCAGAATCCGCCTGCAGCCAAAGAGCCGGGAGGATGTCATGGCCAATATCCGAGTTCTCGCCACTGATCTGGAGTTTCCCGAAGGTCCGGTCGTCATGCCCGACGGTTCGGTCGTGCTGGTCGAAATCCGCGGCCAGCGGCTGACGCGGGTTTATCCCGACGGGCGCAAGGAGATCGTCGCCAAGGTGCCGGGCGGCCCGAACGGCGCGGCGCTCGGCCCCGACGGCAAGATGTACATCTGCAACAATGGCGGCTTCTCCTGGATTCCGACCCGCAACATGATCATGCCGGGACCGCAGCCGGAGGATTATCTCGGCGGCTCGATCCAGCGCGTCGATCTGCAATCCGGCAAGGTCGAGACCGTGGTGACGAAATGCGGCGAGCACGAACTGCGCGGGCCGAACGATCTGGTGTTCGACAGGCAAGGCGGCCTGTGGTTCTCCGACCTCGGCAAGCGCCGCGCGCGAGACATGGATGTCGGCGCGTTCTACTATCTGAGGCCCGGCATGAACGAGATCGTCGAGGCGGTGCACGGCATCCTGCCGGCCAACGGCATCGGCCTGTCGCCGGACGAGAAGACCGTCTACATCGCGGAGACGCCGACCGCGCGGCTGTGGGCCTATGAAGTTTCAGAGCCCGGCACCGTCAAGCCGCGTGACGTGATCTATCGCGGCGAGCGCGGCAAGCCGATCGCCGGCCTCGGCGGCTACCAGATGTTCGACTCGCTCGCGGTCGAGGCATCGGGCAATGTCTGCGTCGCGACGCTGGTCTCGGGCTGCATCTCGGTGATAGCGCCCGACGGCACCGTGGTCGAGCAGGTGCCGACCGGCGACCGCGTCACCACCAACATCGCCTTCGGCGGCCCCGAGCTGAAGACCGCCTACATCACGCTGTCGGGCAAGGGCGAGCTGATCGCGATGGACTGGCCGCGGCCGGGATTGCCGCTGAACTTTCTGAATAGATGACGATTGCGCTTCGCGAAGCGCAATCGTCATTCCGGGATGGTGCGAAGCACCAGACCCGGAATCTCGAGATTCCGGGTTCGATGTTGCGCATCGCCCCGGAATGACAAAGATGGAGAGATCTCGAATGCCCTGGCTTGAACCGGTCACCCTTCGCGGCGCACATGCGCGGCTGGAGCCGCTGTCCTACGATCATTGCGACGGGCTGGTCGACGCGGTGAAGGACGGCGAGCTGTCAAAGCTCTGGTACACCGCGATCCCGCAGCCGGAGAATATGGCCAAGGAGATCGACCGCCGGCTCGGCCTGCAAAAGGCCGGATCGATGCTGCCGTTCACGGTGTTCGACGCCGACGGCAAGATTTCCGGCATGACAACCTACATGAACGTCGACACGCCGAACCGTCGCGTCGAGATCGGCTCGACCTGGTACGCCAAGCGTGTGCAGCGCAGCGCGGTCAACACGCAGTGCAAACTGCTGCTGCTGACTCATGCCTTCGAGAAGCTTGACTGCATCGCGGTCGAGTTCCGCACGCATTTCTTCAATCACCAGAGCCGGCGCGGCATCGAGCGTCTGGGTGCGAAGCAGGACGGCATCCTGCGCAGCCATCAGATCGCGCCCAACGGCACGTTGCGTGACACCGTGGTTTACAGCATCATCGCCAGCGAATGGCCGACGGTGAAGGCGCATCTGACCTATCAACTCAACGAAAAGCCGCGCTGACACGATAGTCGGCGCCAGAAACGAGACGATGGAAACGTTCGATTATGTGATCATCGGCGCGGGCTCCGCCGGGAGCGTGCTGACCAACCGCTTGAGTGAAGACGCCGCGACCCGCGTGTGCGTGCTCGAGGCGGGGCCGAGCGACTGGCACCCCTACATCCATCTGCCGGCCGGCTTCATCAAGACCTTCCACATGAAGAGCGTGAACTGGGCCTACCAGCAGGAGGTGGGTCCCTACACCGGCGGGCGCAGCATCTATGCGCCGCGCGGCAAGACGCTCGGCGGCTCGTCCTCGATCAACGGCCACATCTATAATCGCGGCCAGCGCCAGGATTTCGACACTTGGGCGCAGCTCGGCAATCGCGGCTGGGGCTATCCTGACGTGCTGCCCTATTTCCGGCGAATGGAGAGAAGGATCGGCGAGGGCGACGACACCTATCGCGGCCGCGACGGCAACCTCACCGTCACCACGATGGACTGGCAGGACCCGCTCTGCGAGGCCTTCATGGCAGGCGCGGTCAGCCTCGGTATTCCGCGCAATCCTGATTACAATGGCCAGATCCAGGAGGGCGTGTCGTACTGCCAGCGCACCATCCTGAATGGACGCCGGGTCAGCGCCGCGACCGCGTTCCTGCATCCGGCGCGGCGGCGGCCCAATGTCGACGTGCGCACGCATGCGCATGTCACCGGCATCGTCTTCGAGGGCAAGCGCGCGGTCGGCGTGCGCTACAATCGCGGCGGCAAGCACGGCGATCCCCTGGAGATCCGCGCCACCAAGGAGGTCATCCTCTCCGGCGGCGCCTACAACTCGCCGCAGCTGTTGCAGCTCTCCGGCGTCGGCGCGCCCGAGTTGTTGCAGGCGCACGGCATCGAGGTGCGCCACGCGCTCCCCGGCGTCGGTGAAGGCCTGCAAGATCACTACGCGCCGCGCTCGGTGGCGCGGGTCAAGAATATCAGGACCATCAACGAGCTTCGCCGCGGCTTCAGCCTGTGGGGCGAGGCGATCAAATGGGCGGCGACGCGGCGCGGCCTGCTGTCGCTGTCGCCGACCATGGTCTACTGCTTCTGGCATTCCGGCGAGACCACCGAGAGCTCCGATTTGCAGCTCACCTTCACTCCGGCGAGCTACAAGGAAGGCGTGCAGGGCCAGCTCGAGGACGAGCCCGGCATGACTGTGGCGTCATGGCAGCAGCGGCCGGAGAGCCGCGGCTATGTCCGCATCCGTTCGGCCGATCCGTTCGCGCCGCCGATCATCCAGACCAACTATCTCGCCGAGGAGATCGACCGCCGCGTCGTCGTCGCTGGCATGAAACTGGCGCGCCGGCTGCTCGCCTCCGAGCCGCTCAGTCCGTATTACGCCTACGAGGACTTTCCGGGTCCGAAGGTCACGAGCGACGACGAACTGCTCGCCGCTGCGACCCAGCGCGGCACCACCACCTTCCATCCCGGCTGCACCTGCCGGATGGGACCGGCGGACGCGCCGTGGGCGGTGGTCGACGATCAGCTTCGGGTCCATGGCATGGAGGGCCTGCGCGTGATCGACGCCTCGATCATGCCGCGGATGATCTCGGCCAATCTCAACGCTTCGACCCTGATGATCGCCGACAAGGCCTCCGACATGATCCGCGGCAAGGCACCGGAGGCGGCTGCGAAGCTGCCGGAGTATGCGTGAGGGAGTTGATACGTACGACAATAACCGTTCAGCGTCGTCCCGGCGAAGGCCGGGACCCCTAACCACCGATGGTTATTGTTGCGTGTCGGTGGAATGACGAGTCCAACCCACAACATCCGCCGCGGAGTATGGGTCCCTGCTTTCGCAGGGACGACAGCGGAGAGTGTGTGGCCGTTAGCGGCTCAGGATGACGCGAAATATAGTGGAGCTCAGCTGTAGACGAACGCCTTGTCCTTGAGGTCGATCGCCGGGAATTCGTCCTTCTCGGCCCAGTAGTCCTGGTTGTGCTGCCACTCCGGCTTGTCGCCGCGCTTCGGCAAGAGGTGCATGCCGCGCATCATGTAGCCGGGGTTGAAGTTCTCCGGATCGATCCATGGCAGCAGCGGCATGTTGTGGTCTTCGGGGCGCAGCTCCGGCGTCACCTTCTTCGCGCCGGTCGCGTTCATGTGCTGCAGCAGGCGGCAGACGAAGTCGCCGACCAGATCGACGCGCAAGGTCCAGCTGGCGCGGAAATAGCCGAACACCCAGACGAGGTTCGGCACACCGGTGAACATCATGCCGCGATAGGTCACGGTATCGGCGAAGTCGAGCGGCTTGCCGTCGATCTCGAAGTCGATGCCGCCATTGGCCGAGAGGTGGAAGCCGGTCGCGGTGATGATGATGTCGGCCTCGAGCTCTTTGCCGGACTTGAGCAGGATGCTCGTCTCGGTGAAGCGGTCGATCTCGTCGGTGACGACCGACGCCTTGCCGCCCTTGATGGCGTGGAACAGGTCGGCATCCGGCACGAAGGCGATGCGCTGCCGCCACGGCCGGTAGCTCGGCGTGAAGTGGGTGGCGATGTCGTAGTCCTTGCCGAGGACGGCTTCGACCGCTGCCAGCAGGTCCTTCTTGGCGCCCTCGGGCTCGGCGAAGGTCCGCTTGGTGAAGGCGTCCTGCTCGAACAGGATCTTGCGGCGGGTGATCTCGTGGATCCAGTGTTCGTCGACCTGGAGCCTGCGCAGCTCCTCGGCGATCTCGATGGCGTTGCGGCCGGTGCGGAAATAGGTCGGCGAGCGCTGCAGCATGGTGACATGGGCGGCGTCCTTGGCCATCGCCGGGATCAGCGTCGCAGCTGTGGCGCCGGAGCCGATCACGATCACGCGCTTGCCCTTGTAGTCGAGGTCGTCGGGCCAGGTCTGCGGATGCACGACGGTGCCCTTGAACTTCGCCATGTCGGTCCATTCGGGCGTATAGCCGGCGTCGTGGCGATAATAGCCCTGGCACATCCAGAAGAAATTGGTCGTGAAGCGCAGCCGCTCGCCGGTGTCGATGCGCGTCGCATCGATGGTCCAGAGATTGGTCTCGTTCGACCACTTCGCCGCGGTGATGGTGTGGCGATAGCGGATGTGACGGGCGATGTCGTTCTCCTCGATCACCTCGCCCATGTACTTCAGGATCTCTGCAGCGGTCGCGATCGGCGCGCTGGTCCACGGCTTGAAGCGATAGCCGAAGGTGTGCAGGTCGCTGTCGGAGCGGATGCCCGGATAGCGATGGGTGGACCAGGTGCCGCCAAAAGTCTTCTGCGTCTCGAGCACCACGAAGCTGGTGCCGGGGCATTGCGTGGCGAGGTGGTAGGCGGCGCCGACGCCGGAGATGCCGGCGCCTGCGATCAGGACGTCGAAGTGCTCTGTGGTGACGGGCTCGGCGGCCCGGATCTGGGTCTGGACGTTCATCTTCCCTGGTCTTCTTGTTTGTGGAGCTGCAGAAGCAAAACGCCGAAGCCATCGCCCCGGCGTTTGCCGATATCGGAACTAGACTTCGCGGCGGCTGAGGAAAGCCAGCCGCTCGAACAGATGCACATCCTGCTCGTTCTTGAGCAGCGCGCCATGCAGCGGCGGGATCAGCTTGCGCGGATCGCGCTCCCTGAGCATCTCCGGCGTGATGTCCTCGTTCAACAGCAGCTTGAGCCAGTCGAGCAGCTCCGAGGTCGACGGCTTCTTCTTCAGGCCAGGCACCTCGCGGACCTCGAAGAAGATCCGCAGCGCCTCTTCCACCAGCCGCTTCTTGATGCCGGGGAAGTGCACATCGACGATCTTGCCCATCGTCTCGGTGTCGGGAAACTTGATGTAGTGGAAGAAGCAGCGGCGCAGGAAGGCGTCCGGCAGTTCCTTCTCGTTGTTCGACGTGATCATCACGATCGGGCGCAGCTTCGCCTTGATGGTCTCGCCGGTCTCGTAGACGTGGAATTCCATGCGGTCGAGTTCGAGCAGCAGATCGTTGGGGAATTCGATGTCGGCCTTGTCGATCTCGTCGATCAGGAGCACCGGACGCTTCTCGTTGGTGAAGGCCTCCCACAGCTTGCCGCGCTTGATGTAGTTCTTGATGTCGGACACGCGGGCGTCGCCGAGCTGGCTGTCGCGCAGCCGCGAGACGGCGTCGTATTCGTAGAGGCCCTGCTGCGCCTTGGTGGTCGACTTGATGTGCCAGGTCAAAAGCGGCGCGTCGATCGCCTTGGCGACTTCCTCGGCCAGCACGGTCTTGCCGGTGCCGGGCTCGCCCTTCACCAGCAGCGGGCGCTCGAGCACGATGGCGGCATTGACGGCGACCTTGAGGTCATCGGTGGCGACGTAGTCCTTGGTACCCGTGAATTTCATCTATCTGTTTGCCTTGCTTCGTTCGTCGGCGGCCCCGGCCCCCACACGAAACGACCGCTCTCGCAGCGGTCGCATGTCCTCTCCGATATCTTGTCCGGTACAATTCTAGTTGAAAAAGCCGGGCGGTCTAGCGCGGATTCCGCAGCGCAGCGGTACCTAGACGGCACCGGGCGCATAGTATGTCAGGCGTACTGTTTCCGCCCCGCGGAATGATTGTCACCCGCGAGCGACGAGGCCAGCACCGTGCGGTCGCGTCCCGAACGTTTCGCCTCATAGAGCGCAAGATCGGCCCGGCCGAGCAGTTCGGTCTCGCTCGCGGTCGCGGCCGACCGGCTGGCGATCCCGAGGCTGATCGAAACCACGCCGCGGCGCGCGGCCGGATTGGCCATCGCCAGCGACCGTACCGTGAGGCGCATCGCCTCGGCGACCTTCAGTGCATCCTGCTCGCCGACGCCGGGCAGGATGATCGCGAACTCCTCGCCGCCGTATCGCGCCGCCAGCGCCGTGGTGTTGTCGGTGGCGCCCGCGATCACGCGCGCCACGCGCCGCAGGCATTCGTCGCCGGCCTGGTGACCTTGCGTGTCGTTGAAACCCTTGAAGTGATCGATGTCGAGCATAATCAGCGAGATCTGCTCCCGATCGCGGAACTCGCGCGGCAGCGCGCTGTCGAAGCTGCGGCGATTGGCGAGCGCGGTCAGGCCATCGGTGGTCGCAAGCTCGGACAGGCGGATGTTCAGCGCGTTGAGCTCGTCCTCCATCTTGCGGCGCTCGGTCACGTCGCGCAGCACGCCGACGACCTCGATGGCTTGGTGATCTTCCGCCGCGCCCGCAAGCTTGAAATTAATCTCGACCCAGACCTCGCTGCCGTTGGCGCGGAAGGTCTTCAATTCGACGGTCTTGGTGGTGGTCCAGTTGGTCAATTCCGATGTCGCTTTGGCGACGTCGGCGAGATGATCGGGGTGCACGAACTCGAAGCAGGATTTGCCGATCAGATCGTCCGGCTTGCGGCCGAGGATGGTCTCGACCGATTGCGACACGAACAGGAAGCTGCCGTTACGGTCCAGCAGGATCACCACATCGGCGATGTTGTCGGCCAGCAGCCGGTAGCGTGCCTCGCGTTCCCTGAGCATCCGCGCGACCCTGGTGCGCTTGGCAAACTCCTTGCCGAGCAGGATCGCGAACAGGATGACGCCTCCCATCAGGATGACGGCGACAAGCAGGTCGTTGCGCAAATCGTCATGCCATGCGGCGAGAACCTGGGCTTCCGGCAAGGCGACGGTGACCACGATCGGATATTGCGAAGCGCGCTCGAAGCCAAGATATTTGACGCGTCCGTCGAACGGCGATGTGGTTTTCGTGTAGCCCGTCCGGTCCTGCTCGATCCTCGCCTTGAAAGCCGCGGAAACCTCCTTGTTCCACTTGCCCGCCGGCCAGTGCGCCAAGACCATGCCGTCGAGCCGAAGCAGGGTAATTCCGGCATGCGGACCGAATTTGAAGGCTTGATAGAAGTTGTCGAAATAGCTTGTCTCGATGGTCGCGAACAACACGCCGCCGAAGCCGCCATCCTCCCTGGTGACGCGTCGCGAGAGTACGATGGTCGGCTGACCGGTCAGCCGCGACTGCAATGGCTCGCTGATATGCAGCAATGCATCTGTCGAGTCGCGATGGCCGATGAAATAGCCGCGATCGGCATTGTTGTGCGCTGGCAGCTCCGCGGCCGACGAGTAGATCCTGTTGCCGTCGGGGTCGATCACGCCGATCTCCTTGATCTGCGGCAGCGCGTCGGCGGTCTTGCGCAGCGCCGCGTTGAAGCGGTCGACGCGCGGCTTCTGGTATTTCAGCAGATCCACCATGGCGTTCATGGCCACGTCGATCGCCTGGACCGAATGCGAGGCGTGTTCCGCCAGCGAGTGGGTCAGGTTGCGGATGTCGCGCTCGCCCTGGGCCAGCGCCGTGGTGCGCGCCTCGACCGCCTTCCAGATCAACAGACCCAGCACGAATATGCTCATGGCCGCCACCACGGCGGCGACGATCGCTGTCGGCGAAAACAGTTTCGGCAGCTTGGCAGGGCTGTTGGACAAGTCGGTCGGGTCCACTGGCGTCGTGTCGCCTCCAGTGATCAACGCCCGATCTTAATGTCACGTTTCGCCGCCGGGAGCCGAAGCTGGCCGGGGTGGTTAAGTGAAAGTGAATGGCTGATCCGCAGCCGCAACCGGGGGAGGGGCCCTTGACGGCACCGGCAGGGCGGGCGATTTAAGTAAATATGTTCCTGCAGTTTTTCACATCG
>NZ_LFIQ01000119.1:35505-63107 GCF_001189245.1 Bradyrhizobium pachyrhizi | reverse complement strand
GAAGAAGCGGCTCGAGGAACAGAAGGGCCGCCACCAGGGCGGTAGCAAGTGGATCGGTACCGCCGGCACCTCGCCGTTCGGCGCCCATGGCTATAATCCCGAGGGCGTCCGGATCGGACAGGAGAAGAACCGCAACAACCGCGCCGTGAAGGTGTGGGACAAGCGCGAGTTCAAGGATCTCGACGGCAATGTCGAGCTCGGCATCCGCAACATCAAGGTGGCGCTGCGGCGGCTGCGCAAGTTCGCGCGCACCGGCGCGCCTGACGAGCTCGACCTCGACACCACGATCAAGGAGACCGCCAACCACGGCTATCTCGACGTGCACATGCGCCCCGAGCGGCGCAACGCGGTCAAGGTGCTGGTGTTCTTCGATATCGGCGGCTCGATGGATTCGCATATCGAGCAGGTCGAGGAACTGTTCTCGGCCGCCAAGAGCGAATTCAAGCACATGGAATATTTCTACTTCCACAACTGCCTCTATGAAGGCGTCTGGAAGCAGAACAAGCGGCGCTTCACCGATCGCACGCCGACCTGGGACGTGCTGCACAAGTACCCGCACGACTACAAGGTGGTGTTCGTGGGCGACGCCTCGATGTCGCCTTACGAGATCATGGTTCCCGGCGGCTCGGTCGAGCATGTCAATGAAGAGGCCGGCTCGGTCTGGCTCGATCGCATCATCCGCACCTATCCGCACGCGGTGTGGCTCAATCCGGTGGCGCAGAAGCACTGGGACTATTCGGAATCGACCACCATCATCCGCCGCCTGTTCTCCGAGCGCATGTATCCGATCACGATCGAAGGTCTGGAGAACGCGATGCGGGAGCTGGTGCGCTGACTTTGATTTCGTCATTCCGGGGCGCGAAGCGAACTCGGAATCTCGAGATTCCGGATCAGCCGCGTTGCGTCCGTCCGGAATGACGGTGGCAGAAAACGCGAAAGCACAAAGACAAAGGGAGTAACCCATGCCACAGAACATCCACCGCGGCATCAAGGTGATGATCGACGAGGCCAATGCCGAGATCGAGACCATCAGCGCGGCCGACGCGATCACGCTGATCGGCAAGAACGACGTCGTCATCGTCGACATCCGCGATCCCCGCGAGATCGAGCGCGACGGCAAGATCCCCGGCGCGTTCTCCTGCACCCGCGGCATGCTTGAGTTCTGGATCGATCCGAACAGCCCCTATGCCAAGCCGATCTTCCAGGAAGACAAGAAGTTCATCTTCCACTGCGCCGGCGGCCTGCGCTCGGCACTCGCCGCCAAGACCGCGAAGGACATGGGCCTGAAGCCGGTCGCGCATATGGGCGGCGGCTTTGCCGCCTGGCGCGAGGCCGGCGGGCCGATCGAGGCATGGGAGCCGAAGAAGAAGGGCTGAACGCCCCATCCACCGTCATTCCGGGCGCGACGCAGTCGCGAGCCGGAATCCAGAGGTTGTCTTGCGAGATTCCGGGTTCTCGCTGCGCGAGCCCCGGAATGACGAAGGAAATGCCGAATGACGACGACCGACGATCCGCTCGTTTCGACCGAATGGCTGGCTGCGCATCTCGGCGATGCCAATGTCAAGGTGCTCGACGCGACCTTCAAGCTGCCCGGCGTGCTGCCGCTGCCGAAGGACGATTATCGCGCCGCGCATCTGCCGGGTGCTGTGTTCTTCGATGTCGACGCGGTGTCCGACCATGCCAATCCGCTGCCGCACATGTTTCCGAGCGCCGAGCAGTTCGGCCGCGACGTCGGCGGGCTCGGCATCAGCAATTCCGACACCGTCGTGATCTACGATTCCGGCGGCTGGGTTGCGGCGCCGCGCGCCTGGTGGATGTTCCTTTCCTATGGCCATCGCAACGTGCGCATTCTCAACGGCGGCCTGAAGAAGTGGCGCGCCGAGGGCAGGGCGGTCGAGAGCGGCGAGGTGAAGCCGAAGCCTGCGACCTTCAAGGCGAGCTACGATCCGAAGCGCGTGCGCAGCATCGAGCAGATGATCGCCAATGTCGAAAGCCGTGCCGAGCAGGTGATCGATGCGCGCGCCGCCGATCGCTTCGAGGGCCGCGCGCCGGAGCCACGGCCGGGCATCCGCGCCGGCCACATCCCCGGCGCCCGCAACGTGCCCTACAACCAATTGTTCGATGCCGCGACCGGCGAGATGAAGCCGCTCGATGACCTGCGCAAGTCGTTCGCGGGCGCCGGCGTAAAGCTCGATGCGCCCATCGTCACGAGCTGCGGCTCCGGCGTCTCGGCCGGCGTGCTGACGCTGGCGCTCTACCGGCTCGGCGTCACCGAGAGCGCGCTCTATGACGGCTCGTGGTCGGAATGGGGGCAGGCGAGCGGCCCGCCGATCGCGACGGGACCGGCCTGACAGGTCATTCCTGCTTGCTAGCGCCGGGTGAGCGGCACCAGGGTCGGCTGGCCGAACGGATCGAGCTGCTGCTGAACGACCTGCCGAACCGGCTGCGCGCGGACGATCCGCCGCCGCTCCTTGCGATGTGCCGGCTTGCTGACCGCGCTGCGCACCGGCTTCTTCGCCTCAGCGGCCTTCGGCGCCACCGGCGCTTCGGCAACAACTTCGGGCCCGCCCAGCGTTGCGATCCTGGTCGCGGCCGCCATCGCCTCGGGTGACGGCGGCGGGGCGGGCTCGGGCGCTGCCATCGCGGGTGCCGGCGGCGGAAGCGCTGGCTCGCTGGGGCCGGGCGGATCGGCGACGGCGGCGACCTTGTCCTCGGTGGCCCCCGGTGCGGCTTCGGCGGCAGCGGGCGTCGGCTCCGATGCCGGCGACGGATCTGCGGTCGGAATCTGCGCCGCGCTGTCGGCGGGCTGAGCTGGCGCGGGGGTCTCCGTGGCTTGGGCTTCCGGCTTCGGCGGGGCGGTCGGGACCGGATCATCCGCCGTCACGGCGGCGACCTTCTCCGGCTCGGCTGCAGGGCTGATTTCAGCGGGAGCAGCCGGTTGTTCGGACGCGGCCGGCTCGGACGGGGCTGCCGGAGTTTCGGTCGTCACCTTGTCGGCGGCGGGCGGGTCGACCCGGACCATGGCAAGCACTGGCGGGGTCTCGGGCTGCTGCGCGAATTGCGGCTCGGGCGGCGGCGCCCGGCGGGCCGGAATGCTTGCGAACTCTTCATGCGCCGCGCGAAACAGCGCGGCTGCCCCTAACCCGAACACCAGAAGCGAGGTCGCCAGCACGATCGCGGCGAACAGAAAACGAAGGCCGGGGAGCATGGGCGCGGGTTCCCCCTTCTGCGGGAGGGTCTTCGATGTCGAGGGAACGCGGTGACCACACAAGAAAGCCGGCGTCGCGAGCGCGAATCAGGCCAATTCGAAGATATCGCAACGTCCCGGCACTGTTTGTTACAAAATGCGGGTGATTGATGACTTTGGCCATCTGGACGGACTTTGCCGACCCGTGAGACATCATTGCCGCAGCGTTGACGCGAAATCACAAAAGGCCCGGAATAGCCCGGGTTTCGCGGATTTGTCTTGAATGCGCCGCTATCTTCCTGCATTGGGCCGTTAACAGTCCGGTGTGGCTTGGGGACTATAACAGAGCAATGATGATCAACCGCATTCTGACGATTTGCGCTGCCGCGGCTCTCGGCGTGGCAGGAACCTCGCTTGCGCATGCGCAGCAGGGTTATCCGGCGCCCCAGGGCACCGCCTATTCGACGGCGCCCCAGCCCTACCCCCCCCAGGGCAGCATGCCGGATTTCGACGCTCTCAATGACGATGACGGGCAGGATTCGGCTGCACTGCCGCCGCCCGGTCCGGTGCTGTCGCCGAACGATCCGCGCTATGGCCGTCCGGCGAATGCGCCCACCTATTCCGATCGTGGCGCGCCGACCGGCCCCGTGATGTCGCCGGACGATCCGCGCTATGGCCGTCCGATGAATGCTCCTCCGGTCTATTCCGACCGTGGTGCGCCGACTGGGCCGGTGATGTCGCCCGATGATCCCCGCTATGGCCGTCCGATGGGGCCGCCGCCGGTGATCTACGGCGATCGTCCGGGTGCGCAACAAGCTAACCGCGACAATGGCGTTCCGGCCGCCGGTGTTTCCTACGGCGACGACCGCGGCGGCCTGCGTCCGCCCGAGGGCGTTACCGGAGCCGTGCCGCAGCAGCAGGCGCCGGTCGATGCCAATGGCAAGCCGGTGCAGATCGCGGCGCTGCCGCCGGACGAGCAGCCCGAAGACGCCCCGGCGCAACTGCCGCCGAATCTGCGCCGCCAGGAAGTGTCGTTCGCGACCAAGGAGCCGGCAGGCACGATCGTCGTCGATACGTCGAACACCTACCTCTATTACATCCTGGGCAACGGCCGGGCGATCCGTTACGGCGTCCGTGTCGGCCGCGACGGCTTCACCTGGACCGGCGTGCAGAAGATCACCCGCAAGGCCGAGTGGCCGGATTGGCATCCGCCGACCGAGATGATCGAGCGTCAGCCCTATCTGCCGCGCTTCATGGCCGGCGGACCGGGTAACCCGCTCGGCGCCCGCGCGATGTATCTCGGCTCGACCGTGTACCGTATTCACGGCACCAACCAGCCGTCGACCATCGGCAAGTTCGTCTCGTCGGGCTGTATCGGCATGCTGAATGAAGACGTCTCCGACCTGTTCGAACGCGCCAAGGTCGGCACCCGCGTGGTTGTGCTGCCCGGTGGTCCGCCGCCGGGAACGGCGACGGCTTCTGCCGCGCCTCCAAACCCGATGGCTCCCGCGTCGGCTCAGGCTCAGGCGGCGGCGCCGCTGCCCGGCACGCAGCCGACCACGGTGCAGCCGCTGCCCGCACCGGTGACGGTGCGCTAGGCCAACCGGCAAGTTCATCATTGAAAAAGGCGCGCGAACAGCGCGCCTTTTTTGTTGCAACGAGCCGCGCATCTCCACGTTGCCGCCTGGGAGGCAATGCGATGCAGGACGTCTGCGAGACCTATCCGCCGCTGAATGCGCCAAAGCCTGTCGCCGATGACGTATGGATGATCGATGGTCCGATCATCCGGTTCGGCCCGCGCTGGTTCAAGATGCCGTTTCCAACGCGCGCGACGATCCTTCGTCTGCCGGGTGGGCGTCTGTTCATTCACTCGCCGACACCATTGCTGGCGGAACTCAAGGCCGCAGTCGTCAAGCTGGGCGCACCGCGCTGGATCATCGGTCCGAATCGTCTGCACTATTGGTGGATTCCGAAATGGCATGCTGCCTATCCCGACGCGCGCATCTTCCTTGCGCCCGGGATCAAGCAACAGGCGGGCAGTGGGCTGACCTTCGAAGGCGAGCCACTGGAACGATCATCCGGTTATCCCTGGGATGAGTGGATCGCGACGCTGCCGGTGGCAGGCAGCTACATGACGGAGGTCGTGTTCTTCCATCTGCCGTCGCGGACATTGCTGCTGACGGACCTGATCGAGAATTTTGAGGCCGGGCGCGTTCGCTCGCCGTTGATGCGGTTCCTGATCTGGCTCGGCGGCGTGCGCGATCCTGACGGCAGCACGCCAACGGATCTGCGCTCGACCTTCCTGCAGGACAGGGACGCGATGAAGGCCGCGGTCGCCCGCATGATCGAATGGGATCCGGAGCGGATTATCCTCGCCCACGGGCGCTGGTATGACCGGGACGGCCGCGCCGAGCTCGAACGCGCGTTCCGCTGGCTCGGCTAGCCGCAGTGAATGCCGCTGTCAGGCCAGGCGCCGCGGCGGCTCGTTGCCCTTGGTGAAGGCATCGATGCACTCGACCATCTGCTGATAATGCGCCTGCAGGCTCTCGCGCGTCGCATAGCCGAGATGCGGCGTGATCACGACGTTGTCGAGCTTGCGCAGCGGGTGATCCGACGGCAGCGGCTCGACCGAGAACACGTCGATGCCGGCGCCGGCGATCGTCCTGTCGCGCAGCGCCGCGAACAGGGCGTCCTCATCGACGATCGGCCCGCGCGCGGTGTTGACGAGATAGGCCGATGGCTTCATGCGGGCGAGATCGGCGGCGCCGACCAGTCCGCGCGAGCGCGGGCTCAGCACGACATGGATGGTGATGATGTCTGATGTCGCGAACAGCTCGTCCTTGCTGGCATAGCCGACGCCGGCCTCCTTGCACTTCTCCGGCGTCAGATTGGGGCTCCAGGCGATGACGTTCATGCCGAACACCTTGGCCATGCCGGCGACCTTGCTGCCGAGCTTGCCGAGGCCGATGATGCCGAGCGTTTTGCCCTCGATCTCGGTACCGGCAAAGGTCTGCCAGGCCTCGCCGGCGTGCATGCGCGCATTCTCGCGGCCGATGCCGCGGGTCAGTTCCAGGATCAGGCCCATGGTGAGCGGCGCGGTGGGATCGCGGTTATATTGGGTGCCGCACAACACCACCTTGCGGTCCTTGGCGGCCTCCATGTCGATCGCCGCGTTGCGCATGCCTGACGTGATCACGAGCTGCAGCTTGCGCAGCGCGTCGAGCAGGCTCTTCGGGAACGCCGTGCGCTCGCGCATCGCGCAGATGATCTCGAAATCCTTCAGCTTCGTTGCCGCTTCCGCCTCGCTCGCGAACGGCTTGTCGAACACGGTGACGTCGACCCGGTCCTTGACCTTCGGCCAGTCGGCCACCGAAAGCGCGATGTCAAAATAGTCGTCGAGGATTGCACAGCGGAGCCGCGTCATCGGGGAGGTCCATTCAGGGTGAGGACGACGGCGGGAGATCAACCGTCGGGATACCCGTCATGGTCGCGCGCAATCGGCAGGCGCGCAAGCGGCCGCGGTTTCAAAAAGCGGCGATTGTCACACGCGCGGCGACGGCTTCTGCGTCTTCGTGGCGCGGATATCGGCGAGCATCGAGCGGACTGCCGGCGACAGCGCCATCTGCTTGGCGCGGCAGGCTGGACCGGGGCCGCGCATATAGTGCAGTTCCGGCCGGTAGGGATTGAAAGCCCTGGCGACGAAGGCGCGCCAAAATGCGCTGAATTCGGCGAACAGCGTCGCCTCGGCCTTGGTCGCCGGGCGCGAAAGGGGTGCTGAAATGATGGTAGCCATGACGTGGCCTCAACTGTTTTGGCCGCGGTTCTGCCGCGAAAATCGCCGTTTTTCGGCGTTGAGAACGAGTTTTGGTCTGATTTATTAAAAGATGGTTTCAATTGTCGTGATTCGGCGCACACATGGCGTCGAACCCGTAATCACCCGTGGTGAAGCCGCGAAACGTGGTGAACGGACGGAAAACAGAGGTCCCGCGGTTGCGCTTTCGGGGGCCGGCCGTTACATCGGCGGCAGCAAAATTTCCACAAATCGGATCAATTCCAGGGACAGCGGATGGCTCGCCAGTTCATCTATTTCATGCAGGGTCTGACCAAGGCGTACCCGACCCGCAAGGTGCTCGATAACATCCATCTGAGCTTCTACCCGGACGCCAAGATCGGCGTGCTCGGCGTCAATGGCTCGGGCAAGTCGACCCTGCTCAAGATCATGGCCGGTCTCGACAAGGAGTATAACGGCGAGGCTTGGGTCGCCGAGGGCGCTCGCGTCGGCTATCTCGAGCAGGAGCCGCAGCTCGATCCCAAGCTCTCGGTGCGCGAAAACGTCATGCAGGGCGTCGCCAAGCAGAAGGCGATCCTCGACCGCTACAACGAGCTCGCGGTCAACTATTCGGACGAGACCGCCGACGAGATGACCAAGCTGCAGGACGAGATCGAGGCCCAGGGCCTGTGGGATCTCGACAGCAAGGTCGACCAGGCGATGGACGCGCTGCGCTGCCCGCCCGACGATGCCGATGTCACCAAACTGTCCGGCGGTGAACGCCGCCGCGTGGCGCTGTGCCGCCTGCTGCTCGACCAGCCGGAATTGCTGCTGCTCGACGAGCCGACCAACCACCTCGACGCCGAGTCGGTGTCGTGGCTGGAAGGCCATCTGCGCAACTATCCCGGCGCGATCCTGATCGTCACCCACGACCGTTACTTCCTCGACAACGTCACGGGCTGGATCCTCGAGCTCGACCGCGGCCGCGGCATCCCCTACGAGGGCAATTACTCGTCCTGGCTGGTGCAGAAGCAGAAGCGACTCGAGCAGGAAGGCCGCGAGGACGCCGCGCATCAGAAGACGCTGGCCCGCGAGCAGGAATGGGTGGCGTCCTCGCCGAAGGCGCGCCAGGCCAAGTCGAAGGCGCGCTACCAGCGCTATGAGGAGCTGCTCAAGAAGGCGAGCGAGAAGCAGACCCAGACCGCGCAGATCATCATTCCGGTCGCCGAGCGGCTCGGCGCCAACGTCGTCGACTTCGAAGGTCTCAGCAAGGGATTTGGCGATCGCCTGCTGATCGACGATCTCACCTTCAAGCTGCCGCCCGGCGGCATCGTCGGCGTGATCGGTGCCAACGGCGCCGGCAAGACCACGCTGTTCAAGATGATCACCGAGCAGGAGACGCCGGACAAGGGCACCATCACGGTCGGCGAGACCGTGCATCTCGGCTATGTCGACCAGTCGCGCGACGCGCTCGAGGGCAACAAGACGGTGTGGGAGGAAATCTCCGGCGGCAACGAGCTGATCCTGCTCGGCAAGAAGGAAGTCAATTCGCGCGGCTACTGCTCGGCGTTCAACTTCAAGGGCGCCGACCAGCAGAAGAAGGTCGGTGCGCTGTCGGGCGGTGAGCGCAACCGCGTGCATCTCGCCAAGATGCTGAAGTCGGGCGCCAACGTGCTGCTGCTCGACGAACCGACCAACGACCTCGACGTCGACACGCTGCGCGCGCTGGAAGAGGCGCTGGAGGATTTCGCCGGTTGCGCCGTCATCATCAGCCATGACCGCTGGTTCCTCGACCGCATCGCGACCCACATCCTGGCCTTCGAGGGCGACAGCCATGTCGAGTGGTTCGAGGGCAACTTCCAGGATTACGAAAAGGACAAGATGCGCCGGCTCGGCCAGGACAGCATCATTCCGCATCGCGTGAAGTACAAGAAGCTGACGCGCTGATTGGTTCAAGCGGTCGAGCGCGGCCATCGTGCCGCGTTCGACCGTTGCTCGTTGGCAGGATCGTGACGGCACCGCGGCGCAATCTGCGGCCAGTTGTCGCTTTTCAAGCGCGCGGGATTGCGTAGATAGAGCGCTCCGCAATTTTTAATCCTGCGAGCACTCCAACATGTCCGCTGTTTCAGATGCGCGCACCCCCCTGAAGGGCCGGTCGCTGCGTCCCGTTCCGATGCTGATCTTCGGATCGCGCTGGCTGCAATTGCCGCTCTATGTCGGCCTGATCATCGCCCAGGGCGTCTATGTCGTGCTGTTCCTTAAGGAACTATGGCACCTGTTCGCCCATTCCTTCGATTTCAGCGAGCAGCAGATCATGCTGGCCGTCCTCGGCCTGATCGACGTCGTCATGATCTCGAACCTGTTGGTGATGGTGATCGTCGGCGGCTACGAGACCTTCGTCTCGCGCCTCAATCTGCAGGGCCATCCGGACGAGCCGGAATGGCTGAGCCACGTCAATGCCAGCGTGCTGAAGATCAAGCTGGCGATGGCGATCATCGGCATCTCCTCGATCCATTTGCTGCGCACCTTCATAGAGGCCGGTGCGCTGTCGTCAGGCAAGGGCAACTACACCGAGACCGGCGTGATGTGGCAGACCATCATCCACTGCGTCTTCATCCTGTCGGCGATCGGCATCGCCATCGTCGACAAGCTGTCGAACGACTCGATCGAAGGCGCCAAGCAACAGGTTGGGCATTAGGGATGAACGGCGGCGCGGCGTCACCGCGCCGCGCGCGAGCCAAACAGTGCCGGCGCGGATCTGCCGAGCCATTCGGGGATTTGCGCCGCGCCGCGCGGAAATCCGCGGGCCATCGCGAGGACGAACGCGGTCTGCCAGACGCCGAACAGCACCGGCCAGCCCGGCAAGGTCGGCAGCCTGACGATCGCGCCGCAAACCGTTCCGGCTGCGATGGCCGCGATCCACGCCGCCGTCGTGATCGCGACCACCAGCGCCAGCTGAAACCTGTCCCTGGCGCCAAACATCACATTGCAGGTCGCGATCGCCGCGCCGAATATCACGCCGGGCAGGATCGTGATGCCGCCGGGGTCGGAGGCGACGAACGAATATTGCAGGACGTTGAGCGCATAAGTGGTGGCCAGGGTACACACGACGGCCGACGCAAGCGACAGCACGGCGAACGGCAAATTCGATCGGTCGCGCGACTGCTCGAATTTGGCTTCCAGCATGCGATCGACGGTGGCCCGTGTCTCGGCGGCCGCGCTGCCCTGAGGTTCGAGGATCGTGACCGCCTTGAGATAGGTCGGAACCTGGTCGAGCGGGGTCGACGCCATCATCACCGACAGCACGCGATTGCTGGGGTTCGGCCATTTGTTCCGGGCAAAGGCGAGCTCGCTCAGCGAGTAGCGTCCCCTGGTCACCGATCCCGGACTGATCAGGAACACCATAAAATCGCTGCTTTCGATGGCTTTTTCGACGCGCGCATCGAAGCTGTCGCCCGGCGGAAGATCGTCGTGCGAAAAGAAAACGTCATGGTCGCAATTGCGCAGGGACTGGGCGATGCTGTCAGCCTGCGATTCCAGTTCGGAGGGAAATGACAGAAATATGCGCATGGCAAACTTACCACCCAGAATTGAATTCTGACAATTGCCGAATCCGCGTTGCAATGCCCGTTTCCGCAGGGTGAGATCGATCATGAAATGGCCAGCCACCATCGTCGCATTCGCGGTGCTGCTGTGTGCGCCGCTGCCAGCATTCGCCGCCGATGCTGCGTTCACCCAGTTCATCGCCTCGCTGTGGCCGGAGGCCAAGGCCGCCGGCGTGTCGCGCGAGACCTTCGATCGCGAGACACGCTCGCTCGAGCCCGACTACAAGCTGCCCGACCTGATCCTGCCCGGACGTCCGAAGACCGGCGCACCGGCGCAGGCCGAGTTCGTGCAGGTGCCGGCCGACTACATCAAGGAAGCCTCGATCGCGCGGCTCGCCGCCGAAGGGCAGCGGCTGTTGCAGAAGTATCGCTCCTCGCTCGATGCGATCGAGAAGCGGTTCGGCGTCCCGGCCACCGTCGTGCTGGCGATCTGGGGCCGCGAGACCGATTACGGGCGCTATTCGCTGCCCTACGACACGCTGCGCGTGGTGGCGACGCAGGCCTATGTCGGCCGTCGCAAGGATCAGTACCGCACCGAGTTCATCCTGGCGCTGAAGATCCTCGGCGAGGGCGCGGTGACGCGCAAGGAGATGCGCTCCTCCTGGGCCGGTGCAACCGGCTACACCCAGTTCCTGCCGTCGGAATATTACAAGCATGGCGTCGATCTCGACGGCGACGGACGTGTCGACATCTGGCATTCGGTGCCGGACGCGCTCGCCTCCGCCGCGCAGCAGCTGGTCAACAAGGGCTGGCAGCCCGGCGTGCGCTGGGCCTATGAGGTGAAGGCGCCGGCCAATGCCGACTGCACGATGGGCGTGCCTGAAGTGACGAAGCCGATCAGCCAGTGGCTGCGCGCAGGCTTCGTGCCGGTGCGCGGACAGAAGCTCAGCGCCGCCGAGCAGGCGCAATCGGCGTCGCTGCTGCAGCCGGAAGGCAGCTACGGTCCCGCCTTCCTGACCACGCCGAACTACTTCGTGATCAAGGAATACAATTTCTCCGATCTCTACGTGCTGTTCGTCGGCCACCTCGCCGACCGCATGACGAGCCCGCAGCCATTCGCGACGCCATGGTCGGCATCGAAGCAGCTGCGCTCCGCCGACGTCGAGGCGATGCAGCAGCAGCTGACGAAGATCGGTCTCTACAAGGACAAGCTCGACGGCAAGGCCGGGATGCAGACCCGCGCCGCGCTCGGCGCCTATCAGAAGCAGGCCGGGCTGAAGGTCGATTGCTGGCCGAGCGAGATGGTGCTGCGCGCGATGCACGGGCAGCGCTGATCGGGCTGGCTCGCAAGACCGCCTGGTGGCGTAAAAGCAAAACCCGGCCGCGAGGCCGGGTTTTCGAGTGTGATGCTGAAAACGTGTCGGTCGATCAGTCGCAAACCTGGATGCGACGGAAGCGCCAGCCGTAACCGTCCCAGAAGCGCTCACGAACCATGCGGCACGGGGCCTCTTCGACGTAAACCGGTGCCGGTGCGACATAGACCGGGGCGGGGCGAGCGCCTGCGATAGCGCCGCCCAGCAGGGCGCCGCCGATCAGGCCGCCGGCAACGCCGGCTGCGACGGCGCCGCCGTCACCAGCCTTGGCAGCCGGAGCAACGGCCAGCGAACCGGCAATCGTGGTAACGGCGACAAGGGCAGCTAAAGTCTTCTTCATGTCTTTGGCTCTCCTGGAAGGTGGTGGCGTCGTGGTTCGGCGCCGGGTTGAGGTGACTCGCACGCTGATCTCGAACTGCTGTCTTGCTAAACAGCGCAGAACAGTCAACCGAAAGTAAACGTCCGCAGGCTGATCGCGCAGAAAAGCGGTTTTTTCTGGCCATCTGCAGCAGATGTCCCGGAGAAACAGTCGGTTTTCCGGGACATTTGGTTCGATTTAATCGAGATGAACGGCGATCAATCGCAAACGCGGACGCTGCGAACGCGCCAGGTGTAGCCGTCCCAGAACCGCTGGCGCTGCCAGAAGCAGTCGGGACCATAACCGGGCTCGGCGACATAGGCCGGACCGGGCGCATAGTAGCCGTAGCCGGGACCGTAGTAGCGGTTCTGCGATGCGATCGCGCCACCGACGATGGCGCCACCGATCAATCCCGCAGCAACGCCGGCGGCGACACCGCGTTGTGCCTGGGCGGGGGCGGGCACCGCCACAGTCGAAGCCGCCACAGCGGCAACGGCGCAAAGCGCCAGCAATGTCTTCTTCATGGCCTCACCTTTCTCGCGGCAGCAGGGACAGCGTGCATTGGCGATCTGTCTCACTGGAGGGTTCCATATTCACCTTGAATGATCAATGAACGACGCCGCCGCATTCGCGACCAAATGCTTGCAGCTTTTGCAATATCTTGCAACGCACGAGCCCGACAGTGCCGCGGCGAGGCGTGTGCTCATGGGGGCCGGCGGCGAAGGAAGCGGTTATTGGCCCGTCAGCCACCCGGCGGGTGTCGGATTCCTGACCTCCGACCGATTTAGACTCATTCCAATATGAATCCCACATCAGTTTGGAATTGCTACAAAAACCGCTTTTTCCTTTTGCATCGCGCGGGAGCCGACAATATCCATATTGCCAAGCATCACCGTTGGACCCCGCCTTTCTCCGATGATTGTCTGTTCCTGTAACGTCCTCAGCGACCACGATGTCCGCAATGCCGTCAATGGCGGTGGGTCCGTGACACGAAATGCCAAGCAGGTGTACGGCTGCCTCGGCTGCAGTGCCGAATGCGGCCGCTGCGCGCGCACCATCAAGGCGATCATCGACGAGGCGCTCGGTCCCTGCGCCAAGGCCTGCTGCTCCGGCTGCCCCCACAGCAGCCATCCTCACGCCGCCAACGAGGACGCCGAGCCGGCCGAATTCGCGCTCGCGGCCTGCTAAAGCTTCTTATTTCGACGCATTTCCTGGCGCGAACCGGCTTCCGCTTCGCTGGAAGACGCTGCGCCAAATCCTTCGAATCCGGTTATCCACGCGCTGTTTCTGCGAAGGGTTGCTCTTGCCGGTAATCTCATTTAGAAACGTTCTAAGTTTAGCGTCGGCCAAGGTTGGCCGCGACAGGTGGAGTGGATCATGCAAGGCGATCCGAAGGTCATCGATTATCTGAACAAGGGGCTGCGCAGCGAACTGACCGCCATCAATCAGTACTGGCTGCACTACCGGATGCTCAACAATTGGGGCCTCCTGGAGATGGCCAAGGTCTGGCGCAAGGAGTCCATCGAGGAGATGGAGCACGCCGACAAATTCGTCGATCGCATCCTCTTCCTGGACGGCTTCCCGAATCTGCAGGTGCTCGATCCCCTGAAGATCGGCCAGGACGTCAAGGAGATCATCGAGTGTGACCTCGCCGCCGAGATCGGCGCGCGCACGCTCTACCAGGAGGCGGCGACCTACTGCCATGGCGTCAAGGACTATGTCAGCCGCGACCTGTTCGAGCAGCTGATGAAGGACGAGGAAGACCACATCGACTTCCTCGAGACCCAGCTCGACCTGATCAAGCGTATCGGCCTTGAGCTCTACACCCAGAAGCACGTCGGTCATCTGAAGGGCGAGGATTCCTGACCGGCTGTCAGCCGGCGCGCCGAGCGTCTGCCAAAATACGAGAGGCCGTCCTTGCGGGCGGCCTCTTTTGTTTTTGCGATTCTGATTGGGGCGAAGCTTCTCAGTAGCACCGCGTGATGTTGACGGTGCGGTCGCCGCCGCGGCCGGGCACCGTGACGCTCTCTGTGGGGCAGCTCGACACATAGGGCCGGTCCGACGGCACCACGGCCGGCGGATAGCGATGCGCCCAATCCCAGGGCACGTCCTGGGTGTAGGTGTAACGGACGTCGCTCGAGACCGGCGCCGGGACCTCGGCAGCGTAGGGAACGCCCGCCGCGCCATCATAATATCCGCCCGCGTCCGGCAACACGATGCCGGGCACCCGTACATGATGGCGGAAGGCTGGATGATGCGAGGAGAACGTGCCGCGCGCTGCGGATCCGGATCTCGCATAGGTTTCGGTCGGGTAAGCAAGCAGCAGCGCTGCAACGCCAAGGGAAACGCCAAGGGAAACGCCAAGGGACGCCATCAGCGCCCCAGTTGTTCGATACGCCAACCTTCGAAAGCTCATGGCACGCACCAACTCGCGGTTACGGAGCATTTCTGCAGACGCTAGGCCGCGCCTCACGGCGCCCGCAAACTCATCCTTAATTATTGGTTAAAAAGTAAGGTTAACAGAGAGTAACTGTTTCAAATTGGCGCGATCCCGCGCGCGGGGCTTCCCGCGCAAGCGGCGGGCGCCGTTCAGACGGCATCCGCCGGAACGAAGCAGCTGATGATGATGTGGCCGCGGTGGTGCACGTACCACACCACGGCCTCGCCGACCGGGTTGCCGCGATCGCGGATCACGGCGCGCTCCGGCACCATCATCCACTCGCCCTCGATCGGCACCCAATAGGCGCCGCCCCGAACGTCGTAGCTCGTGCGATGGCCGTCGGAGATGTCGCAGCACGGCACGCCATTCGGCGCGATTATGCTCTTGAACCAGGCGCGGATATCGGGCGGCACGTTGTCGTATTGGCCGTTGTCGAACGCCAGTGCAGCGCCCGCCATCATGGCGAGCCACGCAAGCACCGCGACGTGCGTGAGCCTTCGCATTGCCTTCCCCCGGCGAAAACTTCTACGTGACCCGCGCATAGCGTCACGCGAATCCGGTGTTTGCGCGATTAGGCACGAACCGCGCGCGAGATGCATGCTCAAAGAATCAGCGAATCCGCGTGTCTGCTTGATGCAGTGCGAGATGGTTGCGCTCAGATTGGCTGCTTCGCGCGCCCCTTCTTCGCGGCCTTCACCGCGATATTGTCCCGCGCCATTTTGAGTGCGCTGCGCAGCGTGACGTGATCCGCTTTCGCGAGGCGGACATTGGTGCTGCCGCTCTTGCCCCAGCCGCCCGGCACCGGCCGGAAGACCTCCGGCTCGGCCTCGACCACCATCGCCTGCTGCTCGGGTGTCAGCTTCACCATGCCCCAATCCTGGTCGGGATAGCCGAGCGTCGCGAAGATGCGCTTGCCGACGCGGAAATCGGTTGTGCCGTGATGCGCGCCTTCAACGACCTCGGGCAGGTCGAGCGCGATGCGGCGGAAGCATCAGCGGACATTGCCCTGACCTCGATGACTACATCGTCGGCGCCGTTTGCAACAGTTCCTGCAAGTGCCCGGCATAGAACCTCGCATCGCCGGTGGTGAGATGGCCGCGTGTCTCGCTGCTTGCCGGGATCAGATCAATCTTGCCGTTCTTGATCCGCTTCACTGCAGCTTCGGTGACGCCGGTCTCCGGCGGGTTGCGTTCATCGTCGGCGGCATTGATGGCAAGCAGGGTTGCCTCGATCTTCTCCAGTCCGGCGGAGGGATCGTAGTCGTGCGAGGCCTCCCATTGATAGATGTAGTCGTTGGCATCCGCGGTGACCGGCAGCGCCAGCTGGTCGTCCACCATCTTGTCGGCCTGCGCTGCGGTGGGCGCCAGCGCCTGGTAATTGAGCGTGCCGCCGGCACTGGCGAAGCGATAGGCGGCGATGGCGTATTTCATCATCCGCGGTTGGCTGGTGTAGTTGCCGCCATTGTAGTCGGGATCGTTGCGGATCGTTTCCAGCATCGTCCGCCGCAGCATCCAGTTGCGTGCTGCCATCGCTGATGGCTGCGAGGCCATCGGCACCAGCACGTCCATCATCCGTGGATACCGCACGCCCCAGATCCAGGTGTGCATGCCGCCCATCGAGTTGCCGATCACGAGCCGCAGATGCTTGATGCCGAGCCCTTCGGTGACGAGCCTATATTGCGCGTCGACCATGTCGTTGTAGTCGTATTTCGGAAAGCTCGTCCGCATCGCGTCCGACGGCTTCGACGATTTGCCGTGCCCGATGCCATCAGGGATGATGATGTAGTATTTCGCCGCGTCGAGCGGCTGGCCGGGGCCGAACAACTGGCCGGCAAAGGTCGGCGTCAGCATGCTGGCGGCCGAGCCGCCGGAGCCGTGCAGCACCAGCACCGGCTGTCCGGTCGGCGCGCCGACCGTGGTGTAGTGCAGCCGCAGTTCCGGCATCACCTCGCCGCTGTGAAACTTGAAGTCCTTTGCGGTCCACTCGCCGTCCTGCGGCGTGGGGTAATCTGCAGCCATGGCCGGTACCGATATCGAGACGAGAGCGGCCACGAGCGCCGCGCACCAACGGATCATCATGCTTCTTCCCACGCGCGGCGCGCTTGTCCAGCCGCTTCGGTGCAAGCCTAGCATGGGGGAAGGAGATGTCCGAGAGCACGTCGGCACGGCTGGCGAAGATGTGTTCGGCTAGCTCTCCTTGAGTACGTTCAGCGCATACCATCCCCAATAGACGCGATGACGCTGGATCAGGCCGTCATCGATCTCCATGACCTCGACCAGATCCATCTGATCGCCGTCCGGAGACTGCCGCGGATATTCCCAGGTAAGAACGCGGCCGTCGCTGAAGAAACCCTGCTTGAAGCGCCGCCGTTGCGGCGGGTTGGTGCGGAACACGCGCGCGATGAACTCGCGCAGCGGCTCACGGCCCTGCACGATCCCGTCTTTGGTCTGCATCAAATGCTGGACCAGCGGGCTCTCGATCGAGGCGCCGGCTGCGTAGAGCGTGAGCGCCGCCTCGAGGTCCTTGTTGCCGAGCGCTTCATCCCAGAGCCGGTAGATGCGTTCCGCGTCGTTGCTGTCAGCTGTCATGATTGTTCCCTTGCGTTTCGTCGACTGCCGCCCATTTGAGCGGAAGAGGCCGTCGCGACGTTTCAGGAAAATCTGAAATGAGCTGCGTGGCACAGCGCATGTGGGCAGGACGCTTCGGCGCGATCTGGAGGACGATACGGTGGGATCATCCCAAGCGTTGCAGACGGGATTTTCGCGGATCGCCGAGGCCTTGGGCGATCCGGTGCGCGAGGCGATGGTCAGTGCGCTGGCCGACGGCAAGGCGCTGCCGGCGGGCGAGCTTGCTGCGGTTGCCGGCATTTCGCCGCAGGGCGCGAGCGCGCATCTGCAGAAGCTGGTCGACGCCCGCGTGCTGTCGGTTTGGGCACAGGGCAGGTTCAGATATTACCGGATCAGGGACGACGACGTCGCGGCGCTGATCGAGAACCTCGTCGATCTTGCGGCCAAGGCCACCGTCGGGCGGCGGCGTGCGATGCCGGCCGAGCAGCTCAGGCAATCGCGCACCTGCTACCACCACCTTGCGGGTCAGCTCGGCGTGTTGCTGTCGAATGCGTTGATCCGCCGCCGCCTCGTCGTGATCGATGGCCGCAATGGTCGCGTGACCGAGCAGGGGTTGGCCTGGTGCCGGGCCGAGGCGATCGATTTCGATCCGGCGCGGCAGCCGCATCTGCGGCTCTGCAATGACTGGACCGAGCGCGTGCCGCATCTCGCCGGTCCGTTTGCCAATGCCGTGCTGGCGCGGCTGGTCGAGATGCGCGGCGTTGCGCCGCATCGGATTCCGCGCGCATTGCGGATCACCGAGCGGGGGCGGGCGTTCTTCGACCGGCTTGGCGTCCAGGTTCCGTTCTGAAGGCGACGAGGTGAGCTAGCGGCCGTCCTCGACCTCGGTCTCCGGGCGGTCGTTGCCGGATGCGGTTTCGGTCAACCATTTGCCGTCCGACGTCTCGTACTGGATCGCCTCGGTGCGGCCGGGGACGCGCTGCTCGTTGGCGGCGCGTCGGGCAGCGGCGAGTGCCGCGGCGTGGGTAGGAAATGGTTCCGAGAACACCCCGTTGACGGTATAGGCCCAGCCGCCGTCGTGCTGGACGACCTTGTAGATCACGTGGCTCATCCGGAACCTCGCTCCACCGTGGACGATGACACTGCCAGAATAGACCACGATGTCGTATTTTGCAGCAGCCGATCGTCCTTGAGAGAGCCGCCCCGTTGCTGCGGGCGAGGGAGACCGACATGTGCCGCAATATCAAGACGCTGTTCAACTTCGAGCCGCCCGCCACCGAGGACGAGATTCACGCCTCGGCGCTGCAATTCGTGCGCAAACTGTCCGGCTTCAACAAGCCGTCGCAGTCCAATGAGGCCGCCTTCAACCTCGCCGTGACCGAGGTCTCGAACGCTGCGCGCAAGCTCCTGATCTCGTTGCAGACCACGGCACCAGCGCGCGATCGCGAGGTGGAGGCGGAGAAGGCGAAGGAGCGTTCGCGCCTGCGGTTTGGCTGAGGGCGGGGGCGTACCGTGATGCAGATCACGGTACCGCTTCGCGCGTCCGGGCATCGGTCCCGTTCACCCGATCCCGGAGCGACGCCATGAAGCCTGCCCTGCTCACGTCCTGTTCGATTGCGTTCGCCGTGCTCTGGACCTGCGGCATGCTGTGGTCGAGCGGGACGATCGACCTTGCCAACGTCATCATCTTGTCGGCCTGCGGGGCGCTCGCGGGCGTTGCCTGGTATTACGCCATGCGCTGGGTCTTCCAGCTCATGCACCTCGCTCGACCCTCCGATCCTCCGGCCAATCCGGGCGCGGAGCAGTAGGCATCGGACGCGACACGGACAGAGCTGGCCGTGTCGCCGCGCCAGGACAGGAAGGATTACTTCTTGTCCTTCTTGCGGTGCTTCTTCTTTTTCTTGTAATCGTCGTCCTCGTCGTCATCTTCCGCGAAGTCGATGGCGTCGACGTCAAGCGCGATCGCCTCCGCCGCCGCGCGCTCGACGGCATCGCGCTCGGCGAACTCGGCGGCTTCGCGCTCCTTGGTGCGCTTGTAGTCTTCCCAGGCGTCGAAGATCATGTGCAGCCACGGCATCACCTGCTCGATCGACGGCAATTGTCCGGGCGGGCCGGCTTCACCGCGCGGGCCGGCCGGTCCCTGCGGTCCCTGTGGGCCAGCTTCGCCGCGCGGACCCTGCACGCCCGCCTTGCCTTGTGCTCCCGGCTTGCCCTGGGCGCCTGCCTTTCCAACCAGTCCGGGCTTGCCCTGCGGACCCGGCTTGCCGCGCGCACCTTCCGGCCCCGGCCGCCCCGGATGCCCTTGCGGACCGGGCCGGCCCGGCTCGCCCTGACGACCCTGCGGTCCCTGCGCCCCTCGTGACCCCTGGCGGGAGATTGTCTCGTCAGCCACTGATATGCTCCGTCGCGATTTCAAGCCGCTTGTAACAGAGGTTGGATGACGGCTTCAATTCTGCGCGGCGCGGCCGATGCAAGCGATCAACAGTCATAATTCGATGCGAAGATTGCGACGGGAGGACGCGTTGCGGATTCTGAACGACAGGCGCGGGGCAGTTGCAGGTGACGCAACAGGGGCGCTGACGTTCGACATCGTGGTGACGCGGCACGATCTGCGCGATGAAGCGGCGTTTCGCAACACCGGCGTCCTCGATCTGTATGCCGAGCTGTTTCCTCCGAACGAGCGCGACGCCCCCGACGACATTGTGCGCTGGGTGCTGTCAGATGATGTCGGCGAGCGGCGAGAGTTCAGCGTCGGCGGTCCGAAGCTGTCATATTGCCTCGACTCGCGCTGCTTCATCTTGCGCGCGGAGGCGCGCGCGATCGGCCTCGGCTTCTTCACCTACGATCACGCAAGCGAGCTGATCTACTGCAACTATGTCGGCGTCGCGAAGGCGTGGCGCGGCGGCGGCCTGGCGGGCCGATTCTATCGCGAGATGATCGAGATGCTCGACGCCCTGTTTCCACGCAATATCGGCGTGGTGCTCGAGGTCGAGCCGTATGATCGCGATCGCCTGGCGGCGATCATCGGCGATCTCGAACGGACGGGCGTGAGGCAGCTCGCAGCGGATCAACAGACCGAGATTCGCAGATTGCTGCGCGTCAGCTGGTACGACAAGCTCGGCTATTGCTTCTTTTGCGACGCGCGCGGCATGCAGCCGCTTGAGTGCCGCTCGCCATGCCTCGATCCATCGCTATTGCCATCCGCTTGGGTCGGCGCGGAGGAAAACTATTGGTTGGCATGGCAGTCGCGGACCGGCGCGCCCTCGGCGGAGGGCGAGCGCGCGGGTGAGCTCTGGCAAAGAGCCGTCGCTGCGATCTATGTCGAGATCCTCGCAAAATCGCTGGTCGACGACGATCCGAACGGGCGGCGCGACTATTGGGACTATGCGACGGCGCTGGTCGCGCAGACGCTGCAACGGGCCGCGACGACCGAGGTGCGTCTCGCTCGCTGCCTCGATGCCGACGGCAGCGAGCTATTGTCGCGCTGGCGGTGGCTTGCGATCGATCTGCCGATCTAGCGTCGACGTGCCGCTAAAGCGTGATGCGATCGGGTTGGATCGTCATCACGCTTAGCTCGTTGTCCAAGCATGATCGTCCCGGAAAGCCGCATCGCGCGTTTCCGGATCTTGCTCTAGGCTGCGGCGTGCTCGCTCAGCGGCACGTCGATGCCGTCGGCCGAATATTCGCGGATCTTGTTCCGCAATGTCCGAACCGACAGCCCGAGCACGCGCGCGGCGCGGGTGCGGTTGCCGTCGCAGCGCGCAAGCGTTTGCAGCACGAGTTCGCGCTCGACTTCATCGACGGTCGCGCCGATCAGCAGTGGGACGATTTCATTTGGAGCCAGCGACGGCAGCAGAGCTTCCGGCGAAGGTACGGTGGACGCGTAAGACATGAACTCCTCCCGATCAACGCCCGCTTCGTCGGTGAAGCGAAGACATCGAGAACCAACTACCCCGTAGATCCACGGTGTGCCGGTTTGGTTAACAAGCCCTTAACGTGTCCCTAACTCCCTGCTCTGTAAGCAAAATACCCAGAAATCGCCACGATTGCGGTTCCATCTGTCACAATGTTCGGTAGCCGCCATCGACCATCACGATCGATCCCGAGACATATGCCGACAGGTCCGAGGCGAGGAAGATGGCGGGGCCGACGATGTCCTCCGGCTTGCCGGCGCGGCCGAGCGGGGTGTGGTCCATGAAGACCTTGACGAGGTCGGGATTGGTGGCGCGCACCTTCTCGTTCAACGGCGTCTCGATGAAGCCCGGCCCGATTGCATTGACGCGCACGCCATCCTTGCCGAGTTCGGCGGCCAACGCCCTGGTGAAGCCGAGCACGCCGTGCTTGGAGGCGGTATAGGCCGGCGAACTCGGCGTGCGCAGATGCACGAAGGACTGGATCGAGCCGATGTTGACGATGCGTCCCTTGTTCTTGCGCAGCGGCGCGAGGAACGAATGCGTCACGTTGAACACGCCGGTGAGATTGATCGAGATGATGTCTTCCCAATCCTTGATCACGGCCTCGTCGGTGCCGAGCATGCCGTTGCGGCGCGCGATGCCGGCATTGTTGACCAGGATCGAGACTGGCCCGACCTTGTCGGCCACCTGCTTTGCCATCGCGACGCAGGCATCGCGATCGGTCACGTCGAGTGCAAAGCTCTCCGCCTTGCCGCCGGCACTGCGAATCTCCTTGGCCGCTTCCGCCGCCGCATCGCCGTTCATGTCGAGCAGCACCACGCGCGCGCCCTCGCAGCCGTAGCTCAGTGCGATGGCACGCCCGATACCCGAGCCTGCACCGGTGATGACGGCGATGTGATTGTCGAGAAGGGCCATGGCGTTTCCTCGTTATGATTGTAAGCGTTGTCGACAACACTATTCAAAACTGCGCCAACCGAAACGCCAAGCCGCGTTTGCGCGTTGCTGTTATCCGAATTCGGATGACAGTTACGGACCGCGGACATGGACCCGCACATCAGACACTGGAAAGTTGCGATCGAGCGCTTTTGCGCGGCGCCGGATCCCGACTATCGCGAGATGGCCAAAATGGTCGCCGAGATCGCCGCGACCGACATCGACGAGACACTGCGGCATGCGGCCGCACAGGTGCTGCCGATCCTGCGTCAGGCGGCGCTGAAATCGGCCGACCGCCGCACCAAATCGATGGCACAGCGCCGTCTCGGCATCGTCAGCGACGCACTGCACATGCTGTCGGCGCCGCGGTTCGGCCGGCGCGGCCTGACGCCGAAGGTGCTGACGCAGGAGGAGCAGTACCGGCAATTGCTCGGCCTGCCGTTGGGCCGCCGCCTCGCTGCGACCGAAGTCCAGCAGGCTTTCAAGCGCGCCGCCAAGACGGTGCATCCCGACGGCGGCGGCAACGGCGCGGCATTCCTCGAACTCGCTGCCGCGCGCGACGCCCTGATCAAGCATCACTGACGCTGGATCGCGTCATACCTGACAGCAAAAGGACGGGCGCCGCGCTGTTGCCGCGGGCCCGCCGTTGCGCGTGATCGAATGGCGATCGCTCAGAACGCGCAGGTACCGTTGTTCAGGAGGCCGGTCTTGTAGCTGAACGCGGCGTCGAAGGTCGGCAGCTGCTCGCTGACGATGGAGAAGTTCGCCGGCCACGGCGTGGTCGGGATGCTCTGGTCCCAGATCTGGCAGAAGCCGGTGTCCTGCCAGCGGATCAGATGATAGGGCGTGGCGCTGGCCGGGCTTGCCGTGGCAAGCACCGACACGGTGGCGGCAATGGCGGCACAGGCAATCGCAAGACGACGCATGGGAAATCTCCGGTTTGAAAAATGAATGCTCCGCGGGGAAATCCTGGAGCTCAGGGGCCGATCGCCCCGGACATGCAGTGAGTATTGCAACCCCGGGAACAGGTTCAACGCCGGTCGTGCGAAAGCACCCGTCAACAAATCGGCCATCGCTGTGCCAAATTGCGCCTGTTTACGCGCTTGCTACAGTCGACGCATCGCGATTCGCAGCCGTGTCACCACGCGAGCAAATCGACGAGAGCAAATCGACATGAGTAAATCCTGGGGAGACCGCACATGAAACCTTCATCCACCCTGCGTGCTGCGCTTGTCGCGCTGCTGGCGTTCACGGGACTGGCTTTCTCTTCCGCGGCCCGCGCCGACAGCGGCTTCGTGACGCTCACGATCTACAAGGCCGGATGGATCATCGGTGGCTCCGGCGGCAGCGGCCTGTTGACCTTCCGCGGCCGCTCCTACCGGCTCTCCACCGGCGGCCTCGACTACGGGCTGGTGTTCGGCGGCTCCAAGACCGTGCTGCGCGGCCGGGTCAGCAACATCAACCGTCCGTCCGACGTTGCCGGCGTTTACGGTGCGGCTGGCGCGGGGCTTGCCGTCGGACGCGGCGCGCGCGCGATCGTGCTCACCAATCAGAAGGGCGCGGTGCTTGAATTGACCGGCCACCAGGTCGGCCTGATGGCCAACGCCGATCTGAGTGGCCTTGCGATCACGATGCGCTAGAGCCTTTCCCGTTCCGATAGAATCGGAACGGGGCTCTAGACTCTTGTTGTGACGCGTTTTCTTCACGCGAACCGGTATCCACTTCGCTCGAAAACGCTCTAGTGCGCGGGCGCAGGCGATGTCGTCTCGGCACAGGCCGGGACGAGGTGGCGTTCACCTGAACAGATGCAGCGCAGCGTATTGCAGCAGCATGATGGTCTTGGCGTCCACGATGCGGCCGTCGCTGATCATGGCGAGCGCGTCGTCGATCGAGAGCTCGATCACCTCGATGTCCTCGCCCTCGTCGGCGAGCCCGCCGCCGTCACCGATGCGCATGGCGGCGTCGTATTCGGCGACGAAGCAATGCAGCTTCTCGGTCACCGCGCCCGGAGACGTGAAAGCCTCGAACACCTTGCGCACATGCGCGAGCCGGTAGCCGATCTCTTCCTCCGCTTCGGCGCGGATGCGCGCTTCCGGCTCGGCATCGTCGAGCATGCCGGCGGCAGCCTCGATCAGGAGATCGTCATGGCCGTTGGCGAAAGCGGGGTAGCGGAACTGGCGCACCAGCACGACGCTGCGGGTCGTCAGATTGTAGGGCAACAGCGCCGCGCCGTTGCCGCGGTCATAGACCTCGCGCACCTGGGTCTGCCATTCGCCGTTGGCGCGCCGGTAGTCGAACGTCGCGCTCTTCAGCTCGTAGTGGCGCTTCGAAAGCAGCTCGACGTCCTTGACGCGAACGCGGTCGGCGATGCTCATGCGTCGATCCTCAACGCTCTCAGGGAGTCGCTTCGCGCCCGTCGAGCCATTTGGCCAGCATCACCGAGGTCGACTCGTCATAGCCGAGCGACTGGTAGAACGCGCCGGCCTTGGCGTTCTCCCGTCGCACCAGCAGTTGCAGCTTCGGCACGCCGGCGGCGCGCAGCCAGTCCTCGGCCGCCGCCATGATGGTGCGGCCAAGTCCCGTGCCCTGGCGGTTGGGATCGACCGCGACGTAATAGACCCAGCCGCGATGGCCGTCGTGGCCGACCATCGCGGTCGCCACGATCGCATTGTCGTCGCGGCCGACCAGCACGGCTGAATTCGGTCCGCGCCGCGCCAGCGCGATGTCGGCAGCGGGATCGTTCCATGGCCGCGTCAGGCCGCAGGCCTGCCACAGCGCGACGACATCGGCGATGTCGTTATCGCTAATCGGTGCAATGGCGAGGGAGGCAGAGGAGGAGGGCATCGTCGCCTGCGCGGTCACAGCACCTTGCCCGGGTTCATGATGCCGAGCGGATCGAGCATCGCCTTGACCTGCCGCATCAGCTCGATCGCGACCTTGTCCTTGACGTCGGGCAATTCGTCGCGCTTGAGCACGCCGATGCCGTGCTCGGCCGAGATCGAGCCGCCCATCCGCAGCACGATCTCGAACACGACGGCATTCACGTCGTGCCAGCGCGCCAGGAAGTCGGCCGCATTGGCGCCGACCGGCTGGCTGACATTGTAGTGGATGTTGCCGTCGCCGAGATGGCCGAACGGCACCGGCCGCGAACCGGGGATCAGCTTCACCACGGCAGCATTGGCTTCCTCGATGAAAGCGGGCACGGCTGCGACCGGCACCGAGATGTCGTGCTTGATCGAGCCGCCTTCCGGCTTCTGCGCCGCCGACATCTCGTCGCGCAGTTTCCAGAACGCCTGGCGCTGGCTCAGATTGGCGGCGATGACGGCGTCGTCGACGATGCCGTCCTCCATGCCCTGGGCCAGGATCGCCTCCAGCGTGTCGCGTGCATCGTCGCGCGAGGACGACAATTCCATCAGCACGTACCAGGGGTGCTTGCTCTCAAGCGGATCGCGGATATCGATGCCGTGGCGGATCGAGAAGTCGACCGCGACGTCGGCGAGCAGCTCGAAGCTCGTCAGCGCTCCGGCCGCTTGATCGCGCGAGATCGACAGCAGCTTGAGTGCGGCCGCCGGCGAAGCCAAGCCGACATAGGCGGTCTCGACCGCACGCGGCCGCGGAAACAGCTTGAGCGTTGCCGCGGTGATGATGCCGAGTGTGCCTTCGGCGCCGATGAAGAGATTGCGCAAATCGTAGCCGGTGTTGTCCTTTTTCAGCTTCGAGAGCGCGTTCAGCACGCGGCCGTCGGCCAGTACGACTTCGACCCCGAGCGCCATTTCGCGCGCCACGCCGTAGGCGAGCGCTCCGGTGCCGCCGGCATTGGTCGAGAGGTTGCCGCCGATCGTGCAGCTGCCTTCTGCGCCGAGCGACAGCGGAAACAGCCGGTCGACCTCGGCTGCCTTCTGCTGCGCGATCTGCAGCACCACGCCGGCCTCGCAGGTCATGGTGTTGGATTCGACGTCGATGTCGCGGATCTTGTCGAGACGCCGGAGCGAGACCACGACCTCGCCATTGTGCGGCGTCTGGCCGCCGACCAGGCCGGTATTGCCGCCCTGCGGCACCAGCGCGATCCTGTGCTCGGTTGCAAGCTTGCAGATCGCAGCGACTTCGGCGGTCGAGCCCGGGCGCAGCACCAGCGGCGAGCGGCCGTGGAACAGATCGCGTTCCTCGGTAACGTAAGGCTTGATGTCGGCGACGTCGGTCACCGCATATTTCGCGCCGACGATGGCGCGGAATTTTTCAAGCAATTCGGGCGGAAGCGGCGGCACCGCTGATTGGACGATGTTCATTTTTTCTTGGTCTTTCACTCAGTCGGGGATCTTTGCCTAAGCATGCCCCTCGCGCAAACGCTTCGCGTTTGTCGCGAGGGAAAACCGGTTCCCGCTTGGCGCTAACGCGGCCGTTCCGGTCCGGGTCATGCTTGTTACCGCCCAACGGCTGCGCGGCGCAGCCGGTCATTGATGGCTTCGCCCAATCCCTCCTCGGGAATGGGCATCACCGCGATCGCATCCGCGTTTCTTTTGTCGAGGGTGCGAAGGTAGCCGAATAGATTGGCGGCGGCCTCGGCAAGATCGCCGCGCTCGGACAGGTTCATCTCCACCGAGGCGCATTCGCGCCGCGCAACCTTGGCCGGCCCGAACGACAGCAGGGCTTCGCCGACATGGACGTCGCTGGCGTTGAGCCGGACCGGTGTCCGCGGCGCGTAGTGCGAGGCGAGCATGCCGGGGGCAACCGGCTGGGCGTCGCTTTCCGCGTCTTGCGGCGGCGACTGCAAGGGGTGGCCGAGCACGCGCTCGATCTCAGCGCGCGTCAGCCCGCCCGGCCGCAGCAGCACCGGATCGGAGAAGCAGCCGACGATGGTGGATTCGACGCCGACCTCGACCGGCCCGCCGTCGACGATCAGGTCGATGCGGCCCGCGAGATCGCCGTTCACATGCTCGGCAGTGGTCGGCGAGACGTGGCCGGAGAGATTGGCCGACGGCGCTACCACAGCACCGCCGAAAGCCTTGATGATGTCGCGCGCCACCTTGTGGGCCGGGATGCGTATGGCGACCGTATCGAGCCCGGCGGTCGCGAGTTCCGCAACCGGGCAGGACAGCGCCTTCGGCAGCACCAGGGTCAGGGGACCCGGCCAGAACGCGTCCGCCAATCGCAGGGCCTGCCCATTGAACAGGGCAATCCGGCGGGCGGCGCCGAGATCGGCGACATGGGCAATCAGGGGATTGAAGGCCGGCCGGCCCTTGGCCTCGTAAAGCCGGGCGATCGCGGCGGCGTTGCCGGCATCGGCGCCGAGGCCGTAAACCGTCTCGGTCGGAAACGCCACCAAGCCGCCCTCGGCCAGGACCCCGGCGGCGGTCGCCGTGGCGGCGGCGCCGGCGGACAAAACGTGCGTTTTCAGACCTGTATCCACTGTGACTAGATTCCTCAATTGAGTGCCTTGTGGTCCCTTGCGGTCCCCGAAACCCGACGCTATAAGCCCGGCTCTTAGTCGGAGTGTGGCTCAGCCCGGTAGAGCACTG
>NZ_LFIQ01000119.1:0-35495 GCF_001189245.1 Bradyrhizobium pachyrhizi | reverse complement strand
TCGCAGGTTCGAATCCTGCCACTCCGACCAGATTTCCTTAGGTTTTTTGTTCTCATTGGTGGCCGTTCCCAAGTCAACCACCGATTTGACCACCGAAACATACCGCGTTTTTTGGCCAATGGCTGCCGCCGCCCCGTGCAAATGATCGGGATGGTGATGGCCATACGTTTCCTGCAGGACCTCCGGCGACATGCCGAGGAACCCGGCCGCCTCCCAGATCGGCACGCCGCGCTGCATCAACCAGGTCGCCGCCGTGTGGCGCAACGTGTGCGGAGTGACTTTCCCGGGCAGCCTGGCCAGATTCACGGCAGATTTGAAGCCCTTCTTCACGGAAGCGACCGGCTTGCCATTGAACTCGACGAAGCAGGTGCTCATCAGCAGGCGGTCTTTCCAACGACGCATATGAGCCAGTAGCCGGGGTGGAAGCGGGGCTGGCGTCTGACGCTTCTTGGTTGCTCGCTTGCCGATCGGCCTCCGGTAAAAGATACCACGCTCGAGATCGACGTACGAGTGCCCAAGTTCGGGGTACGGTGATGCCGCCGCGATCGCACCCGCCCTCGTTCCGGTGTAGAGGCCGATCAGGATAAATCTGGCCACGTGTCGCAGTGGCCGGCGGTCAGTCCGTACCGGGTCGCCCTTTGAGCTGCCGGCGTGGATGGTCTGCTTTTCGCGATAGCGCCAACACTGCCAAATCAGTCCTGCCGCCTCGGTGCGTGTCAGCCACCGGTCGCGCGCCTCACCTTTCGGCGGGAGGGATACGCGAACCGTGCCGCGGTGAAGGCCCTCTTTTGCATGATGGTTGATCGCGGCGCGGAAAGTCTCGAGGTCCCGACGCGCGCCGCCCTTGCTGCCACGATGTTTGACGTAACGGGCACAGGTTTGCGCGTTAACTGCCGACAGCTTCTTGCCACCCCAGAAATCGTTGAGCCGCTCGATCCTCGCTTCAATTTCAAACTGGTCGCCCGGCTCACCGATATCGGTCAAATAGATCGACAGCACGTCCGCGCAATCGATGTCGTCGATGTCCCGCCGCTTGCGCTCGGGCTGGTACTTTTGCGCGATATAATCCGCTAGCGCTTGCTCTGCTTCTCGAGGCGGCTTTGTTTCAGACGGGCTCGCAAGGCAGCCTGTGGCGCTATGGCGCTCGCCGTCCTTGATGATCCAGACGGCTCGGGCGACGAGCTTTCCGCCGCGATATCGTGCCTTTCGCTTATAGAGACGGGCTCCCTTACTTTGACGCGGCACAGCTCCCTCATCTTCTCGATGTTTTCGAGCGTAGTATAATCTCTGCCAGCAATTCTTTCTATTTCGAGTCGGCCGCGGCGTGCTTCTCGTCGCAGGCCAGAAGCAGTCATCGATCCGTCTGGAAAAGCCAACGATGCGGCAGCAGACAGGCGGATAGGCATATCACGCGAAACCAGACCTGGGGAGAGATGCGCTCTGGCCATGCTAAGGCTAAGTCACCTAGATCCAAGTGTCGTGCATTTGTCGATGGTCCAAGTTCACGCGAGCCTTCCGATGGTCTGAGGCGAGCCAATTTTTCTGGTGATGTTACGACCTCAACATTCGAGCGGTCGAAGCTTTGCGCGGCCATGGCAAAGCTAACTAACCTTGGGGGAGTATACGGACCTTTGTAAGAATCGCTTCGTCATCGCTCCACTCAGCGAGTTCGAGCTCTCCCATACACGATCAATGCGTCGCTTCGAGTGTCATAATATCGTCCATTCCGAGCTTGCTATTAGTACAAGCGAAGGCTTCCACTGTGAAAGCGGAGCGTGCTCGCTCGTGGGACAATCGGCGGCTTCCGAGTGCAAATCGGAACACTGAGACGAGTTTTGAAATGGTCCAAATCGAGAATGCCCTCATCGCATATTACCTCGTAGCCCTTGCCCCCCTCCGAGAATTTATCGCATCGGGTTCAGAAGACCAGGTTGTTCCAGAACCGAGTACTTTCGCAGAACTGTTTGTGCGGGCATTGTTAGGAGAAGCCCCCGAAGCTGACAGCAACCGTGATGGATTTCTCACTGGGCGAGAACTAATAGCTTATCTTACCGGGTGGGTTCCGAAGTATATCTCATCGCAAACTCCCGTTTCAGGTCGAATAAAGGACGTTGAACTGGACCGAGGCGACTTTATCTTCAAGCTGCCCGAGAGAGTCGAAAATGTTGCTTTCGGACCGAGTGCTCCATCCGACAACTTCCGTGCCATACTCCGCGCATCTGCAGAACCGGGGAACGATGCTATTGCTGCAAGGGCGTACAACCTAGAGACGCTAATCACGACTGCGCCGTCCGTTTGCAAGGAGCGGTGTGAGGACGACGCGCCCACATATGAGTTAAAGATAGCGGTACCCAAAGCATTTTCAGAAAACACCAAACTCGAAAAAATCGAACTCCGTTGTATCAATGGAAGCTGCGGCACCACTTCGGTAGCGGGTTCGGGTCCAGTCATCTCTGAAGACGGAAGGCTCAGCTCAGCCAGCCTAAGAGCTTGGGGCGCCTCATCAACATGGCGTTTGTCGGCAGCTCTTGGTGTAACGAATGAAGGTGATCAGGTGACTGTGATCGACACGGTCTCGCAAGCAGTGCAGAAAGTCGACCCCAGCAGGCTTTCAATCGAAAGGGCGGCTCAACGTCCCTCAGCAGATCAAGAAAAACAGGTTGAAGCGCTTCTTCCGAAATTGGAATCTGATGTTGCTTCTGAGAGAAGAGGCGCTCGCTATCAGCTTGCAACAATTCTCACAACTGCAAGCGCGGAGACTACGGCAGCGCTAATTCGGCGAATTCCCACAGGGTCATACAGATATCAGCTTGGAGTTTCCGAAGCTCTATCGAGAATTGCGACCGGATGGGTGGCTGCCGATTCAATCACAATAGATATTGTGAGCCACTTAACTGAAAGTCGTGACCACTCTCTAAAAGATTCTGCGAAAGCAGCCCTTAAGAACGCAGCCCGGTTTGCGTACTATGGGGAGGGTCTCACGTTCTTATCGGCGACTGGATCCGCTTCCGATACACGACTGAAGAACATATCGGGGCCTGCGCTTCTAAAGACCAAAATGAACGTCAATCTTCGTTCGGCGCCTTCACCTGAGGCTAACGTACTTCAAACATTACGCAGTGGCGAGTGTGTGCGAGGATATACACGCTACGTGCTCGACGCTGGAATGCGCGGAGATCTGCTGGCACTCAAGGTGGCGCTTGCCCCCTGCGTGATCGGCTACGGGGAGATCGCAACGCGACTCGCCTCGCGACCGGATGCGGACGCTGCGACGAACCCATATCGCGTTTGGATCGCCGAGTATGCCGGCGAGTCATACAAGAGGTCGCGGCGAAGGCGCGGGCGCACCTGCAGCGTCTCGCCGATCTCTACGCCACGCCGGCCCGCGAGGCAGAACTGACTGCGATCTTCAAGGAAGCCACCCGACTCGAGGCAGACTTCTGGGAGATGGGCTGGCGCGCGGGCCAGCGTGTTGAATAACCATTTAGGCAATCGTCAGGTTCATAACCTGAAGGTCATAGGTTCAAATCCTATCCCCGCAACCAACGCTTCCCTAGACTCTAGGGGTTCAGCCGCCCTCTCGGAAATCCTGAGCAGGGCGGCGAGTTGGCCGTAAATCTCGACCCTCACGGGTTTGTACCGGCCCCGTGGATGGACGACGACTTTCTCAACAATTTCCCGAATAGCTTCGCTTGCCGCTAAGCGGCTGTCCTCGTCTGACTCGGCCAGGGCCTGCTTCAGGTTCCGGATCTTGTCGCGGTAGGCATTCGCCGCGTTGGGGTGGAATTCCACGGCGGGCGGGACGACATCGGCGATGGCCGCCTCGATCTCGTCACGCTCGGCCTCCAGGGTGGCCAAGCGCTCGCGCAAGGCGCGGCTGGGGGCCTCACCCAGCAGTGCGTCAACGGCTTTGGAGATCGCGCCGTTGACGTTGCCCAGCCGCTTTTCGAGGTCGCGGCGCCGGTGGGCGGTCGAGCTGTGCAGTTCACGCGACATCCGGTGATATTCGCGCACGTACTCGGCGATCAGTTCGGGCGACGCCAGGTTTTCCTCGATGCCCTTCAAGACCAGCGCCTCGATGGCCTCACGTGCCACGGTGCGCCGGTTTTCGCAAAGGCCGGTCTCCTTCATGCGGGTGCACAGCAGGAGTGGACCGCGCTTGTCGTTGCCCCCAACGACGTAGCCCGAGCCGCAACAGCCGCACTTGATCAGGCCGGACAGCAGGTTCTTCGGCCGGGTGGCATAGGTGCCCTTCGGTCCGCCCCTTTCCTCTCGGCGAGCCCGCACCCGCGCCCAGGTGTCAGCATCGACGATGCGCAGGTGCTCAGCGTCGGCGCTCATCCACTGCTCGCGCGGGTTCTCGCGGCTGATGCGCTTGCCGGTCTCCGGGTCTTTGACGAAGGTTTGCCGGTTCCAGATGATCCGGCCGGCGTACAGCTCGTTCTGCAGGATGCCGTTGAGGCGCTTGCGGCTGCCCGCGATTGTCGAGGCATTCCAGACGCCGCCGCGTGGGCCTGCCACGCTTTTCTGGTTCAAGGCCGCAGCGATGTCCCGCGGTGAATTTGCAGCGAGGTAGTCGGCGAAGATTTGCCGAACGACCGCGGCCTCTGCCACATCGATCTCAAGCTCGCCGGGCTTTCCGGGGATCGCGCGGTAGCCGTAGCTGCGCCCCCCGTTGTGGCGGCCGTCCCGGACAACGCCCGCTTGGCCGCGCCGCGTCTTTTGCGCGAGGTCTTTGAGATACAGCGAGCCGAGCAGCCCCTTCACGCCAATGTGGATGTCACCGGCAATGCCGTCCTGCGCGGTGCGAATATCGACGTCCGCAAAGCGCAGCCGCTTATGAATGCCCGCCAAGTCTTCCTGATCGCGGGAGATCCGGTCCAGTGCCTCGGCAACGACAACATCGAACTTTCCGGCCTTGGCGTCGCGCATGAGGCGCTGCCAGCCGAGCCGGTTCACCGTACTCGCGCCGGAAATCGCGCGGTCATCATAGACCCCAACGACGATCAGCTCTTCGCGTTCACAGATGGCGCGACAGAGCGCGACCTGGTCCTCGATGGACCGGTCGGTTTGCTTGTCCGAGCTAAACCTTGCGTAGATCGCCGCTTTCATTGTCGCTGCTCGCGTCCGTTGTGCGGTGTTGCCGCTCATAATCCGCGATCGCCGCCGCGCGAGCAAGAGCGCGAACGAATCGCAGCAATGCATCATCGGATGCGCATTCGGCTTTCTCAATTCGCGCGCAATGGCTTGGCGCTTGATCCGCTCGATCAGGCGCAACGCGCGCGACAAGGTTAGCCTGCGTCACCTCTGCCGGTGAACCGGACATGACAAGGACACCCCAAGGCTCGACAGCCGCGCGGCCGCGACCATCCGGTTGAGACGAGAAAGCCTCCAGGACGTCGATTGGGGGTGTTCAGCGAGGAGTTGGATGCGTGAGCGTGCGCAGGCGGCGAATACGGCTCTGGGCGATTGCGCGGGCTTTAAAAGCGCTCTGCGGGCTCTGATGTGATTCGGTTCGTCTAGAAGCGAAAAGAGCGTTAAAATTCGTTTGGCGCTGTCCTGAAGGACACCACAAATGTAACCTGATCCCCGGCCATTTTCAAGATGCAAGCCCATGGCAGATGAGTTCACGCTACAGCGTTCAAAGCGGCTAATCGAGCGCTACACTCAATTACGTGCCGAGCTGGACGCCAGTGAGGCGGGCGGTCGCTTTATGCCCTACTCCTGGTGGAGCCTCCCCGGTCAGCTGTCCTTCGAATGGATGGCTTACCGCCTCATGCTGCACGAATATGCATCGGAGCTCTCGAACATCATCAATGACCTGACGCATCACGTTAGCCGATTGCGCGCCTGGGCCGCGGTCATCGCCCCTTTGTCAGACGATGAGAAGCTCGAGGTGACGCACGAGTTCATCGACATGCTCGGCACCGTCGCGCTTGGGCAGCCCTATGCTATCAAGTCACGTTTTGCGTACGCAGCAGGACATCTTTGCCATCAAGCAAACCAAGCCAAGGACCCAGCAAGCTGGAAAGACGATTTCCCGAAGAAGAATCTCTATCTCAACGACATCGAGCCTTATTGCAGGGGCTGGAAAAAGTATCGTCGCTTCAAGCTCCGGGTTGAACCAATCGCGGGCAGCGCATTCAATCAGAAGTCGGACAATTTCCGACACAACTACAACCATGGATTCTCGTCCCGGTTCATGATCGGACTGACGGGAATGGTCAGCAGAGCCGAGGAGGCGACAGGCGGCATCAAGTACACGTTCGGATGCAACAAGCCGCTCGATCTGGGCGAGATTGCTGACTTGATCGAAAAGGAGCGCGACTTGTGCTACCTCGCCTTCGACGCATTCCAAAGGCTGGTCGAAGAGCAGGTTGCCGCAATACGGGCTTATGAGGCGAACCAGGGAATAGTCAAAGCCGACAAGTAGGAGTGCATCAGCCGGACAATGCGGCCGTTTCGTCTGGCAGCCCTGTAACCTCGTTGGTGCCGTCGGCTGAACAAATTCTCGAAATTGTCGATGAGCTAACACCAAACGCGCTCGCAACGTCTTTCTGCGACTTGCCGGCCTCGCAGAGTTGGCGAGCTGCCTTCTGCTTGTCGGGAGATAGCTTCGGCTTGCGACCGAACCTGATCCCCTTCTCTCGCGCGCGCTTTCGGCCCTCACTGGTACGATGAATGATATCCTCGCGCGTCTTGCGGGCGATATAGCCGACAAGCGCAGCCAGCACCTCGCCGAGTTCGTTTGTGGTATCCGCCCAGGGCTCGGCCAAGGATCTATAGGCCGCGCCACGCGAAGTAATGTCGTCCAGGACGCGGAGCATTTTGAATGGTCCGCCGCGGGTCAGCCGGTCGAGCGCGGGGACGATGACGGTATCTCCCTTTCGTAGCCGCCGCAGCAAACGCGTCAACTCGCGGCGGCGATCGTTCATGCCGCTTTCCTTCTCGCAGAGGATGCGTTCGCAGCCTGCGGCCTCAAGCTGTGCGATCTGAATCTCCAGCTCCTGGCCTGACGTGCTTACGCGGGCATAACCGAAGATGGTCATTTCCGCTGGCCGCCTGTTGCAAGACTCCTAGGTTTTGCAAGGTCGTTGGCAACGGAAAGGGGAGGCGGGAGAACGCCGCCTGTTTCTTGAGTCCGCTCAATAGCTTGAGCAAGTGACTTGGAGACGCCTTCGATTTTCATCTGAGGCTGATTCTGCTCTCAGACCCTTGCATTCGTAAATCAGGATTTTTGCATAGAAACGGAAACCTTTTTTTGAGGGGTTTCCAATGATTGCCGTCGCTATTTTGCTGCCGTGGCTGGCCCTCTTCCTGCGTGGAAGACCGTTCCAGGGCATCCTTTGCCTCCTCCTTCAGATCACCGTGCTGGGCTGGATACCGGCGGCCATCTGGGCCGTCATCGTCGTCAATGGCGACAATCAGGAACGTCGGCACCGGGAGATGATGCAGGCCGTGCGCGAGGGCCGCTCATGAGATTCGGGCTCACCATCGTCACGTGCCTGCTTGCCTCGTCGGCCTACGCCGACAAGCTGTTGCCGCCGGTACGCATCGAGCAGGAAGCGTTTGCCTGCGTCGACATCAACGTGGTCAAGCAGCACGAGGCGCTTGTCCAGAATGGCCAGACCGAACAGCTCGACAAGCTGCACATGGTCTATCGCTTCGCGGACGGCTGCGCCTTCGCGCATCCGGGCCAGTACGCGTTTTACGACGGCTATGACGCGACCAGCAAGGCGGCGTTCGTGTGCCTGCGCCAGCGGCCCGGCGCTGACTGTCTGTGGATGAAGCGCTCCGCCATCGGCGAGGTGCCGACGATGTTTCCCGGCCGCAAGCTGACGGACGGCAACAAGGGGATTGCGTGCCCGGCGTGGGACAAGGTGGTCAAAACCTCGAAGGAAACCGACAAGGCCATCTACGCCCGCTTCAAGGGAAACAAGCAACCCGGTGATGGCAACCCGGTCGGTGAGATGGCCCAGGGCATGGTGACCGGCATGCTCGGTATGGTCACCGGAGGGCCGGACAGCCACAAGGCGCGAAGCTTGAACCTCTGCGAATACTACCTGCTGTCGGCGCAACAGGAAGCCCGCAGGCTCACGGCTTTCGACTGGTGTCCGCAGCTTATCCCTCCGGACAAGCTGGCAGCCGAGAAATCGGGCTACCGCTCCGACATCGCCGAAATCGCCAACTCTTGCCTTGGGAACCGATGATGCGCAGGAAGCTATTGGCACTGGCGATACTGCCAGCGTTGTCGCTGAGTGCCTGCCAGGAACACGGCACCGAGGAGCGCCTCCGAGCGGCGGGCAACATCGTCGCCGGTGAATACAACCTCTGGGCCAGCTGGCTGGACGTGAAGTTCGAGAACGGCACGTTGGTTGTGGCCGGCACGCGCGGTCCGCCCAAGCGCTACGAACTTCAAGAGCCCGAGTACTGCAAGTTCATCTTCACGGTGGACGCGGGAACATCGGACTACACCACGACCACCGCCGACCTCAGCAAGCTCAACCGGCTCGAAGTGGTGCCGACGATCTCCGGGCTTCTCCGCATCGTCTACCTGGCCGGCAGCGAAGCCAACACCGTCGAGAGACATTCGCGGTACGGCAACGAGAAAAGCAACAAGGTGCGCCTCAACAACCTGGAGCCCGCCAAGATCGACGCGTTCCTGTCGAAGGTGGCGGAGTTTCAGGAGAAGTTCTGCGGCGTCAAAGTTTCAATTACCCGGCAGCTGAGGTTGCCGGAACGGGGGACATGGGGGGCGTGAGATTTCCGTCCGTTTCGGATGGATACGCAATCAGCTCGGCATGGTGCCGGCGCTGATAAACAGGAGAAGTTCAGTGAGCATCTTCGGTAAGCCTACGCATTCCTCTTCCTTCGGCGAGTTCGCGACGGGCGGGTCTACCCCCACCCATTCCGCGTCGTTCGGCGAGGTCGCCAGCGGCGCGGCCGTGCAGGTCTCCGGCGCCTCGTTCGGTCAGAAGGCGTCCGGTGCGTCGACGGCAACGCACGCCGCGAGCTTCGGCGAGCGGGTCTGCGGCGATTCCGTCGCGACCTACTCGAAGGACTGACAACGGATAGCAGATGCGCGGCGTGGTTACGCCGCGCGTCTCGCACAGAGGACCGACCGGGCGGGCTTTAAAAGCGTTTCTGTTGCCGTCAGGCGGGGAGCTGGGTGGTTCGGGTTGGCAAACAGCTCTATTGCCCCGCGGTGCGCTGTATGGGGGCTATCCGCAACAGTACAGCTCCAGCGCAGTTCGGTGAGGCATGACACCAGCTCGCCATTGACCACCTTCACCCCTTCCCTTCAAAACCAGATTGAAAAATCAGCCGCAGGCGTTTTAGGGGTATTCATAGTTTAAATAGTTTTAGGAAGAATCGCCCTGTGGATATGTCAAAACCGTTTCAATCCACTCATACACTTGGCCGCAAAAACGATAGGCGAAGTACGGCGTCGCGATAGGTGATGTACGGTCTGGAATAGGCGAAGTACGGCTTTGCATAGGTGATGTACGGTGTTTAATAGCCGATGTACGGCTTTGTAAAAGCCGCCGGGCCGGATAGCCGAAGTACGGTTTGCAAGATACGTCTGTAAAAACTCGGGGCGTTGATGAGAGGCTCGCTGCCCAAACGTCGCCCGGATAGGTGAAGTACGGTTTTGTAAAAATGGCTTGTAAAAAACGAGCGGCCGGAACGCGTCAACCCATTTTGTCCCGCTTACCTGCCGAACGCCGCGCCGATAGGCGAAGTACGGTTTTGTAAAAACGGCTTGTAAAAAATCAGTCGAGCAAGGGTAAGGCGGCACGTTCGGCATTGGCAACGTCGCCCCCTTCCCCGCGATAGCGCATACGCAGCAGTTGACCAACTCGTCCGCCGACAAAATCCAGATCATAGTCAGGCAGCGGGAACACCTTCGCGTTAGCCACCAGCTGCTTCAACATCTGCGTGAACTGTGGCAGGGCCTGCGGCGAGCCGCTCCGCTTGTGCACCTCCGCGATCGAATACCGTGCTTCACTGCGGCCTGCCGCGCGCCGCGCCAGGCGGTACACCATCCGGCCAAGACCTTGGCTGATCAGGAAGTAATCCGGATTGAGCGTCAGAATGTGCGGCGCACCCTTCCCACGCACCACCAGGTCGTAAACCCACGTCGGAATGTGGATCTCGACCTGGTCAATGTGGCCGCTGGCGGTTTCGCTAACGATGCGGTACTTATCGATGAATGGGACGTTCATGATCTCGCGCCGTTTTCCTCCATTCAGCGGTACGACTTTCAAGCGGGTACCCGCCAACCGATCAAGCGCGGCCTCCAGATCCTTGTACTGCTTGCCGCCCGAACTGCGGCGGCAGAACTTGAGAATGTGCGACGCGCTGGGCCGATACACCTGTGACGGCAGGCCGGGCCGCAGACCCTTGGCTTCCTCGTTGCGGTAACGGCGGACTTCCTCGTTCAAATACGACAGCATGTGCAGAAAGATGTCGTAATCAAAAACCGTGGCCAGGCCATGCTCGCCGCTCCCGGCGACCGTGATGATGCAGTCCTTCAACTCGTAGCGCAACAAGGTCAGTCGTCGGTTTTTTGACATCGTGAACGGCGCGATATCCATCAGGTTCACGTCGTCTTTCAGCGGCGCATCGAAGATCACGGGGACGAACAGAGACAGCTGACTGTCATCAGCGGGCGCCTCACGCAACACCGGCGCCGGCAGCTCCGCCTTAAGCATGGCGATGACATCAGCCTTGTGCTCACTGCCCTTGATGGTCTCGCCTAGACTGCGTAATGCGGCGGCTAGTTCAGCATCGGCGATCTTGACCCCGCCTCGCTCCAGATCGGCAAAGCTGCGGCGCATGTAGAAGACCCGCAACCGGGCCAGTGCCTCCTTGTCGAATATGAATGTGGGGCGGTTCGTTTTTTCCGAGAATTCCTCCGCCAGCTTTTGCAGATAGTCGTTACGCTCGTGCAAGCTCAACGCCGCGAACGCCTCGCGGGGTACCAGATCGAGCTTGATGGGCTGCATGTGCCCGATGCTACCGCCACCGATCTTCGCCGACGAGTCGGCCGCCAATAAAATGGGCAACCGCGATCTTCAATGAATGGCCAGATAATCAGATTTCCAGCGGATAGCCGGTAGCGCGGGCAGTAAGCTGCCATGGTAGCATACTGCTATGCTAGCATGCTGACCTGCGGCTATCGGCGCTGGCGTTACATCGCCAAAACTCTTCGCCACGTCAGCTTCGAATGACGCTGCGAAGTTAGTACACAAGCACATTGCCATATCAGCACGCTGTTATGCAGCTGGGCTGCTGTGTACCTTCTGTTTCTTATGTCAGCCTGGCGCCGCGCTGCTAAGCTGATATGCAGCTACACAATCATGCTGATACATCAGTGTACTGCTACTCTGTTGTAGCATTGTAACAGCCTGTCGGCGAACTGCTGTACTGCCGTAGTAGTCATCCGCGCCTCTGCACTAGGGTGGGCGCATGAAAATCGTCAGCTTCGTCAATCAAAAGGGTGGCACGGGTAAGAGCATGCTCGCCATCAACCTCGCGGTGGCCGCGGAGGCCACGGGCGAGAAGGCCTGCCTCATCGATCTCGATCCCCAAGGCACAGTGACCAACTGGTTTGATACTCGAACGGCGGAAACGCCGCCCGTTGTCGCTCACGAGTCCGCGGCCGATCTCACAAAAACCCTTACCATGCTACAAGAGGCGGGTTTCTCGCTGGTCGTGATCGATACCAAGGGGGAGGATGGTCACGCCACCCGGGCCGCAATGCGGGTCGCTGACCTGTGCCTAATCCCGGTACGGCCCGCCGGCCCTGACCTACACGCCACGCGCACCACGATGGCCGCTTTGCACACGATGCGCCGCGACTTCGCGCTGGTGGTTAATCAAGCCGCGCCGAACAAAGCCGCCAAGCTTACGTCGGCTGTCATGACGGGCCTCGCTCAAAGCGGGCCAGTGGTCCCGGTCTCTTTGGCCTCACGCATGGACTTTCAGTACAGCTACGCTTTGGGGCTCGGCGTCAATGAACATGCGCCGGGATCGAAGGCCGCCGAGGAGATTGCCGAGTTCTGGGCCTGGTGCAGGAAACGTGTCAACAAGGAGAAGACTGGTGAGCAGCAAGAGCGACGCCGCGCGTAACGCCGTAGCCGCAGCGGCGGGTTTGGATGGGTTGCTGCGGCCAAAACCCGTTCAGTTGGCGGTCGTACAGGATGACAATGTGGTCGAGATTCTATCCGAAACGGCCGCGCCTGGCTGCGAGCCGGTAGCGGACGAGGGTCGCACAGATACGAAGCGGCAAGGGGGGACAGTGCGGGCAACTTACAAGCGCGTGATGTTGTACCTGCCGCCGAAAGCCAAGAAGAAGATGAAGGAGATTGCCTTCATCACTGATCGCAAGCCGCATGATATTTACCTCGATGCTTTGCGGGAATATCTGGAGCGATCAGGCCATCCCGGGCTGCTGTAGCAGCGTAGCAGTACGCTAGTGTGTTGCTAAATGCCTCCCATTGTGGGCCGCCGCGGGGGCACTTGAAAACAAAGCTTCTTGCCCAATACTAGTAGGCAATCACGTATTCCGTTTCGCCCTCCAGGGGCGAGCGACTTCCGCACAACGCTCTCCCGAGCGTGCGGGAGAGCTCCACTTGGAGAGCAGCATGACCCGTTACTACCTTGTTATAGCTTTCGCTTTGCAGGCTTCGCGGTATACTTCTCGTTCGTCGGTCAGCCGCTTTTTGCTGCGCCCAACGCAATAGCTTCACTGATTTACGTTGCCCTGGCGTTACGAGCAGCGAAACGCGCCCCGCGCGACATTACATTTTCGGAGAAGGTCACGTGAGTGACCTTTTTTGTTATCAAGTCATTTGGCGCTATTTGGAGTTTCATTTGTCTAACCCGGACGATATCGAAGAGATCTATGGGCGTAGTGTCGAACCGGCCGGCGAAGCCAGCGGGATGCTGTCAGCCCTCGGCCTCCACATTTTTGGTCGAGACGGGTTTGATGACTTACGCAATCGGCGATGGAGTTTCATTGCAATCGTCGGGCCGCTGATTGGCCTCGTCGCTGACGTCGCTACCGTTCTGGCTCCGATCGCTTCTATTGGGCTTATTGTGTTCGGAGCTAGCTTCCTAGCTCTCGCGGCGATAATAGCCGTGTGTCCTCAATGCGGCCGCCGCTGTGCTTTTCCTTGTATAGCTTCGCTCATTCTTACGGTGTGCTTGGGACTTACGGTGGGAATTCAGAAGTTGGCCGCCGCGGAGACAAAGGGTTTCGTGGCAACAGAAATTCCGTCGATCACCACAATTCAGAATGAACTTCAGGGAATAGCGGCTCGGCTCGGCAGCATTAACACAACCGTCGCAACAATTGACGATACCACGAAGCGAATGGAGTCCGCGCTCGCTATCCCGAGAATGCCGCAAGCGGAAATACCCAGGGTGAGTCTTGCAACTACCTACTATTCAAAGGAGAACGAAGCAGCGATCGATGTCCTGAATAAATACGACGGACGAGTTGTTTTCATCGACATAGTGAATCAAGACCTGTCCGTAAAGCAAAACTGGGAGGTCTCTGAGAAGTGTAGGGGGGAGGACGGAGAGTATCCAATACCGACGACCAAGGATAAAGCCCAACGAGACTGTACCTACTATCTATCTCTGGACATCAAGAGCGATGGCGGTGTCCCATACTCGTCTGGGGGAACTGGAGTAATGAATCTCTTGATTCGGCGATACTTTCTCGTGAATCGACATGCTAGCGGGTATAAAGTGACTTTTTTGTTGCGCGAAGTGCGTCAGTGAAATCGAATCTACGCTTGCGACGATGCGCCTACCAGGAAATCTCGACGTCAAAGCCGGTGGCCTGCCGTCCATCTTCTGTGGTTGCGACGCGGCTTTGCCATTCCCGCGTCAAGCCGTTTTCCTTGACCCATTCCTCGAATGCCACGGCGCCGTCCGTTTTCCTGAGATCAATGCCATCGGGCAATCGAATGCGCAGCGCTCTGTGCCCGTTCTTGGCGGCATTGTGCAATGCCATCTTGATCTTATCGCTGCGCAGCTGCGTCGCCGCCAGGTTCTCCAATGCTATCGCATAGGACTTTTCAAGCTCAGGGACGAGCTTAGCTAGATTTAGTTTCATCGCGTCGATTCTGCGCCTTTGCGAAGCGACTGCCAAGATAGGTGTCGGTGACGGCCAGCCGACCATGTCCCAGCTCGTTTGAAATCTGCATTCGGGCGCGGAAGTCAGCGGCTTTCTCGATACGGCTCATGCGCTCATAGGTCGGGCCGCCGGCAGCGGGGCAGGGGCGACCGGTCAAGCCCTGGTAGCGCCACTGGGCGTACCAATGCCGATGACCGTGCAAATTGCGGATGCCGGCGCCCCACGTCACATGCTCGACCTCTTTGCGAAAATCAATGTAGCGTTGACCTTGCGGAATAAGTGAACCGTCGCCGCAGGCCTTGCGCAGCTCATCGAGCAGCGTTCGTTGACGCGGATGGACCACGGGGATCTCCCGCGCCCGGCCGCCTTTGCACCAGCTGGATTGCATCGCCAGCCGATCCCCGTTGTCGGCCTGGCTCACGCGGAATTTCAAACTCTCTTCCAGCCGCATGCCAAAGGCCATTTGCAAACGCAGCGCGAGGCGCACGCGATAGGGCAGGGCGGCAAGCTTGTCGGTGGAGGTGGTGTGGGCGCGGTTGCCGTTGAAGGCGGAACGCCTCTCAATGCCGGCGCTATCGTTGTCACGCGGGACCACGTTGGGTTTTCGGACCCGACCGGCCCACCAGCGCAGCCAGCCCATGCGGTTTTTCATGGTGCCGGCGGAAAGTCCCGAGGATCGCCAATGGCCGACGAGCGCCTCGACATGGCGCGGTTTCAGTGACGACGCGGCAGGGAGCCTGAAGCCGAGCGCACGGAGGTCGCGCGCCATCAGCTGCAAGCCCCGGTGCCGTTGGCTGCGCGTGAGATACGACCCGACACCATCGCTCAGGGTGATGGTTTTCAGGTCGAATGAGAGCGCGTCCATCGTCGTTGCCTTCGTTAGTGTTTATGACCGCCGCGAAAGCCTTGGCATGACGCGGCCCGCCCTACTGGCGGGTTGGTCGTTCCAATGCGGCGAGCGACGCCGCGTTGTCTCGTTTGGTCTGTGATCGGTTCGCTACCGGGAATGCGGCCAGCTCCTTCCATGCTGTGCGTTGGCATTGCCGAGTTGTTGCGCTTCCTTGTCATTACTTGCCTCGTATCGGCGTGCCTCCGGCATTGCCCGTGGGGTTGCACTGGCGGCGGGATTGCTGGGACAAACCCAGCTCGTGTTCGTCGTGTGGACATTATCTTGCTCCTTTGAAACGGTTGTGGCCTCTCGGCCGGGGATGGTTCGTCTTGTCGTACGGCCTGGCGAATTACTTCTGGCACTCGCTGGCACTTGGCCGTTGCAGAGCCCGTGCCTAATCAGCCCGGCGTGCGGAATGATTGTGCAACCGTGGAGGGAAGCTGTCCGACAAACTTAGCGCCGGGCGTGTGGCGCGCGCCCTCACTACTGGTCTTTGACTGTAGTGAGGGCGCTTGCAGCGCGAGTGCCGGCGCGCCGGCATCGGGGAGGGGGCCTCCCCGAACCCTTCTCGTGGCCGCTTAGGGCTTCGCCACCCAGCGGCCAGCGGAGGCCTCGCGCGGGCCTCCACACCACGCGCGGCCGGGGACACCCCGGCGCCCCGCACTGCGTCCCGTCGTACAATCGTGGAATCGTGAAATCGTGGACACGATGGCCGAGCTGAAACGCGAAGGGCGCCCGCATGGCGCCCTTCTTTTCGTCTTATCGTCTTCATCATTTGAACAGGTCGAGCTGGGGATCGCTGACGATGCCGTTGTCGGATTTGAACTTGGCGGTCGTCATGTCCTCGGATGCCCAGGGGAAGTAGAGAAGTCCGCAGGTCGGGCAAGGGGAGTTCTGCGGTTCGGGACTTTCCTTCGTCCACTGCATCAGGTGATCTCCCGTGCAGCGGTACCAATGGCGATGCATGTTAATCGCCATCGATGTCCTCGTCGGCGTCGTAGTTGCTGTTGGTGAGCACCTCCGGCCGGTAGTGGCTGAGCTTCTCGTCCTCGCACTTGGGGCAGACCCGCGCCAGAGGAATACCGCGGGCATCATTGGCCCAGCGGGAAAGAAGCCCGGACCCGCAAGGGCACGGACGTGCATCGTCGATCGCCATGGGCGTCTCCGGGAAATGGGATGAAGATGAGTTGCAGTGGTGGAATCTTGCGCCGCTTGGCTGCAAAAGCCCCGCGCTGAGCGCTGATACATGCCTGGTGGCTAGGCAACAAAAGCACCTGACGGCTTTACGGCCCGTCAAGTTGCGTCAGCATCGGAGCACAGCGTTCCGCTGGAAACACCTCTCGTTTGAAAAGGAAAACCGATGGCCGAGAGCAAGCTGCCCTCGCATGACGCATTCGCTGTCAGCGGTGACGGCAGGAAAGCGACGTGGACCCGGATAGGTGCCGCGTGGCCGAACGACGACGGCAAGGGCTTCAACATCGTGATCGCACCGGGCGTTGCGGTGTCGGGCAAGATCGTCCTGCGTGAACCGAAGCCGCAAGGCGACCAGGAGGGCGACTAGATACGGTTTCGCTCGTTGAAGCCAATGCGGTGCTGGACGCGGTCTATGGCTTGATCGATCAGACGTCTTGGCCCGAATGGCGCAAGGACCAATTCATCCGCGCCGTTGAAGCGCTGGCGGAAGCCCAGCTTGTCGTTGAAGGGGCGATTGCGCTGCCGCAGGAGGCAGAATCCCGGCAGCGCTTCGCCGCCGCCTTCATCCTGTTTGCGAAATGCTGAGGCTCTCCCACGGGGGAGCCTCTTTGATTTTGGGCGTGTCCCGCCGGGTCGGGCTTTAGGCTGCGCCCGGAGCCGCTTCGCCGTCTCCGCCCATTCGGGTCACAATCCCTCACGCGAAGCGCTTTTGAACTCCTCGCCGGAGGCACTCGGTCACGCCTTTGCCTACGGCATCGCTATCACTAAGGCGCGCACCGGGTGCCTTGTTAACCGGTCTCGTCGTTGCAGTCGGTCCCGCGTCCCGCTGTGCGGCGCTATGCTGACGCTCCTGCGGCTGCACTTTTGCCGGCCTCTGTCTTCGCGCCGGCCTTTCATCGCGCTTCATCGCTTGTGAAAATGTGCTGCGCGTGGGCCATGTGCATCGCGAATCACTCGTTCAACAGGGGGCCGAACGCTCGCCTCATCGCAACGACCAATGCAATTAATTGCACGGCGTACTTTGCATGTTCACAGCAATGACCACGCAAATGTAGGTTCTGGTCTATAGGGATGTACGTTTCGGTCTACATTCTAGGCCAAGCTTACATTTTACCTAACTGCCCCCCTTGCCAAGCATTCCGGAAAAGGTCCACATATCTAAATCGCCCCGCAAGACAGCTCTGAAACCTTCTAAAAGGAGAGCTGTGTCATGGATAAGTTGGAAGTCTCGCTGGGGTTTTTAAGCCTCAATGCTCAGGGAACGACCGCGATCGGTGCGGCGTTTTTTATTGTCGTTTTGTTTGTAGGGTTGCGTTTGCGGAAGTGAGCTAGCGCAAGACATCCCCGTGGAAGCTGTCGAGCAAGAACCAGGAGTATTGATATCCAATGGAGTAAGAATGTCCTTCAGAAATACACCCGTACGCTTTGCTGTAGGTAGCCCGTAAGGTTGTAGAGGCCGCCGAGGCCGGCACTCCGAAAGAGATCGCCGAAGCGGCCGTAGAACGCATCGGTCTCCGATGACCCCCTTGGTGGCCCTCGTCTGAGCGCGTTCGGCAACCAGGGCGTTAAGCAAACCCTTTCGCATAAAGGTCTTCAGCACGGTCGAGCTTATATTCGTGCACCCACGGCTTTCCCGTCATCGGGTTGATAAACGTTCCCTTTAGGTCGATCGACAAGTGAGCCGGAAGCGGGATGCGCCGGCCGCGGGTCGCTTGGTTGGCGACCCAGCGCGGTGGATTCAAAATGTTTTCCGGTGCCTCGTCGAATGCGTCCTGATCCTTGAATATCCAAATCTTTGAGTGCGCCTCACGAACAGATTGCTCCAACAAGTCGAAGGGTACGGCAAGGGGAGTAATGGCGTATGCCTCTTTAACGGCGGGGATGAGGCCGTCGACGATAGCGCGGTTGAAAATGAGACCATCGCTGGGTGAAAGATAGTATTGAGCACGGTAGCCGCTATAACCGTTAAAGAGCTGGTCGAAAACGCCTTCAGCAACGGGAATTTGCGCCCAGAGTCGCGCGAGTTCGGGTGGAGCAGCTGGATCGATTGCGGGCTCCCATCTGAGCCATACTTTGCCCTGACTGGCTGAATGCTCAGCGTCCTTGACGACCGCTTCGATCAGCTCGCGTGGTGAAGGAGCATTGAGAAGTCGTGCGCGGCGCTCGTCGTCGGCCAGGGCCGTTAGGTCCCATTCCTTTGAGCTGACAGTTTGCATCACCTTCGAGATCTCGTCTTAGGCAGAACCTACCAATTTTTTCCGGTGAAAGGACCTTCTGCCCGCCGAGGAAGGGCGACCTAAGACGACCACTCTGCAACACAGCTAATCAGGAACCCTATCACGCAACAGCTGGAAATGTGGCGCCCATAAAAGGGTGGTACTCTGCTGGCAAGGGGAGCCGGCTATGCAACAGCTGCAAATCAGTTTGAACGCCAATGGAGTTGCTGCGCCAGCGCAGCGGGCTGCCTGGCAGTGCTGCGAAATCGTGACCTTCTGTCTGCAGTCGGCCGTCGGCAGCGACCTGTCCAAACAGCCAGAAATCGTCACGAACGCGCTAGCGTACAGGTTCACAGGCCCTGACATGAGCGCCGCGGAGCGGTTTGGACTCTATGAAAATTGGATGCTTTCGAAAGGGTTTCAGGAACTGGCGCGGGGTGTGCGCGAGTCGCTCGAGGAGGCAATATTCTATCTAGAGCTTCTTAAAGTTCAGCAAACTCAGACCACTTGGGGCGAATTCCAAGCCAAAGTTGCTGCTATCCGGAGGCGAGCGGGACGGTTGCTGTTTCCCGCACTAATGGCTGAGGTCAACGCGGGTTTAACGGCAACTTTGACGTTCGCCGATGAATTTACGTCCTTCCAGAAGGTTCGCAATTGCCTCGAACACCGGGGTGGCACGGTCGGCACCGAAGATGTCGATCACGCCGGAAACCTCACCTTGACGTTGCCGCGCCTCAAGATGTTCTACGTGAACCCGGCCGGCGAGGAAATTGAGCTGGCCCCTGGCGTGATTATCGACACGCACGAGCACACCGGCCTCGCCGAGATATTGATAAAGCGGGAAACCCGCGCCAGAACGTATGCCTTGGGCGAGAAGGTCGCCTTTAACGCTGCCGAATTCGGTGAAATTGCCTTCGCGTGCCATCTTTTTGCGAACGACCTGGCGACCAAGTTACCTACTCTCCCTGCGTCCGCTTGAGTGAGTGTTGCGAATGCCAGAGGGGCCGCAAAGGGTGCGTCTTTGGAGTGCACCCAAATGCCATAATGCTCGCCCTCAAAGAAGATGTGTCACTAGGGTTCGTTTCCGATTTTCTGGGATAAGCCGCCGCCGGTAATGACCGATGTTGTTGTTGCATTCAGCATGTATTTCCCGGCTTCCGAGTTTGTCCTGGCCAAAGAACAGCGCTCAGAAAGGAACTGGAAGGATGTTCGATACATTGCCGCAGCGGGCGATGGGTTCACGACCGTCGTGAGTTTGTGCATCACTGATTCGCAAATGGGCGTTGAACATTCGGGCACAAGCAGCGAACTCGGCGTATTTCATCTCGCGGATGGGAAGTGCGTGCGCCTGATTGCGCATGACACCGTTGATACCGACGTGCTGCGGGTCGTGAATGCACAACGCGCGAAGATGTTGGAATTTGCACAGGCGAACCGATTGGATGTGCCGGCGGACACCTTCGGCTATTTTCTCGGCCATAGGCCCGACGGCGTCCGCAACCTCATTGGCGTAAAATGGCCGTTCGCAAGTCCTACGCAGTCTGTGGGCGGCAATTAGTACGCGGAAATCCCGCGACAGGCGATCCGTGTTGTTTCGCACCCTGAATTTGGCATTTGCTGATCCGGTGGAGCGATTGCCGAATCTTCAAATTGCCGGTACACGCGTTGCCCTCGTGCGTTCAGCTACCGATTCGGAGCATGGAATGACGAAACGATATTGGGAAACGGTTAGTGACGCGCAGCTCTTGGCTGTGGAACTGACGACCGATGATCCGGAAAACCTGGCAAACTTAGTATCGACTGTCCCGGAGGGTGCATCGGAATCCTTCGTTGAGTATGGCTACGACCTGCGCAAGTCCGAGCACGAGAAGATGCGGTGCACGCACTGCCATCAACCTCATCTTGCCGGACTGGTTATAAACAAGGGAGGTCTGCGTTTCCTTGTGGGGCACATCTGCGGCGTGCACATTTACGGCGCTAACTTCGCCGCGCTCAGGAAGGATTACGACGCAGCGGTTGATCGGCAGGCAATTCTGCGGCGCATCACGCAAATTAGAGCCGTCGTCGATCCTTTTTTGGAATGGCTGGAGACGTTCTCAACGGCCGAGGTCTTTGACCGCTATGTAGAGCTCAAAAGCCGGTTTCGGAAGAGTTTGCCGTGGCTTTGGGATCAACTGGAGTGGCATACAAACAACGGCGGCGGACGCGTCGGACAGACGAGGCTGCCCAAGACGCTGTTTGACGGTTTTACCGATCCACAGCGCGGCCTGAAGGAGTTGGCGGCCGAGATTTCCAAACTGGCCATGTTAGTGGTCAGTAAGGTCGAGATTGATCGGGACATCAACAGCACACTCGGCCGCTTACAGTCTCTGCTCTCCCGCATTGAAGATACGATAAGGCAACTTCAAGAGGTTGAGCAGTTCTTCCAGCCCAACTCACTTGCAGGCGTAGTCAGTTGGGCGAATCAGCGAGACCGCAGACGCAAATACAGGGCGGAGCTGATGAAGATCACTTGCATAGAAGGAAACAGCCAAACCAACGTTCGTGTCTCGCCAGCGTATAAGATTCCAGATATCGCCCCAATCGCGGCCTTTCGGACGGCGGTATCGAACCTCTCAGACCCGGTAGCCCAGCCGCTTCACTCGACTGACCGATCTCGTGCGGTCTAAGTGTGTCGTTGGGGTGCGCCCGGGGTCACGCGGATCTCCGTTAGAGATACTGCTTTGTCTCCGCCCATGCGGGTGACAATCCCCCGCATGAGACAGATCGAACCCCTCGCCGGAGGCACTCGGTCACGCTTCTGCCTTCGGCACGGCTATCGCTGATGCGTGCCCCGGGTGCATATCACGGCTCACCATCGCCAAAAAAATAGAGATACAAAAAAGTAGGCCTCCATCGAGGAGGCCTACCTATTGCATCTGGGAGCTAAGCGTCTTCCAACGTTACGCGTTGGACCGCAGCCTTCACGAAATTCGCGTCAGTCTCGATCATTGCGAACAGCAACGAATTTTGGGGGTCCGCCTGTCGGCGATCCAGCTCCCACGACTTCAGCGCGTCAAGGTCGAATCCAAATGTCCGGGCAAACTCCGCTTGGCTCATGTTCAGCGAGACTCGCAGAGCCTTGATCTGAGCAGGCGTAGGTTGCCTCCACCGGCGCCCTCCCCGAGTTACAATACGAGCATGCTCGACAGCCTCGGCTGCTGCCCTTTTGATGGTCTCCATAAACGTAATCCTCAGATTGAGTGCAGATCTAGGTATGGGATTATATACCTAGGGCTAGAAAGCAGCAATCCCCACCTAGGAGCCACCGCGATGCACTCGGCAACGAATATAGTTGGCAGGCGTTAGTCGGTTGACGATGTCAGTGTCAGTCATCTTCGCTCTCCTTTGTTAGCTCGCGATAAACAGCCAAACCCTTCTCCAACAGCCAGCCGCGGATTGTTGCATCCCGTCGGATACGTTCGCACTCTGCAGGCTGGAGGAAATTCCAGATTGCGACTGGGAAAAAGCGCGAGAGATACAAGTGGAGCGAATACCCTTCGACCCCAAGCCATTCGTAACGCCGCAAATAGAAGCCGGCATTCGGCATCAAGCCAGGCTCCTCAAAAAGCGGAATGATGCACGGGCCGAGCGTCGGCATCGTGGTGATGTCATTCACGATCCGGCTCCGCATAAGCGGCGGACAATTTACGGCGTTAAAGTTCCTCTCGCATTCATCAAGCACAGTCACGATCACGCGGTTCATGCTTAATCTCCTTTGTGGCGCTCAGCTCGCCACTCGCTGCCCGACAGTTTCTGCCCCCCCAATGCTGCCGAACACTCAGTGGTGTACCCAGTACATGATTCTGGTTGTAATGCAAGGGGTGACTCGTCGAAAGTGTGCGTTGCGGAGTCAAAAGAACAGCATGGGAACAGGCGTTCGACTTCGCTGGGGCTTTGACCGTCGTTAAAACCGTTGCGAATCACCGCGGCCTAGGGTGTCAAGCATGTCCCATTGGTCGCCTAGGACCCAATTGAGCGCAGATAGCTTGGCGTGCACGCATCTGCCACAACGTGTCGTTCCCGAGAAAAGAACTTCGGCTGGCCAGTGAAGGCAGTTCCAGAATGACAACTCTGCAACACAACCAATCAGGAACGTCACTCAACGACTTGTCGGCATCCGTTTGCGGGCCTTAGTTTGTAATACGGGATAAGCGACAGAGTTTCGTCTGATGCGGCAACTTGCCGGGACTGTCACCTAACCGAACGTTTGAGTGACAGGAGGAAGATGCAACTCGGCTACATGAGGGTATCCAAAGCGGATGGCTCTCAAACTTTGGACTTGCAGAAGGATGCGCTGCTCGCGGCCGGCATCAAATCCGAACACCTCTATCAGGACCTCGCCTCGGGTCGCCGCGATGATCGGCCGGGGCTGGCAGCTTGCCTGAAGGCCGTGCGCGAGGGTGACATCCTGGTCGTCTGGAAGCTTGACCGCCTTGGCCGGGATCTGCGCCACCTCGTCAATACTGTCCATGACCTGGTCGAGCGCGGCGCCGGCTTTAAAGTACTGACCGGTCACGGTTCGTCGATCGATACCACGACGGCGAGCGGCAAGCTCGTGTTCGGGATCTTCGCAGCGCTGGCCGAGTTCGAGCGTGAGCTGATTTCGGAGCGCACGCGCGCTGGCCTCGCGTCAGCCCGGGCCCGCGGCCGGCGAGGGGGGCGCAAGTTCAAGATGACGCCGGCAAAGGTGCGGCTGGCCCAGGCCGGGATGGCAAACCGCGACACGCAGGTCGGCAAGCTCTGCGAGGAGCTCGGCATCACGCGCCAGACGCTCTATCGCTTCGTTTCGCCAAAAGGTGACCTGCGGGACGACGCGAAGCGCTTGCTCGGCATCGGGCCGGCCACAGAGATTCCAGAACCAGTCAAAAAAACAGGAAGAGGAGGAAATCGCATGACCGCCATCATGCTCACCCGCATCGATAACCACCGCAACATGGCTCGATTCTACAAGCTGGATGTACAGCCGACACTGTTCGGTGAATGCTCGCTTGTCCGGGAATGGGGCCGCATCGGCCGTGCCGGTACGGTTCGCATCGAAACGTACCGGAGCCGAGGTGTGGCCGACATCGCTATGGCGTCGAACTGGACGCGTAAGCTCAAGAAGGGCTATCGCTAAGACTCAAGCAATTCAGGGACGGGCCTATGGGGGAGGCGAGGCGAAAACGAGAGGCGGTTCTAAACGGCCCTTGCCCGTGCGGATCGAGAAAGGCAGCGCGCCTTTGCTGTTTCAATGGCAAAGAGTGGCATAAGCCCGCCACCACTCTCGGGCTAAAGGCTCTTCCAAAGACGGCGAGCGTGGCCAAGTGCTACATGAAGGAACTGGGCTCATGTGTTGCCCCGATCTCGGGCGAACACATTATCTCAGAGTCGGTCATCCGCGTTTTGAAGGGCGATGGCGATTTTTCGATTGCCGGCCTACCGTGGCTTGCGCCCGACGAGGAGAAGATCCTGGCACCCCAGAGTCTGCGAACGAATTGCTTATGCACCAAACACAATAGCGCCTTGCACCCGCTCGACGACGCGGCGCAATACTTTTTTGCGTCGCTGAAATCGTATCTCGAACGCGACGAGGGAATGAGGCATGCCCTTGTGTCAGGGCATGATCTTGAGCGGTGGCTCCTGAAGACAGCCAAGGCCGCCGCGGTGTCGAAGAACCTCGCCAGGGGACGGACGCCCCTAGCAGGTACGTTCTCGCGCGACTCAACGATACTGGATATGCTGGACGATCCGCGCCATTGGCCGGATGGAGCTGGGCTCTATTGCATCATGAATGCGGGCGATCGAATGTTGAACCACCCGCGCTTTCAATTGCAGCCGCTTACGAACACGCAAGAGGATATTGAAGCGCTGGCGCTCAGCATCTTAGGCTTGGGCTTCGTGTTGTTGCTCGAACCACTCGATGTCAGCAAGTATCCTTTCTTACGGGGAGCGAAGTATCGGCCGGGTAGAATCGTAATATCGTATCCCAGGTCGACCAGCTGGCTCACGATGAGTTGGGAAGACGGAAAGGTGCATGAAGAGTTGACGATGCAGCACGTGCGCGGGGTCCCATAGTCAGGCGCATCAGGGAATCGCATTTACGACGTTGCGACGCGCAGATTGCCGATTATTGGGCAGCGGCGCAGGGGAGGGGAAATGGCAAAGGAAGTTGATCCGCGGTTGCTCGCTCAGCTCGAAGCTGCCGCCAAGGCAATAAATGCATTTCCAGGAGGTAAGATCCCGAAAATCGATCCGAGACTAATGGACAGGCTTGATGCCGCTGCTAAGGCGCTACAGACCCTGAAAAAGCTCGAGCCACTGCAAGCCCCGTTGCTAGATTTTTCTGCCTTCATCAAGAAGCAAAGCGATGCGCTGGCCATCTTCCCTGAGTGGGAGAGGCGGTTTGCGAAGCAGATGCAGCCCCTTGCAGATCTGGCTCGACGGCTCGAACAGCTCCCGGAGGACACGCAAAGGTTTACCAAGGCGTTAGCGGAGGCAGGCAAAAAGGCGGAGGAGTTCTTTGACCGTTTCGCACCATCACCCGAACAATGGGCACAGTGGGAAGAACTCGCAAAAACCGATCAACGAAAGCATACATTAGATCGAATAGGGGTCCTGCCGCACGCTTCCACGCCGGTGTTGCTTCTCGACAGTCAGGACGATGATGCGATTAAGGCTGCACTGCAAGATCATTATATCGCGAACTGGAACGAAGTTGGCGACAACATCCGGAAGCGTGTTCAATTGCTCAGCGTGGATGATGAAGCAAAAGCTGCACTCGCAGAGGGCTTGGAAGCTCACGCTAACGGCCATTATCGTGCCGTCTGCCGCCTGTTGTTACCCGAGATTGAGCGAGTGGCCCGGGTGGAGTTAAAAGGTAATGCCACTGGCACTATTCATGTCGCTGCGGTCGTCGGTAAGCCCGCGGAATCGCTGCCAATCACCGCCACAAATCCGCGTGGCTATTTCGCCCTCGGCCTTTACCAGCGTCTAACGGAGCACCTCTACATCAAGGTTGACGACACGAATCGCGCCCGGCTCGAAAGCGATCCGGTTCCGAACCGGCATGCTGCCATTCATGGCTTAGTGGTCTACAATTCCTTCTGGAACTCGCTCAACGTCATCTTCATGACCGACTACGCTTTCCAACTTGTGTCGATGATAAAGGCAGGGGAAGGTGGAGCGGCGGCGTAGATTGCGTCATCGGATTTAGATAGGTGAGCTATAGGTTTCGGGGGTGCTTGCGATGACCTAAGGCAACGTTGCCCGTCCAAGCCTCGGGCCGGAAATGCCTAGCGCGCCGCAATGAACCTGCGTAGTAAAGCCTTGTCTTCGTCCAATAGGAAAATGCTGCTCGACGGATAGTCCGGCTGCCTTTCCTGGCTTGCGCGCTCATTCGGGATGACCCTCAAAAGTCGTCGGAATGCTGGATTGAAACGGCGCTTTTCCCAGCCGCTGGCCGCGTGGAGCGCAGACGTACGTGTTCGCCGCTCATCTTCCAGGAGGAGCTTTGCCAACGTGCGGGCATCCTGCTCCGTCGTGGATTTCCAGCCCATGACTTGATGGTCGACCTGCTCGTAGAATCTTTGGTTTAGCCGTAGCCACCAATGCCCACCGAACGCCCGCTCAACGTCGGTCAAGCTCAGGGAATTCAGATCGAAAGCGGCTTTTTCGACGTCCTCTCGATTAGCTCCGGGCAGCAGCTTGCACAGATCGTCAAGGGTGAGACCTCGCCCGGCCATACCGTCGCCGGGTGCGCGGGCGAGAGCCACGGCTAGGTCCACGCTGATACCAACCAGCGTTGTACTTGGCGCTAGCATTTGCGTATGCCGGTCTAGCCGTTCGGAATGTTCGTTGGTTCGTTCCGAGATTGCACCTTCCCATTCGGTGCGAGCTTTCTGTGCCGGGGTTGGGACCAGATCGCCCGCCAGCTTGACTACCATGCCGCCAAGCGGGACTTCGCCGGCCAATGCTTCCACTAAGCTCCGTACCCTATTGTCCGGATGGTTTTGCTCTGGGGGCTTGATCGGCTTCTGATCGTCTTGCTCGTTACTCATGGTTCACCTACGTGAAGTTGGCGCGGCGCCAGCGAAAAGGCGAAAAGTAAGCGGCTCTGCCGCCACGAAGCATACAGCCTTTTCTGATCACCTTCCATGAAGGCAAAATCGTATCGTCGCAATTGCGATTGCTCCGTCCATTAAAGAACCGGGCCGTGTCAGAATGCGCTTTTGCCGAAATCCATATGGTCGTGATAAGATGCACGCATGCAGACAGCTGAAGTCATTTCACGTTTGAAGTCCGTAGAGCCGGAATTGCGGGCCTTTGGCGTAGCCGGGCTCTATCTGTTCGGGTCCTATGCCAGAAATGAAGCGGGGCCAGACTCTGACGTCGACGTGTTCGTCGATAGGGCGCCCGGCAGCGAGCTGGACCTCGATGCTTTCGTCGGCGCCTACGATGTCCTGCAGGCCGCACTACCAATCAACGTCGACTACGGAACGCGGACCGGACTGTCTAAGTTCATCCGGGCACATGTCGAGCGCGAGGCTATCCGCGTTTTCTGATGGCATCCACTAAGACCCCGGCCGTGCGACTCCAGCACATCATCGCGGAGATCGAGGCTATTGAAGGTGCCCTGGAGGGATGCCCGTACGAAGACTTTCGAGATTCCTGGTTGCTCCGGCGCGCCGTCGAGCATGGGCTACTCATCATATCGGAGGCCGCCAAGACCTTGCCTGCCGAGGTGAAAGAAGCCGCAGCCGGCATCGCTTGGCGCAAAATCGAGACCCTGGGCAACTTCCTGCGCCATGAATATCGCGACGTCGATCCCGAGCTGATCTGGAGTATCACGCAGGATAACTTGCCAACCTTATTAGGAGCTGCGCGTAGGCTCGCGGCAGGATTACGCGAGCCCGAGCCGGCTTGATCATTTGCCTCGTGCTCGATCGATCAGAGCGTCAATTTCCCGTTCAGCCGCCGCCGCGGACTCGTCGATTGCCTCGCGAAGGTCCGATGTCGACGCCATAAAGGATTGATATGTTGACAATGCAGCGTGTGGGTTCTTGCCAGCACGCAAACGCCTTGCTTGTGCTTTCCATGATGCGATCGGGTCGGATCGAAACTTGTGAGGGTAGTTGGATCGGAGCCACGCGATAAATTGGAGCAAGTTGCCACTCCAACCTCTTTGCGCAGCGAACTCTTTGCCTTCTTTCGAGAAGGCCAGGCGCCAGGCCTGAGTATCGAGAACGGCAAGGTCGCGTGTTGTCTGCTGTCCTTCGTAAACGCCCTCCGCTATGATGCGGATTCCGACGTCTTGCTGTTTTATAACGTCGTCCATTTCATCGGCGAGAGAAGCAATCGTGTGACGTGGATCGTGATTGCATGCTTGACGGAGCGCCTTACAACCGTTTGAGAAGTCATCGAACCCCACCGTGAAGAAGGGGTCCTCCTTGAAATACTTCTTTGATCGCTCCGGCAATTTCTGGTTTGAACTCCAACCCAAGCCTTTTGGCCTGTATGAGCTCAGGTAGCCACATGCGACATCGAAATAGAACGGTGCGAGCGCCGGCAGTAGTGATTCATGCTTGAGGCCTACATGGTAGACCTCATTTCGATAGCCGTGCATGATCGTGATGGTCTGAGCGGTCTCATCCGATAGGCTGCCCGCGATCTTCGCGAATCTTATTTTCGCATCAAAATTACGGCCCAATGCGTTATCCAATACCGCTTGATGCTCGTACGTCTCTTTCTGCCACGCGTACATTTTGAGATCTGAAGCTTTATCCTTCGCAATTTGATGAAGGATCAACTCGACGGCGTTGTCCGTAAGCATGATGCCAAAGCGGGCGTAGTGGACGTCCCCCTTGGAGATTTGCTCCAGCGCGAGGTCGAGCTGTTCGATGACGGAGGCGAGGAACAAGAGCATCCGAGTGCCTATGCTAGCAGGTCAGCAGAAAGTGGTTGCTGGCATGATTATTCATGGTTCGCGCGCCTCCGCTTGCTCGAATTCTGCAAAGGCGCCGATTTCATGCCCAACATTGGCGTGGCCGAAACGATAGTGATCGTCCGCGAAGCGCGGGTGAGCGCCACGTAAAGGTCGTTGCGGCTCAGCTTCTCTGTTGCAACGATGATGGCGTGGTCGAATTGCAGGCCCTTTACCAGGAGTGTGCTCCCGACAGACCGCTGCGCCATACGCCGCCCGGCGTGCCGCATCTTGTTCTGAACGTGCCAGGCGGCTTCGGCTAGAGTTGAGTGCTCGCCCCGGACCACCAGCCTGAGGGTATTCTGCACGGCCGATAACAGCTCTCTCCGGAAGGCCACCACGCCGGGCTGCCGTCGCAGGCACTCCAGGAGGCTGAGGACGTGCGCGAGTTCGTTCGATGCGAGGAGATCAAGCGCGGCGCGCTCGGCCTCAGTGAGCCTGTTCCTTGGCTTCCATCCCCCCGCCAGGCGGACCACCCGGCGCTCGAAGGCGGTTCTCGCCAGGCCCGACATGGCACCGGCTGCCAGATCAAGGACCGCAGTAAGCCGATCCCGCGCCGCACAAGTCTCAATATCCCCCAGGAAGCTGGCCAGGGTCTGACAGGCTACCGGCTCGATTGCGCAGCATTTCAGCTTCGCGGCGAGTGATCCGCGGATGAGCTCGCTGGCCTTGTCGCCGATGACAATCAGCGTCTCGGTGCCGCGAAGCTTGACCGAACGTCCTGCCGACAGGTTCGCCTTGAGCAGACCTTGCCTGGTCAACGACTGCGGAATGATGCGTGACACGCATCTCGGCGCCGCGGCCAGATCGACGCGGTCTAGCTGCTCCAGCTGGTCACGGATGCCGATGAGCCAGCACCCGAGCTTGTCGTTCTTTACCCGCTTCCATCGCCAGGGCTCTTTGAGCGCGCCGATTTGTGGAAAGTCGGTGGTGACGGCCTTCCAATCTGCAAACTGTTCATTGCGAAAGCCGAATATCGCCTGCAGCGGATCGCCAAATATGCAAGTCGGCAGGTGCTGCGACAGCGCGAGGATCAGGGCGTGCTGATCAACGGTGCAATCCTGATATTCGTCCACGAGCACGCGTTGGTAAGACGCTTTCAGAACCCCGGTGACGAATCCACCGCGAATAAGCTGTGTGGCAGCGGCGTATACAGCCGGCCATTCCTCACCGCGGGGCTCGCGGGCTTCGAGGCCTGACCTCCGCGGGAACGCTGCCGCAAATCTCAAGGACCAGCCGGCAATCGTCTCCAGGTCCGTGCGATGAAGGCTGACGCCTTTCTCCTTCAACCGCTGACGCAGTGAATCCACGCCGGCCAGAGTGTGTGTGAGCACCAGGCATTTGGCCGGGCCGCCCGCGGCCTTCACCACGTCGGCAATGCAATCGGTCTTGCCGCAGCCGGCGGGCGCAACTACGGACCCGAGCCTCGAACTCAGAACCGCGTCGACGATGGGCTCATTGCTCACGGTCTACCCAAGCCCGAATTTCAGCGATTGTCTCAGGAAACTTGCCCTTCAGCTTGTCGAGGTGCGGGCCGACGTGCCTGCGTCCGATCCACTCGGCATGGCTGATGTCCTTGAACCACCCGCGCTCACCCGGCTTGCCCCGCGACTTTGTAAGATCGCCGAGGGCAGCGCGAAGTTCGGGATCATCCGCAGCCTTTTGGACTTCTGCGACCGATTTAAACCGCTTTTTGGAATATTTGCTGGAGAGGCGGTCGAGAAACGTTTGATCGCTCTCCTGAATGGCCGCTGCGGCCTTGATGAGCGTGGCTACCGCGTCAGTTGGAAGATCCCGGAACAGGTGATCTTCCGTCGCGTGGCCCGGGGCCCAGCGAAAGATCGTTACGCCAGCTGAGCTGAGTTCGCCCAGAATCTTGGCGTCCTTTGGTTCGCAGTCGCTATCGAGCAGGAGGCCGACTCGATAGCCCAGCGCGCGGAAGTATCCGGCGGTCACCGGCGCCTTGTCGACGCCGCCGCCGGACACCGGCACAACCCCGGCAGTAGAGAACGGCAGGTGTTCCTTGCTGACCCAGTAGTCGTCGAGACCTCTGACCAGCCCAACCTCGGTCTTTCCTTCACAGACCAGAATGGCCGGCGCCAGGTAGGCCTGCGGGTTTGCCCGCGGCTGGGACTGTACGTCCAGCCCCGGGAAAGGCGTGTTGGCAGGAACGATGGTTGCTGCGCCCGTCTTGGGATGGCGACGGACGATATACAATTCGCCGACGCTGAGTTCTTGGAGGACCACTGGGGAGTGCGTGGTCATGAACACCTGGGCTTTGGTCTTGCCCTCGGCTTTGTCCTTCTTCAACTCCCGCAGCAGCCTGGATATGCGGTGCGGCTCCAGGCCGTGTTCGACCTCGTCGATAAGCGCCACCGACGCCTTGGCTCTGGCGTAGTCCTGCAGCGCGGCCGTGAACAGGCGCGACGAACCCACGCCCAGCCGTCGCAGCGGCAGGTCGCCATCATGCAGGGAGATACCGCCACCGGACAGCCCCATGGCCTGGACGTCGAGCATCGCGTGAAGCCGGTCACCCACCGGCACGCCGAGCCGCTGGGCGGCCAGCTTTGCCTCCTTTATCGTGTCAGCGAATAGCGTTTGCGAGTCTTTCGAGAATTCCTGGCGCGCGACACGTCCCGCTTCCGCCATCAGCCCGCGGGATGCCGCCGGACCCTTGGTTATCCGGTTGAGCACCGACTGCCGCCCCCAGCCCAGATGCCGGTCTGCATAAGGCCCGAGCCGGCTTGGCGCGATGTCCTGGCGATCCTGGAAGGCCAGCGCCCTGGTGCTCAACTGGCCCTGCCTGACCCGTTCGTTGAACAGTGTCCACTCGGCCTCGAGGCTGTGGTCGACGGTGAGCCTTAACGAAAGCACATGTTCGAGCCCCGACTGTTCCTCATCCGGCTCATCTTCCAGCGTCTTACCGGCCTCATCCCACCCTCTGAGGTAATGGCCGTAGCGATCCTCCTTCAGGAATTCAGTGGGTAGACCGCCGATAGTGACCGTGATGGCGATCGGGTTGGCTTTCGGGTCCACGGCGTAGAAATCGGTGTCGTCGAAGGTGACGCTGTTGCGCGGAGCAAACGCCAGCTCGATGGCATCGAGAACAGTCGTCTTCCCCGAATCGCCCGGACCCACCAAGCAATTGGTGCCAGGTGCCGGATGCCACGAGAGCTGCTTGATTCCTCTGAAATTGACTACCTCGACGTGGACGATTCGCAAGCCGTACCTCCCCCTGCCGCGAAGAGGCTACCATGGCGACGCAACTGGTGGTAGCCGTTGGAGCTTAATAGCTCGCGCCAGAACATCCTCAAGAGTGTCCATCACATGCAGACCAACGACGACGATCGGAAGGCAGTGCGCCTGCCGATAGCTTCCCTTCACAAGCACTGGATCACTGCCGACGCGGTGAAAGAGCGCATGCACCTGGAAATCAAAGCTCCGGAAGGCATGCCGCCGCAGTTGGTCGCGCAAGCCCAGAAATGGTCCCAAGTGCAGACGATGGCAGTCTTCTACGGGCTGTTCTATGTCGTGATCAAGGGATATCGCGAGCTTGGATTGAAAGATGAAGCCATAGATGCGCTGCTTGGTGCAAACGACTACGAAGCTCGTCTTCGTCGATTTCGCAATGCGGTCTTCCACTACCAGGAAGATCCCTTTGATAAGCGCTTGATCGAGTTTCTTGATGCCAAGGACAGCGAGCACTGGGGCAAGGCGCTCTATGAGGCGTTTGAAAGGTTTTTTGAGAACGTTCTCCCGATCAGAGAGATGGTCGAGAGGCTAAGCAGCCCGCAGGTGGATAAGGCCTGACCAACCGTCACAGCAATAGCGTCGTAAGGCGCGACTCAAAGTACTGGGGTTGGTATCAGGGCGGCTAAGGTCGTCGTTACTAACAAATCTTGTAGGGAGGTCGGCAGGTGTACGACACTTGGGACGTCAATAAGCGTATCGCCGAGGCCAAGCGGCTGACCGAGCGCTTGGTCGATCACGCACATTACCTGCTCGACATCCGGGAAAACAACGCGATCGTTGTCTATTCGGATCAGCTGTCGAAGCAAATTCCGCGGTCCTATGCTGCGAACGCTTTCAATGTCTTCCGGGAAGCCATGCATCAGATCGAGATGGTGAGGCTATGCGCGCTCTGGGATCAAGCTTACATTGACAAAGAAGCGATCATGACCGTCGTGGAGCTAATTGATGACGACAAGGTCATCGCAGCGTTGGCTGAGAATGCGCGCGCCCAATACATCAGTTTACCCGAGCCAACCGATGGTAAGAAAATTGATGAGGCGACGCTTGAGCTGCTGAAGGAAGCCAACCGAGAGCGCGGCGAGGAACATGCGACCAATGCCGCTCAAGGGCTGCGCGGCGCGATAGCTGCCGCCCGCAAGATCAAGTCATCCGAGGGGCTCAAGTCCATCAAGAATTTGCGTGACAAGCACATTGCCCATTACTTGACACAATCCAATGCGGAACGGAGCGGCGACATCATTGCGCCGATGAAGGTCGGCGACGAGAAGCCTATCCTCGATGGATCGCTGGCGATCATCCAGTTGCTATACTCGTGGGTGAACGGGATAAGCGTGTCGTTCGATGAGTCGCGGAAGATCGACAAGAAATGCGCCGAGGAGCTTTGGAACGGCTGCAAATTCCAGATTGAGGATCGGTCAAAGCCAACGTCAAAGAATACAGCCGCGACATGAGCCTGATGCGAACCGATTCACCGCACTCATTTCGTTGGGGGCTTGGCGCTATGCACCAGGTCGCGCAACAGCGCCTAGGGGATTGAAATGATTGGAAGCAGAAAGGACATGACCAGTTGGGTCATGCACTTCGTTCACGACAGAAATACTGCAAACGACCCTGCGTACAATATAAACGAGGGAGAGGATACCCCATTCTTTCCCTTTCACGAAGATCACGCATCCCGTTCTCGCTTTGAGCAATGGGAATGGGCCGATGACGACTACTGCCTTGAGCCGGACGCCGAAGCATTCTCGGTCCTCCTCAAAATCATATCCGACGGGCATATTCGGTCGGGATGGTCGTTTCGGAATGATCGTCCCACAATATATGGACCGCGATCAGCGTGCTGTTTCACTGAAATGCCACTCTACGGACTGATCGAATACGCAAAACAGCGATCGAGGGAATACGTCGGGGCCTATGCGATCGGTTTGCTGAAACAGGAATTCTTCGCAGCGGGCGGCAGACCGGTCATCTATGGTCTGAGTGGCCCCCATAACGAGATATCCAAACCCCTTCGACTCCCACCGCATTACTCGTGGCCGAGAAAGCTTGATCCGTCCTGCGGCATCGCTGAGCAGGAGCAGTATCGCTACGTCGCGATGAATCTTGATCCAAAGCGGCCGATTGACTGGTCCCATGAACGAGAATGGCGTTGGGCCGACAGTGACGACGCGTGTTCATGTCCTGGCCTTCCTGTCTGGCTTAAGGGAGAGCCGGTAAAGTTCACTCAGATTATGATCGTTGTACCTTCTGATCGCGAAGCGCATCGCGTTCTTGAACTCCTCAAGCAATATCACGATGCGGGCGCTCACAACTGTGGTCACGAATACAGACACAAAGCCCTGCTTGGTACCCGTATTCTGTCTCTGGAGCAGCTCGCTGCAATACCCTCGACCGCAGATCCCACGAACCTCCGGCTCGAGGATCTGCCTTCCAATTCCCTCAAGTCATTTGATCAGCCCGAGGCAACGCCTGAACTTATCGCTGCTGTCAAATCGGCGTTGGCGGAGGCCCACATTGCCGCAGAGGCCGCGGTCGAAAGCTTTCTTCTCACAGCTCGATACGTAGATGGCGGCAAGTTCGTAGCAGATGCATGCGGCTGGGCCGACCTCGTCATTTGCGATTCGCAATCGCCCGTGGTTTCAGCGCTGATTGCTTTGGGCGAGACCACAGTGATCGGCGGCATTGGGTATCGTGTGTCCGATTTCGGAAGGCACGGGCGGAGCAAAGATCAGGCACTTTCCGTAGCAGAGGCGGGCGTTACAGCGGCCAGCCAGGTCATGAAAGAGCGCTTCCCGGGAGTTGAATTCGACGTGCGCACTATGTGGGACTGAGCTTCTCTTCGAGGTGTGATATTTACCGCCATGACGTTGGATGACATACCCGCGGACCCGATCGAGCAAGCGCTTATGCTCGAAAACATGCTGATCTCCGTAGCGACCGGAGGCACGGCGAGTGGCCCGCATTATGGATATCTCCGGAGGCAGTTCATGGACACCCCTGAGCTTAGCCCACTTCTTCCGTCGTTCGTGAGAACCTGTCGAACGGTCGATGCGTTCTGGCAGTTCATCAAATACGAAGCTGGCACTTATGCGGAGCGCAGAACGATTATCCGTGCGGCTTTCACACCTCTTTTCGACCACCTTGAGGGACGCAACCGCGCACCGGGCGACATCGTAGTGTCGGATGCACTTGAAACATTCGATGCGGACGGTGTCCACGCGGTTTGGACGAAGGCACTCGCTCGGCGCCACACCGACCCGGAAGGAGCGATCACCGTCGCAAGGACGCTTCTGGAAACCGTCTGCAAGCGCATTCTCGACGACCTAGGCGAGACCTATGCGGAGAAGGACGACCTACCGAAACTTTATTCGACAACCGCCAAGAAGCTCAACCTTGCGCCAGACCAGCACACCGAGGAGCCCATCAAAGCCATACTCGGCGGCGCGATGCATCTCGTGAACGGGTTGGGTACCCTCCGCAATCGCTTGAGCGACTCACACGGGCGAGGCGGCAAACCGGTGAGGCCTTCGCCTCGACATGCCAGCCTGGCCGTCAATACCGCTGGTGCTATCGCAACGTTCCTGGTCGAAACTCACCAAGAACGCGCTGCCAAGACAGCAACTTAGCGTTCGCTGGCGTTGTTCCGGCCCTCATCTGCGCTCATAGTTCAGCAATTCCCACTTGGCTAGACTCACGGTGCCAGCGATCTTTCGGATCGCTTCGATCACCTCGCGGTACTGGGCCTCATCCCTGATCTCGGTCGTACGCATCCGACGGGCGCCGTCTTGTCTG
>NZ_LFIQ01000118.1:203972-209174 GCF_001189245.1 Bradyrhizobium pachyrhizi | reverse complement strand
TCGATCTGGTGTTCGATGTCATCGGCGGCGGCATCACGAAGCGCTCTGCTGGCGTGATCCGGCCCGGAGGAACACTGGTGACCATCGCCGGGCCGACCGAGGCGCGGCCCGCCGACGGTCTGGCGATCGACTTTGTTCTCGTGTCAGATCGCGCCCAATTGGGTGAGATCGTCCAGCGGGTGCGGGACGGACGACTTCGGACGAACATCGGCAACATAGCGACCCTCGAAGATTCCGTCGCGGCTTTCAATCCAACCACGCGGATCGTCGGGAAGACAATCATCCGCATTCGTCCATAGCCAACTCGGGGAAGGGCGAATGATCCTGTCCTCTTCGTGGGTCACCATCGCGTCGCGGAAGATCCTGCCATGCAGCACGGCCACCTCATCAGGAGGAAGAATGTGACGTTTGATCATCCGATTTTCACAGGTCGGCTAGCGCAGTCCCCTGATTGGCTGCAATGATGTTGCGAGGAGTGATCCGCGAACGGACGCGGCGGCTCGGCTTCGTGCTGCTGACCAATGAGTTCGCGCCGCTAATCGCGCAACCTAACCTGAGGGATTAGGTCGTGAGCAGCGCATCCCTGATTCTGGCCGACCGCGGCCTGGCGCTGTCCGAGCCGAAGGCCGTCGGGGCGCAGGGCAGCACCAAGGTGCTCGCCGCGTCAAGCCTGGGCGGCTGCCTCGTGTTCGTCAGCAGCGCCGTGGTCACGGTCGCTCTCGCGGCGATTGGCCGAGACATGCGTCTGTCGCCGCTCGACCTGCAGTGGGTGATGAACGCCGAGCTCCTGCCGCTCGCGGCCTTGACCTTGGTCGCCGGCGCTCTGGGTGACCGGTTCGGACAGAAGCGGATCTTCCTCGGGGGGATCGCTCTCTACGGCTTGGGCGCGGCCGCGATTGGTTTCGCGCCGAGTTTCGCGCCGCTCATCGTCGGCCGCTTCCTGCAAGGCTTGGGCGAAGCCGTGATTCTGCCGAACGGCCTTTCCGTGCTCGGGCGGGCCTTTCCCGCCGACAAGAAAGCGCGTGCGGTCGGGATCTGGTCCGCCGCCGCGGCTGTTGCCAGCGGCGTCGCGCCCGTGATCGCGGGTGCGATCCTCGATCACGGGTCTTGGCGGACCGCCTTTCTGATGCTCCTGCCCATCGTCGCCGGCGCGCTGGTCGTCGGCGCCGCGTGGATATCCAAGGACGCCCCGACCGGCGACGCCCGGATCGACGTCGGTGGGGCGGTCCTTTCAACTGTCGGGCTCGGCGGCCTGGGCGCGGGGCTGACCAGCCTGACGAACGGTTCCGGTCCGAACCTTTGGGTGCTCGTTACCCTGATCGTCGGTCTGGGCAGCTTCGCCGGCCTCATCGTGAGCCAACGGCGGTTGGGCGAAAACGCCATGCTGCCTCCGTCCCTCTTCGCCGCGCGGTCGGTCGTCGGCGCGAACCTGTTCAGCGCGCTCCTCTATGGGCCGTTCACGGTCATGCTAACCTTGATCCCCTTCGTGATGATCCGGGGCGCGCACCTCTCGACGCTGGCGGCAGGCCTGGCCTTCATTCCCCTGCAGGTGCTGATTACCGTCGTCTCGCCGCTCGCGGGTATGCTCTGCCGCCGGTTCGGCCGGCGCCTGCCATTGTTCGCCGGCGGCACCGTCGTCGCCTTGGGATGCACCATGGCGCTCCGAGTCGGTCCGAACGCGACCTATTGGGCGGACATCTTCCCCGGCATCCTGTTGCTGGCGCTGGGCATGAGCCTGGCGATCGCGCCGCTGACGACCCTCGTCCTCACCTCCGTCGAACCCGATCGCGCCGGAACTGCGTCGGGCGTCAACAGTGCGGTCTCGCGCGCCGGCTCGCTCTTCGCCATCGCCCTGCTCGGCGGCGTCCTGCAGCAGGGCGGTCCTCAGCTATTCTCAGGATTCCACATGGCGATGGCGGTCGCCGCGGTCGCCAGCGTTTTCGCCACGCTCGCGGTGTTCGTTATTGAGCCGGGGCCCCACGTTGACTTCATCCCGCGAGACTGAGCCGTTTGGTGTCCGCATTCGGCTGGCGAGCAAGTCCAGGAGGAAACAATGAAGAACGAAGACCGCCTATGGGCAGAAGGAAAAAGCTCATGAAGATCCGAACCATTACCGCGGCCACCTGCGCCGCCTTCGCCTTCTCGATGGCCCGCCCCATCCACGCGAATGATGGCGAAGCGCAAATCGTCACAAAGAAATTTGAGGCGGCCATTCCCGATATCCCTGGTAAGGCGTTGCTCGCCGTGGAGGTCGATTATGCGCCGGGCGCGGCCTCTCTGCCCCACACCCATGCGAAGTCGGCCTTCATCTACGCCTACGTGATGTCGGGCGCGATCGAATCGAGGGTGAACGACGGTGAGACGCGCATCTATCGGACAGGCGAGGGCTGGTCGGAGCCGCCGGGTGCGACCCATTCGATCAGCCGCAACGCGAGCAAGACAGACCCCGCAAAGCTGCTCGCCGTCTTCGTCCTCGATGCCAATGACAACCCGCTGACGACGCCCGTCAAATAATCTACTCGCTGCGCCAGGCAACAATCCACGGTGATGATATCGGCCGCGAGCTTATCGCGACCGTCATCTGCCGTGCCCCCGAAAGCGGAAAATATGCTTCACGTAACTAACAGCATCGATCCTGTTGAAAATGTATTCGCCCGAGACGTCGTCGGCGGGTTATCCGCTGATGTGAAGACATTGCCGAGCCGTTGGTTATACGACGAGCGTGGATCTGCACTTTTCGAAGAGATAACGAGGCAGGATGAGTATTACCTGACTCGAGCCGAAACGTCGATCTTGCGAGAGCGGGGGCGTCACATCGCCGATTTTGTAGAGTCTGGCGCGATCCTCATCGAATATGGTGCGGGAGCTGGCGTTAAGACTGAGCTCGTGCTGGCAGGGTTGCGTAACCCACGAGGCTACGTTCCGATCGATATCGCCGCCCCCTTCCTTGCAGAAACGTCGAAGAGGATCGCTTCGCGCTTCCCATCGCTCTGGGTCCGCCCGGTAGAGCGCAATTTCCTGGATGTATTCGAAGTCCCGTTTGACAGCTGCTATGGCGGCAGGACTGGATTTTTTCCGGGCTCGACGATGGGGAATCTGGACGCGATCGAGGCGAAGACCCTGCTTACGCAGATGGGGCGACACCTGGGCGACGACGGACGCGCCACCATCGGTGTCGACCTTCAGAAAAGCGTAGATATGCTTCTCCGTGCTTACGACGACAGCGCGGGCGTGACGGCCGCTTTTAACCTCAACCTCCTTGAGCGGATCAACACCGAACTGGGCGGCGACTTTCGTTTGGAGCAGTTCGAGCACGCGGCGCGCTGGAACGAAATCGACAAGGCCGTAGAGATGCACCTGGTCAGCTTATGCGATCAGCGCGTTACAATCTGTGGGCGGACGTTCAATTTCAGAACGTCGGAAACCATCCACACTGAGAGCTCCCGAAAATATACTGCGGAGAGCTTTGAGCAGCTCGCCCGCTCCGGCGGATGGAGGGTTGCCGAGGCTTGGCAGGATGCGGACAGGCTATTCGGCCTGTTCGGACTCATTCGCTACTGAGGGGCCGATCGTGCGGCCCACCAAGTTTCCCGAAAAAGAGTGGTGTAAAGGAAGCGGCATGGAGCAGTCCCCCCAAATTGGCGACAGGATCACCGACAAATCAGCATCGCCCGATGACACCACGGTCCGCGACTGGATCGGGCCGAAGGCGTTCGAGCATTGGGCCGAACTGCGGAACTGGATCGAGGAACACTACCCCGGCGTTTTCGCGCCGGATTGGCTCTATCGTGGACAGAAGCGCGGCTGGTCCCTGCGTTACAAGAGATCCAAGGCTTTCTGCACTTTTCTGCCGGAATACAGGAAGCTTTCGGTCGAGGTGGTCTTGGGGACAGCAGAGCGAGAGAAGTTTGAGGCGCGGCGCTACGAGTGGCGCACGCAGCTGGTCAAGCTTTACGATGAAGCGCAAACATATCTTGATGGAAAATGGCTGAGAGTTGCTATCTCATCCGCAGCCGATCGACATGACGTGACGGAGCTTTTAAGTATGAAGCGTCGTTTTCCACGGTCGGGCCGTTGAGACGCCCGCGCCGTGGTGGTCTCCCAGATCAGATCGGCGCGCTGCGAGCGCCTTCTTGTGCAGCGGCGCGACGTCCTCGTCCTCGCGGGCAACCTGGCGGCCTAGATCGATCCCTTGAGTGTTTCATCCGAGAGCTTCGACATTGTGGTATCGAATGACGCCGCATTGTTGACGTCGATTACCACCCGCGCGCCGGCCATGGCTTCCTTGAGCCCTTCTCCGGTGACTGTGTGTTGACGCCACAGCTTTGCGCGACGCTTGCGATCGCTTCGTGGCCGCCTTGGCGAAGAATGGCGGCGGTCTTCGCGCCGATCGGCCCGGTGCGCCGGCGAGCCTTTCGTCGATGGACCGAGCAGCCGAGCTGATCCGGTTGTGTAACGGTCGCGCGGCTGCTTGTCCTCACGATTTGCCGGCGCGTTTGTTGAAGAGGGCGACTTAGCCGAACGTCGATCCGAGATCGCCCATGGCCACGTCAGCCGCTGACCGTGATGTCGATCCGGTGTGGTTCGTCGGCGAGCTCGCTGTAGTGATCGAGGAATTACGCCGGCTGGCGCATGAAATTGGATGATCAAGCATCGCTTTCTTGCTGATCCACGATCAGCGGCAGGTTCAGCTCGGTGGCGAGCACTTTGTCTACCGTCGACGTGCGGGACCTCGCTGGTAATGAGCGGTGCAGAGTCGAAAAAAGCGGATAGCGTCGGCGATATCGGTCGGTGCACCTACCAAAGGCCCGGACGCGTTCCCAAGAAACGTTACCTGGGTGCTTCCGGGCTCTGGCGTCAAGCTCACTTACATGGAGGCTCTGAGCCCCTCAGACTTCGTCGATGCGACCGGATAGTGTTCAGATAGAGCCAGCCGGCGCAACGGCAGGAAAGTCCTTCTCGGGATCGAACACGTTATTGAAAAAGTTCGTCAGGGAGTACATGGCCACCAGCGCGACAATCTCGATGACGTTCGCATCCGTGTAGCCGGCATCGCGGACGGCCTTCAGATCGGCGTTGCTGACCTTGCCGCGGGTCGTGATGACCTTGCGCGCAAACTGGATCGCGGCGTCCCGCTTCGGGTCGCTGGCATGGCCCATCCGAGCGAGAATGATTTCATTGGCCGGCAGCTTGGCCATATGA
>NZ_LFIQ01000118.1:196747-203962 GCF_001189245.1 Bradyrhizobium pachyrhizi | reverse complement strand
CGGCCGTAAAGCTGTGAACCGTCAGGCAGTAGTCGCAGCCATTCACTTCGGAGACAGCGAGACCGATGCTGTCACGCGTCTTCACGTCGAGCGCCTTGCTCAAGGAGCCGAGCAGGGCGGCCCATGAGTTGAACGCGATCGGGCTTGCCGCGAAAGTCGCCATCATATTCGGGGTGAACCCGATATTCTTGGTGAACATATCGAGGGTCGGTTTCGAATCGGCCGGCACCTGTTCCGGCCTTAGAGCTGCAATCCTTGGCATCACATTCTCTGTAGTTTGCTGGTTTCACTAATAATCAAACGAGATTCAAGACATCGGCCACCGGCCGGCGCGGCTTCTGCGGCCAGTTCCCCGGACGCACAGTCCCTACGGACAACAGCATGACCGGTACCTCGTCCTTGGTCAGTCCGAACTCGCGGTGCACCGCTTCGGCATCGAAACCGATCATCGGCGTCGAACCCAAGCCTAGTGAGAGGGCCGCATAGATCATCGCCGCAGCGCCGAAGGTGCCGGTGCGCACTGCCTCGTCCCGCTGGCGCTGCGGGTACTCCATGTACAGATCGCGTGCGGGGATTTCCCATTCCGGCACCATCTTTGCCGGCATGATGCCCGCTTCCACCAGCGGTGCCAGACGCTCTGGGACGACGCTGGAATCGGCCAACTGGCCGCAGACGATGAAGGTAACGGCCGCTTCGGTGATTGCGGGCTGGCTCCAAGCGATCGGACTCAACCGAGCTTTGGCTTCCGGCGTGCGTACGGCGATGAAGCGCCAGTTCTGCAAGTGGAAGGATGTCGGCGCGGTGGTGCCGATTCGCACCAGCTCGCGGATCTGGTCGTCGCTCAGGGTGGCGGTGGGGTCGTAGTACTTGGTGGCGCTGCGGCTCAGGATACATTCGATGACGGCGTTGGTCATGGTCATTCGGTTGGTCATGGTGGTTCCTATGCGTGAAGGGATAGGTTGAGATAGCGGGTGCTTTTGCTCTCTTTGCTGGAAATGCTGCGGGGATGGAGCCCTTTCGACATCTCATGTCAGGGGGCGTGGGTGGGTTCCCAGTGCCCCCGGCGCGGCTAAAAGGACGCAGCGGGCTGCGAGCATCGAATGCGTGTCGTTCACGGTCGAATGCGGATGATCGTCTTCCCGCTAATCCGCTTGGTCGGATTGAAAGCCGCGACTGCATCGTCGAGAGCCGCGATGTTGCCGATGTTCGTCCGCAGTCGTCCGTCCCGCACGCGCTGGACGATCTCGCTCAGTTGGGCACGATCGGACTCAACAACGAAGTCGACCGCCAGGCCATCGCGGGGTCGCGCTTCGCTCGGCCCGACGATGGACACCAGCGTTCCTCCAGCTCGAATCAAGCGCGCGGAACGCTTCCCGATGTCGCCGCCGATGACATCGAACACCAGATCGACTCCGCCGATGTCTTCGAGGACGTCGTTCTCGAGGTCGATGAATTCCTGCGCGCCGAAGTCGAGCGCCTTCTGACGATCGGCGGCACGTCCGGTGCCGATGACATAGGCGCCGGCCAATCGTGCGAGTTGCGCCACCATCGACCCGACTGCGCCTGCCGCGCCGTGCACGAGGACGCTCTGCCCCTCCCGAAGGCGGCCGTGCACGAACAGTCCCTGCCACGCGGTCAGGCCCGGCATCGCTACGCTCGCACCCACCGTGAAGTCGACGTCACCCGGCAGCGGCGCGAGGTTGCGTGCCTCGACAGCCACATACTCAGCCAGCGTGCCGCCGCGATACGAGTCTGAAAGGCCGAACACTCGCTGTCCCACTGACAGCCCCGTCGTGCCATAGCCGAGAGCGGTAACCACACCGGCCAGTTCCTGCCCGGGAATCGAAGGTGTTCGGTCACGGTCGAGGCGATCGGTCCACGTCGAGGGCCACGTCAGCTCGCCCGAGGTGAATCCCGACGCATGAACCCGAACGACGACGTCGTTGATCGCCGCCTGCGGCTCCGGCCGCTCCACGAGCGTCATTCCGGCCGTTCCCGCAGCCCGGTCCGTTACGACGATCGCCTTCATACGAATTGTCTCCTCAGTTACTCGTCTCTTTGCCGAATACGTTCCGTCGATAAGGGGCCGTTCGACATATCCATGCCAGCGGCCATGGGTAGCTTCCGAAAGCGAAGGCGGAAGAGCGCTTTGCTGGTGGTCGACGTAGCTATTGATCACAACGCGGGACGAACTTTTCCAATAGCCGGCAGGTATAGTTTCGATAACAGCCGGGAATAGCGCTGCGACGGCTCTCTTTGTCGTTCGTAAGTCCAGGCAAGTGTGTAGGCCGCGACGGCATCACGCCACGCAGCGAGCGGCAATAACGATCGTCGATTGATTCTATGGCGAGAGGTGATTTCCATCGCGGGGGTTCGACCGCCAAGATGTGAGACCGCTGCCAGACGCAGCTAACAATCCAAAACGAGACTGCAAATGCCCCCTCCTACAAGCCAGAGACGGCGAGCTTGTCGCCACGAGGCGGAGCCGTTTACAGAGCGCTGCAGCCGCGGTGTTATCGATGCCGAACCCTGTCCGCGAGAGCTCGGGCGGGAAGCGCCGCCTTGGTGCCGGCGCATGGTGCTCGCGGCCTGTGTACTCGCGTCCTCGATGGCGTTCATCGATGGGACAGCGCTGCCCGTTGCGTTACCGAGATTGCGCGCTGACTTCGGAGCCGACCTCGCCTCCGTTCAATGGGTTCTCAACGGGTATATGCTGGCGCTCGCCTCGCTGACATTGATCGGCGGCGCGCTCGCGGATGTTTACGGCAAGGCGCGCATGCTCAGGCTCGGTTGCGTCCTGTTCGGTCTGGCCTCCGCGGCCTGCGCGCTGGCGCCTTCGCCCGCATGGCTGATCGCTGCCCGCGTCGCACAGGGAGCGGCCGCCGCGATCGTCACGCCCGCAAGCCTCGCCCTGATTGGGGCCACCTATCCGCGCGCGGAGCGGAACCGGGCGATCGGCCTATGGGCCGCGGCATCGGCTCTCACCACCGCCGGGGGTCCTGTCCTAGGCGGCTGGCTGACCGAAACTTTTGGTTGGCCATCCGTGTTCTGGATCAACCCGCCGCTGGCGCTCGTCACCGTCGGGATTCTGCTGGTCTTCGCACCCAAGGATGAGCGCATCCACCGAAGGTTCGACGTGATTGGCGCCGCGATCCTCGCTTCCGCGATCGGAGCGCTCGCCTGGGCGCTCAGTCAGATCGGCCCCAGGGGCGCTCGGGCCGCCGCGGACGCTACAGCCCAGCCGCGCACGGTGCTCGCGATCGTCGCCGGGCTTGGCATTGTCGGGCTCGCTCTCTACGCGTTCTGGGCGCGTATAAGCAAACACCCGATGACGCCACCTCGGTTAGTGGAGAACCACGCCTTTCTTGGGCTGAACGTCGCGACCCTGATGATCTACGCAGGGGTTTCGATCATATTCTTCCTGCTCCCGTTTGAACTCATCGACCGCCGCGCCCTGTCATCGACCGACGCCGGGCTGACATTCCTGCCCTTCACGCTCGGCGTGGGACTTCTCTCGGGCGTGTTCGGTGGGTTGGCGGACAAGATTGGCGCGCGGACCATGCTCATCGCGGGACCGGCTGGTGCGGCGCTTGCTTATGTCTGGATGGCGCTCGGCCAGGAAGAACCCCTAATGCTCAGCGTGATTGCGCCCATGACGTTGCTTGGCCTGTCCTTCGCCGTGCTCGTGGCACCGCTGACTGCGTCCGTCCTGTCGAGCGTTGACCAGACGGACGAAGGGCTCGCCTCCGGCGTCAACAATGCGGCAAGCCGGATTGCGCAGCTTGCCGGCGTGGCACTGGCCGCCGGTGTCGCGTCTTTCGAATCCGGCTACGAAGTCGGTCTCGCCGTAGCCGCCGTGACCTCGATCGGCGGCGCCTTGACGACTGCAATAACCCCGACGCCGGCCGCGGCGAAAGCGGGCGGCTCGGGAGAGGCCTAGAAAGCATGCGGCACCTCCTCCAACGATCCTCCAACTGTCGGATGCCACGGCTGATCGTCGATTCACGAGCCCCCGGGTTCGGCGACGGCTTGTCGTCTGTCTGTGGCGGCGCGCACATAGCGCAGATATCGTCACACAGCCTCCGACGACGTGCCGGCGTCCCGCATTGGAACGCTATCTGAGCCGACGAGCGCTGCTGGTAGCCGCTTCCACCAGAGCGAAGGCCATTCCGGCGACCAAACAAAAGTCCGCGCCGTGATCTCCGCCCAAGCCGAAGATCAATGAGACCAAGGCGGAGCCAAGCGACCATCCGACGTAGCGAGCCGCAGCGTTCATTCCACCGGCGGCCCCGCTACGTCCTATGGGTCCGACTGTCATCATCGCGGTGTTGTTCGGGGTCTGGAAAGGGCCAAAACCGATACCGCAAAGGGCCAGCCGCCATACGACATCCCACTTCGCCGGAGTTGTCGGCAAGAAGATCATCAGGAGCAAACCGGCCGCCAGCAACGCCAAACCAATGCTGCAAAGCACCGAGACGGGGTAGCGGATTGTCAAGCGACCGGCGGTCGGAGCCATAACGGCAGTCATGAACGGCCAGGGTGTCACAAGAAAACCTGCTTCCATCAAGGCGCAAATCTCCGGCGCGCGAACTTTGGGCGGGGCCCGTGTCGCGCGCCGCGCCCGCCTCTCACGAGTAGTCACCGCCGCTCTGCTGACTGAGGTTGCCGAGGTAGTCGCGCTTCCCGATCTTCGCGCCGAAATGCCGAAGGATCGCGTGCGCAATCGAGATGTGGAAGAAGAAGTCGGGCAGCACCAGGCGCCGGATGTAATCGTCGCCGCCGAACCACCCACGCACGATAGGCGGTGTCAGTTCGTATGTGTGGGACTGCGCGCCGGCAATCTCGTCCGGCCGCACGTTTTGCAAGAAGTCGCGCGTCTCGAGGAGCCGCGCCTTCAATGCAGGGTACATCATGGCGACGTTGTGGGGTGCTGGCACGTCACGCTGCATCAGCTTCGCCATGTGTGCGTAGACCTTGTTGCAGCTCACGGAAAACTGTTCTCCGAAAGTCAGCATGTCGGTCGCGAGCCGCTCGCCAAGGATCCTCCCAGGCTCAATCCCCCTGGTCCGCTCGAGCGCTTGAGCGTGATCGAGATAGTCGTCCATCACGTTCAGTCCGTGCACCATGACCGGGACCGTGATGTCATAGACCGAGATGGACACGTCGAACTCCATGCGCTCGTTTGTACTCCGAACGTCGATCGGACCCGCCAGGCCGATAGCTGAAACGAATGGTCACAACACGCTCTTCAATCTTCCAGCTTGCCGCACCAGCTTGCGGCTTTCGACGTTGCCTCCGCGAAACTGCAGCAAGAGGAGGGCGCCCGCGCATACGGCCGCCTAGTGACGCAGGACGGGATATCCATTCACATAAATCCAGTCCGTGGCCTGGGCCGGCACGTGGCACCCCTGGCAATCCGAACGGTAGTCCGTCGAGGTGGTCTTGAGCGGCTTGTCCGCGTCGAACCACGACCATCCCCACCCGTCGCCCCACAACGGGTTGCCGGGGTGCGTTCCCTTGCTGTCTTTCACCATGACGAACCAACCCTTGAGCTTGTCGGCGTGGCTTACCGTGCCGGTGGTCATCTCGTTCGTCGAGGTTGCGAAGACCTCTTTCACCAGAACGGCGCCATCCGGGAAGTGCCCTGTCTTTCGATAGGCGTCGATTGCCCCCGGGGATGCGTAGACGGCGTGCATTTCCTTCGAACCCTGGCCGCTGTCGGCGGCAATTGCCCAGTTCCCGAGCGCTTGGTAGAGGGTTCGGTAGTCTGCCGGCACACGCAGGTGCCCGGCGGCGTCCGCCACGTTCGCTGTCGGATTGGCCGGAGCCGCTCCGCTGATCTGAGCGAGCGCCGCCACAGTGCCGGCGACAAGCGAGACGGCGACGGCCAGGCTGACAGTCCTCGATAATTTCATGGGGGTCTCCTTTGCTGCCCGCGCGCGGCACGGCGGCGCGGCGCAAGGGCTTCAATCAATGTCGAGCCAACCGCGTGCTCGGCCGGTCCAGCAGGCCTGAGGATCGGACACAGGCGACGACATCGGAAATTCCCTTTGGACATGCATTCGATAGTCTTGGGGTATCGTCGCCCAAGCGTTGTGCTCGCGTACGCTCCGTTCGTTTTTCGATCAGCCATCAAGAAGCGCGGCGTACTCGGGGTGTCGAGCGGCGTACGAGGACATGAAGGGGCACTTCGCGATTACTCTTTTCCCGCCGCGTCGCAACGCTTCGAAAACGCCAAGCGCCAGCATCGATCCGTACCCTAGGCCGGAGATCTCTTGTGGCACCTCCGTGTGGAGCAGGACGACGCGACCGTCTTCGACCTTGTAGTAGGCGACCGCGAGCGCGGTGTCGCCGAGGGCCATTTCAAACCGGCTCATTGCCGGATTATCCCGGATGTCGCTCTCCACCTTCTGCCTCCCTCATCGGGACGTGGAAGCGGCCTGGCGCAGCGAGGCCAAGATTTGCGCCGGCTCTTCCCGTTTGGTGAAGTCGGGCTCGACGAACGCGCTACGGATCCGGCCTTTCGCGTCGATCACGTAGGTCGCGGGAATGGGCAACATCCAGACCGGTGACCCGTGCCGGGCGCCGAAGTCGAAGCCTTGCTCGGAATAGTGCGCCTTGGTCTCGTCGGGCACCCGGAACAGTACGCCATACGACATGGCAACGCCGTAGTCGACGTCGGAGAGCACGTTTAGGTCCAAGCCCAGACTTCGCTTGAGCTGCCGCGGGAAGTCTCTTGTGTCGGGTGTCACGACTGCGAGGGTCGCGCCGACGCTCTCGAACTCATCCTTCGCGGCCTGAAGAGCGCGGAGCTCTGCGGTGCAGAACGGGCACCACGCGCCTCGGAAGAAACTCAGGACCAGGGGTCCGTTGCGGCGCAGCTGTTCGGAGGAGTGGAGACGGCCGTCGGCATCCGGCAGGAGAAAGTCTGGCGCGTTGTCTCCGACCTTCAACGCCTGCGATGCCACGTCTGTATCCCGAAGCCAGACCACGAGGTGGTTGTATGACTCCAAGTCAGCGCTGCTGAAGGTCGTCAACAGCTCGGTGCGAATCCGGGCAAGTGTCTTGTCGGTCTGATTTTTCATCGGTTGGGAGTTGTCGGGCTGCGGATTGATCGGCTGGAAGTGGTTGGCTGCCGGAGTGCGCGTCGTGGTCATGCCGGCGCCCTCGCCGCTTCCGGGACCGCGGCGTGCAGTACACGCCGGTCTGGGACTT
>NZ_LFIQ01000118.1:148180-196737 GCF_001189245.1 Bradyrhizobium pachyrhizi | reverse complement strand
AAGGCGCGGCATGTGCTCGGGCGCGAGTATTACGCCGAAGCCGGCGGCGGCCATGTGCTGCAGGTGCAAGTCGTGGCCGCTGCAGTGGCCGAGTTGGGGCGGTTTCTCGGGGAAATACGACTTCTGGATCTTTGGGGCAACGTCGCATTCGGCGCGTTCCAGCAAGATGGTCTCACGGAGGTCGTCGATGCCGATCGAGGGACGGTTTGCGAGGCGGTGTGTCGGCGCGAGAACTGCGACGTAGTGCTCCTCGAACAGCGACCAGTCGTCGATGCGGGCGGGCACGTCCTGCACGTCGCCAACCATTGCGGCGTTGATCTCGCCCTCAAGCAAGAGGTCGACGAGCTCCCCCGCCGCGCCCTCGCGCAGCTCGACGTGAAGTCCAGGGACGAACTTTGCGATCTCCGCGATCGGATCGAGGACGAGCGACGCCGAGATGGAAGGGGCGAGACCGATCTTCAGTGGCGCGACCTCCTTGCGTTGGAACTCCTGAGCTCGGCGACGCACGGCCTCTGCTGAGGCCAGTGTGCGCTCCAGCATCGGAAGGACTTCCTTTCCAAGGTCGGTAAGTTGCGTCAGCTGGCGTTCGCGGTAGATCAACTGGCCGCCGAGCTCCTGCTCGAGCTTCTGCACCCCCTTGGTCAGGGCGGGCTGCGTGACATTGCACTGCTCGGCCGCGCGGGTGAAGTTGAGCGTGGACGCCACGGCGAGGAAGTAGCGAACTTGATGAAGCTCCATGGGTTGTTCTCCGTCAAAGTGCGGCCGTCGAGACTGACGAGCCTTCGCACTCGACGACGTGACGGGCACGTCGCAATCATGTGGCGTAGATGCAACTTGCGTGCGCACGTTGGAACGGTTCGGCCTATTGATTTGGACGCACGGACACGCTTTCAGGAACTTCTGAGAGCCGGGCCAGCGCGCTGCGCGGTAGGCGATAACCGGACCGGCCACCGCGCCGCGTGTATGCGATCCCAAGGCATGATCGTCAGCGCAGAGATCAATCATTCGGCAACAAGCGGAGGAAGCGCCAACGACAATTCGTCAACCATCAGTATGTCTGGGCGAATAATCGGGATCGGCGTCAGGCGTGGAGGGTCTCGCCGCCCTTCGCATCTGCGTAGTATTGAGGCGCCTCGCGACGGTCGTATTTCCCGTAGTCGCGCACGATCCGCACTTTCCGGACCCTCGCCTTGTCATTCGGCGCGGAAGCGTCCTCGTAGGCCTGCGCCGCAGCGGCGTCCTTCCAGGATATGAGCAGAATCAGGTCACCGGGCGTGAGCACTGCGTCGAAGATGTCCCAAGACGTGCAGTCGGCGGCCCAAGGGTTCAGTCCGAGCCACTCGGCGCAGTCGTACGGGTTGTCAGTCTGCTTCCACTCCGCGGGGCGCGTCGCGTTGATCAACGTGACCGTCGTTCCCTCGCCCACTTCGGTCTCGTCGAGCCGCTGCTCCGCAAGGGCGTACCCCGCAGGCACCTGATTGTCGGCAGTGATCTGGCCTACACGGAGGTGGTAGTCCGCGAGGATTTCGTCGCGGCCCTTCTGCTGGACCTCGTGGTGGCGCATGCGGGTGCGCCAGCGGACGAGCGACTTCTCGTCCCGCCAGTTCGAAAGCGAAAGGATCCAGCCCTCGCGGGTCAGGCTCTTGTAGCGGATGTTATCGACGAAGCCTTCGACCTGTTCCAGCTCAGGTCGCAACATTTTGGCGTTGTCGAGGTAGTCATCCCAGTTCTCTTTATGGGGGAAGACTTCGAAAATCACTGAAAACAGGCTGTATCCCTCGTCTGGAGTGCTGCGACGATCTCGATGTCGGAGTGCCCCCGCCATGCGCGCCGCCTTCACAGCAGGAGATCCTCGAGCCGTCGACATCGATCGTCTTAGACAGCATTCGGATGGCTCCCGTTTCGTTCACTGCTGCGTATCCTTATCCGGCACGACCGCGATCGCCGCAGGCCGCGCTGGAGAATCTGGCGTTTGCGGAAACTATCCTCTCGTCTCTCAAGCGCCGTAGCGTTCGGTCTTGATCGCCCCGGCTTCCAGTCCCAAAGCGAGCGCGGCGTCCGCCGCGATGTCGGCGAAGGCGTTCGACCCGCACACCAAGGCGCAGCCGGGAAACGAAGGCAGCCGCCCCGCGACGTCGGCGACCATCCTGCAGTCGATCCGCCTGCTGAAGTCGGTGCGGCGCATCGCCGGCTCGCGTGTCAGAGCCAAGGCGAGTGCGAAATCGGGAAGCGACCTCTCGAGCCCGAGGAGTTCATCCCTGAACAGAACGTCACCCCAGGTCCTGGAGGAGAGCAACAGCGCGACAGGCACTGGCTCTCCGCTGGCCTTCCGATGCCGGATCATCGCCATAAGCGGCGCGACTCCGGAGCCGGCGCCGATCAAGAGCACTGGTTTGTTGGCAGGCCTCGGCCAGAGAAAGTGTCCGCCAAGCGGGCCGCGAAGCTCGATCGTGTCGCCTGCTTGGGCGACGTCGTGGAAGAACGGGGACACCTCACCGTCCGAAAGGCGCTCGATCGCCAGCTCAATCACCTTGGAATCACTCGGGGCCGAGGCGATCGAGTAGCTGCGCATGACATTGTAGCCGTTGGGCGCGGTCAGCCGCACGTCAACGTGCTGTCCCGCCGTGTAGTCGAACGGTTCGGAGAGGCGGAGAAAGAAGCTCTTGATAGCCGGCGTTCTCGTTGCGACCTCGACAATCGCACAGCTCTGCCATCGCGCGGTTGCGACAATCGCTTCAGTCATTCGTGTATCGCTGCTCATTCCACGGATCACCGTACATATGGTACCCGCGCAGCTCCCAGAAACCGGCCTCGTCGCGCTCCGTGAACTGAAGCCCGTTCACCCACTTCGCCGACTTCCAGAAGTAGAGATGCGGCACGAGCAGGCGCGCCGGCCCCCCGTGGTCGCGCGGCAGCGGCTGGCCCTCGTACTTGAGCGCGACCATCGCCTTCCCCATCGCGAGGTCGGCGAGTGGCACGTTGGTGGAATATCCGTCGTAGCAATGTGCGAGCGCAAATGGAGTGGGTGCGCTAAGGCCAGCGTCGGCGAGGATGTCGTCGACGGCCACGCCTTCCCAGGCGGTGTTAAACTTTGACCACGAGGTCACGCAGTGGATGTCTCGCGTCATCTTGGTTCGCGGGAGCGAGTTGAACTCCGACCAACTCCACTCTTTGACCGGACGAGGTCCGACCTTGAGCGTGAAAGTCCAGTCCGCGGGCTCGATTCGCGGCGTGGGACCGGCTGTAAGCACCGGAAAATTGTCGACGAGGTGCTGTCCCGGGGGAATCCGGTGCGATGGTTCTGATCCGGATTGGCGGCCTGTGAAACCGCGAGTGACCATAGCGGATTTCCTCCGTCGGCGGTGAAAGGAGCTTAGGTTGGCGCACCCACCACGACCGCAGCGGTGCGCTAGTTGGCGTCAAGCCGGGAGGCAGTTAGGCGCGCCCGCCCGGCGCGTGGAGCCAATCATCTGGCCCGGTCGCGCGCGGCCGGCACTCAGGCCCGAGCGGGCGCACGTTCACGCACGCTGCCCGGCCCTAAGGGAACGTCAGGCCGAAAGCGGCCGGATCGGGCTCCTCGCCTTTCCGGGGGACCAAGAAGCGCTCCAGCCCACCCGGCACGAAGCTGAGCAGCAGGGTCGCCTGGTCGCCGACCACCTCGATCGTATGCGGTACCCCGCGGGGAAGAGCCGCGTAGGCGCCCGGCCCCACCTCGACGCGGGCATCGCCGACCCGCGCGATGAGCTGCCCCTGCACCACGTAGAGCAGCTCGTCCTCGCGCGAGTGGGTGTGCAGCGGCGGCTCCTCGCCGGCCCGCACCGTCCACAGCACAGCGCCATACTCGCCTCCGGTCTGGCTGCTCTCCACTTTCATCTCGACGTTCGAACCTCCGCTCGAGGTCACCGTCTCGCCGCCTTGGGGCGGCGTAAGAACCGGTTGCTTCACTGACATTGGTAGCCTCCTGATCGTGGACCCTTGTTCGGGTGTCGGAGCGGCGGCGAAAGGTTGCCACTCACGCTCGTCAGAATGGGATTGCGCGCGGCGAATGGGAAATGACGTCACGCCATGAAGTCGATAGCCACGCGTTATGATAGCCGTAGGCACGTGAACATCTCTTCTCGATCGCCGAGAGTTCCGCTCGGGCGAGTGCTTGCAGGCGGAAGCACCGCACGGCCTCCGCAGCGGTGCCAAGCGTCTCTCGGCCATTCCCGATAACGACCGGCTATCGACTCCATGGCGAGAGGTGATTTTCCTTTCGACCGTCATGGACTCAATCTTCGACCTGTGTCGCCCGCTCTCGTGTCCAGGCCGAAGTCGGCGTTCCGTTGAACGATCGCAGGTGAGGAGGCCCGATATGCAGATCAAAAAGACAATCGGCGTTTCATTACCCGGCTCTGTCGAAGATCCACCGCCGGAGGATGTCGTCGTGCTCGTGGACAGCGCCGGCGTCGCGCTTGGCGTGCGGCATGCGTTCAGCGCAAGGGTGCGGGGCGCCTGCGATCGCGGCAACGGCCTCATTGCGCCCAGGTGCGTGGAGATCCCGCTTGTCGGGCCCAACGGCGAGGTCTCGGGGATTTTGTGCCGCACCGACGCGCGGTCCGACACGCGTGGCTCGGTCGCCCCGCGCAGGCGGGAGACGGTGAAAGCGTTAGCGGACATGGCGCAGCTGGTCACCCACGACATTAACAACCTTCTCGCCGTAATCGACGGCAGCCTATGGCTGCTCGAGCGCCAGAACGATGCCGCGCGGCGAAAGGCCATCATCGGCAGAATGCAGGAGGCGATCGCGCGAGGCGCGTTACTCAACCGGCAGCTCCTCGACGCTGCGCGACCGGGCCCCAACTCGATTGACGGACCTGTCGAAGGCAATCGCCTCGCAGCAATGGCGGCCTCGCTTGACCGGGCGTTGCGTCCGGACATCACGATCAACACCGAGATCGCCTCTGACTTATGGGCCTTCAATGCCGACCCAGAAGAGTTGTACTTCGCCTTGTTGAACCTCTGCCGAAATTCGGCCGATGCTATGCCGAACGGCGGCGCGATCACCGTCGCGGCGCGAAACGTCGAGTCTCGCGCTGGCGCGGCCCGGGAGTTCGTCGAGATCATCGTCGCCGACGACGGAGAGGGCATGACCGAGGAGTTCCTCTCGCAGGCCTTCACCGCATACTTCACAACAAAGGCCGCGGGCAGTGGCACCGGCCTCGGGCTCCCCCAGGTCCAGCGCTTTGCTGAGGGACGAGGCGGCGCGGTCTTTATAGAGAGTGAGCGGGGTGCCGGCACGCTAGTGCGCCTCTTCCTCCCGCGCGTGCACGCGGCGAGGCTCTCCAGCAGTATCGTCGACACGGAGATCGCGTACACGCGGTCACACGACGGCGGCGTATTCCACATCGTAAGCCCAGCGACGGCGGCGCCGATGTTGTAGCGGCGCAAATACCTGGAGACCGGTTCATGATCCCGCCCGGCCGCCTCGATTCTTTCGGTCGCCGTCGGGACTGCCCTGCTCTGGGGAGCTTCGGGCCAGGAACTGATCGAAGAGGCGCCGTAGAGCGCTGGCATGCAAGTATCATAGCCCGCCGGCCTTTATGCAGATCCTGAACGGAGGGCTTTCGATGATTTTACCTACCGGTACGACAGTAGCCGTCGCTGACGGCGAGACAATGCGACTGTTCCACAATACGGGCGTGAAGCCTGGGGTTCACCTGGTCGAGATCACGGCGGCTCCGCCTGCGCCCGCCCGCTCAGGTTCGGGCGCGCGACATCGCAGCAGCTCCGCCAACCCCGATGGCAGGCGGCTCGTCGAGGACGACTTCGCGGCAGCGACGGCCACGTTCCTGAACAAGCTCAGCCTCGACGGGACCATAGAACACTTGGTCGTTGTGTCAGATCCCAGGACCCTGGGAGAGATGCGCAAGCACTACCACCGCGACCTGATAGGCAAGATCATAGGCGAACTCGCGAAGGACTTCAGCCGGCGTCCGCTCGAGGACATCGCCTCACTGATCGCCGACGCCTGACACACCCCGGGAAGCGATCTCAAGCGAGGGCAGGATTCTACGAACTTACCTCTTTGAGGCAGTTCCGCTCTATCGGACCAAGAAATTGTTCCACCGCAAGGCCTGAGGTACGAAGCTTGCCGAGCGGAGGAAGGCAAAGATTGCCATTGCTCGGAAGAGCGGTTCGCTTGGTCCAGCTTTTGCGGAAGGCGCCGGGATCTATCGAGCCGCACCACCGTCAGCTCGCGGAGGCCGTCGGCACCGCGATCTTGTTCTGCGCGATGATGGCTTCGGCCCGCGCGAGATTTTCCAATAGGCGCTGCCTGGTCAAAGCGGCACCATGGTGTGCGTCAGCAGGGTGGCGACAAAGAAGATCGCGCCGATCAGGGCGAACATGTTTGCCAGGGTGATGTTGTGCAGAAAGATTTCCAGCAGGCGGCTGAAGATGTCGTTCCAGGTTACGCTACTGGGATCGAGACCCATCTGGACAAGAATCTTCGCGAATCTGAGGTTGTCGGTTGCTGCATCTAGAATGCGATCCAGCATGCTGGATACGTCTGCGCTAAGCATCATTTGGTTTCGCCAAAGTGTTGTGTAAGCCAATACCGGCAGCGGCTATTCCGGATGAAACTATTGCGTTCGTCAACTGAAACGAAAGACTCGGCGAGTGCGAGATGGTGCAAACAGGAATCTGGCGACCATCGACAGCACCACCAGCGGGCCTCCCTCCAGCGCCACCGGAATCATCGCGTGCGCCACCAGCGCGAGGACAGCGCCACCCACCAGCGCTTGGGCAACGGCTGCATCCAGCGCATCGTCTGCCAATGAATCCTTTGCCGATCGCCGCGACCACGATGCCGGCGAGCAACAGGGTCGGCCACAGACCGAAGATCGCGGTTGTCCGATCCAGATCTTCTTGAGCAACTGATCGTGCGTTACCAAGAGACCAACATGCATCGCCAAATGCGCAGCAGCCCTCGTTGGGCATCCTGTCTGTTGGCTGTTCGCGTCAGTTCGCGCGGCACTGGGACATGTCCGAACATGGCGTAAGACCGGAAGTCGCCCGCTAAGGCTCAAACTGGCGCTTTTGCCCCTAAGCGGCTTTACCTTTTATCAGGCCGCCTCGGATGTCAGCACCGCTCGCATCTAGCGCCGTCTGCGTTTGGAACCGAAACATTTTCTGGCCAGATGATTTACTCTTGGGGCTTCGCAAGATGCGAGGCATTCATGAACCTTGTCTCGGCGAGCGACGTGTTCCTTACAGTCGCGATCATGAGCATCGCTTTCCTGGCCGAAATCGCTCTTTTCATCTTGATTGGACTGATCTGAAAGGACGCGCTGTGCTGCGCGCGGCCGAGCAAGGTCTAATTCTCTGTGATCTTGATGGTTGAGACCGGCCATCTTCCGTCGTGACCTTTGATCGAAATCCGAAGCCCGTGCAATTCGTCCAGCCAAACGTACTCGATCGTGCCCGCCTTTCCATCGGTAAGGACGACGGCTTTGCCGATCAATTCGGCTTGCGCCTCGCCGTACTCCTTCAGAATTTTTGGCGCACGGCGGTTCACCGATGGCATTGCTCATCCAATTCGGTCGAGCCGTCTTTCGCTCAGCGGCGAACCTTGTCCCAGCGCTCAGCCGCCGGAATGATGGATGGTGACTGCTCCTCCAATTCGCGGAGCCGGTCGATTTGCTGTTTAAGTCCTTCGGGTAGTTCCGGCTCTGGCTTCAGCGACGCGCCCAATCTCTCGCCGATCTCTCGAACGATGGCGCGGCTGTGTGTGTGGTCAAGGTCAACGCGATGGTCCATGCAATTGCTCTCGTTCCGGTAAAGGCAACGCCAGCTATGTCCAACATCGTACCTAGCCCTCCGCAAACTCAATGGAGGCACGGCCAGCGACTTTTGAATGGAACCGGAGACCGCCGCTTTTGGCTATCTGCGCGAGCGCTCGTTTTCACTACAGCGGGTCTTTGGTAGCGACCTTTGGCTATCCGCGACATGCGCCGGTTTTCTACCAGCGAGCGGCAGTCTCGCATCTCTCTAAAGCCTGGCGTGCGCTTTCGTTCCTTTGATCTTTGATCCGACGCGATATTCCATTCGTAGGAGCCCGGAGTGGGAGGTCGACGCATCCCAAGGCTTACTGAGTTCGCGCTCGATGCCATCGTTGCGCGCGGGAACCATTTCTGAGAGTGCCCAGTTAGTTCATGGGGCGATGAAGGGACCATCGTCATGAGCACCAAATATATCGCTGCGATTGCGATAGTTGTTCTTGCCGCCTGTAGCGGGCTGGTCGTGAATTCCGTCGGCTCGCTTCATCCCGAAGAGCAGTCCACGCTGTCCGCCAGACAAGTGGCTGACCGATTAGCTGGATCCTTGGATCCGTATTTGACACGGTCTGGTGGGTGACAACTCAGAATGCATTTGGCGGCGCTGCCTAAAGTCATGGGCATCGGGCCCGTTCGTTGCGGCATAGACAAGAAGCAGCGGAACTATTCTCGTGTTCAACCCGGCAGACGAGTAACGCGGCGTATGAGTGCGAGCGCTATGGGATGTGAGGCCAAAGGCGTTAGAGCATTCCTTGCCGGACGAGGCGCTCAATATCGTCGCGCGCGGACATTGGCTTCCTCCTCCGCATTTCAGCAGATGTGAAGATACTATTTTGACCTTCGCGACGACGAAGCGCTAATCCCGGATGAAGAGGGAATGGTGTTGCCTGACATCGGATCGGTTCAGGAAGAGGCCGTGAAGGCCTTGGCCGACATGGTCCACGGTGCTGGCAAAAAATCCGCCGGCCTAATTCAGATGGCGATTGAGATCCGCGACGACGACGGGCCCGTGATGCAGATTAGATTCGCGTTCGATGTCGTCAGGCTGCGTTGAGGGCAGCAGGACGGAGAAGCCGTCATGTGTGAAAAATGCGCCGAGTTTGACAAGAGGATCGCGCACCACAGGGCACTATCCATGCGGACCACGGATCAACTGACCCTGGAGGGCATTGCTGTTGATCAAGCAGTACGAAGCGCAGAAGCGCGAGTTGCCTGGTGAGCCGACGGAGTAAGGCCGCCTCAGTTGGTGGCCTCTTTCACTGCGAGCGTCACCTGTTGGCCTCTTTCGGACCTCATGGCACGGTCTGCGGATGACTGGGGCTTAGCGACTTCGGAGGAACGCCTGCTAAACTTCCAAGTGTGACCCGCTGCTGACGTTCGCTCAGAAAGTTGCATCGCGCCGTGAATCATTCATTTTCCGATAGTCCGTAGCTTGTGCGCAGGCTGATCCGGATCGAGAGAATGGACCGCTCGCTCACGGAGGCTACCTACCGTTGACAGAAACCGTCGTTGAATGATCCAGTTGCGCATTCGGGCACGAGGATCAGACATGCTGTTTCAAAGCCGATGTTTTTCTCTCTTACGGGTTGCCTGCATTCTTGCCGCTGCTGCCGGAATCTCTGCGTCCAGCGCGGCCCGCGCGCAGGCGCCGGCAGTCTGGACGGTGCCAGAGGTCGGTGCGTTGCCGAATGATGCCTTCGGTGTTCAGGTGCGGAGGGGACGCGACCTCATCACCGCGACATATGCGCATATCGGCCCGGAAGTCGCGGATACCGCAAGGCGGTTTGCGGGCAACAATCTCGCCTGTAGCAACTGCCATCTCGCAGCCGGAACGAAGAAGTTTGGATTGCCGATCTTCGGCCTGTTTGAATTGTTTCCTCAATACAGTGCAAGGCTCGGTGCTGAAATTACCATCGAGGATCGGGTCAACTCCTGCATGGTGCGCAGTATGAATGGCCGTGAACTGCCGAATGATAGCGTCGAGATGCAGGCGATCGTCGCCTATATCAAGTTTCTGTCGTCAGGCGTTGCAGCGGGACAGATTTTGCCTGGGCTCGGTGCCGGAACGATGCCCGAACTTAAGCGAGCGGCCGATCCTGTTCGCGGCAAGGCGATCTACGCAAACTCCTGTCAGACTTGTCACAACACAGATGGTTCTGGAATCCGCCGTAGCCTGCCGACAACGGATCTCGGGTATGTGATGCCGCCGTTGTGGGGACCGGACAGCTTCAACGACGGCGCAGGAATGGCGCGATTGATTACCGCGGCGAACTTCCTGCATTTCAACATGCCGCATGGCGCAGATTACCTGAACCCGCAGCTTTCCGTCGAGCAGGCGTGGGACGTGGCGGCCTTCGTCATTTCGCAGTCGCGACCGAAAATGGCTGGGTTGGACAAGGACTTCCCTGATCTTTTGCGAAAGCCGGTCGATACGCCCTACGGCCCTTATGCCGACGGATTTAGCGAGCGACAGCACAAGTATGGACCGTTCGCACCGATCCGGGCCGCGATTGCAAAGGCAAAGAAAGCGCGTTGAGCATTTCAGCGCGAAGCCGCGGAAGCCTTCATCCGTCATAGCTTACGTGGATACAGGCGACTTTTCATCGGGAGCCTTCCTGAGTCCATTCCGTACCCGACGCTGCAAGCCAGATTGCTCATTGATGAGATCAGAACGTTCCAGGGGTTCGCTATGCCGGACAGCATTGCGGCTCTGGTCCGGTGGTCCGATGAACCACCGCGATGCGAATATTGTGTTACGGATATCGCAAGAGGCACATGCCTATCACGACGGCATCGACCATTGCGAAATTGAAATCCCGGACGCGATCACCAGCCTGCTGGGCGTCCCCTCAACGCCCGACAGCCGTCTGGAATAGCATTTGGTTCGGGCCGGAGCGCGATCCTATTTTCCTGAGCGAAGGTCCGGGTTTGGCCCTTGGCGGACATTCGCTTAAGCATCTTCGATGTCTGCTTTTGAGGGCGATCCGGACCTCGCTATTCCCGTACGCGTGTACTGGATTTTGTGCGTACACGCCCTAGGTCAGCTCCGGCTCAGAGGTCGAGATCGGCCATCGCCGCGAAGGCATTTCCGCTTGCCGGCTCGCGCCCGAGGAACCATGCATCTCCATTCGGACTGCGATACAGTTCTCTTCTCTCGGACAAGTAGCTGCTCCTCATTTTGCCCGCGAGCGCTTACGGACGCGCCGCCGTTAACTCACTCGTTTTCACTCTCGCTAAGTTCTCGCTCTACCTGCAACCGAAACTCAAGATCACGGCTACTGGGCCGGCCGGGCTGTTCCCAAAGTGCGTGGGCGCGCGCCCGGACTTCTGCTTGGACCGCCAGGTGGCTATAAGCCGTCGCCGGGCCTCGATCAGCTCGTCGACAAATGCCTTGAGCCGCCGATGGGCCGTTTAGTCGCTATGCCGGTAGCAAGCCGCTTGGTTCGTTCGGGCTGGCGCTCCGAGGCTTGGCGATCACTGCGCGGCTCCGGCCAGCAAGAAAGCGCCGCCAAGCGCGACCATCACAAGTCCGGGCCAATTCGATTTGATGCCGAAACCGCTAGCCGGTCTTTCAGGTTCGAGCGTGTTTTGCCCAGAGCGAAGCCGCCTTCCACCGCTCAATCGGCCTCGCCAGATTGGTTGAAACGCCATCTGTAGCACGCCGCCGAAAACAAGGAGCACACCAAGCCATATGAGGATCATGCGCGCCCCCTGCACGAGCGAACGCCGAGAGGTTGCTCCGCCGAGAACCGCGGTCCATTCAACGTCTGCCCGCTGCTCTCGGAATTGAACGACCTGAAAGCCACCAGACGCGCCAGCGCGCTGCACGTAGGCTGGAGATCACGCTCTTCGAAGCTCAGGCTAGGTATAAGCATCCTGATTAGTCTCCGTCCGGCTCGCGCACGACCGGCGGTTCGTCGGTTCGGTTCTCTTCGTCTTCTTCATCTTCGTCTTCTTCATCTTCGTCTTCGTCTTCGTCATCAGGATGATCTCGGGGCGGCATTGTGTTGTCCATGATCGCGAAGACACGCCGGTCGATCCTGGTGGAAACTACCTCGGGGATTTGTAGGGTCATGTTGTGTGCTCCTCGGATTGTGACCTGGGGCAATTTACCCCTTGCTTTCGCAGGGGCAGATACGGAATTGGCGGCATGGCAGTCTATTTCGGTGCCTGCAGGCCGGGAGACGAAAGCCATTCCTGTACGCAAGCGGCAGCTTCGGCCTTACGCGCCTGGCGGATTAGCTTTTCGCGCTCAACACCAGGCGGGATACCCCGCGCTTCCTTCCGCAGTCGCTTGGCCGGTTCTTCTAAGTGTTCATCTGGTAGAGGCGCCTGATCGAAACGGCGTCTTCTCATGACGGGTCTCCTTCCAATTGCGGTGGAGCGCAATTTACGTTCTCGTCACCGATGACGGCCCATGGCGTAGACATTAAACGCTTTAAGGCCCGGACGGTTGCGGCCGTTCGAGGCGTCGTGGCAGGAAGGCTGCCCAATTGAGGCGCTTTACCGCTCTAGCTCTTTGCGGATCTGGTTGCGGTGCAAGAGGTGAGTTTCCTGTAACTCGCGGTAGGTGCCCAAGACCTGTGTTGCCAGGTCGGTGGGATGACCGCTGCGTCCCAGCATGTCGATGATCTCGATCTGACGGGCAATGTGCCGGCCACCGAGTGCAATATGCCGCTTGGTCTCCGCTACGTGGCGATTTGGTAGCGCAGCGCGTCCACGACTGGTGAACATGCCGGCTCCGGCTCGGGGAAGCAGCGGTGGCCTTGATCATAGAGGGCTTCGTCCATCGTTGCCTCATGTTGACCGGCGACCCGGGCCGCGCGCCTCATGGCAGCCGAAGGGACTCTGACCAAGGTAATTGCGTCCATGCCAGACCACGCCGGCGCCCACTGCCTCCTCGGTGTCGTGCGGATCTTTACCAAGCGCGCCGCCCAGGGTATCGCCGAATGTGAGCATGCATTGGTGCTCGATCGAAATCTCGCCTCCGCTTATGTGTGGATTGGACTTGGGAAGTGTTATCTCGGCCGAGCTGAGGAAACGGAAGCCTGTGTCATGGAGGCATTTCGGCTTTCCCCCCGTGACAACAGGGCATTCAGCTGGTTGGCGACAGCTGGTGTTGCACAATCCTATCTTGCAGCCGACGAGGCCGCTGCGCGCTGATTCACGCGAGCGATCGAAACGAACCGGAATGTCGCCGCCTTCGTTCACTTCTTTCTTGCCGCCGCTTTGGCTCACCTTGGGCGGGTCGAGAACGCACGGGCCGCGATAGAGGCGGGACTCACCGTCGACCCCAAGTTCACTCTGGCTCACTCCCACGCTAGTTCGCCAACGGACAATGCGACCTGTCTCCCACAGCGTATGCGGATAGCCGAGGGCTTGCGCAAAGCGGGGCTACCCGAGGGATGAGCTGGCCAACAGTTACCGGGGATCAATCCGGAGCCAAGAAATCGAAAAATGGCGGAGAGAGTGTCAGTCAATCCCCATTGAAAGATAAGCTGTTTTTCAATCCAGCGCGTGGCAACCCACGGTCCTCGTTACCAACAATTGGCCAACCCGCACGCGAGTTGCGCCCAAGCCTCTGCACCATCTTCCGTCGATCTGCGCCGGGCGGCCGACCAGGCCATCTCCGGCGGCGACGCTCGCAATACCGTGAAGAGCTGATCGCGGCGGTATCGAAAGGCTATTCTCTCGCGGTCGCCAATACGTGGTGGCCCATCACATAGATCGACGGCGCGACGCGCGTCTGAATACACCTCGACCCGTCGATCTTCCTCCGACTGCGGTCCGATACTCCATGTAGTTGATGTCAACTCCGGAAGCTTCGCTATGCAAATTCGGCCCGCGATGTTGCGCTGACATCACGGTCGGCGCCCATACAGCTTAGGTTAAGCGTTTGAGACGGACGCTCGCCGAATGCACTTCTATACTCGACAGAAAAGCGCCCTAGCTCGCTAAAGCCAAAAGCTATTGCAACTTTGGTAACTGTGGTCAGCTCGCGGTCGGCCGCCAGAAGCATTTTCCTGGCGTGCAGCAACCGCAACATGCGGAGGCGCCGGCAGGGCGGGACGCCATGGATCTCGTTGAACGCCTTGCGCAGGGTACGCTCACTCACGGTAAGAGCACGACAGATATCCGAAATAGACGGCGGTTGATCGGGACGGCTCAAAGCCAATTTCTCTGCTTGCCCTACCAGATCGCAACAGATCTCTCGCTGTTGCGCTGATTTCATTTCCCGAACGGTCGGAAGCCGATGACCCTTGGACATTCAACCTATTCCATGTGCAAGGCACGCCACCGCGATCGCCTCGACGAGGCGCTGGTCGGGACTGTCGCAAGCGCTCAGATCGGTATGTGCGTGCGCCGGTTGGATGATCACAAGCTCAACGACGGTCGTCCGTCGCATGGTCCTGGCTCCTCCTGTTTGCCCGAAACGGATGGAGTTCGTTTTGCGTTCGGCCGCCCGTGTTCGGCGAAGTGACTGCATGACGCTACGCTGCCCCCAGCCTGCCCCGCTCAGTAGCAGGGCGGATAGGGGTAGTATCCGCAGCGTGGCGCGTAGTAGTACGGATAGGCCGCAGCTCCCGCTACGGCAGCTCCAGCCAGGGCAGCCGCTCCCGCATAGGCGGCGCCCCGGTAGAAAGCACCGCGGTAAGCCGTCCGGCGGGCGACGCCGGCAAAGGACAGCGGCGTAAGCGGTCGCCCAATGATATCGATAAAGACCGATGCCGGTCCATCAGCTCCCGCAAGGTCGCCTTCGAGCACATCGACGTCGAAGATCAGTTTGTCGCCTTCGAGCTTGGGCGATTTCAGCACGACGACAACGTCGGCCACCGATGATCCGTCTTTCCTGAATCCGGAAACGGTGGCGTTCGGAGGATCCTTCGCGAAATTGTCGCTGCCGTTGCCCCAATCCTCGACGATCCGCGTTGTCAGATCGTGACCGGCCGCCCGGACCGGACGATCGGCAAATACGATCGCATTCGGCGAAACCCCGATCAGCACCAGCTTGCCGTCCTTCAAGCTCGCGCCGCGCGAATTGATCACGAAGAGAGACGGCACGACTTCCGACTTGGCCTGGCCGATGGATTTCTCAAGCGGCACATGCGGCTTAGGTTCGGGAGCCGATTGAGCAAAAAGGTTCTGGGACCAGACCAGTGATGCGGCGGCGCAAACTGCGATCAGAACTGAACGAAGCGGCATGGTTGTTCTTTCCTTTTGAAGTCGGACTCTTTTTTCTTCGGTCGGCTCAGATTTCTTCGGTCGGCTCAGACGGCTTTCCAAATCGCCCCGCGCAATTGCGTATCAAAGCAGATAGCTCCTTCAGGAGCGTGGTGATCTCACTAAACCTTTCGCGCCAATTCAGGTCGCGCGTCTTGCCCTTTCGTGCCAATCATCTGGAATACTTCAGCGGTCGACCGTCCTGTGCAATGACGCGCCTGCCCATGCTTACGGGCAAGTTGCTGCCGCCTGTAAACAACGGGTTGAACTTTCATCAAACGCGCGAAGATGCGGCTGAAGCTGCTTGCGTTGGCATATCCAAGGAATTTTGCGATATCCGACAGGCGCTTGCTTGAGTCCGCAAGCAACCGGCAAGCCACGTTCAGGCGAACCTCGGCGAGCATTTTGCTGTGACTTGTGCCCATGCGGCCGAGATGCCGCTGCAACGTCCGCGAGCTAACCTTCAATGCGCGGGCAGTACTATCGAGAGTTGCGTCACCTTGTCGCAGCGACACGACAATTGCCGCGCGGACCGTCCGGTATGAAGGCAGCCGGATAGCTCTCATCGGTTGATGTGAGGCGTGAAGGCGATGCGCCCCCCTCAAGAAAACAATGCTTCAAAGCTAGAAGCATTTTCGGCACGAATCTGGCCATTAGCCGCCAAAGCTTGCGTCGAAGGGAAGCAAGTCGGGGACTTCCCCGCAATGCCTTGCATTACGCGACAAAGACAAGGCAAGGAAATCAGCGGCCTGCTAGTCTGCGAACGCAGCTATTTTTTTGGCAGGTAGTAATGACCATCATTCCATTGACCCGTTGTCAGTTTCTTATGCCCTTCGCCGAGCTTCATTCAGAAATAGGCGGCCCCACCGCATCGCTTCTCGCCAAGTTTCAGTTGCCGACGTCTTTGGAAGAAAAAGCGGATCATTACGTGCCGCTGCTGCCAGTCATTCGCTTCGCGACGGCCGCCCAGGAAAAGCAGGGCTTGTCGGAAATTGCCTTTCGGGTAGCCCAGCGGCTCGCATTCGACCATTTGAGCGAAGCCATGCGAGTTCGAATCCGGCACTCGCCAACCCTCCTGGTTGCTCTTCAGCAGGCTTGCAAATGGTCGCCGATCGAGGACACTAATCTCCATCTATGGCTGGAGCCGTGCGGCCAGAGCGTGAAAATTTGCAGCAGGCTCGTTGGCACGGAGGGCATTTCCCATCTTGAGATGTCCCACTGGCTACAAAACATTTTCGTCATGCACATCGTCCGTCAGTTCGCCGGAGCGACCTGGACTCCGAGAGTGCTCGCGTTTGAAGCAAACTATGCGCCTAGCATTGAGGTTCAATCGCATTGGCCGAATACACGCTTCATGTCAGGTCAGAAGGCCTCGTGGATTGAAGTGCCGTTGCAGTTCTTGAGTCTTCCTAATCCCGTCGATGTCGTCCCGTCGAATTTACCCGAGACGGAGCGGCAGCCTTTCAGCAACGACATCGTCAGCATCCTCAAGCTGACTTTACCCTCGTATCTTGACGAAGGCGGCCCGACCATAATTCAGGCGGCCGAGATGGTTGCATTGAGCGTCAGGAGTCTGCAGCGGAAACTCTCGCTCGCGGGGCTGACATATTCGGACCTGTTGGAGCGGGTTCGCTTCAACAGCGCGATGAAGCTCCTGAGCAATCCCCAGAGCAAGATCATCGATGTGGCATTCGCATCGGGCTATGCGGATCCTGCTCACTTCACCCGCGCTTTCCGCCGGATATCCGGATGCACGCCACGAGAGTTTCGAGAGAGGCGGAGAAATGGTGCAAGCGAGCTCGCTTGAACTGTCCCGCTCGGTGACCGCTCCTCGGCCATTCAGCCGCCCGAAATCAGATAACCCGACATCGCGTTGCGTGGCGGACCACGAATTTTCCGGCATTATCTCTGAAAGCTCATCAAGCGGAATGTGGGGATCAAAAGATAGAACTTGGACCGACGGTCCCGCCTTGCTGGCTGCCGTTTCGGGCGCTTCTTCTAGGGAGACTGCCGTCCAGCGTGCCTAAAAATCCGGGCCGAATACGTCGTTATTGAACTGGGCCGAGGCTTCGTCGTTGTCCATGCTGTCGATCAGGTTCTGCTCGGGATTCGTAAAGCCACCTGACAATGCGCCATAACTGACGCGATATTTGTTCATTGCAGACACACTGCCGACATATGCACAGGTGCATCCGGAAGGATCGGCGTAGACGTAGTAGGAACGTCCGCCCTTTTGGCGCAGCTGAAATTGATTGGGTGGAAACGACATCAGCCGATTCAACATTTCCGGCGTGGTAGCGGCGATGGGGTTAAACCCCGATGAGATCAACAACTGGCCCGTTGACTGCTGGGCGTAGCCGCGGGCGCCCGGGCACAACTGGGCGAGCAGCACAACCAAGGCGATGCCTGAAGTAGCGCCTGTAGATCGAAGACTCATTTTTCCTTCCTGGGCACATAGGCGGACTACCGATTGGCAGCCGGGAGTGAAACGGCAGGCGTCTATAAATATGCAGTGTAGGAGCCGATCCATACCAGGATCGACATGAGCAAGCCGATGACGCCGGCGTTTTCTGCGAACACAGTGGCGGTGCCGGGCATCCCGAGCCGAAGCTGGCTGCGGTCGATGGTTTTGGGGATGGAAATCGCCGCCGGATAGACCTTGGCGCCGCCGATCGAGCCGACCCGCGCCAGCGTGCCAGAGACCGCGATCTGCCCTTGCCCCACGCCTTGCGGGATAGCGGTGACTGTCGCTTCGTGGATATGGCCAGGGTCGTCATCGAACACGAGCTTGACCCGCGCGCCAGGCTTGATGGTCCTGAATCCGTTCGGTGGGAACATGCCGGCGACGACGATATCATTTGCCGCGATGAAAGACATCACCGGTCGCGCCGGCATCGCACGGTCGCCGACGGACAGCGCCATGATCGTAACGACACCGTCACCGATGGCACGGATCGTCGTTTGCTCGAGCTCCCACCTCGCATGGTCGAGCTGAGCCTGGATCTGCGCGACGGTTGTGTTGACGCCGCCGATTTCCGACTCCATCGCCAATTGCGCGCTCAGCTGCGCGGCCTTGGCCGCCTGGAGCTGAAACTCGACCGTGTCGTGCTGCACCTGGATGTCTTGCAGTTTAAACTCGGTCTGCGCGTCCTCGCTGACGAGCTTGCGGTAATCGGCAAGCCGCTGGGCGTGAAAGGCGAGCTGCTTGGTTAGCCCATCGACATTCGCCGTCGCCTGTTCGTAAGTGGCCTTCAGCTGCTTGACCTGCTGGCGTGCCCGGGCGAGCGATGCATCGAGCTGGCTGACCTTGTACTGGAACGGCGCCGGATCGATCCGGAACAGCACCGCGCCGGCCTTCACCGGCTCGTTCGGCTTGATCCGTATTTCGATCACCTCGCCGGAAACATTGGGCGCGACCTCCATGACACGGGAAATCACGACAAAGCTTCCAGATGGGGTCAGGTAATTGAACATCGCGAGGAACACCGCGAGGATGAAGGCACCGAGCAGCCCCGCGACAGTGCCGGACGCCCAGCCCCATCGCACCAGCTTGAGCCTGAAGAAGACGAGCCAGACCAGAACGAGGTAGAGCGTCAGAATGATGAGCACGACTGGGTTCCTTTATCGGCCAAAATGCCTGCATCGCGACACTGTCGCCGCGCATCCGGCCGATATAAATCCGATCTCTACGACACGCGCTTGAAGCCAGGCGGTTTCCACGTCCCCTCGCCAGCTGGCAGAATCGATGGCGGTGTGGTTTTCGGCCAGTACAGTCGCATCGCCACATAGATCGGACCATCCGGCGCCGGCAGCCAGTTGGCTTCCTTGTCCGCTCCCGGAGATTTGCTCTGGACGTAGATCGTCAGCGAGCCATCGGAGCCGAGCTTCATGTGCGGCAGCATCGGCGAGTTGATCAGATAGCGGTTGATCGGGTTCTTCACCAAAAGCTGCGTCTTGCCGTCATACATGGTGACCGACCAGAAGGCATTGACCGGCGGCAACTGCCCCGTCGGGAAGGTCAGCGTGTAGTTCGACTTCGAGCAGTCAAGTTCCTTGCCATCGGCATCCACTTTGCCCAGAGGGTACATCGCCTCCGCCGCGTCGTTGCCATAGATGCCGGCCTTCGCAGCTGCCGCGCGCAAGAGCCAGTCGCCATGGTAGAATGAGGCATCGCCGAACGCCGAGCCGACACGCCACCCGTTGTTGTCCTTGCCGATGGAGGCAACGGCCTCGGTGACCCTGCGCTCGCCCTCCTTCATGCCCAGCAGGATCTCGGCCTTGTCTTCCAGCGAGAGGCTGCGGAAATCAAAGCTCTTGCCCGGCCCCACGCCAATCCTGGCGAGTTGCTCGCGGATCCAGCGATCCTCCGGCAGCGCCGGTGCGAATTGAAGCGCGAAATCCAGATATTCGAAGAACTCGGTGCGGACGAGGTCCTTCGCGAATTTGGGGAAAGAAAGCGCGGGTGCGGGCGCGGGTGCGGGCTGGTTGAGGAAGCTGGAAAGCGGCTGCGTCTTGTAGCCGGCCTGAACCTTTTTGACAGCCTCGATATCGGCCGGGTCGAACAACTGCGTGCGGAAAAGTCCCAGGCAGAAATCGGTGGTCGACCGGAATACTTTCTTGATGCCGGGGGGCGTTACACCGGTCCATCGCGGGCCGACGACCATATAGCTTCCGGCATCGCTGCCGGTGGCGCGTGTGCCGACATAGCCGAAATTATACGTGTTAAGGTCGTTCAGCTGCAGCGAATAGTAGCGCTTGGGATCGACCGCCGGCACCGAAAAGACCATGGGCTCGGCCCGCAGGTCCAGCCATGCGAAAGAATACGGCGTGTCGCTGTTGGGCGAGATAACGGCGGTATCTTCGTATGTGTAGACGCGCGCTTCGTTGAACAGCGTATTGAACGGCGCCTTGTACTGCCCTGACGACTTGTCGACCGCGTACTCATTCATGATGCCATAGGCCATCACCATCGGCAGGCCGTAGATGAAGCCGGCCTCGGCAATGTCCTTGGCCTTGAAGAATCCCGGACGCTCGGACGATTGGGCCCAAGCCTGGCTTGATTCGGCGCCAGCCGCGGTGATGGTCGCCAATGCCGCAGATCGCAGGAAATCGCGCTTGGTCAGCATACGCGGGCTGGGGGGCGATCGCTTTTGCATCAAAATACTCCGTTTTCGTGGGGGACGGGCATGGCACGCTGAGCGTCTTCTCGTCCGCTTACCAATTGGCCGAAAACGCGGCGACGCGCTATGCAGATTCGGCAATCCGCAGCTTCGACCGCGAAGCAAGCAGCTTGCCGGGCGGCATGTTCGCGTCCTTCGATTTGAAAACAATCAGCGATGGAACGACTTGGGGTTTGGTGGCCCCGATGCTCCTTAGTAGCGTCGGGTCTTGCGCTAAGGTCATGATGGGAAAAGAATGGAGGCCGGCTGAATTGGCCGGCCTCCTTCTTCATCAGTAACCACCGAACTTGTAGTTAACGCGCAGCGCGAGCAAACTCGCGTCCGTCTTGGTATTGGTGGTGATCGACGTGATCGGCCTGAGTGAAGGCGTCAGGAACGTGTTGCTTTCATTCACCCGCCACAGATAGTCGTACTCGATGCCGGCCGTCCAATTTGGAGAGAAGCCGTACTCGAAGCCGACGCCCACGACGCCGCCCCAGCGGGTCCGGCTCGCAAAGGCGAGCCCCGTGCCGGTCACGCTGTCGATGACGGCAAAGTCCTGGCTGCCAACCGCACCACCGCCCTTGACGTAGAACAAGGCCTCGTTGGCCGCGTAGCCAAGTTGAGCCGTGAAGAGGCCCAAGCCGGCGAGGGTCGACTTGTAGGTGCGGGTTGGATCCTGCGCGCTGATGCGCGTGTTGCGGATGTTGGCCCAGTCGCCCTGCGCTTCCAGGCCGTACACCAATTGTCCGGCCTGCCAGCGATAACCAAGCTGGCCACCGATAATGCCGCCGCCTTTGCTATTGCAGCCTTCCGCGAAGACGCCGCCAATTCCGTTGATGGCGGTGAGATCGATACACTGGTTGCTCCAGCCATATCCGCCGTTCGCGCCGAGATAGAAGCCGGACCAGTTGTACATCATCGGCACCGGGATCGGCGCCGCCTTGTAGGCGGGCCGCTGAGGAAGGTCGGCGGCTTTTGCAATACCCGTGAACGAAACGGACATCACCGCTGCCGCGCTAAGTAAGCTAATTTTTTTCATTGCCTGCAAGCCTCATCAAGTTGGAAAACACCGAAGCGATTTGCCATCGACCTTGTCTCACTCGGTATGCAAAAACTGTCATCGCGGACCATTTCGCCGCGGTGTTGCACGAAAACACCATTCCAACACTCACAGCGAACTCCCAGACTTCACTGCACGAAACCGGCGATACCTCGGATGACAACTCGCGAAACAGCAAGCGGTAGTGTCCCGCAAGCCCGCCGAACTCGGTGACGCCATGGGCCGCCAGGATATCGGCCAATATCGCTGATACGTCGTTCTCGCGAACGGTCGCATGATAAACGAGGTTTAACTGCCGTAGCGGCAGATCGTGCTTCGGCGACACTTCGCTCGGCGGCGACCACGCCACCCATTCGACATGACCAAAACAAATGACCAAGTCGGACACCTGGCATGGCGCGCCATCAGGTGAAACAGAGACTCTGCGGCTTCGGCAAAGCCGCACAAGCGGATCGGTCTGTAGCAAGCGACCGACGCCGTTCTCAGACGATCTACTTCACCTGGATTGCCATCAGTTCCCGCTCCGCTTTCAACACGACAGCAATGGCATCGATGATGAGTTTTTCGGGATTGGCCTTGCAGTAAACGATGACTTCGTGCTCGATGAGCTTGCCCTTGCGCAGGTCGAGGAAATGCTTCTTGGCAAGGCCATTGTACCAACCGCTGTACCAGGCCGTCAGCGCGTCGGCGTCTTCCTGGAAGGTCCCTGCGAGTTGCGCGCAGGTCAGCTTCTGGACATCGATGAATCCGTTCGCATCGACATAGGCGGACAGCGGCACCTGAGCCTTGGCTGAAGCCATGGCGGCAACAAGCAGAGTGACGGAAAGCAGCAGTCTTGAACGCATTAGTGACCCCATTTGGAATGAATGGCATGTGGAGAGATTTAAGACGGTCCGGACTTCGGAATGCGGGCGCCCCTCGCCGGCGGCCAGCATCCGACGCGAAATTCGATGAGCGGGCATTTTTTCGGGATGGGTGGGGCGTCATCGCCCCGCGCTTGCGCATCGTCGCCCAAAAATGGCCGCGCAGAGAACACCGCCGGACGCGAAGGTGCGCCGAACAAGACCGAAGGTGTTCATCGGTTCACTCGGTTCAGAATCGGTAGTTGATGCCGCCGCGGACGATATTCAATCGATCCTCGCTGACTCCGGTGCCGACGACTTTCGTGTAGAGATACTCGGCCTTCAAGGACCAGTTCGGTGTGAAGCCATACTCGACGCCCAGACCCGCGGTGATGCCCGGCCGCCAGGACGAACCCGAACAATCCGGAAGGACGCCAACCGTGCCGCAGGGTACTCCGGCGATGGTCGATGCGCTGGCGGTCGACTTGACGAAGGCTCCGCCGCCGGTCGCGTAGAGCAACACGTTATTCATGGCGATACCGACTCGCGCCCTCACCGTCGACAGCGCGCTGATGTTCGACGAGGTGTTCAGCGTGACGCCCTGCCCGAGGCCGAGAATGCTGGGTGTTACGACGGACGAACCGTTGATGTTGGCCCAGTCCAGATCGCCTTCGAGGCCGAGCACAACATATCCCTGCTGAATCTGTGCGCCAAACGTGCCGCCGATCATGCCGCCGCTGATGTCGTAACCGACACGATCGAACCTGTTGGCGAACAGCACCAGCGGGTCCTGATTGCCCCAGCCATACCCGCCGTTGACGCCGACGTAAAATCCCGTCCAGTTATAGACGGCGGCAACCGGAGCCGGCGCCTTGTAGGCGGGCGCCACCGGCAAGTCCGCCGCAGCTGCATAGCCGCCCATCATCCCCGCAGCTGCGACCGCAACTGCAAACTTACCAATCTTGTTCATTGCCACACCTGAATAATTGAAGAAATTCGTGCAGCACCAAATCGCATCTCATGCGCGGAGCCCACTATGCAGTTTCGGACGCCTTCCCTCAATTTTCCCGCCTGTGGCGAAGTTGCCATAGCCGAAGCATCGACGCGTCGATGTTGAGCGCAGGCCCATCGCAAGTCGCATCTGGGTGTCAGGCGAGCGGGCTGACGAACACGCAAATTCTGACAATCCGGTGATGTTGGGCAGCGACCGGACGCTCTTCGCCTGGTTCAACTTTGACGAAGATCGACCGGGCGACCGGCAGCCTAATTGCGCACGAAATAGAGCGGCGTCCTGAGCGTGAGCTGGTAGGCAGGCTTCGGCACCCACATGATTTGCGCGGTTACGCCAAACAGGCGGTTGTCGTTGTCGTCCATCCGATCAAGATCGAGCCGGACGATCGGCTGGGTGAAGGAGGAGACCGACACGAGGTTCGAGAGCTGAGCGCCGCCGAAAACCTGCATGCCTGCGCGGCCCGTAAACTTCCAATTGTTCGGCCATTGGTAGTAACCGCCGACATAGCCCATGATATCCGAATGAATCGTCGCGAGTGGACTGCCGACGATAACCCGCGTGTCCTGCATTCCTGCGATCCACCCACGAGTCTCTTCTTGGTCGAGCGCATAGTCGAATTCGAAAATATTGGTAAATGTCGTGGCCGCAAACGGCCCATTCGGAATCGCCTGGGTAGTGGTCGATTGCCAGCTCAAGGTCGGAATCGAGCCGCCGTTCTGGTTGTAGAGATTAGCCTGAAAACCAAGATTCCAACTCGTGATCGCCACAGGCGACCGGCCGATCATTGGAGTGCCGGTCGAACTTGCTGATACGCCGGCATAAAGCGAGACGTCGTCGGTCACGTCGATCGACATCGGAAGATCGACCACGACGCTCTGGGCGCCCGGAAGCGTCGCTCTGCCAGCAATCGCCGGCAAGCTGCCGGCGTTCGATATCGCGGCCGATTGCAAGGCCGAATTACCGAAACCGATTGCGAGCGCGCCGGCGGGCACTTTGGCGTAGGAAGTTCTCATGTCGAGGTAGACGTTCGGCGTGCTCGACTCCCCCTTCGAATCATCGTCGTCGGCACGGGCAATTCCGCCGGAGAAGCCAATCAATACGGCGAGGACCACGCACGGGAAACGAACGCAATTGCGCGCCTCCCGCGCCCCAACTTTCGCAGTGACCTGCGAGATGCATTCCTCGAACAAGATCAAGAAGCTTTCCTCGAACAGAAGGGCATCGCATCGCGGCAAGCGCTCCTACGGCAGATCCGGCTCCTTGTTGTTCTCGAATGAGGCCGGCTCGGCCAATGGCGGCTCGGATGATTCCGCGAACCAATGGTGAATGACAGTCGAAGGTATTGCCCGTCGCGGTGTGCAGGGATTGATGGTGCCCGCTGTCACGATGTAGCCCTGCTCGAACTTCTGGCGAGCAAACCTCTGGGCGTCGAGCTCGGTTGGAAAGCTCTCACTTGATCTCGGACGTCGTTGCGCCGATGCTTTGCGCACCTCCTTCGGCACCTCAAACGAAACAAACCATGTTTTCGGCAGGTCAGTCGGCGCCGAGTCTTCCGATTCGTTTTCCCTGTGGGCTCTCGCCTATCTCTGCCAGTTCGCGCACTTCATGCAATTTCGGCACAAAGAACTGGAGCCGCGTCCCAGCCCAGAAGGCGATCAGACCGCGGAGCTTCAATAGATCGGACGCAGTTGGAGGCCGGAAAGGCCGACGGTGACATTGATGGCAATCGATCCCTCTACCGAAACGGGCTGCAACGCAAATGACCGCCCCGAGCCACCGACAAGAACGTTGACACCGGCGCCCAAGCCGAGGCCGATATCACCCGACGCCCCGACATATTCGCCGGCGAGAGCTCCGACCGGAGGGCCTGCCGTCGGGGCAAGCACCGCCCAGCCGAGTGCGCCTCCTGCCGAAACACCGATATCGATTCCGACGGTGTTGAGGGCACCTTCATAGAGTTGAACCGGGAACGGCGGGTTTTGTGTAAAGCGACATGACATCGACTGATGACCGAATATGACAAACCCAACACTGGGGTCGACCTTGCACGCCAGCATGCCGATCTGAGTCCACGATGCCTGTTGGGCGCTCGCAGAAGACATGCAGCCGGACCATGCGCAGAGGGCGCAGAGAATAGCCAGGATTCGTACACGCATTTGCTTCCAGATCATCTCGAAAAAGCCTCGTTGATCGCGGGCAGGCGCTTGGTCCTGAACCGCCTTCTGCTTCTCGCAGAGGAGCATGTGCGAAGCCGACGCGACTATGCAAAATCGGTACGCCGGACCCGCCATGAGCGAAAAATTGCGCCATCGAGGGCTGAATGACGGGTAAAGAGGCCCCTGACGGAGCAGCTTGTCATATCGTGCGGGTCTGCCTGGCGGTGGCTGGAACGACGAGGCTGGGCAAGAGCTTACGATCAGCCAGCTGTTGCTCTGACGAAATTGCATAGTCGATCTCGAAAGCGCGGGCTATTCGGTTTTCAATCCGAGCGTTACGTCCCCACTGCGCCTGCAAGTCGTCGCGCGCGTACCCGGTTCGCGGAGGAAAGCATCCAGATGCTGATCGACACACCGACCACCGCACACCTGTGCAGGTCATTTCGCAGGTGACGGCGCCAGCATTTCTCCTTGGCGCAGTTGCAGCTTTCGTTTCGGTTCTAATCGGGCGGACAAACCGCATCGTCGACAAGCTACAGGCACTGCACGCTACAATCGACGTCGACATTTCTCGAACGCACCCCGACGTGCCGCACCTTAGGCGCCGGGCCGTGCTTTTGAACAAGGCAATCGTTCTTTCGACGATCAGCGCGATCGTCACGTCGCTACTGGTGATCCTGCCGTTCGTCTGCACCTTCTTCCAGTTCCGGCATGAATACGGGGTTGCCCTGCTCTTTGTTATTGCGTTGAGCTTCTTTACGCTTTCGCTGGTGGATCTGGTCCGCGAGGTCCGCCTGTCGCTGCATGACCTCAGCCATTACAAACCAAGCCGAATCCCGTAGCAAACGAAGGCGTAGCTACAGTCGCCAAGCAGGCTGGGCCGCGTGCGTAAGTTGCGCCACTCAGCGATCAGCGCGACATCGAACATCATCACTTCCGGTATTGCTCGGCGCTGACCTTTTCCATCCGATCGACGGCCTTGCCATCGAGAGATTCCTAGATGGCGATATGGGTCATGGCTGTCGTGGAGAGGCGCCATGCCAGTGCTAGTCCCGGCGGAAGCCAAACGACGTCGCCGGGCGAATCGCTTCGGGCCGCTTTCGCATCGCTGCCATTCGAGCCCTGCGGTCAAGATCTGCGTGCGCCAAGTCGTGCCTGCGCATGAGTTCCGACGCGATCAGCGCGGCCACGTACAGCGCTAGAGCAAGTACAGTGCCCAGCCGCGTTGCGCTGCGCCCCGTTCGAGTGCGGGGCTTTGGGTTGTCGAATGATAGTCTGCTCTGCCACGCGGTTGCTCCGTGCGATAATGACTGCTCACGGAAAGGCCCGTGATCGTGAACGGAACATAGAGCTCAAGGCGGTCCGCGATTACGGGATTCAGGTCATGTGGTTCGGACCTTAATTAATGCTTAGGGCTTGCGCGCATGGCGTAGTTTAACAGCACGCTACGGGGCGCGAAATCGTTCAAAATCGTAGGTTCGCGCACAAAATCGTGCAGATGGCGGAGAGAGTGGGAGTCAATCCCACAGTTTTCGATCATTCCACTCCGAACAACCGAGAGAGACTGCTCGCAAGTGCACTTCGCGGGCGTCGAGGCGGTTAGAACAATGCTGCATCAAACGCACGCGTTCGGCCCAATAGGCCGCGCGGCCGTAAATGCTCGGATCTTGTTCCGGTCGCCCTTGCGCCGCACCACCTCGTCGGGCCGACGGCGCTTTTTTCTCCGTGTCGTGGGGTAACCCCCCATTGAGCAGGCTCGACGCGGTCAAGCGGTAGCCACGCCTGCGCTGGTCGCCGCCGGCGCCAATATCACTGCCCATAATCTGAAGCGCCTTATTCAGTGTGTTGTCGGACATTGGCGCGCCATCGTCATTGGAGGTCCAGACGATCGCGGACCAGCGTCGCGCGATCAGCGCTTTCGGCGTCGGCCTCGCGCCGACAAGAGCCCTCCCCTTAAACTCGCGGTCGTCCTTCCGGGATTTCGGGTCAGAGGCGGGTCCGATTCCAGTCGGGGAATTGTGGAGTCCAGCATGGCATACGCGTGCCCGCGGCCGGAAGCCTGCTGTTTTTTTCGGCTAACCACGCGTCATCCTGTTGGTATTTGTGTTGGTATCGGCAGCACCACAAGAAAAAATTTGATTTCAATTCAATTGGTTATGGTGCTAGACGATTGTCGGCCAGGGGCACCACGCTTCGCCCTTGCGGGCTACGGGTGGCGCAGCCACGCGAAGGTAAGGGCGAAGTGCGTCCGGCGAAGCTTGAGCAACGCGAGAGCGAAGACGGACTCCCGCAATCCCCTTGCTTTTGTTGGCCTCCGCCAGCGTGCGTCGCCTCGCACTGCGCCTCCGTCGTTTTGGGTCTCTTGAGCGCAGCATCGTGATGCGCCTTTAGGCACGCGCACACGCGAATTGACGTGATCGCTCCAGCGCGTCGTCAAAATTCCGATTGACCCGCGGCCGCCGGACGAGACGTACTGGCCATATTTTGGCCATAGCCCGTTTCTTAAACGCCTGCGCGGGCCATACCCCGCCTTCGTTTTGCGTCGCCTGACCGATGCGGTCGCTTCGCAAGCCAATCGCAGATCATCGCTGCGCTTCCCCCACAACATGGATGGTCTGCCAACAGCAAGAAGGACTTTGTAATGCGTAAACTTCTGGCCGCTGTGGCGGTTCTTTTGGCGTTCGCTTCAACTGCCGAAGCCCGCGGCCGTCACCATCACCATCGGCACTATGCACATTCCGGTCGCCCAGCTGCGTGGTGCGGGTGGTTCATGCGCACCCAGGTCGGCGGCGATCCCGGTCCGCAATTCAATCTGGCCCGATCCTGGGCGAGCTACGGCACCAACGCCGGCGGCCCTTCGGTCGGCACCATCGTGGTTTGGCGTCACCACGTCGGCAAGATCGTGGGTCAGGAGAACGGCCAGTGGATCGTGCAGAGCGGCAACGACGGGCATGCCGTGCGCACGCGGCCGCGCTCGCTGGCTGGCGCCATCGCATTTCGAAATGCCTACGCTTCGTTCTAAAGCGCGATGAGATTGGGTCGAATCGTCATCGCGCTTTGGCCTTTTGTTTGAGCATGATCTTTTCGGAAAACCGCTGCGCACTTTTCCGGATCATGCTTTAGGGAACCTCGACGCGTCAGCTGACACGCGAGCTTGCGACACCCGGCGGTATACGAACCGTTCATGATCGCGGCTTACGTTGGAACAGGGTTTCGCCCTGAAGCCCTCAGACGGGCGCCGTCATCTGTGTTGACCAGATGGCGGCGCCTTTTCAGGAGCCAATTGGCTTGCCCCAGAAATCGAAAAAAGTCGCGACGACGGCTCAGACTGCTCCCTATTGGTCGGCGGCTTACGTCAGTCTGTGCAATGGCGTAACGGTTTTCGCCGTGACCGGCGGCGTGCTCGGATTTCTGCTGGTCGCCAGGCACTATCTGTGAACTTCAGCGCTTTCCGAGGCTCCTCAGATACGCGCAGAACAAGTCGGCCATGGCGTCGGCATAGGTCGCGATCTCAGCGGGCGTTCGCGGGCTCTCCGAAAAATCCTTGCCGACCGTGCTTAGCGTCGTCGTGATCAGATCGCCGGCCATCGCGCGCACCGCGCCGGACGCTTTCGGCAACGCCTCGCGCATGAAGGCTTCGACGATGCGCTCGCCGGATGCCCGCGCTTGGCGCGCCTCGGGCGCATCGCGATAGAGCGGCGCGGCGTCGCTGAGCGCGACGCGCACCGCGGCCTCCTCGCATTCGGAGCGGATGAAGGCGTGGACCAGCGAACGCAGCCGATCGAATGGCGGCCGCTTGGCATCCTCGAGGATGTCACGCAGCAGGCTGGTGGTCTGCCGCCACTCGTCGCTCTGCAAGCGGAACAGGATCGAGGCCTTGTTCGGGAAGTACTGGTACAGCGAACCGACGCTGACGCCGGCCTTCTCGGCCACCCGCGCCGTGGTGAAACGCTGCGCGCCCTCCTTGGTCAAAACCTGAACAGCCGCATCGAGAATCGCCGCGACGAGCTCGGTCGAGCGGGCCTGTTGCGGCTGTTTTCGCGAGGAAATTGAGGAGCTTCGCCGCTCGGTCATGGACATCCTGGGGAATGCGATTAGCGAATGCGAATAATTATTCGTATTTGTGGCGAGGCGCAAGGAGCGCCGCTTTCACACCGGAGATCGACATGACCACCCTCATTTCACCTGCGCTCGCGGACCTGCTCGAGCGCCTGTTCGCGCAAGCCTCGGCCGCGGTGGAGGAAACCCGGCTCGCGGTGGCCGACCTTTCCGACGCGGACCAGGCGCGCCTGATGCGGAGCAAGACCGACTACCGCGCGCTGTACGGCCGGCTCAGCAATGTGCCGCTCGCGGTCTCGCGCGAGACCGGCGCGCTCCTCTACATGCTGGCGCGCGGCAGCCGTGCGCGGAATATCGTCGAGTTCGGCACGTCATTCGGCATCTCGACGCTGCACCTTGCCGCCGCGCTGCGCGACAATGGCGGCGGGCGCCTGACCACCAGCGAGTTCGAATCGTCCAAGGTGGCGCGTGCGCGGGACAATCTCGTCGCCGGCGGGCTCTATGACCTTGTCGAGATCCGTGAGGGCGATGCACTCCAGACGCTGCGCACGGGTCTGCCCGATACGATCGACCTCGTGCTGCTCGACGGCGCCAAGGCGCTCTATCCCGATATCCTCGATCTTGTGGAGAGCCGTCTGAAGCCGGGCGCCTTCGTCGTCGCCGACAACGCCGATGACAGCCCTGACTATCTGGCGCGCGTGCGCGCGCCGGCCAACGGCTACACCTCGGTGCCGTTCAACGGAGACGTCGAGCTGTCGATGCGGCTCGGCTGAAGCGAATATCGAAGCGCGGGTTCGACGCGGCCGGACCCTGCCGCTCAGATCATCGCAGCGACGCGTTCCAGACCAATCAGGCGCGCCAGCGAACGGACCTCGTTCTTCTGATCCTCGCGGAGCTGGAACAGCAGCGGCATCGCCGCCGACTTCAGCTGCTGGACCTCCTCGGAGTCCGGATCGATCGGCATGCTGCCGGATGCGGGATCGCCCTGGCGCTTGGCGTGGATCTTGCGGGCGACGGCGCGCAACGCGGTCTCGACCGCCGGCCAGTAATATTCCTGCGACGACGACAGCTTCAGCCGGTCCTTGATGCCGGCGATCTGGGCGTCGCTCAGCAGCGCGTAGCTCTTCTGCGGCGCCGGCTTGGCGGTCGCCTTGGGCTTCGGCGGCGCCGGGGCGGCCGGCGCGGGCTCGACGATCTTCGGCTGAGCCGCATCGACGGGGTCGGTGATCTTCGGCAGGCCGACATCGGTCGGCTCGACGGAGGCATAGGCCTGGCGCACCGTGTCAGTCGCGCCCGGAATCGCGGCTTGCGCCCGCAACAGGAGCGGAGACGGATTGGCGGGAGGTTCAATCGGCTGGGGCGCCTCAAACGAGGCCGCCGCAAGCGTCGTGACGGCGAGCTTGTCCTGCTTGCTGGCACGGTTGGCGACCGGTCCAATGTCGGCCTGCGCCGCCGGCAGGCTGTCACGGCCCAAAATGGCTGTTACCGCGGCGCCCGCGAGGAGGAAGCATGTCAGCGCGGCGAGGGTGATGGCTCTGGTCAAAAACTACTCCATTGCCGGCCGGTGTCACCGCAAACTGCGCGCGAAATGCGGCGGTACCGTGCCGTGACGACGCCAAATAGGTGAAATTGTCCCGAAACGGCCGGAAAATCAGGCCGCGACGTCGAGCTCATAGGCTTCCTGGATGTCGGCCACGATCTCGTGCGCCGTCCAGAGCGCGCCGGGCTGGACCGAGTGCATGCTGACCGTCCAGTTGGTCCGGCGGGTGCGCGGCGTGCTGACAATGTCGAATTCGACCTGACGGCACAGCGGATGCCGCTGCAGGGCGTAAAACACCCGGGTCCGGAGCTCGTCGAGCGATGCCGGGGTCTTGGAGAGCGCCTCAAAGGCCATGTCGCATTCCCACAAACTGCCGGGCGACCAGCCGTGGCGACCCGTGACGCTATTGTTGGGACTGGCATGGTTAATGCCGCGTTAAGCGGATGGGCGGGATTTGAGTGCTGCTATTTCGCGAACCAGCGCGCTTTCGAGCAACGGTTGGCGCGACGGGAACGCGTCAAAGCAGCGACTCTAGTGTGCTGAATGCGAAGTTCGTGCGATTTCGCGGCAGCCATTTTCACGAACTTCGCATTCATAAAGCACACTAGAATCATAAGTTTGCTAGTGTCCTTATCGAATCCGAAGTTCGCTCCGAAGGTGCGGCAAATGATGCGAACTTCGGATTCGGGACACTAGAGCCGCACCCGCGCGCTTGCCGCCTCATACTCCGCGATCGTCTGCGCCACGAGTTCGTCGACGCCGAGCACCCCGGTCACCCCTGAGGTCGAATGACCGCCGCTCCAGATATCGCGCCAGCGTTTGGGGCGGCTTTCGCGGGCGTCGATGTCCTTGCCGATGTCGATCGCGCCGCGTGCCGGCAGGTCGTCGGGATCGAGACCGGCGGCCTCGATCGAGGGCCGCAGCATGTTGGTCTGCAGGCCGGTGAACGCCGTCGTGAGCATGATATCGTCGGCGGTGGAGTCGACCAGCATCTGCTTGTACCTGCCGTCCGCCATGCTCTCGCGCGTCGCGATGAACTTGGTGCCCATATAGGCGAGGTCGCAGCCGAGCGCCTCTGCGGCGCGGAGCGCGTGGCCGTCGCCGATGCCGCCGGCAAGCACGATCGGTCCATCGAAGAAGCCGCGCACCGCGCGAACGAACACGAACGGATTGAGCCAGCCGGTCTGCCCGCCCGCACCCGCAGTGAGCAGCACGAGCCCGTCGGCGCCGGCTGCGACCGCGCGCTCGGCATGGCGGATCGAGGCGACGTCGGCGAACACCAGCGCGCCGGCATCGTGCAGAGGGCTAAGCACCGGCGCGGGCGAGCCGACCGAGGTGATCACAAGCTCGGGCTTGTGCCGCAGCAGCACGGCGAGATCCTGGGCCAGCCGTGTGTTGGAGCGATGCACGATCAGGTTCGGGCAAATCGGCGCGGCTGCTTGGCCGCTTGCATCGGCATGCGCCTGCAGGCGGCGCGCGATGTCGCCGAGCCAGGCATCGAGCTGTTCCGTCTCACGGCAATTCACCGTCGGAAACGAACCGATCACGCCGTTGCGGCAGGCGGCTACCACCAGTTCGACACCGGAGACCAAGAACATTGGTGCTGCAATCAGCGGCAGCCGCAGGCGACCGCGAAAATGCGCGAGAGGATCGGCGGACAAGTTGCTTCTTCCCTACATCATTGTGTTAGCTTTGGCGCAACATTGGCACGACAAAAGCCAAAGACAAAGGCGGGAGGGACAACCAGATGAGCAATCCGCTCTATGCATTTCCGGCGGTGTGCGAACAGACCTTGCGGGCACTGGCGCGCTATCCATCGCGCACCGCCTTCGCATGGCCGGGCGGCTCGCTCAGCTATCAGGGCGCGACCGACCTGATCGGACGCATGCAGAGCGTGTTCATGCGGCTCGGCTTTGCGCCCGGCACCCGCGTCGCGCTGCTCACCGCCAACCGCGCCGACAGCTGGTGCGCCGGCGTCGCCGCGCAATTGTCGCGGCTCGCAATCACCTGGCTGCATCCGCTGGGCTCGCTCGACGACCAGCTGTTCCAGATCGAGGATTCCGAAGCGCAGATGCTGATCGTCGACGGCATCACGTTTCGCGATCGCGGCGGCGAGCTCACGGCGAAGGCACAGGGCCTGAAGACCGTGTTCACGCTCGGCCCGGCGGATTACGGCGCCGACCTGTTGCAGGTGGCCGAGGACGCCGGCAGCGCAACGGCGAAGAATTTCGCCCGCGCCGACGACATCTCGACCTTGAACTACACCGGCGGCACGACCGGCAAATCCAAGGGCGCGCTGCGCTATCACCGCGAATATGGCGGCTTCGCCGCGGCGATCCTCGCCGACTTCGAGATCCCGGAGACGCCGCGCTATCTCACGGTGGCGCCGATCAGCCATGTCGCGGGTACAAAAGTGCTGCCGACGCTGATGCGCGGCGGCACCGTGCACATGCTGAAAGGGTTCGATCCGGAGGCCGTGTTCACGACCATCGCGCGCGAGAAGATCAACTTCACGCTGTTCGTGCCGACCATGATCTATGTGATGCTGGATCATCCCGCGCTCGACAAGACCGACCTCTCCTCGCTCGAGCTCCTGCTCTACGGCGCGTCCGCGATGTCGCCGAGCCGGCTGGTCGAAGGCATCGAGCGGATCGGCCCGGTGTTCTCCCAGCTTTACGGCCAGACCGAATGCTATCCGGTTTCGGTGCTGCGCAAGGCGGACCATGACCCGAAGACGCCGGACCTGTTCCTGTCCTGCGGCTTCCCGATCGCCGCCTGCCAGGTCAAGATCCTCGATCAGGACGACCGGGAGGTCGCGACCGGCGAGCCCGGCGAGATCTGCGTGCGCGCCACGCATGTGATGGCCGAATACTGGAAGCGGCCCGACACCACGGCGGAGACGCTGAAGAGCGGCTGGCTGCACACCGGCGACATCGCGCGCATGGACGAGCGCGGCTACATGTTCATCCTCGACCGCAAGAAGGACATGATCGTCTCCGGCGGCTTCAACATCTTCCCGCGCGAAATCGAAGATGTCTTGTCGCAACATGCCGACGTCGCGATGGTCGCGGTGGTCGGCGTGCCCGACGACAAATGGGGCGAGGCCGTCACCGCCGTCGTGGTCGCGCGCGAGGGCGCTGTGCCCGACGCCGACGAGCTGATAAGCCTTGTGAAGGCGGAGAAGGGCTCGGCGCACGCGCCGAAGCAGATCCAGTTCGTCAAGGAACTGCCGATGACCGGCGTCGGCAAGGTCGACAAGAAGGTGCTGAAGGCCCGCTTCTGGACCGGCCGCGACCGCATGGTGGGGTGAGGTTCACCGAGCCCAATCCCGTCGTGCCCGCGCAAAGACTTTGCCTTTGTCGCTGAGGAGACCGCGCAGCGGCCGTCTCGAAGGATGCACGGCCAATAGTTCCCAGCGCCCGACTTTCCTCTCGCGGCGACAACCGAGCCGTCGCCCTTCGAGACGCCGCGCAAGCGCGGCTCCTCACGGGGGCAGAGTGGAAGGCGTGGCGAGACGATCGGCGGTGGCGGCAGCAGTTTGCTGACCGGCGCCCTGCCCGAGCAACCGATCGAGCCGGTCGCGCAGCTGATCCTGGTGGTAGGGCTTGGCCAGCCGCGGCAGGTCGACCTGGGTGCCGTCGGGCAGTTCGGCATAGCCGGTGGCGAGCAGCACCAGAAGCTGCGGCCGCACCTTGCGCGAAGCCGCGGCGAGTTCGATGCCGGTCATGCCGGGCATCACGTGATCGGTCATCATCAGGTCGATCTCCTGGTCGCTCCTGAGGATTTCGAGCGCCTGCGGTCCGGAATTGACGCCAATCACGCGGTGACCAAGGTCCTCCAGCATTTCCATGGTGGACATCGCGATCAACGGATCATCGTCGACCAGCAGGATCACCGCCGAGCGCTTGACCGTCTGCGCCGCAGGCGCCGGGCTCTCGACTTCCGGCACCGCCGTTGCAACCGGCAGCACCAGCGCAGCCGTGGTGCCCTTGCCGACCGCGCTCGACAGCTCCAGCTCGCCGCCGAGCTGCACGGCGAGTCCATGCACCATCGACAGGCCGAGCCCGGTGCCCTTGCCCACCGGCTTCGACGAGAAGAACGGCTCGATCGCGCGCTTCAGCACGTCCGGCGACATGCCGGTGCCGCTGTCGACCACCGAGAGCTTCAAATAATCGCCAGGCTGCAGCGTCGGATCATTCTTCGCCTGCCAGGCCGCGAGGCGGATCTCGATCACGCCGCCATCCGGCATCGCGTCGCGCGCATTGATCGCAAGGTTGAGCACCGCAAGCTCAAGCTGGTTGCTGTCGACGCAGGCAAGCGGCAGCCCCTCGGGAATGTTGAGCCGCAGCATGATGCGCGGTCCGAGCGAGCGCTCGAGCAGATTGCTCATATCGCGCACCAGCGCGCCGAGATCGACCGGCACCGCGCGCAGATCCTGCTGCCGCGCGAATGCCAGCAGCCGCTGCGTCAACGACGCGCCGCGCTCGGCGCCCTGCAATGCGCCGTCGACCAGGCGACGCAGGCGTGGGTCCTCCGGCAAGCGCTTGCGCAGCAGATCGAGATTGCCCATCACCGCCATCAGCAGATTGTTGAAGTCGTGCGCGACGCCGCCGGTGAGCTGGCCGATCGCCTCCATCTTCTGCGCATGGCGGAGCTGTTCCTGCGCCCGCTCGCGCGCGGCGACCTCCTTCATCAGGTCGGCGGTGCGCTGCTCGACCCGCTGCTCCAGCGTCGCGGTGAGTTCGGCGAGTGCGGTGCGCTCGGCGGCAAGCTGCGCCAGCAATGCCTCGCGCTCGATCTCCGCGGTCTTGCGCGCGCTGATGTCGGAGCATACGCCGACCAGCGAGCGGATGCCGCCGTCGGGCCGACGCACCGCACGGGCGCGCACGTCAACCCAGTGCTCGGTGCCGTCGGGCCAGATGTTGCGGTATTCGATCTGATAATCCGAGCCGGTGCGCAAGGTTTGTTCGACGATCTCGCTCCGGCGGGCGCGGTCGTCGGGATGCACCGCGTCCAGGAGATCCTGATAGGTGAAGGGATCGCCCGGCCTGCGCCCGAAATAGGTCTTGCAGGTCGGCGACGCCTCGAGCTCGAAATCCGGCAGATGAAGCTCGAGCGCGCCGAGATGACCCGCATTGAGCGCGGTCTGCAGCAGACCTTCGCTCTCGGTCAGATCCTCGAGGATCTGACGGGTCTGGTATTGGCGGCGGCGGCCGCGCACCGTCGCGGCGACCAGGCTTACCAGCGTGGTCGGATGAAACGGCCGCTCGATGAAGGTGACATTGCCGAGCGCCCGGCCGAGCCGCGCGGCTTCGGGATTGCGCTCGGGTCCCCCCTTCTCGCTGATCAGCACGATAGGAAAGTCCGACCATGACGGCTGCTCGTTCAGCCAGTGCGTCAGACCGGCGAGATCGGCGGCCCTGATCACCTCGTCGGCAATGATGGCAAGGCCCGCCCCGCTTGCGATCTGGCGTTCGAGCTCGGCGAGATCAGCGCAGATGTTGGCGTAATAGCCGGCTTCCTTGATCAGGTGGGCAGTCTTGACGGCGTCCCGCTCGCTCGCGGCGAGGATGACCGCGCGTTCCGAGGACGGACCAGGCTTCATCGCGTCTGTCCCTGCGGCGGCCGGGCGTCGACACCGTCCGGCACATCACACAACCGCCGGACGGCCATGGCCACGATGCCGGCGGCGGGATCAATACGCATCATGGGACCCCCTAACGGGAGCGAAACTCGCACGTGCCGCCAACCGTTCCCGGGAAGCGCAGTTATTTTTGCCGCAGGGGCAGCCGGTTGGCGCGGCTCCCGCACCGCGAATCGGTGAAACAACCCCATGCACAGTAGACGTGATCGGTCTTCGCCTTCCCCATGAAACGGGGGAAGGTCGGGATTGGGGTCAGCTGATCCCCACCCGCTTTGCTGTGGCGAACAAGGCGACCTCCCCTTTTCAAGGGGAGGTGGAAGAAGCGCAGCGCGTCCTAGCGCCGCTCGATGACCAGGCTCTGGACCGCCTGGCCGAAATAGCCACGCTGATCGGCGAGCCGCGACATTGCAAGCCCGGCGCCGTCGGGCCCGATCCAGGACTGGCCGTCGAGCAGGATCCAGTCGCCGACCGGCTCGCGCGCCAGGCTCACCGAGAGATCGGCATTGATGAAGGTCCATTGGCTGAAATCGAGCGCCGGCGAAGTGCCGTTGGAGAAGTCCGAGGCAACCACTGCCCGCATCGCCTGCGAGACGACGGCGCCCGCAATCAGCGGGCGGTCGACGCGGAACCAGATCGCGCCAGGTCCCATCACGCCGAAGCGGCCGCGCGCGGCCCGCATCGAGATGCATTTCACGAACGGACTGTTCGCAAGGTTGCCCGGCTCGATCATACTTTCGTCGGGGCCCGGCAGATCGACCGCAAGCGTGGCGATGTCGGGCGGCAATTCGGCCGTCTGTTGCTTGATCTTGAGCACGCTGGCCGAAACCACGAGGACGCCGTCGGCAAGCAGCCTGACGCCGCAGAGCTGGATCTTGCGGCCGTCGCGCAGGATCTCGCTCTGCACGGTCAGCGGCGCCACCGGCACCGGGCGCATCAGGTCGATGGTGACGCGCGCGATCCGCATCGGCACCGGCGTCGGAAGGGCTTCGGCCGCCCACACCACCAGCGCCGCTGGCGCGGAGCCGTGCTGCATCCGCGGGTCCCACGGACCCGCAGCATCGGGACTGGTGACGACGCGGTCGCCGTCGACGCGAAAGATCGGTTCCATCACAGCATGATCCGGAAAAATGGGACGCGGTTTTCCGAAGAGATCATGCTGAAATGAAGAGCTGAAGCGCGATGATGATTCATCATGATCTCATCGTGCTTCAGCCAAGCGCCGGATCGACGGCTTCGTCGTATTCCTTCCTGAACCGGCCAATGAGTTCGGCCGCGGGCACCACCTTGGAGATGCTGCCGACGCCCTGGCCCGAGCCCCAGATCTCCTTCCACGCCTTCGGCTTGGCGCGCTCGCCGGATGCATCGGTGCCGAAGCTCATCTTGGAAGGATCGGAGGTCGGCAGGTTTTCCGGATCCATGCCGGCTGCAACGATCGACGGCTTCAGATAATTGCCGTGCACGCCGGTGAACAGGTTGGAGTAGACGATGTCCTCGGCGGACGAATTGGTGATCATGTCCTTGTAGCCCTCGACCGCGTTTGCCTCCTTGGTCGCGATGAAGGCCGAGCCGATATAGGCGAAGTCGGCGCCGATGATGCGGGCGGCGCGGATCGCGCGGCCGTTGGAGATGGTGCCCGACAGCGCGATCGGCCCGTCGAACCATTGCCGCGTCTCCGCCACGAACGGGAACGGCGACAGCGTGCCGGCATGACCGCCGGCGCCGGCCGCGACCAGGATCAGGCCGTCGGCGCCCTTCTCGATCGCCTTGTGCGCGAACTTCTGGTTGATCACGTCGTGGAAGACGATGCCGCCCCAGCCGTGGACCGCCTGGTTGAGCTCCTCGCGCGCGCCGAGCGAGGAGATGATCATCGGCACCTTGTGCTTCTCGCAAAGCGCCATGTCGTGATCGAGCCGGTTGTTCGACTTGTGCACGATCTGGTTCACCGCGAACGGCGCCGACGGCCGCTCCGGATGCGCCTTGTCATAAGCGGCGAGCTCTTCCTTGATCCGGTACAGCCACTCGTCGAGCAGCTCCGCCGGCCGCGCGTTCAACGCCGGAAACGAGCCGACCACGCCGGCCTTGCACTGCGCGATAACGAGGTCGGGCACGGAGATGATGAACAGCGGCGCCCCGATCACGGGAAGAGACAGGCGGCCCTTGAACAGAGCAGGCATGGACATTGGAAGCGGATCCTCAAGTGTTGGTCGTTGGTTGGTCTCGAATGCTGACCGTCATACCAACAAGGCAATCTTTCCAGTGTCAAGGATTGCGTTTTGGCGCTGCAAAACGGATGACAAATCCTCATCCTGACGCCTTGTTTTCCGTGAGCATCTGGCATCCCAGAAGCAAGCGTCGCCGTGGCTACTGGCAGACCGCCCGTGTCACGAAATTTTCCGTCCTGCAGTCGTTCGGGCCGCGCTTGTGGCCCGGCAGATAGACCAGCGGCGAGCATTTCTCGGAGGCGTCGGTATCGATGCCCTTGCCTTCCCGAAACCCCTTGCTCTGGCACAGGCGGTCGGCGCCGATCTTGCAGTCCGGCGCGCCGTTCGAGGCTTCCACGCAGGCCGCGCGTCCGGTCACCACCGTCGAGGGGCGCGCGATGTTCGACAGATCGTTGATGGTCTCGCCTGGGCTCTTCAGTGGTGGCAGCGTCGATCTCGACTTCTCGAACAGCTTTCCGATTTCATTGATCAGCCCGGGATTCTCGCGCTCGACCGGCGCCGGCGGCAGCTCGATCTGTTGCTGCTGCGAAGGCGGGCCCGGCTGTGGTCGAGGGTCGCCAGCGTCATCGACAGCACAAGACCCGACAGCACAAGACCCGCCAGCGCAATGCGCGCCTTTGCACGCATGGGCCTGACGAGCGTGAGCCCGGCAGGATCGAGCAGGTCCGCGATTCCATCAGCCATCGCGCTGAGCGTAACCCGAAGCCGCGCGCAGGCAAAGCCGCAAGCGGTCGGTCGCTAGATCAGCTTGAATGCGACAACAAAGCCCAGCACCAGCACGATCGCGCCGATCGCGACCCACAGGCCGAGCCGCTTCTCGAGCTCGGCGCGGATGAAATCGCCATAGCGGTTGAGCAGCACCGCGACGAAGAAGAAGCGGCCGCCACGCGCGACGATCGAGCACAGGATGAACAGCCAGATGTTGTAGCCGGCAAAGCCCGAGGTGATCGTCACGAGCTTGTAGGGGATCGGCGTCAGTCCCTTCAGCAGGATGATCACGGCGCCCCATTCGGCATAGGAGGCGCGGAACGCGTCGACCTTGTCGGAGAGGCCGTAGAGATGGATCAGCCATTGCCCGAGCGAGTCGTAGAGCAGCGCGCCGATCGCATAGCCGAGCACCCCGCCGGCGACCGACGCCACCGTGCAGACCGCCGCGAACCACCATGCCCGCTTCGGCCGCGCCAGCGACATCGGCAGCAGCATGATGTCGGGAGGGATCGGGAAGAAGGAGCTCTCAGCGAAGGCGACGGCCGCGAGAATCCACAGCGCATAGGGCTTGTCGGCCGCCTCGACGCACCACTCGTAAGTCCGTTTCAACATGGGCGCGATGAACCATCATGGAGCGGATTTGTCCATGCCGGGATTGAGCTGAATCTGGTTGATTTACGGCTACCGTTTGCGCAGCCGGTTCTCCAGCGCGACAATTCGGCGCCGAACCACCGGGACCGGCGCGGGTTTGGGCACCTTGACCGGCGACTTCGGCAGCTTCTCGGCGATCCCGAGCAGCCGTTCGCGCCGCTCCATCTCGCGCCAGACATCCTCCGGCTTCACGCCGGCGGACGCCCAGAGAACGGCGAGATTGTAGAACAGGTCGGCGCTTTCGCGAATGACGGCATCCGACTTGCCGCTGACGGCGTCGATCACGACTTCGATCGCTTCCTCGGCGAGCTTCTTGGCCATCTTGGCCGGGCCGCGCTGGAACAGCCGTGCCGTGCGCGACGTAGCCGGATCAAGATCCTTGGCCGCGATCACCGCCTGGTAAAGCCGCTCGATCGAATCACTCATGCTTCGAGCCTAGTCGAAACGGGTCGCCAGCGTGTTAACGGCGACGACGAAAAAATCCACCGGCCCGCGGCCGGTGGATTGGATGCTTTGTGACAGTTCTGAGAACCGCCGACGGCTGTCAGTACGGCTGATACGGCAGTTGCGACCGCCGCCCGTAATAGCCGCGGTAACCATAGTACGGTCCGCCGCCGTAATAGACCGGGCCGCCGCCATAGTAGACGGGACCACCGTAGTAACCCGGGCCGCCATAGTAGCCGTAGGAGTCGTAATAGTCGCGGCGGCTCTGGGCTGCGGCGATCGCGAGACCCGTGCCGACGATCCCGGCGAACGCAGCCGCAGCCGCGGCGCCACCGCCGCCATAGTAGCGACGGCGGGCACTGATGTCGGTCGCGCCGCTCGTGCCTTGTGACGTCGTCACAGCAGTCGCCTTACCTGTATGAGCAGAGCCTGCGAACGCTATCGTCGGCTCAACGGCCGTCAACGCCACCGCGGCAACCGTTGCCAATGTGGCTGCGCGGCCAATGGACGAAAAAACACCTTTTCGCGCAAACATTGCGGTCATCCTTTGTGGAAGCCGGCCCGACGGGCCTTGGTTAGCTAACCCACTGCCTCCAGATTAGGTTCCCCAAACCGAATGCAAGCTGAACGACCTGAGGTGAAAACATGGCAAGCCGAAGCCTGGCAGTCATCGACCGTTCACCTTGCCTGGGGCAAAATGCCTGCAAATAACGCTTGAAATTGACGCTTGCTCTGGCGCATTCGATGTCATGAAGCAGGCGCGCCGGCGCGGCACTTTGTCTCGCCTCCCGGATGTCATGATGCAGGTAAGTCGGACCACCGTTCTCCGCTTGATACTGGCCGGCATGATCGGCCTCGCGGGGGGCGTGTGGCCGGCGTTGACGCCGCTGCGCGCCAGCGATCTGCCACCGCCGCTCACCATCCAGTTCACGCTCGACCGTCCGCTTGATGCCGCCGCGGCGCCATTCGTGATGGCGTCGACCGGCGGCCTGTTCAGCGCCGAGGGCCTCAGCGTCGGCACCAACGTCGCGACCAGCTCGGCGGATGCCATCGCGCGCGTCGCCGACGGCTCGAGCGATTTCGCCCTCGTCGACATCAACTCGCTGATCCGCTTTCGCGACAAGCCTGGTGCTGCGCCCGTCAAGGCGGTGTTCGTGCTGTTCAACCAGGCGCCTTATGCGATCATCGCGCGCAAGAGCCGCGGCATCAGGACGCTGACCGACATGCAGGACAAGAGCCTCGGCGTCGCCGAGGGCGACCTCTCGATCCGGCTGTGGCCCGCGGTCGCGAAGCAGAACGGCATCAAGCTGTCGAGCGTCAAGCAGAGCACGATCAGCGCCGCGGTGCGCGAGCCGATGCTCTCCGCCGGCCAGGTCGATGCCGTCACCGGCTTCTCGTATCTCTCGGCGATCAATTTGCGCGATCGCGGCGTGCCCGCCGACGATCTCGCGGTGCTGCGCTTCGCCGACTATGGCTGCGAGGCCTACGGCTTTGCCGTGATCGTCAGCCCGCGCCTTGCCGCCGCGAAGCCGGATGCGGTGAAGGGATTCGTGCGCGCGGCGATCGGCGGCACCAACCTCGCGGTCAAGGATCCGGCCCGCGCCGCCGGCGAGGTCGCGAGCCGGATGGATGGCGGCTCGCGTGATCTGGAGCTGGAGCGGCTGAACGCCATCATCCGCGACAACATCCTGACCAGCGAGGTGAAGCGCGACGGCATCGGCGGCATCGAAGCGGAGCGCTTCGAGCGCTCGGTCGACCAGCTCGCGGAGGACTTCAAATTCCAGAAGCGGCCGCACGCCGCCGACATCTTCGACGAGGCTTTTCTGCCGCCGATCGACGGCCGCCTGGTGAATTGAGAGCATGCGAAGCGGCACCAAATGTTCAGCGTCGTCCTGGCGAAAGCCAGGACCCATTACCCCAGCCGTTTGTTGTTGCGCGACGCTGGGGCCACTATCCCGCTCCCAATCAAATTCGTTGGCTATGGGTCCTGGCTTTCGCCAGGACGACGGCGTAGGGAGCCGGTCGCCACAATCACCGTCACCCTGAGCATGACGCGCTGTCACCGCTGGCCCTGCATCGCGAACCCTGATTAAATTGCATTCCCGCCTGATCGGGCGCCCACCGCTGACGAGTGCCGCCGGCATGTCCATGCTTCGCCTCTATACCCGCGTCCTCGAACTGCTCGGCAAGGAGGCGCGGCTCGGCTGGATCCTGGCCATCGCCAACGTGCTGCTCGCCGGCGCGCAATTCGCCGAGCCCGTGCTGTTCGGCAAGATCGTCGACGTGCTGTCGGGCCGGCCGGTCACCGGGCTGTTCGCGACCTCCTCGGCATGGCCGCTGCTCGTCGCCTGGGCGGCGTTCGGCCTGTTCACGATCGGCTGCAGCGCGATCGTGGCGCTGCAGGCCGACCGGCTGGCGCACCGCCAGCGCCAGGCGGTGCTGACCGATTATTTCGAGCACATCCTGCAGCTGCCGCTGACCTTCCATTCCGGCACCCATTCCGGGCGGCTGATGAAGGTGATGCTGAACGGCACCGACGCGCTGTGGCGGCTCTGGCTCGGCTTCTTTCGCGAGCACTTCGCCGCGATCATGTCGCTGATCGTGCTGCTGCCGCTTTCGCTCTACATCAACTGGCGGCTGGCGGTTCTGCTGTTCGGGCTCTGCGTCGTGTTCACCGTGCTGACCACGCTGGTGGTGCGCAAGACCTACGGCATGCAGAGCGAGGTCGAGGCCTATTACAGCGATCTCTCGGCGCGCGCCTCGGACGCGCTCGGCAATGTCGCGCTGGTGCAGAGCTTCGTGCGGATCGATTCCGAGGTGCAGGGCCTGCGCTACGTCGCCGACAAGCTGCTCGCGGTGCAGATGCCGGTGCTGTCATGGTGGGCGCTGGTCACCGTGATCACACGCGCCTCGACCACGATCACGGTGCTCGCGATCTTCACCGTCGGCATCGCGCTGCATAACCAGGACCTCACCACGGTCGGCGAGATCGTGATGTTCGTCTCGTTCGCCACCATGCTGATCCAGAAGCTCGAGCAGGTGGTCAGCTTCATCAACAACGTGTTCATGGAAGCGCCGCGCCTGCAGGAGTTCTTCGACGTGCTCGATGCGGTGCCGGCGGTGCGCGACCGGCCCGGCGCGGTCGATCCCGGACGGCTGTCCGGCCTCGTCGAGTTCGACGACGTCTCGTTCTCCTATGACGGCAAGCGGCCGGCGATCGAGGATCTCAGCTTCACCGCCTTGCCGGGCCAGACCATCGCGCTGGTCGGCTCGACCGGCGCCGGCAAATCCACCGCGATCGCGCTGCTGCATCGCGCGTTCGATCCGCAATCGGGCATCATCAGGATCGACGGTATGGACATACGCGCGCTGAAGCTGACGGCGCTGCGGCGAAACATCGGCGTGGTATTCCAGGAGGCGCTGCTGTTCAACCGCTCGCTCGCCGACAATCTGCGCGTCGGCAAGCCCGACGCGACCGACGAGGAGCTGCGCACCGCCGCGGCGCGCGCGCAGGCGCTTGAATTCATCGAGCGCAGCGACAAGAAGTTCGATACCCATGCCGGCGAACGCGGCCGCATGCTGTCTGGCGGCGAACGCCAGCGGCTGTCGATTGCGCGTGCGCTGCTGAAGGATCCGCCGATCCTGATCCTCGACGAGGCCACCAGCGCCCTCGACGCCGTCACCGAGGCCAAGGTGAATGCCGCTCTCGACGAAGTGATGAAGGGCCGTACCACCTTCGTGATCGCGCACCGCCTGTCCACCATCCGCCACGCCACCCGCATCCTGCTGTTCGACCAGGGGCGGGTGATCGAAAGCGGAACTTTCGATGAACTGGTGGCGAAAGGCGGGCGTTTTGCCGAGCTGGCGCGGGCCCAGTTCATGGTCCAGGAACAGGCGCGCGCCGGCATCGAGACACCATAATTCCCGCCTTTCCAATTGAGGCGGCTGCCGAAATTCAGCCGATTTCGTCCACGATATAATTCCCCGGCCTCTGTTCTCTGCTGGCAAGCCGGTATAGGGTTTGCATCGCCGCAATGCGGCGCCGGACACGCTTGAAACCCGTACGTCACAATCGCAAGACCTCCTTATTTCAAGGCGGGTCTCAAAGGACCGGAACCGGATTCGTGCACCTTCCTCGCCCGTCATTGAAATGGATTCTGGCCGTCGCGATGCTCGCCATCGCCACGCCGCAAATGGCGCAAGCCGAGGCGCTGCTGGTTGTCGAAGCCGATTCCGGAAAGGTGCTGCAGGCCGATAATGCGACGATGCCGTGGTATCCGGCGTCGCTCAGCAAGATGATGACGGCCTATGTGACGCTGAAGGCGGTCAAGGACGGCCGCGTCTCGCTCGACACGCTGCTCACGGTGTCGCCGACCGCAGCTTCGCAGTCGCCCTCGAAGATGGGCTTCCGGCCCGGCACCCAGGTCACCGTCGACAACGCGCTGAAGATGATGCTGGTGAAGTCGGCCAACGACATGGCCGTGGTGCTGGCCGAGGGCATCGGCGGTTCGATCGACGGCTTTGCCGGGATGATGAACCAGACCGCGCAAAAGCTCGGCATGACGCAAACGAGCTACGTCAATCCGAACGGCCTGCCCGCCGACGGCCAGATCACCTCGGCGCGCGACATGGCGATCCTCGCCCGCGCCATCATCCGCGACCTGCCGGAATACGAGTATTTCGTCCACATCCCGTCGATCCGCTTCGGCCGCCGCATCACCCAGAACTTCAACAAGCTGATCGGCCGCTATCCCGGCGCCGACGGCTTCAAGACCGGCTTCATCTGCGCCTCCGGCTACAATCTCGTGGCGTCGGCGACGCGTGACGGCAAGCGGCTGATCGCCGTGGTGCTCGGCGCCTCCTCGGGCCGCATGCGCGCGATCCGCGCCGCGCAGCTCCTGGACCGCGGCTTTGCCAATAACGGGCTGGCGTGGCTGCGGCCCTCGCTCGGCACCGTCGACAATCTGGTGCCGATCGATTCCACGCCGCCGAACCTGCGCGAGGAGATGTGCGGCCCCAAGCACAAGCGGCCCGCCAGCGACGAGGACGCAGAAGACACCGTCGCCAGCGCCGGAAGCTCCAGCACCAATGGCGACGGCGGCGTCAGCTTCTTCGCCTCGGGCCTGCAGGCTGCGATGCCGACCAAGCCGGCCGACATGCTGGCGCAGCCGGCCGCGGCCTCCGAGCCGGTCGTGGTTTATACGGGGCCGACCAAGACCGGTGCTGCGTTGATCGCCGCGGTCGAGGCCGACACCGAGAAGATGCAGCCGGTCAAGCGTGCCAAGGGCAAGCACAGCCGCGTCGCGGGCAAGAAGCCCGATGCGGCCGATGACGCGAAGGCCGACGCCAAGGGCGCCTCCAAGTCGGACAGCAAGCCGGCGGCCAAGCCCGTCCGTCACGCCAACGCCAAGCCGGATGCCGCAGCTGCGAAGACCGCCGCGGACAAGCCCGCCGCCGCAAAGCCCGCCGGCAAGCCGGCGGCGGCAAAGCCGGCTGCCAAGCCCAAGACCGCGGCCGACAAACCCAAGGCTGCCGACAAGCCGAAAGCCGACGCCAAGCCGGCCGGCTAGCACAGCGCCCGCCCGTCATTTCCTCCAATGCGTCGATAACGCGCAGCGGCTTGCCATTGGCCGCGGCATCGCTCAATACTGCCTGAAATAACGCGGCCAAAGGTCGGAAAACCCGGAAGCAATCCGGGACATCAGCCAAATTTGAGAGAGGGGATTGACCATCATGGAGCGCATCTGGCTCAAGCATTATCCGGCCGGCGTGCCCGCGGATATCGACGTCACGCAATATTCGTCGCTGGTCGAATTGCTGGAAGAGAGCTTCAAGAAATTCGCCGATCGCAAGGCGTTCATCTGCATGGACAAGGCGATCACCTATCGCGAGCTCGACGAGATGTCGACGGCGCTCGGCGCCTACCTGCAGAGCAAGGGCCTGCAGAAGGGCGCGCGGGTCGCGCTGATGATGCCGAACGTGCTGCAATATCCGGTCGCGACCGCCGCCGTGCTGCGCGCCGGCTATGCCGTGGTCAACGTCAACCCGCTCTACACCCCGCGCGAGCTCGAGCACCAGCTCAAGGATTCCGGCGCGGAGGCGATCATCGTGCTGGAGAACTTTGCCACCACCGTACAGAAGGTACTTCCCAATACCGCGGTCAAGCACGTGATCGTCGGCAGCATGGGCGACCTGCTCGGCTTCAAGGGCGTGATCGTCAATCTGGTGGTGCGCCGGGTGAAGAAGATGGTGCCGGCCTGGTCGATCCCCGGCGCCGTCGGCTTCAACGAGGCGCTGTCGGCCGGCCGCGCCGCCAAGCTCAACAAACCGACGCTGACGCTCGATGACGTCGCCTTCCTGCAATATACCGGCGGCACCACCGGCGTCTCCAAGGGCGCGACCCTGCTCCACCGCAACATCCTGGCCAACGTGTTGCAGAACGATGCCTGGCTGCAGCCGGCGCTGGCGAAGCCGCCGATCGTCGAACAGATGGTCATCGTCTGCGCGCTGCCGCTCTATCACGTCTTCGCGCTCACCGCCTGCTATCTGCTGGGCATGCGGGCCGGCGGCACCAATCTGCTGATTCCGAATCCGCGCGACATGGCGGGCTTCGTCAAGGAGCTGTCGAAGTACCAGGTCAGCTTCTTCCCGGCGGTCAACACCCTCTACAATGGCCTGCTGAACACGCCCGGATTCGACAAGCTCGACTTCTCCAAGCTGAAGATCGCCAACGGCGGCGGCATGGCGACGCAAAGGCCGGTCGCCGAGAAATGGTTGAAGGTCACGGGCATCTCGTTGTCGGAAGGCTATGGCCTGTCGGAGACGTCGCCGACCTTGACATGCAATCCTGCCACGATCGAGGAGTTCTCCGGGACGATCGGCCTTCCGGTCCCCTCGACCTGGCTCTCGATCCGCGACGATGACGGCAATGAATTGCCGATCGGCGAGGCCGGCGAAATCTGCGCCAAGGGCCCGCAGGTGATGGCAGGCTACTGGAACCGGCCGGACGAGACCGCGCGCGTGATGACCGCGGACGGTTATTTCCGCACCGGCGACATCGGCGTGATGGACGAGAAGGGCTACACCAAGATCGTCGATCGCAAGAAGGACATGATCCTGGTCTCCGGCTTCAACGTCTATCCGAACGAGATCGAGGAAGTGATCGCAAGCCACCCGGGCGTACTCGAATGCGCCGTGATCGGCGTGCCCGATGCGAAGTCCGGCGAAGCGGTGAAGGCCTTCGTGGTCAAGAAGGACCCGAACGTCACCGCCGAGGACATCATCAAGTTCAGCGCCACCCAGCTCACCGCCTACAAGGTGCCGAAGCAGATCGAGTTCAGGACCGACCTGCCGAAGACCAATGTCGGCAAGATCCTGCGCCGCGAGCTGCGCGACGAGAAGAAGGCCGCGGCTTAAGGCGTGAGTGGACTGACGTTCGATGTCTGACGCAAGCCTCGCGACGCCGGCTGACGTGCTTGGCTTCTGGCGGAATGCCGGCCGCGACCGCTGGTACAAGCACGACGACGCCTTCGATGCCGAAATCCGCAGCCGCTTCCTCGCCACCTGGCAGAAGGCGGCTGCCGGCGAATTGTCGTCATGGGAGGCGAGCGATGAGGGCGCGCTGGCGCTGACCATCGTGCTCGACCAGTTTCCGCGAAACCTGTTTCGAGGCGACGCCAGGACCTTTTCAAGCGATGCGCTGGCGCGTGAAGTGGCAAGGCGCGCCATCGACCGCGGCGTCGATGCGCGGACCGACCCCGTGCTGCGCGAATTCCTCTATCTGCCGTTCGAGCATTCGGAGGACCTCGACGACCAGCAGCGCTGCGTGACGCTGTTCGGGCAATATGACTGCCATCCCGACAACCTGAAATACGCCGAGGACCACGCCGACATCATCCGCCGGTTCGGCCGCTTCCCGCACCGGAATCGCGTGCTGGGCCGGCAGACCACGGCCGAGGAGCAGGACTTTCTCGACGCCGGCGGTTTTTCCGGCTGATGACGGAACGGTGACCAGAGTCT
>NZ_LFIQ01000118.1:146218-148170 GCF_001189245.1 Bradyrhizobium pachyrhizi | reverse complement strand
ACGCGAACCGGTATCCGCTTCGCTCGAAAATGCTCTCACCTCCGGCATTGCCGTTCTCGCAGCAGGCCGTATTGTGCCGTCCAATCGCCGGGTTTAAGACAGTTCCGCTTCACCGAGGGAGAACAACGATGACGATCAATGTTGGCGACAAGCTGCCGGAAGCCAAGTTTCGCGTGATGACCGCCGAGGGTCCGCAGGTCAAAACCACCGACGATATTTTCAAGGGCAAGAAGGTCGCCCTGTTCGCGGTGCCCGGCGCCTACACCGGCACCTGCCACAAGATGCATCTGCCGAGCATCTTCCTCAACGCCTATGCCATGAAGAACAAGGGCGTCGATACCATCGCGATCGTCTCGGTCAACGACGCCTTCGTGATGAACGCGTGGAAGCGCGACACCGACCAGCGCGACGAAGCCGTCTTCCTCGCCGACGGCAATGCCGACTTCGCCAAGGCGATCGGCATGGAGCTCGACGCCTCCGGCAACGGCCTCGGCATCCGCTCCAAGCGCTACTCGATGCTGGTCGAGGACGGCGTGGTGAAGAAGCTCAACCTCGAGCCCGCCCCGGGCAAGGTCGAGGTCTCCGGCGGCGACACGCTGCTCGGTCAACTCTGAGTTTTCGCCGCATACTTTGCTGTCGTCGCCCGGCTCGACCGGGCGACGACGGTACGCCGCGGCCTCTCGTTTCAATCACCACTGCCTCTGGAATACTGGATCGCCCGCTTTCGCGGGCGATGACAGTTATGGGCATGGCGATGGCCGCGGATCGCGGCTTCGTAGGATGGGTAGAGCGCAGCGAAACCCATTGCCTTCGTACCGTGCGTTGAGATGATGGGTTTCGCTTCGCTCTACCCATCCTACCCAGCCAACAAGCGGCGCGCCTAACTCTTCAACCTCGCCATCGCCACGCCTTCGCGCGCCAGGAAATCGGCGCGTTCGTTCTCGGCATGGCCGGCGTGGCCCTTGATCCAGTGCCAGCGCACCTCATGCGGCTTCAGCGCGGCATCGAGACGCTGCCACAGCTCGACGTTCTTGACCGGCTTCTTGTCGGCGGTGCGCCAGCCGTTGCGCTTCCAGCCATGGATCCAGCCGGTGATGCCCTGGCGGACATACTGGCTGTCGGTGGTGAGATCGACCACACAGGGCTTCTTCAGCGCTTCCAGCGCCGAGATCGCCGCCATCAGCTCCATGCGGTTGTTGGTGGTGTGCGCCTCGCCGCCCTTCAATTCCTTCTCGACGTCGCCGAATCTGAGGATCGCGCCCCAGCCGCCCGGCCCCGGATTTCCGGAGCAGGCACCATCGGTGAAAACAGTCACATGCGGCTTTTCGCTCACGCCGCGCACCCGGCCGGCGTGATGCCGTAGTCGTTGATAGCAGCGACGCTCTGCTGGAAGCGCAGCTTGCGGACATATTCCAGCGGGTCCTTCGGCTGCACCAGCGCGCCTTCGGGCACGTTGAGGAAATCGACCAGGCGCGTCAGCAGGAAGCGCATCGCGGCACCGCGCGCGAGCAGCGGCAGCGCGGCCTCTTCCGCCGCCGACAGCGGGCGCTCGCGGCCGTAGGCGTTGAGCAATGCGCGCGCCTTGGTGACGTTGAAGGAATGATCCGGCTCGAAGCACCAGGCGTTGAGGCAGATCGCGACGTCGTAGGCCAGGATGTCGTTGCAGGCGAACGGGAAATCGATCAGGCCCGAGAGCCTGTCGCCCAGAAAAAAGACGTTGTCGGGAAACAGGTCGGCATGGATGACGCCGACCGGCAGATCGGTCGGCCAGGCGGCTTCGAGATGATCGAGCTCGCGCGCGATGAAATCGTGCAAGCCCGGCTGCACGCTGTCGGCCCGTGCGGCGGCGAGATCGAACAGCGGCCGCCAGCCGGCGACCGACAGCGGGTTGTTGCGGACCAGCGGAAAATCGCGGCCGGCAACGTGCATTTTGGCCAGCGCCTCGCCGACGC
>NZ_LFIQ01000118.1:126467-146208 GCF_001189245.1 Bradyrhizobium pachyrhizi | reverse complement strand
CGCCCTCGAGGAAGTTGATGATCGCGGCGGGCCGGCCGGCGAGCCGGCTAGTGACCTCGCCCTTGCGGTTGCGCGCCGGCTGCGGGCACGACACACCGCGCTCGGCGAGATGGGCCATCAGCGACAGGAAATACGGCAGGTCGTCCTCCGCCACGCGCTTTTCATAGAGCGTGAGGATGAAGGCGCCCTGGCTGGTGTGCAGCAGGAAGTTCGAATTCTCGACGCCCTCGGCGATGCCCTTGTAGGAGAGCAGTTCGCCGATGTCGTAGCTTTTGAGGAATTCCGCGAGGTCTTCGGCGGCAACGTCGGTGTAGACCGCCATATGGTCTATTCCGCCGCGGCAGCGTCAGGCCGCAGCGAACGCGGCAGCGGGAAGAACTCGTTCTCTTCCGCGGCCGAGACCGTCTCCACGTGCAGTTCGTAGCGCTCGGCGAAGGCGCCCATGATCTCCTCGACGATCACCTCCGGCGCAGAGGCGCCCGCGGTGATGCCGAGGCTCGTGATGCCTTCGAACCTGCTCCAGTCGATGTCGCTGGCGCGCTGGGCGAGTACGGCGATCGGGCAGCCCTCGCGCTCGGCAACCTCGCGCAGGCGCTGCGAGTTCGACGAATTCGGCGCGCCGACCACGATCAGGGCGTCAACCACCGGCGCCACCTTCTTCACCGCGAGCTGGCGGTTGGTGGTCGCGTAGCAGATGTCTTCCTTGTGCGGACCGTTGACGTTCGGGAAGCGCTGCTTGAGCTGCGCCACGATCTCCGCGGTGTCGTCGATCGACAGCGTGGTCTGGGTCACGAAGGCGAGGTTGTTGGGGTCCTTCGGAACGAAGGTCTTGGCATCCTCGGCGGTCTCGATCAGGGTCACGGCGCCCGCCGGCAGCTGCCCCAGCGTGCCGACCACCTCGGGGTGGTGGGAATGGCCGATCAGCAGGATCTCGCGGCCGCGCTTGAAATGGATCGCCGCCTCGCGGTGGACCTTGGTCACCAGCGGGCATGTGGCATCAAGCGAGAAGAAATTGCGGGATTTGGCCTCGGCGGGAACCGATTTCGGAACGCCGTGGGCCGAAAACACCACCGGCGCGTTGGTATCGTCGGGGATTTCGGCCAATTCCTCGACGAAAATGGCGCCTTTGGTCTTCAGGCTGTCGACCACATACTTGTTATGGACGATTTCGTGCCGGACATAGACCGGCGCACCGTAGATGGTGAGGGCACGTTCGACCGTGTCGATGGCACGGACCACCCCGGCACAAAAGCCGCGGGGGGAACAAAGCACGATTTTAAGATCGGGTTTTTTGGCTGACATCGGGCTGTCTCGGGGCAATCTCGGGACCGAATAACCCCTCGCCAGGCAGGCGGGGAACGGCCAATTTGAGTAAGGACTTGGGACTGCTTTCGGGCGCTGTCAAGGCGATTTTGCTGGCCCATTGCGCCATTCCCCCCGGAGGGCTTATATAGACCCTATAATTCCCGTCATCGCCGATGACTACCAGCTTCGCCTCGACAGAGGTGGGCGAAGCACAAAGGAGATTTGCCATGAGCAACGCACCGCTGATGCCGAAGGCGACTGCCGTGTGGTTGGTCGACAATACCGCCCTGACCTTCGATCAGGTGGCCGATTTTACCAAAATGCACCCCCTGGAGGTCCGCGCCATCGCCGACGGTGACGCCGCCCAGGGCATCAAGGGCATGGACCCGATTTCCAACGGCCAGCTGACCCGCGAGGAGATCGAGCGCGGCGAGCGCGACCAGAACTACCGCCTCAAGCTTCAGGAGAGCAAAGTGGTGCTGCCCTCCGCCGCCAAGAAGAAGGGCCCGCGCTACACCCCGGTGTCGCGCCGCCATGAGCGTCCGAGCGCGATCCTCTGGCTGGTGCGCAACCATCCCGAGCTGAAGGACGCCCAGATCATGCGTCTGGTCGGCACCACCAAGACCACGATCGCCAGCGTGCGCGACCGCACCCACTGGAACGCCTCGACCCTGACCCCGATGGACCCGGTGACGCTCGGCCTGTGCTCGCAGATCGAGCTCGATTTCGAGGTGCAGCGCGCCGCCAAGGAGAAGCCGACCACCACCGTCTACGGCGGCGCCACGCTGCTGCCGGCCTCCGAGACCACGCGCAAGGACGAGCTGGACGACCAGCCGATCGAACGCCATGACGATCTCAACGTCGATGCCGTGTTCGCCAAGCTGAAGACGATCGGCGGCAAGAAGCCCGACGACGACGAAGAGTAAGCGCGGCTCGCACAACTCGAAGCGCAGAACACGAAACGCGGCAGCGCAACCTGCCGCGTTTTTGCTTGGAAGCGCATGCGATGGGCGTGACGGCGGCCGTCGGCGCGGCTCAATGCCGGTCGGGGTTGTTCATCATGTATTCGCCGAGATCGCGCTGCCTTCGATCGGTGCGGGCTTCGGCGTTCTGGCGCTGCACGTCGCGGTTCTTGCGGCAAGCGACATAATCAGGCGAGCCGACCGCCACCTTGCCGCCGGCCTGGCAGTACTGATCGTCGTCCCCCATGCTCTCCGCGATCGGCGATCGGCCGCGCTCGAGACAGCCTGCAAGCAGCGGCAGGGCGAGCAGCAAGGCAAGAGGCGCGCGTGCGGAAATCGATCGCATCCGAGGGTCCGTATCTCGTGGCATATGACAGGGAGGCCGGGATGACCCGGCAATCCATCAAAATCAAGGCCGTTTTGCTTCCCAATGCGGAAGACTTGTTCCACAGGTGCCGACCTCAGGCGCGGGAGGTGCCAGCACTCCCTCGCCCCGCTCTTGCGGGGTCGAGACGAGCGAAGCTCGCTCTTAGAGAGTTGGGGTGAGGGGCCGCCTCCGCAGAATGAATGCAGCGAGCGTGCGGAGCCTTCCCCTCACCCGGATCGCATTGCCATGCGATCCGGCCTCTCCCCGCAAGCGGGGCGAGGCAACAAGAGCTACGCCTTCCCCTTCAGCGCCTCGCCGATTTCGTCGAGCACCTTCGGGTCCTCGATCGTCGCCGGCATGGTCCAGGGCTCGCCGTCGGCGATCTTCTTGATGGTGCCGCGCAGGATCTTGCCGGAGCGGGTCTTCGGCAGCCGCGCCACCGTGATCGCGAGCTTGAACGCGGCAACCGGCCCGAGCTTGTCGCGCACCAGCGCCACGACGTCCTTCTCGACCTCGGCGGGCTGCTTGGTGACGCCGGCCTTCAGCACCAGGAAGCCGCAGGGCACCTCGCCCTTGATCGCGTCCTTGACGCCGAGCACGGCGCATTCGGCGACATCGGGATGCGAAGCGAGGATCTCCTCCATTCCGCCGGTGGAGAGCCGGTGGCCGGCGACATTGATGATGTCGTCGGTGCGGCCCATCACCCAGACATAGCCGTCCGCATCCTTGTAGCCGGCATCCGAGGTCTTGTAGTAGCCGGGGAATTCCGAGAGATAGGCGTCCCTGAAGCGATCGTCCTGCTGCCACAGAGTCGGCAGGCAGCCCGGCGGCATCGGCAGCTTGATGACGATCGAGCCCATCGTGCCCGACGCCACCGGCTTCGCCGCCTCGTCGACGATGTCGACCTGATAGCCCGGCATCGGCACCGTCGGCGAGCCGTGCTTGACCGGCAGCTGGCCGAGCCCGACCGGATTGCCGGCGATGCACCAGCCGGTCTCGGTCTGCCACCAGTGGTCGATGACCGGCACCTTCAGCTGCTGCTCGGCCCACTCCACCGTCGGCGGATCGGCGCGCTCGCCGGCGAGGAACAGGGTGCGGAAGCTCGAGAGATCGTAATTCCGGATGAACTTGCCTTCGGGATCTTCCTTCTTGATCGCGCGGAATGCGGTCGGCGCGGTGAAGAAGGCGACCGCCTTGTGCTCTGAGATCACGCGCCAGAACGCGCCGGCATCCGGCGTGCCGACCGGCTTGCCCTCATACATGATGGTGGTCGCGCCGTGGATCAGCGGGCCATAGACGATGTAGGAATGGCCGACCACCCAGCCGATATCGGAGCCGCACCACCAGATCTCGCCGGGCTTCACGCCGTAGAGATTGTGCATCGACCATTTCAGCGCGACGAGATGCCCGCCATTGTCGCGCACCACGCCTTTCGGGATTCCGGTCGTGCCCGACGTGTAGAGGATGTAGAGCGGATCGGTGGCGGCTACCGGCACGCACGGCGCGGCCTTGCCGGCGTCGAACGCGGCGCGGCGCAGCGTCGCCCAGTCATGATCGCGGCCCGCGGTGAGCTCGCAAGCCTGCTGCGGCCGCTGCAGGATGATGCAGCTCTCGGGCTTGCTGCCGGCGAGGCGGATCGCCTCGTCGAGCAGCGGCTTGTATTGCACGATGCGCCCGGGCTCGATGCCGCAGCTCGCCGAGAAGATCAGCTTCGGCTTGGCGTCATCGATGCGGGTCGCAAGCTCCTTGGCCGCGAAGCCGCCGAACACCACGCTGTGCACCGCGCCGATCCGCGCGCAGGCGAGCATCGCGACGACAGCCTCCGGCACCATCGGCATATAGAGGATGACGCGATCGCCCTTCGCCACGCCGAAATCCTGCATCACCGCGGCCAGCGTCTGCACCTCCTCCAACAATTCGGAATAGGTGAATTTGGTGATCGTGCCCGTGAGCGGCGAATCGTGGATCAGCGCGACCTGGCGGGCGCGGCCGCCGGCGACATGGCGATCCAGCGCGTTGTAGCAGGTGTTGACCACGGCGCCGGCGAACCAGCGCCCATAGGCGCCCACAGAGGGATCGAAGATCTTCTTGGCCGGCTCGATCCAGTCGATCTCGCGCGCCGCTTCGGCCCAAAAGTTCTCGGGGTCCCGGAGCGAGCGGGCATACACCTCATGATACCGGCTCTGCTGGATATTCATCGCGTTTCTCCCTCGCGCGGTCGCGCGTCATTTGCCGACCATTGTCACGGGAAGTGGCGCCGTTTCAAGCCGAAATGACCGCGACCTTCGGCCGGGTCCGGCTAGTAGCCGTCGACGCCGTTGATCCGCTGCAGCCGCTCGCGCATCGCCTTTTCCAGGTCGTAGCCGGGCTTGCCGAAGTCGGCATTGCGGCGGGCGATGAACTGATCCTGCGCGCGCTGCAGCTCGCGCGCCTGGCGCGGATTCTGCGCCTCGCGTACGGTGCGGAACGTCGATGCGACGATCTCGCGATCGAGATCGGCAAGCGTGGGATTGGCGCAGATCGCCTTCTCAACCGGCCGGTGTGCCTTGCGGCAATCGAAGCTCGGCTTGCCGGCGACCGCCATCATGGCGCCGATCCGCTCCAGCTCCAGTGACAGCGATTTGTAGTTGGCCCTGGCGGCGGCGTGATTGGGGTCGAGCTTGACGGCAGCACCGAAATCCAGGATCGCCTTCGGCCGGTCGCCCTTGCGGCGCCACAGCTCGCCGCGCGCATTATGCGCATCTGCAAGCGACGGATCGAGCTTGAGCGCGGTGTCGTAGTCTGCGATCGCGCGGTCGATCGACTGCTTGCGGTCATAGGCGCCTGCCCGCGCCATCAGCGCCTTGACGCGATCGGGCCGCGCCGCCTTCTCATGTCGATCAGCGCGCCGCAGACATCGATGGTCTTGTCGTCATCGGCGGCCGCTGCCGCCGCGATGCAGGGGCCGGCATTGGCCTGCACATCCTCGCCCGGCTCGCTGCCGGTGGCGCGCGCAACGCCCGTCATCAGCGCGCCCGACAGGCCGACGCAGACCAGCATCGCGGCCAGATTTGCAGGTTTGCATCGCATCCCGATTGCCGACAAATCGTCCCTCTCCCGCGCCCGAACCGCCGGCTTCCGATGTCCGGCAGCGCGCCATTTGCCGCAAAACCACACGCTGGATTATACGTCAATTGCGACGATCGGCTGCATCGGGGGTTCGGCTTGCTCACATTCGAATGGATCATCGGGCTGTTGCTTGCGGCGGTGGCGTTGTCAGCGCTGGCACGGCGGATCAAGGTACCCTACCCGACCTTCCTGGCGCTCGGCGGCGTGCTGCTGACCCTGCTGCCGTGGGCCCCGACCTGGGCGCTGGAACCGAAACTGGCGCTGGCACTGTTCGTCGCGCCGGTGCTGCTCGATGCCGCGTTCGACACCTCGCTGCGCGATCTCCGCAACAACTGGCTGCCGGTCTCGACGCTGGTGGTGGTCGCGGTCGGCGTCACCACGACGGCGGTCGCCGTGGTCGCACATTGGCTGCGCCCGGACATGCCGTGGGCGGTTGCGATCGCGCTCGGCGCCATCGTGGCGCCGCCGGATGCGGCCGCGGCCACCGCGATCTTGCGCCAGGTCAACCTGCCCTACCGGATCCAGAAGATCCTCGAAGGCGAAAGCCTGCTCAACGATGCCAGCGCGCTGTTGATTTATCGCGTCGCGGTCGGCCTCGTCGCTGCCGAGCACATGAAGATCCGCGAGTTCGTGCCATCCATCACGATTGCGCTGGTCGGCAGCCTCGCCGCCGGCTTCCTGTTCGCGCAGGTCTGGATGATGATTACGCGTCGCATCACCGAGGCGCCGAGCGCGATCATCACGCAGTTCGGCGGCACTTTCATGGTGTGGATCATTGCCGAGCATCTCGGGCTGTCCGGCATCCTCACCATCATCGCCTATGCGATCACCATCTCGCGCACCGCGCCGGCCCGCACATCGGCGCGGCTGCGCGTGTCGTCCTACGCGGTGTGGGAAACCGTCGTGTTCGTGCTCAACGTGCTCGCCTTCATGCTGATCGGCCTGCAGTTGCGCCCGATCTGGTCCGGACTCGACGACGAGGTGCGGTGGAAATATTGCAGCTTTGCCGCCGCGATCCTCGCCGTCGTGATCCTCGCCCGCATACTCTGGGTGATGCCCTACGGCGCGCTGCTGCGCACGCTGAAGGCGCGCAACCTGCTGCCCGCCCACGTGGTGGACGCCGTGCCGACCCTGAAGCGCGGCTTCATCGTATCCTGGTGCGGAATGCGCGGCATCGTCACGCTGGCGGCGGCGTTTGCGCTGCCTGAATGGTTTCCGTATCGCGATCTGATCCTGCTGACGGCGTTTGCCGTGGTGCTCGGTTCGCTCGTGATCCAGGGGCTGACGCTGCGGCCGTTGATCCTGGCGTTGAATTTCGCTGACGACGATCCGGTCGGACGCGAGGCGGCCCATGCCCGTGGTGTGGTGTTTCGCGCCGCGCTCGACGAGATCGACGCCGACCCGTCGGAGGAGGCCGAGATCCTGCGGCTCGAATATCGCGCCGTGCTGCTGCGCGCGGAGAATGATCCCGATGGCGGCCTGACCTCACGCGAGCTGCCGTCGGATCCGCTGCGCCGCCGCGCCATCGCCGCGGCGCGTCAGGCATTGCTCAATCTGCGCCGCACCGAGGCGATCGGCGACGACGCATTCCATCTGGTCGAGGAAGAGCTCGACCGCGCCGAGCTCAGCGTGGAGGCGTAGCGCCGGGCCGCAATATCCTTTGAACCATCACAGGGTTTGTCAGACCTAACATCATGACAATCCTCATTGATCGCAATTCCCCGCGCGCCGCGGCGAAAGTCGAGGCGAAGTTCTTCTATTTCTATATGGCGCTGTCCTGCATGGCGGTCGCCTTTCTCGGCTTTGCCCCGACCTATTGGATGCCGATGGCGAGAGGCTCGCTGTCATCGCCTCCCGTAGTGCACCTGCATGGGCTGCTGTTCTTCGCCTGGACACTCTATTTCGTGTTCCAGAGCTGGCTTGCCGCCTCGGGGCGGATTGCACGGCATCGCAGCGTCGGATTGATCGGCATCTCGCTGGCGACCGCGATGACCATGATGGGCATCGTGGCCTCGATCAGCGTCATGAAGCGTTCGGCTGCGATCGGACAGCTCAGCGAGGGCCTTGCGTTTGCCATCGTTCCGCTCAGCGGCATCCTGTTCTTCGCCGTCGTGTTCGCGCTCGCGATCATCTGCCTGCGCGACCGCGAGACGCACAAGCGGCTGATGCTGCTGGCGTCGATCTCGATCCTCGATGCCGCGGTCGCGCGCTGGTTCCTGACCTTCCTCGCACCACCCGGACCGGTTGGGCCGCCTCCGGTCCCGGTCACGATCGCACCGGCCCTCGTCGCCTATCTGCTGCTGGTCGTGGCGATCGTGTTCGACTGGCGCACCCGCGGCCGCCCGCACCCGGTCTATATCTATGGCGGGCTGGCACTGGTCGCGGTGAAGCTGTTGAACTGGCCGATCAGCACCTCGGCGGCCTGGCATTCCGTTGCTGGCGGCATCCTGGCGCTGGCGCAATAGCCTCCTTCACGTGCCTGACTTCGACGTGATGCCGCCGTCGACCACGAGCTCGATGCCGGTGACGTATTTCGATTCGTCCGAGGCAAGGAACAGCGCGGCATTGGCGACGTCCCAGGCGTCGCCCATATGCCCCATCGGAACCTGCGCGTCACGCGCGCGCCACATCGCCTCGACGTCGCCCTTGGCGTAGCTCTGCGCCAGTCCGGCCGAATGCGCGACCATCGGCGTCTTCATCAGTCCGGGCAGGATCGCGTTGACGCGGACGTGCTTCGAGGCGAACTCGACCGCGGTCGAGCGCGTCATCTGGTTCATCGCGGCCTTGCTCGCGTTGTAGCTGACATAGGAAATGCCGACATGGCGGATCGAGGCGATCGACGAGATGTTGATGATCGAGCCGCCGCCCTGCTTGATCATGACGGGAATGACGTGCTTCATCGACAGATAGGCGCTCTTGAGGTTGACCGCGAAGACGCGGTCCCACTCGGCTTCCGCCACCTCGACGACGCTGCCGACCTCTGCGATGCCGACGTTGTTGTCGAGCACGTCGATGCGGCCATAGGCCTTCAGGCAGGCCGCGACCATCGCCTCGACCTCGCCGGCGCGCGAGACATCGGCGGTGAATGCGACAGCCTTGCCGCCTTCGCCGGTGATGATGCCGACGGTCTCCTCCGCCGCGGCGCCGTTGCGATCGACGCAGAATACGCTGGCGCCCTCGCGCGCAAAGGTGACGGCGGTCGCCTTGCCATTGCCCCAGCCGGGCCCGATCGAGCCCGCGCCGACCACCATCGCAACCTTGCCCTTGAGTCGATCCATCGCCTGTTCTCCCTTGTCATTGTAGCCCGGATGGAGCGAAGCGTAATCCGGGGCCACTGTTCCCGGATTGCGCTTCGCTCCATCCGGGCTACGGATCGTTGCAAGCACTCATCGTCGTGACATTAGCACCGATCGGATGCCCGAAAATCTCCGATAACGTCTGGCAGTGTCCCTCCTGGCACAGGTGCCATTCGCCCGCGGCGCCGGAATTGCCGAGCACGACCTCCGGCCTTGGCACCGGCTGCGGCGACCATTGAAACCAGCCATCGACAAGGCGCGCCTCCGGCGGCGGCTCCATGCCGGCGCCCGTGCCCTTGACGCGCGCCTGTTGCAGCGTGAGCCCGGCCGGCGTGACCAGCCAGTCCTCCTGCCAGGCGCTCTTCTCGATCGAATGCGTCCAGGCGAGCGTGAAGGCCGCGATCGACAGCGCCTTCACGACTCCCGCGGAAGCGAGGCAGAGGCTCAAGCCGCCGCTACCGCATTGCGCGGACGCTGCCGCCATTGCCACAGCACGACAGCGGCGGCGAGTGTGAAGCCCGCCGTATCCGAGAACGGGAAATCGCCGAGCAGGCAGAGCGCGGCGCCGAACGCGACCAGGATCTCGATGAAGGTCAGCCGCGTGAACAGGAAGCCGATCGCGACAATGCCGAACAGCGCGATCGCCACCAGCGCCTTGAAGGTCGCCAGCGCCACCGCGCCGTAGAAGCCGAGCTGCGCCTGCATCGGGTCCCCGGCCTGCAGCATCAGCGCCGGCGAATAGACGAAGATGAACGGAATGACGTAGCCGGCAAGCGCGATCCGCATCGCCTCCCAGCCGATCTTGTCCGGGTTCTCCTTGGCGATGGGCGCCGCCGCCAGGGCCGCGAGCGCGACCGGCGGCGAGAGGTCGGCCATGATGCCGTAGTAGAACGCAAACATGTGGCTTGCGATCAGCGGCACGCCGAGCTTGGCGAGCGCAGGAGCAGCCAGCGCCGCGGTGATGATGTAGGTCGGGATCGTCGGGATGCCGGTGCCGAGCAGGATCGACAGCAGCATGGTCATGATCAGCGCCAGGAACAGGCTCTTGGCGCCGAGCCCGATGATCCAGCTGCCGAAGATGGTGCCGACGCCGGTCTGCGTCATCATGCCGATGATGGTGCCGACGATGGCGCAGGCCATGCCGACGGTCAGCGCGGACTTGGCGCTGTCGGCGAGCGAGTCGCGGCAGGCTCTCAGCGTGGCGCGGCCGCCGCGGGTGATCGCCGCGATGACGATCAAACCGGCGACGACGCTCGCGACCGGAACGATCTCGATACCGTGGCGCGAGACCGCGGCGACCACCAGCGCGAGGCCGATCCAGAAGATGTAGCGCACGACGGTGTTGGAGAAGCCGAGCGTGATGCTGGCACCGAGGATCAGCGCGACCGTGAGCGCAAGCCCCATGCTGCCGGCATAGAGCGGCGTGAAGCCCTCGAACAGCATGTAGACCAGCGCCGCGAGCGGCAGCACGAGATACCAGCGCGCCACCAGCGCCTTCCAGGCGCTCGGGATCTCCGAGCGCTTCATGCCGACGAGGCCGTGCTTGCCGGCTTCCAGATGCACCATCCAGAACGCCGAAGCGAAATAGAGGATCGCCGGGATCACCGCGGCCTTGACGATCTCCGAATAGGGCACGCCGAGCGTCTCTGCCATGATGAAGGCGACCGCGCCCATGACGGGCGGCATGATCTGCCCGCCCATCGATGCGGTGGCCTCGACGCCCGCGGCGAATGCGCGGCGATAGCCGAACTTGATCATCAGGGGGATCGTGAACTGGCCGACGGTGACGACGTTGGCGACGCCCGAACCCGAGATCGTGCCCATCATGCCCGAAGCGAACACTGCGACCTTGGCGGGGCCGCCGCGCGTGCGGCCGAACAGGCCGAGCGAGACGTCGGTGAACAGCTGGATCATGCCGGCGCGTTCCAGGAACGAGCCGAACAGGATGAACAGGAAGATGTAGGTCGCCGAGACGTAGATCGGCACGCCGTAGAAGCCTTCGGTGCCGAACGAGAGATGGGTGACAATCTGGTCGAAGTCATAGCCGCGGTGATTGAACGGCGACGGCAGATATTGACCGAAGAACCAGTAGAGCAGACAGGCGCCGCACATCAGCGGCAGCGCCGCCCCCATCAGCCGCCGCGTGCCCTCGAAGATCAGGACCGCGAGCAGCGTGCCGACCGCGAGGTCCATGTTGGTCGGGTCGCCGTCACGGGCGATCAGGTCGGCATAGAAGATCCACTGGTAGAGCCCGCAGAGGAAGCCGGCCGCGCCGACAATCCAGCTCACCGCGCGGCCGAAATCGGTCTTGGCGGTGAAATTGCCGATCAGGCCGAAGGTCAGGAGGATCAGGAAGCCGACATGAACGCCGCGCACCACCTGGCTCGGCAGGTAGTTGAAGGCCGCGACATAGAGCTGGAACACCGCAAAGGCGAGACCGATGGCGTAAGCCAGATGCCCCCAGGCGCCCGGGCCGAAGCCTTCCGGAAAGCCATGCTCGAAATTGTCGAATTCAACCTTGATGGGCTGCTCGCCCTCAACCTGCTGCTGCATCGAATTTAAGTCCCCCGCCGTGCCAACGGCGCTTATAGCGCCCCACCGCACGTCATGCGCGGGCTCGACCCGCGCATCCATCGAAAAATCAACGTCTTTGGAAAGATGGATGGCCGGGTCGTCCCCGATCAAGTCGGGGACGGGCGCCGGCCATGACACCCTCGAAGCGTAACTGGCCTTACTTGATCAGGCCCTTCTCCTTGTAATAGCGGATCGCGCCGGGATGCAGCGGAACCGGGCTGCCGGTCGCGGCGGCCTCGAGCTTGATCTCCTTGCCCGCGGCGTGGGCGTTGGCGAGCTCCGGCAGCGATTCGTAGACCAGCTTGGTCATCTGATAGGCGAGATCGTCCGACACCGCACTCGAGGTCACGAGGTAGTTCACGACCGCGGCCGTCGGCACGTCCTTGTCCTGGCCGGTATAGGTGTTGGCCGGGATGATCACGGAGACGAAGGGCGGGCCGATCTTGTCGACGGTCTCCTTCGGCACGGCGACCACGGTGATCTCGCTTGAGGTCGAGAGGTCCTTCAGCGAGGCGACGCCGAGGCCGGCGGACTGCAGCGTGGCGTTGAGCTGGCGGTTCTTCATCAGATCCACCGATTCGGCGAACGGCAGGTACTCGACCTTGCCGAGATCCTTGTAGCTCATGCCGGCGGCCGCGAGGATCGCGCGCGAGTTGAGCTCGGTGCCCGACTTCGGCGCGCCGACCGACAGGCTCTTGCCCTTGAGATCGGCCAGCGTCTTGATGCCGCTCTCGGCGGTCGCGACGATCTGGATGTAGTTCGGATAGATCGCGCCGATGGTGCGCAGCTTGTCGAGCTTGTTCTTGAAGCCGGCCTCGGCGTCGCCTTCCCAGGCGGCTTTGAGCGAATCGCCGAGCGTGAAGGCGATCTCGCCGCGGCCCTGCTGCAGCAGCACCAGATTCTCGACCGAGGCCTTGGTCGCCTGCACCTGGGTTTTCACGCCGGGGATCTTGTCGCCGTAGATCTTCCCCATCGCGACGCCGAGCGGATAGTAGACGCCGGAGGTGCCGCCGGTGAGCACGTTAATGAACTGCTCGGCCTGCGCGACAGGCGCGGACAAAACGTTGGCTGCCACCATCGCGGCAGCCATCAACTTGGAATTCATGAGTATTATTCTCCCCTTAAGCCGGCCGGAAATTGGCCGGACACCCCCGCCGGGTCAACCCATCCAAATGACGCATGCGCGGCGAAAATCCCCACTGGCAACACTACCTTACCTGCGCGGGAACTCGCCGCCTGCGGGCGGGTTAAGATGCGCAATCTCGCCGCGAGGTATGACTTGCAGCCATCCGGGACGACCGTTGGGCGGGCGCTCGATGCGTTGAACTTCTCCCTCGCCGACGTGCGGGACGGGCTCGGCCCCTATCTGGCGATCTACCTCCTGACCGAACGGCAGTGGGACGAGGCCTCGATCGGCTCGGTGATGTCGATCGCGGCCATCGCCGGAATCATCGCCCAGACCCCGGCCGGCGCCCTGATCGACCGCAGCCGCGCCAAGCGCGGATTGATGATCGCCGCCGCCATTGCCGTGACCGCCGCGTGCCTCCTGCTGCCACAGCTCGACCGGTTTGAACTGGTTGCCGCGACCCAGGCGCTGGCGGCCGCCGCCGGTTCGGTGTTCGCGCCGGCGATCGCCGCGGTGACGCTTGGCATTGTCGGACCCAAGACCTTCGCGGCGCGAACCGGCCGCAACGAAGCCTTCAATCACGCCGGCAACGCGGTGGCCGCCGCGATCGCCGGCGGCACCGCCTACTGGTTCGGTCCAGTGGTGGTGTTCTGGCTGCTCGCGGCAATGGCCCTCGCCAGCATTGCCGCGACGCTGTCGATCCCACCCGCCGCCATCGATCACCAGGTTGCGCGCGGCCTCGACGATATCGTCGAAGGGCACCGCACAGCGCATGACCGGCCATCCGGCTTTCGCGTGCTGCTGACCAGCAAGCCGCTGCTGATCTTCGCGGTGTCGACCGTGATCTTTCACTTTGCCAATGCGGCAATGCTGCCGCTGGTCGGGCAGAAGCTCGCACTGGTCAATCGCAACCTCGGAACATCGCTGATGTCGGTCTGCATCATCGCGGCGCAGGTGGTGATGGTGCCGGTCGCCATGCTGGTCGGACGCAAGGCAAACGTCTGGGGCCGCAAGCCGATCTTCGCGATCGCGCTCGCGGTGCTGGCGATCCGTGGCGCACTCTATCCGTTGTCGGACAATCCATACTGGCTGGTGTCGGTGCAATTGCTCGACGGCATCGGCGCCGGAATATTCGGGGCGTTGTTCCCGCTCGTGGTTGCCGATCTCACGGACGGTACCGGGCATTTCAATGTCAGCCAGGGCGCGATCGCCACGGCAACCAGCCTCGGCGGAGCGCTGAGCATGGTTGTCGCTGGATTCATTGTTGTCCACGCCGGTTACAGCGCCGCATTCCTGCTCCTTGCAGCCGTCGCTTGCGCCGGGTTGATCGGCTACTGCACGTTGATGCCGGAGACGTTGCGAGCGGCAGCGGCAACGTCACGCACATCTGCATTGGCGTCAGAAAACGGATGATCTGATTCGCGGTCGCGCTCGATGAGTCGCCCAGCGTGATGCGATCCGATGTCCGACAATGACGCAGTTGCGCGTCGGCGTCGACGCGTCAACACAGTCATTAACGCCGTCTCTCGATGACACACGCGCACAGAGTTTCTGCCGATGCGCAAAGTCGGACGCGATCGCGCTTATGACCGTCAGATGACGCATTTGTTGCACGCGTAACAGCGGTGAGACGTCGCGATTCCACGGTCATTTGAATCGAATTGAATCCTTTAAGGTTAGCGAGGCAATCAATGTATGAACCAGAAATTTCCATGATTGCCGCCGCTCTAGGATGTACGAGTCAAGCCGGGGTAACTACGGACAAGGCGGGGCATGAATCACATCAGTCACATCGGACACGCACGAGCCGGCTGGTTCGGACATCGCAAGCTGACCCCACGCGCATGCATTGCGGACAGCAAAAAACACCTTCGGACCTTCCTCGCCGAGGCGCTGGAAGACCTCGGCTTCATCACCAGTGAATGCAGCCAGGCCTTGGAACTCGACACCGTTCTGGACGCGGAACGGCCCGATCTCCTGGTGCTCGGCGTGTCCGTGGACGGCATCGAAGTCAGTAAAATTCTCGAGACTTTGGTGAGAAAGGACTATGGCGGCAAGGTCCTCGTCATCGGGCAGCCGGACTCGATCATCGTCAAGGCGGTCCGGCAAATCGGCGACGAGTACGGCATCGCCATGCTGCCGGCGCTGTCGACGCCGTTCAGCGCCGGGACCCTTCGCGACAGTCTTGCGTCATTGATGCCGCTTGAACCCGCGCCGAGCCCGGCGGTGGACGTGCCCGAAGCGCTGAAGGCCGGCTGGCTCGAGCTGTGGTATCAGCAGAAAATTCATCTCCGGACGCTGGTGCCGAGCGGCGCCGAGGCGCTGATCCGGATGCGCCATCCGGCCTGGGGCGTCGTGCCGCCGGCCTACTTCATCCCGGACGAAAGCGATCCGCATTTTCATGCGCTGTCCGAGTTCGTGATCGAGCGCGCAATCGAGGACTGGCGCTATCTCCTCGAGCAGACCGGGCCGGTCAATCTCTCGATCAACCTGCCGATCTCCTTCCTCGCCGACGATCGTGCCGTGCGCGAGCTCTGTTACCGGATGCCGGATCATGCGGCCTTCGCCGGCCTTTTGATCGAGATCGACAGCACCGACGTGGTCGATAATCTGGATCTGGCGATCGATGTCGCCCGGCGCGTTCGGCTGCACAATATCGGCATCTCGATCGACAATGTCGGCGCCAACTGGCCGTCTTTGCTGGGACTGCCGAACTTTCCATTCGTCCAGCTCAAGGTCGACCATCAATTCGTCACCGGCTGCGCGGATCAGCGCCTGAAGCAGACGGTGTGCCGGCGTGTCGTGGAGCTGGCCCACGACAACGACGCGCAGGTCGTTGCCCAGGGAGTCGAGACGCGCGCGGACTTTCTCGCCGCGCACGAGATGGATTTCGATCAGGTCCAGGGTTACCTGTTCGGCAAGCCGATGGGCGTCAAGAAGTTCGCCCGCTCACGCATGCATTTCTCGGAGAAAGAGTCGGCCTCCTGAGGCACGGCCGATCAGGCTCGAACGCCGCGATCGATCGCGCGCAGCGCTTCGCCGCGCGCGATCAGGCGTTTTGCATTGGAATAGGTCGGGACCTCGAGCAACGAGCCGTCAAGTTCGACGCGCCCCAAGCCCTTTGTCCGCGCCGCTTCGAACGCCGCGACGATCCTGCCCGCCTGGCGCATCTCCTCCTCGCTCGGCGTCAGGACGCCGTTGACGATCGAGGCATGCGCGGGATCGACCAGGCTCTTTGCGGTGTAACCCAGCCGCCGCGCCCAGATCGTGTCGCGTTCGACGCCTTCAGCGTCGCTCCAGGTGTAGGGACAATCGACCGCGACGACATCAGCGGCACGACATTCGACGATGAAGCGCTGCCGCGCGTAAGCCAGCTCCAGGCCATCGCTGCCGCGCTCGGCACCAAGATCGGCGGCGAGGTCTTCGGAGGCCATCAGGCAACCGATGACGCGCCGGCTCGCCATGGCGATCGCACCGGTCTGCACCAGACCGCGCGCGAACTCGATATTCGGCAGCAGCGACGTCGATCCCTCGGCGATACCGTAGTCGCGCTCGAACCGCGTCACCGCCTCGTCGAGCCTGACGACATGGTGCGGCTCGGCGACCTTCGGCAGTGCGACGATATCCGGACGTCCGCGCATCACGGCGGCGAGATCGTCCATGCCGTCCTGGTCCAGCGGATTGACGCGGACCGCGACCACCACGCCCTGGTCGCGCCAGGCCGCGTAGAGCTCGGCCGCCAGGGCCCGCGCCTTCGGGCGCAGCGATGGCGGGGTAAAATCCTCGAGCTCGTGGATCAGCACGTCGGCACCACTGGCGGCCGCGTGCTGCAGCACGTCCTCGTTGGCGCCTTCGAGAAACAGCCAGGAGCGGCACAGCGGGGCCGGGCGCAGCTTGCGCATCACGCTATCAGCGCCGCCGTCACTGGAACGTCATGTCGAGGCATTTCGAGATGTCGGAGCCGAGGCCGGACGAGATGGTGATGCAGCCGCGGATCTTCTGGGTGTTGACGTCGTTCGCCCAGATCGCATAGCCGCCCGGACCGAAGAACGAGTTGGTGTTCGGCGGCTCGGTCTCGGTGGCGTCAAAGGTGTAATTGCCGTCGGTCTCGAAGATGCGCGGCTTCTTGGTGCAGCCGCCGTCGGCCTGCACGTTGATGACCTCCTTGTTGTCCCGCGTCAGCGCCAGCGAGACCTGGCAGCGGAAGTATTCCGAGGTCTTGGCGTTGAACAGATAGGCGTAGGACTTGCAGGTCGCGGTATTGAGCTTGCCGGCGGACAGGCCGCGGCTGCAGGAGATCCGCTGGTTGTTGGAGAGCCTGAACTCGTCCGCCTGCGCGACTGACGCCAGCGTCATGAACGACAGAGCGACACCGATTCCGATCTTCATGACGTGGTTCATCCTGATCATCCCAAGGTAGTGTTTCCGGCAATCAAAGCGTTTGTAAACGGTAACGCGAAAATAGTCGCCAAGCTTGATGCGGGAAATCACAAAGTCCCCGATCCGCGAGCGGTCGCGCCGATTGTCGTATTGACGCGCGAACATCGTTCGTGATTTGTTCAAAAAACGTGGGGACGACGCCGTTTTCTCGGCCGGAGGTGGATCATGACGCATTTTTTGACCAAGACTTTTATTGCGACTGCGGCTTTTGCCGCGATGACGACCTGCACATTCGCGCAGGAGGCTGCGCCCTGGGAGCTGAAGTCCGACATGGGCTACGCCTATGACAAGGACGGCAAGACCTGGTCCTACAAGATGGGCACCAACAACGCCGGCACGCTGCTGAAGGGCGCCAAGAAGGTGCCGAAGGGGACGCTGTTCTTCATCGGCCAGAACGGCCAGCTCTACATGCGCTCCGGGCCCTATCTCGAGGGCGACGGCAAGTTCAAGTTCGGCTCGAATTAGAGCGTTTTCGAGCGAAGTGGACGCCGGTTCGCGTTAAGAAAACGCGTCAAATGAAGAGTCCAGGGCTCCGGTTCTGATTCGATCAGAGCAGGAAATACCCTGACGGTTTTCGGCAGGCATCAGAACGCCGCGGCCAGTTCCTTCGCGCCGGGCTTGTTGCTGTTGAAGTCCATCCGCTCGTTGGTGACGGCAAGCAGCCTGGCCACCGTGTTGTGGCGGATGGCGACCGGGTTGCGCTCGTAGCCGGAGCGCTGGAAGAAGTTCGAAGTCGGCACCTGCTCGCGCATCGCCTGCGGCATGGTCACCATGTCGAGCCCGGTGCCGTCGCCGGTCAGGTTCATCATCTCGAGCTCGGCCGCGGTCAGCGGCCGGCTGTAGCCCTTGTTGCGGGCGAAGATCACCGAGGTCAGCAGCTTGTGGGTCTGCAGCATCGGGCCGACATCGATGTCGAGCACCATGGCGTGGCACGCCCAGCCCTGCGGCGTATCGGCGAGGCGCTGATGCGCCGACCAGTCGTCGGGCACGGTGCGCGTGAACGCGACCATCTTCTTCAGCACCGCGAGCTTGTGCTCCATCGCCTTGCGCGCGGGCCCCTGCGTCCTCGCAACCCGCTCGGTCAGATCCCGCACGAATTCATGGCCCTGCTCGGCCAATAGCTCGACGGTGTTGGTGGTGAGCAGCTGGTTGTAGCCCATCGCGGTAGAGATGGCACGCTTGCCGCCGTGCTCGATGCCCGCCTGCACGTCGTAGTTGCCGGTGCCGCCGGTCTCGAACGAATAGACCCGCACCGCCTGCTCCGGCGTCAGCCCCGCGGCGCGCGCGTAGCGGGCATAGGCGCGCTTGAACTCGACCTCACTGGCCGGCCGCTGCGGCGTGAACTGGAAGTGTTCGCCGGCCGCTCTGACCAGATCCGAGGCCACCGGGAGCGTCTTGGGCGGACGCGGCGGCTTGCCTTCCTCCTCTTCCGGAGCCGGATTGACCGGCCGCTTCGGCCCCTCATAGACCGGCGGCTGCTGTAGCACGTAATCGTCCAGCGAGATCTGCACGCGGTCGCGCCGCTTGGCATTGCGCCCGCGCCTCTTCTCGGCGATCGCGTTCCAATAGGCGCTCGCATCCTGCTCGAAGGCGGCGCGCGCCTCCTGATATTCCTGCAGCTTGCGGCGATATTCCATGATCGCCTGCGGCGATGCCTGCGCCATCGCATTGGCGACGGAAGGCGGCAGCGCGCCGGCCTCGCCGGCAAATACGGACGGCGCGCCGGCGACGAGCGCGAGCGCGAAAAATCCAGGGCACAGACGAATCAATTGCGGGCGCATGGCCTCGTTGTAGCAAGCACGGCCGCGAAGTCAGCCCGGAATTGTCCGGATCGCAGCGGCCGGATGCCGCGATCAATGCAGAATATTCGCCACAATGCGGTGTTCTCCGACGAAAGCCTTGGAGAAAGCCTTGGAGCTTGCGATGAGAATGGCACTCTGGCTCGCCGCCGCCTGCGCGTTGACGCTCGCCGCACCGGCGCGCGCCGAGCGTCCGGACTGCGGATCGTTTCCGGATACGCGTTCACGCTTCACATGTTACGAGAATGTGTCGCGGGCGCCTCCGGAACCCGAGGTCGCGGTGCATTCGCCTGGTGCGCAGGGGAAATCAATGAAGATGAACGCCCGCAAGCGGCATCACAAATAGCGTCATCGTCGCTACTTCCATGCGAATACCGGCTGCTCCAGTTCGGCGACGCGGGTGCTGCGGCCGGCCAGCACCTCGCGAAATTGATAGATCAGTGCGGCCGTCGGCGCATGGATCTGCTGGCCACCGAGGCGGAAGCGGATCACGCGGCGCGAGCTCTCCGGGATCGTGACAAAGCTGAACGCATCATCGGGCTCGATCGCATCGAGGCCGATGCGATGGACGGAGGCGACCTCGTCCGGGTTCGGCGTGATCGCCGCATGCGCGCCGGCCCAGACCACGACCGGCGTGATCAGATAGCCCGACCGCGTCGGATAATCGTCAAGCATGCCGAGCACGTCGCGCTTCGACAACGCGAGCCCGAGCTCCTCATGCAGTTCGCGCAGCGCGGCCTCGGCCTGCGTCTCGCCGGCATCGC
>NZ_LFIQ01000118.1:112649-126457 GCF_001189245.1 Bradyrhizobium pachyrhizi | reverse complement strand
GCAGCGCCCATTGCGCGCTGTGGGCGCGCAGGCGCGCGCTGCGGCGGGTCAGCAGAAACGCCGTGCCGCTGCCGTCATCGCCTTCGGTCAGCGCGATCGCGACCGCCGCGCGCTTCAGCGTCGGCGCGGCGTCCGCGGGCGCCAGGCGTGCGAATGCGGCACAGAGCTCTGCGATATTCCGCCGGGTGGCATCGTCAAATGTGCGGGCCATTGACCTTGACTACAACACAACAGCGTTTGATGAAATGACTGCTAGCACATGCCTCCTGCGATCAATCATCAGCAAGCAACGGACCCCACCTCATGACGGCCAAGGCCGCGGACAAACTCAAATCCGACGGCTGGAAGATTGCCGAAACCACGGGATTCCTGACGTTGATCGGCCCGTTGTGGGAACGGTTGAAGGACGGCGCGCTTGAACTCGCGCTGATCACCGAGGACAAGCACCACAATCGCCGCGGCCTCGTGCAGGGCGGGGTGATCATGACCTTCGCCGATCGCGCCTGCGGCATGGCCGCACGCTTCGTCTCGGGCAAGCCGACGCTTGCGACCGTGCAGCTCGACACTCATTTCGTCGAGGCCGGCAAGATCGGCGAGATCCTGACGACGCGGCCGCGCGTGGTACGCTCGACCCGCAGCCTGATCTTCATCACGGCCGAGGTGACCGTCGACAAGCGCTGTATCGCGATGGCCAACGGCGTGTTCAAGATCCTGAAGAACGACAGCTGATCCTGTCATTCCGGGGCATCGCGCAGCGATGAACCCGGAATCTCGAGATTCCGGGTTCGATGCCGGCGCATCGCCCCGGAATGACACCGGAGGGAGTGCCAGATGCAATATCGCCAGCTTGGCCGCAGCGGCCTGAAGGTCTCGCCGATTTGCCTCGGCACCATGATGTTCGGCGGACCGACCGACGAGGCGACCTCGGCGCGGATCGTGGCGAAGGCGCGCGAGGCCGGCATCAACTTCATCGACAGCGCCGACGCCTATAATGGCGGCAAGTCCGAGGAGGTCGTGGGGCGCGCGATCTCCAACAGCCGGTCGAACTGGGTGCTTGCCACCAAGCTCGCCAATCCGATCGGCGACGATCCCAACCACGGCGGGCTGTCGCGTCGCTGGGTGTTCCAGGCCGCCGACGAGAGCCTGAAGCGGCTCGGCACCGACTACATCGACGTCTACTATCTGCACAAGGAAGACCACGCGACGCCGCTCGACGAGACGGTGCGCGCGATGGGCGACCTGATCCGCGCCGGCAAGGTGCGCTATTTCGGCGTCTCCAACTACCGCGCCTGGCGCGTCGCCGAGATTTGCAACATCTGCGACCGGCTCGGCATCGACCGTCCGGTCGCGAGCCAGCCCTATTACAATGCGATGAACCGGATGCCGGAGGTCGAGCATTTCCCGGCCTGCGCCTATTACGGGCTCGGCATCGTGCCCTATAGCCCGCTGGCGCGCGGCGTGCTCACCGGCAAATACGCACCCGACGCGGCGCCGCCCGCGGACACACGTGCGGGGCGCAACGACAAGCGCATGATGCAGACCGAGTGGCGGCCGGAATCGCTCGAGCTCGCGCAGGAGATCAAGCGCCACGCCGAGAGCAAAGGCATCACCGCCGGGCAGTTCGCGGTGTCCTGGGTGCTGAACTCGTCGTTCGTCAGCGCCGTGATCGCGGGGCCGCGCACCGAAGCGCAATGGGACGACTATATCCGCGCGCTCGACTACCGCTTCACCGCCGAGGACGAAGCCCTGATCGACCGCCTCGTCGTCACCGGCCATCCCTCGACGCCGGGCTTCAACGACCCCGCCTATCCGATCGAGGGACGCCGGGCGCGGACCGGATAGCATCGCAGCGTCGGCGCTCGTCTCGGCAACGCCGAAGTTACGTTTCGTAGCTTCCGAATTGCGCAAGCGTCGCGCAGTCAGGGCATGGAAATGCTGATGCTGGTGCTGCAATGACGGCATCCAATGTACTGGACTGGATCGTGGCCCTCCTCGTCTGCTGGGCGAGCCTGACCGCAATCTTCGAACCTTCGCGCGGTGCCTCGCAGTGCGACGTGCCCACCGCGACAAGCAGCGCGCCGCAAGTCGCACTGGCGGCCCCGACGCAGGCGGAGTTCGAGGAGATCATCCGCGACATGAAGCTGCATGATTGAACGGGATCGGCAAACCGCGAAAACCTTCCTCATCGTCCTCCAAATGAAACAGGGCGGCGCCGAAGCGCCGCCCTGCCCTGATTGCCGTTTGCTCGCCGCTTACTTCACGAGGTCGAAGCGGTCGGCGTTCATCACCTTGGCCCAGGCCGCGACGAAGTCCTTCACGAACTGCTCCTTGGAGTCGGACTGGCCGTAGACCTCGGCGAACGCCCGCAGCTGCGAGTGCGAGCCGAAGATCAGATCGACGCGGGTGGCGGTCCACTTCACCGCCTTGGTCTTGCGGTCGCGGCCCTCATAGACGCCCTGGCCGGCATCGCTCCACACCGTGCCCATGTCGAGCAGGTTGAGGAAGAAGTCGTTGGTGAGCGTCCCCGGCTTGCCGGTGAAGACGCCGTGCTTGGACTTCTTGGCATTGGCGCCGAGCACGCGCAGGCCGCCGACGAGGACCGTCAATTCCGGTCCGGTCAACCGCAGGAGCTGTGCACGGTCGACCAAGGCCTCTTCCGGCTGCAGGAACTGATGCTTGCCGCCGATATAGTTGCGGAAGCCGTCAGCCCGCGGCTCGAGCGGAGCGAACGATTCGACATCGGTCTGGTCCTGCGTCGCATCGGTGCGGCCCGGCGTGAAGGGGACCTTCACACTGGTGCCGCCGTCGTTGGCCGCCTTCTCGATCGCAGCCGCGCCGCCGAGTACGATCAGATCGGCCAGCGAGACCTTCTTGCCGAACTCCTTCTGGATGGCTTCGAGTTTGCTCAGCACGCCCTTGAGCTGCGCCGGCTCGTTGACATCCCAGTCCTTCTGCGGCGCAAGGCGGATGCGTGCACCATTGGCACCGCCGCGCTTGTCGGAGCCGCGGAACGTCGAGGCCGAGGCCCAGGCGGTCGACACCAGCTCGGACACCGACAGACCCGAGGCAAGGATCTTCGCCTTGAGCGCCTCGATATCCTTGTCGTCGATCGCGGCGTGATCGAGCGCCGGTACCGGATCCTGCCAGATCAGCGTCTCCTTCGGCACCAGCGGGCCGAGGTAGCGCTGGATCGGACCCATGTCGCGGTGCGTGAGCTTGAACCAGGCGCGGGCGAAGGCGTCCGCGAACTGATCCGGATGCTCATGGAACCGGCGCGAGATCTTCTCATAGGCCGGATCGAAGCGCAGCGACAGGTCGGTGGTCAGCATCGTCGGGACATGCTTCTTCGACGGATCGAACGCGTCCGGAATGACGGCGTCCGCGCCCTTTGCCGTCCACTGCTTCGCACCGGCCGGGCTCTTCGTCAGCTCCCATTCGTGCTTGAACAGGTTCTCGAAGAAGTGGTTGCTCCACTTGGTCGGGGTCTGGGTCCAGGTGACCTCGGGACCGCCGGTGATCGCGTCAGGGCCGACGCCGGTGCCGAACTTGCTCTTCCAGCCGAGACCCTGTTCCTCGATCGCGCCACCTTCCGGCTCCGGACCGATCAACGACGGATCGCCCGCACCGTGGGTCTTGCCGAAGGTGTGGCCACCGGCGATCAGCGCGACGGTCTCCTCGTCGTTCATCGCCATGCGGAAGAACGTCTCGCGGATGTCCTTCGCGGCGGCGACCGGGTCCGGATTGCCATTCGGGCCTTCCGGGTTGACGTAGATCAGGCCCATCTGCACCGCGCCGAGCGGCTCGGAGAGCTGGCGCTCGCCGCTGTAGCGCTCGTCACCGAGCCAGGTGCCTTCCGGACCCCAGTACAGCTCTTCCGGCTCCCACACGTCGGCGCGGCCACCCGCAAAACCGAACGTCTTGAAGCCCATCGATTCCAGCGCAACGTTGCCGGCGAGGACCATCAGATCGGCCCACGAGATCTTGCGGCCGTACTTCTGCTTGATCGGCCAGAGCAGCCGGCGCGCCTTGTCGAGGTTGGCGTTGTCCGGCCAGCTGTTGAGCGGGGCAAAACGCTGCTGACCGGCACCGGCGCCGCCGCGACCGTCGGTGATCCGATAGGTGCCCGCCGAGTGCCAGGCCATGCGGATCATCAGGCCGCCGTAATGGCCGAAGTCGGCCGGCCACCATTCTTGCGACGTCGTCATCAGGGCCGTGAGGTCCTTGATCACGGCGTTGAGATCGAGGCTCTTGAATTCCTTGGCGTAGTCGAAGCCCTTGCCCATCGGATCGGACAGGCTGGAGTTCCGATGCAACACCTGAACGTCGAGCGTCTCCGGCCACCAGTCACGATTCGTGTGCCCGCGAGGTCCGCCCGTGAATGGGCATTTGCCCGCGCCTTCGTCGGTTTTTGCGTCCATGTTTCTTCTCCGAGGTGATGGATTCTGGAATGTGCTGGAGCTCTTCCAAGAACGATTCTACGCGTCCCAACCCATCAGGTGAAATTGACTTTAATGATCGCGGCAATAAGATAATCTGATGATAAATGTCACACTCCGGCAACTCAGATATTTCGATGCGCTGGCGCGCCATGGGCATTTCGGACGTGCCGCGGAGGCCTGTTCGGTATCGCAGCCGGCGCTGTCGATGCAGATCCGCGAAATGGAACAGGCGGTCGGCGGCGTGCTGATCGAACGCAATGCACGGCAGGTGACGCTGACGGCGTTTGGCGAGGACCTGCTGCGCCGCGTGCGCGACATCCTGCGCTCGGTCGACGAGCTCGGCGACTTCGCGCGCGCCTCGCGCGACAAGCTTGCCGGGCGGCTGCGGGTCGGCATGATCCCGACCGTTGCGCCATATCTGCTGCCGAAGGTGATCGAGAACCTGGCGCGACTGCATCCCGAGCTCGACATCCATGTCCGCGAGACGCTGACGCCGAAGCTGATCAAGGAAGTCGCCGAGGGTCGGCTCGACACCGCGATCGTGGCGCTGCCGGTATCGGAACCGTCGCTGACCGAGGTCGCGCTGTTCTCGGAAAACTTCCTGCTGGTGCGGCCGGGCGAGGACGCCAAGACGCCGGTGCCGAGCGCCGAGATGCTGCGCGAGATGCGGCTGTTGCTGCTCGAGGAGGGCCACTGCTTCCGCGACCAGGCGCTGTCGTTCTGCAACATGCAATCCTCGCCGCCGCGCGAGGTGCTGGACGCGAGCTCGCTGTCGACGCTGGTGCAGATGGTCGGCGCCGGCATCGGCGTCACTTTGATCCCCGAGATGGCCGTGACGGTGGAGACGCGCTCGGCGCCGGTCACGGTCTCGCGCTTCAAACATCCGCAGCCCTCGCGCACCATCGGCATGGTCTGGCGCAAGACCTCTCCGCTTGCCGCGCAGCTCCAGCAGATCTCCGAAGTCGTCAGCCTCGCCGCCCGCGCCCTACGCGCGCCGAAGCAGGATGGCGCCAAGGAGCCGGCGAAACGTGCGGGGCGAAGGAAGGTGGCGTGATCTCGCGCGTTGAGGCGTAGTCGACGCGCGATGCTGACCACACCCACAAGTGTCGTCCCTGCGAAAGCAGGGACCCATACTCTGCGGCGTGTGTTGTGAGAGGGGCTCGTCGTTCCAATAGCGCGAGCCAATCGGCATTGGTGGTTATGGGTCCCTGCTTTCGCAGGGACGACAGCAAGTTTGTTGCACGGCCGGTGACTCACACATCCGCGTTCTCGCGAAATGAATCGTCCGATTCCGTAGCCCGGATTACCGAAGGCGTAATCCGGCGCACGCTGCGGTGACACGTGACGGCGGATTACGCAGCGCTAATCCGCCCTACGAAACTGCCGTTCCGGCGCGCGTAGCACGGCGAAAGACGCGCCCCCTACTTCTCCAGGTACTTCTTCATCTCGGCAATCAGGCCGTCGCGCAGTTCGGGGCGCTTGAGGCCGAAGGCGATGTTGGCGCGGAGGAAGCCGGGCTTGGAGCCGCAATCGTGGCGCTCGCCCTCGAACTCGACGCCGTAGAACTTCTGCGTCTTCGCAAGACCGATCATCGCATCGGTGAGCTGGATCTCGCCGCCGGCGCCGCGCTCCTGCGTGGTCAGGATGTTGAAGATCTCCGGCTGCAGGATGTAGCGGCCGGTGATCGACAGGTTGGACGGCGCGGTGCCCTGCGGCGGCTTCTCGACCATGCGGTCGACCTCGAAGATGTTGCCGGTGCGTTTGCCGACGCTGCAGATGCCGTATTGATGGGTGAGTTCGTCGGGCACCGCCTCGACCGCGATCAGGTTCGACTTGTCACCAAGCCTGCTCGCGGCGTCGATCATCTGCTTGAGGCAGCCCGGCGTGTTCAGCACCAGCTCGTCCGGCAGCACCACCGCGAACGGCTCGTTGCCGATGATATCGCGCGCGCACCACACCGCGTGGCCGAGCCCGAGCGGCGCCTGCTGCCGGGTGAAGCTCATCGCGCCGGCCTCCGGCTGGTTCTGCGCCAGGATATCCTGCTCGGTCTTCTTGCCGCGCTGCGCCAGCGTGGTGTCGAGCTCGAACATGCGGTCGAAGTGATCCTCGATGACACCCTTGTTGCGGCCGGTGACGAACACGAAATGCTCGATGCCGGCTTCCCGGGCCTCGTCGACCACGTACTGGATCAGGGGCTTGTCGACGATCGTCAGCATCTCCTTCGGCATCGCCTTGGTGGCGGGCAGCACGCGGGTACCGAGACCGGCGACGGGGAACACGGCTTTGCGGATCTTCATGGGATTATCGGAAGCCTTGAAATGGGTGGGACGGCGGCACGAAATGAATCATGCCTTTGGTACCCCGTTTTGCAGCCGCCAACAAAGGCGGATGTGTGGTGCGGCTTAATTCCGCCGTTCCCGTCAGCCAATGCGGGCCGCAACAAAATCTCGCCCTTGTTAAGTTATTGGAAACCGTGCCGGGGCCTTCTGGAACAGCACGATTTTGACAGGCACACGACAAATGCGCGCGGTGGGAACATCAAGGACCAAGCTTTTCGGCGCGAGCCTGATCGCGCTGGCCCTGCTGCTGCCCGGCAGCACGCAAGCCCAGTCGGCGGGCAACGGCCTGACCAACCTGATCGACAGCATCTTTTCCGGACCGAACGCGACGCCGCCGCAGGCCGCAACCGGACAGGACGGCGCGGCACCGCCGTGGAGCGGTGAAGACGGCGCCTCCGGCCATCCGCTGATGACCGCGGCGGCGATCCGCCAGGCCGCGTCGGACTTCCCGAACTGCGTCGCAGCGATGTGGCCAGATGCCGCACGGCGCAACATCACCCAAGAGAATTTCGAGCGCTTCACCGCCGGCCTGACGCCCGATCTGCGCATCATGGACCTGATGGATTCGCAGCCGGAGTTCACCAAGGCGATCTGGGATTATCTCGACATCCTGGTCAGCGACGCCAGGCTCGCCAAGGGCCGCGAGATCCTTGCGAAATACAAGCCGCAGTTCGACGCCACCGAGAAGGCCTATGGCGTCGACCGCTACATCATCGCGGCGATCTGGGGCATCGAGTCGAACTACTCGACCCAGATGGGCGATCGCAACGTGGTGCAGTCGACCGCGACGCTCGCCTGCATCGGCCGCCGTCAGGCCTATTTCAAGGACGAGTTCCTGTCGGCGCTGGAAATCCTCAACCGCGGCGATCTCAGGCCCGAGCAGATGCGCGGCTCCTGGGCCGGCGCCTTCGGCCCGACCCAGTTCATGCCGACCGCGTTCAAGCGCTATGCCGTCGATGGCGACGGCGACGGCCGCCGCGACGTCGTCGACAATCCGAGCGACCTGATCGCCTCGACCGCCAACAATTTGAAGAAGGACGGCTGGCAGACCGGCGCGAGCTGGGGCTACGAGGTCGTGCTGCCGCAAGGCCTCAATTACATGCTGGCCGACCGCGCCAAGGCGATGCCGCTGTCGCAGTGGGAACATCTCGGCGTCAAGCGGCCGGGCGGCCAGCCGTTCCCGCGGCCGTCCGACAAGGCCTATCTGCTGGCGCCGGCGGGCGCCGAGGGGCCGGGCTTTCTGATGCTGCAGAATTTCCGGGTGATCATGAAGTACAACCCGGCGGAGGCCTATGCGCTCGCCATCGGCCATTTCGCCGACCGCCTGCGCGGCGGCCAGCCCTTCGCGCAGCCCTGGCCGCGCCAGGAGCGGGTGCTGTCGCGCGCCGAGCGGCTGGAACTGCAGCAATTGCTGGCCCAGCGCGGCTTCTACAAGGGCACGCCCGACGGCCAGTTCGGCGGCCAGACCCGCGAGGCGCTGCGCGGCTTCCAGGTGTCGATCGGGGCACCGGCCGACGGTTTTGCCACCGCCGAGGTGCTGGAGCGGCTCAGGGGGCGGTAGGGCTGAACCGGCTGCCCCGTAGCCCGGATGGAGCGCAGCGAAATCCGGGGGTTCTCGCCGTGCGGCTGGTCTGGTCCCGGATTACGCTTCGCTCCATCCAGGCTACGGCTCTCCCTCCCCCGCAAGCGACACGGTTCCGTCGGGGCGACATTCGCCCCCCTCCACCCCGAAAGTAACCGTGAAATCCGATATTTGCCGCCGACCTTGACGGCGGCCGGAGGCACCCGATTTATGGTGGAAAAGCTGCCCGCTTGCGGCCCGATTCCGCTAGTATGCTCACGTACTTCCAGATCATTTGCGACCGAACGCGATGCGAGAGCCAAAGTCCTTTTTGCGCATATTCACCGAAGCCGGTCCGCTGGTCGCGCTGACGGTTACGCTTGCGCTGTTGATCGGCATCGCCCAGCCCGCCTCGGCGCAATTCTTCGGCTTTCCCGGCTTCGGCGGCGGACCGCCGCAACCACAGCGCCGCGCTCCGCCGCAGCACGGCGGTGGCGGCTGGTTCGGCGGCGATTTCTTCGCGCCGTTCCAGCAGCAGCAACCCCAATCATCGCAGCCGCAGCGGCCGCGCGAGGATTTCTCGCGCGCTCCGGCACCGGCCAAGCGCGAGGCCGCCGCCGAGCGCAACGTGCTTGTCATCGGCGACGCCATGGCCGACTGGCTCGGCTATGGCCTGGAGGACGCCTATTCCGACCAGCCCGACATGGGCGTGATCCGCAAGCACAAGACGGTCTCCGGCCTGATCCGCTATCAGCCCAAGGGCGACCCGGCGGATTGGGCCGCGGCCGCGAAGGGCATTCTCGCCACCGAGAACCCCGACGCCATCGTCGTGATGCTCGGCCTCAACGATCGCACCGCGATCCGCGAATCTGTCGTGGAGAAGAAGGTCGACAAGAAGGACGAGAAGAAGGACGCGCGCGGCAAGCCGGAGGCCAAGCCCGGCGACAAGCCCGATGCCGCCGCCAAGAATGACGGCAAGGCTGAGGCCAAGCCCGCCGATCCCGAGTTGCCGGCCGACGACGCCGATAACGATCAGCAGGCCGCGCCGGAAAAAACCGCGCGCTCGCCCAACGGCCTCTATGAATTCCGCGACGACCGCTGGGTCGAACTCTACGGCAAGAAGATCGAGGAGCTGATCAACGTGCTGAAGAGCAAGGGCGTGCCGGTGCTGTGGGTCGGCCTGCCCGCGATCCGCGGCCAGAAGGGCACGTCGGACATGCTGTTCCTCGACGCGCTCTATCGCGACGGCGCCGGCAAGGCCGGCATCACCTATGTCGACGTCTGGGACGGCTTTGTCGACGAGGCCGGCCGCTTCATGCAGAAGGGCCCGGACTTCGAAGGCCAGCCCCGCAAGCTGCGTACCGATGACGGCGTGTTCTTCACCAAGGCAGGCGCGCGCAAGCTCGCGCATTATGTCGAGCGCGAGGTGACGCGCCTGCTCGCGGTGCGCTCCGGGCCGATCGCGCTGCCCAGCGAACCGGCGACGCCGGATACCAGCGCCGAGCCCGGCAAGCCCGCGCCGCGGCCGCTGGCGGGCCCGGTGCTGCCGCTGGTCGCCTCCACGGTCGGCACCGATCAATTGCTCGGCGGACCGGGCTCGCGGCCCGCCGCCGTCGATGCGCTCGCCGCGCGCACGCTGGTGAAGGGCGAGGCGCTGGCGCCGCCCGCCGGCCGCGCCGATGATTTCGTCTGGCCGCGCCGCGAGATGGGCCGCGAGCAAGCCAAAGGCGATGTGCCGGTTGCCGCGACCACGCCGGCCGCGCCGGCGGGCGGGCCGGCCAATCCGCCGCCCTCGACCACGGCGATCGCGCCCGACGGCTCGATCATCACCGCGCCGAAGCCGCCAAGGCGCGCGTTCCGTCCGGCCCAGACCCAGGCCCAGCCGCAACAACAGCAGCCGCAGACACAGCCCTGGCTGCGCGATCTGTTCGGGTTCGGCGCGCCGCAGCAGCGCCCGCTGGTCGCTCCGCCGCCGCGCCCGCCGCGCGGTGTCGGACAGCGGGCCGCAGTGCCGGGGAATCCGTGGCAGTAGGCGGCGCGCACGCGCGACAAGCTAGCTGATGGCTGGAAATTTGCGGGAAACTTGCACGGCGGGTCAGGCGAAGCCGTAACCCGCCGTGTCTTGCGCGGCGTCTCGCACGGCGAGAGGGCGGGTTACGCTATCGCCAACCCGCCCTGCGATTTCATCGTATGGCTCAACCGTAATAGCGCCAGCGCGACGGCGGCGGGCGGCGCGGCTGGCGCGTCATCAGGAGCGCGAGCGCAAAGCCGATGCCGCCGGCGATCAGCAGAGATCCCAGCGGGTTCTCCTGCACCGCATGCGCCATCGCCTTCTGTCCGCTGCGAACGGTCTCGCCGCGATGCTCATAGGCGTCCTTGGCGTAGTTGACCGCAGTGTCGGCGGCGTCGCGCGCGGCATCCTTGGCCTGGCCGTAGAGATCCTGCACCGAGCCCGCGGCTTCACGCGCGCGGCCCGAGGCCTGGGTCTGCGCATCGCCGGTCGCGTCGCCCACAGCGCCTTCGGCCTTGCCCGCGAACTCCTTCGCCGTTCCGAAAATCCGATCCTTGTCCATCGTCACGCTCCCTGATCTGTCCGGGAGCTAACCGGGAAACGGCGCGCAGGTTCCTGCGGTTACAGGATCAGCCCACCGTCGACGACGATGGTCTGGCCGACGATGTAGGACGCGAGCGGCGAGGCCAGGAACAGCGCGGCGCCGGCCATGTCGGCGGGCGTGCCGAGACGCTTCAGCGGAATGCGCTCGAGCGCGCCTTCGAGACGCTTCGGATTTGCCGTCGTCGCCTTGGTCATCTTGGTGTCGACGAGGCCGGGCGCGATGCCGTTGACGCGGATGCCGTTCTCCGCCCAGGCCTCGCCGAGCGTGCGCGTCAGCCCGACGGCGCCGGTCTTCGAGGCGTTGTAGGCCGGATTGCCCATGGTGGAATGATAGGCCGCGGTCGAGCTCACGATGATCAGCGAGCCCTTGCTCTCGCTCAGCATCGCCTGGAATTTGGTGGCGCACGCCATCAGGCTCATCAGGTTGACCTCGAGCACCTTGCGAAACCCCTCCATCTCGAATTCCCCACGGCGGTAAATCACCGCGCCCTGCGCCAGCACCAGCACGTCGAGCCGGTCGAACGACGGCGTGAAGGCCTCGATCGCCTGCGGGTTGCTGACATCGAGCTGCGCGTAGGCGAGGCCCTCGAGATGCGAGCCTTCCTCGGTCGAATAGTCGCTCGCCTGCGCGCGGGTGCCGCAGATCGCGACGCGCGCGCCCTTGGCGCGGAACGCCTGCGCGATGCCGTTGCCGATGCCGCTGGAGCCGCCGACCACCAATATCTGCTTGCCGCCGAAATCGAGCTCGTTCATCGCGCGTTCCTCTCTCGTGCTGTTGTCTTGATTGAGCATGATCCTTCTCGAAAAGCCAACCGGGAAACTTGCGTTAACGCGCTGCGCGCATGCCGATATGGGATCAGTGGTTTGACGTATCTTGCGATCGGTGCCAGCGTTGCCGTCTCTCACAACGCAAAAAATCAACGGGGGGTCCGTCATGTCCGAATACAAGCAGCTCAGCCGTTCGGTGAAGGGCCTCACCGTTCTCGTCACCGGCGCCGCCAGCGGCATGGGCCGCGCCACCGCGCGGGTGTTTGCCGATGAAGGCGCCAATGTTGCGGTCACCGACCTCACCGAAGAAGGCACGCAGACGGTGGCGAAGGAGATTTCGTCAGGCGGCGGCTCGGCGAAGGCCTGGACGCTCGACGTCAGCGATCGCGACGCCATCACCAAGGTCGTCAACGACGTCGCCGCGCATTTCGGCGGGCTCGACATCATCGTCAACAATGCCGGCATCTCGGTGCGGGTGCCGATCGACGATCCCGCTTATGAGGACGCATGGGCCAAGGGCATTGCGGTCATGCTGACGGCGCATCCGCGCATCATCCGCGCGGCACTGCCATACCTGCGCAAGTCGCGCTCGCCGCGCATCGTCAACATCGCCTCGACCGAGGCGCTCGGCGCGACCGCGCTGCACAGCCCCTACTCCGCGGCCAAGGGCGGCGTCACCAGCCTGACCCGCTCGCTCGCGGTGGAACTGGGACGCGAGGGCATCACCGTGAACTGCATTTGCCCGGGCCCGATCCGCACCGCCATCACCGACCGCATCTCCGAGGAGCACAAGACGCTCTACGCCAAGCGCCGCACCGCGCTCGCCCGTTACGGCGATCCGGAAGAGGTCGCGCACATGACGCTGAGCCTGTGCCTGCCCGCCGCATCGTTCCTGACCGGCGCCGTGATTCCGGTCGACGGCGGGTTGATGGCGCGGAATGCCTGACCCGCGCACGGCCCGCGAGCGTTGACAGCGCGCGCGCGGCGAGTAGCCTTCTCGTCAAACGAAGCGGGAAAACCGCCCGCGACAGACGGGGAGATACGCCAATGACGGTCCTGATCCGGCAGCTTCACAAGCATTTCGTCGGCGAGGTTTCCGGCGTCGATCTGCGCAAGCCGCTGACGAAGCAGGAAGCGATCGACATCGAGGCCGGCATGGACAAATACGCCGTGCTCGTGTTCCACGGCCAGGACATCTCCGACGAGCAGCAGATGGCATTCGCGCTGAATTTCGGCGAGCGCGAAGATGCGCGCGGCGGCACGGTGACGAAGAAGCAGGACTACCGCCTCTCCTCCGGGCTGAACGACGTCAGCAATCTCGGCAAGGACGGCAAGCCGCTGCCGAAGGATCACCGCACCCATCTGTTCAATCTCGGCAACTGCCTGTGGCATTCCGACAGCTCGTTCCGGCCGATCCCGGCGAAATTCTCGCTGCTGTCGGCGCGGGTGGTGAACCCGAAGGGCGGCAACACCGAATTCGCCGACATGCGCGCCGCCTATGACGCGCTCGACGACGAGACCAAGGCCGAGATCGAGGACATGATCTGCGAACACTCGCTGATGTATTCGCGCGGCTCGCTCGGCTTCCTCGACTACACCGACGACGAGAAGCAGATGTTCAAGCCGGTGCTGCAGCGCCTGGTGCGCACGCATCCGGTGCACGGCCGCAAGTCGCTGTATCTGTCGTCGCACGCCGGCGCCATCAGGGGCATGAGCATGCCGGAGGCGCGGCTGTTGCTGCGCGACCTCACCGAGCACGCGACGCAGCCCGAATTCGTCTATGTGCACAAATGGACGGTGCACGACCTCGTGATGTGGGACAACCGCCAGACCGTGCACCGCGTCCGCCGCTACGACCAGTCGCAGCCCCGCGACATGCGCCGCGCCACGGTCGCGGGCACCCAGCCGACGGTCGCGCAGGAAGCGGCGGAGTAGCGGTCGCGAAGGCTGTCGTAGCCAAACCACCGCTGTCGTAGTCGAACCCACAGCTGTCGTCCCGGGCAAGCGTAAGCGCGACCCGGGACCCATAACCACGCAGCGCCGTTGTTGCGCGACGCTGTGGGCCCCAGCGCGGTGCCGCATTGCAT
>NZ_LFIQ01000118.1:95205-112639 GCF_001189245.1 Bradyrhizobium pachyrhizi | reverse complement strand
GGGTCCCTGCTTTCGCAGGGACGACACCGTGAATGTGGACGGATCGTCGACGACCTCAGCGACAGCCTACGCGTGGCCGGCGTCGTTCGAGAGCATGCCGGCCTCGATGCCGATCTTGCGCAAGGCTCGCGCGTATTTCTCGTCGACGTCGGTACCGAAGATCAATTCCGGATCGGCGTCGCAATGCAGCCAGCCATTGTGCTGGATCTCGTTCTCGAGCTGGCCCGGCGCCCAGCCGGCATAGCCGAGCGCGAGGATCGCGTGCTTCGGCCCGGCGCCCTTGGCGATCGCCTTCAGGATATCGACGGTCGCGGTGAGCGAGATGCCGTCGTCGATGTTGAGTGTCGCATCCTGAATGTAGAAGTCGCTGGAATGCAGCACGAAGCCGCGGCCGGTGTCGACCGGGCCGCCCTTCATCACCTTCATCATCTCGGCATTCTCGGGCAGCTGGATCTGGTCCGACTTCTCGATGATGTCGAGCTGCACCAGCAGCCCGGGAAAATCGATGCTGCCGGCGGGACGGTTGACGATGATACCCATCGCGCCCTCGGAGGAATGCGCGCACATGTAGATCACGGAGCGTTCGAAGCGCGGGTCGTTCATGACAGGCATCGCGATCAGCATCTGGCCGTCGAGATAGCCACCTTCGGCGGCATGGGCGCCGACGGCCGGGTTTCTGCCGGCGGTGGTCTTGCGAGTCTTGCCTGTTTTGCCTTCAGGGCGCATCCGCAAAGGCCTTTCCTGCTGATTTGGCATCCTGATATCGGGTGGCGGTTCTGTCAATCAACCATCGACCGCCGTGCGGCGATGCATCACAAGCAATTCAATGGTTTGCACCGAAAGTTACAGGTAAAGACGTCTCATGATCGTCATAGTTCCCTTGCGTGCCGCATTTGGCGTTGCCACCCTGTTTTCCGTCGCATGTATGGCAACGGAGGTCCGCGCCGACGACGCCTCGCCGTGGCAACAGGACACGCATTCGGCGGTGCGGCTGCTCGCCGGATCGCGCAGCGGCGCGGTGCTGCTTGGCGGCATTGCGTTCCAGTTGCAGGACGGCTGGAAGACCTATTGGCGGACGCCCGGCGATTCCGGCGTGCCGCCGCGGTTCGATTTCTCCAGGTCGGATAACGTCGAGGCGGTCACCGTGATGTGGCCGGCGCCGCGGCAATTCGACGACGGCGCCGGCGGCACCTCGCTCGGCTACAAGCACCAGGTGGTGCTGCCGCTGCGCATCGTGGCGAAGAATCCCGACAAGCCGCTGGTGCTGCGCGCCGACATCAACTACGCGGTGTGCGAGAAGCTGTGCGTGCCGGTGGAGGCGAAGGCCGAGCTGGCGTTCGCGAGCGTCGCATCGACCGAGGACGCCGCGCTGTCGGAAGCACTCAACGCGGTGCCGAAGCCCGCCAATATCGGCGACCCGATCCCGTTTTCGATCCGCGACGTCAAGCGCGACGGCAAGAACAACGTGCTGGTCGATGTCGCCGCGCCCGAGAGCAAGGACCTCAGCCTGTTCGTCGAGGGGCCGACGCCCGACTGGGCGCTGCCGGTGCCCAAGCTCGTTGCGCAGGCGCCGCCGGGCGTGAAGCGCTTTTCTTTCGAGCTCGACGGCCTGCCGCCCGGCGCCAAGGCCGACGGCGCCGCGCTGAAGCTGACGCTGGTCGGCGGCGACAAAAGCTACGAATTCAATATCAATTTGAATTGAGCCGTAGGTCATTCCGGGGCGATGCAGCGCATCGAACCCGGAATCTCGAGCTCCCGGGTTCAGTGCTTCGCACTGCCCCGGGACGACCCCGAAGGGGTGCGTCACCCAACCCAATCTTAACGTTTCGTTGATAGATCGGAGGCCATTGCCGCCACGCGGCGCTTTAGGAATTTTCCGCCTTGGCTGTGATGGAGACACAATCCGCAACCTCTGCGCCATCGGGCCGGGCCGCACGCCTGCGTAGCCTCGCCGCGCGCGCGCTCGGCGGCACCAAGGAGGCGTCGGTCACCAAGCGCCTCGCCGGCATGATCTTCGCCATCCGCGTCATCAGCGCCGGCATCGCCTATCTCGCGCAGATCATGCTGGCGCGCTGGATGAGCGGCTCGGATTACGGCATCTATGTCTATGTCTGGACCTGGGTGCTGCTGCTCGGCAGCACCATGGATTTCGGCATCGCGCCCTCCGCCCAGAAGATCATTCCGGAATACCGCGCGCGCGGCGACCTCGCGGCGCTGCGCGGCTTCCTCTCAGGCGGCCGCTGGGTGGTGCTTGCGACGTCCAGCGTGGTCGCGCTGCTGCTGGCCGGCGTAATCCACCTCGCCTCGCCCTGGATCGATCCCAACGCGGTGGTGCCGCTCTATATCGGCTGCCTGACCCTGCCGCCCTTCGTCGTCGCCAACACCCAGGACGGCATCTCCCGCGCGCATGACTGGATGCAGCTCGGCCTGATGCCGCAGTTCATCGTGCGGCAGGGGCTGATCATCGCGCTGACCGCCGGCGCGCTGGCGCTTGGCCTCAATCTCGGCGCCACCGCGGCGATGATCGCGAGCGCGGCCGCGGTGTACATCGCGGCGATCGGCCAGATGGTCGTGCTCAACCGCCGCCTCACCGCCCATCTCGGGGTGGGCGAGAAGACCTACGACGTCAAGGGCTGGTTCGCGATCTCGCTTCCGATCATGCTGGTCGAGAGCTTCTATCTGCTGCTCGGCTACACCGACGTGCTGATGCTGCAGCAGTTCCGCTCGTCCGAGGAGGTCGGCATCTATTTCGCCGTGGTGAAGACGCTGGCGCTGGTGTCGTTCGTGCACTACGCGATGGCGGCGACCACGGCGCACCGCTTCGCCGAATACAACGCGCTCGGCGACAAGGACCGGCTGTCGGCCTATGTCGCGCACGCCATCAGCTGGACGTTCTGGCCCTCGCTGTTCGCAACCGTTGCCCTGCTGGCGTTCGGCAAGCCGCTGCTGTGGCTGTTCGGCCCGAAATTCGTCGACGGCTACAGCATCATGTTCGTCGCCGCGATCGGCCTCGTGGTCCGCTCGGCAATCGGGCCGGTGGAGCGGCTGTTGAACATGCTCGGCCACCAGAGCATCTGCGCGACCGCCTATGCGGTGTCGTTCCTGATGAATGTCGGGCTCTGCATCGCCCTCGTCCCGCGCTACGGCGGCATGGGCGCCGCGGCCTCGACCTCGCTGTCGCTGACCTTCGAGACGATCCTCTTGTTCTATGTCGTGCGCTCGCGCCTCGGCCTGCACGTGCTGGCATTCGGCAAGCGGCGGCCGGCGTCATAGGATTGCGCCGGACGGGGCATAGTGCGATGCATGACTGTCGCCGGACCGAGGAACCTGCCTGACCGCGTTCAGCCTTGCGCCCGTCAGGCGCGCCTGATGTCCGCCCGCTCGCAATGCTGGCCGGCAACCATGCGGCGGAAGAACCACAGAACGGCCGGGCAAGCCAGGAGCACGGCGGCGCCGAAGTCGAGCGCCGCGCCCGCGGAGCCGACCGCGGTGGAGAGCTTTCCTCCGATCGCAGGTCCAGCCAGCATGCCGGCGTAAAAGACGGTGTAGAATATTCCCATTCCGATCGGCCGCGTCTTCTGCTCGAGCACGCGCGCAGGCAGGCTCATGATCGGACCGGCAGGCAGGCCGCAGAGGATTCCAAGAGCAATGACGACGGGAAGCACCGTGCCGCTGCGCGACAGGAGCAATGTCAGGAGCGCGAAGGCGATTCAGCCCGCGACCAGGATGACCTCGTCGCGCTTGGTCCGATCGGCGAGAAAGCCGCCCAACGGCACCGAAAGGGCGGCGAGCCAGAGCACGATACTGATGGTTGATCCGGCTGCGGCCCCGGACCAGCCCTGCTCGACCAGCATCGACGGACCGAAACTGAAGATCATCGCAAAGCCGATGTTGTAGAGACACCAGATCAGTCCGGCGGCAATCACAGCGCAGATCGTGTCGGCGGTCAGGCTGCTGCGCTCGCCTTCAACCGCGACGGCCGCGTCCGGCGCGCGATAAACCAGAGCGATGAGGCCGAGACCGATCAGGATCACCCCGGTGACGGCAAGATTGACGGCATGGAGTCCGAGCGTGGCTCCGATTGCCGGCAACAGCATGAGAGCGACTGCGATGCCGGCCGGCCACGAGTTGATGAAAATAGCCATCGCGGTGGCGATTTCCCGGCCGGCAAACCAGTCCGCGACCATCTTGGTCATCAGAACGTTCAGGAGGACGCCGCCGATGCCGGCAGTCAGTCGGCCCGCGATCTGCACGCTCCACGACGTTGACGTGGTCATCAGCAGTTCGCCTGCCAGCATCATCAGGAGACCGGCAAGGACCACCGCCTTGTCGCCATAGCGGCGGCCGATCGCGCCGCCAGGCAAGGCAAGCAGGGCGCCCGGCGCAAAGTAGAGCCCGATCAGAACGCCGATATCGGCCAGGCTCGCGCCCAGACCCTGGCTGAGTTGCGGTGCGATGGCCGCGACGCTCTGAAACTGAAAGGCGATGGTGGCACGAGCGACGAACAGAGCAGCAAGAATGGTCCAGCGGCTTCGCATTTGGATTTTCTCCGATGCCCAGAACTATGTCGTCGGCTTGATGTTCTGGTTCAGGCGGAAGAAATTCGTCGGATCGTATTTGTTCTTGAGCGCGACGAGGCGTCCGTAATTTTCACCATAGGCGTCGCGCACCCGGTCTTCGCCCTCATCCCCCAGGTTGTTGGCATAGACGCCGCCGGTCGAATAGGGCCTGACGGCACTCCACAGCTCGCGTGCCCAATGCATGTTCGCCTCGTCACCGGCCGGATCGTCCCAGATCGCAACCGGAAAGCAGTCGAACGCCGCATCGCGGTTTGCGTAAGGCGAGCTCGATACCGGAACCCGCGCAATTGCGCCGCCGACATGCTGGAGAACCAGCAAGGACGCGGTGTTGGGGGCTCTCGCATAGGCGTCGAGCAGCGCGTCGATCGCGCCGGCACCGATCTCGCGCAAGAACTGCGCCTTCCAGTAATAGCGGCGTCCCCGCGGAAACAGGGCATCACCACCCGACTGAATCTCGAGATAGGGAACGGTTGCGAGGCGCGTCTCAACGGGCGAGCCGAACTTGACGATCGGCGAAAGGGCGCGCTCACCGTCATGATGCGAGCCGACGTAACAACCGGAGATGTTGAAGAACCGCTCGCCCGACGGCAGCGTCACAAGGGCCGCGTCGACGTTGACCTCATCGGCAGCGTTGCGGGCGAATTCATCGTAGAACTGCATGGCCTCGCGCGCCTGATCGTAAGGATAAAGCGTCGACGCCACGGGCAACGACGTGCCGATCGGATGCAACTGGTATTCGAACGCAGTCACGATGCCGAAATTGCCGCCGCCTCCTTTCAAGCCCCAGAGCAGGTCGGGGTGTTCGGTCGCGCTGGCCCTTAAAACCTGTCCCTCGGCTGTCACCACTTCGGCGGCAATCAGGTTGTCGCAGGTCAACCCGTATTTTCGCCCGAGCTTGCCGAAGCCGCCGCCAAGCGTGAGCCCGGCGATGCCGGTGTCGCTGTTGACCCCCATGGTGGTCGCCAGGCCGTGCGCCTGCGTGGCACGATCGAATTCGCCGAGATCGAGGCCGGCCTCCGCGCGCGCGGTGCGGCTGACCGGATCGACATCGATGCGTTTCATCCGCGACAGGTCGATGACCATGCCGCCGTCACAGACCGAGAGGCCGGCGACATTGTGGCCTCCGCTGCGAACGGCCACCGGGAACGTGCGGGACCTCGCGAACGTCACCGCCTCGACCACGTCCTGGGTATCCGCGCAGTAGGCGATCATGGCCGGCCGCCTGTCGACGGCGCCGTTCCAGACTTTGCGCGCCTCGTCGTAACCGGCGCTCCCGGCGAGGACCACCTCGCCCTTGAGCCGTAGCTGCGAGCTGGGCCGAAGTTCGGAATGCGATTTGCCCATCACCTCGTCATATGGCTGCCGCTGCTCCATCCGATTTGCTCCTCGTCAGGAATGCCCATGCCATCATCCCACGGCGCGCCAAATTGTCCTGAATCCGATCGGAAAAAGCTGCAAAATTTCACCAAAAGGGATGGCTCCGGGCGATGGCGACGCTTGCCGCCTCAAACGAAAGCCGGCCCTGATCCAATCAGGGCCGGCTTGTTCCTTAGGCCGCCAAATCCCGCCGGAAAATTACTCCGCGGTCCAGCCACCGTCGATCGAGTAGTTGGAGCCGGTGATCTGCGCGGCATCGTCGCTGCACAGGAACAGCGCGAGCGCCGCCACCTGCTCGGAGGTCACGAATTCCTTGGTCGGCTGCGCTGCGAGCAGCACGTCCTTGATGACCTGCTCCTTGGTCATGTTGCGCGCCTTCATGGTCTCCGGGATCTGGTGCTCGACCAGCGGGGTCCAGACATAGCCCGGGCTGATGCAGTTGCAGGTGATCTTGTGCTGCGCGAGCTCCAGCGCCACCGTCTTGGTGAGGCCGGCGATGCCGTGCTTGGCCGAGACATAGGCCGACTTGAACGGCGAAGCGACCAGCGAGTGCGCCGAGGCGGTGTTGATGATGCGGCCCCAGCCGCGCTTCTTCATGCCGGGCACCGCGGCGCGGATGCCGTAGAACGCGGACGACAGATTGATCGCGATGATCGCTTCCCACTTCTCCGGCGGGAATTCCTCGATCGGCGCAACGAACTGGATGCCGGCATTGTTGACGAGGATATCGACCGAACCGAAGGTCTTCTCGCCGAGCGCAATCATGTCGGCGATCTCGGTCGGCTTGGTCATGTCGGCCGGCGAGTGCACGGCCTTGACCTTGAAGTCGGTCTCGATGCCCGAACGCTCCTTCTCGATATCGGCCGGAACGCCCATGCCGTTGAGAACGATATTGGCGCCGGCACCGGCGAAGGCGCGCGCATAAGCCAATCCGATGCCGCTGGTCGAGCCGGTTACAACGGCGGTCTTGCCTGTCAACGTACCCATTATCGGTCGCTCCTATTTGCTTGCGGGGGGCGTGGGTTCATCCCCCGTGAGGTCGTAAGTCACCATGGTCTCCCCGGACTGCGGCCGTTCTAGCCATTCTTTGTGACGCATCGACAAATGCACGTCGCGGACGCCCGCGCCCCAGTGCTCGACCATCGCAACATGGGAGAAGTCGTAGTCCTTCGAGGAGCTCTCGTAGTTCTTGCTCTTGTAGATCAGGTGAACCACCGTGACGGTGTTCTCCTTGGACGCCTTGCGCAGCAGCTCGACCGACGGATCGTTCTTCAGGTAATCGGGCAGCTTGCCGATCAGGTCGCGCACCGCCATGCGGGCGTTGTGGATCTGGCTGTTCTTGTCGGTGTTCATCCGCGTCCGGCTGGAATAGCGGATATCCTTTTCGCGCTCGGCGGCCTCCAGCAAGGTCTCCGGCAACGGCCCGCGGGCGCTGAACAGATCGACCTGGAAGATCAGCAGATCGCGGTTAATCTCCTCGTCGAGCACGAAGTCGAGCGGGGTGTTGGAGGCAATGCCGCCGTCCCAGTAGTGCTCGCCCTCGATGACGACGGATGGAAAGCCCGGCGGCAGCGCGCCCGAGGCCATGATGTGCTCGGGGCCTATCTTCTTGCCGAGCTTCCTGAACTCGTAGTTGTCGAAGTAGCGGAAATTGCCCGAGGTGACGCTGACCGCGCCGACCGACAGGCGCGTCTTGAGATCGTTGATGCGGTCGAAATCAACCAGGCGCTCCAGCGTCTTTTTCAGGGGCCCGGTGTCGTAATAGCTCAGCGATTGCGAGCTGCCGGGCGGCCACAGCGGCGCCGGCGGAATCCGCGGCGTGAAGAAGCCGGGCACGCCGAAGGTCGCGATGATGGCGGCAGAGGTCTCGTTGAACAGCGAGCGGGCGCGGTCATGATTGGAGACCGGATTCCACGGCACCGGCGCCGACACCATCTCCCAGAATTCCTTCAGCCGCGGCACGCGCTTGGCCGGCTCGTTGCCGGCGATGATCGCGGCATTGATGGCGCCGATCGAGATGCCGGCGATCCATTCCGGCTCGAAGCCTGCGTGACAGAGCGCCTGAAAGGCGCCGGCCTGATAGGAGCCGAGCGCGCCGCCGCCCTGAAGAACCAGCACGCGCTGCGCTTGCGCCGGCGTCAAGGCCGGCGCGGAATCCGAAGTATCCATTCGTAACCGTTGGGTCAGGAAATGACTTGGGGCGCACCGTGGCGGCTGTTTACCGCGGCGTCAATCAACGAGATGAAGGGCTCTATTGTTTGAGCATGATCTTCTCGGAAAACCGCCTCACACTTTTCCGGATCATGCTCTGGATCACGCGGAATTTATCGAAATCAGGTTGCCGCCAAAATGAGCGTCCAGAACACCTTGTACTTGGTGTTGGGAGCATAGACCGCCGCGATGCCCATTTTTGTGACACCGCTCTTCAGCATATTGGCCTTGTGCGGCGGTGAATCGCGCCATCCCGAAAAGGCTTCGGCAAGCGTGTGATAGCCGGCCGAGATGTTCTCGACCGCCACCGTCGCGGGATAGCCGCCGGCCTGCAGCCGCTTGCCGAGCGGCGCCTTCACGTCGTGGTCCATCTTGTTGCGGGCGGCCATCGCCTGCGATTGTTGCTCGGCGAGCTTGGTCAGGTCCGGATCCACCACGACGGTGCCAAGGCCATTGTTCTGGCGATACTGCGAAAACATGATCGCGGCCGCCTGGCTATCCAGGACAGCGCCGGGTTGGGCCATGTTGAGATACATGGTCGGTTCTTCCGGGATTTTGGTGTCCGTGCCGCAGCCGGCAAGCAGCAGAAGCCCGATCAGGGCGACCGTCGTCCGTTTCACTGTAAGAAAACCCCCAAAGATTGGCCCGCCGTTGTTGCATACCAACCGTGGCTGAATGGTGAACAGGGGCTAACTTTTGACCACACAAAACGCCGTCATTCCGGGGCGATGCGGTAGCAGCGAACCCGGAATCTCGAGATTCCGGGTTCGGTCCTGCGGACCGCCCCGGAACGGCAGGTGAGCTTGTTGGCCTGGTAGCCCCGATGCAGCGGAGCGCAATCCGGGGCAGCCTATCCGCGGAGCGAAGTCCCGGATTTCGCTGCGCTGCATCCGGGCAACGGAGCGTTTCCTTCCCCCTGAAAGGGGGAAGGTCGGGATGGGGGTCCGGCCACAGGCTGCGCTGCAAGTGGAGAGACCAGATCCCCACCCGCTTTGCTCTGGCGAGCCAAGCGGACCTTCCCTTTTCAAGGGGAGGTTTGCGTGGACCCTACTCCTGGGCGGCAAAGATCCGGTAGCGGCGGGGCTGCAGCGAGACGATTTCGCCGACCTGGAGCTCGCGGTCGCGGGGGGCGTCGATCTCGATCACGGTCTTGCCCTCGCTCCCCGACAGGGCCACCTCGGCACGCTGGATCGGACCGAACGAACGGACATGCCGGATGGCGCCTTCCAGGGCGCCGGTTCCGGCCGGGCCGACCGCCATGTCGTGGCGGCGGACGAACAGCTTGGCCGCGCCGGACGCCGCGCCCAAAGCCGGAATGTTCAGCGGACGGCCGTCCAGCCGCACCGCATCGCCGGCCACATCGACCGGCAGCACGATGGATTCGCCGATAAAGCCATGCACGAAGGCGGTCGCCGGATTGTCATAGACCTCGCCGGGCGAACCGATCTGCTCGATCTTGCCCTTGTCCATCACCACGACGCGGTTGGCGACTTCGAGCGCTTCTTCCTGGTCATGAGTCACGAAGATCGAGGTGACGTGGATCTCGTTGTGCAGCGAGCGCAGCCATTGCCTGAGCTCCTTGCGCACCTTGGCATCGAGCGCGCCGAACGGCTCGTCGAGCAAGAGGATCCGCGGCTCGATCGCGAGCGCGCGCGCCAGCGCGATGCGCTGGCGCTGGCCGCCGGACAATTGGCTGGGATAGCGGTTGGCCAGCCAATCGAGCTGCACCAGGTCGAGCAGGTTCTTGACGCGGGCGCGGATCGTCGCTTCGTCCTTGCGGATCGCGCGCGGCTGCACGCGCAGGCCGAAGGCGACGTTCTCGAACACCGTCATGTGGCGGAACAGCGCGTAGTGCTGGAACACGAAGCCGACCTGGCGCTCGCTGGCGCCGCGAGAGAGCGCATTCTCGCCGTCGATCGCGACCTCGCCCGAGTCGGGCCAGTCCAGGCCCGCGATGATGCGCAGCAGCGTCGTCTTGCCGGAGCCGGACGGACCGAGCAGGGCCAGCAACTCGCCGTCGGCGACCTTGAGGTCGACATTGTCGAGCGCGGCAAAGCTGCCGAACGTCTTTACGATATTCTTGACTTCAATCGCCATCGGGCACCTCTGCCTCGTCGAGCCGCCGCTCGAGAACGGTTTTCGCCACCAGGGTGATCAGCGCCAGCATCGCGAGCAGCGATGCGATCGCGAACGAGGCGACGAACTGGTATTCGTTGTAGAGAATTTCGACCAGCAGCGGCATCGTGTTGGTCTCGCCGCGGATGTGGCCGGAGACGACCGACACCGCGCCGAACTCGCCCATCGCGCGCGCGTTGCAGAGCAGGACGCCGTACAGCAGGCCCCATTTGATGTTGGGCAGCGTGACGCGGAAGAAGGTCTGCAGGCCGGAGGCGCCGAGCGAGATCGCCGCCTCCTCTTCCTGGGTGCCCTGCTCCTGCATCAGCGGGATCAGCGCGCGCGCCACGAAGGGAAAAGTGACGAAGATCGTCGCCAGCGCGATGCCGGGCACCGCGAACAGGATGTGGACATTGTGGGCCTGCAGCCATGGCCCGAAATAGCCCTGCGCGCCGAACAGCAGCACGAAGACCAGGCCCGAGATCACCGGCGAGACCGAGAACGGCAGGTCGATCAGCGTGATCAGGAAGGTCTTGCCGGTGAATTCGAACTTCGAGATCGCCCAGGCCGCGATCACGCCGAACACGAGGTTGAGTGTGACCGAGATCGCGGCGATCAAGAGCGTCAGTTTGATGGCGGCGAGCGCCTCAGGCTCCGCCAGCGCCGCGAGATAGGCGCCGATCCCCTTCGAAAAGGCCGACGCAAACACCACGACCAGCGGCAGCACGACGAAGATGCTGAGGAAGGCGATCGCGAGCGCGATGATGATGAAGCGGATCGGGCCGGGCTCAGTGCGCAAATTGCGCTGCGCCGTCCCCGGCTCCGCGCGACCGATCTCGAGCCGCGGCGCCGGGGCCGCGACGCTGACATCGGTCGCGGGTGCGTAGGTCCGCAGTTGCGTGGTCGAGGTCACCAATCCCGTCTGCATCGACATCGCAAGACCTCAATGCACGGGGATGCGGGCTTGCGCCCAGCGTTGCAGCCGGTTGATCAGGAAGATGATCAGGAACGAGGCCACCAGCATCACGACCGCGATCGCGGTGGCATCGGCATAGCGGAATTCGGACAGCCGGATCACGATCAACAGCGGCGCGATCTCGGAGACATTGGGCAGATTGCCGGCGATGAAGATCACCGAGCCGTATTCACCGATGGCGCGGGCGAAGGCCAGCGCGAAGCCGGTGAGCAGCGCCGGGATCAGGCTCGGCAGGATGACGCGAAACACCGTGTGCCAGCGATTGGCGCCCAGGCTCGCCGCCGCTTCCTCGATCTCGGGATCGAGATCGATCAGCACCGGCTGCACCGTGCGCACCACGAAGGGAATGCCGATGAAGATCATCGCGATGAAGATGCCGATCGGCGTGAACGCGACCTTGATGCCGAACTCGGCGAGCGGCGCGCCGAGCCAGCCCTTCTGCGCGAACAGCTGCGTCAGCGCGACGCCTGCCACCGCCGTCGGCAAGGCAAACGGAATATCGACGATGGCGTCGAACAGCCGCCGGCCCGGAAAACGGTAGCGCACCAGCGCCCAGACGATGACGGTGCCCATCACCAGATTGACGCAGGCGGCCGCAAACGAAAGCCCAAACGAAATCTTCAGGGCATTCAGGGTGCGGCGGCTGGTGATGATGCCCCAGAACTGGTCGAGGCTCAGCTCGAACGTCTTGAGGAACAGCGCGGCCAGCGGAATCAGGATGATAACGGAGAGCCATGTCAGGGTCAGTCCCATGGTGAGACCGAACCCCGGCAGGGTACTGCGCCGTGCAACCGCTGTGCTCACATATCCCCCTGATAATCCGATCAGTTCTTGTAGATCTGATCGAAGATGCCACCCTCGGCGAAGTGCTCCTTCTGCGCCTTGGTCCAACCACCGAAAACGTCGTCGATGGTGAAAAGTTCAACCTTGGCGAAGGATTTTTCGTACTCCTTGGCGATCTCGGGATCGCGCGGCCGGTAGGAGTTGCGCGCGGCGATCTCCTGGCCTTCCTTGGTGTACCAGTACTTCAGATAGGCCTCGGCGACGGCGCGGGTGCCCTTCTTGTCGGCGACCTTGTCGACCACGGCGACCGGCGGCTCGGCCAGGATCGACTGCGCCGGGGCCACGATCTCGAACTTGTCCGCGCCAAATTCGCGGAGCGCCAGAAAGGCTTCGTTCTCCCACGCAAGCAGCACGTCGCCGACGCCGCGCTCGACGAAAGTCACGGTCGAGCCGCGCGCGCCGGTGTCGAGCACCGGCACGTTCTGATAGAGGTCGGCGACGAACTTCTTCGCCTTGTCGGCCGAGCCGAACTTCTTCTGCGCGTAGCCCCAGGCGGCGAGATAGTTCCAGCGCGCGCCGCCCGAGGTTTTCGGGTTCGGCGTGATGACGCTGACGCCGGGTTTAATCAAATCGTCCCAATCCTTGATGCCTTTGGGATTGCCCTTGCGCACCAGGAACACGATGGTCGAGGTGTAGGGCGAGGCGTTGAGCGGCAGCCGCTTCTGCCAGTCGGCCGCGATCAGGCCCTTGCCCGCGATCGCATCGATGTCATAGGCGAGCGCCAGCGTGACGACATCGGCCTGCAATCCGTCGATCACCGAGCGCGCCTGCGAGCCCGAGCCGCCATGCGACTGCTTGATCTCGACGCTCTTGCCGGTTTCCTTCTGATAGGCCGCGGCGAACGCCTTGTTGAAATCGACATAGAGCTCGCGGGTCGGATCGTATGACACGTTCAACAGTGAATAGTCGGCCGCAAAGGCCGAGCTCGCCCACAACAATCCCGCGACCAGCGGCAGGATACGACGGATCATTTCGCTCTCCATTCAACCTGAGAAATGTCAGGGAACACGCAAGACATAACTCACGGTGAAGTGGTCTTAAGTCAACGAAACCGGTTTTCTTTGTTTTCGGCGGCGCAGCGCGCTTGTGCTACGAATTCGCCGCACTGCGAAGGCTTTGTCGCGTCGCCAAATCGCAATGAACCGTCATCGCGATCTGGCGCCCCGCGCAAACGCTTCGCGTTTGTCGCTAGGATCAGGTTCTACGACATCTTCATCGTATGGATGCCGCATTCCGTCTTGGCCCGGCCGCGCCAGCGGCCGTCGCGCGCATCCTCGCCGGCAGCGGACCGGCTGCTGCAAGGCATACACCCGACCGACTGATATCCCGATGCGACAAGTGGATGCGGCGGCAGCTTGCCGAGCGTGTAGATCGCCTCGATCTCCTCGCGCGAGACGTTGGCGAACGGATTGAACTTCAGCCTGACCCCGTCATCCTCGACAACCGGGATGTCGGCGCGGGCACCGCCCTGGAAACGCTTGCGGCCGTTGATCCAGCCGGCGAACGGCTTCAGCGCGCGCGCCAGCGGCTCGACCTTGCGAATGCGGCAGCAGGCGTCGGGATCGCTGAACCACAGCTCGCGGTCCGGATCCTGGCGCGACAGCGCTTCCTCATCGGGCTTGATCGAGCGCACGTCGGTGAGGCCGAGCGCGGCTATCAAAGTGTCACGATAAGCCAGCGTCTCCTCGAACAGCCAGCCGGTATCGAGGAACACCACCGGGATCGCCGGATCGACATCCGCCATCACCTTGAGCAGCGCGGCGGACTCGGTGCCGAACGACGACACCAGCGCCACTTTCTCGCGGCCGAGCGTCCTGACCGCGGCCGCGATCACCTCGGCGGGCGAGGCCGTGCGCAGCGCGCGATCGAGCGCATCGGCCGCGGGCAGTGCGGCCGGCCCCACTGCGAGCTCTGGTGCAAGCGTGCTCACTGGCCGGCGCTCTCCGAATGACGCAGCTGCATGCGGCGGTTGAGTGCGGTGACGCGGCCGTCGCCGGTCGGCTGGTAGAACACCGAATAGCGCTTCATGGTCGCGGCGAAGGCGTCGGCGTCGGCGTCCTTCTTCACCTCGAAGGCGTCGAAGCCGGCGCGCGTCATGAACACGAACTGGTCGCGCAGGATCTGGCCGGTGGCGCGCAGCTCGCCGTCATAGCCGTAACGCTCGCGCAGCAGGCGCGCCTGGCTGTAGGCGCGGCCGTCGCGGAAGGTCGGAAACACCAGCGCGACCGAGGCCAGCCGATCGAGATGCGGCACGAGATCGTCGAGGTTGCGGTTGTTCGGCCAGATCACGCCGGTCTTGCCGGGACGGCGCAGCAGCGCCTCCGGATCGGCGAGAAAGCGCTCGGCGCTCACCAGCACCGCGCCGTCGCCCGGCAGCTCGGCGCCGTCGGCGACATGCACGAACAGATCGGTGGTGATTCTTCCCTGCTTAACGAGTGGCATAGACCCGCTCCCTGATAGGCTCGACGCCCAGACGCTTCACCGTATCGACGAACAATTCTTCGGGACGGTCGCGCAGCGCGAGATAGGCTTCGACAATGTCTTCGATCACGTCGGCGACTTCCGCATAGGGAACGGCCGGGCCGATCAGCGTGCCCAACTGCGCGTTCTCGTCGGCGCGGCCGCCGATCGTGATCTGGTAGAATTCCTCGCCGTTCTTCTCGACGCCGAGAATGCCGATGTGGCCGACATGGTGATGGCCGCAGGCATTGATGCAGCCGGAGATGTTGATGTGCAGCCGCCCGATCAGGTCGGCGGTGTCGTGGTTGGCGAAGCGCCGCGTCAGCTCCTGCGCGATCGGGATCGAGCGCGCGTTGGCCAGCGAGCAGTAGTCCAGCCCCGGGCACGCGATGATGTCGGTGACGAGGTTGACGTTCGGCGTCGCGAGACCGAGGCGATCGAGCGCCTTGAACAGCTGCGGCAGGTCGCACTTGGCGACGTGCGGCAGCGCGAGGTTCTGCTCGTGGCCGACGCGGATCTCGCCAAACGAGTATTTGTCGGCAAGGTCGGCGACCGCGTCCATCTGCTCCGCGGTGGCGTCGCCCGGAGGCCCACCGACCGGCTTCAGCGACAGCGTCACGATCGAATAGCCCTGCACCTTGTGCGGCGCGACCGAGTTCTTGCGCCAGCGCTCGAACAGCGGATCATGCGCGGCCTGCTTCAGCTCGTCCGGCATGTGCGGCAGCTTCTCGTAAGGCGGATAGGAGAAGCGCGAGCGGACCTCCTCGATGGCGGCGTGATCGAGCGTCAGCCCGACATCGCCCATCGCCTTCCACTCCTCCTCGACTTCCCTGGCGAACTTCTCGATGCCGAGCTCGTGCACCAGGATCTTGATGCGCGCCTTGTAGATGTTGTCGCGGCGGCCGTACTGGTTGTAGACGCGCAGGATCGCCTCGACATAGCTCAGGATGTCGCGACCGTGGACGAACGGCTTGATGGTCTTGGCTATGAACGGGGTGCGGCCGAGGCCGCCGCCGACCAGCACCTCGAAACCGGTCTCGCCGTCGGCATTCTTGTGCAGCCGCAACCCGATGTCGTGGATCTTGATCGCGGCGCGATCGTGCTCGGATGCCGTGATCGCGATCTTGAACTTGCGCGGCAGGAACGAGAATTCCGGATGCAGCGTGGTGTGCTGGCGCAGGATCTCCGACCAGATGCGCGGATCCTCGATCTCACCGGGCGCGACGCCGGCCCACTGGTCCGAGGTGACGTTACGCATGTTGTTGCCGGAGGTCTGCATCGCGTGGATGCCGACCTCGGCGAGGTCGGACAGCGCGTCGGGCAGCTCGGCGAGCTTGATCCAGTTGAACTGGATGTTCTGCCGCGTCGTGAAGTGGCCGTAGCCGCGATCGTAGCGGCGCGCCACATGAGCGAGCCGGCGCAGCTGCTTCGACGACAGCGTGCCGTAGGGGATCGCGACGCGGAACATGTAGGCGTGCAGCTGCAGGTACACGCCGTTCTGCAAGCGCAGGATCTTGAATTCGTCCTCGGTGAGCTCGCCGGAAAGGCGGCGCTTCACCTGGTCGCGGAATTCCGAAACACGCTCGTTGATCAGCGTGCGGTCGAGTTCGTCATATGCATACATGATGGATGAGCCTTACGCCGGCACCTGAAGATCGATCGTGACGCCCTTGGCGCGGATGTGTTCGCGAAGATTGCCCGGCTTGAGCTTGCCGCCGTCCTTGAGCTCGACCGGCGCGATGTAGGGGCCGACCGCGCCGACATCGTCGGCGGTGGCTTCGGCCAAAAGCGCGCGCGCATCGTCGGAGGTGCTGACGACAGCGGAATCGGACAGTTCCGTGGACCAGCCTTGCTTGGCGGTTCGGTACACCACCGCACCATCCCAGGTGCGGTTGGCGGTCACCACCGAGGGGCCCGTGATCCTGATTTTCTTCTGTTCAAGCGGAGAGGTCATTCGGCAGCTTTCAGCAGTTCGGAGAACATCTGGTTGGAGAAGAGTTGGGTGACGTTGGACCGGCTCCACGGCGCGGAATGCGCGACCACGTCGCCGATGATGAGAATGGCGGGACCGCCATCGACCTGTTTGACGAGCTCGGGCAGCCGCGCCAGCGTGCCGACCGCGGCCTTGGCATCCGGCCGGGTCACGCGCGCGAACACGCCGACCGGCGTCTCCGGCGAGCGGCCCGCGGCAAGCATGCCTTCGCGGATCGAGGGCGCCGCGGTCATGCCCATATAGACGACGACGGTCATCTTCTTGTCTGTCAGCACCGACCAGTCGACGACTTCGGCATCGCGCGCCTTGTGCGCGGTGAGGAAGGTGATGCGTAGCGCCTCGTGCCTGAAGGTCAGCGGCACTTCGAATTGCGCGGCCGCGCCCAGACCGGCGGAGACGCCCGGAATGATGGAGTAAGCGACGCCGGCGTCGCGCAGCGCCTCGATTTCCTCGCCGCCGCGGCCAAAGATAAAGGGATCGCCGCCCTTCAGCCGCACCGCGCGCTGGCCCGACTGCGCGGCCTCGATCATCAGTGCGTTGATGGCGTCCTGGCCGATGCCGGGCTTGCCGACACGGCGGCCGACCGGAATCCGCGTGGCATCGCGCCGGATGCGGTCGAGAATTTCGGACGACACCAATTCGTCATAGAACACGACGTCGGCATCCTGCAGCGCACGCAACGCCTTCACCGTGAGCAGATCCGGATCGCCGGGACCGGCGCCGACCAGCGTCACGTGACCGATGGCTTTGCCTTCCGGGCTCGCGCCGGCGAATGCGGCGGGATCGGTGATCGCGTTCAGCGCCTGCTCGGCCTCGTCCCTGCGGCCGGCCAGCACCAGCGCGCCGATCGGGCCGTCGACGATGCGCTCCCAGAAGCGG
>NZ_LFIQ01000118.1:92961-95195 GCF_001189245.1 Bradyrhizobium pachyrhizi | reverse complement strand
GCACCGCCTCGATCTTCTCGCGGATGCGGCGCGCCACCACCGGCGACGTGCCGCCGGTGCCGACCGCGACCACGACATCGCCGCGATCGACGATCGCCGGCATGATGAAGGTGGAGTGCACGAGGTCGTCCATCACGTTGACCGGCAGGCCGATCGCCTTGGCGCGCACCGACATCGCAACACCGATCTCGCCTGCGCCGGCACAGAGGACGGCGATGACATCGGAAAGATCGGCGGCGAGCGGATGGCCTTCGGCGCGCTCGATCCGCGCGGCGTCCTCCGCGGCGAGACCGGCAATGTCGTGATCGCCGTCGGTCGCGTACCAGCGCACCGCGGCGCCGGCGGCTGCAAGCAGCCGCAACTTGGCGCGCACAAGGTCGCCCGCTCCAACGAGCAGCACCTTGCCGCTTTGCAGATCCAGAAACACCGGCAGATATCGCATCAGACACTCGCTTCCCCAACTTGGGGGTTGACTGAAATTATTTTCTATTTATCTCTCGATCAAGGTCAGCAAAGAGAAAATTATTTCTTCTCTATTGCAGCGCAACTTTAGAATTTTCAACTCCACAGGCCAAGGCCAAGAGATGCATCTTCTCGACAACGAATCCGTCGCCGCCAGGACGCGGTCCGCAACGCTTAGCAATGCATCTTCCGTGCCGGGGATTCCCGCCAATCAGGCGCCTCCGTCGATGGATCATCTCGACGAGCTGGAGGCGCAGAGCATCTACATCCTGCGCGAGGCGTTCGCGCGGCTGAAGAAGCTCGCGCTGCTGTGGTCGCTCGGCAAGGATTCCAACGTGATGATCTGGCTGGCGCGCAAGGCGTTCTTCGGCCGCGTCCCGTTCCCGGCATTGCACGTCGACACCGGCAAGAAATTTCCGGAGATGTACGCGTTCCGCGACCGCTTTGGAAAGGAATGGGACCTCGACCTGCGCGTCGAGCCCTGCCCGCCGATCGACAGCGTCGACCCGACCCTGCCGCCGGCCGCACGCTCCGCCGCGCGCAAGACCGAGGGCCTGAAGCTCGCACTCAACAAATATGGCTTTGACGGATTGATCGCCGGCATCCGCCGCGACGAGGAGGCGACCCGCGCCAAGGAGCGCGTGTTCTCGCCGCGCGGCCTCGAGGGCGAATGGGACGTTCGCGACCAACCACCGGAATTCTGGGACCAGTTCAACGCCTCGCCGCCGCAAGGCGCGCATTTGCGCATCCATCCGATCCTGCATTGGACCGAGGCCGACATCTGGGCCTACACCAAGCGCGAGAACATCCCGATCATCCCGCTCTATCTCGCCAAGGACGGCAAGCGCTACCGCTCGCTCGGCGATGCCGACATCACCTTCCCGGTCGCCTCCACCGCGTCCAACATCGACGAGATCCTCACCGAACTCGACGGCACCAAGATCCCGGAGCGCGCCGGCCGCGCGCTTGACCACGAGACCGAGGATGCGTTCGAGCGGCTGCGCGTCGCCGGCTATCTCTGATCAACACTTCAAGCAACACCAAGCTTCGTGCGAGCGTTCCGATGAACATGATCCTTCCCACCGCCTCGATCTCGGCAACGCCCAACGGCACGACGCGGCCGCAGGTGCGCATCGTCATCGTCGGCCATGTCGATCACGGCAAGTCGACGCTGGTCGGGCGCCTGCTGCATGAGACCGGCAGCCTGCCGGACGGCAAGCTGGAAATGCTGAAGGCGGTGAGCGCGCGGCGCGGCATGCCGTTCGAATGGTCGTTCCTGCTCGATGCGCTGCAGACCGAGCGCGACCAGGGCATCACCATCGACACCACCCAGATCCGCTTCCGCACCCGCTCGCGCGACGTCGTGCTGATCGACGCGCCCGGCCACGCAGAATTCTTGCGCAACATGATCACCGGCGCCTCGCAGGCCGACGGCGCGGTGCTGATCATCGATGCGCTGGAAGGCGTGCGCGACCAGACCAGGCGGCACGGCTATCTCCTGCATCTGCTCGGCGTGAAGCAGGTCGCGGTCGTGGTCAACAAGATGGACCGCGTCGAGTTCAGCGCCGACCGCTTCAAGGAGATCAGCGACGAGATTTCCGCGCATCTGATCGGCCTCGGCGTAACGCCCACGGCGGTGATCCCGATCTCGGCGCGCGACGGCGATGGTGTTGCCGAGCGCACGGCGCGGATCGGCTGGTACAAGGGACCGACCGTGGTCGAGGCGCTCGGTGCGCTCGAGCCGGCACGCCCGCTGGCCGAGTTGCCGCTGC
>NZ_LFIQ01000118.1:80788-92951 GCF_001189245.1 Bradyrhizobium pachyrhizi | reverse complement strand
CCGGCAGCCTGAAGGCCGGCGACGAGATCGTGATCATGCCGACCGGCAAGATCGCGCAGATCAAGACCGTCGAGAGCTGGCCGGTGACGCCGGTGAACGCCCCGCAGGGCGCCGGCCGCTCGGTCGGCATCACGCTCGACCGCGAGCTGTTCCTCGAGCGCGGCGACATCATCGGACATTCCGGGCAGAGCCCGCGCGACACCCGCCGCATCCGCGCGCGGATCTTCTGGCTGCATGACAAGCCGCTGACCAAGGGCGAGCAGATTCTGATCCGGCTCGGCACCAAGGAAAGCCGCGCCACCGTCGTCGCGATCGAGAAGGCGGTCGATCCCGGCGCGCTGTCCAACGAAGAGAACACCGCGATCGCGCGCAACCATGTCGGCGAGATCGACATCTCGCTGGCGCAGCCGGTTGCAACCGATCCCTACACCGACAATCCGCGCACCGGCCGCCTCGTGATCGAGGTCAACGGCCGCATCGCCGGCGGCGGTCTCGTGCTGTCGGTTGACGCCGGCCGGCCCGCCGTGCCGGTCGATATCGTGCCAGTGGAGTCCGCGCTGCGGCCAGACGAGCGCTCGGCGCGCTACCACCACAACGGCGCAGTGATCTGGCTGACCGGCCTGCCCGGCTCGGGCAAGTCGACCCTGGCGCGGGCGCTAGAGCGGCGCCTGTTCGGCAATGGCGGCTCGCCGATCCTGCTTGATGGCGACACGCTGCGTGCCGGGCTGAACGGCGATCTCGGCTTCTCGCCGCAGGACCGCGCTGAAAACATCCGCCGCCTCGCCGAAGTCGCGACCCATCTGGCGCGCAACGGCCATATCGCCATCGTCGCGGCGGTGTCGCCGTCGACCGCCGACCGTGCGGCAGCTCGCCGCATCGCCGACAGCGCGTTCCGCGAGATCTATGTCGCGACACCGGCCGAGGTCTGCGAGACCCGCGATCCGAAGGGCCATTACGCCAAGGCCCGCTCCGGCGCGCTGCAGGGCTTTACCGGCATCGGCAATGACTACCAGCCGCCGACCGGCAACGAGCTGACCATCGACACCTCGAACCGCTCGGTCAGCGATGCCACCGACGAGATCGAGCGGATGCTGGCCACGACCGGCATCCTGTTCGACGAACTGACCGACCTCGCGGCGAATATCTAGGCGGCGCAGCCCCCTCCTCTGGGGGGCCTTCTCAGAACCGGGACTTTAGGGCTAAAAGGGCCGTGAACGCGGCCCTTTGGCGCGTTTTTTGCTGATTTCTCTCGAAAACAGCCCCTAAACGCCCCATTTCTTTGAGAAAGCCCATCATGACTCGTGTCGATGCCCATGGATTGAAGATCGCCCCTGTCCTGTTCGATTTCATCGCCAAGGAGGCGACGCCGAAAACCGGGATCGCCCCGGATGCGTTCTGGGCCGGACTTGCCGCCATCATCCAGAAGCTCGGACCGAAGAACCGCGAGTTGCTCGCAGTCCGCGACACGCTGCAGGCCAAGATCGACGACTGGCATCGCGCCAACAAGGGCAAGGCGTTCGACATCAACGCCTACACCGCGTTCCTCAAGGACATCGGCTACCTGCTGCCCGAGCCCGCGACCCACAAGGTCGAGACATCAAATGTCGATGAGGAAATCGGGAAGATCTGCGGCCCGCAGCTGGTGGTGCCGCTCACCAACGCCCGCTACGCGCTGAACGCCGCCAACGCGCGCTGGGGTTCGCTGTACGACGCGTTCTACGGCACCGACGCGATCCCGCACGATCCGAGCGAGAGCGGCAAGGGCTACAACAAGGCCCGCGGCGACAAGGTGATCGCGAAGGCGAAGGCGTTCCTCGACGCCGCCGTGCCGCTTGCGACCGGAAGCCACACCGACGTGACCTCCTACGCCGTGATCGCGGGCCAGCTCTCGGTCAAGCTGAAGAGCGGCAACTCGACCGCGCTGAAGAATGCCGCCCAGTTCGCCGGCTATCAGGGCGACGCCGCCCAGCCTTCCGCGATCCTGCTCGTCAACAACGGCATGCATGTCGAGGTCAAGATCGACCGCAACAACGCGATCGGAAAGGATGACCCGGCCGGCGTCGCCGACATGATCCTGGAATCGGCGGTCTCCACCATTCTCGACATGGAGGACTCGGTCGCTGCCGTCGACGCCGAGGACAAGGTGCTGGTCTATCGCAACACCCTCGGCCTGATGAACGGCACGCTGTCGGCCGATTTCGAGAAGGGCGGCAAGACGCTGACCCGCTCGCTCAATGCCGACCGCGTCTACAAGAAGCCCGACGGCAGCGAGCTGAAGCTGCACGGCCGCAGCCTGCTGCTGATGCGCAATGTCGGCCACCACATGTTCACGGACGCTGTGCTCGACGCCAAGGGTGAGGAGATCCCGGAAGGCATCCTGGATGCCGCGGTCGCCGGCCTGCTCGCGATCCACGACCTCAAGGGCAATTCCAAGGTCAGGAACAGCCGCACCGGCTCGGCCTATATCGTCAAGCCGAAGATGCACGGCCCCGACGAGGTGACGCTGACCTGCGACCTGTTCGCCGAGGTCGAGAAGATGCTCGGCCTGCCGGAGAACACGCTGAAGGTCGGCATCATGGACGAGGAGCGCCGCACCACGGTCAACCTCAAGGCCTGCATCCAGCGCGCCTCCAAGCGCATCATGTTCATCAACACCGGCTTCCTCGACCGTACCGGCGACGAGATCCACACCTCGATGGAAGCGGGTCCGATGATCCGCAAGAACGACATGAAGGCCCAGCCTTGGATCAAGGCCTATGAGGACTGGAACGTCGACAACGGCCTGATCGATGGCCTGCCCGGCCATGCCCAGATCGGAAAGGGCATGTGGGCCGCGCCCGACAAGATGGCCGACATGCTGGCGCAGAAGATCGGCCATCCGCAGGCCGGTGCCACCACCGCGTGGGTGCCGTCGCCGACCGCAGCCACGCTGCACGCGCTGCACTATCACCAGGTCAACGTGATCGCCCGGCAGCAGGAGCTCGCCAAGGGCGGACCGCGCGCCAAGCTCTCCGACATCCTCACCATTCCGGTGTCGCAGTCGAACTGGGCGCCCGACGACGTGAAGCAGGAGATCGACAACAACTGCCAGGGCATCCTGGGCTACGTCGTGCGCTGGATCGACCAGGGCGTCGGCTGCTCCAAGGTGCCCGACATCCACGATGTCGGCCTGATGGAGGACCGCGCCACGCTCCGCATCTCGAGCCAGCACCTCGCGAACTGGCTGCATCAGGGCGTCATCACCAAGGACCAGGTGATGGAGTCGCTGAAGCGCATGGCTGTCGTCGTCGACAAGCAGAACGCCGGCGATTCGCTCTACAAGCCGATGGCGCCTTCATTTGATGGCGTTGCCTTCAAGGCCGCCTGCGACCTGATCTTCGAGGGCCGCACGCAGCCGAACGGCTATACCGAATACATCCTCACCGCGCGCCGCCGCGAGGCCAAGGCCGCCGGCTGATCTGCAAGCGATCGCAACGACATGCAAAAGCCCCGGCGATAAGCCGGGGCTTTTTTTGTCGGCGCCGCGAGTGACGCCGGGAAGAGCCGGACGCGATCGCCTGCCGTCGTAAGGGCGCACTGCCAAAAATATCGAAAACAACCCCATGCAAAGTAGCCGGCGGATACGGCAACTTGACTCGTCGGGCAAATCAGGTCCATATTTCCATTATCCAGAAATCGCGAAGGCCACGGGGCTGATCCGCGATCGCTGCGACAAGCAAGAGCCCCGACGATGAGCCGGGGCTTTTTTGTTGGCAGTCCGCTACAGCATCCACATCATTGCGAGCGTCAGCGAAGCAATCCACCCCTCCCGTATGCGGACAGGTGGATTGCTTCGTCGCGTGGCCTGTCATCGGGCCGCGCTTCGCGCGGACCGTTGGCTCCTCGCAATGACAGATCTAAAACACCGCCAAATACTTCAGCAGCGAGACGATGCCGATGATGATGACGACGGCGCGCGCGATCTGCTTGGCGCGGCCGTCGAGCGGCAGCATGTTGATGAGATAAAGAACGAGAATGACGACAAGGAAGGTGACGAGTACGCCGACGAGCATGCGGGGCCCCTGATGGCATCGGTGAATCTGCTGTTCGCCCTTTGCTAACGTGCAGGAGGCAGGCCGGTTCCGCGCCAGGAACCGAAAGCGGCCGCCGACGTGTGATCGACGCTACTCGCGCGCCACCACCGCCGGCCGGCCATACTTGGCGCGGATGCGATCCGGCGCCGGCGTGAAGTTGAGCTGCGCGCCGCGCCGGTCCGGACGGCTCACCGACATCAGCCCGTTCTTGCCGGCAACGATGTCGCCCTTGCGCAAGGTCGGATCGTCCTCGATTTTCACCGCGGCGAGGCCGACAGTGTCCTTGCCGTTGCAGGTGCAGCCCGAGACCATCTCGTCGCGATAGCGGAACGCGTTCGGCAGCTCGGAATACGGTTTGCCGTCTTCCGTCGCGGCGTTGTCGATGTTGCCGCCATAGACCACTTCGGTCGCGCTCGCCGGACAGAAGCTGTTGCAGCTTTCCGCCTTGCTCTGGTTGCCGGTCGCAGCGAGCGGGAAATAGCGGCCGTCGCAGGTCCGCACGCAATAGGCCTGGCCGACGTCATAGCGAGGACGGCGCTCGACCCGCGGCGCCATCGGCGCCGGGCCGTCGTCGAACGGCATCCGGATCACCGGCGGGCGGCCATGCATGAAGCCGCCGAACAGTTGCGAGAAGAAGTCCTGGGCCTGCGCTGCAGGCGCAAGGGACAGGCCGAGCAATGCCGCCGTGCCGAACGCGCAGCGCCTTACGTGCCGTTTCACCATCACCGACCTCGGTACCATGCCGATCCCTAGAGCCCCGTTCCGATTGAATCGGAACGAGGCCCTAGATTCTGGTTCTGACGCGTTTTCTTCACGCGAACCGGTATCCACTTCGCTCGAAAACGCTCTAGTACAACGAGGAAGCCGTCGGGATGTTCATCGCCTGACGCCCGGAAGGCAGCGTCGTCGCCGCAGGGCGCGGCCGCGCCGCGGCCGGCCGGACCGAGATCTGCGTCGTGGTCGGGCCGATCTCGCGCGCGGCGAGGTGCGGCGCGTTCTTCGGCAGCACCACGACCCTGGTGCCGACATCGACCCGGCTGAACAGGTCGGAGACGTCTTCATTGGTCAGGCGGATGCAGCCGGACGAGACGAACTTGCCGATCGTCGAGGGATCGTTGGTGCCGTGGATGCGGTATTCGCTCGAGCCGAGATACATCGCGCGCGCACCGAGCGGGTTGCCCGGGCCGCCGGCCATGAAGCGCGGCAGATAGGGCTGGCGCTTGATCATCTCGGCCGGCGGATGCCAGTCCGGCCATTCGGCCTTGCGGCTGATGGTCTGTGTGCCGGCCCAGGTGAACCCCTCGCGGCCGACGCCAACGCCGTAGCGGATCGCCCGGCCGCCACCGAGCACGTAATAGAGTGCGGTGTTGCCAGTATCGATGATGATGGTGCCGGGCGCCTCGGTCGTGTTGAGCGCGACGGTGGTCCGGCGCAGCCGCTCCGGCAGCGCGCCGTCCTCGGCGACGCCAGCCGAGGGGTCGTTCATCACCTCGTCGGCGGGAAATGCGCCCGGCTGCGTCGACGCATAGCCGAGCGCGGAAGAGCGGACCTGGGCGCTGGCCGACGTGGTGACGACAAACGGCGTCGCAAACAGGACGCTGGCGAAGGCAAGGGTGCGCGCGGCGCGCGACGCAAGCCGGCGGCTGGAAACAGACTGCTGTGTCATGTGCTGCCCCTGGACGGGATGCGCATCGTGGTGATGCGATGCCGGGCCAACGCGCATGGCCGCGAGTCGGTTCCGCCGCGAATCGTCGCGAAGCCGCGATTGTCAACCCGTCACGTTTCACGAACCCGCGATGGAACTTCCTCCGTATCGGCCAGTTGTCACCGCGCAATTCGACGCGCGGGGCGACCACGCGACGGGTTTGTTCGTCCTCACGCGGGAGGAGTTCGGTGCGCGCCTTTCCGAGTGAAGACCTGCTTGGCAAAGCGCCCGAAGGCACGCCAGTCCCCGACAGCAAGATCGAGCTGCCGCCGGTTGTCAGCCGCGCCGAGGCCGTCGCTTTCGCGTTGATGGCCCTGCTGGTTATCGTCATTGTCGCGGTGCTCTATTTCGCACGCGCCTTCTTCCTCCCGATCACCATGGCCTTCATCGTCGGCACCATGCTGTCGCCGGCGGCGAGCATGCTCGAACGCTATCGGATCCCGCGCGCGCTCGGCGCGGTCGTCATCGTGATCGCGGTCGGCGCCGCCGTCAGCTTCATGGTCGGGCTCATTGCCTCGCCGGTGATGGAGTGGAGCTCGCGGCTGCCCGAACTCGGCGCGATCCTGAAGGAGAAACTGCATGTGTTCGACCGGCCGCTCGCGCTGTGGCAGGAATTGCAGACCATGGTCGGCGGCTCCGATACGCTGGCCACGCTCCAGCTGCCGAAATTCGAGTGGGTGCAGCCGACGCTGGAATTCCTGTCACCGACCTTCGCCGAATTCCTGCTGTTCATCGCGACCCTGATCCTGTTCATCGCAAGCTGGAAGGATCTGCGGCGCGCACTGGTGATGGCCTTCAGCGAACGCACGGCGCGGCTGCGCACGCTGCGCATCCTCAACGAGGTCGAGACCCATCTCGGCAATTATCTTCTGATGGTGACCACGATCAATGTCGGCGTCGGCATCGTCACCGGCGCGATCTGCGCGGCAACGGGCATGCCAAATCCGGCCGGGCTCGGTGCGCTCGCCGCGACGCTGAACTTCGTTCCGATCATCGGGCCGATCGCGATGTTCGTCGTGCTGGTCGCGGTCGGCATCATCGCCTCGCCGACCATCGGCGCCGGGCTGATCGCACCGGCCTGCTTTACCGTCGTGACCTTCATGGAAGGACATTTCGTCACACCGACGATCGTCGGCCGCAGGCTGTCGCTGAACGCGCTCGCGGTTTTCCTGGCGCTGGCGTTCTGGACCTGGCTGTGGGGCCCGATGGGCGCCTTCCTGTCGTCGCCGCTCCTGATCGTGGCGCTGATCGTCAAGGAGCATTTGATGCCGGTCAATTCGCCGCAGCTGCCGGAAGACTAGCAAGGCGTTCTCAAGCGAAGCCGGCACCGCTTGAAGCCCGGTTTCACGGCTGGAACCATGCACCGCGCGGCGCGTTTTTGTTCCAGCACGCAAGTTCTCCGGGAGCTTTTCGATGTCGAGCACGGACAGCGCATTTGGGATCAAGAACATGACGGACAAAGCGACCTACGAACGCCTTGAAAAGGATGTCACCGCCGTGAAGAACGATATCGCCGCCCTCACCGAACAGATCACCGACGCGCTGAACTCGTTTGCCAACAACGCGGGCAAGCAGGCCCGCCGCCGCTACAAGGATGCGCGCGCCAGTGCGGAAGATACACTCGACGACATGTCGGAGCGCGGCAGCGCGATGATGGGCGCGGCGCAGGATGCCGCATCCTCGATCGAGGAATCGCTGGAGGATATGATCACACAGCGGCCGCTGGCGACGGTCGGCCTTGCGCTCGGTCTCGGCTTCCTGATCGGCGTCACCTGGCGCCGCTAGGCAATCTGCGGTCTCCGGGGGATGAGCCCCATGGTGGCGATCACGCGGAAACCGCCCCTCTGGATGCGATGGCGGCGCTGGCGCGCCGCCGCTGCGTTTGTCGATGCGCTCTTCAGGGCAAGGCTCAAGGCAAGATTCAAGGCAAGATTCAGGGCAGGGCTGGTCGATGCTTCAGCGGCTGATCAATGACGTCAAGGATTCCACCGGCAACGTGCTGCGGCTGACGTCGCTGGCCGCGGCCACCGCGATCGCGCTGTTCATCACCATCGGCTTCCTGTGCGCCGCCGCCTTCGTCTACGTACTGCAGCACTACGGGCCGGTGGAAGCATGCCTCGCCGGCGCCGCGCTGTTCCTTGTCGTCACGCTGATCGCCGCCAGCGTCTACATCGTGCGCAGGCGCGAGATGCGCCGCCGCGCCGAGAAGGCGGCAAAGGCCGCCGCGGCCAATGTGTTTGCCGATCCGGTGGTGGTCGCCACCGGCCTGCAGATCGTGCGGGCCATCGGCGTGAAGCGGCTGATCCCGATCCTGGCGATCGGCGGCCTCGCGCTTGGCCTGATGGCAAGCCGCAGCGCCGCCAGCAGCAGCGAGGCGGACGAGGAGGAATAGCCCTCTCGTTTGCAAGATTAGCGCGAAACCAGCACCGACAACCATCGTCGTCGCCCGGCTTGACCGGACGATCCAGATTCCAGAGACAGCTGTATTAAGCGAATGGGCCGCGGCATACGGGATCGCCCGCTTTCGCGGGCGATGACAGCGTTTGCTTGTTGCGATAGCGCTTCGCCCTGCTCAGGTCACGCAGCGGCCGGGCTGCAGCAGCTTGGCCACTTCGGTCAGTACGCTGACCACGGGCTCGCAGGCCACCTTGCGGGTGTCGCCGGGCCGTGCCCGAGCGGGCACTGCCGGGCGATGGCGCGCCTCTTCCTTGGCCACGGGGACGCGGACCAGCACCGACGTATCGGGAAGCCGCTCGACCTTCAGCGCAACGGTCCGGCTCGGCAGGCCGGTGACTGGAATCGCGGCACGGTCGGTCTTGGCGGCGCGATTGACGGCGCTCTCCGGCGCCAGTGCGGTGGTGACCTGCTGGCGGCCGATGAGATCGTGGCCGGATGCCAGCTGGACGGCGCCAAGCGTCAACCCAGCCGCCAGCGTAGCGAAAATTCCCATCTGAATCTTTGACATGGTGATGTCCCTCGCCCCATGGAAATTCGCTCGACGATCCCTTGGCGATCCCGGACACAACGCGAACGAAACCCGCGGGGTTCTCGCGTCCGGCCATCACTTAACCGTGTACGAAAATATTTTCGCTTGTACGGAACGACTCAGGGGGTCTGCGAGTCTTTGGAAGAGCCGGTTATTCCCCCTGCCCCATTGACCGGCGACGTAGGGCGCGACCGTGGTGATGCCGGTCGCGCCCTGCTCTTTTTCTGGTGTGCCGCAAACGATGCGTCAGCCGGCCTGTCGCTCACCGGTCCGAAAACCTGAAACCAAAGGCCCGGTCCTCCCACTCGCGAGAGGACCGTCCGCGTCAGGCATTGTCGTTCGATGGCATGTCCTGGGATCGAACAACCGTCACTTCACGGCATGACGGGCAACGACCGACGTGAAACTTGATTCCGGTTGTCTGGTCGTCGACGAGCATCAATTCGCTCAAGGGCTCACCGCATTTGCAGGTGACCGTTCTCTGATCGGCAAAGTACATCTGACGTCCTCCATAAGCCTGGAGATTTCTCGTCTTCGGGGCGAGTTCGTTTGCGCCGTGCTCGCCCCCTCGCTTCCGCTCCTTCTCGGTCGGTCAGATCCGGACCATCCGGATTGGTTGGTGTGACTCCAAGCGCTTATTTCGAAGCGGATTTCGCCTTCCGTGACTCCGCGGCTTCGCGCGCCTGCCGCTCGGCCTTGAGGCGCTGGAAGTTGTCGTAGAACGCCTTCTCGTTGGCGCGATGCTCCTTCATCGCCTGCGATGCGTCTTGCTGACGCTGCGCATCACGGTCCTTGCGCTGCTGGGGAGTAAGATTCATGCGACCTCCGACTAAGCTCTTGAATCAACGCTGGATTCAACGCACGAGCCCGGAAATGGTTGCACCTTGGGAAGGAACCGGATCTATTTGCGCAGGCTCGCCCAGACGCCGCCCAGGATCAAAAGGCCGCCGACCAGATGGATCAGCTTCGGCGGCTCGCCGAGGATGATCCAGGACAGCAGCGCGCTCGCGATCGGTGCGACGTAGAGCACCAGCGAGCTCCGCACCGAGCCGAATCTCGCGCCGAGCCAGGCGAAGCCGGCATAGGCAATCAGGCCGGGCACGAGGCCGGCGAAGACATAGGCCTCGAACGCCCTTGTGTTGAACACCGCAGCCGGCGTCGCCCACATCTCCTGGAGCGCCGGCGGCAGCGAGCACAGCGCGCCGGCCGCCGAGAACAAGCTGACCCGCGCCAGCAGCGAGGCGCGCGGCGCGACGCGCGACTGCAGCAGCGTGTAGCCGGACCAGCCGAGCATCGCGCACACCACCAGGAGATCACCCCAGGCCGCGCTCGACTGCGTCAGCGTTTCCAGACGACCGCCCGAGACGATCAAGAGCGCACCGCCGAGCGCCAGCGCCGTGCCGAGCCATTGCAGCGGACCGATATGCTCGATGCCAAGCGCCGCCGAGATCAGCAGCACCATGATCGGCGACAGCGCGAAGATCAGCGCGATGTGGATCGCGGTGGTCGTGATGCCGGCGATGTAGACCGGGCCGCCGCACAGGAACATGCCGAGGAAGCCGGCGGCAAGGATCGGCCAGAGGTTCTGCGCCAGCGGGATCTTGCCGTCGCGGATCGCTGCGATCGCAAACGGCGCGAGGCCGATGGCGATGATGCTCCAGCGGAAGAAGGCGAGCGAAAACGGCGGCACCGAGCCGGCGAGCCCGCGCGCCAGAACTTGGTTGGAGGCCTGCCCGACCGCGACCAGGATGAAGCCGGTCAGCGCGACCGCGTCCTCCCAGCCTTTGGCGGGGCGGCTGACCTGCGCTTTCGGCGGCTCCGCATCCATGACACCGCCCCCTCAGCCGGCGTGCGATCGGCTCACTCGTCCGCTACTGCTCGGCCGCCTCGCGCTCCATGTCGCGGCCGGCGAGATCCTCGCCCTGCATCGTGGCGTATTCGCGCGCCATCTCGCGCATCAGGAATTTGGCGGGGACGTCGTGATAGCTGCCGTGGTCGTTGACATACTGCATGTAGGCGCGCCCTTCGCCGTCGAAGGGATGCAGCAGCGCGTCGGCGTGGCCGTCGAAATCGAGCGGCTTGACGCCGAGCTTGGCGCACAGCGTGTCGTTGAAGGTCGGGGTCGCCTTGCGCCAGGCGCCGTCGACGAACACTTCAGTGAAGCCGTGCCACGTGAACAGGTCCGAGCCCATGCTCTGGCGCAGCTTCTCGGTGGTGAGATGGTTGCGCACATCGGCGAAGCCGACACGCGCCGGGATGCCGTGGACCCGGCAGGCCGCGGCATAGAGCGCCGCCTTGCCGACGCAGTAGCCATTGCCGGCGGCGAGCACGCTGGAGGCCCGGTAGCTCTCGGGCGAGCGCATGCTGACATAGGGGTTGTAGCGGATGCCGTCGCGCACCGCGGTGTAGAGCCGGCGCGCCTTGTCGCGCGCGCTGGCGTCAGACGGAACGGCGGCGCGGGCGAACGCCTCGACGGCGGGATGGTCGCTGTCGACATATTCGCCAGGGTCGGTGTAGAGGCGGCTGATCGTATCGGGGAGCTGCTCGGTCATGGCACAAGCTTAGCAAGCCATCTGCACAGTTCAATGCAGCACGTGCAGCGTTTCCCGCAGCCCTGCCCGGCCGGAGCCCCGCTCTGATTGAATCGAAACGGGGGCCTGGATTTTAGCTTTGACGCGTTTTCTTCACGCGAACCGGTGCCACTTCGTTCGAAAACACGCTAGTTCTTGAAGTGTTCGTCCAACTGCGGCGGCGGGTAGCTGCGCCGCCTGGCCTTGAAATATTCACGTGCGAAATGGATGCCTATCCCGATCAGGAACGGCGGCGCAAGCGCGGCGGCGATCACCAGCGCGGTGATCGACTTCGGCGTCAGGATGTCCAGCACCATCGACGCCAGCAGCCACAGCGTGGCAGCAATCACCGCGACGTCGACGTGCTTCATTCCCCGGTCTTTCCCTTGGTTCCTGGCTACCATCCGGGTTCCATCCTACCGGCTGGTCCCGGGCGCGCCAAGGATTCCGGGCCACAGACGGGACCTCCGCCCCTTCACTTTTTTGGAACGGCGCTTGCGCGGGCCACGTTGGTGCAGAAGTCCTGGATCCAGGATCAAATATTGATCCGGATCAGCCGAGCACGGAGGCCACGATGGGCAACTCCAGTGACATCCACAGCGGCGTCGACCATCCCGCCAGCCGGAACGGCGTCAACGACCCCGTCGGCGGCGTCGATGTGAAGCGAACTTTCGACGACAACCAGACGCCGCACGAACGTGCGCAATGGGCCGCCGATGTGCGTGCCGACGCCTCACCTCGGCGGGGCGAACCGTTCCTGCCCGAAGCGCTGCGACGGCCGCCGACCGCGCCGCTCAATCCACGCACCGGCCGCCGCGCGACTGACTAA
>NZ_LFIQ01000118.1:64975-80773 GCF_001189245.1 Bradyrhizobium pachyrhizi | reverse complement strand
CTTCGCACTTTTCCGGATCATGCTTTAGGCTGTGAACGCCCGCACCAGCAGCAGGCCGCCGAACAGCGCGAGAATCGAGAGCGCGACGGAGGCCGCGATGTAGGTGCCGGCCGACCATAGCTCGCCGCGCTGCATCAGCACGATCGCATCGAGCGAAAAGGTCGAGAAGGTGGTGAAGCCGCCGCAAATGCCGACGGTGAGAAACACCCGCATCGCCTGGCTGGCATTCCAGCTCAGCGCGAACGCTTCCGCGAAGACGCCGATCAGGAACGAACCCACGATATTGATCGCCAGCGTGCCCCAGGGAAATTCCGTGCCGACCAGGCGCCCCGCGCCGATCGCCACCAGATAGCGCGCGACCGATCCCAGCGAACCGCCGATCGCGATCGCCGCCAACAACTGAACGTTCAATGCTCCACCTTTCCGGCTCGCCATTCGATGAAGCCCGCCACCAACCCAAGCACGAAGGTCGCAGCGACCAGCTCGCCCGGCGCGCCGACCAGCAGGGCGACAACACCGACGAGCCAGATCGACCCGACCAGCGACAATGCGATTGAGAGTGAACCAGGAAGACCCGTCATGCGCTGTCCCTTCTCATTCGCGGGACACGGCGGGTCGGCGGTGGCGCATGCTCCTACCGACGCTGTCGCGCCCGGTAGGAGTCATCAGCCTCGCGGCGGTTATCGGGGGACTCCATCCCCATCAACGTGGGAATGGTAGGCGAGCGGAGCGGCAGGAGCAAGTGGGCCCGTTCCGCCGTTTCGCTTCTCGGCTCAGCCGGTCGTCGACAGCATCGCGTTCAGCTCAACGGCTGTTCGCAGTTGCTCGATGCGCGCGACAATCTGCTCGCGTTCGGCACCGCGCGGCAATCGGGCGAGCAGGCTTTCAAGTCGCACGCGATGTTCCTCGAGGCGCTGCTCGAATGTGTGGGGTTCAGATCGCTTCCGCTTTTGAATCGTCCTCTGCATTATCGACCTTTGGCGGTTGAAGACCGGGGCTGTTGGCCCAGCGGTCCAGTTGCTCGATGACTTTCGCGTGGCTCGGGCGCCGCGGTTTCGGGGCTTCCGGCTCCTCGGACAGCTTGCGGGGAAGCTTGACGTGGTTGGCCATGGCATCTCTCCAGCGACATAACGAGGCGGGCGGCCGGATCGTTCCTTTATTTTTTATCTAAGTTTTTGATTTCATTTGATAATTCAACTAAGTTGACGTTTTTGTCTCAACCGATGGAACCCCATGCGAGTTTGGTGGTTTAGCAAATTACTCAACAAGCTAAGTCTTGGTGTTTTGCGATGAATGAGCTTCGCGCTGAGCGTCTTCAGGTCATGCTGTCGCCGGAGGAGTTGGCAGCCCTCGACGATTTCCGCTTCAAGCACCGCATGCCGACCCGCGCCGCGGCGGTCCGCGAGCTGCTCAAGCTCGGTCTGGCCGGCATTGGCGTCGATGGGGGAGCAGGAGTGAAATCGAGCGATTATGGTGTGTTCGATCGCGGGCCCGAGGGGCACACCCAGAGCGACGCGCCGCAAGAGGATTGACGGCGCGTTGGCGCTGACGTGGCGGTTCAGCCCGCGGCGAACAGGTCGACAATCGCCTTCAGACTGCACACCACGAGGGCCGACGTGAACATCGCCGTGCCGAGATCCGCGAGATAAAGCAGTTGCGCCCTCTGCTCCGCATCAAGCCGCGCGATCGCCTTGCGCATGGCCAAGCTCCCTTTTCGGGAGAACGCGATGCGCCGATGTCCGTTCCCTTCTTTGCGTCAGGCCCGCTGCAGCGCCAGCGTCACGCCGCCGAGCGTCAGCGCCATGGCGCCGATCTCGCGCAGGCCCAGCGGCTCACCGAGAATGATCGCGGCCGACACCACGCCGATGACCGGCACCAGCAGCATGCCCGTTGACGCCGATGTCGGCGGCAGGCGGCGCAGCGTCTCGAACCAGGTGAGATAGCAGATCCCCATCGGCATCAGCGTCATGTAGGCAAAGCAGCCGAGGCCGAGCGGCGTGATCGCGGCATAGTTCGGATGCTCGAAGAGGATGCCGAGCAGGAGCATCACGAGGCAGCCGATGCCGACCTGCCAGGCCACCACCGCGAGCGGCGGCATCGGCAGCGGCTTGCGATTCAGCACGTTGCCGAGCGCGAACAGGATGGCGCAGGCGAGCGCCAGCGCGATACCGGTGAGCTTGTCGGCGCTGAACGCAAAGCCATTGCCGCCGAGCAGGAGTGCAACGCCGGCAACGCCGAGCACCAGCGCCGCAAGATCCCGCAGCGTCGGGCGGCTGTGCAGCACCGGCCAGGCGAACAGCATCGCCCAGATCGGCATCGTGTAGGCCAGTAGCGCGCCCTCGCCGACCGTGACGAATTTCATCGCGATGGTGCCAAAGCCCATCCAGGCAAAGACATTGGTGAAGGAGGCAAACAGCAGCCGCGGAATCGCCTCGCGCGGCACGGCGAGCGACTGTCCGCGGGCCAGCGCCAGCGTGCCCAGGATCGCCGCCGCGCAGGTGCCGGCAAGCCCACGGGCGAACAGCGGCGGCCATTGCTGCAGCAACAGCTTCATCAGCGGCCAGTTCAGGGCCCAGCCGAACGCCGTCACCACCAAGCAGAGAAAGCCCACCGTTCTATCGCGCTGCGTCGTATCCATGGGCGGCGCTTAGCAGGCGAACGCAGGCGATTCCATATCGCATCGCGCATGCGCACCACCCTGTCAGGCAAAGGTGCCGATCGTGACCCGCGGCCAGCCCTCGCTTTTCCGCGCGGCGGCAAGCCTGATCGTCCAGGCATCGATCAGGCTGGCGATGAGCAGGCGGCCGGTGCCGCGCATGTCGGGCAGTCTCATGGTCGGGGTGCCGAGCGTGAGCGCGACCACGCCGTGGGTTGCCGCCAGCAGTGCGGTTGCGAGCCGCTGCGGCAGGCCCGGCGCCGGCTCGGCGCCATGTGCCGCCAGAAATTCCCGCACCGAGATCACGAACAATTCGTAGCTGCGGCGCGCGATCTCGGTCTCGCCGAAATAGACGCCGTCGGGAAAACGGCGGTCCTCGATCGTGCCGGACATCGAGAACAGCGAGCGGAAGTGATCGGGATTGTCGGCCCAGTAATCGAGATAGGTTTCCATCACGCGCCGCAGCCGCAGATCGCTGTCGGCCGTCTCCGCGCGGACCCGCTCGAGGCGTTCGGCGACCGCCTCGAGATTCTGCTGCTTCACCGCGAGCAGCAGCAACAGCTTGGTCGGGTAATATTTGAGGACGGTGCCCTTCGAGTAGCCGATCGCGTCGGCGATCTTCTGGATCGAAACGGTCTCCAACGTGCCGGCGGCGAACTCCTTGCGCGCGGTCTCGAGGATCAGCGCCTTCAGCGCCTCCTTGTCGGCCTCCTGGCGCGCCCTGCGCTGAAAGCGCCGTGCGCCTTTGGCTCGCTCCACGATCGACATCCCCATCTGCCTCGCGCCTCCATGCCGCGCACCCGCCCCGATGGCAACCCCGCCCTTGCAGCATGCGAGTTAATTGACTATGGTCAATTAACCAATGACAAGACGGGAGGATCCGATGAGCACCCATGCGAGCCCCCTTGCGAGCCCCCTTGCCGGCGACATGGTCCGCAGCGATTTCGATCCGTTCAGCGCGGCGACGCGGGCCGACCCCTACGGCACCTATGCGGAGCTGCGTGCCGCAGCGCCGGTCATCCGCCTGACCAGATATGACATCTGGGCGGTGCCGCGCTTTGCCGAGGTCAAGACGATCTTCGGAGACCATGTCAATTTCAGCAACGCCGGCGGCGCCGGACTTGCAAACCACTTCAAGGAAAAGCCGTGGCGGCCGCCGAGCATCGTGCTGGAAGCCGATCCGCCGCTGCACACGCGAACCCGCGCGGTGCTGGCGCGGATCCTCTCGCCCGGCGCGATGCGGCGGCTCGCTGATGATTTCAAGTCAACGGCGACGCGGCTGATCGACGGGCTGGTCGAGCGCGGATCGTTTGACGCCATCAAGGACATCGCGGAGGTGTTTCCGGTCAGCGTGTTTCCCGACGCGCTCGGCATCGACCAGGAGGGCCGCGAGAACTTCCTGACCTATGGCGCGATGGTGTTCGCCGGCTTCGGGCCCGAGAACGACTATTTTCGCGATTTGATGCAGCAGGCGCCCCGCGTGCTTCCCTGGGTCGCGGCGCGCTGCCAGCGCGAGGCGCTGCGCCCGGGCAGTTTTGGCGCGCAGGTCTATGAGGCGGCCGACGCCGGAGAGATCAGCGCGGAGGAAGCTCCGCTGCTGGTGCGTTCGCTGTTCTCGGCCGGGCTTGACACCACGATCAGCGCGATCGGCATGGCGCTGTACACGCTTGCGCGCCATCCCGAGCAATGGTCGCTGCTTGCGGAAGATCCGTCGTTGTCGCGCGCGGCATTCGACGAAACCCTGCGCTTCGATTCACCGGCGCCATTCGTGTTCCGCACCACGCCGCATGACACCGAGATTGCAGGCGTCAAGATCGGCAAGCACGAGAAGGTGCTGCTGCTACTTGCCTCCGCCAACCGCGACGAGACGCGCTGGGAGCATGCCGACCGGTTCGACGTCAGACGGCGGCTCTCCGGTCACATGGGCTTCGGCGTCGGCATCCACGGCTGTGTCGGGCAGATGGTGGCACGGCTGGAAGCCGAGGCCGTGATCACAGCGCTCGCCAGCCGCGTGAAGCAGCTCGAGATTGCAGGCCCCACAGCCTTCCGCGACAGTTCGGGCCTGCGAGCGCTCAGCACGATGCCGGTCTGCGTGACGCCGAAATAGCGTCGCCATCGAAGGCTTGCTCAAAAAAAGCCGGCGTACCTTTCGGTACGCCGGTCTGGATTTTGCCGCTTGCGTAAATTCAGCTCATGCCGAGGCGGCGCGCGGCGAGCGGTTGCGCGAGTTGCGCTGGAAGAACAGCGCCTGGCTCGCCACCGCCGACACCATCGCCGGCTGGAACGGCTTCGAGATCAGGAATGCCGGCTCCGGCCGCTCGCCGGTCAGGAAGCGCTCGGGATAGGCGGTGATGAACACCACCGGCACCTCGAAGGTCCGCAGCAACTCGTTCACGGCATCGAGGCCCGACGAGCCGTCGGCGAGCTGGATATCGGCGAGGATCAGGCCGGGCTTCTTGTTCTTGGCGAGCGCCACCGCGTCGGAATGCGTGCGGGCAACGCCGATGACGTTGTGACCGAGATTCTTCACCAGGCTCTCGAGGTCCATGGCGATGAAGGTCTCGTCCTCAATGATCAGGACGTCGGTGGCGATCTCGGCGGCCATCTCGCGGCCGGCGGCATCGGTGAGCTTGCGCGTCTCGGCGATATCGGTGCCGAGAATGTAGCCGACCTCCTCCTCCGAGAAGCCCTCGAGCGACAGCAGCAGGAAGGCCTGGCGCGGCAGCGGCGTGATGTTCGACAGCCGACGCTCCGGCGGGAGCGACAGCGTCGCCACGTCGGCATTGTCGTTGTTGTTCACCGACACCGAATTCCAGATCTGGGTGAACAGCCGAAACAGGCCGGCGCGCGGCCCGTGGGTCTGATCCAGCAACGATCCATCCTGCAACAGGGCCTCGAGCATGGCCCCGACATAGGCGTCCCCCGACGCCTGATTTCCGGTCAGTGCGCGAGCGTAACGGCGCAACAGCGGAAGGTGTTCGGCAACGATCTGCGATCGGGACATTCCCACTCCATCCTTGTTCGTGAGGCCTGGCGGCCTGAAACCCGTTGTCTGGGGGCGACAGAATCCAGTTCTGGGACGACCCCGGTTCCCCTGCATCGCCGACTACGCGCGAAAGCCGAAAAAGTTCCACGAAATAGTTCCAGCATTCCGGAACTTTCTGCGCAACTTTGCATTAGCTCCTGACCGACGAGGCAACGCGGCCAGCCTCTTTTTTCGAGGAAACGACTTGGAAATCAGAGACTTAACTCCCGGGGAAGCGTGGATCACATCATGAAGGAAGTAAAGAAGCAGGGCGGTCTCAACGCCGAGATTCAATCGAGAATCGGCCACCAGCTTCGCGCCATGTACGATGACGTGGTGCGACAGGGCGTACCCGACCGCTTTGCGGAGCTGATCCGCAAACTCGACGGGCCGGAGGCTGCGGCGGCGGCCGTCGCCGGGGGCGATACCGACAAGAACAATGGAGGGGACTAATGCCTCTCACGAATGAACTTCGCGACGATATCCTTGCGTCGGTCCCGAGCCTGCGCGCGTTCGCGATCTCGCTGTCCGGTAATGGTGACCGCGCCGACGATCTGGTGCAGGAGACCCTGCTGCGCGCGATCGCCAACATCGACTCGTTCCAGCCCGGCTCGAACCTCCCCGCGTGGCTGTTCACCATCCTGCGCAACCTGTTTCGCTCCGACTACCGGAAGCGGCGGCGCGAGGTCGAGGATGCCGAGGGCAATTATGCCAAGACGCTGAAGAGCCAGCCTTCGCAGGCGGCGCATCTGGAGTTCGAGGAATTCCGCGCCGCGCTCGAAAAGCTGCCGCAGGACCAGCGCGAGGCGCTGATTTTGGTCGGCGCGTCCGGCTTCTCCTACGAGGATGCCGCGGCAATCTGCGGCTGCGCGGTCGGCACCATCAAGAGCCGCGTCAACCGCGCGCGATCGAAGCTCTCCGCGCTGCTTTATGTCGACAGCGCCGAGGATTTCGGCCCCGACAACACCGTGCGCGCCGTGATCGGCGGCAATGGCGGCTAAGCGCGACCGCGGCGATAAATAGGAAAAGGCGGCCCGCGGGCCGCCTTTTTCATGTTGGCCTGCAAGGTCCGGCGACGCTCAGCGCGCCGTCAGCTGGCCATCGCCTTGACGGACGCCGGCTTGAAGCCGTTTCTCAGTTCGAGGATCTTGGCTGCGATTTCGGTCACCGGGACCGGATGACTGAACAGGAAGCCCTGCGCCTCGTTGCAGCCTTCGGCCCGCATATGATCCAGCTGCTCGACGGTCTCGATGCCCTCCGCGATCGTGGTCATGCCGAGGCTTCTGCCGAGGCTGATGACGGCGCGGACGATCGATTTCGATCCATGCGTCGCGGTCGCGTCGCGCACGAAGGATTTGTCGATCTTGAGCTTGTCGAAGGGGAAGCTGCGCAGATAGCTCAGCGAGGAATAGCCGGTGCCGAAATCATCCAGCGCGATGCGCACTCCCTGCGCCTTCAGCTTGTGCAGCGTTGCAAGCGTCTCGTTGCTGTTCGCGAGGAACACGGACTCGGTGATTTCGAGCTCCAGCCGGCGCGGCGACAATTTTGACGTCGCGAGCGCGCCGATGACGACGTCGATGAAGTCGGCATCGCGAAACTGGACCGCGGAGACGTTGACCGCGAGCTTCATCTCGCTGGGCCAGGTCGTCGCCTGTTCGCAGGCGCGATTGAGCACCCATTCTCCCAGCGGGCCGATCAGACCGATCTCTTCCGCGATCGGGATGAACTGGTCCGGCGGCACCAGCCCGCGCTTGGGGTGATGCCAGCGCAGCAACGCCTCGAAGCCGCAGATGCGGTCGAGATGGAGATCGTAGAGCGGCTGGTAGAACAACGAGAACTCGTCCTTGACCATCGCCTCGCGAAGGTCGAGCTCGATGGCCCGACGCCGCTGCAGGCTGGCGTCCATCGCAGGCTCGAAGAAGCGCCAGGTGCCGCGGCCTTCCATCTTGGCGCGGTACAAGGCGACGTCGGCGTTCTTCAGCAGCTTCTCGCCGGTGGTGCCGTCGCCCGGCGACATCGAGATGCCGACGCTGCATCCGACGATGACGCGATGCCCGTTCAGCTCGTACGGCGCGCCCACGCATTCCACGATGCGGCGCGCGAGGCGTTCGGCCTCGTCTCCGCCCTGGACGCCACACTGGATGACCGCGAACTCGTCGCCGCCCAAACGCGCGACGGTGTCGACCTCACGGACGCAGGCGTTGAGCCGGTCCGCGACTGCGCACAGCAGTTCGTCGCCGACCGGATGCCCGAGCGTGTCATTGACCTGCTTGAAATTATCGAGATCGAGGCAGAACACCGCGAAGCCGAGTCCGCGGCCGACCTGCGCAACCGCCAGCTCGATCCGCTCGGCCAGCAACGTCCGGTTCGGCAGCTTGGTCAGGGCATCGTGCCGGGCCATGAACGCGATCTGCGATTCCGCCCGTTGCTGTTCGGTGACGTCCTCGCAGGTGACGAGCCAGCCGTCATCGGATGTCGGCCGTTGCGCGATCGCAATGATCCGTCCATCGCTGAGATGCTGCAGATAGTTGCCGTCGTGCTGAGCCATCGACCGCTCGCGCTCCGCCAGCAGGTCGGTGACGGTCCGCTCCCCGTGATTGCCCGCGGCGATGCTCAGGTCGAGCACCTCCTCCATGGTCATTCCGGGAACGACAAGCTCCGGCGATATATCGAAGATCTCACAGAACCGGCGGTTGGCGACCTGCAGCCGCGCCTCGCTGTTGTAGAGGCACAGCCCTTGCGACATGTGCGTGAGCGCCGCGTCGAGCCGCAAATTGGTTTCATGCAGCTCGGCCTTCTGCTGCTTCAGCGCGGAGATGTCGCTGTAGACGAGGACGACGCCGCCCTCCTGCGTCTCGCTGCGGCTGACGCGCAGCCAGCGTCCATCCGCAAGCTGCGCCTCGCTCGCAAAGCCATCGATGTCACCATCGGCGGGGGCCAGCCTGGCGGCATCGAGCCGGTCCGACTGCAGAAGCTGCGGCGAGAGACGGATGAATTCACTCGCGCGCGAGTTGGCCAGCGCGACCTGGCCATCCGCGTCGAGCAGCACGACGCCCTCACGCGACGTTTCGAGCGCATCGGAAAGCCGTGCCTGCGCGGAGCGGCGTTGCGATACTTCTTGATTGACCATTCGCCGAATGTTGTCGCGCATCGTTTCCATGGCGGTCAGAAGCGTGCCGAGCTCGTCGGTCCCGCCCTTGGGGATGGTCGCGTCGAGGTCGCCGCCGGCGATGCTTCGCGCGGCCCGCGATGCGATCGCGACCGGTCCGATAATGCGGCGCGCCAGCAGCCACGAAAACAGCGCCGACAGAAACAGCGCGACGGTCAGCCCGGCCACGTTGAGCTGCAGGTCCCGCTTGATGGTCGAGAGCGCCTTTTGCCGGAACAGGAAGCCATCGCCGGCCGTATAATTGACCAGCAGCTCGACCTGCTGGCTGACGATCTTGGAGTAGCGATCGACATCGCCGACCGTCGCACCCGGTGCGCGCGGATCGGCCGCCGTGCTGCCCTCCGTGGACGATCCGATCGCGCGCCGGTGCAGCGCCATCCAGGCGTCGGCGGCTTCCTGAACCTTGGCGGCGGCTTGCGCGGCGCGCGAGGATTGCGACCGATCGGCAGCAATCGCCAGGTCTTCCGAGAGCGTCTTTGCGAGCTTTTCAATCTGGCCATCGAGATTGGCCCGGATCTCCGGATCCGTGGTCAGCAGGCGTTGCGACGAGGCGACCCGCATCGTGGCGAAATCCGCACCGGCCGCGCGCGCATAGTTGATCGACATCAGGGATTCGTCGAAGGTCTTGGCCACCAGATCGCCGGCATGGCGGATGCCGAGGATGGAGTACCCGCCGAGGGCGACCGCAACGGCGCTCATCGCAAGGCAAAAAATCAGAATCTGGCTGCGGATCGACCCCTTGGTCAGGGCAAGACGCGAAAGGCGGCCGGTTGCGAACCGAAAGGCCGCACCGCTCTTTACCTTGAGGTTGCCAAATAGGCTGTCCATGCCCGCGTTTCGCCGTAGTGCTCGATACTCAAGCTACGCAGAAAGGCGCAGCACTGCGGAAAATAACTGTCTGCTCAAAATTGCTTTAGTAGTGACTGGAACTCATGCTGAAATCGTTAAGATCAGCTGGCGATAATCACCCTTACAGGTGGTCCGGGAGCCACATTTGCAGCCCGGGATAGCCGATATTTGGTGTTCGAGGTTCAGCGGGGGTCTCATGCAGTCAGGCTTGTTGCGCGCCTTGCGCCTGGGCCAGTTCGGCCGCGTGCCGTTTGCGGCGGCGATCGTCACTGGAGCGCTTATTGGAGCAGCTTTGGGCGCAGCCCCTTATGTCATTTCGCAGAAGGATCGTGAATTCAAACCCGCGCAGATCTCGATCAAGCGGGGTGAGGTTTTACGGTTCGTTAACGATGACGGCGAACTGCTGCATCACGCTTATTTGAGCACCGATACGTTCAGCTTCGACTCGGGCGACCAGCAGCCGGGCAGCAAGTTCGACGTCACCTTCTCGGTGCCCGGCGACTACACCGTGCTGTGCGGCATTCATCCGAAGATGAAGCTCGCCGTCCACGTCGCCAAATAGCGCCACAGGGGCGGCGATCTACAGGACCGACGTCTTGAAGATCGCGGCGTGGCCGAAATAATAGACGAACAAGGTCACCGACAGCGCGGCACAGAGTGCGACCGGGGCGAGCCACGGCGCACGACGGTCGCGCGACAACACCTTGTTGTCGGCGACAATCGCAAGCAGGACAGCGATGATCGCCGAGTGTCCGATGGTGTCGATCTTGCCGAATTCGAAGCACGCGCTGATGAACATCCCCGTCAGCACGGTGGCGGCGCAGCGCCGGATCAGCGGCGTCCAGATCAAGGCAAAGGCAAGCGTGAATTCCACCATGCCGGCGGCGCGCATGTAGAACTCGTTGTCGAAGCCCAGCGTCATCGAGGAATGCTCGATCAGCAGCGGGAAGCTCCACTCCGGATAGGCCCATTTTTCGACCGAGGCCCACATCAACGTCACCGCGGCGGCGTAGCGCATCACGTCGATCGGCCGGACTCCGAACAAATCCTTGTTCAGCCCAACCAGTGCAAAATAGGCGGCAACACCGAGAAAGATCGGGTAATCGGCGAGGTGAAAGAGACCGTAGTCGCGCACACCGATCCCGAACAGGACCAGCATCCCCGCCGCCGACAGCGGCAGCGTGCGTCGTGACAGCATCCCGGCAGCGATCGCAAGCTGCAGCGCGCCGACGTACGGCGACGTCGTCTTCAACTCGGGCGTCAGCAGGATGCCGCCCACGGCCCAGATCGAGATGAAGAAGAAGGCGCACACGGCGCGCATCATCAATTCGGTGCGCAGCCGCAGTCCCTCGGTGACGCGGTCCATTACCCGGATCGTGGCGTCACCCAGCGAGGTGGGCTCGATCAGGCAACCCGCAAACAGCCAGAAGATGGCGACGCCGAGCAGCAGCTCGAAATCCAGGCAAAGGACATTCTCGAGTCCGCGGGGCTGACCGGCGACATCGTAGGCACAAAACCACTTGACATGTGCCTCGGCACTGCGCGCGGCTACGACACAAAAAAGAACCGCTGCAAGGCACGTGGCGAAAAAGGAGCGCACCGCCGAGACGGTATCTCGCGCCCATCCACTAAACATTGAACCAACCGCCCACACACTTAGGACTTGTTTAACTTATATCAAATTTTAAGCTTTGCGCCTGCCGGGACACCCCGGGGTTGCATTGTGGTTAATCGTGGCGGGCGAGCCCCCGGCCTGTCCCTTAGTGCAATCTTTACAGCCGGTTCCCTCAAATTTTAGCTAATTCCGGCACGGGAGCTCAATTCAACTGTCGTAGTGAAATCCGGACAAATCGGATCGGGAGGCCGGTACAGTGTTCGGAGCGTTGAGCGTCGTAAGTATCGGGGTGGGGTCGGCCCTCGCCTATGTGACAAGATCGTCCGCTGCGCGCGCAGCGACCCTCGAGACCTGCGCGGGCGCATTCGTGATCGTGGGGCTCGGCCTCCTGGGCGCGGCGCTGCCGCACCTGTCCTGAACGAACCTCGTTCTGAACCGCGTTGAGCCGAGGTCAGCGCGGCAGTTTGGGGACGCCTGCCACCGGCGGGGCCGTTGCGGTCAGGGTTTGCAGGAAGGCGATGAGGTCGTTCTTCTCGTCTGCCGTCAGGGACAGCGGCTTGATGTCGGGCGATCGGCTCGGCCGATCGATCCCACCCTTGTTGTAAAGCTCGATGACATCTTCCAGCGTCGCCACCGATCCGTCGTGCATATAGGGCGCGCGGCGCGCGACGTCGCGCAATGTCGGCGTCTTGAACGCATATTTCAGCTTCGCCGAGGTCGGGAAGAAACGGCCGCGCCCGATGTCATGGCCCTTGGCGGTGCCGATATCCTGGAAGGATCCGTCGGAAAACGACGGGCCGCTGTGGCAAGCCGAGCAACGCGCCTTGCCGTTGAAAAGCTCAAAGCCGTGCTGGGCTGATTTGCTGATGGCGGTGTCGTCGCCCTTGATCCAACGGTCGAACGGAGCCTCGCCTGCAACGATGGAGCGCTCGAAGGTCGCCAACGACGCCTCGATCCTCGGCCGCGTGATCGCGCCGTCTCCGAATGCGTGGGCGAAGGCATCGACATATCCGGGGATCGCCGAAAGTCGCGCGATCAATTCCGGCTCGGTCATGTTCAGGTTGGCCGGACTGAGGATCGGCCCGAACGCAACGGATTCCAGATCCTTGAACTTGCCGTCCCATCCCAGCGGCTCGAAGAAGGCCACATCGATCAACGTCGGCGAGCGGATCGGCAGGCCCTTGGGATCCTCACCGATGGCGCGCGGAAGGCCGTCGGCCCATGAAAGGGATGGCCTGTGGCAGCTCGCGCAGGAGTGCGTCTTTGACCTCGACAACAGCGGGTCGAAGAACAGCAGCTGTCCAAGCGCGGATTTCGCCTCCGAATAGGGATTGCTGCTCGGGAACGGAACGACGTCCGGCCGCCGATAGCTGGCACGGATTGTCGCAGGGTCGCCGGGTGCCGCCGCCGGAGTCAGGGCAAGCGACAGTCCTACCGGCAAAACTGCCGCGAGCAAGGTCAGGCTGACCCAAAGCCTCATCGGGGTCCTCAGACGGTATCCTGCTCGGTATATGCCCAAGCATGTTCAACGAAGTTTTAACAATCGGTTGCGGTCTATTACTGATACCGGGCATTGGTCACGATGACGACGGCGCATGCTTTCGCGCGTGATTTCGATCAATCCGCGCGGCGGTCCGATCACACAACCTGAGGCAGCCGCTACTTCTTCACCGGGCGCAGCGGCGCGGAGAACTGCTCGGTGCGGTCGCGCTCGGTCATGTCGACGACGGTGTCCATCGGCGCGGTCAGCTCATAGACATAGGAGACGTCGGTGAAGTAGCGCTTCGCGGTGCCGCCGAGCGCCTCGGGCGCGACGCGGTCGAGCAGGATCAGGCCGAAATCACTGTCGGCTCGCCGCGTCGCCTGGCTGGTGTTGAACTCTTCCCAGCGGAAATGAAAGACCGAGTCCGCATCCTCGCCGACGACCTCCCAATTGGCGACGATGTGCGGGTGCTTGCCGACCAGCGACAGCCCTTCGTCGGAATGCGAGGCGAGCTCGAAGAACAGCAGCGACAGCGATTGGGCGGCGCGGGCGCTGACCGTGATGTCGGGACCGTTCACCGCGATCCGGTCGGCATGCGGGATCGCGCGCGATTCGAACAGGCCCTTCAGCTTGACGCCCTGCCACTGGCTCTCGCTGAGCAGCGTGACGACGTTCGACATCGCGTGGATGCGCCCGATCAAGAGCTCGCGCGCGACATCGATATCGGCGCCGTGCCGCAGCGTGCGGGTCACGATCGACTGGATCACCGCGAGGATGTTCTTGACGCGATGGTTGAGCTCGTCGATCACGGCGGTCAACCGGCGCTCGAAGCCGATGCGGACCTCGATCTCGCGGCTGAGCCGCAGATTGTTGTAGGCGACATAGCCGAACAGGCCGCAGACGATGCCGGTCAGCGCGAGGCCAATCGCCGCGACGATGGTCGCGGTCTGCTGCGCACGCACCGTGGCGTTGCTCTTGGCGTAATAGTCGAGCGACCAGTCACGGCCGCCGAACGTCACCGTGCGCACCATCGACGGCAGCGGGCCGTCCTGGCGCACCGCGCGCGAGGTGACGATGCCCTGCTCGTTGGCGGTGAACTCGTCGTTGGAGTCGCGCGGATCCTTCAGCGCCACCGCGAACAGCGAGCTGTCGTCGTTGGTCAGCATCAGCGACGACAGCTCGTAGGAGAAGGTGATGAAGCCCGCCGGCTCGGACGCGCCCTCCTGGAACACCGGCGCGGCGAGCACGACCCCGACCGGGCCGTTCTGCCGCAACAGCGGCACCGGATCGGAGGCCACCGGCTTGGCGTTGGCCATCGCCCGCGCCAGCATCGGGCCCACCACCGAGTGGCGGTCGAAGGCGCGGCCCGGAATGCTCAAGGTCTCCGGATTGCGCGGCTCGACGTCCATCAGCACGTTGATCGGCTTGTCGAGCGCCTTGAGGTCGAGCGCCTGGTCGTCGAAATCCCGGATGGTCGGGTTGGTGAAGCCGTTGGCCTTCAGCTCGGCCTCCGCCGCGGCGAGCTCGTCCGGCTTGAGCCGCGCGATCCAGGCGGCGACGACGAAATCCGTCTTGAAGGCGTAGATCGCCGAGCGCAGCGGCTGCAGCATGTTGGCCTTCACCATCGACGGCGCCCGGAACAGCCCCGAGGCGACCCGCGCCAGCAGCTCGCGCTCGGTCAGGCGGTCCTGCACCAGGCTGGCATGGACGTCGATCGCCCGCGCCAGCGCGATGCCGTCGATCGCGAGCTCCTGATCGTGCACCCGATAGGCGGCAAGACCGGAGAGCAGAACTCCGATCAGCGCAATCAAGGCAACGATGAAGCCCAGTCGAACCACACGCTTACTCGGCAATCAGGGGGTGGCGAAAGGGGACGGAAGTCATCTGGCTTCTGCAAGGGCGGCGACAAATCAGGATGCGATGAAGGCCCGCCGCAAAGGAATATGGAATAGCGATCATCGGTCCGCAACAGGAGCCGGTCGGCAACATTAACAACGACGCCACCCGGCGGTCTTTGGCGGCGCCAAAGGTTGCTAATCGGCAAAGTTGGAAATTGTTCCGGCGATTGCGCAGCTTTTTTGCGGCGAGGTGCGCGCCCCTCTCATCGACCGTCACCCTGAGGAGCGCGGTACGCGCGTCTCGAAGGATGAACGGCCCGGCCGGTGGCCGTTCATCCTTCGAGGCTCGCGCTGCTCGCGCCTCAGGAAGACAGGATGGACGCTAGTGGCGTGCCACAATGATTAACGCCTAACCGGCCTAACCTGCCTTAACCTTGCCCTGCGACCGAAGGCCGCCCTTGGTCTCGATGAAGCTGATGATGCGATCGAGGCCGTCGCTCTTCTTCAGGTTGGTCATCACGAAGGGCCGCTCGCCGCGCATCCGCCTGGCGTCGGTGTCCATCTTCTCGAGCGACGCACCGACATGGGGTGCAAGATCGATCTTGTTGATCACCAGGAGGTCGGATCGCGTGATGCCGGGACCGCCCTTGGAGGGGATCTTGTCGCCGGCGGCAACGTCGATGACGTAGATCGTCAGATCGGCCAATTCCGGCGAGAAGGTCGCCGCCAGATTGTCGCCGCCGGATTCGATCAGCACCAGATCGAGGTCGGGGAATTTTGCCCGCATGTCGGCGACCGCGGCGAGATTCATCGAAGCGTCCTCGCGGATCGCAGTATGCGGACAGCCGCCGGTCTCAACACCGGCGATGCGGTCCGGCGTCAGCGAGCCGGAGCGCACCAGAAACTCGGCATCCCATTTGGTGTAGATGTCGTTGGTGATCGCGGCGATGTCGTAGCGCTCGCGCATCGACTTGCAGAGCAGGTCCATCAGCGCGGTCTTGCCGGAGCCGACCGGGCCGCCGACGCCGACGCGAAGTGGGCCGTGGGAAGTGGGCATGTGACACGCTCTCCGTTATCGTCGTCCCGGCGAAAGCCGGGACCCATTACCACCGAATTGAATTGTTGCGCGAAGCTGGGGCCGCAGGCTTGCATAGCCACGGAGA
>NZ_LFIQ01000118.1:36837-64965 GCF_001189245.1 Bradyrhizobium pachyrhizi | reverse complement strand
TGGGTCCCGGCTTTCGCCGGGACGACGGTGAGACCATCATGACCGGAACAGCCTCGTGTATTGCGTCTCGTGACGCAGGCTTGCGAGATCGGCGCGAAAGGTCGCGCCGCCGAGATCGTCGAGCGAGGCCGCATTGGCCCCCGCCGCGGTCGCTGCCACGACCGGCTCGAGATCGGCCAGCACGCGCTGACTGGCGGTCTGCCCGAGCGGGATCAGCCGGCTGCCCGCGGAAATCCAGTTGGAGGTCACGGCATGCAGGAAGGCGTGCAGCGCCGGCGCAAGCCGAATGCCGTGTGCAGCGCTGACGATGCCGACCGCCAAGGGGTAGACGACAGGGCCCTCGCAAGCCGCGATCATCGCGTCGAGGTCGGGCGAATTCCACGCGGCACCGGCGATCTCGATGAAGGCGCGCCCCTGCGTCGTGGTCTCGAGCTGCCGCTCGCGCGACGGCACGAAGGCCGCGGCAAGTTCGGCGATCTCCTTCAGCCCGGCATGATTGGGCTGCAACGCCGCACGAAAACTCTGCGCGAGAAACACGGCGTCGCAAAATCCGCTGCCGTCGGAAAGCATCGCGGCGAGCCAATCGCGCAGCGACGCGGCATCCGTGATGTCGCCGGCCTCGACCGCCCATTCGATGCCACTGGAATAGGCGAACGCCCCCACCGGAAAGGACGGCGACAGCCACGTCATCAGCCGATACAGCGCGGCCGCCTCGTCCTCCGCCATCCCGCCGCGCATCGCGGCGGGATCAGGCTCATTTGTGGTCATGAGCATGGGAGTGGTCGTGGTGATGATGAGCATGCTCGCAATGCTCATCATGATGATGGTGGTGGTCATGGTCAGGCCCATGATCATGGCCATTGTGGTGACCGTGATCATGCGCATGGCTGTGGGCATGATCGTGCCCGGTGTGACCATGCGCGTGCTCGTCGGCATGCGCATGCTCGGCATAGGCGCCGCCCTCGGGATCGAACGGTGCCTCGATCTCGATGACACGGGCCCCTAACCCCTTCACCATCGCCTCGATCACGTGATCCCTGCGGATGCGCAATCCCTTCGGCATGATCTGGGTCGGCAGATGACGGTTGCCGAGATGCCAGGCGACCCGGATCAGATGATGCGGATCGCTGCCGCGGATTTCCGCCAGCGGCTCGGGAGCTGCGACCACCTCGACGAGACGACGGTCCTCCAGCACCAAGGCATCGCCGCCGCGCAGCGCGACGGCGTTTTCGAGATCAAGCAGGAATTCGAGCCCGCGCGTCCCTGACATCACCATCCGCCGCCGGTGCCGGTCGTCGAAATCGAGCACGACGGTGTCGGCTGGCGCTTCCGTCCAGCGATGCTGTCCCAGGACCTTGGTGGCGCGGATCATCGATGCCTCAGAGCTTCTCGACCTTGGCGTCGCTGATGATCTCGATCACCGTCGGCCCGGTCTTCATGTTAGCGGAATATTCGCGCCATACCTTCATGTGCGGCGCCCTGGCATGGGCGTTGAGGTCCTCGCGGCTCTCCCAGCGCTCGACCACCACATAGAGGTTGGGATCGTTGACGCTGACATTGCCGTCGTAGGAGATGCAACCCTTCTCCTTGCGGGTCTCGACCGTGCAGGCCTTGTGCCCCTTGATGAAGTCGTCCTTGTTCTCCGGCTTCATCGGCGTGGTGGCGATGACATAGATCATGGATTATCTCCCTTCTTTTTCTCGTTAGCGAACGTCGACCTTCTCGGGCGTGATCACCTCGATCTTCGGCGGCGCGGCCATGCATTTCACCGCGACCCGGCCGAACGTCTTCATGTGCTCGGCGGTGCGATGCGGTACCAGCGCCTCCGCGTTCTCCCACTGCTCGACGAACACCATCTTGCTGTGGTCGGTGACGCTCTCATGCAGATCGTAAGCGATGTTGCCGGGCTCCTTGCGGGTTTCCTTGATGCAGGCCGTCGCCGCAGCGATGAATTCGGCGCGGGTCTCGGGCTTGATGGTCAGCGTAGCAACGACGTAAATCACGGAAATTCCTCCCGGTTTTCTCTTTTTGGCTTGAGTCTTGTTTTGACGCGTTTTCTTTCCGCGAACCGGAAATCCACTTCGCTCGAAAACGCTCTGGTTACCGGGACGGGTTTTAGAACATAAAATAGCGCTGTGCCATGGGTAGGACCTCGGCCGGCGCGCAGGTCAGCAGTTCGCCGTCTGCGCGTACCTCATAGGTCTCGGGATCGACCTCGATCTCGGGCGTCGCGTCGTTGTGGATCATGCTCTTCTTGGAGATCTTGCCGCGGGTGTTCTGCACCGCGTAGAGCTTCTTGCTGATGCCGAGCTTGCGGGCGAGACCGCCGGTGACCGCGGCCTTCGAGGTGAACACCACCGAGGATGCAGTCAGCGATTTGCCGAAGGCCGCGAACATCGGCTGGTAATGCACCGGCTGCGGCGTCGGGATCGAGGCATTGGGATCGCCCATCGGCGCCGCCACGATCGAGCCGCTCTTGATGATGCAATCCGGCTTGACGCCGAAAAACGCCGGCGACCACAGCACGAGGTCGGCGAGCTTGCCTTTCTCCACCGAGCCGATCAGCTTCGACACGCCGTGCGCGATCGCGGGGTTGATGGTGTATTTGGCGATGTAGCGCTTGACGCGGAAATTGTCGTTGTCGTTGCCCTTGTCCTGCGGCAGCGACCCGCGTTGCTTCTTCATCTTGTCGGCGGTCTGCCAGGTGCGGATGATGACCTCACCCAACCGGCCCATCGCCTGCGAGTCCGACGACATCATCGAGAGCGCGCCGAGGTCGTGCAGGATGTCCTCGGCGGCGATGGTCTCCTTGCGGATCCGGCTCTCGGCGAAGGCGAGGTCTTCGGCGATCGACGGATCGAGGTGATGGCACACCATGAGCATGTCGAGATGCTCGTCGATCGTGTTGCGGGTGAACGGCCGGGTCGGATTGGTGGAGGACGGCAGCACGTTCTTCAGGCCGGCAATCTTGATGATATCCGGTGCGTGGCCGCCGCCGGCGCCTTCGGTGTGGAAGGCATGGATGGTGCGGCCCTTGAAAGCCTTGATTGTATCCTCCACGAAGCCGGATTCGTTCAGCGTGTCCGAATGCAGCATCACCTGGACGTCGTAATCGTCGGCCACGGAAAGGCAAGTGTCGATCGCCGACGGCGTGGTGCCCCAGTCCTCGTGCAGCTTCAGCGCGCAGGCGCCCCCCTTGATCATCTCGACCAGCGCCGCCGGGCGCGAGGCGTTGCCCTTGCCGGAAATGCCGAGATTGACCGGGAAGGCGTCGAACGATTGGATCATCCGCCCCATGTGCCATGGGCCCGGCGTGCAGGTGGTGGCGAAGGTCCCGTGCGACGGACCGGTGCCGCCGCCAAGCATCGAGGTGACGCCGGACATCAGCGCGTGCTCGATCTGCTGCGGGCAAATGAAATGGATGTGGCTGTCGAATCCGCCGGCGGTGAGGATCTTGCCCTCGCCCGCGATCACGTCGGTGCCCGGACCGATCACGATGGTGACGTTGGGCTGAATGTCGGGATTGCCGGCCTTGCCGATCGCCGCGATCATGCCCTCCTTGATCGCGACGTCGGCCTTCACGATCCCCCAGTGATCGACGATCAGCGCGTTGGTGATGACGGTATCGGCCGCGCCCTGCGCGTTGGTCACCTGCGACTGCCCCATGCCGTCGCGGATCACCTTGCCGCCGCCGAACTTCACCTCCTCGCCATAGGTGGTGAGATCCTTCTCGACCTCGATGATCAGATCGGTGTCGGCGAGCCGCACCTTGTCGCCGGTGGTCGGACCGAACATATCGGCATAGACGGAACGCTTGATTTTCGTGCTCACAGCGTGCTCCTTGCAAGCTTGACGGTATCGTCGAACATGCGGTCGAGAGTTGCGTTGCCGCCGCGACAACCCGCGACAACCTTCTCTGCCCAGTCGACGTAATCGGTGAGATCCGCGCGCTCGTCTGCGTTTGGATCGGCATGAATGCGCGCGCGAATATTGCTGATCTTGTCGGCAATTTTGATGAGCTTCGCGCTGGGTGACTTGGCCGGCGAGTGCACGATCTGCAATTCACGACGCACGCTCTTGGGCAACCGCATGTCGTCGGTCACTTCTGCCACCAGGTCGGCAACACGCTCGCCGAACTTTTGCGCGAGCTCTTCCTGTGTCACAGCCGTGTCTTCGATCGTATCGTGTAGCCAGCCTGCCGCAATGAGTTCGGCGTCCCGGCCATCCATCGCGGTCGCAAGTAGATTTGCCACTTCAGCAAGATGATTGACATAAGGCTCGTCGCCGCGCCCTTTGCGCGCCATTCCTGCATGATGCTGCGCAGCGAACTCGGCGGCTTCGGAGACAAGCCGGATCGGGTGCATCCACATATCATCGCCTCCTAACGGCCGGCGAGCTTCCTGTCAGAGGCCATCGCGTCACAGCTTCCCTTTCACCTCGGCGCGGAAGCCATGGATGACCCGCTTGCCGGCGAGTGCGACGAGTTGGACGTCGCGGGTCTGGCCGGGTTCGAAGCGGACGGCGGTGCCGGCGGCGATGTCGAGGCGCATGCCGCGGGCCTTCTTGCGGTCGAACTTCAAGGCCGGATTGGTCTCGAAGAAATGGTAGTGCGAGCCGACCTGGATCGGGCGATCGCCTGAATTGGCGACCGACAGCGTCACGGTCTTGCGGCCGGCATTGAGCTCGATCTCGCCGTCCTTGATGAAGAGTTCGCCGGGGATCATGTCGCGCTCCTATCGGATCGGCTCGTGCACGGTGACGAGCTTGGTGCCGTCGGGGAATGTTGCCTCGACCTGGATGTCATGGATCATCTCCGGGATGCCATCCATCACCTGCGCGCGGGTCAGGACCTTGGCGCCGGCCTGCATCAGCTCGGCGACGGTGCGGCCGTCGCGCGCGCCCTCGACGATGAAATCGGTGATCAGCGCGATGGCCTCGGGGTGGTTCAGCTTGACGCCACGCTCGAGCCGGCGGCGCGCCACCATGGCCGCCATCGATACCAGCAGCTTGTCCTTTTCGCGGGGAGACAAATTCATGCGAGCACTCTGATCGTTCTTTGAGAGGTCTAGTTGAGCCAAAGCCGCGGCAGCGGGACAGTGGAGGCGCGGCCGAGCACCGTCATCATGTCGGCGCGCAGCCGGGCCGCATCTTGGGCACAGAAGCGGGCCATTGCAAAGCCATTCCAGGCGGAGATGCCGACTTCGCCACTGAGGCTGTCCGAAGCCTCGCGGATGCGCTCGACCAGGGCTTCGTCGCCCGGCACGATCAGCGCCGTGCCGATCGCGCAGCCGCCGCCCGCGATCGCGGGTCGCGCGAGCTTCTCGCCGATCTCGCCGTCGAGGCGGATGGTCTCGGCAAACACCAGCCGGCCGCCGCATCGCATCCGCCAGCGGTCGACGAACTCGCCATGGCGCATGGTCTCGCCCATCGCGGCGCGGCCGAACACCACGATCTCACACAGCAGGAGCGAGGCACCCTCGGCAAGGTCGATGTCGAAGCTGCGGTGAATGCGGGCACGGTCGAACAGGATGGTTTCCTGCGGCAGCCAGGCGAGATGCGCGCCTGCGGCAACGGTCAGCGCGATGTCGAGCCGTGCCGCCGCGGGGCATGCTGCGATCGGATCGGATCGCACCAAGCCCTCATTTTTTTTGGACGCGTCTTCTTCACGCGAACCGGCAACCACTTCGCTCGAAAACGCTACGGGCGCCCGGTAAACCTTCTCAGCCGCCGCGGTGGTCAGCGTCAAACGCGCGCCCTCGCCGGCCGCGACCGCGATCTCGAAGCGGTCCCCGCCGGCAATGCCGCCGGCGGTGTTGACGAACATGGCCGAGAGGCCGTCGTCCTCCGGCGATGGGAAGCGGACGCGCAGCGAGCCGGACTCATGCAGGTCGCCGCGGCGGGTGGCGCCATCCTTGAGATGCACGCCGAACCGGACCGCACCCTGGGCGCGGTTTGCCGCAAACGTTGCCGCTGCCGCGCCTGCGATCCCGGTCCGCATCCCCCGACGCTCCCTTCGCGCGCCACAACAGGCGGCGTCACATCCTGTTCACAGCGCCATCTGGCGGCTGATCTCGGCGGGATCGAGGCTTGCGCGGTCGCAGGCATATTTCACCGCACCCCGGTCCATCACGGCAAAACTGTCGCCGAGTTCGCAGGCAAAGTCGAGATATTGTTCGACCAGCACGATGGCGATGTTGCCGAGGTTTCGCAGATAGGAGATGGCGCGGCCGATATCCTTGATGATCGAGGGCTGGATGCCCTCGGTCGGCTCGTCGAGCAGCAGGAGCTTTGGCCGCATCACCAACGCGCGGCCGATCGCGAGCTGCTGCTGCTGGCCACCGGAAAGATCGCCGCCGCGGCGGCCCAGCATGGTCTCCAGCACCGGAAACAGCGAGAACACGTCGTCGGGAATGTTGCGGTCTTCGCGCTTGAGCGGACCGAAGCCGGTCTTGAGGTTCTCTTCCACCGTCAGCAACGGAAAGATCTCGCGGCCCTGCGGCACGAAGCCGATGCCGCGCCGCGCCCGCTCATAGGGCTTCAGCGCGGTGATGTCCTTGCCGTCGAAATTGATAGTGCCGGAGGCGATCGGATACTGGCCGACCATGGCGCGGAGCAGCGAGGTCTTGCCGACGCCGTTGCGGCCGAGCACGCAGGTGACCTTGCCCGGCTCGGCGGTCAGCGACACGCCGCGCAGCGCCTGCGCCGCACCGTAGTAGAGATTGATGTTGTCGATCTTCAGCATCGCGCTAGCGCCCCAGATACACTTCGACCACCCGCTCGTTCGACGACACCTGGTCGATCGAACCTTCGGCGAGCACCGAGCCCTCATGCAGGCAGGTCACCTTGACGCCGAGCTCGCGCACGAAGGTCATGTCGTGCTCGACCACCATGATGGTATGATTCCTGTTGATCTCCTTCAGGAGCTCCGCGGTCAGATGGGTCTCGACATCGGTCATGCCGGCGACCGGCTCGTCGACCAGCAGCACCTTGGGGTCCTGCGCCAACAGCATGCCGATTTCGAGCCACTGCTTCTGGCCGTGCGACAGGCTGCCGGCGAGGCGGTTGCGCGCATCGGTCAGGCGGATGGTCTCGAGCACCTTGTCGATGCGCTCGGACTCGGCCTTGCTGCCGCGCCAGAACAACGTGCCGCGCACGGAGTGATCGACATTGAGTGCGAGCAGCAGATTGTCCTGCACGGTCTGGCTCTCGAACACCGTCGGCTTCTGGAACTTGCGGCCGATGCCGAGCTCGGCGATCCGGGTCTCGTCGAGCCGGGTCAGGTCGACCGTGCCGTCGAACAGCACGGTGCCCTCGTCCGGCTTGGTCTTGCCGGTGATGATGTCCATCATCGTGGTCTTCCCGGCGCCGTTCGGGCCGATGATGGCACGCATCTCGCCGGGCTCGAGCGCCAGCGACAGATTGTTGATGGCATGGAAGCCGTCGAACGAGACGTGCACGCCGTCGAGGTAGAGCATGGCCGAGGTGGCGCGGGTATCCATGACGTTCATCTGCCTACTCCGCAGCGTTCGGTGCGCCGATGCCGTCTTCGCGCGCGGCGCTGTCGGCGTCGGGAGAGCTGTGCCGTGCCTTCTCCCACCAGCTGTTGAAGGTGCCGACGATGCCCTTGGGCAGCAGCAACGTGACCAGGATGAACAGCGCGCCCAGCATGAACAGCCAGTACGGTGCGAGCGGCCCCGAGGTGAAGAACGTCTTGGCGTAGTTGACGACGACGGCGCCGAGCGCCGCACCGACCAGCGTGCCGCGGCCGCCGACCGCGACCCAGATCACCGCCTCGATCGAGTTGGCGGGCGCGAACTCGCTCGGATTGATGATGCCGACCTGCGGCACGTACAGCGCACCGGCGACGCCTGCCATGCAGGCCGACAGCGTGAACACGAACAGCTTGTAGGATTCGACGCGATAACCGAGGAACCGGGTCCGGCTTTCGGCGTCACGCACCGCGATCAGGACCTTGCCGAGCTTCGAGGCGACGATCGCGCGGCTGATCAGGAAAGCGATGATCAGCGCCAGGCAGCTCAGCAGGAACAGCGCCGCGCGGGTGCCTTCGGCCTGCACGTTGAAGCCGAGGATGTCCTTGAAATCGGTCAGCCCGTTGTTGCCGCCGAAGCCGAAATCGTTGCGGAAGAACGCCAGCAGCAGCGCATAGGTCATCGCCTGCGTGATGATCGACAGATAGACGCCGGTGACGCGCGAGCGGAAGGCAAGCCAGCCGAAGCAGAAGGCGAGCAGACCCGGCACCAGCAGCACCATCAGTGCAGCGAACCAGAACTTGTCGAAGCCGTACCAGTACCAGGGCAGCTTGCTCCAGTTCAGGAACACCATGAAGTCGGGCAGGATCGGGTTGCCGTAGACGCCGCGGCTGCCGATCTGGCGCATCAGGTACATGCCCATCGCGTAGCCGCCGAGCGCGAAGAACGCGCCGTGGCCGAGCGAGAGGATGCCGCAATAGCCCCAGATCAGATCGATCGAGAGCGCGAGGATGGCGTAGCAGACATATTTGCCCCACAGCGCCACCAGATAGGTCGGCACCTGGAACATCGAACCCTGCGGCAGCAGCAGGTTCGACAGCGGGATCAGCACGCCGATCGCGGCGACGATCAGGACGAACGCGGTCGCCGCACGGTCGAGCGAACGGGTGAGGATGTGCGGCGTCATGCTTCCACCGCCCGACCCTTGAGCGCGAACAGGCCGCGCGGCCGCTTCTGGATGAACAGGATGATCAGCACCAGGATCGCGATCTTGCCGAGCACCGCGCCCGCGACAGGCTCGAGGAACTTGTTGGCGATGCCGAGCGTGAAGGCGCCGACCAGCGTGCCCCAGAGATTGCCGACGCCGCCGAACACCACGACCATGAAGCTGTCGATGATGTAGCTCTGGCCGAGATTCGGGCTGACATTGTCGATCTGCGACAGCGCCACGCCGGCAATGCCGGCGATCCCCGAGCCGAGGCCGAAGGTCAGCGCGTCGACGCGCGAGGTTGCGATCCCCATCGAGGCCGCCATGCGGCGGTTCTGCGTCACCGCGCGCATCTCGAGGCCGAGTGCGGTGTAGCGCAGCATCGCCAGCAGGATGGCAAACACCGCGAGCGTGAAGCAGAGGATCCACAGCCGGTTATAGGTGATGGTGATCTGGCCGAGCTCGAAGGCACCGCTCATCCAGGAGGGGTTGCCGACCTCGCGGTTGGTCGGACCGAACGCGGTGCGCACCGCCTGCTGCAACACCAGGGACAGGCCCCAGGTCGCGAGCAGCGTCTCCAGCGGACGGCCGTAGAGGAAGCGGATGATGGTGCGCTCGATCAGCACACCGATCAGGCCGGCGACCAGGAAGGCGAGCGGCACCGCGATCAGCAGCGAGTAGTCGAACAGCGCAGGATAGCGGCTGCGGATCACCTCCTGCACCACGAAGGTGGTGTAGGCCCCGAGCATCACCATCTCGCCATGCGCCATGTTGATGACTCCCATCACGCCGAAGGTGATGGCAAGCCCGATCGCGGCGAGCAGCAGCACCGAGCCGAGTGACACGCCGTACCACGCATTCTGCACCATCGACCACATCGCCAGATTGCTCTGGATCGAGGACACCGCGCTCGCGGCCGCGTTGGCGACCAGCGGCGGCTGGTCGGCGCCGAGGGCGGTGAGCAGCGCCAGCGCCTCCTGATCGCCGCGCGCCTTGACCACGGCGACGGCGTCGAGCTTGTCGCTGTCGGATGCGTCCGACTTGAACAGGATGATGGCGGCGCGCGCCTCGGCGAAGGCCTGCTTGACCGACTTGACGCTCTCCTTGGCGAGCGCGCTCTCCACCGTCGGCAGCACATTCTCCTCGTGGCTCTTGAACACCGACTGCGCGGCGGCGAGGCGCTTGGCCGGGTCCGGCGAGAGCAGCGTCAGGCCGCCGAGCGCGGCCTCCACGGTGCGGCGCAGGCGGTTGTTGAGGCGGACGGCGGCGGCGTTGTCGGGCAGCTTGTCGACGGCAGCCCCCGTGGCGGCGTCGACAATCTTGCCGTCGGTCCGCGTGATGAAGACCTTCTTGCTGTCGGGATCGGCCGAGAGCCGGCCGTCCTGCAGCGCACTGATGATGGGCGAGGCCAGCGCATTGCCCGATGCGGCGACCTCGCCGATCGCAGCCTCGGTGTCGGAGAACTCGTCATTGGCGAATTTGGCGACCGAATCCTCGAACGGACCGGCCAGCGCCGGCACTGTCAGGCAGCTCAGCAGCAGGATCGAGAGAAACAGCGCACGAAAACGATCAATACAATTGGCGAACACGTCAGTACCCCGGCAGGAGTGTGAGGAGAAGGCGGCGAGCTGTGCCGCCTTCTCCAGGTTCTTGGATGGTTGTGTTGTGTCGTTGTTCAGGTCAGGAGCTCAGGAGCTTGTTGTCAGGAGCCCTGGCCGCCGCACTTGTTGGTCTTGGTGTTGAAGTTGCCGCACTTCTTGCCGACCCAATCGCCGATCAGGTCCTTGGAGCCCTCGAGCTCCTTCGACCAGGCGTCGCCGGCGACCAGGCCCGGGGTCTTCCAGACCACGTCGAACTGGCCGTTGCCCTTGATCTCGCCGATGAACACCGGCTTGGTGATGTGGTGGTTCGGCAGCATCTGCGACACGCCGCCGGTCAGGTTCGGCGCCTCGATGCCGGGAAGCGCATCGATCACCTTGTCCGGATCGGTCGACTTCACCTTCTCGACCGCCTTCACCCACATGTTGAAGCCGATGTAGTGCGCTTCCATCGGATCGTTGGTCACGCGCTTCGGATTCTTGGTGTAGGCCTGCCACTCCTTGATGAACTTCTCGTTCGCCGGGGTCTTGATCGACTCGAAGTAGTTCCAGGCGGCGAGATGGCCGAGCAGCGGCTTGGTGTCGATGCCGGCGAGCTCTTCCTCGCCGACCGAGAACGCGACCACCGGGATATCGGTCGCCTTGATGCCCTGGTTGCCGAGCTCCTTGTAGAACGGAACGTTGGCGTCGCCGTTGATGGTAGAGACCACCGCGGTCTTCTTGCCGGCCGAGCCGAACTTCTTGATGTCGGCCACGATCGTCTGCCAGTCGGAGTGACCGAACGGCGTGTAGTTGATCATGATGTCGTCCTGGGCGACGCCCTTCGACTTCAGATAGGCTTCCAGGATCTTGTTGGTGGTGCGCGGATAGACGTAGTCGGTGCCGGCCAGCACCCAGCGCTTCACCTTTTCTTCCTTCATCAGATAGTCGACCGCCGGGATCGCCTGCTGGTTCGGCGCCGCGCCGGTATAGAACACGTTGCGCTCGGACTCCTCGCCCTCATACTGCACCGGATAGAACAGGATGTTGTTCAGCTCCTTGAACACCGGGAGCACGGATTTGCGCGACACCGAGGTCCAGCAGCCGAACACGACCGCGACCTTGTCCTTGGTGATCAGCTCGCGGGCCTTTTCGGCGAACAGCGGCCAGTTCGAGGCGGGGTCGACCACGACGGGCTCGAGCTTCTTGCCGAGCACGCCGCCCTTCTTGTTCTGCTCGTCGATCAGGAAAAGGATCGTGTCCTTCAGCGTGGTTTCGCTGATGGCCATGGTGCCCGACAGCGAGTGAAGGATGCCAACCTTGATGGTGTCGTCGGCCGCTTGCGCGGGCGCGAGGGACGAGGACGCAGCCAGACCCAAAACCAGGCCGGCCGTCGCCGCGAGCGCGCGGCGACGGGTCATCGTCGCTATTCCGTGAGTAAGCTGAGTAAGCATGAAATGTCGTCTCCCTGACGCAGGCGTGAACGCTTGCGAAACGGCCGCTTGGCCGCCTGCGGTTAAGGGAATCGCAAGAACTGTGCCACGGTACGCAGCCCCGGTAAGCCGATGAACCGGCTGGATAATTTCATCGGTTCCGGGCAAATACGGAAGCCGACTGCCCAATCATTGAGCCGGCAACTTGACTGCCGAAAGAGCAATCAGTCTATCTTTTAGGCAAAATTGCCGTCTTGGCTAAATTTCCGGCATCGATTTGTGACAGTTTGCGCGATGGTTCAGCGAACTCCGGGCACCAAAGACGGCGATCTCATCTTGAAACCGCCCAGTTCCTGGTCCATATCCTCGCCATGCCCGCGAGAGTCGCGGTGCCTTCGCGAGCTGCGTGTTCAAGCTGCCCCAAGCGGCTTCTGGCTCGCCTTCCAGCTAACCCAGCTTGACGCCCCAGACACGCGGGTGTCCCCGAATGCCTTCACACGCTTCCGGCCGATATGGGCCGGAACGACGATGGCTTTTATGGAAAGAACCACCTTTTGACCTCCTTTCAGGATTTCGGCCTCGCCGATCCCATCGCCCGCGCGCTCCGAGAAGAGAATTATCTCACGCCGACCCCCATCCAGGCCCAGACCATCCCGCTAGCCCTTGCCGGCCGCGACGTCGTCGGCATCGCCCAGACCGGTACCGGCAAGACCGCCTCCTTCGCGCTGCCGATCCTGCACCGGCTGCTCGAGAACCGCGTGCGCCCGCAGCCCAAGAGCTGCCGCGTGCTGGTACTCTCGCCGACCCGCGAGCTGTCCGGGCAGATCCTCGACAGTTTCAACACCTATGGCCGCCACATCCGGCTGTCCTCGGCGCTCGCCATCGGCGGCGTGCCGATGGGCCGCCAGGTCCGTGCCGTGATGCAGGGCGTCGAGGTGATGGTCGCCACCCCCGGCCGCCTGCTCGATCTCGTGCAGAGCAACGGTCTGAAGCTCAACCAGGTCGAGTTCCTGGTGCTCGATGAAGCCGACCGCATGCTCGACATGGGCTTCATCAACGACATCCGGAAAATCGTCGCCAAGCTGCCGATCCGGCGCCAGACGCTGTTCTTCTCGGCCACCATGCCCAAGGACATCGCCGAGCTCGCCGAGGCGATGCTGCGCGACCCGGCCCGCGTGGCGGTGACGCCGGTGGCCTCGACGGTGGATCGCATCGCCCAGCGCGCGATCCAGGTCGATTTCGCGGCCAAGCCGACGGTCCTCGCCCAGTTGCTGAAGCAGGAACCGGTCAACCGCGCCCTGGTCTTCACCCGCACCAAGCACGGCGCCGACAAGGTGGTGAAAAGCCTTGCCAAGGCCGGCATCGAGGCCAATGCGATCCACGGCAACAAGTCGCAGAACCACCGCGAGCGCACGCTGGCGGCGTTCCGTTCCGGTGAGATCCGCACGCTGGTGGCGACCGATATCGCTGCCCGCGGCATCGACGTCGACGGCGTCAGCCACGTGGTGAATTTCGACCTGCCCAACATCCCGGAGACCTACGTCCACCGCATCGGCCGCACGGCGCGCGCCGGCGCCGACGGCGTCGCGATCTCGCTGATCGCCGGTGCCGAGGAGATGGGCTATTTGCGCGATATCGAGCGGCTGATCCGGATTACCGTGCCGCGGGAAGACCGCCGCACACAGGGCGGCCGCGAGGCCGCCGCGCCGGCGCAGGCCACCCACCCGCACCGGGGCGGCCGCTCCGCGCCCCGTGCACATAATGTCCGTGGGAATGAGGCCGCTCCGGGCGCAAAAGGCCCTCGCCGCCGCCGCCGTCGAGGTGGTAATAATGGCGCGCCGCAGACGAGCCGGGGCGAGTCGCCGCGTCCGTCGCAGGCCGGCAACAGCGAAGGCATTCAGGGCGTCGCCTTCTTGCATCGCGAGAGCCGGCCGAATCCGCAATCCAACCGCAACAACCGACCGAAGCACTAGCCGTCGCTCGATCTGGAGAAACATATGGCTAAGGAAGAGCTGATCCAGTTCGAAGGACTGGTGACCGAAATCCTCCCCGACGCTCGTTACCGGGTGCAACTCGATGCCGGGCACGAGATCGTCGCCTACACCGCCGGCAAGATGAAGAAAAACCGCATCAAGACGCTGGCCGGCGACCGTGTTACGATCGAAATGTCGCCCTACGATCTGGAAAAGGGGCGCCTGATCTTCCGGCATAAGGACGAACGTCCGAGCGGCGCGCCCGGTGGCCCGCCGCGGGGCGGAGCCCAGCGCGGCGGCCAGTTCCGCCGCCGATAAGCGGGGTATTGCAACCGCTGCGGGCATGACGTCCTGATGTCCTGCGCACAATTGGCCGGCGGCTGCGCCGGCCAAAAAATCGCGCACGTCAGGATTGTTTTCAGGATTGTTTTGAAGCCTTCTATCGAATAATATCCTACCCATCGATTTTCGGCCGGACGACATTAGCCAATACCGGTACAGCCGGTTCAGACGCTGACGACCCTTCCAAAAATTCGATCTCACCACCCCGCCGATCAGCGGGTCTTGAACTTGTATATCTGAGAAGGGACTACCCACGTGAGCATGGGAACCGTGAAGTGGTTTAACGCGACCAAGGGCTACGGCTTCATCCAGCCGGATGAAGGCGGGAACGACGTGTTCGTGCACATCAGTGCAGTCGAGCGCGCCGGCCTTGGCACTCTGCGTGAAGGCCAGAAGATCTCCTACGAGATCGTGGCTGACCGCCGTTCCGGCAAATCCTCGGCCGACAATCTGCGCGCCGCCGGATAAGCCGATTTCCCGGGAGCGCGAAGCTCCAGGAAATTGTCGCTAAAGCATCAAGGGCCGCACCTTCGGGTGCGGCCCTTTTTGTCTGGATTGCCAATCGGCGTTCCGCGTCGTTCGGAAGCTCTAATAGGTCGAGCAGGTCGTCGGCATCGTGGCAGACGTCGGCGCGTAGAACACGCAAACCGACTGCCGCGGCCTTGTGAAGGCGACATCGGTGAGATTGATGCCGCTCTTGGCCATCACATAGCCGACCGTCGGAACGTATTTGTAGCTGACTTCGCTGAAGATCAGATAGGTGCCCGCAACCAGCAGCGCCGCCGGAACGACGCTGGTCACGACATCACCCTGACTGCGGCTCGAGGCCGTCAATGTGGCCTGCGTGGCGCCCGTGGCCATCACGCCCGCCTTGCTCCACTGGATCCGCGCGACCTTCGAGGCATCGACGTAGATTTCCGACAAGGTGACCTTGGTCGGCGCCGGATCGTACGGAGTCATGATACCGACGCTGGCACTGAAGAAGTTCTGCAGGTCGGCATCCACCACCTGCGTCGACTGCGAGGTCAGGTCCGACGCGGCGCGCGCCATAAGCGTGACCTTGCGGTCGACCGCGACACCGGATGAAAACTCGACAGTACCGAAGAACAGCACCAGCATCAGCGGCAGGACGAAAGCGAACTCGACGGCGGCAAGACCCCGGCGGTCATTGCAGAGGGTCGCGACGGAGCGCAGCAAGGCCGCTGCCTGAGTTTTCATGACGTTGCTCATGAGCATGTCGCCCCGGCGGTCCCGGATGGCTCGTTCTTGAATGTCGCGGTCGCGGTCAGCAGCCGCTTGCCGTTGGCGAGGTTGGCGACATTGAAGCCAAGCTTGGTGACGAACAGCGGCCACTGATAGAATAGCCGGACCACCACGACGTCGCCGTCCTTGCCGGGGCACCATTTCATGGTCGGAATGAATGCGTTGTTGGAATCGATCGGAGGCGCGATGTTGACGCTGCTGAAGCCCGTCGCAGCGGGATAGCTGCGCACGTCGACCGATATGCCATTGACGCAATCGAACAGCGCGCTGACCTGGCCACAGACATAGTTCTTGAACTGCTGCTGGGTGTAGCTTGCGCCCTGCGCCTGACCGGTCATGATCATGCGCGCGGAATCCTGCGTCACCGTCTCCAGCACCTGGCTCGCGAAGAAGATCATCGCCACTTCGATGATCGCAAACAGCAGTCCGAAAAACAGCGGCGCGATCATCGCGAATTCGACCGCGGTCGCGCCCCGGCGGTTTCGGCGAAAGCGATGGAGGAGGCGCGCGAAAGAATGAGCGGGCAGCGGCATCAACGACCCCGGATCAACATGGCGGCAACAACTACCCCAGGACTCATTGTCGAAGTATTTCGCCGGATCGAGACAGAGCGACCCGATCCGTCAGGCTTTTCTTAACCATGTCGGATGGACCGCCTGCGGCAGGCGGCTGCCCCGGCGCGTGAAGCGCTGGCGCGGACACGCGCTAGTTCTGCGGCTTCGCGGCCGCGCCCGAGCCGGAGGCCTGGCTGTTGAGCGAGCCGGCCTGGTCCATGGTCGACTTGAAGTAGGTCTCGCCGTCGCCGAGGGTGATGCGGCGCTGGCAGACCGGCATGCAGCTGTAGGTCTCGCGATCGACGCCGCGATAGACCGTGACCAACTGGTCGGTCGGACCTTCGACCTGGATCTGACGATCCACCAGCACCTGGCCGGTGCGGTCGAGTGCGATGAAGTTGGTCGCGCCGTAGCCCTTGCCGGTCACGACGACAACGCCGCCATTCTGCAGGGTGACGTCGGCGATCAGCGGGTTGCCGACCACGATGGTGGAGATGCCGCCGGGCAGCTTGACGAGCTTGGCCTGATCGACATTGACCGCGATCCGGTCCGGATCCGGCGCCGCCGTTGCGAATGCGGGCCACAGAACGGCTGCGGCCAGCGAGATGAATCCAATGCGCGCGACGGCGCGAATACGCTGGGACTGAAACGACATACCTTACCCCGGGACGTTAACAAGCCGGCAAAAGCGATACGCAGCGGACCGGCGCCCGACGCAGGCAAATCTGACGGCAATTCATTTAAGAAGAGCAAAAATCGACCGCTGAATTGCGCCGATGTCACAACTTCCGGAACGGATCGGCCAGCGGCCCGGTGATCCCGCGGAAAAACGCCCCTGCGGAGACCGCCGCCTAGCCGGCGGCACGCACATGCACCACCACGCGATCGTCGGCGTAAAGGCGCTGCCATCCATCGATGTGATCGAGAAACTTGGAGGCGGGCGTTGCCGGATCGAGCATCACCGCATCGATTCCGTAGGTCTTGAGCAGATCGAGGAAGCCGTCGACGTCCTTGAGCTGGAGCGCACGGTAATAGGCGATCTCGAATTTCTCGCCGTAAAGCTCGGCACGGCCGTCGACGAACACCGGCACCTGGCGCCAGATCAGATAGCCGCCGAACTGCAGATCATTGAGCACGCGCTGCACGTTGTGCGCCTTCAGCGCGTCGACGGCGGCAGCGGGCGAATGGATCGTCGGCGGCGACATGTCCCGACGCACCGCAATGAACCAGGTCGAGGCGCAGAGCGCGGCGATGAGCATCGCGGCCGGCATGGCCCTCAGCCGGACCACGCTTGCGGCATGCAGGCCGAACTGGGTTGCCACCGGCGTCAGCGCGGCCAGCGGCAACAGCAGGGCGAAGAGCTCGAGATTCCTGACGTGGGATAGCGCCATGTGCAGCAGGCCCAGCGCCAGGGCGATCCGCGGCAGCGGCAGCTTCACCCCGCAATAGAGCACGGCGCCGATCAGGCCGAGAATGGTCAGCTCGAACGCATCGAGGTGGCTGAAACTCGCCGGCATCCACTCCGCGATGAGATGCAGCAGTTCACCGAGGCTGAGAATCCTCAGCGAGGCGAGGATCGTTCCCCAGCCATAGGGCGTCACGCAGCACGCGGCCAGCGCGCCGAGGCCGAACGCGGCCCAGCGCAGCGCCAGCGGCAATCTTTGCGCCGGCGCGGCGTTCCACAGCGCATCGAGCGCGAAGGCGCCGGCCAGCACCAGGCCGAACAGAAAGCCGCCATGCAGATTGGCCCAGAGCGCGATCAGCGGCAGCAGCCAGAACGAGGGGGCCGCGCGACGTTCGCTGGCGACCATCAGGCCGTTCGCCCAGACCATCATGATCGGCAGCGCAAGCACATGCGGACGGGCCAGCAGATGCCCGCATGTCAGCACCAGTGCCGCCAACGCGATCAGGCTCGCATGGATCGCCGGCAGCGCGCGGCCGAGGATGCCGGTGAGCAGTGCGAAGGTGGCGGCGCCGCAAGCCGCGGCCAGCGCCGCGGGCCCGGTCCACCCGGCAAGGTCGTAGGCCTTCGCGAACAGAACCTGCGCCAGCCAGGACGACGACACCCAAGGCTCACCCGCCTTGGTGAAGGAATAGATATCGACCGACGGCAATGCGCGGTGGTCGAGGATCCACCGACCGACGGCAATCTGCCAGTAGGTGTCGGAATCGGCGAGCAGCCTGTCGCCGACGAACAGCAGCAGCGCATAGACGCCGCACGCCATCCAGAACCAGGCCGGGACTTCGGCGAACACCGAGGCCCGCGCCTGTGGGATGGTTGCGGTCTCAGCACTCATGCGCGCACAGTCCGGTCAATGACGGAACGGATAGGCCAGCTGTCCGCCGATTTCGGCCGGCACGCCCTGCTCGGCGTCGACGCCGTAATCATCCGGAAGCTTGCCTTCGGGCATGCGGAATGTCCCGAACAGAATGTCCCAGAGCGGAAACGTGCCCGCGAAATTGGTGTCGCCACCCTCCTCGAGCGCGGTGTGATGCCAGCGATGAAACACCGGCGTGGCGATCACATATTTGAACGGGCCGAGCGTCCAGTTCAGGTTGGCGTGCACGAAGGCGGAGTGGAATGTGGTGAACGGACCGACCCACAGCATGATGTTCGGCGAGATGCCGGCCATCAGCAGGATCACGTCGACCGAGATCGTGCCGATCAGCAGATTGACGGGATGGAAGCGCGCCGCCGAGATCCATTCGAGATCTTCGGAGGAATGATGAATGGCGTGGTACTTCCAGAAGCCGCCGCCGTGAAACATCCGGTGCAGCCAGTACAGCATGAAGTCTGACGCGACCAGGAAGATGATCGATTGCAGCCAGAGCGGCAGCTGCGCCAGCGGGCCGTGTCCGTTCTCATAGAACGAGATCAGATCGTCGGCACCGTGCACGTCGAATACCGCGGCCGCGCCCACCACCAGCAGCCCGATGCGCAGCACGCGGGCGAATACCGGCACGAAGAACCAGTAGCAGATGTCCGTGACCAGCTCGCGCTTCTGCCACCACGGCTTGCCGGGATTGCAGGCCCAGAAGCGGGTCAGCACCGTGAAGAACAGCGCGAGGCCGATCGTGATCGGCACCACCCTCATCATCGTCTGGCCGAGCATCTCGATGACTTCGATCGGAAGGGTGGACATGGCAGCCTCATACTACGGAAGCCCCATGGGTATAGATGCGCGCTTAAGGAGCCGTGAATCGGCGCCGGGCGCCGGATCGCAGCAACAATCTGCAATTTGAGCGGACCGCTTAATGCCAAATTTACTGTGCGCAACAACAGCGGGTTCCCGCAGAGTTTATGCGATCAAATTAACTGCACCGAAATCGTCCAACACTAGGGTGCCGCAATGGTCACGGTGCTGAGAACGCCGGCGAGACCAAATCTAGTTCGACCAGCCACGTGTACACAGGAGTGATTTTATGAAGAACCTCGTTTCGCGCTTCGTGAAGGACGAATCGGGCGCGACCGCCATCGAGTACGGCCTGATCGCCACCGGTATCGCCATCGCGATCATCGCTGCAGTCAACGGCGTCGGCACGAAGCTCTCGGGTACCTTCAACTCGATCTCGGGCTCGCTGAAGTAAGCCGGCTTCGACGAATTCGCATCAAAGGTCCCGGCAATCCCGGGACCTTTGCTATTTGTCGGGGGCCGATCGGCTGCCTGCGTAGAATGTGCCGGCAATCCTTTTCCGATTGTTCACCATTGGCCGCTAGCGTCGGGTCTCGACCGCAGCTCCAGCTTGACGGCATGAATTCATGATCCTCGACATCGCACGCTTGATGCTGTTTCCGGCCCTGATGGCCTTTGCGGCGGCGAGCGATCTCCTGACCATGACGATCCCGAACCGGATTTCGCTGGCGCTGGTGGCTGGCTTCTTTGTCCTGGCGCCGCTGACCGGGATGGGCGTCCACGAGATCCTCACCCATGCCGGCGCAGGCGCGCTGGTTCTCGTGGTGGCGTTCGGCATGTTCGCGATGGGCTGGGTCGGCGGCGGAGACGCCAAGGTCGCGGCCGCGGCCAGCCTTTGGTTCGGGTTCGAGCATCTGCTGCCCTATCTGGTGTTTGCCTCGCTGTTCGGCGGTGCGCTGACCGTGCTCTTGCTGCAGCTGCGGCAATGGCCGCTGCCCTACCCGCTCGCGTCCCAGGCCTGGCTCAGCCGCCTGCACGACAAGCAGACCGGCATTCCCTACGGCATCGCACTCGCCCTCGGCGCCCTCCTGATCTATCCCGAGACGGACTGGATCAAGACGATCGATCTCGCGCACTTCGCCATGCGCTGAGAAAGCAGCGGTAACCGCCCGTTAAGGCGATTTAGATACGCCTCATTAACCATGCTTTGACGAATAGCTGGTCAACTCCCATCACGGCGGCGGCAGCGTCGCGGCGTCATGTGGAAAGTGAAGCGTAATGGATAAGGCCCGCATTCTGGTCCTGGCAATTGCAGGCTGCGCCGGCCTTGCGGCGCTTTATTTGGCGAGCGGAAGCGACGACAAGCCGGCGGCTCCTCCGCCAGTTGCGCAGCTGCCGACGGTCGACATCCTGGTCGCGCGCTCCGACATTGGCCTCGGCCAGGCGGTGAAGGCCGAAGATCTGCAGTGGCAGACCTGGCCGGCGGCGACCGCCAGCGCCAGCTTCATGCGCAAGGACAACCACGCCGACGCCATCAAGGACGTCACCGGCTCGATCGCGCGCGCCCCGTTCATCCAGGGCGAGCCGATCCGCGAGCAGAAGCTCGTCAAGGCCGACGGAAGCGGCTTCATGGCCGCGATCCTGCCGACCGGCATGCGGGCGGTGTCGACTGAAATCTCTCCCGAGACCGGGGCCGGCGGCTTCATCCTGCCGAATGACCGGGTCGACGTCCTGCTGTCGAAGCGGGACAAGAATCCCGACCGCAACGGCGCCGACATCGTCAATTCCGAGGTCATCCTGACCAATATCCGCGTCCTCGCGATCGACCAGGCGCCGAAGGAGAAGGACGGCACCAACGCACTGATCGGCAAGACGGTGACGCTGGAGCTGAAGCCTGACCAGACCGAGACGCTGGCGCGCGCGCGCCAGAGTGGCGTCCTGTCGCTGGCGCTGCGCAGCATCGCCGACAACAATGGGACCGACGTCAGGGCCGAAGACAACCACCAGAGACGCGGTGAGACGATCAACGTCATCCGCTTTGGCGTTGCCAACCAGGCAACGATGCAGAAGTGACCATGAGGACACAGGTGATGAAGGGCGGGGCAACTCAACGGACGATGCGGGCCTTCATGGTCCGCGCATTGTCGTTCTCGGCCGTCGCGGCGCTCACGCTCAACCCGGCACTGACGCCGGTGGTGGCGGGCGACTACCGCGCCGCTCCCGCCGCGGCCGATGGCCAGATGAACGCCCGCTTCCTCTCACTCGGCGTCGGCAAATCGGTGGTGATCGATCTGCCGAGGGACATCAAGGATGTGCTGGTCGCCGATCCCAAGATCGCCAATGCCGTGGTCCGCTCGGCGCAGCGCGCCTACATCATCGGCGCGACCGTCGGCCAGACCAACATCGTGTTCTTCGACGCCGCCGGCCAGCAGATCGCGGCCTATGACATCGCGGTCAAGCGCGACCTCAACGGCGTGCGCGCGGCCCTGCGCGCCGCACTGCCGAATGCCGATATCCAGATCGAGGGCGTCGGCGAGGGCGTCATGCTGACCGGAAGCGCGGCGAGCCCGATCGAAGCGCAGCAGGCCGGCGAGATCGCCACGCGGCTGGTCGGCAGCGCCGACAAGGTCGTGAACTCCATCACGGTTCGCGGCCGCGACCAGGTGATGCTGAAGGTGACGGTCGCCGAAGTCTCGCGCAGCCTGATCAAGCAGCTCGGCATCGACCTCACCGCGAACCTCAACTACGGCACCACCGTGGTGAAATTCACCAACAACAACCCGTTCACGGCGAACAACGCAGCGCTGGTGCCCGGTAACAACCTCACCACATCATTCGGCGCGGCTCCATCGGTGTCGGCGACGCTGCGCGCCATGGAAAGCGCAGGCGTGGTGCGGACGCTCGCCGAGCCGAACCTGACTGCGATCTCCGGCGAATCGGCGACCTTCATCTCGGGCGGCGAATTTCCAATTCCGACCGGCGTGACCTGTCAGACGACAACGGGAGGCGCGATCGGGAATTGCGTTCAGACCGTCAGCTTCAAGAAATTCGGCATTTCGCTCAACTTCACGCCCGTGGTGCTGACCGAGGGCCGGATCAGCCTGCGCGTGATGACGGAAGTGTCGGAGGTCTCGACCGAGAACTCGCTGACTGGCGGCGCCGGCGGAACGACAATCCCCTCGATCAAGACCCGGCGCGCCGAGACCACGCTGGAAATCCCGTCGGGCGGCTCGATGGCGATGGCCGGCCTGATCCAGGACCAGACCAAGCAGGCGATCAATGGCCTGCCCGGGCTGGCGTCGCTGCCGGTGCTCGGAACGCTGTTCCGCAGCCGGGACTTCGTCAACAACCAGACCGAGATGATGGTGTTGGTGACGCCCTATGTCGTTCGCGCGGTGGCGCAAAAGGACCTGTCGCGTCCGGATGACGGCTTCGCCAACGCGTCCGATCCGCAGGCCGACCTGCTCGGCAGCATCAATCGCGTCTACGGCGTGCCCGGCCGCACCGAGCCGGCGCGGAATTACCGCGGCACTTACGGCTTCATTACGGACTGAGGCGGACGATGACACAGACCACATCCAGGACATCCGCCGGTTACCAGCGCGGTATCGCTCTCGCCGGAGCGCTCGTCAGCCTCGCGATGACGCTGGGCGCCTGCCAGCACGCCGCCGACAACAGTTTCGCGATGGTGAACGCGCCGGCCGACTATCGCCAGCGTCATCCGATCGCGGTCACCGAGGCTGATCGCACGATCGTGGTCTTCGTCGGCCGCAGCCGCGGCGGCCTGACTGCCGAGCAGCGCGCCGAGGTGATGGGGATGGCGCAGGACTGGATGCGCGAGGGGACCGGCGCCGTCACCATCGACGTTCCCGCCGACACGCCGAACGCACGGACCGCCCAGGAATCGCTGCGCGAGATCCAGGCCACGTTCACCGCCGCCGGCGTGCCGCCGCGCGGGATCCTGGTTCGCAAATACCATCCCGAGGATCCGCGCCAGATGCCCGCGATCCGCGTGAACTATCCAAAGATGAAAGCGGTCGCCGGGCCGTGCGGCCTCTGGCCGGAAGATCTCGGCCCGTCGATCCACAACGGGTCCTACATCGAGAACAAGCAGTACTACAATTTCGGCTGCGCCAATCAGCGCAACCTTGCAGCCATGGTCGAAGACCCGACCGACCTCGTGCAGCCGCGCGCGGAGACCCCTGCCTATACGTCGCGTCGCAACATCGCCTTCGACAAGTATCGCAAGGGCACCACCACCGCCACGACCTATCCCGAGTCCGACAGGGCCAAGCTAAGCGACACAGGAAAATGATCACCTACGCGCAGCAAAACTCCGAAGAGCAGACGGACGCCCCGCCGCAGGCCGTGGACGACCATATTGCTCCGGCGCCACGGGTCTCGGTCCAGGCGTTCTGCGAAACGGTCGAGACCGCTGCCGCCGTGCAGTCGGCGGGCGAGGATCGCCGGCTGGCCAAGGCTCACCTCAAGATCCAGATGGGCGGCATGGCGGCCGCCATCGAGGCCTATCGCTCGGCGCCGACGCCCAACGTCATCATTCTCGAGACCGAGGGCCGCGGCGACATCCTGGCCGGCCTCGATCAGCTCGCAACGGTGTGCGATGCCGGCACCCGCGTGGTCGTGATCGGCCGCGTCAACGACGTCACCCTGTATCGCGAGCTGGTGCGCCGCGGTGTCAGCGATTACGTGATTGCGCCGGCCCATGCGATCGACGTGGTGCGCGCGGTCTGCAACCTGTTCTCAGCGCCGGAAGCCAAGGCGGTCGGCCGCATCGTCGCCGTCGTCGGTGCCAAGGGCGGTGTCGGTGCCTCGACCATCGCCCACAATGTCGCCTGGGCGATTGCCCGCGATCTGGCGCTTGATTCCGTGGTCGCCGACCTCGACCTCGCCTTCGGCACCGCCGGCCTCAACTACAACCAGGATCCCGCGCAGGGGATTGCCGATGCCGTGTTCTCGCCGGACCGCGTCGATACCGCCTTCGTCGACCGCCTGCTGTCGAAATGCACCGACCATCTGAGCCTGCTGGCGGCGCCGGCGACGCTGGACAAGGTTTACGATTTCGGCGCCGAGGCGTTCGACGCGATCTTCGATACGCTGCGGACCACGATGCCCTGCATCGTGCTCGACGTGCCGCATCAATGGTCCGGCTGGACCAAGCGCGCGTTGATCGCGGCGGACGACATCCTGATCGTGGCGGCGCCCGACCTCGCCAATCTGCGCAATGCCAAGAACATGTTCGACCTGCTGAAGGCCTCGCGGCCCAACGACCGCGCACCGCTGTATTGCCTGAACCAGGTCGGCGTGCCGAAGCGTCCCGAGATCGCGGCCGGCGAGTTCGCTAAGGCGATCGAAAGCCAGCCGATCGCCGCCATCCCGTTCGATCCGCAGATCTTCGGTTCGGCCGCCAACAACGGCCAGATGATCGCCGAGATTTCCGCCAATCACCGCGCGGTCGAGATGTTTCTTCAGATGGCGCAGCGGCTGACAGGCCGCGGCGAGACCAAGAAGCCGAGGGGGTCCTTCCTGTCGCCCCTGCTCGAAAAGCTGCGGTCCAAATAGTGGTCCGCGTGGAGTCAAGACGTCGTGTTTGGTAAGCGTAGCGGAAACGATGGGGACGTGCGGGCACCCAAGCCCGCGTTTCAGACGCCGGAGCCAGCCGGCGCGCCGGCGATGTCGCGCGAGCCCGTCGCACCGGCGATCTCGTCGCCGCCGCTGGCACCCAGCAAGCCACCGCCTGCCCCGGCCGTCGAAGCCCGCCGCTCGGACAACTACTACCAGGTCAAAGCGACGATCTTCGGCGCCCTGATCGAGGCGATCGACCTTGCCCAGCTCGCCAAGCTGGACAGCGAATCGGCGCGCGAGGAAATCCGCGACATCGTCAACGAGATCATCGCGATCAAGAACATCGTGATGTCGATCGCCGAGCAGGAGGAGCTGCTCGACGACATCTGCAACGACGTGCTCGGCTACGGCCCGCTGGAGCCGCTGCTGTCGCGCGACGACATCGCCGACATCATGGTCAACGGCGCAGGCACCGTGTTCATCGAAGTCGCCGGCAAGATCCAGCGCACCGGCATCCGCTTTCGCGACAACCAGCAGCTGCTCAATATCTGCCAACGCATCGTCAGCCAGGTCGGCCGGCGCGTCGACGAATCCTCGCCGATCTGCGACGCCCGCCTCGCCGACGGTTCGCGCGTCAACGCCATCGTGCCGCCGCTGGCGATCGACGGGCCCGCACTCACCATCCGCAAATTCAAGAAGGACAAGCTGACGCTGGAGCAGCTCGTCAAGTTCGGCGCGATCACCCCCGAAGGGGCGACCATTCTGCAGATCATCGGCCGCGTCCGCTGCAACGTGATCATCTCCGGCGGCACCGGCTCGGGCAAGACCACGCTGCTGAACTGCCTGACCAACTATATCGAGCACGACGAACGCATCATCACCTGCGAAGACGCCGCCGAGCTTCAGCTGCAGCAGCCGCATGTGGTGCGGCTTGAGACCCGGCCGCCGAACATCGAGGGCGAGGGGCAGGTGACGATGCGCGAACTGGTCCGCAACTGCCTGCGTATGCGCCCGGAGCGCATCATCGTCGGCGAAGTCCGCGGACCCGAAGCGTTCGACCTGTTGCAGGCCATGAACACCGGCCACGACGGCTCGATGGGCACGCTGCACGCCAACAATCCGCGCGAAGCACTGTCGCGCTGCGAATCCATGATCACCATGGGCGGCTTCGCGCTTCCGTCTCGCACCATTCGCGAGATGATCTGCGCCTCGGTCGACATCATCGTGCAGGCCGCGCGCCTGCGCGACGGTTCGCGCCGCATCACGCACATCACCGAGGTGATGGGCATGGAAGGCGATACCATCATCACCCAGGATGTCTTCCTCTACGACGTGGTCGGAGAAGACGCCAACGGCAAGATCATCGGCAAGCACCGCTCGACCGGCATCGGCCGGCCGCGCTTCTGGGAACGTGCGCGCTACTACAACGAAGAGAAGCGGCTTGCGGCGGCGCTGGATGCCTCCGACGCGCCGGCGCCGGTCTAGGGGAACGCAGGATGCAGATGCAAACTCTGGCTCTCGCCTTCCTCGCCGCCACGACGGTGGGCGGCATCGCCTGGGTCTTCCTGTATCCCTACCTCTCGGGGGAGAAGAAGGCCGAGTCGCGGCGGGCGTCGGTGGCGCGCAGCGAACCCACGACGACACGAAACGCCGACCGCACGCAGCGCTCCCGCCGCGAGCAGGTCGAAGGATCGTTGAAGGAGCTCGAGGCGCGGCGCCAGAAGGACAAGAAAGTCCCGCTCGGCCTGCGCATCTCGCAGGCCGGACTGGAGTGGTCGGAGCAGAAGTTCTGGATGATCTCCGGCGCTCTCGGCCTATTCGGGTTCGGCGCGGCATTCCTGGCCGGTGGCGGCATGCTCGGCGCGGCCGGCATCGGCTTTGCCATGGGCCTCGGCGCACCGCGCTGGCTGCTCGGCTTCCTGAAGAAGCGGCGGGAAAAGGCGTTCCTGAAGGCGCTGCCTGACGCCGTCGACGTCATCGTGCGCGGCATCAAGGCCGGCCTGCCGCTGTTCGAATCGCTCAAGGCGGTCGTCAACGACGCGCCGGAGCCGCTGCGCAGCGAGTTTCTCGCCATCATCGAGACCCAGGCGATCGGCATGCCGCTCGGCGAAGCCTGTTCCCGGCTCTACGAGCGGATGCCGCTGCCGGAGGCCAACTTCTTCGGCATCGTGATCGCGATCCAGCAAAAATCCGGCGGCAATTTGTCGGAAGCGCTCGGCAATTTGTCGAGGGTGCTACGCGACCGCAAGAAGATGGCCGAGAAGATCCAGGCGATGTCGATGGAAGCGAAGGCCTCCGCCGCCATCATCGGCTCGCTGCCGCCGATCGTGATGATCCTCGTGTTCCTGACGACGCCGGACTACATCGCCCTGCTGTGGACGAATTCGATGGGCCAGCTCATGCTGGTCGCCTGCGCGATCTGGATGTCGATGGGCGTGCTGGTGATGAAGAAGATGATCAACTTCGATTTCTGACGGTGCAGCATGATTGATATTCTGGTCGCCAAGCTCCACGACGTCAGGTTCATGACCATGCTGCTTGCCTTCTTCGCGGCAAGCGCGACGGTCTACACGCTGGTGATGCCGCTGCTGGCCGGCGGCGATCTCAACAAGCGCATGAAGGCGGTCGCCAGCGAGCGCGAGCGCCTGCGGCAGCGCGAGCGCGAACGCCTCTCCAGGTCGGAGAAGGTGACGCTGCGGCAGACGCCGAAGCAGGCGGTCTCCAAGATGGTGGATGACCTGAACCTCACCAAATGGCTGGCTCAGGAAGCGGCAATCGAGAAGCTGGTGATGGCGGGCTATCGCGGCCACGCCCCCTATGTCTACTTCCTGGCTGCGCGGGCGGTCACGCCGATCCTGATGCTGATCGGCGCAATCATCTATACATTCTTCATTGCCGGCGCGAACTGGTCGCTCACGCTCAAGATCGGCATTTGCGTCGGCGCGGCCTATGCCGGCCTGCAGGCGCCGATGCTGTTCCTGAAGAACGCGATCGCCAAGCGCCAGCTCCAGATCAAACGCGCCTTCCCGGATTCGCTCGACTTGCTGCTGATCTGCATCGAGTCGGGCATGTCGGTCGAGGTCGCGTTCCGGAAAGTGGCCAACGAGATCGCCGGGCAGTCGGTCGCGCTGTCGGAGGAGTTCGCGCTGACCACCGCGGAACTGTCCTATTTGCAGGATCGCAAGACCGCCTACGAGAACCTGGCGCGCCGCACCGGCCTCGAAGGCGTGAAGTCGGTGTGCATGGCCTTGCAGCAATCCGAACGCTACGGCACGCCGCTCGGCCAGAGCCTGCGCGTGATGGCGCAGGAAAACCGCGACATGCGGATGAACGAGGCCGAGAAGAAGGCCGCAGCACTGCCGCCGAAGCTGACGGTGCCGATGATCCTGTTCTTCCTGCCTTGCCTGTTCATCGTGATCCTCGGGCCGTCCTACATCAAGATCGCCACGATGCATTGAGTTGCGTCGCCTGCGCGGCTGCCTTCTCCTTCCCCCTGAAAGGGGAAGGCCGGGATGGGGGTCAGCCGCAGACACTGCCGCTCGTGGAGAGATGATCCCCACCTGCTTTGCGCT
>NZ_LFIQ01000118.1:32323-36827 GCF_001189245.1 Bradyrhizobium pachyrhizi | reverse complement strand
AAAGCGACCTCCCCTTTTCAAGGGGAGGCGGAGCTGCCGCGTTTGGTTTAGTCGTCCTTGGCGACGACCGGCGCCGCACGCGACGCGGTCCGCGGCCCGTCCTTGCGGTTGAGCATGTCGCGGAGATAGGCGACGTTGGCCGCGGCCTCATCCGACGGCAGGTCGGCCTTGACGATTGTTTCCGCCTCCGCGAAGCGGCCCTGCAGGCCGACGACCAGTGCAAGGTTCTGCCGGATCCGGGTGTCGGCGCGGGCGCTGGCATAGGCCTGGCGCAGCGTCTCTTCCGCCTTCGGCAAATCCTTGGTCAGCATGTAGGAGAGGCCGAGATTGGACAGCACCGACGGCTCGTCCGGAGCCAGCCTGAGCGCACTGGCGTAATAGCGCCGCGCCTCCTCGTGCCGGTTCATCTTGTCGAGCGTGGTGCCCTGCACCGACAGGATGCGCCAGTCCGGATTGTCCGGGCTGTGCGCGCGGCTCAGCACGTCGAATGCAGCCTGCGAGTTGCCGTTGTCGGCCAGCGCGCGGCCATAGGCGGCGAGCAACGCCTTGTTGCCGGGATTGGCGATAGTGGCCTGCTCGAGCACGGCGCAGGCCTGCGAGCGCTGGCCGGTCATGCGCAGGGCCTGGCCGTAGGCGACCGCGGCGGCGACATCCTTGGGATTCTTGCGATAGCGCTCGCCATAGGCCTCGACGGCCCGGCGCGGATCATCGGGCGTGGGATCGGACCGCGACGTGATCGATCCCGCCACGTCGGACATGGTCTGGCAACCGCCAAGCCCTGCGGCCAGGATCGCCAGAAGGGCTGCGGAAGCGAGATGCCGGGTCAGATTGGACTGTCGACACATGGCACTGTGACTCACGAAATCGGGCGAACGGTTCCAGCCGAGCATGCCAGCAATAGACTGTTAACCCTAACGTCTGGTTAACTGGCGTCGCCGGCAGCCGACGCTCCGGTTCCGGCCCTGCACGTCGCGTGAACCGTTGGCGCGCTACCATCTGTGGCGAAAGGCGTGTAGTAGCCCACCAACGACGCCAGAACAGCCGAGAGCCGCATGCCATCCGTGTTCGAGACCGCCCCCACGACCGCCGCCACGCCGATCACCTTCGTCACCAAGGCGACATGGGATGCGATTCAGGGCGAGCTGCCGGCGCCGGCGCGCCAGTTCGCGGCGGCCAATGACTTTGCCGCCAAGGCGGGCAAATTGCTCGTCCTGCCGGCGGCCGACGGCGGCATCGCGCAGGTGCTGTTCGGTCTCGAGGACGCCGACCACAAGGCGCGCGATCCGTTCCGGCCCGGCGCCCTGCCCGGCCTGCTGCCGCCGGGCATCTACCGCTTCGCCAATGCGCCGTACGACACTAGACTTGCCGCGCTCGCCTTCGCGCTCGGCTGCTATCGCTTCGGCCGCTATCGCATGAACAAGGCTCCCGAGGTCCGCCTGGTGCCGCCCGATGGCGTCGACACGGCGGAGATCATCCGGATGGCGGATGCCGCGGCGCTGGCGCGCGACCTCATCAACACGCCGTCCAACGACATGGGACCGGCCGAGCTCGCCGAGGTGGCGCGCGACCTCGCGATGCGGTTCGGTGCTGCCTTCAATTGCATCGACGGCGACGAGCTCGCGCAGAACTTCCCGCTGATCCACGCCGTCGGCATGGCGTCGACACGGCCGCCGCGGCTGATCGAGCTGAGCTGGGGCGACCCCGCCCATCCGAAGGTGACGCTGGTCGGCAAGGGCGTCTGCTTCGACACCGGCGGGCTCGATCTCAAGCCGTCGAGCGGCATGCTCATCATGAAGAAGGACATGGGCGGCGCCGCCAACGTGCTGGCGCTGGCCCAGATGGTGATGGACGCGCAGCTCAAGGTGCGGCTGCGCGTGCTGATCCCGGCGGTCGAAAACGCGGTTGCCGGCAACGCATTCCGCCCGCTCGACATCTTCAGGTCGCGCAAGGGCATCACCGTCGAGATCGGTAACACCGACGCCGAAGGGCGGCTGGTGCTCGCCGACGCGCTGGCGCTCGCCGATGAGGAGACGCCGGATCTTTTGGTCGACCTGGGCACGCTGACCGGTGCCGCGCGCGTGGCGCTGGGCCCGGATCTGCCGCCGTTCTACACCAATGACGAGGCGCTTGCCGGCGACGTCGCATCTTGTGCGACGAGCGAGAACGACCCGTTGTGGCGGATGCCGCTATGGCCGGCCTACGACGCCTGGCTCGACTCGAAGACCGCCGATATTACCAACGCACCGTCAGGCGGTTTCGCGGGCTCGATCACCTGCGCGCTGTTCCTGCAGCGCTTCGTCGAGCACGCGAGGAGCTGGCTGCACGTCGACATCTACGGCTGGACGCCGTCGGCAAGGCCCGGCCGCCCTGAAGGCGGCGAATGCCAGGCGGCGCGCGCGATCTACAAATTGCTGAGCCAGCGCTATGCATGACCCCCGTCTGACGCCGGCCCGCGCCGACCTCGCGGCGAAATATCTCGAGGGCAAGGTCAAGGCCTTGCGCTTCGTCGAAGGCGAAGTGCTCGAGGTCGGCGACGCCATCGCGCCGCTGCGCCAGGCGCCGGCGAGCGATGCCGAACAGATGACGCAGGCGCTCTGGGGCGAGCGCGTCACGGTGTACGATCGCAACGGCGAAGGCTGGGCCTGGGGCCAGCTCGCCGATGACGGCTATGTCGGCTGGATTCCCGAAGCCGCGCTGGCCAAGCCAGGCGCCGTCCCGACGCACAAGGTCACGGCGCTGCGCACGCTGGCGTTTCCGGGCGCCTCGATCAAGCTGCCGCCGGTCGAGGCGCTGGCGATGGGGACGAAGCTCGCGATCGTCCGCGAGGACGGTGCGTTCGCGGTGACCCGCGAAGGCTGGCACCTGCCACGCCGGCATCTCGCGCCGCTCGACACGATGGCAGATGATTTCGTTGCGATCGCCGAGCAATTCGTCGGCACACCCTATCTGTGGGGCGGCAAATCGAGTCTCGGGATCGATTGCTCCGGCCTGGTGCAGATCGCGCTGACCGCCGCCGGCACCGGCTGCCCGCGCGACAGCGACATGCAGCAGGAAGGCCTCGGCCGCGAATTGACGGCCGCCGAATCGAAGCATCTACAGCGCGGCGACCTGATCTTCTGGAAGGGCCATGTCGCCATCGTGCGCGACGCGACAACGATCGTGCACGCCAACGCCCATCACATGGCAACGGTGGTGGAGAACACGCAGGCTGCCATCGCCAGGATCAAGGCCGCCGACAGCGAGGTCTTGGCGATCAAGCGGCTATAATTGCTTCCGTCATTCCGGGGCGATGCGCAGCATCGAACCCGGAATCTCGAGATTCCCCGGTGCGCAATTGCGCACCTGAGGTTCAACGCTGCGCGTTGCCCCGGAACGACAGTCAGGTCGCCACAGCCCCGTCGCCGGCCGCTTCGATGCGGAAGGCGGCGGCGAACAGCGCGCGGGTGTAGTCGCTCTTCGGGTTCCTGAACAGCTCGGAGGCGGGCCCCTCCTCCTCCACCTTGCCCGATTTCATCACGATCAAATGGCTCGCCAGCGAGGCGACCACGCGCAGGTCGTGCGAGATGAACATGTAGGTGAGGTCGCGCTTGCGCTGCAGGTCGCGCAGCAGGTCGACCATCTGGGCCTGCAGCAGCATGTCGAGCGCGCTGGTCGGCTCGTCCAGCACGACGAAATTCGGCTCCAGCACGACCGCGCGCGCGATCGAGATGCGCTGGCGTTGGCCGCCGGAGAATTCGTGCGGATAGCGGAAGCGCCAGTCGGGATCGAGCCCGACATCCTTCATTGCCTTGATCACCCGCGCCTCGCGCTCCTCGCGCGACAGCTGCTTCTGGTGCACCTCAAGGCCCTCGGCAATGATGTCCGCCACCGACATGCGCGGGCTGAGCGAGCCGAACGGGTCCTGGAACACGATCTGCATGTCGCGGCGGAACGGCCGCATCTGCTTGAAGCGCAGGCCCTGAATATCGTTGCCGAGGAATACGATCGGACCATCGGACGAAATCAGCCGGAGCAGCGCGAGCCCGAGCGTGGTCTTGCCGGAGCCGGATTCGCCGACCACGCCGAGCGTCTCGCCCTTGCGCACCGCGAGGCTGACGCCATCGACCGCCTTGATGTGGCCGACGGTCGAGCGCAACAATCCGCGCTTGATCGGAAACCAGACCTTGAGATTGTCCGCCGACATCACGACCTCTGCGCCCGGCTGCGGCGGCGCCGGATCGGGCTTCGGCTCGGCCGCGAGCAGCGCCTTTGTATAGGCGTGCTTCGGCGCGGTGAAGACCTGCTCGACCGGCCCCTGCTCGACGATCTTGCCGTTGTTCATCACGCAGACCGTGTCGGCGATGCGGCGGACGATGCCGAGATCGTGGGTGATGAACAACAAGCTCATGCCGAGCCGCGCGCGGATCTCGGCCAGCAGCGCCAGGATCTGCGCCTGCACGGTGACGTCGAGCGCGGTGGTCGGCTCATCCGCGATCAAAAGCTGGGGCCCGCAGATCAAACTCGC
>NZ_LFIQ01000118.1:22984-32313 GCF_001189245.1 Bradyrhizobium pachyrhizi | reverse complement strand
CGAGCGCGGTGGTCGGCTCGTCCGCGATCAACAGATCGGGCTCGTTGGCGAGCGCCATCGCGATCATCACGCGCTGGCGCTGGCCGCCGGACAATTGGTGCGGATAGCTCTTGAGCCGGGTCTCCGGCTCGGGGATGCCGACCTGGCCCAATAGCTCCAGCGTCCGCGCCCGCGCCGCCGCGCCACTGACGCCCCTGTGCAGCGACAGGATCTCGCCGATTTGGGTCTCGATGGTCTGGAGCGGATTGAGCGAGGTCATCGGCTCCTGGAAGATGATCGAGATGTCGTTGCCGCGGACCTCGCGCATCTCCTGGTCGGACGCGGTCAGGAGGTCGCGGCCGCGGAAGCGAATCGCGCCGGTGGGATGCGATGCCGTCGGATAGGGCAGCAGCTTCAGCACCGACAGCGCGCTGACGGATTTTCCCGAACCGGATTCGCCGACCAGCGCGACGCATTCGCCGCGCTTGATCGAGAACGAGATGCCGTCGACCGCAAGCGAGCGGCCGAAGGCGACCGAGAGGTCGCGGACATCGAGCAAGGGCTGGTTGATGGCGTCCATACCTCAGCCCTTCGAGAACGTCTTGCGTGGATCGAAGGCGTCGCGCGCGGCTTCGCCGATGAAGATCAGCAGCGACAGCATGATCGCGACCGAGAAAAAGCCGGTGAGGCCGAGCCACGGCGCCTGCACGTTGGCCTTGCCCTGCGACAGCAATTCACCGAGCGAGGGCGAACCGGGCGGCAGGCCGAAGCCGAGGAAATCCAGCGCCGTCAGCGTCATCACCGAGGACGAGACGATGAAGGGCAGGAACGTCATGGTCGCGACCATCGCGTTCGGCAGCAGGTGGCGGAACATGATCACGCCGTTGGAGACGCCGAGCGCACGCGCCGCCTGGATGTATTCGAAGTTGCGACCCCGCAGGAACTCGGCGCGCACCAGCCCGACCAGCGAGACCCACGAGAATAGCAGGAGGATGCCGAGCAGGATGAAGAAGCCCGGCGGCAGCACCGCCGAGATGATCAGCAGCAGATAGAGCGAGGGGATCGCGGTCCATATCTCGATCAGCCGCTGGAAGATGAGATCGGTCCAGCCGCCGAAATATCCCTGCACGCCGCCGGCGGCGATGCCGATGATCGAGGACAGGATGGTCAGCGTCAGGCCGAACAGCACCGAGATGCGGAAGCCGTAGATCAGCCGCGCGACCACATCGCGGCCCTGATCGTCGGTGCCGAGCCAGTTGTATTCGAGATCGCGGCAGCCGGTCAGTCCCTTGCGCTTCACCACGTCCTTGCACTGCTCTTCGGTCAACAGCCAGGTCGGCTTCGAGGGCACCGCCGTCGGCGGATCGAGGTTGCGGCTGTCGTAGGAGTAGCGGATCGGCGGCCAGATCATGCTGCCGCCCTTGGCGGCGATCTGCTTCTGCAGGTATGGATCGCGATAGTCCGCCGCGGTCTCGAAGTCGCCGCCGAAGGTGGTCTCGGCATAGGTGAAGATCACCGGCCAGTAGAGACGGCCGTCATATTTGACGACCAGCGGCTTGTCGTTGGCGATGAAATTGGCGAACAGCGACGCCACGAACAGCACGAGGAAGATCCAGAACGACCAGTAGCCGCGGCGATTGGCCTTGAAGTTCTGCCAGCGTCGCCTGTTCAGCGGCGACGGCGAAAAGCCGTGGTGCGTGGCGGGCACGGCCTCGCCGAGCGGCGATTGCGTCGAGGTCTCGACCGGTTGGGGCGCGAGCATCGTCATCAGACCTCCCGCGCTTCAAAGTCGATCCGGGGATCGATCCACATATAGGCGAGATCGGAGAGCAGATTGACCACCAGTCCGACCAGCGAGAAGATGAACAGCGTCCCGAACACCACCGGATAGTCGCGGTTCAACACGCTCTCGAAGCCAAGCAGGCCGAGCCCGTCGAGCGAGAAGATGGTTTCGATCAGCAGCGAGCCGGAGAAGAACGCGTGAATGAACGCGCCCGGGAAGCCGGCGATCACGATCAGCATGGCGTTGCGGAAGATGTGGCCGTACAGCACCTGGCGCTCGCTGCAACCCTTGGCGCGCGCGGTCATTACATATTGCTTGCGGATCTCGTCGAGGAACGAGTTCTTGGTCAGCAGGGTCATGGTGGCGAAGGCACCGAGCGCCATCGATATCAGCGGCAGCGTCAGATGCCAGAAATAATCGATGATCTTCCAGTACCAGGGGAATTGCGCCCAGCCGTCCGAGGTCAGGCCGCGCAGCGGAAAGATATTGAGGAATGAGCCGCCGGCAAGCAGCACGATCAGGAGGATCGCGAACAGGAAGCCCGGTATCGCAAAGCCGATGATGATCGCCGCCGAGGTCCAGGTATCGAACCGCGAGCCGTCCTGCACCGCCTTGCGGATGCCGAGCGGGATCGAGATCAGATAGGTCAGCAGCGTCATCCAGATGCCGAGCGACATCGAGACCGGCAGCTTCTCCTTGATCAGCTGCAGCACGCTGACACTGCGGAAATAGCTGTTGCCGAAATCGAACCGCGCGAAATTCCACACCATCAGCGCGAACCGCTCCGGCGCCGGCTTGTCGAAGCCGAACTGCACCTCGAGCTTCTTGATGAAATCGGGATCGAGGCCCTGCGCGCCGCGGTATTTCGAGTTGATGGCCGCGCCTGCGCCCGCGCCCTGGCCGCGCTGCGCGCCGAAATCGCCGCCGCCTCCCGACACCCGCGACGTGCCGCCGGTGTCGGCGCCGTTGATCTGCGCGATGACACGCTCGACCGGACCGCCGGGAGCAAACTGCACGACCACGAAGGAGACGAACAGGATGCCAAGCAGCGTCGGCAGCATCAGGAAGATACGTCGGGCGATATAGGCGCTCATCGGCTACTTCGCCTGCTCGAGCTTCGCGGCCTTGGCCGCATCATACCACCAGTTCTCCGGGGCGCCGACGCCCTGGGCATATTTCGCCAGCTTCTCGGTATGGCCGAACTGGTCCCAATAGGCGATCGGATGCGTGTTGCGGTACCATTGCGGCACCCAGTAGCGGCCGGCGCGGAACACGCGGTCGAAGGCGCGGCAGGCGATCGTCAGCTCATGGCGGCTGTTGGCGCCGATGATCTTCTCGATCAGCACGTCGATCGCGGGATTGGCGATGCCCGCGAGATTGTAGGAGCCCTTGGTCTTCGCGGCCTGCGAGGAGAAGAACGGCCGCATGCTGTCGCCGGGCGTCGCCGAGAAGCTGAAGCGCTGCATGGTCATGTCGAAATCGAAGTCTTCCACCCGGGCGCGGTACTGCACCGCGTCGACGAGGCGGAACGTTGCTTCGATGCCAAGCGTGCCGAGGTTCTTGATGTAAGGCCCATGGTGCGGCTGCAGCGAGGGCTCGTCGTTGAGGAATTCGATGGTGATGGGCTCGCCGTTCGGCAGCACGCGCTTGCCGTCCTTGACGACACAGCCGGCCTCGTTGAGCAGCTGCACCGCCTTGCGCAGCAGCGCGCGATCCTGGCCGGAACCATCGGACATCGGCGGCACGAACGGCAGGCCGAACACCTCATCGGGCACCTGGCCGCGGAACGGCTCGAGCAGCGCCAGCTCCTCAGGCGAGGGAGGCCCGTCCGCGACCATGTCCGAGTTCTGGAACGGCGACACGGTGCGCGCATAGGCATCGTACATGATGGTCTTGTTGGTCCACTCGAAGTCGAAGGCGCAGATCAGCGCCTCGCGCACGCGTGAATCCTTGAACTTGTCACGGCGCGTGTTGATGAACCAGCCTTGCGCGCCGGACGGCGTATCGTCGGGCAGCGTCTCGCGCTTGACGCGGCCATCCTTCACGGCGGGGAAATCGTAGCGTGTCGCCCAGACGCGCGCGGTGAACTCCTCGCGGAACAGATAGCTCTTCGAGGTGAAGCCCTCGAACGCCACATCGCGATCGCGATAGAATTCGTAGCGCACGGTGTCGAAATTGTAGCTGCCGCGATTGACCGGCAGCTCGGCGCCCCACCAGTCCTTGACGCGGTCGAATTCGACATAGCGGTTGACCTCGAACCGGCCGACCTTGTACGGCCCCGAGCCGAGCGGTGCATCGAGCGTCGAGTCCTCGAACGGCCGCTTCGCGTAATAGGCCTTGGAGAAGATCGGCAGACCCGCAACGTAGAGCGGCACGTCGCGGGCGCGCCCCGCCGCGAAGGTCACCACCGCGGTCGCGTCATCGGGCGCCTCGGCCTTGACGAAGTCGCGCAGCTGCACCTGGATCAGAGGGTGGCCTTTTTCCTTCAGCGTATTGAGCGAGAAGGCGACATCCTGCGCGGTCAGCTTCGAGCCGTCATGGAAGCGCGCCTCGGGGCGCATGGTGAAGCGGTAGACCAGCTTGTCCGGCGAGATCTGCACCGACTTCGCGGCATAGCCGTACATCGCGTCGGGCTCGTCATTGGCGCGCGACATCAGCGTCGCGAACGTCATGTCCATGCCCTGCGCGCCTTCGCCCTTGAGGACGTAGGCGTTCAGCGAATTGAAGGTGTAGTAGGACTGGTTGTAACCGCGCACCCACGGGATCACCGAGAACGCCCCGCCCTTCGGCGCCTTCGGATTGACGTAGTCGAATATCTTGAAATCCGCCGGATATTTCAGGTCGCCGAACACCGACATGCCGTGCATCTCGGTTCCGTTGTCGGCCACCGCCGGCGCAGCACGCAAGCCTGCAGCACTCAACGCACCGATGCCGAGACCGAGTGCGTGCCGACGGGAGAATAGCGCCATGCGCGGATCCTTGAGTTTTATGAACGCTTGAGCTTGGCCGCCTTGTCGGCGTCGTACCACCAGATCGCAGGGAATCCCGATTGGCCATATTTCGGCAACTCTGCCGGACGGCCGAAGCGATCCCAGCGCGCTGTACGCACCTTAGGATAATTCCACTGCGGGACGACGTAATGGTTCCACAATAGCACGCGGTCGAGCGCTTTTGTCGCCGCGACGAGATCCTCGCGATCCGTCGCAAAAATCACCCGTTCGATCAGCTTGTCGATAACCGGGCTCTTGATGCCGGCAATATTGCGCGATCCGGCGTTGTCTGCAGCTTTCGATCCCCAGTATTCACGCTGCTCGTTTCCGGGTGACAGGGATTCACCCCAGGATGCGGTGACGACGTCGAAATCCCAACTGCGAAGCCGGTTCTCATATTGGATCGGATCAATCGTACGCACCGTGATCGAAAATCCGAGCCGCTCGAGCGCCGGCTTGTAAGCCAGCATGATCCTCTCGAAATTCGGATCCTCACTCAACAATTCGATGGAGAACGGCTCTCCGCTCTTTGCATCCACGAGCTTCCTGTCTCGCACCTCATACCCAGCCTCCCTGAGCAGACGAGATGCTTCACGGAGATTTTCGCGCACTGCTTCTGGATTGCCGCCGACCGGATTCGCATAGACCGTCGTGAATACTTCGGCAGGCACCTGATCACGCATGGATTCAAGAATGGCGAGCTCCTTGCCTTGCGGCAGCCCAGTCGCCATCAACTCCTCGGCGCCATCAAAGTAGCTAATGATGCGCTTGTATTGGCCGAAGAAGAGCAGCTTGTTGACCTCCTCGAAGTCGAACGCGTAATTCAGGGCGCGGCGAACACGCGGATCCTTGAATTTGGCGCGCCGCTGGTTCGGGACAAAGGCCTGCATGATGCCCGAACTGCGGTTCGGAAACTCTTCCAGCACCACGCGCTTGTCGGTGACAGCAGGAAAATTATAGGCGGTTGCCCATGCCTTCGCGCTGTTCTCCAAGCGCCAATCGATCTGATCGCCCTTGAATGCCTCAATCGCAACCGTCGGATCCCTGAAATACTCGTAGCGAAGTTCGTCGAAGTTGTTGCGCCCCACGTTGATCGCGAGGTCGCGCGCCCAATGGTCCTTGACGCGCTCAAGAGTCACCGTCCGTCCTGCGACGAACTCCTTGATCCGATACGGTCCCGATCCAAGCGGCTGCTCCAGCGTCGTCGCGGAGATATCGCGCTTGTGGCCTTGGCCATTGGTGCCTTCCCACCAGTGCTTCGGCAAAATCGTCAGTTGACCCACGATCTGCGGCAATTCGCGGTTGCCAGGCATATCGAAGACAAACTTCACTTCGCGATCGCTAATCTTTTCCGCCCTTACCACATGGCTGTAATAGGCAGAAAACATAGGGTGATGAGTCTTGAAGGCGTCGAGCGAGAAGATCACATCTTCCGGAGTAACCGGTGCTCCGTCATGCCACTTTGCCTGAGGGCGCAGACGATAAACGACATAAGAGAAGTCGTCGGGGTGACTTGCTGCCTCCGCCAGCGATCCGTACTCCGTTGAGACTTCGTCGAGCGAAGGTGTCGTCAGCGATTCATAAATGAGGGCGACAGCGCCTGCGATGGAGCCCTTCACACCCGAGACGACGATGTTGAAATTATCAAAAGTGCCGATTGAGATTTGCCGGACAAACCCGCCCTTCGGCGCATCCGGATTGACATAGTCAAAGCGCTTGAAGTCGACCGGATATTTGACATTCCCGAAAAGCGACAAGGCATGCCGCCATTTCAGCCCGTTGGGGGCATCGTCGGCGAAGGCCGGCGTGATCGCCGACAGGCCGGGGGTGAGTCCGAGCGCCGGAGCCATTGCCGCCAGTGCGCTGCCTTGAAGGAGGTGTCGTCGGGTGATCGCCAAATTCGGTCTTCCTGCTTGCGGCCCCGCTTACATGGGACCCAATATAAGGCAACGGTTCGACAAATTACGTTGCTTTTTCCTCATGATATTGGCCCGGGAACAATATCGGTGCGGCGAAACGTCCCGATAACAAGCCCGCGACAGCGGATTCCCCATGCAAAAACGGCCAGGCATTGCCTGGCCGTTTCATCCGCATGCTTGCGCGAAGCAAATCGCTACTTCGAGGCGGTCGGGAGCGGAGCCGGGTGCTCCGAGTTCGAATTCAGATAGGCGATGATGTCGGCGCGCTCGCTGTCCTTCGGGACGCCGGCAAAGCCCATCGCGGTGCCGGGAATGAAACCCTTCGGGTTGGTCAGGAACTTGTTGAGGTCGTCGAAGGACCATTCGCCGCCCTTGCCCTTCATCGCGGCCGAGAAATTGAAGCCACGGCCTTCACCCTTCTTCTCGCCGACGACGCCGAACAGGTTCGGACCGACGCGGTTGGGACCGCCCTTCTCGAAGGTGTGGCAGGCCTGGCACTTCTTGGCGGCCGCGGCGCCCTTCTCGACGGACGCCGTCTGCAACAGCTTCTCGATCGGCTCGGAGGAGGCCGCCGCGGCCTCGCCGCCACCGCCATGGGACTCTTCCTTCACAGCGATCTCAAAACCCGGCTTCTCCGGCAGCTTCGGCGCGAATTTCGCGCTGGCGGCAAAGCTCATCACCAGGACGACGATGCAGGTGCCGAGAACCGCACCGAGGATTTTGTTGAGTTCGAAGGAGTCCATTTTGGGTCAGGCTCCGGGCCTTGAATGTCGACTTCAGGCCGGGAATACGGCCGCGGGGAAAGACCTGGGAATCGGCCTTATCGCACCGCCCCAAGCAGGGTTGAGATATCGGTTTGCCCGCGCTCTGGCAACCCGTATAAACGCGCCGAATTCAACCTCCTCCCCGGCAATTTCCGCAGGCCGGACGGGCCCCGACACGAATGACCGATCCCCGTACCTTGGTGCTGATTCCGGCCCGCATGGCCGCCACTCGCCTGCCGGGAAAACCGCTGCTCGAGATCGCCGGCGTGCCGATGATCGTCCATGTGCTGCGGCGGGCCGAGGCAGCGGGCATCGGCCGGGTTGCGGTCGCCACCGACACGGCCGAGATCGCCGATGCGGTGAAGGCTGCCGGCGGCGAGGTCGTGATGACCCGTCCCGACCATCCGTCCGGCTCGGACCGGATTTATGAAGCGATGACGACCCTCGACCCGGCCGGCCATGCCGAGATCGTGGTCAATCTGCAGGGCGATTTCCCGACCATCAGCCCCGAGACCATCCGCAGCGTGATGCCGGCGCTCGACGATCCCGCGGTCGACATTTCGACCCTGGCCTCGCGCATCCATACCGAGGAGGAGGATCAGGCCCCCAGCGTGGTCAAGGCAGTCGGCTCGCCGATCGGGCCGAACCGGTTGCGCGCGCTGTATTTCACCCGCGCCACCGCGCCTTATGGCGACGGGCCGCGCTACCATCATATCGGCCTCTACGCCTACCGCCGCGCCGCGCTGGAGCGGTTCGTGGCGCTGCCGCCCTCGCCGCTGGAGCAGCAGGAAAAGCTCGAGCAGCTCCGCGCGCTGGAGGCCGGGATGCGGATCGACGTCACCATCGTCGATACCGTCCCGCGCGGCGTCGACACCCCGGCCGATCTCGAAACCGCCCGCAGAATACTTTCCAAAGCCTGACCGGCTGGTAAAAGGCCACCCATGACCAAGAAGCTGAAAATCGCGTTCCAGGGCGAGCCTGGCGCCAATTCCCATATCGCGATTGTCGAGGCCTATCCCGACGCCGAGCCGATGCCCTGCCCGACCTTCGAGGACGCGCTGGCCGCGATTTCCTCGGGCGAGGCCGATCTCGGCATGATCCCGATCGAGAATTCGGTCGCCGGCCGCGTCGCCGACATCCATCATTTGCTGCCCGCCTCGGGCCTGTTCATCGTCGGCGAATGGTTCTTGCCGATCCGCCACCAGCTGATGGCGATCAAGGGCACCAAGCTCGCCGACATCAAGAGCGTGGAGAGCCACGTCCACGCGCTCGGCCAGTGCCGCCGCGTCATCCGCAAGCTCGGCATCAAGCCGATCGTCGCCGCCGACACCGCCGGCAGCGCCCGCGACATCTCCGAGCGCGGCGACAAGAGCGTGGCGGCGATCGCCTCCCGCCTCGCCGCCGATATCTACGGCCTCGACATTCTCGCCGAGGACATCGAGGACGAGGCCCACAACACCACCCGCTTCGTGGTGCTGGCGCGCGAGGCCAAATGGGCCGCGCAGGGCTCGGGGCTGCTGGTCACGACTTTTGTGTTCCGGGTGCGCAACTTGCCCGCCGCGCTGTACAAGGCGCTGGGCGGCTTTGCCACCAACGGCGTCAACATGACCAAGCTCGAAAGCTACATGGTCGACGGCAATTTCTTCGCCACGCAATTCTATGCCGATGTCGACGGTCACCCCGATGACCGCGGCCTCGCCTTCGCGATCGAGGAATTAAAATTCTTCTCGCGCGAATTCCGCATCGTCGGCGTCTATCCCGGCCATCCGTTCCGCGCCACCTTCAGCGAGACGCAGGACTGAGCCGCACGCGCCGTACGTCGTCCCGGCCTGGTGCGCAATTGCGCACGGGGGCCGGGATGGGGCTCGTCGTTCAAGCGTCGCGCAACAATTAC
>NZ_LFIQ01000118.1:9691-22974 GCF_001189245.1 Bradyrhizobium pachyrhizi | reverse complement strand
CGCGCGCTACAGGAGGCGAGATCGACGCCGTCGAACAGGATCTTGCCGTCGAGGCCGGCAAAATTGCCCGGCAACAGCCGCAGGATCGACAGGCCGGTGATGGTCTTGCCGCAGCCGCTCTCGCCGACGATGCCGACGCGCTCGCCGGGCGCGATGTCAAAGTCGATGCGGCGCGTCGCCTGCCAGACGCCCTGCGCGGTCTTGAAGCGGATGCCGAGCCCCCGCACGGACAGCAGCGGCCGCGCGCCGTCGCGCGCCCCCTCCGCCCTGCGCTGTGCCGGCTGGCCTGCCTCCATCAGCCCGCCGCCCGCTTCTTTTCTTTCACCAGTTCCTCCTCCATCAGCATCTCGGTGCCGATGATGCCCTCGCGGGTGAGCTCATCGAGCTCGGCGTCGGAGAGCCCGAGCATGCCGCCGAGGATCTCGCGGTTGTGCTCGCCGAGCGTCGGCGGCACCGAGCGGATCGCGAACGGCGCATCGCTCTCGCGAAATGGCATCGACGGCTGCGGATGCCGTCCGATGAACGCACGGTCGACCTGCTGGATGAAGCCGCGGGCGTGGAGCTGCGGATCCTCCAGGAGATCGATCGGCAGCCGCGCCACGCCGGAGGCGACACCTTCGGTCTGCAGCGCGGTCATCGCCGCATCGGCATCGCGCGCCGCGGTCCAGGCCGTGATCGCAGCCTCGATCTCGGCCTCGATGGCGCGGCGGCCCGCGGCCGTCTTGAGCGCCTCGTCCGCTGCCCAGTCCTCGCGGCCGAGCAGCCGGGCGAGCTTTGGCCACATCGCGTCGTCGGACACCGCGACGACGATCCAGTTGTCTTCTCCGGCGCAGCGAAAGCAGCCATGCGGCACGAAATCGGGATGGCGGTTGCCGTATTTGGTCGGCGGCCTGCCACTGGTCGAATGCGCCACGATCCAGGGCGCGGCGAACGGCATCATGCATTCGATCTGCGCCAGATCGATGAACTGCCCCTGCCCGGTCAGTTTGGCGTGGATCAGCGCGGTCAGCACCGCGGCGGCGCCGTTAAGCCCGCCCACGGCGTCGCCGAACGCGGTATGGCTCATGACCGGCGGACCATCGGGATCGCCGACCACGCTGGGCAGGCCGGAGCCCTGCTCCAGGGTCGAGCCGTAAGCGCGGCAGTCGCGATGCACGCTGCCGGCGCCGAACGCCGACATCGACATCATCACCAGCTTGGGATTGATCTTGCTCAGCACGTCGTAGCCGAGGCCGAGCTTGGGCAGCACCTCGACCGAATAATTGTCGACCACGAGGTCGGCATCGGCGAGCAGGCGCTTCGCCAATTCAAGCCCCTTCGGCCGGGTCAGATCGAGCGTGATGCCGCGCTTGTTGCGGTTCATGATGCAGTAGCGCACCGACTTCTCGTACATCTGCTCCAGCACATAGGCCGGACGGCGGTCGACGCCGCGCCACCAGTCCGGATACTGGGTCGCCTCGATCTTGATGACGTCGGCGCCGAGATCGGCGAGCGTGCGGGTACAGATCGGCCCGGCCCAGCCCATCGAAAAGTCGACGACGCGGATGCCCTCGAGCGGCAAGCGATCGGTTGCAGCGGGCTTGGGCGCCGGCACGCGCGGCGCCGCCTCGCGCCTCGCCTGCTGCTCGCCGAGATCAGGCACCCGGCCGCCGCGCAGCGGCGGCGTTGCCGTCAGCCGCTGCATGGTGCCGGCGGAAAAGCCGGTCTCGTCACCGAGGGTGATCGGGACGATCGCACCGCGGGCGCGCTTCTCCTCATCGGCGATGAGATCGGAGATCTCCGGCACCGGCACGATCGGGATCTTGCGCCTGAGGCCTTCGGCAAACCACTCCTGCGCGGTGCGCTGCTTCAGCTTCGGCAATATCCTGTCTTCGATCTCGGCGACATGGCGCAGCCGGTCGACCCCCATGACCAGTGTCGGATCGTCGCGCAGTTCGTTGAGCCCGAGCATCTCGCAGAACGCGCGCCACTGCGCCGGGGTCACCGTGGTGACGCCGAGCCAGCCCTGCTTGGTCTCGTAGATGCCGACCGGAAAAGTCGGCCAGAACCGGTTGACGCCGATCCGCCGCATGATGTCGCCGCGCTGGAACGCCTCGAACATGATGTATTCGGTGACGGCGATAGAGGCCTCGAACAGGCTGAGATGGTTTTCCCGCCCGCGCCCGTCCTGCATACGGCCGAGCACCGACGATGCGGCGGCGATGAAACCCCACAGCCCGCCCAGAATGCCGATCTGGAAATCCGGCGCGTGCATCGGCGGCCCCTGCTCCGGACCGACCAGCTTCACCAGTCCGGTCAGCGCGCGGATCGTGGAGTCCGTCGCCGCGAAATTGGCGTAGGGACCGCGATCGCCGAACCAGGCGAGGTCGAGATGGATCAGGCCAGGATTATCCCGCTTGATCGCGTCGAGATCGATCTCGGGACAATCCGCCGCGGCGATGCCGCGCCCGTCGAGCAGGATGTCGCAGCCGACAATCAGCTCCCGCAGCGATGCCGCGCCCGCATCGCCCGTGCCGAGCACGACACTCGACTTGTTGAAGTTGAGAAACGCGAACCACGCGCTCCGGCCTTTGGGCGTCAGCGGCGCGGTGCGGCGAAGCGGATCGCCGTGCGGCGGCTCGACCTTCTGCACATCGGCGCCGAAATCGGCAAACAGCCGCGCGCAATAGCTCGTCGCCGCAGCACTTCCGATCTCGACAATCCGCAGATGCGACAACGCGCCCATCAGGCTTCCTCGCGACACATGACCAGCCGGTGACAGCGGCTGATTCAGTTTTTTGTTGAATGAACTTGAAGCCGCGCGACGAGTGTGATGCAAGTGGAATTTTCTTCCGCTTGACGGAATTAGCGAGCGTATGACCGAAGTTGCTGCTCGGCGCTAAGCGAAGATTGTGCAGCTAATTGCAGGTGAGCTGCGCTTCGAACCAGTGTTGCACTGAGTTCGACAGTCGCGGCCATGCGCGCAAGACATGCGCGTATGAGGCAGCGCCCGCGCGGGTGATGCCGCGCAGTTCCTGCTCAATGGCGGGAAGATCAACACCGAGGCACCGGCCGGCCTTGGCGACGGTGCGACCATCGACCACAAGCTCTGACATCAGCGACGCATTGCCGCGTGCGAACAAGAGGTCGAGCGGATCGGCATCGAGAATCTGATCACGCTCGAGGCGGTCGAGATCGATGCTGACGAAATCGGCCGGCGCACCGACCGCGAGCTCGCCGGTGCCCGGCGCGCCGGTGGCGCGGCGGCCGTTGCGGATCGCGAGCGTGAAGAATTCCTGAGCAGTCCATGTGCGCTTGAAGCCGAGACCACCGTGCATCATCTGCACCAGCCGCATCTCGCGCAGCACGTCGTCATCCTCATCGAGCGCGAGGCCATCGACGCCGACCGCGATTGCACAGCCGCAGCCGTGCGCGGCCGCGATCGGCGCCAGCCCGGAGCGCAGATGCAGATTGGAGGAGAAATTGGTGACAATGCGCGCACCCGACGCCGCGATCATCTCGAGCTCGTCAGGCCGAGCGTGGATGCAATGCGCAAGCGTCAACCGCTCCGAGAGGAAACCGATGTCGCAGAGATAGCGGACGATGCCGCCGGGGAAATACCGGTCGGCCCAGGCGCGCTGGTAGGTCGTCTCGAGCAGATGCATATGGATACGACGGCCGGTCCGCGCCGAATTTTCCGCGACGGCCTCCAGCAGCGGCTTCGAGCACCACTGCACGCCGGCCGGCCCGAGCTGGACGTCGACCTTCGGCCCGCCAATCGCCGCAGCGATCGCGTCGGTCAGCTCGATATAGGCCTGCGGCGACATCCGGGCGCGCACGAACAGCTGTTCGATCGTCTTGCGGTCATCGGCCGGAAGACCTGACAGCACCGCTTCGCTGTCGCCATAGACAATCGGGTTCTGGTCGCGCACGGCGATGGCAAAGGCGATGCGGATGCCGACATCGCCGGCGGCGCGCGCGATCGCCCTGGCTTCATCGAGCAACGGCATGGTGCCGCTCGGGCGGGTGTAGTGCACCATCATGGCGGCGCAGCCGGCCTGCGCTGCGCGGGCAAACGCCGAGGCCGCGGTGAGATACGGATCGACCGGCGTGCCGACCACCGTGCGCAGGATCCAGCTCTCCAGGGGCATGCCGACCGCGCCGAAGCTCGAGGCCCGCGGGCGGGCGTGGTCGTGGGCGTTGACGAAAGCGGGGAGGATGAGGGAACGCGGGCCTGTCGCCGGGCGCGCGGTTTCGGAAATATCGGCGATGATGCCGGCGTCGTGACGGAGCAGGACGTCGTTGCGGATCTCGAGGTCAGAAGCGGAGAACAGACGGGTTGCTGTGACGTCCATCGACCTTCTCCACTTGGTCGTCATTGCGAGCTCAGCGAAGCAATCCCCCTCTCCGCTAGGGGAAAGCTGGATTGCTTCGTCGCTTCGCTCCTCGCAATGACGCGTAACCTCAATTCGCCGTATACACCAGCTCCCGCTCCGCACGTGGCGGCAGGAATTCGCGCGAAAACACCTCGGCGGGGGCCGGCGTGCGGGTGAGCTGGTAGCCTTCGACGATGAAGCCGATGGCGCGGGCCATGCGGTCGTCCTTGACGTCGCCGATGCCGATGTCCTTCATCTCCGGCGAGACGATCAGCTTCTCGAAGGAATATTGCAGGCGGCGCTTCTCGACATCGACATTGATCAGATTGTCATAGTTCAGCGCCGCCTTCATGGCGGCGTTCTGATCCTTGGCGACCGCGATCGCGCCCTTGTTGATGGCGCGCACGAGGCCGGCCACCGCCTTCGGGTTCGACGCGATCAGCTTGCGCGAGACCATCACGCCGTTGGAATAGAGGTCGAGCCCGTAATCGCCGAACGAGAACCATTTGAAGTCCTTGTCGGGGTCCTGGCGGTTCAGCACCAAATTGAAATAGCTCGTGATGTTGAACACCAGCGCGGCGTCGATGTCGCCCTTGATCAGCATCGGCTCCTGCAGGTTCGGCGCCATGTTGGAGACCTTGATCTTCTCGCCGTCGAGCCCGTTCTTGTGCACGAACACCGGCAACAACCGCGTGGTCGGCGTCCCCTGCGCGCCGCCGAGCGTATGGCCCTCGAAATCCTTGATCGACTTGATGCCGCTCGAGTTCTTGGCGACGATCGCGAACGGCGGCTGGTTCCACATCATGTAAACCATGACCGGCGCATCCTGCGGCTTGGTCGCGGCGTTCTGGATGATCGCGTTGACGTCGCCGAAGCCGGCGTCATAGGCGCCCGACATGATGCGCGTCACGGTCGCGCCGGAGCCCTCGCCCTGGTCGATCACGACATTGAGGCCCTCTTCTTTGAAGTAACCGTTGTCCTTGGCGTAGAAGAACGCGGCGTCCGAGCCTTGCGTCTTCCAGCCCAGCGTGAACTTGATGGTGGTTTCCTCGGCGCGCGCGGGACCGGCGACCAGGGCCAATCCCAACAGCGCGGCGCTTACTTTTCTCAGCATCGAGATCTCCTTAAGCTTCATTGCTTGACGGTTGACGAAGTGTCTCAAGTGGCGATCACATTGTCCTTGCGCGTCGCCCAGCCGGTGACCTGGCCCTCGATGAGCGAGAACAGGACGTAGAGCGCGACGCCGAGACCGGCGAGCACGAACAGCCCGGCGAACACCAGCGGCACGTTGAAATTGGAGGACGCCGTCATCATGACGTTGCCGATGCCGCGGTTCGAGGCGACGGTTTCCGACAGCACCGCACCGACGAAGGCGTAGGAGACCGCGACCTTCAGCGAGGCGAAGAAGAACGGCATCGTGCGCGGCAGCCCGACATTCCACAGGATGTCGAACTTGCTGGCGCCGAGCGCCTTCAGCACGTCCTCGAGCTCGGGTTCGGTGGTGGCAAGACCGGTGGCGATGTTGACGACGATGGGGAAGAAGCAGATCGACAGCGAGGTCAACACCGCCGGCACGGTGCCGGAGCCGAACCACAGCACGAAGATCGGCACCACGGCGACCTTCGGGATCGACGAGAAGCCGACCAGCAGCGGATAACAGGTGTCGTAGGCGGTTTTTGACACCCCGATCACGGCACCGAGCGCCAAGCCGAGCGCCACGCCGAGCACGAAGCCGATCATGGTGGTGACCAGGGTCTGCACGATGTGCGGCCACAGGATCGGGAATTTCTCGAACAGCGTGACGAAGATCTGCGACGGCCGCGGCAACACGAGGTCCGACATCCCCGTCATCAGGCAGAACAATTCCCAGGCGACGAAGAACAGCACGATCAGCGCCGCGGACCAGGCCTTCTGCCTGATGTCTGACGTGGACATGGTCAGGCTCCCTCTCGCGCCGCGGTGCGCGCATCGACGATGAAGGCGCGGAGCTTCTGGTTGAGCGCGACGAAGTCGGGCTCGAAGGTCATCGCCACGGTACGCGGACGGGCGAAATCGACCCTGGAGTCGTCGAGGATGCGGCCGGGCCGCGCGCTCATCACGCAGATGCGGCTGGCGAGGAAGCCGGCCTCGCGCAGATCATGGGTGACCAGCAGCACGGTCGGCCTGTGGGTCATCCAGAGCTGCTGGAGGATTCCCCACAGCTCCTCGCGGGTGAACTGGTCGAGCGCGCCGAACGGCTCGTCGAGCAGCAGCATGCGCGGCTCGTGGATCAGCGCGCGGCACAGATTGGCGCGCTGGAGCATGCCGCCGGAGAGCTGCCACGGATAGCGGCCGCCGAATCCCTTCAGCCCGACCTGCTCGAGCAGCGCATTGGCCTTGTCGCGGAACTCGGTCTTGCGCAGCTTGCGGAATTGCGAGCGGAACGGCTCGACGATCTTCAGCGGCAGCATGATGTTCTTTTCGATCGTCATCCACGGCAGCATGGTCGGGTTCTGGAACGCCATACCGACGCGCATCGCGCGCGCCGCGACCTCGCGGCCGCCGACGATGACGACGCCGGTGGTCGGCCGCGTCAGGCCACTGACCAGCCGCAGGATGGTGGACTTGCCGCAGCCGGACGGGCCGACCAGCGCGACGAACTCGCCCTCGGCGATCCGCAGCGTGGTTGTCGACAGTGCCGGCACGGCGCGGGCGCCGCGGCCGAAGGTCACGGAGGCGTCCGACAGCTCGATCGCGGTCGGCGCGGATCCGGCGGCCATCGGCTCGCCGGCAAATTCGGAGTTTGGTTGCATGCGCATCACGAGCAAAGTGCATGCAAACTGGATGCCAGCGGCCGCCGCGTTGAAAATCAAGGGGATCGCGCATTCCGCGCCCAAATGGCCGGATTCCTTTTGGGCAATCCGTGGCTCAAACTGCATGCAATTCGAGCGCCCGATTGCTTTGGCGGTATGATAAAGAGGCGTTCGAAGCAGCTTCGAGAGGGATTCGCGGCAATGGCGGGGCGCGCCGACAGCGGCAAGACGGCTGAATCGTCAGACAAGGTCAGCGTGATCTGCCGCGCGCTGCGGCGCGCGATCATCGAGCAGGCGCTGGAGCCCGGCGCCAAGCTGCCCGAGGATTCCCTCGGCGAGCGCTTCGGCGTCAGCCGCACCATCGCACGGCATGCGCTCGGGCAATTGGCGGCGGAAGGCCTGGTCGAGCTGCGCCGCAACCGCATCGCCGTGGTGGCGACGCCGAGCTGGCAGGAGGCGCGCGATGCCTTCGACATCCGCATCGAGCTCGAGCGGCTGGTGGTGCGGCAGCTCGCGGGCAAGCTGACCAAGGCGCAGATCGCCGAGCTCACAGCCCATGTCGACGCCGAGGATCGGGCCCGCGACGGCAGCGACGCGGTGTCGATCCGGCTCGCCACCGAATTCCACATCCTGCTCGCCCACATGACGAACAGCCCGATCCTGGTGCGCTATGTCAGCGAGGTCGCCTACCGCTGCTGCCTGACGCTGTCGCTCTACAGCCGGCCGCATTCATCGGAATGCGCGATCAACGAGCACCGCGCGATCATCGCCGCGCTGGCGAAAGGCGACGTCGACAAGGTGATGGGGCTGATGCACAGCCACCTGGATTCCGTGGCGACCCGCGCGCTGGTCGCGCCAAGCCCGCAGCGCGGGCGCGATCTGCTGGATATTCTGGCGCCCTATGCCGACGAGGCAAGCGGCGAAAAGATGGTGAAGCTGCCGAAGGCGGCGCGGCGCTGATGCTCTCACCTCGCCCCGCCTGCGGGGAGAGGTCGGATCGCATCGCAGATGCGATCCGGGTGAGGGAATACAGGTCCATCCGCGGCCGATACTCGCGGATGCAGCCCTTCACCCCGACCCTCTAAGAGCGAGCTTCGCTCGTCTCGACCCCGCAAGAGCGGGGCGAGGGAGAACTGGCACCGCTCCCTACGCCTCGATCCCCCGCTGCACCAAAATCCGCTCGGCGCTGTCGTTCCAGACGTCCATCTTGACGATCTGCCCGTCCCGCACCACGAAGCGGTCGACATAGCGGTTGCCTTCGAACGACGTGCCGTCGGTCCATTCGCCGTAGAGCGTGCCGACGCTGTAGACGACGGTCTCGTCCGTGCCAGGGCAGACATCGAAGCGGTCCATCTTCTTCTTCACCCAGCGATAGCGCTTCGCATTGAAGCCGGTCGGCCCGCGCGGATGGTCGAATTCGCGCCCGCCGGTGAAGGTGATCACCGTGCCCGGCTTCATATGGGCCGCGGCCGCATCCGGATCCGGGATCATCGACGCCGTCAGATAAGCCTCGACGATCTCGGCGTCGGACATCGGGCGGGCATCGGCTTTGGCGGGTGCGGACATGGGGGCCTCCGGAGATAATCAGGACTCTACAATCTGACCGCCAAAGTGTATGCATATTTTTTAGACAATCGAACCATAGAACTGCACACAATCTGGTGCTGCTGGTTCCCTGCCCTTCCGCTAGGCTCAGACCATCCTGATGTTTCCTGACCGATGATCGCGACACCTGCCTTCGACCTGGTCTTCCGCAATGCCGTGACGCGCAGCTCTGCCGCCGCGGTCGATATCGGCATCGCCGGCGGCAGGATTGCCGCGATCGCGCCGCGCCTCGTGTGCGAGGCGGTCGACGTCGACCTCAACGGCCGGCTGGCGTTGCCCGGCTTCGTCGACACCCATATCCATCTCGACAAGGCCTGCCTGCTCGGCCGCTGCGGCCACGATCACGCCAGCCTCGGCGAGGCGATCCGCGCGGTGTCGGCGATGAAGCGCGACTTCACGGTCGAGGATGTCTATGCGCGTGGCGGCAGGGTGATCGAGCGCGCGATCACGGCGGGCACCACGCGGATGCGGACGCATGTCGAGATCGACCCGAGGATCGGGCTGCGCGGCTTCGAGGCAGTCAAGGCCTTGAAACGCGACTATGCCTGGGCGCTCGACCTCTCGCTTTGCGCCTTTCCGCAGGAGGGCCTGACCAACGATCCCGGGGCCGACGAGCTCTTGGTCGCGGCGCTGCACGACGGTGCCGAGGCGGTCGGCGGCTGCCCCTATGTCGACTGCGATCCGAACGCGCATATCGCGCGCATCTTCGACCTCGCGCAGGAGTTCGACGTCGATGTCGACCTGCATCTCGATTTCGACCTCGATCCCTCCTGGTGGCACATGGAGGAGGTCTGCCGGCAGACCGAGCGGCGCAACTATCACGGGCGCGTTGCGATCGGGCATGCGACCAAACTTTCCGCGCTGCCGCCCGAGCGGCTGAAGGCGGCGAGCGCGCGCCTCGCCGAGGCCGGCGTTGCGGTCACCGTGCTGCCGGCGACCGATCTCTATCTGATGGGACGCGACGCCACCCATAATGCGCCGCGCGGGCTGACCGCCGCGCACCGGCTCGTCGCCGATGGCGTGCTGTGCTCGGTCGCGACCAACAATGTGCAGAATCCCTTCACCCCGTTCGGCGATGCATCGCTGCTGCGCATGGCCAATCTCTACGCCAATGCGGCGCATGCCGGGATCGGCGAGTTCGACGCCTGCCTCGATCTCGTCACCGACCTGCCGGCGCGGCTGATGAACCTGAAGGACTACGGCATCACGGTCGGCAATCCCGCCGACATCGTCGTGCTCGACACCGACAGCGGAACCAACGCGATCGCCGAGCTGCCCGACGTGCTGATGGGCTTCAAGCGCGGCCGCAAGACGTTCGAACGGCAGCGGCCGACGCTGTTCCGGCCTGACACAAGATTCTCCCCGTCACCCTGAGGAGCCGCGAAGCGGCGTCTCGAAGGGTCACGGTTTGTGCATGCGTTCCCTCCCCGTCATTGCGAGCGTAGCGAAGCAATCCATCGCACCACTCGGGGAAAGATGGATTGCTTCGTCGCTTCAGCGCAAAATTGCTTTGCAATTTTGTCGCGAGCTCCTCGCAATGACGGGGCTGCATTGTCGCCTTGCCCTGGCGCGAATTGACGTCTTCGCCGATCCGTTGTTGGTACTCCCCAACAGCAACAAAGAGCCGGGCAGGAAACCATGAGCAAATCCACCACAATCAAAAGCGTCGAGACGCTCGCCTGCGATGCCGGCTGGCGGAATTATCACTTCGTCAAGGTGACGACCACGGACGGGCTGGTCGGATGGAGCGAATATGACGAGGGCTTCGGCGCGCCCGGCGTGACGGCGGCGATCGAGCGGCTGTCGGCGCGGGTGGTCGGCAAGAACGCGTTCGAGCACGAGCGGATCTATGTCGAGCTGTTCGCCGCGACGCGCCCCGCCGCCGGCGGTGTGGTGGCGCTGGCGCTCGGAGCGATCGAGAACGCGCTGCTCGACGTCAAGGCCAAGGCACTCGGCGTGCCCTGCTACGACCTGCTCGGCGGCAAGATCCGCGACCGGGTGCGGGTGTACTGGTCGCATTGCGCGACCTGGCGCATCAATCATCCCGACTGGTACAAGCCGGCGATCACTGATCTCGACGGCGTCAAGGCGATCGGGGCCGAGGTGCGCGAGAAGAAATTCACGGCGATGAAGACCAACATCTTCGTCTACACCGACGGCAAGCCGCAAGGCTGGCGCCCCGGCTTCGGCTCGCCGTTCCAGCCCGAGATCAATATCGATCGCACCGTGCTGCGCAATCTCTGCATGCATCTGGAGGCGATCCGCGACGGCGCGGGGCCGGATGTCGATCTTCTGCTCGACCTCAACTTCAACGCCAAGACCGAGGGCTATCTCAAGATCCTGCGCGCCATCGAGAAGATGGACATGTTCTGGGTCGAGATCGACACCTTCAACCCGCAGGCGCTCGGCTATATCCGCCGCCAGAGCCCGCACCCGATCTCGTCCTGCGAGACGCTGCTCGGCCTGCGCGAATTCCTGCCCTATTTCACCGAGCAGGCGATGGATGTCGCGATCATCGATACGCCCTGGAACGGGGTCTGGCAGTCGATGAAGATCGCCGCCGCCGCCGAGCATTTCGAGGTCAACGTCGCGCCGCATAATTTCTACGGCCACCTCTGCACCATGATGAACGCGCATTTCTGCGCCGCGGTGCCGAACCTGCGGATCATGGAGACCGACATCGATCGGCTGGCCTGGGACCACGAGCTGTTCACCCACGTGCCTGAATTCGTCGACGGCCATCTCGTGATCCCGGATCGGCCGGGCTGGGGCACCGAGCCGAACGAGGAAGGCCTGCGCGCGCATCCGCCGAAGAACAAGGGCGGGCTGTTGAATTATGGATTGAAGAAGTAGGTCTCTCTACACCGTAGTCCCGGCCTAGTGCGCAATGGCGCACGGGAGCCGGGACCCATAACCACCGCTGCGTGGTGTGTTAAGGATTATCGCCCCAGCGGAGCAAAACAATGCGCAGCTGGGGTAATGGGTCCCGGCCTTCGCCGGGACGACGCTTCCTCAATCACCGCGACCTCAATTATCCTCCCGCACGGCCGTGAACGCGCTGTCGATCACGTCGCCGATCGGCTGCCAGGCATTGCCGTCGAACTGCACCAGGCGCATCTGCTTAATCGGGCGGAAGTCTTTCGGGCCGGTATTGATCACGATCCCGGGCAGCGCGATCGGGCTCTGGTAGTCCTTCAGCGACGCCGCCTGCCGCATGATGTTCTCGCGCGACAGATCGTCGCCGCACTGGCGCAGCACCTGCATCAGCGTGTCCGCGGCGGCGTAGCCGAACACGGCGTAGATGTCGTCCTTGTCGCCGTCGGGATAATACTTGTCCATGAAGGCGAGCCACGCCTTGATCTGCGGATCGTCCTTCCAGGAGGCATCGCCGGCATCCTTGAGGAACGAGGTCGAGATCACGCCGAGCGAATTCTGCAGACCTGCTGGCCGCAAGGCGCTGGCGATCGAAGCCGACGCATTGTCGAGGATGAACACCGGATGCCAGTCTAGGTCCGCGGCGACGCGGATCGCGCGCGCCGCGATCGCCGGCGCGCCGTCGAACACCAGGATGTCGGCGCCGGAGTTCTTCAGGATTCCGATCTGGTTCTGGATCGCGGTCTCCGACGCGTCGAAGGCGAGATCGGCGACGATCATCCCGGCGGTGTCGCCGAGCCCTTCCTGCAATCCCTTGAACAGGTCGCGACCGAACTGATCGTTCTGCCAGAGCACCGCGATCTTGCGGGAGGGATAGGCCGCTTGAATGTAATTGGCGTAGATCCGCCCCTCGGCGCGGAAGGTCGGCTGCCAGCCCATGGTCCAGGGAAAGGTCACAGGATGCGCCCACGCCTCGTCGCCGGAAGCGACGAACAGCTGCGGGACCTTGTTCTCGTTGAGGTACTTCCGGACCGCGAGATTGCTCGGCGTGCCGAACGAGCCGAACATCAACAGCACGCCCTGCTTCTCGACGAGATCGCGGGTCTGCTCCATCGCGATCTTCGGATTGGAACTGTCATCGACCGAGACGAACCTGACCTTGCGGCCGTTGATGCCGCCATGCTCGTTGACCATGTCGAAATAGGCCGCCTCCGCCCGCCCGATGGTCGCGAACGCCGCGAGCGGCCCGGTATAGGGCATGACGTTGCCGATGCGGATCTCGTTGCCGGCCGCCGTCTGCGCCTGCTGCGCGCGCAACGGCGCCGCCGCAAGGACAGCTGCGAGGACGAGGGATATCGAAAGCGCCGTTTGTCTTTTTGTTTGCATCAACATCGCCACAAACGCCGGTAGCGGGCCGGCGCTCCTCCCGAGCGAGCGGAGTTTATCGCCCAAGCCAATGCCGGAAAAATGAAATGTTGATGGCGGAGGCCGGCCTCAGCGCAATGTTATGTCGAGCCAGCCCAGCGGGTTGACCGCGACGCGGTCGCCGCTGTCGACCAGGACGGTCGTGGTTTCGGCCTCAATGATCGCGGGACCGGCCAGCGAATGGCCCGGCCTGAGATCGTCGAGCGCGTAGACCGGCACCTCGCGCCAGGCA
>NZ_LFIQ01000118.1:0-9681 GCF_001189245.1 Bradyrhizobium pachyrhizi | reverse complement strand
TGGCCTTTCCGGCATCAACGCTGCCGCGCGCCACCTTGCCGACCGCGGCGACGCGGGCGTTGACGAACACCACCTCCTGCCCGCGCGAGGCATAGGTGTAGAGCTCCTCGTGGCGGCGATGGAAGCGCTCCTCGATCTGCGCCACCAGGTCCGCGGCGCCGAGATCGAGGTCGCCGAGCGGCACGTCGATCTCGAACACCTGCTCGCCGTAGCGCATCTCGGCCGAACGCTCGATGGCGATGTCGCCCTTGAACCAGTCGCGCAGCCGCCCCGCGGCCTGCTGTTCTAACCCTGCGAACAGCGCCCGGACTTCGTCGGCGGAAATCCGGCCGGTGCCGTAATGGGTGCGGCTGACCTCGTAGCGCAAATCGCTGGTCAGCATGCCCCAGGCCGATAGGACGGAGGCGACCGTCGGCACGATGATACGCTTGATCTCGAGCTCACGCGCGACCTCGGCGGCGTGCATGCCGGCGGCGCCGCCGAAGCTGAGCAGCGCGAATTTGCGGGGATCGACGCCGCGACGCAGCGTCATCAGGCGGATGCCGTCGGCCATTTTCAGATTGATCATCTTGTAGATGCCGGCGGCGGCCTCGATCCGCGACAGCTCGAGCGCTGCGGCGATACGATCGACCGCAGCCTCCGACGCTGCGCGATCGAGCGGGCGCGCGCCGCCCATGAAGGCGGCGGCATCGAGATAGCCAAGCACGACATTGGCATCGGTGACCGTGGCAGCCGTGCCGCCATTGCCGTAGCAGGCCGGGCCCGGCACCGAGCCCGCACTCTCCGGCCCGACCCGCAGCGTGCGGCCGCCGTCAACGCTCGCGATCGAGCCGCCGCCGGCCGCGATGCTGGCGATGTCGAGGCTGCGCAGCGCGATGCGCTGGCCGGCGAGCATGCCGTCCGCCGACAGCGAGGCCTGGCCATCAGCGATCAGCGAAATATCGGTCGAGGTGCCGCCCATGTCGAACGGCACGAGATCGGGAATCCCCAGAAGATCCGCGCAGCGGCGGCTGCCGGAGATGCCGCCGGCCGGCCCCGACAGCACGGTGCCCGCGGCGAGCCGCGAGGCCTCCTCCACCGGCGCCATGCCGCCATGCGACAGCACCACGAACAGCGAGCCCTTGAAGCCGGCCTCATGCAGGCTGCGCTCCAGATTGGTGAGATAGCGCCGCACCGTCGGCGCGACATAAGCGTTCACGATCGTGGTCGAGACACGCTCGTATTCCTTGATCTGCGGCAGCACGTCGCTCGAGCGCGACACGCTGACGTCGGGCAGCTCCTTCGCCAGCTGCTCGACGGCGGCAAGCTCATGTGCCGGGTTGAGATAGGCGTGCAGAAAGCAGACCGCGACGGAATTCGCACCCGAACGTTTCACCTCGGCGATGACGTCGCCGAGCGCGGCGGCATCGAGCGCAACCGCGGCGCTGCCGTCGGCCTTCAGCCGCTCGCGCACGCCAAAGCGACGCTCGCGCGGCACCAGCGGCTCGGGCGGCGGCGTGCGCAGATCGTAGCGGTCCGGCTTCAGCCCCTCGCGCATCTCGACGACATCGCGGTGTCCGTCGGTGGTCAAGAGCGCAACCTTCGCGCCCTTGCGCTCGAGCAGCGCATTGGTCGCGACCGTCGTGCCGTGCACCAGGCGATCGGTCGCGGCGAGCATCGCTGCGCGCGTCACGCCGAGGCGGCGCGCCAGCTCTTCCAGTCCCGCCATGACGCCGATCGACTGATCGGCCGGCGTGGACGGCGATTTCGCGAAAACGGTTCGCCCGGTTTGATCCGTCGCAACCAGGTCGGTGTAAGTGCCGCCGACGTCGACCCCAATCGTGTACATCGCTGCCTACACCGCTTTCGAAACCAAACCTTGCGCAAGATCGCGCGCCCGCGCTTCCGCCGAGCGCTTCTCTGGCGGCCCCCAGCCGCCGCCGCCGGAAGAGCGGATCTCGAGGCAATCGCCGGGGCACAGCTCGATGCCGACTTCCTTGGTCTTCAGCACGCGCGGCGCGCGGCCTTCCGAGAGCAGCCGGTAATGATGCGGCTCGCCGTCCTTGCCGCCGAGCATGCCGCAGGGACCATGGCGCGCGCCATCACCGGCGGTGTTGCCCTTGGCAGGCTTTTGCGTCTCCAGCACCATGTCGAGCGCGACGCCAAGGCCGCCGCGATGCTGGCCGTCGCCGCCGGAATCCGGCCGGAATTCGTGCTGGCGGAAATGTAGGGGAAAGCGCACTTCGGCAACCTCGATGCTGCCGAATTTCAGCCCGCCGACCGAATGCCACTCGCCGATCGACGAATAGCCGTCGCCGCCGGGCGAGGCGCCGCCGCCGGGCCGGGCCTGGAACATGTGCCAGATGAAATTGCGTCCGGTGCGCGGATCCTCACCCTGGATCGCGATGCGGAAGCGGCGCCCCCAGCCGCCCATCACGCGATCCGGACAGGACGCCGACATCGCCTTGATGATGGCTTCGACGATCTCGTTAGATGGATGGCTGGTGCACAAGGTGACGGGACGGCCGGGATCGGCCCAGACAATCGTGCCCTGCTTCGCCACCACCTTCAGCGGCCGCAGCGCGCCGGTGTTCTTGGGAATGTCGGCGTCGATCAGATAGGCGAAGGCCATCGCGACCGCTGCCTGCATGTTGGCGTGCGAGGAATTGACGAAGCTGGTCGACTGCGGATCGGAGCCGGTGAGATCGACCTCGATGTCGCTGCCCTTCTTGGTCACCTTGGCGGCGATCTTGATGTCGGTGCGGCCGTGGCCGTCATCGTCGAGCAGGGCTTCGCCGTAGAACACGCCGTCCTTCCAGGTCGACACCACGGCGCGGGTCTGCTGCTCGGTCGCGTCCAGAATCGCCTCGATCGCGGCTTCGACCGTGTCCGCGCCGAATTCGCTGAACAGCTTTGCGACACGGCGCTCGCCGAGATGCGCGGCCCCGAGCATCGCCGCGAGGTCGCCGCGGAATTCCCTGGGATTGCGGATGTTGAGCGCCAGCAAGTCGAGCAGATCCTCGCGCGGCTTGCCGGCCTCGTAGAGCTTGATCGGCGGAATGCGAATGCCTTCCTGATAGATCTCGGTGGCGGCCGGATTGTAGGCGCCGTGGGTGGCGCCGCCGATGTCGCTCTGATGCGCGCGTACGATGGTCCAGAGCAGCCGCTTGCCGCCATCGAATACCGGCACGAATGCGGTCAGGTCAGGCAGATGGCTGCCGCCCTGATAGGGATCGTTGAGCAGGATGACGTCGCCGGGCGCGACATCCTTGAAGCGCTCCTCGACCGCCAGCGTCGCCCAGGGCAAGGCGCCGACATGAACTGGAATGTGGTCGGCTTGCGCGATCAGCCGCCCGTCGGTGTCGCAGATCGCCAGCGAAAAATCGCGGCTGGAATTGAGGATCTGCGAATAGGAAGTGCGAAGCATGGCTTCGCCCATCTCCTTCACGATCGACGACAGGCGGTGCTGGACGACGGAGCGGGTGATCGGATCGATCTTGGCGGACATCTTGGCCTTCTTGGCGCGAGCGACTTGCGCAGGGAGGATCGAGGAACCGGTCGACCGGAACCGGAATTCCCTCTTATAGCCAGTGGCTTGCCGATCGCAAATCGGCTGGCTCGGCCGAAACGGATCATTCCATCGATCAGCAAGTCGTGATCGACGAGAATCTTCGCCCCTGCGACGGAATAGAACTCACGCTGCTGCGTCCCACCCATGCAAGCCGGCCCCCGAGGCCGGACCGTTCGGCTTTCCCGACAACTCCCAGGGTGAACGCAAATGCCTCCTCGATTCCTTAAGTCCGTCCTCGCCCCGCTCGGCGCGTCCGTCGTGCTCGCCCTCGCCGCCGCAGCGGCCGCGTCCGCACATGACGACCATCATCCGGCGCAGGGCGCGCAGACCGCAGAGGAGAGCGCCTTCCTCGCCGAAAACGATACCGCGATGACCAAGATGATGAATGACATGTCGGCCAAGCCGAGCGGCGACATCGACCGCGACTTCGTCGCGATGATGACGCCGCATCATCAGGGCGCGATCGACATGGCCGTGATCGAGCTCCGCTACGGCAAGAACGAGCAGCTGCGCCGGATCGCGCAGGAAATCATCGTCGAGCAGCGGCAGGAGATCGACGCCATGAAGCTCGCGATCGGAGACCCGATTACGGCGTCCGTGCCGGCCCCGACGCAGCAGACCCCGGCGCCCGCCGCTCACGATCATATGAACATGTCCCACGGAATGAAGAACTAGGAGTTTCGAGCGATGAACCGTCAAATCCTCAAGAGCCTGCTGGCCACGACCGTGCTGGCGATGTCGAGCCCTGCTTTCGCCGGACAGGCGCCGGGCGCTGCGTCCTCGCCCGACATTCCGGTCAGCCATCACGATCGCGTCTACGCCGCCGAGCAGTTCTCCAACACGGTGTCGGTTACCGACCCGGCCGACAACAAGCTGCTCGGCGTGATCCGGCTCGGCGACCCGCAGCCGGGCAATTTCAGCCCGCTCTACAAGGGCCAGGTGCTGGTCCACGGCATGGGCTATTCGCCCGACCACCGCACCCTCGCGGTGGTCTCGATCGGTTCGAACTCGGTGAGCTTCATCGACACGGCAACCAACTCGGTCAAGCACGTCACCTATATCGGGCGGTCACCGCACGAGGCGTTCTTCACGCCCGACGGCAAGGAAGTATGGGTCACGGTGCGCGGCGAGAATTACATCTCGGTCATCGACGCGCAGAGCTTCAAGGAAACGACGCGCATCGAGGTGCCCGCGGGACCCGGCATGCAGATCTTCTCGCCCGACGGCAAGTACGGCTACATCTGTTCGTCGTTCAATCCGGAGATCGACGTGGTCTCGGTCGCAGACCATCAGATCGTCGCCAAGGTGAAGCAGGAAAGCCCGTTCTGCCCGAACATCGCGGCGTCGCCCGATGGCGACCAGGTCTGGTTCACGCTGAAGGATGTCGGCAGGACGCAGGTGTTCAACGCCAAGCCGCCGTTCAACCTGATCAAAACGATCGACACCGGCCCGATCACCAACCATGTCAATTTCGCGAAGACGCCTAAAGGCACGCTCGCCTATGTCACGATCGGCGGCACCAACGAGGTCAAGGTGTGCCGAACCGACGACTTCTCGCAAGTCGCGACCATCCCCGTCGGCAATCTGCCGCACGGCGTCTGGCCGTCCGGCGACGGCACGCGGGTCTATGTCGGTCTCGAAAACGCCGACGCGCTGGCGGCGATCGACACCGCAACCAACAAGGTGATCGCCAACATCCCGATCGGCCAGGCGCCGCAGGCGATCGTCTATGTGCCGAACGCCGCGCCAAATCCGGATGACCGCCAGAACCTGCAAGCCCTCGGCGTCGCCGGCCAGGCGGCTCACCTCGCGCTCGCACCGAAAAAGGAAGCCAAGGGCGAGAAGCCGCCGACCAGCGTATCGCTGTTCGATCAAGGGCTGATCCAGGTGCTGCAGGCTTCCGTGACCGGGCTCGAGCCGAAGCAGCGCTACGTGTTGGGATTGGCCGAACACGCCGACGGTGGCGGCATGGTGGAGCCGCTGGCAGCCTTCATGACCAATCCGGCCGGCTCCGCCATCGTCAACGCGGCCGGTCCGATCCGGCAGATCGTGCAGAGCGCGGCCAGGACCGAGCGGCGTTACCTCGTCATCGCATCCGGCGAGCCGGCGAAACTCGGCGCGGTCGTGCAGGTACAAGCGCCATGAGCGACATGCTGCACCTGGTCGAGCCGCTGATACCAGCCTTGCGGCGTTATGCGCGGGCCCTGGTCCGCCATCACGCCGCGGCCGACGACCTGGTGCAGGACTGCCTGGAACGTGCCGTCATCCACTGGGAGCAGCGGCGGTCGGACAATCCGCGCCCGTGGCTGTTCGCGATCCTGCATAATCTCGCCATCAACCAATTTCGCCGCGCAACGGTGCGCGGCGTTCATGTCGCGATCGACGAAACCAACGAGGATGCATTCGGTCAGGAAGCGGCGCAGGAGCACAAGGTGATGTATCGCGACGTCATGGCGAAGCTCGCCAGGCTTCCGCATGACCAACGTGCGGTGCTGCTGCTCGTCGGCGTCGAGGATTTGTCCTACGCCGATGCCGCGAAGGTGCTCGGCGTGCCTGTTGGCACGGTGATGTCCCGCCTCGCGCGCGCCCGCGAGCGGCTGCATCACGAACTGGAGGAGACGCCGGGCGACCTGGATCATAATATCGTGCAATTGCGGAACAAGACATGAGCAACCGACCCATTACAGAAGACGATCTGCATGCCTATGTCGATCGCGCGCTCGAGCCGGAACGCGAGGCTGAGGTCCGCGTCTATCTGGACAAGCATCCGGACGTGGCCAAGCGCATCGCCGCCTACTCCGATGAGCGTAACCTTTTGCGATCGGTGCTGCTGCCGATCGCCGAGGAGCCACTGCCGCCGCGGCTCAACCTCGCCAGGATGATCGAGAGCCCACGCCGCCGCCCCTCGTCGTTGCGCTGGGCCATCGCAGCGATGCTGATGCTCTCGCTCGGCGGCCTCGGCGGATGGGTGATCCGTGGCGCGACACAGGCACCGGTCGGCGGAATTGTGGCGCTCGCCGAGGAGGCCAGCGATTCCTACAGAGTGTACGCCTCCGATCGCACGCGGCCGGTCGAGCTGCGCGACAGCACCGAGCTTGTGCAATGGGTCTCCAACCGGTTGCATCAACCGGTGAAGCTGCCAGATCTCACCAAGTCGGGATATCGTTTGATGGGCGGACGGGTAGTGCCGACCGCACATGGTCCTGCGGCCATGTTCATGTACGACGACGATCGCGGCGAGCGGCTTGTGGTTCTCACCCGCCCGATGACGTCGGACCAGAACGCACCGATGGCGCCGCATTCGGGCAGTGACGTCGCGGGCTTCTCGTGGGCTGACGGCGGTACGGGCTACTCCCTGGTGGGGCCACGCGGAGTGGATTCCCTGCGGCCGCTCGCCAACGAAATTCGCAAGCAGGCGCAGACGATCTAGGCAGGCCTGGTGTAGATCAGGAACAGCACGGTCCCGATCGCCAGCGCGCCGGCGATGAACAGCAGCACCGCGGGCAGCCCGAACAGCGCCGCGACGCCCGCGGTGCTCGATTGCAGCAGCGCTGCGCCAAGGAAGAACGCGAGGTTGACCGAGGACAGCGCCTTGCCGGTGTTCTGCGCGGCGACAAGCTGGCGCGTCATGCCGTAAATCAGCGGCTGCGCCGAGGTCGCGAGCCCGATCAGGATCAACAGCACCAGGTCATATTGCGTCGGCATCACGGCAACGCCGAAGAGGTTCGAGACCGGGAAATGCGGCGCACCGGCCGCCATCAAGACGAGCAGCAGCGCGGCGATGGCGTGCGTCACCGCCACCATGGCGCGGCGGTGCCCGAACTTGCGATCGAAGGCGCCGATGCAGGCCGGGCCGACGATCATCGCCAGCGTGAACAGGCCGAGCACATTGCCGGCCTCGATCCGGCTCAGCCCCTTCTCGTCCATCAGCCACGGGCCACCCCACAAGCCGCGCAAGGTCAGCGACGCGCCGAGCGACACCAGCGACAGCGCGATCAAGCCGCGCAGCCCGCGCGACATGCCGAGCCGCAGCACCTCGGCCATCTGGTGCAGCGGCGAGGAATCATCCGCATGCGCCGCCGGCTGCCGCGGCACCAGCGCGAACACCGCGATCAGCACCACGATGCCGAAGCCGGCCGAAACCCAGAAACCGGCGCGCCAGCCGAACTGATCGACCACGAAGGCCAGCGGGCTTGCCGACAGCAGCATGCCGATATTGCCGATCGAGAGGATCAGACCGGACCACAGGCCGAACTTCGCCGCCGACATCTGCTTCGCCGCAAGCGTCATCGGGCACATCAGCATGCCGGAAGTGGCGACGCCAAGCATGAGCTGGCCAAGCACAAAGCTCGCAGGCCCCATCGCCAGCGCCGAGACCAGCGTTCCGACCACGGTACCGGCGAGCAGGCTCAGCGACACCGGCCGCACGCCGAAGCGATCCATCGCGGCGCCGACCGGGATTTGCGAGGCGGCAAAGGAGAAATGATAGATCGAGGTGAGGCTCGCCAGCGCCTGCGGCGAGGTGCCGAAATCCGACGCCATCAGATCGAGGCTGATCGCCGGGATGGTCCGCAGCAGCGTCGACAGCATGTGGCCGGAGGCCAATGCCAGAAGCGCAAGCACCAGGGCGCGGAACCCGATCCCCGCCTCTTCCTTCGTCACCACGCCGTCCACGAATCGCCTCTTCCCCGAGCGGTTTGGCGACGGGCGTAACATTATTGGGCAGCGCGTGCCAACTTTGGCGGCAACGCGATCTTGGCACCCCACACGCCGTCATGGCCGGGCTTGTCCCGGCCATCCACGTCTTGCTTCACGCAGGGCCGAAGACGTGGATGCTCGGGACGAGCCCAGGCATGACGAGTTCGCTGAGATTTTCGTCGCCCTTACTGCTTATGGAACACCAGCGTGCGCAGCTCGATGCTCTCGCGCGGCGCGGCGTCCGCGGGCGTGGTGGGATCGACGAACGCGGTATGCGGCCCGAACCGCGTGCGGCCGTCGGTGGCAGAGTCGTAGCATTTCAGCAGGATCGCCTCGTCCGGCGTCATCTCGGGAATGTAGAACCAGCGATGGTTCGGATTGTACTTCACCGAGTAGGTCTCGCCGCTGCGGTTGGGATAGATCAGGTCCGAAGCAATGAGATCCTCCGGCGCGACGGTGGTGCCGTCGGCCATCGCGAGCGGTGAATCGCGCAGCGGGCCGCGGATCGGACGCCACAGATTGATCACCTGGATGCGGCCCTTGACCAGCTGCTCGGCCTCGTCGGGCAGGTGCTCGAACACGCGGTTGCGGCCGGAGACGGCGGTCTGGTCGACATGGACGCGGGTCGCGGGCTGGCGCGGTCCGCCGCCGCGGATGTCCGCCGCACCCTCGACGCGCTTGCGCACGGTGTGATCGAAGATGAAGACACGATCCGCCTTCAGCGTCGCCTTCAGGAAGGCTTCGACGGCGGGATAGTAGACGTTGCGGACTTCGTTCTCGTCGTAATAATCCTTCACGCTGGTCGGATGCTTGACCAGCGCAAAGCCCTCGCGATCGAGCGAGAAGCTGTCGGCGATCAGGCGTCCGTCAAAGATCGGAACATTGTGGGCTTCGGGCAGCGCGGTGGATTTGGGTTCGCCGGGCGGCGGATCGAAGGCGTAGGTCCGGGGCTTGCCCGGCGTCGGCGCGAGATAGTTCAGTTCAGCGGTCACAAACGGCAGCGACTCGATGCGAGTTTGTTGAAGGCCCATGGTGATCTCCCGGACTCGATTGTTCGTCTGTTTGATCTTGGCGGCGCCGGGCGGGGTGGCAAGGCCGTGGCGAAAATAGCAACGTTGCGGTTTTGGAATATGCCAAACGGGGAAAATCCTTGCCGCGCGGCGGCCCGCGGACGAATGAATATTTTGAATCACGGGTTCGTTAGCGGTGCAATGGTGCGGAGTTGAATCGCTTCCGCGCAGACGGTCCACGTCTACCGCTTGCAGGGCCGCCGCAGGTGCGCTGGCAAAATATCGAAAACAACCCCATGCAAAGGAGCTCGCGGCTGCAGGCCTTCGACAGGGTAGCTTGACACGTCGGGCAAATCAGGAATATATTTCCAGTATTCCGAAATCTTGTAAGCACCGTCGTCCTGGCGAAAGCCAGGAGGTAGA
>NZ_LFIQ01000117.1:457324-462924 GCF_001189245.1 Bradyrhizobium pachyrhizi | reverse complement strand
TGACAGACTTCCAAGACACAGGGACCCATAGCCACGGGGCGTTGTGGTTGGCACGCTGTGGCCCCAGCGATTTCAACAACTAGCGACGGTGGTTATGGGTCCCGGCTTTCGCCGAGACGACACCGTAATTGCGGTGACGTTCTCTGCATCTTTCGATCGGAAATCGGGTGGCGACTCCCGCAATCAGGGGCCAGATTCCGTCCCATGACAGCAACAGCCAAAACCATCACCCGCCTACCCACCGGCATCCCGGCCCGCGTCGACGGGCTCGATTGGGACCGGATCACGACCGACCTCGACGGGCAGGGATGCGCCGTCCTCAACAGTCTGCTGACGCCTGAGGAATGTGATGCCATCGCCGCGCTGTATCCCGACGACAGCCAGTTCCGTAGCCGGATCGTGATGGGCCGTCACGGCTTCGGCCGCGGCGAGTACAAGTATTTCTCCTATCCGCTGCCGGATTTAATCGCGGAGCTGCGGCCGGCGCTCTATGCGCGGCTGACCGCGACAGCCAATTGCTGGAACGAGACGATGGGGATCGATATCCGATATCCTCCGTCGCATGCGGCGTTCCTGAAGCGCTGCCACGATGCCGGACAGACGCGGCCGACGCCGCTGCTGCTGCAATATGGCGAGGGCGACTACAATTGCCTGCATCAGGATCTCTATGGCGAGCATGTGTTCCCGATCCAGGTCGCGATCCTGCTGTCGCAGCCCGGGCGCGATTTCACCGGCGGCGAATTCGTGCTGACCGAGCAGCGGCCGCGGATGCAGTCACGGCCCGAGGTGGTGCCGCTCACCAAGGGCGATGCGGTGGCCTTTGCCGTGCATTATCGACCGGTGCAGGGGACGCGCGGACCGTATCGTGTCAATCTGCGCCACGGCGTCAGCCGGATTCGCTCCGGCCATCGCCACACCGTTGGTGTGATCTTCCACGACGCGAAGTGAGCGCGAGAGAGGCGTGGCCGCTGATCTGTTCGAGACAATTGGCGATGCAAGGCCGTCGCACGAGACGATCGCGGATGGCGCGGTGCTGTTGCGCGGCTTTGTCCGGCCGTTCGAGGCCGAGCTGATCCCGGCATTGCGCGCCATCGTCAAGCAGGCGCCGTTCCGGCATCTGATCACGCCGGCCGGCCACCGCATGTCGGTCGCAATGACCAATTGCGGCAGCGTCGGCTGGGTCTCCGATCCCAGCGGCTATCGCTATGATGCGATCGATCCCGACTCGGGACAACCCTGGCCTGAAATGCCGGAGGTGTTGCGCAGGCTCGCCGCCGGCGCCGCTGACGAAGCCGGCTTCAACGGCTTCGCGCCTGAGGCCTGCCTGATCAATCGCTACGTCCCCGGCGCAAAACTGTCGCTGCACCAGGACAAGGACGAGCTCGACTACCGCGCACCGATCGTGTCGATCTCGCTCGGGCTGCCGGCGATCTTCCTGTTCGGCGGCCTGCAGCGCAGCGACACGCCGCGCCGCTATCGACTCGAACATGGCGACGTTGCGGTGTGGGGCGGCCCGTCACGGCTATTTTATCACGGCGTCGCACCGCTCGCCGATGGCGAGCACAGCGTGCTCGGCCGCCAGCGCATCAATTTGACCTTCCGCAAGGTGCGCTAAAGCGCCGGGTGGTCTAGACTTGGCGGATGACCACCAAGGCTGACCGCGCCGTCAACCGCACCGGCGTCTATCTCGCCGTGCTGCAGCTCGTGTTCACGCTGGGCTGGACCACCTATCTGATCTATCTGCCGAAGCTGTGCGCCGATGTCGGCATCGCACCGTCGACCGTGATCCTGATCCTGATGATGGATCAGGGCATCTTTACCGTCACCGACACGGCGATGGGCATGGCTGCCGACAGGATCTCGAGCCTGGTCGGCCGCCTCGGCTTGTTTGTCGGTATCCTTGCCGCAATCTCCTGCGCCGCCTTCATCGCGTTGCCTTACGTCGCCGGCACCGGGCCGGGTGCAAAGGTCTGGCTGATTGTGCTGATCGTGATCTGGGCCGTGACGTCGTCGGCCTTGCGGGCGCCGCCGCTGACGCTGCTCGGCAAGTATCGCGCGCAACCCTCGGTCCCGTTCCTCGCGGCGCTGGCGATGCTGGGTTACGGCGTTGCGGGCGCGGTTTCGCCCTATCTTGGCGTCGTGCTGCGCAACCAGGATGCACGGCTGCCGTTCGTGCTGTCAGGCGCCGTGCTGCTGCTGACGGCGCTCGCCTTCTCCGGCGTCGAGCGCCGTATCGCGGCAGAGGCGCAGCCGGCGCGGCTGGCGCCCCCGGCGAAGCGGCTCGGCGCGGTGCCGATGTTCCTGATCGGATCGATGGTGCTGCTGTCGCTCGGCTACCAGCTGCACTTCAACATCAACAGCGCGCCGTTCTATTTGCGCTTTGCCAAGGCGGACGAGCTGCAATGGCTGATGCCGGTCTTCTGGATCGGCTTCAACATCGCGATGTTTCCGGCAAGCATCGTCGTCAAGCATCGCGGCGGCCTGATCGTGATGGGCGCGGCGGGACTGCTCGGCGCCTTTGCGATCATCGCCGCCGAAATCGCCGGCAGTCTCAACGTCCTGATCGTGGCGCAATTCATGGCGGGGGCCGCTTGGGGCTGCATGCTGATGAGCGCGGTGTCCGCGGCGCTTGCGATCGGGGAGACCGGCGCGGAAGGCAAGGTCACCGGCCTCGTCTTCTCGGCGCTCGCGCTCGCGACTTTTGCGCGGATGGCGGCCGTCGCGGGCGGCCTGCAGAAGATGCCGGACTATGCGCCGCTGGTGCACTGGGCGCCGGTCGCCTGCTGGTCGGTCGCCGGCGCCGGCCTGCTCGTGATCGCCGCGTCACGGCTGCAACGCGGCATGAAGAGCGCTTAGCGTCGTCATTCCGGGGCGCGAAGCGAACCCGGAATCTCGAGATTCCCGGATGCGCATTGCGCATTTGAGGTTCGATGCTGCGCATCGCTCCGGAATGACGAGCGTTTGGCTCAGTTATTCCGCGCCGGATGGATGAACGCCCAGGGGCTAACTTCCGAATCCGTCGGCACTTCCACCGAGATCACGTAAGGGCCGCCGTCGGCCAGCGCCTTCTCCAGCACGGGGCGGAAGTGATCCGGCGAGGTGACGCGCGCGGCGCCGACGCCGAAGGATTCTGCAAGCTTCACGAAATCCGGATTTACCAGGTCGGAGGCGACGACGCGGCCGTCGAAGCGTTCGCGTTGGTCGCGGCGGACATTGCCATATGCGTTGTTGTTGAACACCAGCGTCACCACGCCGATCTTGAACTGCACGGCGGTGGCAAGCTCCTGCACGCCGAACATGAAGCCTCCGTCGCCGGTGATCGCGACCACCGGCTTGTCCGGATTGGCGACCTTGGCGCCGAGCGCGGTCGGGAAACCCGAGCCGAGCGTGCCCTGATAGCCCGAGGTGACGAAGGTCCGCGGCTCGTAGATCGGAAAACCGTACCAGGAGGCGAAACCGACCTGCGACAGCTCGTCGGTGACGATGGCGTTCGCCGGCAGCACCTCGCGCAGGATTTTCAGATAGGCCATCTGTGGCTGGATGCGCTGGATCTCCTGCTCGGTCGCGGCCGTTGCCTCGCGGATCGCGGCGCGGCGGCCGGAAGTCCTGCGGTAGCCCACCTTGCGCACGGCGGCGACGAGATCGGCGGTGCCGGTCTTGGCGTCCGCGATCACACCAGCATCGGCCGGCCAGCGCCGCAGCTCGACCGGATCGATATCGATGCGCACGCATTTCAGTCCGGCGGGCTGGTAGGGCCAGCGCGACATCGTCGGCAGCTCGAGGCGCGTGCCGATGCCGATCATCAGATCGGTCTTCGGCCAGAGCTTGTAGGCCGAAGCCATGGTGAGCCCGAGCTCATGCGCGTTGGAGACGATGCCGCGGCCGCTGCGGAATGCGACGACCGGCGCGTCGATCATCTCGGCCAATTCGAGGATCTCCTCGCGCGCCTCGATGGCGCCGTTGCCGACGAAGATCATCGGCGCCTTGCTGCCGGCGATCAGGTCGGCAGCTGCCTTGATACGGTCCGGATCGGGCTGCGGCGCCGGCAACGGATCGAACGGCTTGATGGGGGCGACCTGGGTGCGCTGGGTGAACACGTCCCACGGCATCTCCAGCGAAGCCGGGCCGCGCCGGCCCGACAGCATCTCCTGGAATGCGCGCGACACCAGCGCGGGCGCGTTGTCGGGATATTCGATCCGGTCGGCCCATTTCACGAAGGTGCGCAGCGTCGCGAGCTGGTCCGGCATCTCGTGCAGATGGCCGCGGCCCTTGCCCAGAAACTGCGTCGGCACCTGACCGGTCAGGCACAGCACCGGCTCGTTGCAGCCGAATGCGGTGAGCAGCGCCGCCGAGGCGTTGAGCACGCCAGGGCCGGGCACCACGCTGAACACGCCGGGCTTGCCGCTGGAGCGTGCATAGCCGAACGCCATGTAGCCGCAGGCCTGCTCATGTCGGGCGCCGATCACCTTGAGCTGGGCTTGGTGGAAGGCATCGAACAGGCCATAGATCTGCGCGCCGGGCAGGCCGAACACGGTGTCGACGCCGTGGGCGACGAGGCCGTTGACGATCGCTTCGCCGCCGGATGTTGAGGTCATGGCACTGTCCACTTTGCTTGTGAGGTTAGGTGGCTTCGTCGACGACGCCATTGCGCAGGATGCCGACGCCTTCGGCCTCGACCTCGACGACATCGCCGGGCTTCAGATAGCGCGGTGGATCGAACCGCGCACCTGCGCCGGTCGGCGTCCCCGTGACGATGATGTCGCCGGGAACCAGCGTCGTGAAGGTCGAGATGTAGTTGATGAGGTAGCGGAAGCCGAAGATCAAGCGCGAGGTGCGGTCGTCCTGGCGGGTCTCGCCGTTCACCCGCGTGGTCAGACGGATATCGGCGATCTGCGCTTCACCGCTGTAGGGCACGATCCACGGGCCGAGGCTGCCGGTGGAATCGAAGTTCTTGCCCTGGGTGACGTTGAACTTGGCGTGGCGCACCCAGTCGCGGATGGTGCCTTCGTTGCAGAGCGTGATCGCGGCGATGTGATCGAGCGCGACGCTCTCCGCAATGTGCCGGCCAGCCTTGCCGATCACCAGCACGAGCTCCCCCTCATAGTCGAGCTGCGGCGAGACGCGCGGCCGCACCACCGGCGTGTTGTGGCCGACGAAGGACCGCGGCACCCGCAGGAACATGCTCGGGTATTTCGGCGCGTCCGAGCCGTCCCTGTATTCGGCATTGCGGTCCGGGTAGTTGACGCCGATGCAGATGATTTTTTCCGGCGTGGGAATCGGCGGCTTCCACGCGACTGCGTCGAGCGCGTGGTCGGGCGCGCGCCTGGCGGCGTCCTCCACGAGCCTGCTCAGCGCGCCGGCGGCGATCGCTTCCCGCAAGGTCGGATAGTCCTTGAAGCGCGACGAGAGGTCGACGATGCCGGTGTCGGTGACCGCGCCATAGCTGGTGGCGCCGTTGACGGAATAGGTGGCGAGGCGAGGGGCAGTCATCGGCAATCCAATCATTGGTGTCGTCCCGGCCAAGCGAAGCGCGAGCCGGGACCCATAACCACAGGCTTCACATTATGGCACGCGGGGCGACGATCTTCGCAACAACGTGG
>NZ_LFIQ01000117.1:442416-457314 GCF_001189245.1 Bradyrhizobium pachyrhizi | reverse complement strand
GGGTCCCTGCTTTCGCAGGGACGACGGGTGAACAGTATCTCGTATCAGTCCGCGACCAGCACGTCGGCGACGAAGCGCGGCTCGCGCACCGCCTGGCCGGCGAAGGTCGAGCCTTCCTCGAACCAGGAGCGCGGCGCCGGCGCGCCCCACAGCGTCTGGCGGCGCGGATCGCGCAGCGACCAGCGCAGCGGCTCATGGTCGTGATCGCCAGTGAAATAATCGCTGGTGTAGAGCTCGATGCGGTGGCCGTCGGGATCGCGGATGTACAGGAAGAAGGCGTTGGAGATACCGTGCCGGCCAGGGCCGCGCTCGATGTTCTTGAGGTAGCCGGAGGAGGCCATCACGTCGCAGAGATGCACGATGTTCATCGCGGTCGGTACCCAATAGGCGATGTGGTGCAGGCGCGGGCCGCGGCCGTTGGTGATCGCGAAGTCGTGGACGTTGCCCTTGCGGTGCATCCAGGCGGCTGCGATGCGGCCGTTGTCGCCGTCCTCCTCGGCATATTCGGTGAGGCGGAAGCCGAGCCGGGCGTAGAAATCGACGGTGTCCTGCACCTCGGCGGCGAACACGTTGAAATGGTCGAGTCGCTGCGGATGGCAGCCCTTGTAGAGATCGTAGCGCCGCAGCAGATGCGGGCGCTTCTCCATCGTAGCGTAAAGCTCGATCTGGAAGCCGAACGGATCGGTGAATTGCAGGGTGCGGCCCTGAAACGGCTGGTCGACGAAAGCGTAGGCGATGCCGTTCTCGGAGAAGAAGGCAGTGGCCTTGTCGAGGTCGCCGTCATTGCCGACCTTGAAGCCAAGCCGGTTGCAGGCCGCCTTCGCTGCCTTGCGCAGCACCACCGAGTGATGCTGGTGCTCCTCGCTGGCGCGCAGATACACCGACTTGTCGTCGCGGTCCTCGATGTGGAGGCCGACTGTCTTTTCGTAGAAGGCGGCGCTCTTGTCGAGATCCGTGACGTCGAGCACGGCATGGCTGCTGCGGATGATGTTGAACGGCGGATCGAAAACGTGTGTCGGAACGGGCATCGGTGTTTCCTCAATTTGTGTCCGTCATTCCGGGATGGTCCGAAGGACCAGACCTGGAATCTCGAGGTTCCGGGTTCGCCGCTACGCGCCACCCCGGAACGACGTGCAATCAAATTCCCAGTTTCTGAATCTTGTGCGTCCCGCGCGCGAGCGAGACGTGCTTGGTTTCCATGTAGAAGTCGAACGAGTAGTCGCCGCCGTCGCGGCCGATGCCTGACGACTTCATGCCGCCGAACGGAGTCGGCAGATGGCGGACGTTTTCCGAGTTGAGCCAGATCATGCCGGCTTCCAGCGCATCCGCCACGCGCAGCGCGCGGCCCATGTCGCCGGTCCAGACATAGCCGGTCAGGCCGTATTGCACGCCATTGGCGATCTCGATCGCCTCTCGCTCGTCCTTGAACGGGATCACGGTCAGGAACGGGCCGAACACCTCCTCCTGCGCGACGCGCATTGCCGAGTTCGCGCCGGTGACCAGCGTCGGCTGCACATAGTGGCCGCCGCCGGGGCCGTCATGCGGCTGGCCGCCGACCGCGATCGTCGCGCCGTCCTTCTTTGCGACGTCGAAATAGCTGCACACCTTGGCGAGATGCCGCTCATGGATCAGCGGCCCGATCTCGGTGACGGGATCGAGGGGGTGGCCGACCTTGAGCGCCTTGACGCGCGCGGTCAGCTTCTCGATGAACTTGCCGGCGACGCTCTCCTGAACCAGCAGCCGGCTCGACGACGTGCAGCGCTCGCCATTGAGCGAGTAGATCATGAACACGACGGCATCGAGCGCGCGGTCGAGGTCGGCATCGTCGAATACGATCACCGGGTTCTTGCCGCCGAGCTCGAAATGCACCCGCTTCAGGGTCGGCGCGCCCTGCGCCATGATCGCCGAGCCCGTCGCGCTTTCGCCGACGAAGCCGATCGCCTTGATGGCGGGGTGCTCGGTCAGCGCCTTGCCGGCCTCCTCGCCGAAACCATGCACGGTGTTGAGCACGCCGTCGGGGATGCCGGCCTGTTTTGCGAGTTTGACCAGCAGATCGGCGGTGACCGGCGACCATTCCGCCGGTTTATGCACCACGGTGCAGCCGGCGGCGAGCGCCGGCGCGATCTTCCAGGTCGAGAGCATGAACGGCGTATTCCACGGCGTGATCACGCCGACCGGGCCGATCGGCACGCGGGTCGAGATGTTCCAGTGCTCGTCCGAAGGCGTGTTGAGGCCGTCGCGGGCCTCGCCGCATTTGTCGGCGAAGAAGCGGAAATTCTCCGCGGCGCGGATCGCGGCCTTGGCCATGAAGCGGTGCGCCTGGCCGGTGTCGATGCATTCGAGCACGGCGATGTCGTCGGCGCGCGCCTCGATCGCATCGGCGACGCGATGCAGCAGCTTGCGGCGCTGCGCCGCCGGCATGTCGCGCCAGGCCTTGAAGGCCTTGGACGCGGCAGTCGCGGCACGGTCGATATCCTCGGCATTGCCGCGCGCGACGGTCGCCAGCACCGTGCCGTCGATCGGCGATTTCGTCTCGAAGGTCTGCCCGGAGGCCGCCGGCACGATCTTGCCGTCGATCACATGGCCGATGCCTTCGGCTTTCAAGCTTGCAAGCAGCGGGCCGGCGCGATCGCGGTTGGCTTGGAATACGTCGGCTGACGATTTCGCGGCGGCTTTATCCATTGACCGTCTCCACCTTCAGTGCATCGTGGATGTTGTTGCGCTTCCAGCTGGTGTCCTTGTCGTTGATCTGCATGTCGAACGACAACGCGAATTTGCTGTTGGCGAAGACCGGATCGAGATGGGCCGACAGCGCCTTGAAGATGTGCTCGCCGGCCTTCTTGCGGGTGGCGAGATCGCGGCCTTCGCCGAGCCGGAGCACCATGTCGAGGAAGCCGTAATTCTTGCGGCCGTCGGCGATCGCATAGTGCTCGCATCTGACGGCACGGACGCGGATGCCGCCGAGCGGGAAGATGCCGGTCTCGACCGCGGCCTTGCGGACCAGTTCGACCGTCGCGCCCATGTCGACGACATCGTCGAGATTGGCGGAGTATTCAAGCGTGAAATGCGGCATGCAGCGCTCCTGCTGAAGGCGTCAAGCGAAGTAGCAGCTCACGGAACCGTACGGTCCGTAGTCGGCCTGGATGGTGTCGCCCTTGCGGGTCTCGATCGGACGGATGAAGGAGCCCGCCAGCACGACCTGGCCGGCTTCCAGCGCCAGCCCGTTCGGCGCGATCTTGTTGGCGAGCCACGCCACCGCGGTCGCCGGATGATTCAACACGCCGGCGGCCAGACCGGTTTCCTCGAGCTGGCCATTTCGGAAGCACAACGCGCCGATCCAGCGCAGGTCGGCGTCCAGCGGGCGGATCGGCCGGCCGCCGAGCACGATACCGGCATTGGCGGCGTTGTCGGCGATGGTGTCGAAGATCTTGCGCGTCGCCTTGGTCTCGGGATCGACGCGCTCGACCCTGGTATCCAGGATCTCCAGCGCCGGTACCACGAAATCGGTGGCGTTGAGCACATCGAACAGTGTGCAGTTCGGCCCGGCCAGGCGATGCTTCATCACGAAGGCGAGCTCGGCCTCGACGCGGGTGGCGATGAAGCGGTCGGTCGGCACCAGGCCGCCATCGGCGAAGAACATGTCGTCGAGCAGGATTCCAGAATCGGGCTCGTCGATATGGAGCGCGCTCTGCATCGCCTTCGAGGTCAGGCCGATCTTGTGGCCCTTGACGACGCGGCCCTGCGCCACCTTCATCTCGACCCAGGCCTTCTGAATCGCGTAGGCGTCATCGAGGGTGATGCGGGGGTATTCCAGCGAGAGCTGGCGGATTTGCTTGCGGGTCTTTTCCGCGCCGTCGAGCCGTTCGGCTGCACCGCGGATATCGTCCTTGGAGAGGGCCATGCGTGCTACACAAAAGTGGATGCCGGGAGATGATTAACATGTTAAGTGAATTCCCGCAAACTGAATCAGGGCATGCTGCGACGCAAAAATTTGTTGCGCAGGATTAGGTAATGGCGCGCAAAAATTCGAACGACATTCAGCCCGGGCAGGGCGACGACGCGGTGGCGCGACGGACCCCGATGCGCGAGTTCTCGCGCTCGCTGCCGATGTCGCTGCTTCGCGCCCGCGAGGCTGTGATGCGGCAATTCCGTCCGTCGCTGCGCAATCACGGGCTGACCGAGCAGCAATGGCGGATCCTGCGCGCGCTCACCGCGGTCGACGAGATCGAGGTCACCGAACTGGCGCGCATGGCGTTTCTGCTCGGCCCGAGCCTATCGCGAATCCTTCGCGATCTCGAGGGCCGCGCGTTGATCGAGCGCAAGGCGGCGGAGAACGACGCGCGGCGCGCGGTGGTCTCGATCTCCGCCAAAGGGTTGAAGCTGATCGAGGCGGTGGCGCCGACGTCGGAGGTGATCTATGCCGAGATCACCCGGCGCTTCGGGGCGCGCAAGCTTGCCGAATTGCAGGAGATGCTGGGCGCGCTCGAAGCGAGCCTGGCCGGAATGGGCTCGTCCGATGACGCCGAAGTCGAGGCTGACGAGTAGCTGCGATCATGCGCGGCATTCGCCCTCAGGCCATGTAGGGCACGCGCGAAATCACGTTGATGGCGCGGAATTCGGCAATCCAGCCCGCAACCTTCGAGTGGGACCATTCGATATGGCGGCGCAAGATGGCTGCCGCCGCGTCGCCGTCCCGCGCGCGCAAAGCCTCGATGATCACCAGATGCTCGTCCATGAAGGAATCGATCTGCGGCGCGGTCAGGGCGACCTGGATGTGCTTGCCGATCACGAACGCACAATGGGTGCGCTTGAGCGCTTCGATCATCTCGCGATTGGCGCCGTAGCCCAGGCAGCGGATATGGAGGTCGCCTTCGATCTCATCGAGTTCGCCGACGCCGACGCGGTCGCGGTGCTGGATCCCCTCGCGCAGCCGCTCCGCCATCCGGTCGAGCAGGGCGGCAGGAATCGTCGCCGTCGCGGATTTGAGGAGCAGCGGCTCGAGCGTTGCGCGCACCTCGAAGATGTCGCGGAGGCGATCCTCGTCCAACGGCACCACGTACCAGTGCGCCTTGGCGCCCTTCTCGAGGATGCCGATCGCCTGCGCACGCAGCAGCAGGTTGCGCGCCACCGTGCGCCCCACCCGGAAATGCCGCGCCAATGCGAGCTCGCTGACGCGGAAGCGTCCGAACAGCGACCGGTAAATGATCTCACGTTCGAGCTTGTAGTAGAGCGTATCCCAGGCGTCGCTGCGCACGGCGTCGACGGGGCCGTCGGTCAGCCCGAACATTTCCGGTGTGATCGGGACGCGCCGAGGGTCGACCTTGCGCTTGCCGGCGATGACGCCGCGACCATCGAACCGGCGCACCAGACCGATATGCTCGAGCTGTTCGAAAGCCTGCCGCACCGGAGAGCGGCTGGAGCCGAACAAGGTCGCGATCGCCGATTCGGAGAGGACCGTTCCGGGTGGAACGTCGCCGGCCCGGATGTGCTTTGCCAATGCGCTCTTGATCAGCGCGTAAGCCGGCTGTTTTCGTCTGGTTTGCGATTTCGCTCGTGGAATCGACATGGAATGGCTGCCCGCTGGCCACACTATCACGTGATCGCGTCATGGTCGCTCGTAGCAGGCATTTACGCACCTCTGCCAGCGAACTTTTGACTATTGCGTGCAATGTGCAATCATGTTTAGCTGGATCAAACGCCAGATTGATGGTCGCCGTTGTACGTCTTGTGCACTGCAGCGGCGCTCACGTTTGCTCGTCGCGCCGTTTGATGGCTGCGGATGGGCCGACAGATCGACGCGTCCGCTCGTCTCAACGCAGCCGACAGCAAGCTCGGCGCATCACAGGGAGGATGGAATGAAACTGACGAGACGTGAGTTTTCCGCCGGTTTGGCGGCAGGTCTCGCTGCACCGGCGCTGATGCGCAGCGCTTGGGCGCAGGGTGCGACGATCAAGATCGGCATGTGCGTGCCGGTGACCGGACCCGCCGCGGAGCAGGGGCTGTGGGCCCAGAACGGCGCCAAGCTGGCGCTGGCCGCGGTTAACAAGGCCGGCGGCGTGCTCGGCAAGCAGGTCGAGCTCGTCATCGAGGATGATCAGACCACCAATCCGGGAATCGTGCTGGCATTCTCCAAGCTCGCCGCGCAATCCGACATCGTTGCATTCCTCGGCTCGATCCGTTCGACCCAGGTGCAGGCGATGGCGCCCGACGTAATCAAGGTCGGCAAGCCTGTGATGATCGGCGGCACCAATCCCGATCTCACCCATTCCGGCAATCCCTGGCTGTTCCGCTTCCGTCCGAACGACAATTATTCCGGCCGCGTGATCGCCGACTTCGGCGTCAACACGCTCGGCAAGAAGAAATGGGCGATCGTGCATTCCACCGACGCCTTCGGTACCGCAGGGGGCAAGGCGCTGTCCGAAGCGCTGACCAAGCTTGGCGCGCCGCCGGTGCTTGACCAAGGCTATGCCAACCAGAGTCAGGACTTCACCCCGGTCGTGCTGGCCGTGAAGCAGTCCGGCGCTGACGTGCTCGGCACCTACTTCACCTTCGAGAACGATCTCGGCATCTTCGCCCGCCAGCTGCGCCAACTCGGCGTCAATATCCCCTGGGTCGGCTCGCCCTCGGTGGTGGCGGTCTCCTCGACCAAGCTCGCCGGCCCCGCGCTGTTCAACACCTACGGTGTCGCCGACTTCGCCGAGGATTCGAGCGATGCCGCGAAGGCGTTCGGCAAGGCCTATCGCGATGCCTACAAGACCGCGCCCGACAACCAGAGCGCCTGGCCGTACGATGCGATCACCATCCTGTCGGCGGCGATCAACAAGGCCGGCTCGACCGATCCGAACAAGATCCGCGACGCCATCCTTGCGACGCAGAAGTTCGCCGGCGCCGAGGGCGAGTACAATTTCGACAAGAACGGCGACGGTCTGCACGGCTACAATGTCGTGAAGAACGACAAGGGCAAGATCGTCTACGACAAGCATATCGACTTCAACGATTGATAGCGGTTCGGCCTCTCCGGGTCGCCTGGGAGAGGCCGTTCGTTCGCGACACAATTCTCAGATCGAGCGCTCGTCATGGATCTCGTCCTCCAACTGCTCTTTACCGGAATCGGCATTGGCGCGGTCTACGCGCTGGTCGCGCTCGGTTTCGTGCTGATCTTCCGTGCCACCAACGTAGTGAACTTCGCGCAAGGCGAGTTCTCGATGGTGGCCGCCTATCTGATGGTGGTGTTCTCGGTCGATCTCGGCTGGCCTTACTGGCTGTCGTTCCTGATTGCGCTCGCCGGCATGGCGTTGTTCGGCGTCATCTTCAATCTCGGCGTCTACTATCCACTGCGCAATCGCACCTATCTGCCCGTGATCATCGCCACCATTGGTGCCTCGATCCTGCTGTCGAATTCGGTGCTTGCGATCTATGGCCCGCAGCCGCAGGTGCTGCAGGGCTGGTTCGATACGCCCGGCATTCAGCTCGGCCCGGTCTATCTCGACAGCCAGTATCTTCTGATCATCGGCGTCACGATCCTCTTGGTGCTGTTCAATTTCTGGTTCTTCGAGAAGACGCTGCTCGGCAAGAAGCTGCAGGCGACCTCGCAGGACAAGGAAATGGCCTCGCTGCTCGGCATTTCCGTTTCCACCATGATCATGATCACCTTCATCTATTCGGCCGTGCTCGGCGGTCTCGCCGGCATCCTGGTCGCGCCGGTGCTGTTCGTCTCGATCCAGATGGGCTCGACGATTGCGCTGAAGGCGTTTGCCGCGACCATCATCGGCGGCTTCGGTGACGTCGCCGGCGCCATCGTCGGCGGCCTCGCGCTCGGCGTCATCGAGACGTTCGGTGCAGCCTACATCTCGGTGCCATACAAGGACGGCTTTGCTTTCCTGGTGCTGATCGCTTTCCTGGTGTTCCGGCCGCAGGGCATCTTCGGCGAACGTGTCGCGGAGAAAGCATGAGCGCCACCGACAACATGATCCCCGCGCCGGCCGTGCGCTCGAAGCCGTTGATCATCCGCCATCTGCCGTACTTCATCGGCGCCGCGGTGCTGGTGGCGCTCGCCGCCGGCATGCAGTTCGACGGTTACATCCTCAACATCCTGCTGCAGGCCACGACCTTCTCGATCGCGGTGTTCGGGCTGTCGGTCGTGCTCGGCCTGTGCGGCCAGATCAACCTCGCGCAGGCCGCGTTCTTCGGCTTCGGCGCCTATGCGGTCGGGCTCGGGACCGCGGATCTGCATCTGAACTTCTGGCTCTGCCTGGTTGGCGCCTGCGCGATCACGCTGATCGCCGGCGCGTTCCTCGGCATGTCGACGCTCAGATTGGGCGGGCACTACCTTGCGATGGTGACGATCTCGTTCCAGCAGATCGTGACGCTGGTGATGATCAACGCCATCGGCGTGACCCACGGGCCGGACGGCGTTGCCAATATTCGCCGGCCGGAGCTGTTCCAGTCCTCGCAGAGCTATCTGGCCTTCTGCGTCGCGATGCTCGCGATCGTCGGCTATCTGGTCTGGCATCTGCCGGACACCAAGCTCGGCCGCGCCATGCGCGCGGTGCGCGACAACGAGCTTGCGGCGGGCGTCAACGGCATCGACGTGTTCCGCACCAAGATCTACGCCTTCGGGCTCTGCGCGTTGCTCGGCGGTCTGGCCGGCGGTCTGTTCGCCGGCGGCTTCGCCTATGTCAGCCCGGATCAGTTCTCGTTCGCGGAATCGATCGTGTTCCTGACCATGTCGCTGCTCGGCGGCGTGGCCTCGCCGATCGGCTCGGTGATCGGTACGGGCCTCTTGATCCTGATCCCGGAATGGCTGCGCTTCCTCAAGAGCGTGCCCGGACTTTATCTGGCGATCTATGGCCTGTTCGTGATCCTGATCATCCGCTTCATGCCCGACGGTATCTGGGGTTTTGTGTCGGACGCATTCACGCGCTGGCGTGCGCACACCAAGGCGCCGCCGGCCGCGGCGGCCTTGCAGCTCAAGCCGGCGACGTCAGGCGGCGACATCGTGCTCGAAGTGACCGGGCTCTCGAAGCATTTCGGCGGCCTCAAGGCGGTGGACGGCGTCGATATCGCGGTGAAGCGCGGCGGCGTGCACGCGCTGATCGGGCCCAACGGCTCCGGCAAGACCACGACGCTGAACGTGCTGTCCGGTCTCTACAAGGCGACCGCGGGCAGGATCGTGCTCGACGGCACCGACATCACCAATATGGCGCCGCATCAGCGCACGGCGGCGGGCCTCGGACGCACCTTCCAGAACATCCGCCTGTTCCGTTCGATGACCGCGCTGGAGAATGTCGAGATCGGCGCCGAACGGCCCGGCAACACCATGATCGGGAAGGGCGAGGACGCGCTGACCGAGCGCGCGATGGAGGCGCTGACCTTCGTCGGGCTCGGCAACCGCGCCAACGAATTGATCTCGAGCTTCTCTTACGGCCACCAGCGCCTGATCGAGATCGCGCGGGCGCTGGCGTCGAACCCGACGCTGCTGCTGCTCGACGAGCCGGCGGCCGGCCTCAACTCGACCGAGAAGCTCGAGCTGCATGAGCTGCTCAAGCGCATCGCAGCCCAGGGCCTCACGATCCTGATCATCGATCACGACATGACGCTGGTCTCGGAAGCCGCCCAGCACATCACCGTGCTGAACTTCGGACGCCGCATCGCGGATGGCGAGTCCATGGCGGTGCTGCGCCATCCCGACGTCGTCTCCGCCTATCTCGGGAGCGAATGATGCCGCTGCTCGAAATCCGCAATCTCGTGGTCCGCTACGGCGAGATCGAGGCGCTGCGCGGCGTCACCATCGCCGTGGAGCAGGGCCAGGTGGTCACGCTGCTCGGCGCCAACGGCGCCGGCAAGTCGACCACGTTGCGCGCGATCTCAGGCCTCGCCAAGCCCGCCTCCGGCGACATTATGTTCGACGGCCACTCGATCGCGGGCCTCGGGCCGGAAGCGATCGTCCGGCTCGGCATCTCGCATGTGCCGGAAGGCCGCCGCGTGTTTCCGGGCCTCACCGTGAAAGAGAACATCATGCTCGGCGCGTCGAACCGGAAGGTGTCGGCGTCGCAGATCTCGCGCGAGGCCGACGCGATGTTCGACCTGTTTCCGGACATCCGCGCCTTTTCCAACGCGCTCGGTTGGACGCTGTCGGGCGGCCAGCTGCAGATGGTCGCGGTGGCGCGCGGCCTGATGGCCAAGCCGCGGCTGTTGCTGCTCGACGAACCGTCGCTCGGGCTGGCGCCTGTCATCGTGCAGGCGGTGTTCCGCATCATTTCGCAGATCAGGAAGGACACCACGGTCTTGCTCGTCGAGCAAAATGCGCGCATGGGACTCTCGGTCGCCGATCACGGCTTCGTCCTGGAAACGGGGCGGATCGTGTTGGGCGGCAAGCCCGACGAATTGTGGGGCAATGAAGCCATCGCCGCGGCCTATCTCGGCGGCCACGCCAAGACCCACGCCTGACAACGTCCTGTGCTTTACTGAGCGAGCTGGTTTTTCATGGTCACCATCAAGGTCGATAACCTCATCAACTTCGTGTCCGAGGTGTTTTCCCATTCGGAGTCCTCTCCGGAAGAGGCGAAGCGCATCGCGACCTATCTGACGACAGCGAACCTCACCGGGCATGACAGCCACGGCGTGATCCGCGTGCCCGTCTATGTCAGGTGGAAGAAGATGGGCTCGATCGTGCCGAACCAGACTGCGGAGGTGGTGGTCGACACGCCGTCGCTCGCGGTGGTCGACGGCAAGTTCGGCTATGGCCAGACCGTCACGCCGGTTGCGGTCAAGCTCGGCATCGAGAAGTGCAAGAAGGCGGGGCTCGCCGCGGTCGCGCTGCGCAACTCCGGTCATCTCGGCCGCGTCGGCGACTGGGCCGAGATGGCCGCCGCCGAAGGCCTTGTTTCAATTCATTTCGTGACCGCGGCCGGCTCGCTGCTGGTTGCGCCTTACGGCGGCGTCGAGAAGCGCCTGTCCACTGCGCCGTATTGCGTCGGCATTCCACGTCAGGGCCAGGATCCGATTGTGCTCGATTTTGCGACCTCGGTTGTCGCCGAGGGCAAGTGCCTGGTCGCAAGCCGCGGCGGCAAGAAGCTGCCGACCGGCGCGCTCGTCGATGCCGACGGCACGCTGAGCGAGGATCCGCACGTGCTGTATGGTCCGTACACGCCGGACGGACCGCGCGACCACACCAAGGGAACCGGCGCGATCCGCGCCTTCGGCGATCACAAGGGCTCGGGTCTTGCCTTCATCTGCGAACTGCTCGGTGGCGCGTTGACCGGCACCGGCGCGACGTCGTCAGACCGGCGCTTCGCCAACGGCATGATGGCGTTCTACATCGACCCCAAGGTGATCGACACCAGCAATTTCTTCGACGGCGAAATCACCCGCTACACCGATTTCATCCGCGCCACCAAGCCGATCGCGGGCACGGATTCCGTGCTGGTTCCAGGTGATCCGGAGCGAAAAACCCGTGCCGATCGCACCAGGAACGGCATCCCCTTGCCTGACGACACCTGGGCGGCGATAGTGAATACCGCGCGCGAAGTCGGCGTCAGCGAAGTTTCTATCCAGCGGGCGACCAGCTGAAGGCTCGTCCCCCAATAAACCGCAAAGGGAAACGCGATCAATGGCAAACAAGGTCAAGCAAGTCTGGGCATCCGGCAAGGCGGTGGTGAACGCGTGGCTTGCGATTCCCTCCGGGTTTTCAGCCGAGGTGATCGCGCAATGCGGCTTCGACAGCGTCACCGTCGACATGCAGCATGGTGTGCAGGATTATCAGTCGATGGTGCAATGCTTCCAGTCGATGCACGCCCATCCGGTGACGCCGATGGTCCGCGTGCCCTGGAATGAGCCCGGCATCATCGGCAAGGTGCTGGACGGCGGCGCCTATGGCGTGATCTGCCCGATGGTCAACACGCCGCAGGAAGCCAAGAACCTCGTCTCCTACGCCAAATATCCGCCGAAGGGCGTGCGCTCCAACGGCCCGATCCGCGCCGGCATGTACGGCTCGGCCGGCACCTATCAGCAGACCGCCAACGACGAGATCGTGCTGCTGCCGATGATGGAGACCAAGACCGCGGTCGAGAACATGGAAGCGATCCTCGATGTCGAAGGCATCGACGGCGTGTATATCGGCCCGTCCGATCTCGGCTTCTCCTACGGCCTGGTGCCGAAGCTCGATCGCGACGAGCCGGAGATCCTCAAGATCTACGAGAAGATCATCAAGGAGTGCGGCAAGCGCGGCCTCAATCCGGGCATCCACTGCTCGGGCGCCGAGGGCGCGGTGCGCGCAATCAACATGGGCTTCAAGCTCGTGACGCTGTCGAACGAAGTCGGCCTGATGCAGGTCTACGCCAAGATGCAGGTCAATGCGACCCGCGAGAAGTCCGGCGGCAAGGCGTAAGCTCTGTCCGCGATGTTAGCTCTGCTCCCTCGCCCCGCTCTCTTGTCCACCGAAGCCCGCCTTCGGGCGAAGGCGGATGCGGGGAGAGGGTTGGGGTGAGGGGCCTCTATCCGGCGAGCACCATCGTTGTAAGTGACATCGTGCCTCGCCCCTCACCCGGATCGCTGACGCGATCCGACCTCTCCCCGTAAAGGACGGGGAGAGGTGAAGAAAACACCAAGGAGAGCTCCCATGGCCTCGGCACAAGTGATCCGCCTGCACGCCGACGACAGCGTCCTGATCGCGCGCGCGAGCCTGCCGCCGGGGCTGGAGGTCGCCGATGGCGTCACCACCGTCGATCGGATCCCCGCGGGCCACAAGGTCGCGATCAAGCCGATCGCGCAAGGCGAGCCGATCCGGCGCTACGGTCAGATCATCGGCTTCGCGACCCAGGCGATCGCGCCCGGCCAGCATGTGCATACGCAGAACTGCGGCATGGGCGATTTCGCCAAGGATTATGCCTATGGCGTCGACGTCAAGCCGGTGCCGAACTTCGATCTGCCGGCGACCTTCGAAGGCATCCGCCGCGCCGACGGCCGCGTCGCGACCCGCAATTATATCGGCATCCTCACCTCGGTGAATTGCAGCGCCCATGTCGCCGGCATCGTGGCCGACATGTTCAAGAAGAATCCGTTCACCGGCGACAATCCGCTCGCCGATTACCCGAATGTCGACGGCGTCGTCGCGCTGACCCACAAGACCGGCTGCGGCATGACCCAGGACGAGCCCTTGGCGCTGCTCCGCCGCACGCTCGGCGGCTATGCGCGGCACGTCAATTTCTCCAACGTCATCGTGCTCGGCCTCGGCTGCGAGGTGAACCAGATCGGCGGCCTGATGCAGGAACAGAAGCTCGCCGGCCGCCTGCGCGCGATGGACATCCAGGAGGTCGGCGGCACCCGCAAGACGGTGGAAGCTGGCGTTGCCTTCGTGAAGGAGGCGCTCGCCGATGCCAACAAGGTCAAGCGCGAGGCGGTGCCGGCGAGCGAACTCACCGTGGCGCTGCAATGCGGCGGCTCGGATGGTTACTCCGGCGTATCTGCCAATCCGGCGCTCGGCGCGGCGAGCGATTTGCTGGTCCGTCACGGCGGCACCGTGATCCTCTCGGAGACGCCCGAGACCTATGGCGCCGAGCATCTGTTGACTCGCCGCGCCGTCAGCCGCGAGGTCGGTGAGAAGCTGGTCGGCCTGATGCGCTGGTGGGAGGAGTACACCCAGCGTGAGGGCGCTGAGATGAACGCCAATCCGAGCCCCGGCAACAAGGCCGGCGGTCTCACCACCATCCTCGAGAAGTCGCTCGGCGCGATGGCCAAGGCCGGCAGCACCAACCTCGTCGACGTCCTCAACTATGCCGAACCCGTCACCAAGAAGGGCTTTGTGTTCATGGACACGCCCGGCTACGACCCGGTCGCGGCGACCGGGCAGGTCGCGGGCGGCGCCAACCTCGTCTGCTTCACCACCGGCCGCGGCAGCGTGTTCGGCTGCAAGCCCGCGCCGTCGATCAAGCTCGCCACCAACACGCCGATGTACAAGCGGATGGAAGACGACATGGACGTCAATTGCGGCACCATCCTCGACGGCGAAGAGAGCGTGCAGGAATGCGGCCAGCGCATCTTCGACCTCATCCTCAAGACCGCCTCGGGCCAGCCGACCAAGAGCGAGAGCTTTGACTTCGGCGGCGCCGAATTCGCGCCGTGGGTGCTCGGCGCGACGATGTAGTTTAGAGCCACGATCTAGCCCTTCACTCCGCCGTCGTCCCTGCCGAGTGCGCTATTGCGCACGGAGCAGGGACCCATAACCACCGGCCGTAGTGTGTGCAAGGCATCCGCCACCTTCTTTCATCAATAGGATCACGCGGTATGGGTCCCTGCTTTCGCAGGGACGACGAGGAAGTACGTTGGCGAATGCAGCTTCCCGGACTACGCTGCCCCTCCATCCGGAGCTACGGATGGGGCGGAGGAAGCATGCGTGCGCGTCGGTTGGGAATTGTCGGATGCATCGCATTTCTCGCCGCTTTGAGCCTCGGCGTCGGTTCGGCTGACGCCGCAACCATAGTCGCGCTTGGCGCGAGCAATACCTACGGCAAGGGCGTGGCGCGCAACCAGGCCTATCCCGCGCAGCTCGAAGCGATCTTGCGGGCGAAGGGATTGAACGTCCGTGTCGTGAACGCCGGCATCAACGGCGATACCACGGAAGGGATGCTGCAACGCCTGGACCGCGCCGTCCCGAACGGGACCCGTGCGGTTATTTTGCAGCCAGGCGGCAATGATCGACGCAAGGGCAGCCCAGACCGGACAGCGGATATTCAAAGTCGCCTCAGCGCCCGCGGCATCGCGGTGATCATGCTCCCTAACGGGATGCTGGGTGGACTCCCCCATCAGCCCGATGGTGTGCATTTGACCCCCGAGGGCTATCACATGCTCGCCGAGCAACTCGCGTCGCAGGTATCCGGCGCGATCGGCCGCTAGCTATCG
>NZ_LFIQ01000117.1:378471-442406 GCF_001189245.1 Bradyrhizobium pachyrhizi | reverse complement strand
AACGGGTCGCGCGAATGCGCGCCCGATGACGAGCTCCGCGCAATCCGGGACTCTTCCTGCGGATGAAGACCCCGGATTTCGCTTCGCTCCATCCGGGCTACGGATCACGCCCTTACCTTGGGCACCCCATGCCCGTTGTTAGTGCTTGATGTCGACCGGCAGCAGTGTTCTGCTCAAAAAAGCTGCTGGAGCCCTCGGTCCGTGTCGATATCAGTCGCACTGCATCACGTCACGCACTACAAATACGACCGGCCGATCGATCTCGGGCCTCAGACCATTCGGCTTCGGCCCGCGCCGCATACGCGCACGCCGATCACAAGCTACTCGCTCAAGGTCTTGCCCGCCAATCACTTCGTGAACTGGCAGCAGGACCCGCAGGGCAACTGGCTGGCGCGCTACGTCTTTCCGGAGAAGACCACCGAGCTCAAGGTCGAGGTCGATTTCACCGCTGACATGACGGTGGTCAATCCGTTCGACTTCTTCGTCGAGCCCTTTGCCAACAGCTTTCCGTTCGAATATCCCGGCGATCTCAAGACCGAACTCGCGCCCTATCTCGAGACCGATGAGCCCGAGCCGTTGCTCGCGGCTTACCTGAAGGAGATTCCGCGCCAGGCTGACAGCACCGTCAACTTCCTGGTCGAGCTGAACGCGCAGCTGCAAAAGAAGATCAGCTACGTGATCCGCATGGAGGCCGGCATCCAGACGCCGGAGGAGACGCTTGCCGCGGGCTCCGGCTCCTGCCGCGACTCGGCGTGGCTCTTGATCCAGACGCTGCGCCACCTCGGGCTCGCCGCGCGTTTCGTCTCCGGATATCTCATTCAGCTGCGGCCGGATATCGATCCGCTCGAGGGGCCGCGCGAGGTCGAGAGCGATTTCACCGACCTGCACGCCTGGGCCGAGGTCTATCTCCCGGGCGCGGGCTGGATCGGTTTCGACGTCACCTCCGGCATGCTGACGGGCGAGGGCCACATCCCGGTCTGTGCCACGCCGCACTATCGCTCGGCCGCGCCGGTGACCGGCACCGCGGGCGTTGCCAATGTCGAGTTCGGCTTCGAGATGAGCGTCAAGCGCATCGGCGAGGCGCCGCGCATCACCAAACCATTCTCCGATGAATCCTGGGCGCGGCTCGACCGGCTCGGCGAGCAGGTCGATGCCGACCTGGGGAAAGACGATGTGCGCCTGACCATGGGCGGCGAGCCGACCTTCGTTTCGGTCGACGATCTGGAATCGCCGGAGTGGAATGTCGCCGCGGTCGGCCCGACCAAGCGCGCGCTCGCCGACGAATTGATCCGCAAGCTGCGCACGCGGTTCGCGCCGGGCGGCCTGCTGCATTACGGCCAGGGCAAATGGTATCCCGGCGAGAGCCTGCCGCGCTGGGCGTTCGGTCTCTACTGGCGCAAGGACGGCAAGCCGATCTGGAAGAATGCCGAGCTGATCGCCGGCATCGAGAACTCGCGGAAGGCCGAGATCGCGGAGGCCCAGCGTTTCGTCGAAGTAACAGCAACCAAGCTTGGTCTCGGCGCCGACTATGCCATGCCGGCTTATGAAGACCCCGCCTTCTGGCTGCAGCGTGAGGCCGGCCTGCCGGCCAATGTCAGCCCGGCGAATTCCAAGCTGACCGATCCGGAAGAACGCGCCCGGATGGCGCGGGTGTTCGATGAGGGGCTGACCACGCCGAAAGGTTACGTGCTGCCGATCCAGCGCTGGAGCCCGCTCGGCGATCGTGTGCCGGCACGCTGGCGCAGCGAGCGCTGGAAGATCCGGCGTAGCCATCTATTCCTGTCGCCCGGCGACTCGCCGCTGGGCTTGCGGCTTCCGATCGCCTCGCTCGAATATGTGCCACCGGACGATTATCCCTACGTCGTCGAACGCGATCCGATGGCGCCGCGCGATGCGCTTTCTGACGAGCTGCAGCAGGCCTTGAAGGAGATTCCCGAACCGCTGCCGGTGCGCACCGCGATGTCGATCGAGGTTCGCGACGGCGTGCTGTGCGCCTTCATGCCGCCGGTCGAGAAGGTCGAGGATTATCTCGATCTGATCGCAGCGATCGAAGCCGCCGCCGAGGAGCTGCAGCTGCAGGTGCACGTCGAGGGTTACGGACCGCCTTTCGATCCGCGCATCGAGGTGATCAAGGTGACGCCGGATCCCGGCGTGATCGAGATCAATGTGCAGCCCGCGCAAAGCTGGCGCGAGGCCGTCGACATCACGCTCGGCCTCTATGAGGACTCCGCCAAGACGCGGTTAGGGGCCAACCGTTTCCTGATCGACGGCCGCCACACCGGCACCGGCGGCGGCAACCACATCGTGGTCGGCGGCAGCAGGCCGGAGGATTCACCGTTCCTGCGCCGGCCCGATCTGTTGAAGAGCCTCGTGCTGTACTGGCAGCGTCATCCGTCGCTGTCCTATCTGTTTTCCGGCATGTTCATCGGCCCGACCAGCCAGGCGCCGCGCATCGACGAGGCGCGGCATGACGGGCTCTATGAGCTGGAGATTGCGCTCTCGCACGTGCCGCCGCCGGGCATGGATGCGCCGCTGTGGCTGGTCGATCGCCTGTTCCGGCATATCCTGGTCGACATCACCGGCAACACCCACCGCGCCGAGATCTGCATCGACAAGCTCTATTCGCCCGACGGCCCGACCGGCCGGCTCGGCTTGGTCGAATTCCGCGCGCTCGAAATGCCGCCCGACCCGCGGATGTCGCTGGCGCAGCAATTGTTGATCCGCGCGCTGATCGCAAAGCTGTGGCGTGAGCCGCAGCAGGGCCGGTTCGTGCGCTGGGGCACCGCGCTGCATGACCGCTTCATGCTGCCGCATTTCCTCTGGGAGGATTTCTTGGGCGTGCTCGCCGAGCTGAAGCAATCCGGCTACGATGTCGAGCCGGAATGGTACCAGGCACAGCTCGAATTCCGCTTCCCCGCCTTCGGCCGCGTTCATCACGGCGGCGTCGGTCTCGAACTGCGGCAGGCGCTCGAGCCCTGGCATGTGCTGGGCGAGGAGGGCACCTCGGGCGGCACCGTGCGCTACGTCGATTCGTCGGTCGAGCGTCTCCAGGTGAAGGCGACCGGATTCGTCGAGGGGCGCCATGTCATCACCTGCAACGGCAGACGGATGCCGATGACCGAGACCGGCCGTGCCGGCGAGGCGGTCGCCGGTGTTCGTTTCAAGGCCTGGCAGCCGGCCTCCGGCCTGCATCCGACCATTCCCGTGCATGCGCCGCTGACGTTTGACCTGATCGACACCTGGAACGGCCGCTCGCTCGGCGGCTGCGTCTATCATGTCGCCCATCCCGGCGGCCGCAACTACGAGACCAAGCCGGTCAATTCCTACGAGGCCGAGGCGCGGCGGCTGGCGCGCTTCCAGGAGCACGGCCATACCCCCGGCAGGATCGAGACGCCGCCGGAGGAACGCACAATTGAGTTTCCCTTGACCCTCGACTTGCGGACGCCGCTCCTGCACTAATTGTGTCAAGGGGAAGTGGAATGACCGCATCGGGTGGCCAAGGCAATAGTCAAGGCAGCAGTCAGGAAAGTAGGGCCCGTCCCGGTCAGCGCCGGATGGCGCAGTGGACCCGCGACTATGTCCGGCTGCCCGGCATTCCCGACGAGTATATTGCTGACAACGGCGCGCCGCGGCCGGTCTGGGCCCGCTTCTTCGACGCCTTTGCCGCGCTGTCGCCGGCCGATATCGAGCGCCGCTTCGCCTCCGCCGATCGCCATCTGCATGAGGCTGGCGTCACCTATCGCGCGCCGGGCGACACTTCCGACCGGATCTGGCCGCTCAGCCATCTGCCGCTGATCATCGACGCGGCGGACTGGCGCCAGCTCGCCGCCGGCGTCGCGCAGCGCGCGCAGCTTCTGGAGATGGTGCTGGCCGATCTCTACGGCGAAGGCCGCCTCGTTGCCGACGGAGCCATCCCTGCCGCTGCGATCGCCGGCAGCAGCGAGTATCTGCGCGCGGTCAGCGGCATCAAGCCGCCGGGGGGCCGCTATCTGCATCTCTATGCCGCCGACATCGGCCGCGGGCCCGACGGCCGCTGGTGGGTGCTCGGCGATCGCACGCAGGCACCGTCGGGCGCGGGCTATGCGCTGGAAAACCGCCTGGTGCTGTCACGCGCCTTTTCCAATCTCTACAAGTCGATGAATGTCGAGCGCGTCGCGCCGTTCTTCGAGGGGTTCCGCGATTCGCTGCGCGCCAGCGCCGATCGCGACGAGCCGCGGATCGGCCTGCTGACGCCCGGCGCGTTCAGCGAGACCTACTTCGAGCACGCCACGCTGGCGCGCTATCTCGGTTTCCTGCTGGTCGAGGGCGACGATCTTGCGGTCTCCGGCGACCGCGTCCACATCCGCACCGTCGCCGGGCTGAAGCGGCTCGACGTGCTGCTGCGCCGGGTCGATTCCAACATGCTCGATCCGCTCGAGCTCGACGCGTCCTCCTATCTCGGCGTGCCCGGGCTTGTCGAGGTTCTGCGCAAGGGCGGCGTCGTGGTCGCCAACATGCCTGGCTCCGGCGTGATGGAGGCGAGGGCGCTGCTCGGCTTCCTGCCCAATCTGTGTCGGCGCCTGCTCTCTGAAGACCTGATGATGCCGCACATCGCGACCTGGTGGTGCGGCCAGAAATCCGCCCGCGAAGAAGTGCTGTCGCGGCTCGACGAGTTCGCGATCGAAGGCGCCTATGGCCGCGGCGTTGCGGATTTTCCCGGCAACGGACCGGTGCTCCCGGGCGAATTGTCGGCCGCGGACCGCGACCGCCTGAAGGATGCCATCAGTCATCGCGGCATCGATTATGTCGGTCAGGAGCTCGTGCGGCTGTCGACCACGCCGGTATGGGAGAACGGCCGCATCGCGCCGCGTCCGTTCGTGTTGCGGGTGTTCGCGGCGGCGACGCCGAGCGGCTGGACTGTGCTGCCCGGCGGCTTCTGCCGGATTGCCGATCGGGCCGATGCGCGCGCGGTGTCGATGGGCGATGGCGCGGTGTCCGCCGACGTCTGGGTGGTCTCCGACAAGGCGGTTGAGACCTCGACCCTGCTGCCGGCGGTCGACACCGTCCGCATCCGCCGCATCGCCGGCGTGCTGCCGAGCCGCGCCGCCGACAATCTGTTCTGGCTCGGCCGCTATCTGGAGCGCGCCGAGGCTACCATCCGGCTGATCCGCGCGCTGTGCACGCCGCTGCGCGATCCTGCGCGCGCGAATTCGAACGGCTCGGCGCCGGCGATGCATTCGGCCGAGCGCATCCAGCGCATGCTGGTCGCCTGGGGCGCGGCCTCGCAGACCGCGCGCGCCAATCTCGCCAAGGTCGCGCTCGAAGCGCTGCAGAGCGAGGAGAAATTCGGCTCGGCGCTGTCGCTGGTGCGATCCGCGCAGCGCACCGCGACCTCGCTCCGCGAGCGGCTGTCGCCGGACGCCTGGCAGGTCATCACCGAGATGGCTGATCGGCTCGCCATCGAGGTTCATGACGATGACGGCGTCGTCAGCGCCGCCGAACTGACCTTGCAGGAGCTCGCAAGCTTCGCCGGCCTCGCGCAGGAAAACATGAACCGCGCCGCCGGCTGGCGTTTCCTCGAGATGGGCCGCCGCGCCGAGCGCGCCGTCAATACCACGCGCTTTGCCCGTCAGTTCGCTTATGACGAAGCCGGTGACGAGGACCTCGACGTTCTGCTCACGCTGGTGGACTGCCAGATCACTTATCGCTCGCGCTATCTGGTGCAGCCGCTGCTCGCACCGGTGCGCGATCTGGCGGTGCTCGACCCCTACAATCCGCGCTCGGTCGCATTCCAGGTCGCGGCGCTGAACGAGCATATTGCCGCGCTGCCGAGCCTGAAGGAGCACGGCCTGATCGAGCGGCCGCAGCGCCTTGCCGTCGCGGTGGAGGCAATGCTCACAACGGCTGAAGCCTCGAGCCTCGACGTCAAGACGCTGTTCGCGCTGGAGCAGGATCTGCTCAACCTCGCCGACGCGATCGGGCTGCATTATTTCCCGCACGGACCGAATGCCAGCCGGCCGGAGAAGCTCACGGGGCTGGCGTGATCTACGACATCCGTCACGTCACGACCTACAGCTACGAGACCCAGGTCAGCTTCGCGCGCTGCTCGCTGCGGCTGGAGCCGGTTAGCGGGGACGGGCAGCAGTTGATATCGCATTCGGTCGAGATCCGTCCGAGGCCCGCGGAACGCACCGCAAGGCGCGACTTCTTCGGCACGCTCACTGAAAGCGTCCTGATCGAGACCGCGCATCGCAGTCTGCGCATCGATGCCCGCTCGCGGGTCTCGGTGTCGCGGCAGCCGCCGGCGCGCGCCGCCGCCAGTCCGCCCTGGGAAGACGTGCGTGACAATGCGTTCGAAGCGTTGAGCCTCGATGCGGCCTCGCCGGTCGGCTACGTCTTTGCCAGCGCACTGGTGCCGGTGCTACGGCCCGTGACGGCCTACGCTTCCGCGAGCTTCGTGCCCGGTAGCGGCATCCTCACCGGGGCGGCCGACCTGATGCGCCGCATCCGCAACGACTTCAAATACGATCCCAAGGCGACCGTGATCTCGACGCCGCTTCGCGACGTGTTCGAAAAGCGCCACGGCGTGTGCCAGGACTTTGCCCATGTGATGATCGCAGGACTGCGCGGCCTCGGTCTGCCCGCGGCCTATGTCAGCGGCTATTTGCGCACCATTCCGCCGCCGGGCCAGCCGCGGCTGCAGGGCGCGGACGCCACCCATGCCTGGGTCTCGGTCTGGTGCGGGAGCGCGCTCGGCTGGGTCGGGTTCGACCCGACCAACGATCTGATGGTCGGGAGTGACCACATCATTCTCGCCATCGGCCGCGACTTTGCCGACGTCTCGCCGGTCGATGGCGTCATCGTCGGCGCGCGCAAGCAAAAGCTCGCCGTTGCGGTCGACGTGTTGCCAGTGGAGTGAGACGGGATGGGTGCGCGGCGCGCTCGACCGCGCCAATGCAATCGCGATCAGGCGACGTGCCGCTTGCCCGATTTGTCCCACCCGATCGGGCTGACGATGACGCGGTCGCGGCCTTCACGCTTGGCTTGATAGAGTGCAAGGTCCGCGGCCTTGAGCAGATCGCGCGATGTGCGCTCGTGGTCCGGGACGAGGCAGGACAATCCGATGCTGACGGTCGGCAACTCCGGCTCGGATTCCCGCGCGGCCGCCAACTTGGCGCGGATCCGTTCGGCAATTTCCAGGGCGCTCGCCTTGCCGATGCCCGGCAGCAACACCGAAAACTCCTCGCCGCCATAGCGGGCGCCGAGATCAGTTGCACGCTTGGCGCTGCCTGCGATGCACCGTCCCACGGTGGTGAGCACGGCGTCGCCGGCCTGATGCCCGTACGTGTCGTTGTAGATCTTGAAATGATCGACGTCGATCATCAGAAGCGAGACCGGCGCCTTTGCGCGCATGCCACGGCGCCATTCGACGTCAAGGGTATCGTCGAGGCGGCGACGGTTGGCGAGGCCGGTCAGTGCATCCGTGCTCGCGAGGTGCGCGAGCCGATCTTCCGCGGCGGCCCGCCGTTTGAGAGCGGCCACCAGGTAGAACATCAGGACGATCGAGAAGCCGCAGAGCGCTGCCACCACGCTGCCGATCAGCCAGAGCTGCTGCCACCAGTCGGCATAGATGCCGTCGAGCGCAAGACCCTCGGCGATGAGCAGGCGATTGTGTCCGACCGCCTGGAAAACATAGAGCCGGCTGACATGATCGACGATCGATTTCGTGATGTAGGAGCCGGACTGCCGTGCCGGAAACTGCTTGAAGACCAGAGAGTCCTTGATGCTTTGCCCGATCTTGCTGATGTCGAACGGAGCGCGCATCAGTATGACGCCATCGCTGTTGAACAGCGCCATGCTGTCGCCGAAGCCGAAGTTCAGCTTGCGAAACAGATTGTGGAAATAGCTGAGCCGCATGCTGCCCGCGACCACGCCGGCAAAGGAGCCATCGTCATTGTTGATGCGACGGCTAAGGCTGATCAGATATTCGCCATCAGGAGTAATCCACGGAGCACTGATGAACAGGCCGCTGTCCGCTCGCGTCTGATGCGCCCGGAAGAAGTCTCGATCGGCGAAATTTGCGACCCGTGGCGTCAACGTCCTGGAATCGCGCGTGACGTCCCCCGCCGCATTCAGCACGAGGATCGAGCCGAGATCCTTGGCTGTGGCGGCGCGGTCGAACAGCACGACCTGGCGAAGCTCCGGGCTGATCTTGCCGAACTCCTGCAGCTTGACGCCGTCGGCGACCGCCTGGAGCGAGAGGTCGTAGAGGTCGATGTTGCGGTCGATCTCGCTGGCGATTGAGGCGACGAGGTTGGTCGCGCCTTCCTTCGCATGCCGATAGTCCTTGCGCGCCATCTCCCAGAGAATGGATGCGCAGATCGCCGAAAAGCAGAGAACGAGGCCGATCCCGAGTGTAAGGAGCCGTTTGGTCGGCACTGCCTTCGGCTTTGGCAAAAGCCCGTTCATTGCTCGCTTCCACTTCCCCGCGCCCTCGCGCAGCGACGCTTTTCTATGGAGGCATCAAATTGAGAAATGCGACCCGAAGCGGAGGCAATTTGTGTCCGTGCGTTGGGAGAGTCTTAACCATCCGGATTGCCGGGGCCCTGTCGCAGGGCCCCGCCACATCGCCGCTCAGGTTCCGGTCCGCTGCAGGCCGTCGGCCGCGTCGCTGCGCAGGTTGCGGAAGAACTGCTCGACCTCGCGCGACAGCGTCTCGGCGGTTGTGGTCAGATCGTTCGAGGCCGCGAGCACCGATTCCGCCGCCTTGCTGGTCTGGTCCATGTCATCGCGGAGCGAGCCGACATTGGTGACCAGGGTCTCGTTGCCCTGGGCGGCCATCTGGGCATTGGCGGAGATTTCGCGCGTCGCCGCGTCCTGCTGGCCGATCGCGCTCGCGATGTTCGCGGTGACGTTGCTGATCTCGCGCACCGCCTGACCGATCTCGCGCACAGCGGCTACCGAGTTGCGGGTCGAGGCCTGGATCAGGCCCACATTCTCGCTGATCTCGGCGGTTGCCTTCGCGGTCTGGCCGGCCAGCGCCTTGACCTCGTGCGCGACGACGGCGAAGCCACGGCCGGCATCGCCGGCGCGGGCGGCTTCGATGGTGGCGTTGAGGGCGAGCAGGTTGGTCTGCTCGGCGATCGCCTGGATCAGGCTCAGCACCCCGTCGATGCGCTGGGTGGTGGCGGCAAGGCCCTCGATCTCGTTGATCGAGCGATCGGTGCGCGCACCGGCCTGATCGACTGCGCCGGACGACCGCTTGACCTGGCGGCCGATCTCCTCGACCGAGGCGGAGAGTTCTTCGGCCGCGCCCGCCACCGCGGAGACGTTGCTCGAAGCCTGTTCGGTGGCGCCTGCCGCCGCCACCGCGCGGCCGCTGGCGTCCGACGCGACGGTTGCGATGGTCTGCGCGGTTTGACGCATCGTCGCGGCGTTGTCGTGCACCGCGCGGAGCACCTCGCCGATCGTGCCACGGAACGCTTCGACGAAGGTCTCGATATGCCGGCCGCGCGCGTCGCGCGCCTCGGAATCCTGTACGACCTGCGCGTTCAGGCTGCGATTGCCGTCCATCGCTTCCTGGAAGATTTTGATGGCGCGTGCCAGTGCGCCGATCTCGTCGCTGCGCCCGACATGCGGTACTTCGACATGGTCGGTGCCCTCGGCGACGTGCTTGATCGTCGTGGTGATCTGCGACAGCGGCCGGGCCACCGAGCGGGCGATGATCAGCACGCCGAGTACCACCACAATCAAGGCCGCGGCGCCGAGGCCGGTCAGCACCAGCGCCATCGTGCGGTTGGTGTCGGTCTCCCGCGCCAGCTTCTTGCTGCGCTCGGCATAGACCTTGGAGAGCGCCTCGAGATCCTTGTTCAGCGCGGTGCGCACGTCGCGATTGGCGTCGTTGTCGCCCCACTCCCGCCCGGCTGCGGCGCCGATCTCGATGCCGCGGCGTACCAGCTCCTTGCGGAAATCGATGAACTGCTCGATGCGCTTCTTGAACACCGCGAACTGGGCGGCGTCGTCGGCCTGCACCAGGGTTTCCCAGTTTTTTACCACGCCGAGAATGCGTTCGTTGAACGCCAGCAGCCCGTCGCCGTATTTCTTCACGGCCGCCGGATCGGTCGACATGTAGATGCCGCGGGATTCCATCACCACGGCATAGACCAGCGAATTGACCCGCTCGACATTGAGTGCGGCACGGCTTGCGAGGTCGACGGCCTCGGTCAGATCGGCATTGCGCCGCGCATTGTATTCGGACAGGAAGGTGATGGCCGCGGTCAGCGCCGCAATCAGCGCAAACGTCGAGTACAGCCTGGCAGCAAGCGAGAATCGGGATGCCATTGGCGGCCGGGACATGGAGACGGGGGATGTGACGGGGGCGGGCATTGCGGGGCACTCCAAGAGGCCGGGGAGTACCTTCGGCCGATTAAAGCTTATGCAAAATTTTCATGGACAATTTCTTAACGCGCGAGTTTTGTGCAGCCGCAACCGTTAAAATCTGTAAATAATCCCAATGCCTTATCGGCAGCTTTGAGTCTGCCGGGTGCCCGCGGCTTGCGGCGGCGCCGATGATGCGCCGCCGTCATCGCCAACGGCGCCGGCACGCGGGGCGAAACCGCTGGCACGCCTTTCGCAAAGAGGTGCTAGGTTGTGCTGCCCCAGCCCGCGACGAACCTCCCATGCTCTATCGTCACACCATCGACGCCACCAATTATGCATTCGACGATCTGCGCATCCTGCTTGCCAAGGCCTCGCCGCCGCGTTCAGGCGACCGCCTGGCGGGCATCGCGGCCGACAGCGCGGAGGAGATGATCGCCGCACGGCTTGTGCTGGCGAATGTTCCGCTCAAGCAATTCCTCGATGAGCCTGTCATCCCCTATGAGGATGACGAAGTCACCCGCCTGATCCTCGACAGCCACGACGTTGCCGGCTTTCTGCCGGTGTCGTCGCTCACCGTCGGCGGATTCCGCGACTGGCTGCTGTCGGATGCCGCCGGCGGGGAAGCGATCAAGAAGATCTCGCGCGGCATCACGCCAGAGATGGTTGCGGCGGTGTCGAAGCTGATGCGCAACCAGGATCTGATCCTGGTCGCGAAGAAATGCGAGGTGACGACCCGCTTCCGCAACACCATCGGTTTGCGCGGGCGAATGAGCACGCGGCTGCAGCCGAACCATCCTTTCGACGATCCCAAGGGCATCACCGCCTCGATTCTCGACGGGCTGCTGCTGGGAGCGGGCGATGCCTGCATCGGCATCAATCCGGCGAGCGACGATCCGAAGGTCATCGGCACCCTGCTGCGGCTGTTGGACGACATCATCACGCGGCTCGAGCTTCCGACGCAGGGATGCGTGCTGACCCATGTCACGACCACGCTCGGACTGATCGGGCAGGGGCTGCCGGTCGATCTCGTGTTCCAGTCGATCGCCGGCACCGAGGCGGCCAATCGCAGTTTCGGCGTCGACCTCTCGCTGCTGCGGGAGGCCCGGGAAGCGGGGCTGTCGCTGCGCCGCGGCACGGTCGGTGACAGTGTGATGTATTTCGAGACCGGGCAGGGTTCGGCGCTGTCGGCCAATGCCCATCACCAGGTCGATCAGCAGACGTGCGAGGCGCGGGCCTATGGGGTGGCGCGCGCGTTCGATCCGCTGCTCGTCAACAGCGTGGTCGGCTTCATCGGTCCTGAGTACCTCTATGACGGCAAGGAAATCATCCGCGCCGGGCTCGAGGACCACTTCTGCGGCAAGCTGCTCGGCCTGCCGCTCGGGATCGACGTCTGCTATACCAACCACGCCGAGGCGGACCAGGACGATATGGACAATCTCCTGACGCTGCTTGCGGCGGCCGGCGTGAACTTCATCATGGGCGTGCCGGGCGCGGATGACGTCATGCTGAACTATCAGTCGACATCGTTTCACGATGCGCTCTATGTCCGCGACCTGTTCGGCCTGAAGCGGGCCCCCGAATTCGACGACTGGCTCGCGCGCGTCGGCCTTGCCGGGCAGGACTTCCGCCTCCTTGCCGATGCGGGGCGGTTGCCCGATCTCGCTGTCAGGCTGCTGACCTGAGGGGGATAGCGAAATTCTGCAGAGCAACTATCTCGCCGATGTGACGTTAGTAAGTGCCACAATGTTGAAGAATTTCTGGCCCAGCGTTCCACGCCATGGTTAGATTTGCGGGTGCTTCGGGGTCGATTGATGAGAGCTGAGGGCATAAAGACAGTTCGGCGTATCCTCTGCGTCTTTCCGCGCTATACGTCGTCCTTTGGGACCTTCGAGCACGCCTACCCCCTCACTGACGGCGTCAAGGCGTTCATGCCGCCGCAGGGCCTGCTGCTGATCGCCGCATACCTTCCCGAGAACTGGCCGGTGCGTTTCATCGACGAGAACCTGCGTCCGGCGACGGCGGAGGATTTCGAGTGGGCGGATGCCGTGTTCGTCAGCGGTATGCATATCCAGCGCCAGCAGATGAACGACATCTGCCATCGCGCGCATGACCATGACCTGGTGGTCGCGATCGGCGGCCCGTCGGTGAGTGCTTGCCCGGACTACTATCCCTCATTCGACTACCTCCACGTCGGCGAGCTCGGCGATGCGACCAATGAACTGATCAAGCGTCTGGCTGATGATACCAGCCGTCCCGAAGAGCAGGTGGTGCTGACGACCGTCGACCGGCTGCCGATGACGGATTTCCCGCTGCCGGCCTATGAGCTCGCCGAAACGAAGAAGTACTTTCTCGGCAGCATCCAGTTCTCCTCGGGCTGCCCCTATCAGTGCGAGTTCTGCGACATCCCGGGGCTCTATGGCCGCAATCCGCGCCTGAAGTCGCCGCAGCAGATCATCGCCGAGCTCGACAAGCTGCGCGCGTGCGGTGCCACCGACACCGTGTATTTCGTCGACGACAATTTCATCGGTAACCGCAAGGCGGCGAGCGAGCTGTTGCCGCACCTGATCGAGTGGCAGAAGCGGACCGGATATGTCACGCGCCTCGCTTGCGAGGCGACGCTCAACATCGCCAAGCGCCCCGAGATCCTGGAGAAGATGCGCGAGGCCTTCTTCGTGACGATCTTCGTCGGCATCGAGACGCCCGATCCCGACGCGCTGAAGGCCATGCACAAGGATCAGAACATGATGGTTCCGATCCTCGAGGGCGTGCGCACCATCAATTCGTTCGGCATGGAGGTCGTCTCCGGCATCATCATGGGGCTCGATACCGACAAGCCCCAGACCGGCGACGCGTTGCTCTCCTTCGTCGAGGAGTCGCGGATTCCGCTGCTCACCATCAACCTGCTGCAGGCGCTGCCGAAGACGCCATTGTGGGATCGGCTCGAAAAAGCCGGGCGGCTGATCGATGACGAGGGCCGCGACTCCAATGTCGAGTTCCTGCTGCCCTATGAGGACGTGGTCAGTTCGTGGCGCAAATGCATGGAAGTTGCCTACGAGCCGAAGAGGCTGTTCGCGCGCTATTTGCATCAATGCAACTACACCTATGCCAATCGCATCAAGGTGCCGGTCAGCCCGGAGATGAAGAGCTGGGCCAACATCCGGCGCGGACTGATCATGCTCCGCAACATCTTTTGGAAGGTCGGCGTGCTCGGCGACTACAAGCGCGTGTTCTGGAAGTTTGCGCTCGGCCGGCTCAAGCGCGGCGACATCGAGGGGTTGATCTCGGCGACGCTGGTTGCGCATCATTTGATCACCTTTGCGCGTGCAGCCTCCAGCGGCCGGCAGAACGCCTCGAACTACTCGATCCGGCTGCGCGAGGCTTCTGTCCCCGCCGAATAGCAGCATGACGACACCGCCGGCGCCCTTGTCCCCTTCGCTTGCCGATCTGCGCGAGCTCACGCCGGCGCGCGTCGGCCTTGGCCGGTCCGGGGCCAGCCTGCCGACCGATGCGCTGCTGTCGTTCACGCTCGACCATGCCCGCGCCCGCGACGCTGTCCACGCCGCCTTCGATGTCAGAGGGATCGCGGCCGGTCTTGCCGGCCTCGGCATCACGCCGCTTGAGGTGTCGAGCCAGGCGCACAGCCGGCGCGACTATCTGCGGCGGCCCGATCTCGGGCGCATGCTGGATTCTGCGTCGCGGCGGTCGCTCGAGACCTGCGCCATCACCGCATGCCCCTGCGCCATCGTGATCGGAGACGGCCTGTCGCCGACGGCGGTCAATGTGCATGCCGTCGAATTGATCCGGCATCTCGTGCCGCGCTTGGCGGCCGACAAGATCGACGCCGGCGCGGTGATCGCAGCGTCCGGGGCGCGGGTAGCGCTCGGTGACGAGATCGGCGCCATCATCGGCGCGCGCATGCTGGTGATGCTGATCGGCGAACGGCCGGGCCTGTCCGCACCCGACAGCCTCGGCGCCTATCTCACCTTCGCCCCGCGGATCGGCCTCACCGATGCCGACCGCAACTGCATCTCCAACATCCACCGTGCCGGGCTGAGCTATGCGGAGGCCGCATTCAGGATTTCGTGGCTTGTGCGCGAGGGCCTGGCACGCCAGATCACAGGGGTCGCGTTGAAAGATGAAAGCGGCGGTGGATCGTCGAGGAATGCGCTACCAGGGTGTGACAAATCAGATACTTAATGGCGGGGATCGGCGGTTCCCTGTCGATTTGCCTCGCCCCTCGCGCTTGCGAGCAAAGGGTCGGGCAGGTAAAACCGGCGCCGGTCAATATTCGCGTGTTTTCAAGGACTAGCGCCGATCAGTTGCGCTCACCCGCCTCATTCGCGCCCCTAGACCCAAGCTAGACAGATTGAGCCGTTTTCAGAACTGGACAGGGCATGCTCGAAAAGAATTCCGAAAGTCAGGTCCACGTCGAGAAGATCGAAGAGCCGCGGTCGGGCCTCAGCATCGCGTTCGGGATCGAACGTCTCGGCCTGATCCCGATGCGGGCGCCGATCCTGTCCTGCATTGTCCTCGTTCTGTTGCTGATCGGCGCGGTGTTCGGGGTGCACCGGATCAAGATCGACGACTCGCTTTCGCAGCTGTTCCGCTCCGACTCCAAGGACTACAAGCAATATGAGGCGGTGACCAAGCGCTTCCCGGCGACCGAGTTCGACGTCCTCGTCGTGGTCGAAGGCAAGACGCTGCTCGCCCGCGACAATCTCGAAAAGCTGCGCGACATGGTCACCGACCTGCAGCTCGTCGAGGGCGTGCGCGGCCTGGTGTCGCTGTTCTCGGCGCGGCAGGCGCCGGAGCCCGGCAAGCTGCCGGCGGCGCTGTTCCCGAATGAACTTCCCGAGGGCGCGGCCTACGACAAGTTCGTCGAGACCGTGAAAAGCAACGAGATCATCCGCGGCAAGCTGCTGTCGGAGGACGGCACGCTCGCGCTGATCGTGCTGTCGCTCGAGCCCGAAGTGGTCGGCAGCAACAAGCTCAGCAAGGTGGTCGGCGACATCAGGAAGATCATGGCCGACGATCTCGGCGGCAGCGGGCTCAATGCGCAATTGTCCGGCGTGCCGGTCATGCAGCTCGAGATCCGCAATGCGGTCGAGCGCGACGGCCTGACCTACAACATCCTTGGCATCCTCGCCGGCTGCATCATCGCCATCATCTTCTTCCGCAAGATATCCTTCATGGTGGCGGCGGCGTTCCCGCCGATGATCGCGATCCTGCTCGCGCTCGGCGGCCTCGGCTGGGCCAATTTCAATCTCAACATGTTCCTCAACGTGATGACGCCGCTCATCATGGTGATCAGCTTCTCCGACTCGATGCAGCTGACATTCGCAGCGCGCGACCGGCTGATCGCCGGGCAGGACAAGTTCACCGCGTTCAAGAATGCGGTGCTGGTGGTCGGTCCCGCCTGCGTGCTGACGCACGGCACGGCCGGAATTTCCTTCATCGCGCTGCAGTTTTCGGATTCCGATCTGATCCGCAAGTTCGGCGAGGCCGGGCTAGCCGCGACCATCATCGCGCTGATCGCGGTGCTGTCGCTGGTGCCGGTGTTCGGCGTGCTGTTCGTGCGCAACGAAAAGATCTTTGCGGTCAAGTTCCAGAGCGCGGATGCCGGCGTGCAGGCGCTGCGCAATTTCTGCTACTGGATCGCGGTGCGCATGGTCGGCCGTCCCGGGCTGTTCAGCCTGCTGGCGCTGATCGTGGTCGGCGGCCTCGGCATCATCTACGCCAATCTCGAGCCGCGCTACCGGCTCGCCGATCAGGTGCCGGACAAGCGGCAGGCGGTCGCGGCGTCGAGCCGGCTCGACGCCAAGCTGACCGGCGCCAATCCGATCGACGTGCTGATCGAATTCCCCAAGGGCGCCTCGCTCTACGCACCCGATACGCTGAAGACGATCGCCGACGTCCACGCGATGGTCGAGAAGACCGCGGGCGTCGGCAACGTCTGGTCGCTGGAAACCCTGCGGCGCTGGCTTGCGGAGAAGGCCGGCTCGTCCGACGTCGCGACGTTGAAGGAATATGTCGACCTGATCCCCGAGCATCTGGTGCGGCGTTTCATCTCCAAGGATCAGGATGCGGTGGTGGTCTCGGGCCGCGTGCCGGACCTCGATTCCAGCCAGATCCTGCCGGTGGTCGACAAGCTCGACAAGGAGCTCGACAAGGTGCGGGCCGAGCATCCCGGCTATGAGATCGCGGTCACCGGTCTGTCGGCGATCGCGGCGCGCAACAGTGCCAGCATGATCGAGAAGCTGAACCGCGGCCTCACCGTCGAGTTCGCACTGGTCGCGATCTTCATCGGCCTCGCGTTCCGCTCGATCGTGGTGATGTTCTCCTGCATCCTGCCGGGCATCTTCCCGGTGGTGCTGTCGGGCACCGTGCTGTGGCTGCTCGGGGAGGGGCTGCAATTCGCCAGCGTGGTGGCTTTGACGGTGTCGTTCGGTCTCGGCCTCAGCGCCACCATCCACTTCCTCAATCGCCTGCGGCTCGAGACCAAGCCGGGTGTCACGCCGGAACTTGCGGTGGAGCGCGCCACCGTCCTGGTCGGCCCTGCGCTGATCCTGACCACGGTGGTGTTGGCCTGCGGCCTCGTCGTCACCGTGTTCTCCGACCTGCCGTCGCTGCGCCTGTTCGGCTGGCTCAGCGCGTTCTCGATGGTGGCGGCCCTGGTCGCGGACCTTTTTATCCTGCGGCCGACCTCGATGTTCCTGATCAACCTGTCGCAAAAGCTCCACGGCAGGGGCGGCCAGCCTGCGCCGATCGAAAAGGCCTAATCGGCGAACAAGCAAAAAGCTGCAGCAAAAAGACCCGGTTCCGAAGCGTTCGGAACCGGGCCTTTTGTATCTCGCGGGCGCAATCGGCCGGGAGCGTCAGCTCTTCGTCATCGTGATCGAGACACCGCGGATCTCACCCTTGGAGTCGATCTGCACGACCTGCTTGGAGCCGTTGGTCTGCAGGTTCAGGTTCGCGGCAAAGCCGGACGCCTCGACGAACACGTCGATCCGCCCGCCGCCCGCGGTGCCCTGCAGATTGCCGAAGATGTTGCGGCTCGCCTCGCTCCAGTTGCCGGAGATCCGGTCGCCCTGGCTGGTGACGTCGCTGGAGAGGTCGAACTTGTAGCTGTCGCTGGCGCAATGCAGGGACTGCTTCAGACTCATGCCCGACGGTGCGACCTTGTAATCCGCCTTGCAACGAATCCGTTCAGTCGTGCCGTTGGACAGCGCGACCGTACCGGTTCCGGTCCACGAGCCGGCAAAGCCGGCAAACGGCCCGCTGGCCTGGGCGTGGACGGCGGAGGCAGAGAGCATCAGTGCGGCGCCGACGCCCACAGCCCTGAGAGCCTGACCATAAAGGCTGGAACCAAACCGTTTCATTGTGAATTTTCCCATCAAAATCAACGCTTCCTACGCAAGAAAGCGTCTCGCCGCATCGAAGGTTTAGTGTCACCGAAGAATGTTAGGTTCAAACGACAGAAACGGCGCGCGGCGCCCGTATTGTCATCGAACAGAATCAGAAACCGTCGCTTCGTGACGGCATGTAGCTTTGCGCAAGTACTATCCGCAATAGCCGAACGCGACAAAGTGATGGCACGAATCGCCATTGCGAATCAATTACTTATGTAGGGGTTTACAGCGCCGCAAATTTAGCCGCATTTAGCGGTGCTTGTCGTCAATCCATTGCCGCGTTACGTGGCGTCTGCAATCCCCAAAATCCGTCCCGGCCATGCCGAAGCGCTTTTCGGGAACAGATTTTCTGCTGTCGGAAATGAAGGAATACGATGCGTAAATTTCTCTTGGCTCTTGCCCTGTTGTCGATCCCGCTCTCGTCCAGCGCCTTCGCCCAGCAGACGCGCGGGACACCCGATGAGCAGAAGGCCTGCACGCGCGACGTGCAGCGTCACTGCCGCGCCGTGATCGATCAGGGCGATTTCACCATTCTCGCCTGCCTGCAGCAGAACCGTAGCAAGATCAGCGCCGCCTGCGACCAGGTGCTGAAGACCCACGGCCAGTAAGGCCGGTTCGGGCCCCATGGATCGCCGCAAGGCCCGTGCTCGGCATTTGTGCCGGCCACGGGCTTCATATGCTGGCGGTCACGGACAGCATTGGTTTTGGTGGCATATTCCCCTATATGGGGCTCGCAAATCCCCCGCATGCGCTGACCTTTCGCGCCTGCGTCGTGCCATGACCAGTGTAGCCCAAATTTCCCATGACCACCGCGAGCGACCTGCGATCCGGAAAGACCCACCGCGACGAGAATTTCCCGGTCGCGTCGTGGATCATTCATCCGCGGCATCGTGCCCTGATCCTGGCCTTCTATAATTTCGTCCGCACCGCCGACGATATCGCCGATCACGCCACGCTGCAGCCTGCGGAGAAGCTGCGCTACCTCGACCTCATGGAGGCCGAGCTGCTTGGCAATGGCGACACCCAGAAGGAAGCGGTCAATCTGCGCCGCGCCTTCGCCGAGCGCGGCATGCCGCCGCGGCACGCGCTCGACGTGCTGGTGGCGTTCCGCCTCGACGTCACCAAGCTGCGTTACGAGAACTGGGACGACGTGATCGATTATTGCCGGTACTCAGCGATGCCGGTCGGGCGGTTCATGCTCGACGTGCACGGCGAGGATACCTCTACCTGGGCGGCATCGGACGCGCTCTGCGCCGGGCTGCAGATCAACAACCATCTGCAGGACTGCGGCAAGGACTACCGCAACCTGAATCGTGTCTATTTGCCGCGCGATGCCCTGGTCGCCGCGGGCGCGACCGTCGAGATGCTCGGCGAGACGAAGTCGCAGCCGGCCCTGCTCAAATGCCTGCAGGCGCTCGCCGTGCGTACCGAGGCGCTGCTCGACCAGAGCAAGTCGCTCGCCGCCGAGGTGAAGGATTTCAGGCTGGGGCTCGAAATCTCCGTGATCCAGGCATTCGCCGACAAGATCGTCAACATGCTGAAGGTGCGCGATCCGCTCAGCGAGCGCGTGCATCTGAGCCCGCTCGAACTGCTGCTGCAGAGCCTTGGCGGCGTCGCCGGCGAGACGGCGCGGCGTGCGACCGGACGGCGTGCGGTCTCCAAATCGGCGGCTGGCGCATGAGCGTTGAGGCGGCGGCCAACGCAAATTACGGAAGCACCGCGTCGGGCAGCTCGTTCTACGCCGCGATGCGCATTCTGCCGCGCGCGCAGCGCGAGGCGATGTTCCAGATCTACAGCTTCTGCCGGCAGGTCGACGACATTGCCGATTCCGACGGCCCGCGGCCGCAGCGGCTGGCCGCGCTGCAGCAGTGGCGCGACGATATCGATGCGCTCTATGCGGGGCATCCGCCGGAGCGGCTGAAGGACTATGTCGCCTCGGTGAAGACCTTCGGCCTGAAGCGCGAGGATTTTGTCGCGATCGTCGACGGCATGGAGATGGACGTGCCGCAGGACATCCGCGCGCCGGATCTCGCGACGCTCGATTTGTATTGCGATCGCGTCGCGAGCGCGGTCGGCCGGCTGTCGGTGCGCGTGTTCGGCCTGCCCGAGGACGACGGCATCCAGCTCGCCTATCACCTCGGCCGCGCGCTGCAGCTCACCAACATCCTGCGCGACATCGACGAGGATGCCGGCCTCGGCCGGCTCTATCTGCCGCGCGAATGGCTCTGGCATGCCGGCATCACCAATAACGATCCGGCCCGCGTCACCGCCGACCGCGCGCTGCCGAAAGTGTGCGCGCCGCTGGCCGAGCGAGCCAAGATGCATTTCCAGAAATCCGACGAGATCATGAAGCGCAATTCGCGCCGCGCCGTGCGCGCGCCGCGGATCATGTCGAAATACTACCGCGCGATTCTTGATCTCCTGATCGCGCGCGGCTTCACCGCCCCGCGCGCGCCGGTACGTGTGTCCAAGGCCGCCAAGATCGGCATCCTTCTTCGTTACGCGATCATCTGATGCAAAAGACCGTTCATATCATCGGTGCCGGCATTTCCGGCCTCTCCGCGGCCGTGCGCCTCGCCAATGGCGGCTATAGGGTGTTTGTCCATGAGGCGACGCAGCAGGCCGGAGGCCGCTGCCGCTCCTATTTCGACGCGGCCACCAATCTCACCATCGACAATGGCAACCATCTGTTGCTGTCGGGCAACCGCCATGCGCTGAGCTATGCGCGCGCGATCGGCACCGAGGCCGGCCTCGTCGGGCCCGCGCGCGCGCAGTTTCCGTTCGTCGATCTTGCCAGCGGCCGGCGCTGGCAGCTCGACCTCGGCGATTCCCGCCTGCCGCTGTGGGTGTTCGACGAGACGCGCCGCGTCCCGGACACCAGCCTGCGCGACTATCTTGCCTTAGCGCCGCTGGCCTGGGCCGGCACCGGCGCGCTGGTCGGCAACACCATTCCCTGCAAGGGCACGCTGTATGACCGCCTGGTGCAGCCGCTGCTGCTCGCTGCGCTGAATGTCGATCCCCCGGAGGGCTCGGCCGGGCTCGCCGGCGCCATCGTGCGCGAGACGCTGCTTGCGGGCGGGCAGGCCTGCCGTCCGTTGATCGCGCGCGACGGCTTGAGCTCGGTTCTGATCGAGCCGGCCGTGAAGCTGCTGCAGGAGGGCGGCCACAGCGTCCGGTTCAGTCACGAATTGCGTGCGCTCGGCATGTCGGGTGGCCGCATCACTGAGCTTGATTTTGGTAATGGCGACAAGGTCGCGCTGGGAGCCGACGACGCCGTCGTGCTTGCGGTGCCGCCGCGCGCCGCGGCGGCGCTGCTGCCCGGCCTGAAAACTCCGACCAAATTCCGCGCCATCGTGAACGCGCATTTCCGCGTTGATCCGCCGCGCGACGCCGCGCCCATTCTCGGCGTGGTCGGCGGCCTCGTGGAGTGGCTGTTCGCGTTCCCGCAACGGCTGTCGGTGACGATCAGCAACGGCGACCGCCTGGTCGACATGCCGCGCGAGGAGCTCGCGCTGGCGATCTGGCAGGAAATCTGCGAGGCCTTGGGGGTTTCCGGCGACCTGCCGCCCTGGCAGATCGTGCGCGAGCGCCGTGCCACATTTGAGGCGACGCCGGAACAGAATGCCCTGCGTCCGGGGCCCGCGACGGCGCAAAAAAACCTGTTCCTTGCCGGCGACTGGACTGCTACCGGGTTGCCGGCAACCATCGAGGGATCGGTGCGATCCGGTGATCGCGCCGCAGATCTGGTTCTGGCCAGACGTTAGATTCGACCTGTTGGCGCGTTTTCGAGCGAAGTGGCTACCGGTTCGCGTGAAGCAAACGCGACTGAACAAAAGGACAAGAGCTGATCCGGTGCAATCGGATCAGCTCTGGAGCGGCCGCGGCTTTCGATCAGCCGGCCCGCGATGAAGAGGATATCGAGCGAAATGCTTGCGAGAGATCACAGCGTTGCAGTCGACCCGGTCGCGCTGGAGAAGAGCATCTCCAAGGCAACCGAAGCGCTGCTCGGCTATCGCCAGTCCGACGGACATTGGGTGTTCGAGCTCGAGGCCGACAGCACCATTCCGGCCGAGTACATCCTGCTGCGCCACTATCTGGCCGAGCCGATCGATGCCGGGCTGGAGGCCAAGCTCGGTAACTATCTGCGTCGCGTCCAGGGCGCGCATGGCGGCTGGCCGCTGGTGCATGACGGCCCGTTCGATATGAGCGCCAGCGTGAAGTCCTACTTCGCGCTGAAGATGATCGGCGATTCCGTCGACGCGCCGCACATGGTGCGGGCGCGCGAGGCGATCCGTTCGCGCGGCGGTGCTTCGGGCAGCAACGTGTTCACGCGCTTCCTGCTTGCGCTCTATGGCGTCGTGACCTGGCGCGCGACGCCGGTGCTGCCGATCGAGATCATGCTGCTGCCGATGTGGTCGCCGTTCCACATCAACAAGATCTCCTACTGGGCGCGCACCACCATGGTGCCGCTGATGGTGCTTGCCGCGCTGAAGCCGCGTGCGAAGAATCCGAAAGGCGTCGGCATCGACGAGCTGTTCCTGGAGGATCCGAAATCGGTCCGCATGGCGCCGAAGGCGCCGCATCAGAGCGCGAGCTGGTTCTATCTGTTCCGCTCGCTCGACGCCGTGCTGCGGGTGATCGAGCCGATGTTTCCGAAGAGCCTGCGCCAACGCGCGATCGATGCCGCGCTCGCCTTCACCGAAGAGCGGCTGAACGGCGAAGACGGCATGGGCGCGATTTATCCGCCGATGGCCAACATCGTCATGATGTATGAGGCGCTCGGCAAGGACGAGAATTTCCCGCCGCGTGCCATCACCCGCCGCGGCATCGACAAGCTGCTCGTGATTAGCGAGCACGAGGCCTATTGCCAGCCCTGCGTCTCGCCGGTGTGGGACACCGCGCTGGCCTGTCATGCGCTGCAGGAAGCGGGCGGCGACGCTACCCTTGCCAAGGCCAGGCAGGGCCTCGACTGGCTGAAGCCGCGCCAGGTGCTGGAGCTGAAGGGCGATTGGGCGGTCAAGGCGCCGAACGTCCGCCCGGGCGGCTGGGCGTTCCAGTACAACAACGACCACTATCCCGATCTCGACGACACCGCGGTGGTCGTGATGGCGATGGATCGCGTGCGGCGTCATACCGGAACCAGGGAATATGACGAGGCCATCGCGCGCGGCCGCGAGTGGATCGAGGGGCTGCAGAGCCGCGACGGCGGCTGGGCCGCGTTCGACGTCAACAACCTCGAATATTACCTCAACAACATCCCGTTCTCCGATCACGGCGCATTGCTCGATCCGCCGACCGAGGATGTCACCGCGCGCTGCATCTCGATGCTGGGCCAACTCGGTGAGACCGTCGAAAGCAGCAAGACGATGGCCGACGGCGTCGCCTATCTGCGCCGTACCCAGCTTGCCGAGGGCTCCTGGTACGGCCGCTGGGGCCTGAACTACATCTACGGCACCTGGTCGGTGCTCTCGGCGCTAAACGTCGCAGGGGTCGATCGCGACGACCCGATGATTCGGAAGGCGGTCGGCTGGCTGGCGTCAGTCCAGAATCAGGACGGCGGCTGGGGCGAGGACGCCGTCAGTTACCGGCTGGATTACAAGGGTTATGAAGTTGCGCCGTCGACCTCCTCGCAAACGGCATGGGCTTTGCTTGGATTGATGGCGGCCGGAGAAGTCGAAAATCCCGCTGTTGCGCGGGGGGTGGAGTACCTAAAGGCAACACAGACGGAAAAAGGGCTGTGGGACGAGCGGCGATACACAGCTACGGGGTTTCCGCGGGTATTTTACTTGCGATATCATGGCTACTCGAAGTTCTTTCCGCTCTGGGCGCTGGCGCGGTATCGAAATTTGAGAAGCACCAATAGCAGGGTGGTAGGGGTCGGGATGTGATTGTTGAGGCGGGGGCCGCCGAGACCGTGGGCAGTAGAATTGATCCTCGGCCGGTATTGATTGTGACTGGATTGGTCCAGGAGGCCCGCATCGCGGCAGGCCCCGGCATGATCGTAATCTGCAGTTCGAGCGATCCACAGCAGCTGCGTGAATTGCTGGCGACGCTGGATCCGACCACCTTCCGTGGCGTGATTTCGTTCGGCGTGGCCGGCGGGCTCGATCCGTCGCTCAAGTCGGGCGACGTCGTGGTCGCGACCGAGGTGATGTCGGGCGATACCCGCTTCCTGGCCGCATCCGCGCTGAACGAAGAGATGATCGCCAGCGCCGCGCTGAAGCGCCGCAGGATCGTCCGCGGCAGTCTCGCCGGCGTGGAAGAGGTGATCGCGGCGAAGGCCTGCAAGGCCGCCCTGCGGTCGATGACGGGCGCAGCCGCAGTCGACATGGAGAGCCATATCGCGGCGGCCTATGCGGCCAAGGCCGGCATTCCGTTTGCCGCGCTACGCGTAATCAGCGATCCCGCGCACCGGGCGCTACCGGAACTTGCGAAATCCGCGGTGAAGCCGAACGGCGACATCGACCTGCGCAAGGTGCTGCGCGGCATCGCGCGCAATCCACGGACGCTGCGCGCGCTGGTGTCGACCGGAATCGACTTCAACCGCGCGCTGCGCTCGCTGCGCAGCTGCCGCGGCTTCCTGCTCGGCAACGACGTGCTGATGCCGGTGGAAGACGTTCTGATCACGGCGAAGGCGGCCTGATCCTCCGCCGGCCCGGGAATGGGTTTCTCGGCGTATCAAGCTCAAAACAAAGGCCCGGTCGCATCGCGATCGGGCCTTTTGCTTTGGTGCGTGAAGGTTTCGTCTGATCCCACGCTGTTCCGGTTCCGCGCGGTCAGCGGGGACTTGCGCGTCGGCTGTGCGGTGAGACCCCCGTATCGCTGTTCCTCGCGTCCGTGGGTCGCGCCTCCAGCCTCTACGCCAGCAGCGCGCCGGCGCCCCGGGAACGGCCCTACGGCCGCAGGGCGCCTGCTCGATACTTGACAGCTACGGCCTATTCGTCCGAGAGTGAACTATGATCCTTTATTCATGAACTAAGGTTCACTATGGCAATTGCTGCGGTTCGTCTCAACCAGCTGGTCGAAACCAAAGCGCGCATTCTCGATGCCGCCAGGGAGGCCGTGGCGCTGAGTGGCTGGAAGGACGCCCAGATCGCCCTGATCGCCTCACGGGCCGGTGTGGCCACCGGCAGCGTGTATCGCTACTTCGACTCCAAGGCGGACCTGTACGCGCAGGTGCTCGGCCTGGTGTCTGAGCGCGAGGTGGCCGTGGTCGCCGCGATCGTCGAGGCGGAAGGCTCGGTGTCCCAATGTCTGGTGGATGCGATCTACACCTTCTCGGTCCGGGCGATGCGCGGCCGCCGCCTGGCCTACGCGTTGATCGCCGAGCCCTGTGAACCCGAGATCGACGCGGCGCGCCTGAAATACCGGGCGGCCCTGGCCGATCAGATCGCAAGGCTGGTCCGGCGCGGCATCGCCGGCGGCGAGTTCGTCGAGATTGACGCGAACGTCGCGGCATCCTGCGTGACCGGCGCCTTCATGGAGGCGCTGGTTGGTCCCCTTGCGCCCGAAGCGGCCCCTGATTCCGACGCGGCGAAGGCGATCGCGCAATCGATCGCGGGGCTTTCCGCGCGCATGCTGTTTCGCCACGCGACGCCTGAACTCACCCCTGTATCGAGAGTCTCCGCATGAACGCGAGCGCCCGGCCGGTTGCCGTCGCTGAAGCGAAAGCCGCTCGGTTTGCGACCCATGACGTGCGCAATCAGGCGTGGCCCGCGCGCGGCTTCAATGCATTCGACGACGACCGCGCGTTGAGTGGCCTGATCGCCACGATCGCGCCGTGGGCGAAAGACAAGCTTTCCGCGCTCGGAGCCCATGCCGGCAGCGAATCCGTGCAGGAGGCGGCACGGCTGGCCAACGAGCACGAGCCGAAGCTCCTGACCCATGACCGGTATGGCAACCGCAATGATTGGGTCGAATTTCATCCGGCCTGGCATCAATTGATGGCGCTGGCGTTCCGGAGCGAGGTGCATAGCCTCGCTTGGTCGACGCGCGAACCACACGGCCATCTGGCGCGCGCGGCGCTGAGCTATCTCTGGAATCAGATCGAGAACGGCGTCGGCTGCCCCACGGGAATGGCGTACGCCGCGATCGCCGGGTTCTCCGGCAAGCCGCAATTCAACCTGTGGCGGGAGCGAACGCTGGCGGCGGACTACGATCCGCGGCGGCTTCCGATCGAGGCCAAGCGCGCCGCGGTCATCGGTTACGCCATGACCGAAAAGCAGGGCGGCTCCGATCTGCGCGAGACCCAGACCACCGCGCGCTTCGTCGAGCGCGGCGCGCATGGCGAGATCTATGCGATCACCGGCCACAAATGGTTCTTCTCGGTGCCGGTGGCCGATGGTTTCTACACGCTGGCACGCACCCAGTCCGGCGTCAGTTGCCTGTTCGTGCCGCGCCTGCTGCCGGACGGTAGCGCCAACCGTATCTACATACAGCGCCTGAAGGACAAATGCGGCAACCGCTCGAACGCATCGAGCGAGATCGAGTACCACGATACGTGGTCGATCCTGGTTGGCGAAGAGGGCCGTGGCATCTCGGAAATCCTTTCGCATGCCCATCTGACGCGGCTCGATTTCGCGGTCGGCTCCGCGGGGTTGATGCGCCAGGCGCTGAGCCTCGCCCTCAACCACGCGCAAACCCGAACCGCCTTCGGCAAGCCGATGTCCGAGCTTCCGATGCAGCGCAACGTGCTCGCCGACCTCGCGCTCGAGAGCGAGGCGGCGATGCTAGGCGCGTTTCGGGTCGCGCGTGCAACCGACGGCCTGCAGACAAGCGAACACGAGCGATTGCTGGCGGGTCGCGACACCCGTGATGAAGTTCTGGAACTGCCAGCGCGCGCCGGCCTTCACCTATGAATGCCTGCAGGTGCATGGCGGCAACGGCTTCATCATGGAGAATCCGATGGCCCGGCTCTATCGCGAGGCGCCATTGAACTCGATCTGGGAAGGCACCTCGAACATGATGTGCATGGACGTTTTGCGCGCCATGCAACGCGATGCGAATTGCCGGGACGCATTCGTTGACGAGTTGCGTGCGAGCAGGGGCCTCAATCCGGTCTATGACCGAAGCACGGACGATCTCGCCGATCGCTTGCGTGCACGATATCCGGACGACGGGCACGCGAGAGCGCTCGTCACCCGCATGGCACATGCGCTGCAGGCCGCCGAGATGCTGAGGCATGGCGACGCCGCTGCCGCCGGTCTGTTCGTGAGATCCAGGCTTGGCGCGGACGGGATACAGGTATTCGGCGGGCTTCCATCGTCGGAAGACCTCAGCCGTATCGTCGAGCGCGCCTCCGTCATCCGTCACTGAGGGGCCAAGTTATGCGTCAGATCGAAGTTTGTGCCGTCAACGATATCCGGGCCGTCGTGGGAGAACAGGAGTGGGCAACCCGCGTCGATCTTGCGGCGTGCTACCGCTTGGTGGCGCTCTACGGAATGACCGACCTGATCTACAACCACATCAGTGCACAGGTCCCGGGCCATCACGATCAGTATCTGATCAATCCCTATGGCATGCTGTACGAGGAAATCACCGCGTCGAGCCTTGTCAAGATCGACATCGAGGGCCGCGCCCTGCTGCAGCCCGACCATGGCTACAACGTCAACGTGGCCGGCTTCTATCTGCACGCCCCGATCCATCGCGCGCGACCTGACGTGAAGTGCGTCCTGCATACCCACACCAGGGCAGGCACCGCCGTCAGCACGCTTGCCGAGGGGCTGCTGCCGCTGTCGCAGACGGCGATGCGGTTTCACGGTCGGATCGGCTATCACGATTTCGAGGGGCCGGCGATCGATCGGGACGAATGCGACCGGGTCGTCGCGGATCTCGGCCGCAACAACGTGCTGGTGTTGCGCAATCATGGCCTGCTGGTTTGCGGCAACACAATTCCGCAGGCGTTCAATGCGATCTACTGGCTGGAGCAGGCCTGCCGGATCCAGGTCGACGCGCTCGGCTGCGGCCAGCCGCTGCATGTGCCGACCGAGATGGCGATCGGCAACACGGTGACCTGCTTTGCCGGCACCGAGATCACACTGGACAATGAGCGCGACACCAATCCGGTGCTGAATGAAGCGGCGCAAAATCTGCAGGCCGGGTACGGTCTGCTGGAATGGCCGGCGCTGCGGCGCAGGCTCGACCGCATCGACGGAAGCTACGCGCAATGAGCACGGCGTTCGCGGCGTTGCGGATCGGCTTCATCGGCGCCGGCCGCGTGGCGCAAACGCTCGCGCCGGCGTTCGCCCGCGCGGGGCTGAATGTCGCGGCGTTCTACAACCGCGGTGCCGATGCCGCGCAGCGGCTCGGATCCCGCATCCCGTCGGCAAGGCCGATGACGGACGCGCAGCAGGTCGTCGACAGCTGCGACATGGTTTTCCTCACCGTGAGCGATGACGCGATCCTGCCGGTCTGCCACGACTTGTGCTGGGAGCCGCGTCACCGCGTGGTTCATTGCAGCGGCGCGACTGAACTGGCCGCGCTCGCTCAGGCCAAATCCGCAGGCGCCGCGACCGGCGGATTTCATCCAATGCAGATGTTCGCCAATCCCGACGTCGCGCTCGAGGGGTTGCGCGGATGCACCGTCGGCATCGAGGCAGAGGGCGACTTCAGGCGCGACCTGGAATTGCTTGCGACCCGCATCGGGTGTGAACCGCTGGCGCTGCCGGCCGGTGCGCGGGCGCTCTATCATGCGTCGGCATATTACGTCGGTCCGTTCCTGATCGCGCTGCTCAAGGAAGGCGTCGAGCTCTGGAAGAGCTTTGGCGCCAGCGAGGCCGACGCGTTGCGCGCGATGATGCCGCTGCTGCGCGGGACTGTCGCGGCTGTTCTCGACGGTGGCCTCGCCAACGGCATGGGCGGCTGCGTGGCGCGCGGCGACGTCGGAACGATCCTCAAGCACCTCCGGGCGCTGGATGAGCGCTTTCCTCCCTCCGGCGCGCTGTATCGCGAGCTCGCCCTGCGCAATGTCCCGCTCGGGATCGAGCGTGGCACACTCAGCGCGCCGCGCGCCGCCGAGATCGAGAAATTGCTTCTGCGCACGAGATTGGAAAAGCAGGCGGCATCCTGATCCAGGAAAAAAGCCCCGGTTCGCTGAACCGGGGCTTTCATGTTTCTGCTTTCGCTCACATCGAGCTTTAGGCGGCGGTCGAGGCCTTCGCTTGCTGCTTGGCGGCGGCGGCCGCTGCCTCGTCGCGGCGGATCTCCGAGAGCTTCTTCTGCACCTGCTCGGCGAAGATGTACTGCGCCGGACGCTGCTTCGACATGTCGATCTCGGGCGCCATCGGGCCTGATGTCCTGATGCCACGCAGCGCGACCCACATCGCCTTGAGCGGATTGTTGATCGCAGCGGTCGCCGCGGTCGGCTCGTAGCCGCAATGGGCCATACAGTCGGCGCACTTCTCGTACTTGCCGGTGCCGTAGGTGTCCCAGTCGGTGGTGTCCATCAGCTCCTTGAAGGTCTTGGCGTAGCCTTCACCGAGCAGATAGCAGGGCTTCTGCCAGCCGAAGATGTTGCGCGCCGGCATGCCCCAGGGCGTGCACTCGTATTCCTGGTTGCCGGCGAGGAAGTCGAGGAATAGGCCGGAATGCATGAAATTCCACTTCTTGCCCTTGCCGAGCGCAAAGACGTCGCGGAACAGCTTCTTGGTCTTGGTGCGGTTGAGGAAGTGCTCCTGGTCGGGCGCACGCTCATAGGCGTAGCCCGGCGACATCGAGACGCCGACGCCGAGCTCGGTGGTGAAATCGAGGAACTTGGCGATCTCCTCGGCCGGGTGACCGTCGAAGATGGTGGCATTGACGTTGACCGTGAAGCCGCGCGCCTTCGCCGCCTTGATCGCCGAGACGGCGCGATCGAACACGCCCTTCTGCGACACCGCCTTGTCGTGATGATCCTTCAGGCCGTCGAGATGCACCGAGAAGAACAAATAGGGCGACGGCTCGAACAGGTCGAGCTTCTTCTCGAGCAGCAGCGCATTGGTGCACAGCGAGACGAACTTCTTACGCGCCACGAGGCCGCGCACGATCTCGCCGATCTCCTTGTGGATCAGCGGCTCGCCGCCGGGGATCGCCACCATCGGCGCGCCGCACTCATCGGCGGCATCCCAGCATTCCTGCGCCGTCATGCGGCGATTGAGGATCGCATCGGGATAGTCGATCTTGCCGCAGCCGACGCAGGCGAGGTTGCAACGAAACAAGGGTTCCAGCATCAGCACGAGCGGATAGCGTTTGCGGCCAAGCAGTTTCTGCTTGATCAGATAACCGCCGATACGCATTTCCTTGAAGAACGGTATAGCCATTAGACGATTTCTTTCTGCACTTATCAAAGGGATGTGGGTTCAGATCAGCCCGCGGTCAGTTCGGCTGGCAGCCGGAATTCGATATTCTCTTCTCGGCCCGGAACGACCGAGACCGATACCGGTCCGATCCGCCGCAGAGCCTCGATCACATCGTCGACCAAAACTTCGGGCGCAGAAGCGCCCGCGGTAATGCCGACGGCCTTCGCATCCTTGAGCCAATCCGGATTGAGTTCGCTCCCATCGGCAATGAGGTAACTCGCGACGCCGACCTCGGTGCCGATTTCACGAAGCCTGTTCGAGTTGGAACTGTTGGCGGCCCCCACCACCAAAATGACGTCAACCAGTTTGCTCAGGTCCCTTACCGCAGATTGGCGGTTCTGTGTCGCATAGCAGATATCCCTGATATCCGGGCCTTGAATATCTGTAAATTTTGACTGAAGAGCCGCGATAATGTCCCTGGTGTCGTCCACGGACAGGGTGGTCTGGGTGATGTAGGCGACCGGCGCATCGCTCGGCAGCCTCAGTTCCGCCACATCCTGGACGCTCTGGACCAGCAGAACCGGCCCCGGAACCTGGCCCATGGTTCCCTCGACCTCGGGATGGCCGGCGTGCCCGATCAGGATCAGGGTGCGGCCCTTCGAGATATAGCGCTTGCCTTGGTTGTGGACCTTGGTGACGAGCGGGCAGGTGGCATTGAGCACCGGCAGGTCGCGGGCTTCCGCCTCCTCCTCGACGCTCCTGGCAACGCCATGGGCACTGAAGACGGTCACCGCCTTGGCCGGCACTTCCGAGAGGTCTTCGACGAAGATCGCGCCCTTCTTCTTCAGGCTCTCGACGACGTGTTTGTTATGCACGATCTCGTGGCGGACATAGACCGGGGGCCCATACTTCTCGAGCGCGCGTTCGACGATCTCGATCGCGCGCACAACGCCCGCGCAAAAGCCGCGCGGCTGAGCAAGAAACACTTCCATCGGACGTCCGTTACGCAAATTGCACCAATCTCGTTCAATGCCCTGCGGCCTTTTCGGCAACGCACTCCACAGGTCGGACGTCGCAACGTCAGTTGCAATGTCCGAGCCATCACAGTTCCTGGACGGGATCTGCGCCCCAAGCGCATGGAAATACAGCGATTTGTGGCAAAAAGGTAGCGGTTCGATGGGGGCGTGGTCACGGACGAGGGGCAGTAGAGGTAACGTGGTATGGGTTTCGACGCCTGCGACCGTCCGTCTCCCTCACTTGTTCGTCACTTTATCGCCCACTGATGCGGTTTATACCGGCCATTCGTGGCCGTTCCTGTGGTTTGGAACCTCCTCGCCGTCCCGTCGAGGAAGACAACCAAAACAACATTAGATCGGTCCCGGGAACTCCGCTACAGAGCGGGCGTTTTCGGCCATGCTTCCCCGAGATTAGAAAGAAACGAAGTGCTGACAAATATTGTCGTCTCCGTTGTTAGAACCTGTACGCGTTTTGCCCTTCCGGTCGTGATCATCTCTGTCCTGTTGTCGATCGGCGCCGGCTTCTACACGGCCCGCAACTTCTCGATCAACACCGACATCAACAAGCTGATCTCGCCGGATCTCGATTGGCGCAAGCGCGACAACCAGTTCGAGGAAGCGTTTGATCGCGAGCGGTTGATCCTGGCGGTGGTCGAGGCTGCGACGCCGGAGCTGACCAGCTCGGCCGCGAAGGCACTCACCGCGAAGCTGCAGGCCGACAAGAAGAACTTCGAGGCGATCACCGCGCTCGGCTCCGGCGAATTCTTCGAGAAGAACGGCCTCTTGTTTCTGCCGACCGAAGAAGTCGGCAAGGTCGCGGGCCAGCTCGAATCGGCCGCACCGTTGATCGAGATCATGGCCGGCGATCCCTCGATACGCGGCCTGACCGGCGCGCTCGAGACAGGCCTTGCCGGCGTCAAGCGCGGGCAGGTCAAGCTCGACAATGCCGCGCCGCCCTTCAACCTGATCTCCGAGACGGTCGAGACCGTCCTCGCCAAGGGCAACGCGACCTTCTCGTGGCGCGAGCTCACCAGCGACAAGCCGCTGACCGATTCGGACAAGCGTGCCTTCATCGAGATCAAGCCGATCATCGACTATTCGGCGCTGGAGCCGGGCAAGGCCGCGACCGATGCGATCCGCCAGGCCGCGGCCGATCTGAAATTCCCGACCGAATATCACGCGCGCGTTCGCCTGACCGGACCCGTGCCGATCGCCAACGAGGAATACGCCACCGTGCAGGACGGCGCGATCACCAACGGCATCGGCACCGTTGTGATCGTGCTGGTCATCCTCTGGATGGCGCTGCATTCCGGCAAGATCATCTTCGCCGTGTTCGTGAACCTGTTCATCGGGCTTGCCATCACCACGGCGGTCGGCCTGATGATGGTCGGCTCGCTGAACCTGCTCTCGATCGCCTTCGCCGTGCTGTTCATCGGCCTCGGGGTCGACTTCGGTATCCAGTTCAGCGTTCGCTACCGCTCCGAGCGGTTCAAGAACGACAATCTGACGCTGGCGCTGGAAAACGCGGCGCGCCGCTCCGCGGTGCCGCTGTCGCTCGCCGCGATGGCGACCGCCGCCGGGTTCCTCTGCTTCCTGCCGACCGACTACAAGGGCATCTCGGAGCTCGGCAAAATCGCCGGCGCCGGCATGCTGGTGGCGTTCGTCACCAGCATCACGGTGCTGCCGGCGCTGCTCGATCTGCTCAACCCGCCCGGCGAGAAGGAGCCGGTCGGCTACGCCTTCCTGGCGCCGCTCGATCTGTTCCTGGAGAAGCATCGCGTTCCGATCATCGTCGGCACGCTGCTGGTCACGGTCGCGGGCCTGCCGCTGCTCCATTACATGAAGTTCGACTTCAACCCGATCAATCTGCGCAATTCCAAAGTGGAATCGATCGCGACCTTCCTCGACCTGAGGAAGGATCCGAACACCGGCGCCAACGCCATCAACGTGATGACGCGCTCGGAAGCCGACGCCAAGAAGATCGAGGCCAAGCTCGAGAAGCTGCCGGAAGTGTCGCGCGTGATGTCGCTCGACAGCTTCGTGCCCGACGACCAGCCGGCCAAGCTGAAGCTGATCGCGCAGGCGGCCAAGACGCTCGGCCCCGCGCTCAACCCGGATTCGGTCGATCCGGCCCCGTCGGATCAGGAGAATGTCGAGTCGCTGAAGAGTTCGGTCGACAGCCTGCGCAAAACCGCGGGCGACGGCAAGGGGCCGGGCGCGGTGGCCGCGCGCCGGCTCGCCGACGCCCTGCAGAAGCTTGCCGATTCGAACCAGGCGACCCGCGACAAGGCGCAGGACGTCTTCGTCGCGCCGATGAAGATCGTGTTCGATCAGCTCCGCAATACGCTGCAGGCCCAGACCGTCACGCTGCAGAATCTGCCGCCGGAACTCGTCAACAGCTGGAAGACCAAGGACGGCCTGATGCGTGTCGAGGTGGAGCCGAAGGGCGATCCGAACGACAACGACAATCTGCGCCGCTTTGCCGACGCCGTGCTCGCCGCCGAGCCGACCGCGATCGGCGGGCCGGTCTCGATCCTGAAGTCGGGCGACGTCATCGTGAAGGCGTTCATCCACGCCGGCATCCTGGCGCTGGTCACGATCGGCCTGCTGCTGTGGCTCACGCTGCGCCGCGTCGTCGACGTGCTGATGACGCTGGTGCCGCTGCTGGTCGCTGGCATCGTCACGCTGGAGATCTGCGTCTTGATCGGGCTGCCGCTCAACTTCGCCAATATCGTCGCGCTGCCGCTGCTGCTCGGCGTCGGCGTGGCGTTTAAGATCTACTATGTCACGGCGTGGCGGCAGGGCAGGACGAATCTGTTGCAGTCGAGCCTGACACGCGCGATCTTTTTCAGCGCGCTGACCACGGCGACCGCGTTCGGCAGCCTGTGGCTGTCGAGCCATCCCGGCACCGCCAGCATGGGCAAGCTGCTGGCGCTCTCGCTCGTCACCACGCTCGCGGCGGTGTTGCTGTTCCAGCCGGCGCTGATGGGCAAGCCGCGCGAGGTCAAGGAGGAGGATATCGCCAACGACGTCACCTGACGCGCTGGCGATTCGCTTTCGAACCGGCTTGGCGGCATGCGCCGCCGAGCCGCGATGTCAGCGGACGGTGTTCCCCGCCGACTTCCGCTAATGCGTCGGTCGCGCGATGTCCGGGAGCAGGCAGATATCGCCCACGGCGTCGGCGTGCGCATTGGCGTTGCCCGGAACCTGCTTTTGAGCCGGCTTGGTGGCCGGCGCCACGGCACCGGTGGTTTTCTGCGGTGCTGTCGACTTGGGCTGGGTGCCCTTCGTCGCCGGATTGCCGGCGGCGCTCACCGGGATCGGCGGACCGACGCGGGTCCAGGTCTCGCCGCCGCACAGGAAGCCGAGCACGCAGCCCTGGATCTCGAGCTGATCGGTGCCGACGGGCTTGATGGTCGAGCTGTAGAGCTGGCCGTCCTTGGCGTTGTAGACCTGACCTTCCCACGCATCGGCGCCGGCCTTCTTCTTCATGTCGATCAGGATCGGCATGCCGAGCGTCGGCCTGCTCTGCTTCGCAGGATCAGGATTGTTCTTATCCTTGCCGCCCGGGGTTTTTTCCCAAGACACCGCACCCCACATGTTGCCATTACACTGGGCGACGCGGATGGTGGCGACACCGTCAGCGACCTTCCAGTCGCCGGTCGGGTCCGCTGCAAGTGCCGGTGATAATACGGTGGCCAAAAATAAACCTGAAAAGGCTATTGTACGCGCGAAAGTTCTTGGGCAGTGCAACATGGTCCAAACCTGTGCTTAACTGGACGATCCGAGCGGGGGGCAAAACGCCGCTAGCGAGCGTTTTAAGTTGACGAGATGGCCATCAACCGACGTATGTGACGAATGGTAAGTTCCAATTTAGACGTTTCCGAGATTTTTGTGGAGCGCGAGGGGCAGCGCGGTGCCATGCACACGCGTCACCTCAACGAGCAGCTCGTTCGCGTTCTCAAGACCATCGGCTACGACGTCGGCTTCCAGAAGGGGCAAGGCCAATACCTCTTCGATCGTCAGGGGGCTCGTTACCTTGATCTATTGAGCGGATTTGGCGTTTTTGCGATTGGCCGCAATCATCCGGCCCTGCGCCAGGCGCTGAAGAGCGTGCTCGACGCCGATCTGCCCAATCTCGTGCAGCTCGATGTCTCGACGCTCGCCGGCGTGCTCGCGGAACGGCTTCTGGAACATGTTCCATATCTGGACAAGGTGTTTTTCGCCAATTCCGGCGCCGAAACCGTCGAAGCCGCGATCAAGTTCGCGCGCGGCGCGACCGGCCGCCCCGGTATCGTCTATTGCGGGCATTCGTTCCACGGCCTGTCCTACGGTGCGCTGTCGCTGACGGACGATTCGAATTTCCGCGGCGGATTCGAGCCGCTGCTGCCGGGCTGCACCCCGATTCCGTTCAACGATCTCGAGGCGCTGGAGAAGGCGCTGTCGTCGCGCCAGGTCGGCGCGTTCATCGTCGAGCCGATCCAGGGCAAGGGCGTCAACATGCCCACCGACGAGTTCCTGCCCGGCGCGCTGGCGCTGTGCCGTAAATACGGCACGCTGTTCATCGCCGACGAGATCCAGACCGGCATCGGCCGCACCGGGAAATTCCTCGCGATCGAGCATTGGGGCATCGAGCCCGACATGGTGCTGCTGGCGAAGGCGCTGTCCGGCGGTCACGTGCCGATCGGCGCGCTGCTGACGCGCAAGAACATCTTCGACAAGATCTTCAACCAGATGGACCGCGCGGTCGTGCACGGCTCGACCTTCGCCAAGAACGATCTGGCGATGGCCGCCGGCATCGCCACGCTCGACGTCATCAAGGCCGAGAAGCTCGTCGAGAACGCCGCCAAGCGCGGCGCCGAGCTCCGTCTTGCGCTGACGCGCATGGTGCCCGGCTATGAACTGATGAAGGAAGTGCGCGGCAAGGGCCTGATGATCGGCGTCGAGTTCGGTCCGCCGAAATCGCTGCGGCTCAAGGCGTCGTGGAATCTGCTGGAGACCGCCAACAAGGGCCTGTTCTGCCAGCTGATCACGGTGCCGCTGTTCAAGGATCACAAGATCCTGACCCAGGTCGCCGGCCACGGCCTCCACACCATCAAGTTACTGCCGCCGCTCATGATCACCGAAGCGGACTGCACCTGGATCGAGAAGTCGTTCGACGACGTGATCGCCGGCAGCCACAAGGTGCCCGGCGCGATCTGGTCGCTCGGCAAGACGCTGGTCGACAACGCGGTGCGCAAGTCGGCGTAGGCCTCACGATGTAGCCCGGATGGAGCGCAGCGAAATCCGGGGTTCTCAAAGCGGGTAAGACCGTCCCCGGATTACGCTGCGCTCCATCCGGGCTACAAGACTCACCCCTCCTTGTTCGCGCGCATCGCGCCCTCGAACTTGTCGCCGAACTCGCTCAGTTCGTCGGCGCCGAGATCGCTGACTGCCCAGTAATTCAGGCCGCGGTCGCTCCAGCGGCGGATATTGAAGCCCTGCAGTGTCGAGATCTTCGCCGTCTTGCGTTCGGTGTTCGCGGTCTGCGCCACGAACAGGTTGATGACGTGCTGGCGCCGCTTGTAGACCACGGCGCCGATCTCGCGGGCGTTGACGTAGTCGAGCCGGCCACCGATCAGCGTGAAGCCCTGCGCGGTGAGATCGATCACCGGCGGCGAGACGTCGAGCTTGCCGTTGAACCAGGGCTTGACCGTGTGCTGATCCGTCGAGATCACGTCGGTGAGGTGGCCGGCCTGCAGCGAACGCAGATGCGCCGACACCACCTCGTTCTCGATGCGCTGCTCGTCATCGTTGCGCAGCACGATCGCGACAAGGCCGGTCGCTGCCATCGCCGACACCGCGGAGCCCAGCGCAAAGCCGCGCAGCACCGAGCGCCGGGTCGGCGCCGCCTGCGCTTGTGGTTGCGGCAGTGACTTCTCGATCTTGCGGCGCAGCTCGAGCGGCGCCTTGTAGCGCAAATCGCTCTCGGCGATCGCCTGGCGGATCTCCTGATACTCCTTCATGAGCGCGGCGCAATGTGCGCACCCCTCGACATGGGCCTCAACTTCGCGCGCATGGCCGGCGTCGAGTTCGCCGTCGATCAGCGCGTGGATCAGCACTTCGGCTTCCTCGCAGGTCATTTCGCTTGCTCCTGTTCCGCAAGCCAGGCCGATCGCAGCATGGCGCGGGCGCGCGCGAGGCGGGACATCACGGTGCCGACCGGCACGGCGGCGACATCGGCGATCTCGCGGTATGAAAGATTCTGGATTTCCCTGAGCACGAAGGTCTCGCGGAACGGCTCGGCAAGCGCCGCGACCAGCTTGCGCACGGTCTCGCCGTCGAAGCGGCGCAGCAGCTGCTTTTCCGGGGTCTCCGGGGCTTCATTCCACAGCGGGGTCTGCTCGCCGCCTTCGGGCAACTCCTCGACCGCGGTCGGGGCGGTCTTGCGCCTTGCATATTCGGCCCGGCAGACATTGCGCAGGATCGCGAACAGCCACGGCTTCATCGCAGGTCCGCGGTAGCTGTCGAAATGCTTGTAGGCGCGCAGATAGCATTCCTGCACCGCATCCTCGGCGTCGGCGGCATCGCGCAGCAGATAGCGGGCCAGCGTATAGGCATCGTCAAGATACGGCAGCGCGGCCTCGCGGAAGCGTCGCGCCTTTTCGGGATCGTCTTGCGACGCGTTGACAACCATCGTGTCCTGCCCGGCATGTCGAGAGACGGCTCGTGCCCGGCCGGGAGCGGAGGGCCACCGGCCGGGCATGGTTGTGATTGTATGGGTTGTCACGTTACCCAACCTTGACACTGCCTGTCATGTGCGGATGCAGCGAGCAGAAATACTTGTACTCGCCGGGCTCCGTGAAGGTGAACGAGAAGGTGCCGTCGGTATCCATGGTCTTGGAGCGGAATTTTCCCGCACACACCACGGTGTGCGGGATGTCGTCGCGGTTGGTCCAGGTCACGGTGGTGCCGACCTTCACCTCAAGCTGGGGCGGGGTGAACGAGAAGTTGTCGATGTGAACCGCGGTATCTTCGGCGCGGGCCGCCGTGACCGGCAGCAGCATGGTCGCGACCACGGCGATCCCGAAGTCGCGTCGATTGATCGAACTCATCGGTCTTGTCCCTCAGCCTTGCAGCGGTGTGTCGATGATCGCCAGCGGCTGGCTGTTCTGCTTGAAGTTGATGCTGGCGACGCCGAGCATGCTGCGCAGCTTGGCATCCTCCACCTTCATCGGGCCGGGCGAGGGGGCGGAGCCCGGCGCCGGCTGCGGGAAGGCGGTCGAACGCGCGGTGTGGAAGGTGACGTTGCCCTCGACCTTCTGCATCACCTGGTGGATGTGGCCGTTGAGCACGGTGACCGAGCCGAAGCCCTTGACGTATTCCAGCGCACGGGCGCCGTCCTCGGTGCCCCAGCCCCATTGCGGATAGACCGTCCACAGCGGGATGTGGGCGAACAGCACGATCGGCGTCGACTTCGAGCGGCCCTTGAGGTCGTTCTCCAGCCATTCGAGCTGCTCGTTGCCGAGATTGCCGAGGCCGCCGCCCTTGAGGTCGACGACGTTGACGAGGCCGATGAAATGCACGCCGCCGGCATCGAAGGAATAGTAGCCCGGACCCTTGGTGCCGCGGCCGTAGCGCTCCTTGTAGAGCTTGACCTCCTCGTCTATGAAATCGTGCTCGCCCGGCACGTAGTGCACGTCGAGCTTGGCCTGCGAGATGATGCGATCGGCGTCATCGAATTCGGACGCCTTCGACAGATGGGTGATGTCGCCGGTGTGGATCATGAAGGATGGCTTGACCTGCATCGCCCGGACCTTGTTGATGGCCTCTTCCAGCGTGCCGATGGCGTTCGGGTTCGCCGGCTTGTCGAAGCCGACATGGCTGTCGCTGATCTGCATGAAGGTCATGCCGGGTGCAGCTTCCGCAGCCGCGGCCGAGCCGACGATGCCGAGCGAATGCGGCACGCCGCCGGTGACGGTCCACAGCACGCCGGTGCCGGCCCAGGTCATGCATTCGAGCACCTTGCGTCGGCTGACGCCTTTTTCCTCATGGCGATGGTCGTGATCGTGTCCGCTCATGGCAGTCTCCCGTGGGCCCAGGGATTGGGTTTCCGGGGAGGTGATCGGCGGGGGTGGGGCTTTATTCCCGAGGCCTGGGCGGGGCCGATGGCAGGGATGACGATTTCGTGAGGTGCGACGCCGGCCCGCCATGATCGGCGGGCGCAGGGGACCGCGCGACAGCTCGACGCAAGGGCAAGATGCGCAATTGAAGCGTTGGTGCTTGCGACGTTATCGACCCGCCCGACAACCCACTGATCGAGCGGAGGAAAACATGGCTGACGTCACCGGCGGCTGTCACTGCGGCGAGATCCGTTACGAGGTGACCGGCGAACCGGTCGTCCATGCTTTGTGTCACTGCACCGATTGCCGGCGCCACGCCGGCGCACCGATGGTCGGCTGGGTCATGGTTGCCGAGGACATGGTCAAGGTGACCAAGGGGCAGCCCAGGATCTACCGATCCTCGGAGCACGGCCGGCGGCACTTCTGCGCGAAATGCGGCAGCGGACTTTTCTATACCAATCGCAACATGCTGCCCGGGTTCATCGACATCCAGAGCGGCACCTATGACGATCCCGATGCGGTGCCGGCCACGATGCATATCCAGGTCGCGGAGCGGCTGCGCTGGATGGTGGATGCGCATGAGCTGCCGACCTTCGACCGCTTTCCGCCGCCGGAATGACCGGGTTGATGAACGCGGTGCTTTCCGGCGAAGCGACTATGCGCGCCACGACATGGAATCGCCGCAACATAGATGGACGGTTGCAATACGGCGTTTTCTTTTTGGCAGGTGCGCGTGACGCTCGCGTTGGTCGGGCGTCCATTTCACGCACCAACCAGCGCGGGCTGTTCGCTTGAGTCGGGTTGGCCTTATTCGTCCTCGTCGTCCGGACCGCCACGCTGCTCGATCGCGTTTCGTACGCCGCGCATGATGGCGAACGACACGAATGCCATCCTTCGCTTCTGATCATCGCTCAATGTCTTGTAGAGCGGCTCCCAGGCATCGGAGAGCTTCTTGAGATCGGTCCCGCGCTGAATCAGCCGGTCGGCTCTGCGTTGCATCATTTCGACCGGATTGCTTCCGCCAAGGGCCTCCATCGGTCCGTTGTCCTGGAGTTCGGCAATTCGCTCCAACCGAGCCTGCCGGTTTTTCGCTCGCGCACGGATGGCATCCTCGATGGCCGGCCAGTATTTCTCCTGATCGGGTGTCAGCTGCAGGGCAGCCTTGACGATGCCGACACGCATGTCCGTCAGGCTCTTCAGATCGGCTGCACTGGGTTGCGCGGCTCCGACTGTCGTGGATGTCTCTGCTGCAAAAGCGAGAGACGAGGTCGTCACCAAGAATGCAATCGCTGCGACAGCTGCGTTCCTCGTCATTGTGAGCTCCTGAGCTGGTCATCAAGGATGTCCGCGAGAGCAACCACAATCATGTCGGCCACGGGTTGATCTAGGTCAAACGGGAGAGGGAGCCGGAAAATATGGACGCGCTTCTGACCGTTCGGGAAATTCCGTGAGGCTCCGGATCGGCTTGTCGGCTCAACCCGTGACCGGCGCGACGGTGGCGCCGGATTGAGCTAGATCAAGGTTCAGCGGATCGCAGTGTTCAGAAACTGCCGTCGACCTCGTTTCGACCGGGCGGTACCATGCACCATCTGCTCAAGGAAATTCGACATAATCCACTGCTCTGGATGCTGGTCTTCGTACCGATCGTGCTGGCGGTCGAGACGGCGGCTCCGTCCGCCCACACCGCGCTGTTTGTGCTCGCTGTTCTGGCCATCGTGCCGTTGGCCGCCCTGCTCAGCCACGCGACGGAGAGCGTCGCAGAGAAGACCGGCGATGCAGTCGGAGGCCTGCTCAACGCAACTTTGGGCAATCTGACCGAGCTGATCATCGCGATCGCTGCGCTGCATGCCGGAGAGTACATGCTGGTCAAGGCATCGATCGCCGGTGCCATCGTCACCAATTCACTCTTTATGCTCGGCGCATCATTCCTGCTCGGCGGGCTCCGCCATCACGTTCAGGAGTATAATCGGGCCGGCGGGAGGATGTACGCAGCGCTGCTGCTGATGGCCACGATTGCGCTGCTTGCGCCCTCGGCTGTTGCCGACCTCGATCCGGCGCGCGGCGAGGCCATGGCGCTGGCTCTCAGTACGGGCCTCGCTGTGCTGCTGATATGCGCCTATGGGCTCGGCTTGCTGTTCTCGCTCAAGACACACAAGGAGCTGTTCGCAAGCGAGGAGCATGGCGAAACCGGCGGCGCCGGCTGGCCGATCGGACTTGCGTTAGGTACCCTTCTCGTCGTCACGGTGCTGGTTGCACTGGTCAGCGAAATATTCGTGAGCTCGGTGCAGAAAGCGGGCGAGACGCTCGGATTGAGCCCGGCGTTCGTCGGTTTCATCATCGTCGCGCTGGTCGGCGCCGCGGCAGAAATGGCGGTCGCGTTTTCTGCGGCGCGCAAGAACCGTCTCGATATGAGCGTCAGCATCGCGCTCGGCAGCGCGTCTCAAATCGCCTTGTTCGTCGCGCCGGCGCTGGTGCTTCTGAGCTACGTCGTCGGTCCGAAGCCGATGGATTTGCAGTTTTGGCCGGGGGCCGTGACGATGGTCATGATCGCCTCCGTGACTTCCTGCTTCATCACCAACAGCGGACGGTCGGCATGGTTTATCGGTGCCTTGCTCGTGCTCATCTATGCGATTTTCGCCATGACCCTGTACATGGTGCCACCGGGATCGCACGGCCCGGTTTGACCAGCGGCGAGCGTTGCCGGCACCGATCCGGACGAGGGCGCGTGTTCCTCGTCGCGTTCACGCGGACCCCTGATGGCTTTACAGCGGTAGCTCGCTCTGACCGCGCGTCCAGTCGATAATGTCGATCTGGAGCCCCCGTTTCAGAATCTCGGCCTCAAGATTGCTGGCATGCCGCTTCCATTCGGCCGTCGACCGGACCCGGAATTTTGGATCTTCACCGTTTGCCTCGAACTCATCGTCGGCTTCGAGCGCGCCGCGAACAGCCTCGTACATCATCTTAAGGCTCGCGTCGGTGAAGGCGTCGTACTCCATCGAGCCGTCTCCCTGGAAAAGCGAAATTCAAGGGACCGCCACGATGGCGATCGTGGCGTCCCTTTGCGGTCGATCCATTCAACATGGAAATGCCGATGCCTGACCGGAACTCGACAGCGAGCCGGTGCGGTGCAACCGCATGTCCATCCATTGCGGCTCAGCCGGATCAATACTGCGGGCAGACCATTTGCCCGTATTCATTGTAGTAGCAGCCTTGGTTGCCGTAGTAGCCATAGGCGCCATACGCGCCGGCTGCGGCTGCAGCGCCGACGGCAGCAGCACCATAACCCCAGCCCGGCCGATAGTAGCCTCTGCCGTAGCCGGGATAGCCGGCGACCGGGCGGCCGGGGCGCCCTGCAATCGGTCGACCGGGATAGCCCGGACGCCCTGCAACGCGATATCCTCCACCGTGAACTCGTCCGCCGCCTACATGCATGCCACCGCCACGCATCCCGCCGCCGTGAAAGCCGCCTCCGCCGCCGCGGAAGCCGCCGCCTCCTCCGCGACGGGCATAGGCGTCATCAGGAATCAGGCAGACAGCGACGAGAACCAGAGCCGCCAGAGCGGCGAGGATACAACGAAGCATGGCGTGTCCTCCCTATCGGACAATATTGCGAGCGGCGACACTGCGACAATTTCGCCTCGCGAGATTGACGTAGATCAACGGAATGCAGCAGGGCGCGCGTTCGAAAAGGGTCAGGCAGCTGTCATCAACCCCAGGCACAATCTGTACTTTGCCGCGTAGCATCTTGCCTGGAATGCGAACGTGAGTTCCATGGCATTTGCTTTCGCCTCAGTCAGGCGACAGCCATCGTTTCTTTGCCGAGTTCACCTGGTGTTTTTACGTCCTGCAGAACGCAGCCAAGAGGATCAACGTGCGGAAAGCGGATGTAACGTGCGCGTGCTGTGGCGCAGGTTTCCGGCGGTTGGAGCTATGGTCAGAACCTGGCGCCAAAGGTGAGTATCACTGTCCCGTTTGCGACTACTTGCTCGAGGCATTCGATGGCACCAACCTGATCGCCTATCGGCTGACGATCCAGCCGGAACGCGCGCCGGTCTCCTCGGCGAAGCTGTTCGACGAACAATGATAGCCTGACGATCGGTTGCCATCGGCGTGCTTCGCTTTTCGAGGTGACGGCCGACGCCATGACTGTTTGGCCGTGTCACTGCATCGATTGGCGCCGCATGCCGACGGGCCGATGGCCGACCCGGTGATGGCCGCAGAGGACACAGCCAAGGCGACACGAGGCAGATCTGCCCGTCCGGCCGGGGGGGGGGCGTTTGCACCCTCGTCGGATGGTCTCGGTGCTTGCTTGCTCGTGCGCCGGGACGCCGGCTAGTTCTTGACGGCATACAGAGGCGTTCTGAACGTCAGTTGATAGGCGGGCTTCGGCACCCACATGATTTCGGCTGTGAGGCCAAACAATCGGTTGTCATTATCGTCCATGCGGTCGAGATCTAGCCGCACGATCGGTTGCGCGAAAGGCTGAATCGAGGCGACGTTCATAAGTTGCGCGCCCTCGAAGGATTGCACGCCCACGCGGCCGGTAAATTTCCAATCGTTCGGCCATTGATAGTAGCCGCCGACATAAGCAATCGTGTTCGGATTGATCCTCCCCAGCGCACTGCCGGCGTCGGTTCGGGTGTATTGGACACCGCCGAGGAAGCCTCGGGTTTCATCGGAATCGAGCGCATAGTCGAATTCGAGAATGTTGTTGAAGGAGGTTGTGCCCAGCGGGCCATTGGGAATCGACTGTGTGATGGTCGATTGCAGCGTCACGGTAGGAAAGGTCCCGCCGTTCTGCTGATAAAGGTCCGCCTGGAAGCCGATATTCCAGCTTGTGACCTGAAAGGACGAAAAGCCGGTACTCCCGAAGTTCGTCGAACTGCCGGAGACGCCGGCATAGAGCGACACGCTATCGGTGACATCGACCGTTAGCGGAAAATCCATGTTGAGAGATTTCGCGGCTGGCACGCCGGCCGGAAAGACCGCGCTCCCCGATGCCGCAAGCGTTTGAGTATTGAACAGCGTCGGATGTCCAAAGCCGAACGCGAGCGACCCCGCCGGTACCTGTGCGTAGATCGTTCTGAGGTCGAGGTAGATGTTCGGCACCGAAGCATTGGCAACGCCGTCATCATTTGCGGCAAGGGCCTTGGCAACCGGGATGATAAGCACCGCGCATGACGCCGCCCTCAGGATCAATCCGAAGGCCGAGCGCCCTGCGCTGTTACGTAGCGGCGCGTTCAAGGCGAAAACCTTCCTAGGCGCGATTGTCATTGGGCAGGGAGGCGCGCTGATCGATCGCAGCTTGTCCGTTCCTCGATCTCACCCGAAACTCCCGCGGGGTGCAGCCGGAGATCCGGCGGAAGGCACGCGTAAAATGAGCCGGGTCGGCATAGCCCGATGAGAGTGCCACGTCGATGATCTTGATTTCAGTGGCGCCCAAAAGCTTGGCCGCATTGTTGAAGCGAGCCTGCTCAACCAGACCCGAATATGTCAGCCCAGCGAGCGAAAGCCTCCGTTGCAAACTCCTGGTGCTCACTCCCATCATCTCGGCCGCCTGCGTTATCGTGAGGCCTCCTTGGTCAAGGTAGGAGGGCAAGCTCAGCCTCAATGCGCTGACGACGTCCTTGCCGAATGACTGCGGCTCGTGATCGGACGGCGCCGGCCGAAAGTCATTTGAGGGATTTGCAAGACTGAGGAGTTTTACCGGCACCTCGATCCATGAGGCCTTCTGACCTGACAGGAACCGCGTGTTCGGCCAATGCGACCGGACCTCCGGGCTCGGCGTATAGGGCGCTTCAAATGCAATCACCTTTGGAGACCAGTTCGCCCCGGCGAACTGACGGACGATGTGCAGCACGAATATGTTTTGAAGCCACTGGGATATCTCAAGATGGGAAATGCCCTCCGTTCCAATGAGCTTGCTGCAAATCTTCAAGTTCTCGCCGCTTGGCTCGAGCCATAGTTGGAGGATCGTATCCTCGCACGGTGCCCACCGGCAGGTTTGCTGCAAGGCAACCAACAGGGTCGGCGCATGGCGCACGCGCGCGCGCATGGCTTCGCTCAAATGTTCAAACGAGGTTCGCTGGGCTGCGCGAAAGGCGATTTCTGACAGGCCCTGCTTTTGCTGAGCGGCCGTCGCGAACCGAACAGCCGGCAGCAAAGGTACATAATGATCCGCTTTCTCTTCAAAAGACGTCGGAAGCTGAAATTTGGCGAGGAGTGCCGCCGTAGGCCCGCCAGTTTCGGAATGAAGCTCAGCGAATGGGATCAAAAATTGACAACGGATCAATGGAATGACGGTCATTACTACCTGCCCAAGAAGTTTTGCCGCGATTGCAGCTTAGCAGACCGGAACTCCTCTTGCGTTGTCTTTATCGAGCAGCCGACGCGACACGCATTCGCGAATTTCGCTTGACGAGAATTTTGGCGGCTGATGGCCAGATTGATCCCCGAAGCTGCTCTATCCTGATGCGTCGTTTCTCTTGCAGGAGCACGGGCCTCACGCCTCAAACCAACCGATGAGAGCTGTCCGATTGCCTTCAGCCCAGGCGGTCCGCGCGGCCATTGTCGCGTCGCTGCGACACGGTGACGCAACTCTGGATAGTACCGCTCACACCCTCAAGATCAGCTCGCGCACGTTGCAGCGGCACCTTGGTCGCCTGGGCACCAGCCACAGCGAAATGCTCGCCGAAGTTCGCCTGGACATCGCCTGCCGCCTGCTCGGGGACTCAAGCAAGCGCCTGTCGGAAATCGCAAAATTCGTGGGATACAGTAATGCCAGCAGCTTCAGCCGCACTTTCGTGCGTTTGATGAAAATCCAACCCATCGCCTACAGGCAGCAGCAACTTTCCGATCGGCCGAGTGGGGCGAACCATCGCAAGAGATCTCACGCCGCCGGGCGATGAGAAGTTGTATCATTGGCGCGAAATGGCAAGACGCGCGATCCGAATTGGCGCGAAATGCGTAGCGAAGCTGATTGCCGAAATAATTGCGGCGCTCCCCCAAGGGCGCCAAAGGAGATAACAACCATGACCCTTCGCTCAGCTCTGCTGGTATTCTGCGTCGCCGGATTGATTGCCGCTCCCCATAAGGTGCTTTCCCAATCTGCACCCGAGACCAAACCGCACGTCCCGCTTGAGAAGTCGATCGGTCAGGCAAAGCCGGAAGTCGTGCCATCGCTGTTCGTCCTCAATTCGCGCGGTGCGAGCTTGAAGGACGGCAAACTCGTGCTGACTGGGGTTTCATCGAATGCGATCGTGTTCGCCGATCGGCCCGTGCGGGCAGCCGGTCACGATCTCACATCGCGAATTGTCGAGGATTGGGGCAATGGCACCGACAATTTCGCGAAGGATCCTCCAAACGCCACCGTGTCCGGGTTCAGGAAAGACGGATCGTCGGTAGCCGACGCCGTCGTCGTCCTGAAATCGCCCAAGCTCGACGGCGACAAGCTGACTTTCGATGTCGATCTGCTCGAAGGTGACCTTGCGGGAGCTGATGGACCGGCGTCGATCTTCATCGACATCATCGGTCGCCCATTCACGCCGCTGTCCTTTGCCGGCGTTGCCCGTCGAACCGCGTGGCGAGGGGCTTATTATCGCGGCGCTGCAGTCGCAGGTGCAGCCGCCCTTGGCGCCGCGGCTGCTTATCCCTATTACGCCCCGCGGTGCGGGTTCTATCCGTATCCGCCTTGCTACTGAGCAACGCGACCGGCCACGTCGCAGCCTCCGGGCCGACCATGCAAGGTCGGCCCGATTTAAAGCCGAACATACGAGCTCACAGGAGAGGATCGTGGGACGAACCGCTATGATTGCAGCATCGCTGATCATCGCCGGCATTCAATCAGCGCATGCGCAGACCGACCTCAGCGCTTACGCCAATGCCGAAGGCTATCTGGATGTTCAGAAGCTGACATGCGCACAGCTCGCCGGAACGTGGCAAGGAGACGCCGATCTTCTCACTGCCTGGTACAGCGGCTGGTACAACGGCCTCGCGCGCAAGCATTACCTCGATATCAAAAAGTCCCGTGAGGCCGAGCACGAGGTGATCCAGCACTGCAAGGCTCATCCCGACCAGCTCATCATCGAGGCGATCGCAGTAGTCTTCAAGGATATGAGAGCGGCGCTCGGGATCAGGATGCAGCCGTAGTTGCGCGATCGGACACCTTTCACGACAGGCCAACCTCGGAGCAGCCTGGCGATCGTTTGAAGATCATTCGATTTTGACACAAGGAGAGAACCATGGACATCACTCGTCGCAATCTTGCGCTTGGCGGAATGGGTCTGCTCACCGGAGCGGCGATCGGTCGACCAGCCGTCGCCGAGGAGGGGGCTTTCCTGGGTGTCGGCCAGGGCCTTGAAGACTTCTGGCTCGCGAGCGACGCCTACATATTCGGCTATCCGTTGGTGACGATGGAGATGACGCGGAGGATCATCACCAACGTCGCGGAGCCTGTAGGCACGCGAGGGCCGATGGGCCATATCATCAAGCTGCGCCAGTATCCGGACGCGTCGTTCCGCGATGTCACTGCGCCCAACGCGGACACGCTCTACACCACGTCCTTCCTCGACGTCGGGAAGGAACCGTGGGTCCTCAGCATCCCGGACATGAAAGGGCGCTATTTCCTGATGCCGATGCTGGATGGCTGGACCACGGTGTTCCAGGTGCCGGGGAAGCGCACCACCGGCACCGGCGCACAAACCTATGCCATCACCGGGCCCGGCTGGAAGGGCACGCTGCCGGACGGCGTGAAGGAGTACAAATCGCCCACCAACATCGTGTGGCTGCTCGGCCGCATCTATTGCACCGGAACGCCGGAGGACTACGCCGCCGTCCACAAGCTGCAGGACGAGTGCAAGCTCGTTCCGCTCAGTGCCTACGGCAAGCCGTACACGCCGCCTCCGGGAAAGGTCGATCCGTCGATCGACATGAAGACGGCTGTCCGTGAGCAGGTCAATCGCATGGACGCGGTGTCATATTTCAAGCTGCTGTGCGAGCTGATGAAAGCCAATCCGCCATATGTAGCAGACGCGCCCCAGCTCGCCAAATTTGCTCGCATCGGCATCGTTCCCGGACAGGATTTCGACGAGAGCAAGCTGAAGGCGGACTTTCTGAAGCGCGTTCCGGAGGTGTCGTTCGACAGGATCATGCTTCAGTTCAAGGTCAACAAGGCGGTCAAGGACGAGAACGGCTTTGCGTTCACGACGAAAACCGGCATCTACGGCACCGACTACCTGATGCGAGCCCTGGTGACCGCGATTGGGCTTGGTGCCAATCGTCCGCAGGATGCGGTCTACCCGACCTCGCAAAAGGATGCGGACGACCGCAAGTACAATGGTGCGAACAAGTACGTCATGCGGTTTCCCAAAGGCCACCTGCCTCCGGCCGAGGGATTCTGGTCGCTCACGATGTACGACAGCAGCTACTTCTTCGTGAACAATCCGCTCAACCGATATTCGATCAGTGCGCGGGAAAACCTGAAGGAGAATCCGGACGGCTCGACCGATCTCTACATTCAGAAGGACTCGCCCGGCAAAGACAAGGAATCCAACTGGCTCCCCGCGCCGGAGGGAGATTTCATACTCATGCTGCGCATGTACTGGCCGCAGGAAACCGACCCGTCGATCATCAACGGCACCTGGACGGTTCCTGCCGTCAAGAAGGTCGGGGCTTGAGAACCCGGCTTCGTGCCGGCTCCGCCGGGGCCGGCACGAACCAACGTGCTTCGATTTGCGGTCGCGAATCGTACGCTCGCGCAAGCCGGACCAGATCGTTCTGCGATGCGCCAAAGGTGGGGTGGGTGCGAAATGCGGCGTCATGATCTTTCGAAGAGGCGGCAACCAAACGGGCGAGGCAAGACACTCAGGGATGTCGGCATCGCCATGACAATGATCGTGGCATCATGCTCGTCTGAAGCCGCGCGTGCCGACGAGGCCGGCGTCTCATATTGGCTTCCCGGCCGCTTCGGCAGCCTCGCTGCGACCCCGCAGGTCCCCGGCTGGTCGATGGCGGAGGTCTACTATCACACCAGCGTAAGTGCATTCGGCAATGCCGCGGCCGCCAGGGAAATCCAGGTCGGCAGAATCCCCGCCGCGGCAAACGTCGATCTAAATCTGCATCTCAACGCGCAGGCGGATCTCATCCTTCTCAATCCCACTTATACGTTCGCAACGCCGGTGCTGGGTGGCCAACTTGCCATCGGCGTGACCGGGCTGTTCGGACGGTCGAGCGCGGATCTTGCGGGGACGCTGACGGCGGCCGTCGGTCCGCTGGCGACAACCCGCACCGGCAGCTTCGGCGATTCGATCACATCAGTTGGCGACCTCTACCCGCAGGCGACGCTGAAGTGGAACGCCGGGGTGCACAATTTCATGAGCTATGTAACAGGAGACATCCCGGTCGGAGCATACAGCCCGAGCAGCCTTGCCAATCTCGGCATCGGTCACGCGGCCATCGATGCCGGCGGCGGCTACACCTACTTCAACCAGCAGGCGGGCCACGAATTTTCCGCGGTCGCGGGCTTCACCTACAATTTCAAGAATCCGGATACCCAGTACCAGAACGGGGTCGACTTCCATCTGGATTGGGGCGCCTCCCAGTTCCTGTCGAAGCAGGTTTTCGTTGGCCTGGTTGGATATGCCTATCAGCAGATCACCGACGATTTCGGCCAGCACCCTCTCCTGGGAGGCTTCCGGTCCCGCGTGCTTGGCGTTGGTCCGCAGATCGGCTTCCTGTTTCCCGTAGGTGACATGCAGGGTTATCTGAATCTCAAAGGGTATGGAGAATTTGCAGCAGAGAATCGCCCGGCCGGCTGGAACACCTGGTTGACGTTCTCGATCTCTCCGATGGCGCCGACCAGCACCGTGACGCCGACCCGACGGGTCGCGACAAAATAGCAGCGCTGCTGGCGCCTTCGATTGTGCCGAGATCACGCCACTATGGGCCGCAACCGTGCCGGTGGCTGCCGATGCCCGCCGTTCGGACGCCGCCCGGCAATTTTCGCCGACGCCGGTTCGATACGCGGGCGTCGTGATTGTCAGGCCGCACGGCCCAGGTTGCCAATGCTCGGCCGATTGATTTCAGCCGCGCTAACCCGAAAGTGGAGTCGATGTTACCGGATACGCCGTCGGTCGGTCAGCTCTCTCAGGTGATTTCTCAAGCGGCGGCGCCCGCATTTCTGCTCGGCGCATTGGCGGCCTTTATCGCGGTGCTGATTTCCCGCCTGAACCGGATCATCGACAGATCGATTTACCTGAACCAAATTTCGGATCAGGATCAGGAGAGATGCCGGCTCAAGGCAGACCTGCCGCGTCTTGCTCGGCGTGCCACCATGATCAATCGTGCGATCTTCTGGTCTATCATGGGAAGCATCTCGATCAGCATTGTCATCGTCGTCGGCTTTGTGAGTGCGTTCCTTCACATCCAACACGAGCGGGGCGTCGCCATCCTCTTCATTGTCTCCGTTGTGGCTTTCATCGTGTCGTTGGTCGATTTCGCGCGAGAGGTCCGAATTGCCCTGAGCGAGCTCGATCACTACGGCTAGATGCAATTGATACATTCACGCCTTAACGCGCGCGCGCGGAAGCCGATGAGGGCGTTGCCGCTTCCGACGGATGCGACTATGCGTGCCGCAACATGGAATCGACCCGCGACATAGATGAACGGCCCCATGCCCAGTACCACCACACCGAGGCGAGCCGGCATCACGCCGAGAACTACGGCAAGCACTAGCCGTTTTGGCACTGCGTGAGCAGCCTGCGCCGTCCCCGCAATGGGACGGCGATTTTCTTTTTGGCGGGCGTTCAGCCCCTATCGCCTGATGAGCAGCGCCGAGACGGCGCTCGCTGCGCACAGGCATGCGACGGTCGGAAAGATGATCGCCGTATTGCCGGTGTGATCCATGAATCGCCCGATCAACGGCTCGCCAATCCCGGCGCAGGCGTACGAAATGAAATTGAGGACGCCGGTTGCGGTTCCGGCCAGGCGACGGCCGAAGATGTCGGGACATAGCGCCCAGAACGACGACGCCGGGCCGAACACGAAGAAGCCGCACAGGAACAGGCCCGCGATCCCGACCAGGCTGCCGTGTGGCACGAGCTCCATCGCGAGCGCGATGATCGCGGCCATCACCATGTAGGAGATGATCGCGAGATAACGCCGTGATCTAAACAGAACATCCGAAATCCAGCTGTTGGTCGACGCGCCAAGCGCCATCCCGACCGGCAGTGCGACGGTAATCCAGACCGGATCGATGACCGTCGCAGCCGATTTCCAGTTTGGCCCGAGGAAATGGACGGGGACCCAGACCAGCAGGGCGTATCGCGCGGCGTTCTGAAATCCGATCGACAGGCCCGTTGCATAGAGCCGCCAGTTCGAGAGCACCGCGCGATAGCGCGCGCCGCTGGTCTTGGTGTCGACCTCGCTGTCGCCGTCCGCCTCATCGGGCGACTTCTCGTCGGCGGGCCCTTTGAGGCCGAGATCCTCGGGCCGCTCGCGCACCACGAGGAACATGACGACGGCGCCGAACAACATCAGGAACACCGACAGCCGGAAGATCCACCGCCAGTCGAGCCCGAGCGTGCCGAGAATGATGATCGGCACGAAATAGGCGAGGACCGACGAAAATCCGGACATGCCGACATAGAATGAATAGACGAAGCCGCGATGCCGGTGTCCCCACCAGTTCGAGAGCAGCCGGCTGCCCGGCGCGAATCCCATCGCCTGGAAATATCCGTTGAGGCCCCACGCCAGCAGCAGGGCGACGAAGCCGCCTGACAGGCTCGTCGCCCAATTCGCCGCGAACGAGAGGACCGCGCCGGCGAGCATCATGACGCGGCCACCCCATTTGTCGCCGAGATTGCCGTTGATCGACTGGCCGAGCGCGTAGGCCCACAGCATCGATGCGCTGACCCACCCGAGCATCTCCTTGGATAGTCCGAGCTCCCTCTGAATGCCAGGGATGGCAAAGCCAAAGGTTTGGCGTCCGAGGTAGTAGAAGAGGTAGCAAAAGGAGACGCCGAGCAGCGCCGTCCATTTGTAGCGCCGATACATCTGCGCCGCAGCCGTTTCGGTTGCGAGCGCCCGTGCAAAGGCCTGCCCAGTATCGAGCATGGCGTGTCCTCCTGTGCTTTTGTTTTGATTTATTGCGCGCCGTTCAGCGCAAACTCGAAGATGTCGAAGTTGCGCATGCGCCTGGTCTTCGCGAGCTTGCGATAGGCATCGTTCAGCTGGTGCGACAGGATGAACGGCACGATCTGCTCGCTCAGTCCGCCATGCGACCGGAGGCGGTGGCCGTCGAGTCCGCTGAGATCGTGCTCCGCCCGCGTCGAGCCGATTGTCGTGTGGGTGTCGCCGATCGTGACGAAATCCCCTTCGCGGTCGAGCGGCATTTGGTAGCGGCTCGCGGCGCTCGGCCCGTCGAGCACGAGCGCAATTCCCGGAATGGCCGCCGACGCCTCCATGACCTCGGCGAGGTCGAGCCCCTTACGCAGGTAGACGCGAACGAAGGAGCCAAGCGCGCCATGATGCTTCACGAACGGATCGGTGATCGGACAGATCACCCGCGCCGCACGTGGGCCGAAGCGCCGGTTCAGCTCGTCCTCGAGGAAGATCACGCGCGGGGTTCCGTCCGTGTTCGCCTTGTCGTTCATCCCGTGATCGGCAATCAGCCCGACCACGGCGCCAAGCTCGGCGATGCGGCCCACCTTCTGGTCGACGGCGCGGTGAAAGAAATCCGCTGCCGCCTCGCCCGGACCGTGCGCGTGCTGAACCAGATCGGACAGCGAGAGATAGAGCAGCTCGGCGCGATCTTGCTCAAGAAGCTTGATGCCGGCGTCAAGGACGAACAGCGACAGGTCGGGGCTGTACATGTCGGGCGTCGGCCGCCCGACCAGGGCTTCGACATCCGCAATGCCGTTCTCCGCCATGGTCGCGCTTCCGGCTTTCTCCGACGAGAAGCAAATTCCGCCTTCCATCCGGTGGCCGAGCATCTTGCGCAGCTTGTCCTTGGCGGTCACCGCAGCGACGCGAACGCCGGCGCGCGACATCTCGGCGAGGATGGTCGTCGCCCGCATCGGCATTGCATCGACGATCATGATTTCCTTGCCGGTCTCGCGATCGAGATAATAGTTTCCGGAGATGCCATGAACCGCCGGCGGCGCGCCGGTCACGATCGAGACGTTGTTCGGATTGGTGAAGGTCGGCATCGCGGCATCGGCGAGGGCCGCGAACCCGCTTCGCATCATCCGCGAAATATTGGGGAAGACCTCCCTCGCGTTGGGGAAATTGAGATAGCGCGGGTCGCATCCGTCGAGGCAGATAACGACGGTGGGGCGTGTGGGCTTGCTGTAGGTCCGCCCGTTGACTTCGATCATGATGGCTCCTTGTCCGGCCAGGGCCGATAAGCGGCTTCGGAGCGATCCTAGGAAGCGGCGGTCGGAATAAAAATTGAATAATTTACCGGTTCATGTAACTTCCATTCCCATGAAGCTGCGCGATCTTCCACTGGTGTCGCTCCGGACGTTCGCCGTCGTCGCGGAGACCGGCGGGGTCGGCGCCGCTGCGGACGCGCTCGGCGTCACCCACAGCGCGGTCAGCAAGCAGGTCAAGTTGCTCGAACGCTGGCTGGGACAGGCGCTGTTCACGCTGGAGGGCCGACGGCTGGTTCTCACACCCTTCGGCCTTGTGCTGTCGCGCGAGGTGGGGCGTGCGCTGGAGGATATTGCCGGTGCCTGCGCCTATGTGCAGCGCCAGCGCGAGCGCCGCACGGTCACGATTGAGGCGCCGGCGACCTTTGCGATGTACTGGCTGCTGCCGCGCGTCAATCGCTATCGCGCCCAAAACCCCCGCACAGATGTGTGGGTATCAACCAGGATGACGGGGCAGCTGCCGAATTTCTCGGCCCATGACCTTGTCGTGACGCGCGGGGAGGCGGCGGTGACTTCCTCGCGTCTCAGCGAGCGCGCCCTGCTGTTTCGCGAGGACCTGGCGGTATTGACGTCGCCGAAACTGCTGGCGCGGAAGCCGCTCGCAAAGGCCGCCGACGTCAAAAGCCATCATCTGATCGAGTCGATGACCCGGCCCCAGGAATGGGCGGCATGGTTGAAGCACGTGGGCATCACCGATGCGTTCGTGGCCGGCGGTCACCGCTTCGATCACCTGTTTGTGGCAATACAGGCAGTCAAGGATGGACTTGGATCGGTGGTAGCGCCGCAGAACGTCCTGCGAGAGGCGATCGCGAGCCATGATCTGGCAAGTCCGTTCCCGGAGCTGAACTTTCCGGGTGAATGCTATTTCTGCTATGGCGCGGCCGGCAGCGTCGATCCCGCGACACAGAAGTTCAGGGACTGGCTGGTTCAGGAAGCGCGATCGCAAGCCAAGGCGCCGCGCGCAACACAGCGGACCGGAGAATGTCCACGTCCGGCGAAATCGAGCTCCAGGCGCAGCCGTTGATCTAGCCGGTTCGTGTTGCAAAAGCCCTGAGCGCTGCCACCATCAGCTCCGGCGCTTCCTGCGCGACGCAATGTCCGACGCCGTCGAACGTCCAGCGGCTCGCATGCGGGATCAGCGCCGCGGCGCGGCCTGCCATCTCCTTGTAGATCGGCCATGACTGTTCGGCGGTCGCGATGCAGACCGGGCAGGCGATGTCGGAGAACCACGGGAACGGATTGCCGCGGCCATCGCCGGTATAGATCTGCTCCATGGCCTGGAAGATCGGCAGCAGCATCGCGGATTCGATTTCGGGCGTGCAGTGCAAGCGCACGCTGCCGTCGTCGAGCTTTGCGAAGCCGTGATGGACATAGGCCCGCAACGATGGTTCGGTCCATGTTGCGAAGGTCGGCGCGGCGCGCAGCCGCCGGAACAGGTCGTCGGCGTTGTCGAACTCGGCCCGGCGGCGCAGCACGCCCTGCACCGAGCCGTTCGCGATCTCGCTGAGGCCGCCGGCGCGCGGCGCGCGCGGATCCATCGCGGTTGGCTCCGTGACATGCAGGCGCGCGAAGCGACCGGGCATCAGTCTGGCTGCGAGCAGCAGGTCGGTTGCGCCGGCACTGTGACCGATGCCGTAGATGTCATGGAGGTCGAGGCGCTCCACCACCATGCGGACGTCTTCGGCAAAATCCCGGAAGTGATAGCGATCGGCCGGCGGCTTGTGGCTCAGGCCGTGGCCGCGGCGGTCGAGCGCGTAGACGGTGTAATCGGCCGCTAGCGCCTCTGCGACCTCGGTCCACACCTCCGCGACAAAGCCTGTGCCGTGCTGCAGCAGTGCCGGCGGCTTGTCCGACGCAGGCTCGCCCCATCGCGACACTGCGATGTTCGCGCCGTCATCGCCAACAAAGAGACGCTGCGGCTCGGTCATGTTCTGCTATCGCGCATCCTGCAGGATCATCGCCGCGGCCTTTTCGGCGATCATCGCCGTCGGCGTGTTAGTATTGCCCGATGTGATGGTCGGCATCACGGAGGCATCCGCGATGCGCAGGCCGTGCAGGCCGTAGAAGCGGAGCCGCTCGTCGACCACGGCCATCGGATCGTTGGCCGTTCCCATCTTCGCGGTGCCGACGGGATGGAAGATCGTGGTGCCGATGTCGCCGGCAGCCTTGGCGAGCGAGGCATCGTCGTCGCCGACCGAGGGGCCGGGCAGGAATTCCTCGGGATGATATTTCTCCAGCGCCTTCTGCTTCATCAGTCTGCGCGTGGTGCGGATGGCGTCGGCCGCGACCTGGCGGTCGTCGTCGGTCGACAGATAATTCGGCGCGATCGACGGCTTGTCGTCGGGTGCGGACGATTTGATGCGCACGGTGCCGCGCGAGCTCGGCTGCAGATTGCAGGCGCTCACCGTGATCGCGGGGAAGCGGTGCAGCGGATCACCGAACTTGTCGAGTGACAGCGGCTGCACGTGGAACTGGATGTTGGCGCGCGAGCGCGTCGCGTCCGAGCGCGTGAAGATGCCGAGCTGCGACGGCGCCATGGTCAGCGGCCCGCGGCGGCGAAATGCGTAGTCGAGGCCCATCAGGCCGCGGCGAACCAGATTGTAATAGGTTTCGTTCAGCGTACGCACGCCGGAGACCTTGTAGATCGCGCGCTGCTGCAGATGATCCTGCAGGTTATGGCCGATGCCCTGTACGTCGAGCACGATGTCGATGCCGAGCGGCGAGAGCCATTCGGACGGACCGATGCCGGAGCGTTGCAGCACCTGCGTGGTTCCGATCGAACCGGCGCAGAGGATCACCTCACCCCTGGCGCGCGCCTCCACGGTCTCATTGCCCTGGCGGAACAGCACGCCGGCGGCGCGGCCGCTCTCGATGACCAGGCGGTCGACCAGCACGTCGGTTTCGAGCCTGAGATTGCTGCGGTTCAGCACCGGTTTGAGGAAGCCGCGCGCCGACGACCAGCGCCGGCCGCGCTTCTGGTTGACGTGGAAGTAGCTGGTGCCCTCGTTGTCGCCGGTGTTGAAATCCGGGATGCGCTTGATGCCCATCTCCTCGGCGGCATCGCCGACCGCGTCGAGGATCTGCCACGACAGTCGCGGCGCCTCGATGCGCCAGCCGCCGCCGACACCATGATGCTCGCTTTCGCCGAGAAAGTGATCCTCCAGCCGCCTGAACGCCGGCAGCACGTCGCTGTAGCTCCAGCCGGTGAGGCCGAGCTGCCGCCAGTGGTCGTAGTCCGCGGCCTGGCCGCGCATCGAGATCATGGCGTTGATCGCGGAGGAGCCGCCGATCACCTTGCCGCGCGGGTAGGCGAGCGCGCGGCCGTTGAGGCCGGGCTCGGCCTCGGTCTTGAACATCCAGTCCGATCGCGGATTGCCGATCGCGAAGAGATAGCCGACCGGGATATGAAACCAGATCCAGTTGTCCTTGCCGCCGGCTTCCAGCAGCAGCACGCGCTTCTTCGGATCGGCCGACAGGCGGTTGGCCATGATGCAGCCCGCCGTGCCTGCGCCGACGATAATGTAGTCGAAATCACCCTCGAGCCTTCGCGGCATGTCCTCGTTCCCGGCAAGCGTCTTTTGTTGGGCCCCTTCTATAGCGTTTTCGAGCGAAGTGGAGCCCGGTTCGCGTGAAGAAAACGCGTCAATACAAGAAAATAGACCTCGGTTCTGACAGAGTCAGAACCGGGTTCTATCCAGACGCAGCAGGCCGACACAAGCCCGGCGGAACGCGCCGGGCGTGCGCTGGATGCTCAGGGGCGGCTCGGTTCGGCCAGTGTGACCTCATGTCTCGCGCGGGGAACGCAGACGATCAGCGTCAGCATGCCGATGCCGAGCAGGGCGCCGACGAGGGCGAGCGGTGCGTAGATGCTCCCGGTCGCGACATTCATCCAGCCGATCAGGGCAGGGCAGACCGCGCCGCCGAACGAGCCGATCGCTGAGATCAGCGCGATGCCGCCGGCCGCGGCGCTGCCCTCCAGCATCGCGTTCGGAATCGTCCAGAACAGCGACAGGATCGCGAAGATGCCGATCGAGGCGACGGCAAGCAGCGTCACGGTCAGGAGCACGCTGTCTTGCGCGGCCTGCAAGGCGATGAAGCAGGTCGCCGCAACGAGGCCGCAGCAGACCACGTGCCAGCGCCGTTCCTGTGTGCGGTCGGAACTGTAGCCGATCGCCACCATGCCGATCGCGGACGCAACCGAGATCGCGCCGCTCAGCCAGCCGATCTCGGTGGTGGTCGCCACGCCGACGCGTTTCAGCAGCGTCGGGGTCCACAACAGGATGGTGTTGAGCGAGCAGAAGAACGCGAAGTAGATGAAGGAGAGCAGATAGACGCGCGGCTCGCGCAGCGCCGCCGCGAAGCTCCGCGTGGTGCCGGGAACGGCGGCGCGGTCGCGGGCGAGGTCGCTTGCGACCTGCCGTCGCTCGTCGGCGTTCAGCCAGCTCGCGACCTGCGGTCCGTCGGCGAGGTAGAAATAGGCGGCGATGCCGAGCAGCACGGCCGGCCCGCCTTCGAGGATGAACAGCCACTGCCAGCCATGCAGGCCATGGACGCCCTGCATGTGGTCCATGATCAGGCCCGACAACGGTCCTGCAATGACGCCGCCGAGCGGCACCGCCATCACGAACAGGCTCGTCATGCGGCCGCGCACGCGATCCGGGAACCACAGCGTCAGATAATACAGGATGCCGGGGAAGAACCCGCCCTCGGCGGCGCCGAGCAGGAAGCGCAGCAGATAGAGGTGATACTGGTTCTGCACCAGCGCGAGCAGCACGGTGACTGCGCCCCACAGCACCATGATCCGCAGCAGCGTCTTGCGGACGCCGACCTTGACCAGCAGGAGATTGCTCGGCACTTCGAGCGCGACATAGCCGACCGAGAAGATGCCGGCGGCAAGCCCGAACACGGCGTCGTCGATCTGCAGGTCGTGCAGGAATTGCAGCTTGGCAAAGCCGATGTTGAAGCGATCGATGATCGCAACCGTGTAGCACGCCAGCAGGAACGGGATCAGGCGCCAGGCGATCCGTCCATAGAGCCGCGAATGGGCCGCATCCTGCATCGAAACCTCCGAATAATTCTTTTGATTGTTGAGTGGGGTCGCGCCGCGACGGCGCTACGCTCCCTCGCCCCGTCCTTACGGGGAGAGGGCTGGGGTGAGGGGCTGCCTCCGCATAATGCGGCGATAGCTGTGTCCGCGGAGGCTCCCCCTCACCCGGAGCGCATCTGACGGTGCGTTCCGGCCTCTCCCCGCACGGAGGAGAGGCGAAGTGGGAGCCCCCGAGTTGCGTCCCGCTAGCCCGCCTTCGCGTTCGGCGGAAACTCCAGCATCGCTTCGCCGGCTGCGACCGTCTCGCCGCGCTGGTTCTGTACGGCGACGTCGACCAATACCCAGCGCGATTTGGCCGATATCTGCTTGGCTTTGACGGTGCCGGCCGGGCGGATGGTGTCGCCGGGCTTCACCGGCTTCAGCCAGCGCGTCTCGAGCCTGCGATGGATCGCGCCGGCCGGAAGCGCCCAGTCGGTCAGCATGCGCGAGATCAGGCCGAAATTGTTCATGCCGTGCATGATGATGCCGCCGAAATTGGTCTTGCCGAAATCGCCCTTCATGTAGTTGTCGTCGAGATGCAGCGGGTTGTAGTCGAGCGATGCATCGCAGAACAGGCGGATCGATTCGCGCGAAACCGCGAATGCCGGGCCGTCGATGGTGTCGCCGGCCTTGAGAGATTCGAAATTCGCCGTGGTCATGGTGATCCTCCTTACATCGGACGGATGGTCTGGCCGCGACCCGAGCAGATCACGTCGCCATGCTGGTTGAAGAAGACGTTGTCGTGCACCACGAACAGCCGCTCGCGCTTAATGAACTTGTCGAGCGCGCGAGCCTGCAGGGTGATGGTGTCGCCGGGGCGGGCCGGGATGCTGTAGCTCCACGACTGTCCGGCATTGACGGTGCCCGGCGAGCGCATCCAGTCGTCGGCCGGCGTGCAGGCGAACATCAAGAGGATATGGATCGCGGGCGGCGCGATCAGCCCGCCATAGGGCCCGGCCTTCGCGGCTGCTTCGTCCAGATAGAGCGGATTGGTCTCGCCGACCGCGCGGCAGTACAGCGCGATCGCTTCCTGCGTGAGCTTGTAGGGCAGCGTCTTGCGCGGCTCGCCGGGCACGATGTCGTCCCACACCTTGCGCAGCTTCGCGTCTTTCCAGAAATCGGTTTCGAACGGGGTGGCCGCAGAACTTTCCGCTTGCGCCATCGTGCATCCTCCTGCTATTTGGTTCGCCAGGCGAACAATTCATTCGCTGTATGAATTGACGCTAGCGCGGTCGGGAGCCCCTGACAAGCGCGCAGGGTCGCGTCATGTGCAGGCAGCCATGCGGGCTGCGATGTCGTGAGCGCGATGACGGAACCAGCTAGGCGCCCGCCATGAGCAAAGAGAGTGACGGCTTCGTGCGCGCGATTGCGCGCGGCTTCTCGATCATCGAGGCACTCGGCAAGCCGCCGGGGCGGCACACGCTGGCGGAGGCTGCCGATACTGCCGGCCTCAACCGCGCCACCGCGCGGCGTATCCTCGCGACCCTGATCGCGCTGAAATATTGCGCCTCCGACGGACGCTATTTCAGCCTGCGGCCGCGCGCGCTCGGGCTCGGGCTGTCTTATCTCAACGCGCTGCCATACTGGGGTCATGCGCAGCGTGCGCTGGAAAACCTGCGCAACGAGATCGGCGAGTCCTGTGCGATGGCGGTGCTCGACGAGGATGAGATCGTCTATGCGCTGCGCCTGCCGGCGCGGCGGATTCTTTCCGCCAATCTCGGCGTCGGCAGCCGGCTGCCCGCGCATCTGGTTTCGCTCGGCCGCGTCATGCTCGCGGCGCTGCCGCCCGGCACCCGCGAGGCTTATCTCGCGACCGGGGGCTTCAGGCAGGTCACGCCGCGCACGGTCACCGATCCGGAGCGTCTTGGCGAGTTGCTCGCGCGGGTGGAGAGCGACGGCTATGCCTGGATCGATGGTGAGCTCGATCCGGCGATCTGCGGCATCGCGGTGCCTTTGCGCGATCCCGCGGGCGCGGTGGTCGCCGCGCTCAGCGTCAACACGATCTCGGGGACGGTGAGCGAAGCCGGCGCGCGCAAGAAATTCCTGCTGCCGCTGCGCCGCACCGCGCAGGAGATCCGCAGCCAGATGCTGACATCAGGGTAGGGAACGGCCGTCATCGACGCCTTTTCACCCGCTCCGGACCTGGATGGCTTTCCACGCCCATGCCGAATGAATAGTCTTTCGCCTTGCTGGCCGGGTGAACTGCCAAGGAAAATCCCGGCTACGTCAACGTCGATTGCTCAACTTGCCGGAGGATTCCTGTGGCCGACCCAGTCCGCGCCCCTTTCTATCACGACGGAATGCGTGAGTTGCAGGACCGCTTCGACGGTCGTCGTGTCGCCGACGGCCTCGAGAAGCATCGCCTGCATTTCGAATTCTGGGAACAGGACCGCAAGCTCATCGAGGAGACATGATTCTTTTTCATCGCGACCAGCTATCAGGACAACGTCGATTGCTCGATGCGGTCCGGCGATCCCGGCTTCGTGAAGATCACCGGGCCCGATACGCTTGAATTCCCTGAATACGACGGCAACAACATGTATCGCACGCTCGGCAATATTCACCGCAACCCGAACATCGGGTTGCTGTTTGTACGGCTCGACGGCAAGACGTTTCGCACGCGCATCCGAGGCAAGGCAACGATCCACGATAGCGCGGAGGCGCTTGCCGGGCATCATGGCGCGAAGGTCGTCGTGCGCGTCAAATGCGAGATCTTTCCAAATTGCCCGCGCTACGTTCCGGACCTGATGGGCGCCTCAGCGGACGTACCGGCGAATCTGTATGTGCCTCGGCCCGGGTACGAGCCGCCCGCACCGGAATGGAAAAGCCGGGACTACCTCAAGGACGTCCTGTCGAAGTACGATCCGCATCGGAAACGTGACGCATAGCGGACAGCCGGGAACCGCAGCCGGACGAGCGAGCAAACCGCGATCAGGGCAGCGGCGCCATGTAGGGGATGCTGCCGACCAGAGCGAACACCTGCACCGCGTTGCACAGCATGCCGCCCCAATGCAGCTGGCGCAGCCGCCGCACCGCGGTCGGATCGCCGGCGTCTCGCGCGTCTGCCTCGGCATCGAGCCGCCGCAGAAACCATTGCCGCGCCAGCACCGCGAACCCCGCGATCAAGGCGATGCCGAGCGCAACGGCGAACCGGCCGGCCGTGGCAAAGGCGAGCGTGCCGATCACGCCGGCGACCGCCAGCACCAGGAAGTAGGCGTTGAACATGCCGCGCAGCAGCCGGGTGACCGGTGGGACGTCGAGCTTCACAAGCAGGAACGCCGGCGCCGCCAGCAGGAAGTATCCCATCGGCACCAGCAGGATGATGGTGGAAAACAACACCGCCTGATCCGGCGTCATGTAGCCGCTCCCTGTTGGAAGGCGAGAGGATTTCGGTGCGGAAAACCTGGGGTAGTATCCGCGCCGGATATTTCTCGCACTATTAGGCTTTGGTCGGATGCGTTCGTTTGCGTCGGGTCAGTCGGTGACAACGATTCTGACGGTAGACCCGTCCGGCAAGTCTTTGGTCTCCGAGTAGATCTTTGCTGTAAAGGCGAGCCAGTCTCGACAGGAGCACATCCATATATTGTCGACCGTGTATTCGCCGCCGAACAGGGGGAGTGTCGTGAAGGCGTAGCGCCGGGAAGGGTCAAGAATCAGTCCTGCCGAGCGGCACCGATCGACCAATGCGCGCAACAGCCAGTCATCTGCATCATCAACGCAACGTTGGCGGAACGCTTCCTCCGAGTCGGCAATCTTGTTGATCGAGCCCGCCGACAGTTCCAGCATGTAAATGGCTCCCGCATCCCCCAAGAATACGTCCAGGAACAGGTTGGCTCCCAGGACGCGGCACCCGGCAGGCAAGATATCCGACCAGGCTGCGAGTTGGGCGAGCGTGATTTCAACCGGAAGGAAGTCTGAGCGGTCTTGTTCCATCCCAGGATCATGAATGCCCGGTCGCACTGCGACAAGCCGGAATGCACGGCAACGCGCTTTCGACGATTTCCGGTCGGCCGGCTCTGCATTTGCCGTGCCGCCGGACCCAATCCGGAGCATGCCACATCTGTTTGGGTGGACCGGCTCTTGCATGCTAGAGATGACTTACGTCCAACCTCTGAGGCCAGAATTCTCATGCCCATCGTGAACCGCGTCGCCGATCTGCAACCCGATATCCAGGCCTGGCGCCGCGACATCCATGAAAACCCCGAGTTGCTCTACGATGTGCACCGCACTGCATCATTCGTCGCCGACCGGTTGCGCGAGTTCGGCTGCGACGAGGTCGCGACCGGGCTCGGCAAGACCGGCGTGGTCGGGGTCATCAAGGGCAAGAAGGGGCCGGCCAAGGGCGACGTCAAGGTGATCGGCCTGCGTGCCGACATGGATGCGTTGCCGATCCACGAACAGACCAATTTGCCCTACGCCTCGAAGACGCCGGGCAAGATGCACGCCTGCGGCCATGACGGCCACACCGCGATGCTGCTGGGGGCGGCGCGCTATCTCGCCGAGACGCGCAATTTCGCCGGCGACGCCGTCGTGATCTTCCAGCCGGCCGAGGAGGGCGGTGCCGGTGCGGCGGCGATGATCAAGGACGGCCTGATGGACCGCTTCGGCATCGAGCAGGTCTACGGCATGCACAACGGTCCGGGGATTCCGATCGGCTCGTTCGCGATCCGCACCGGCCCGATCATGGCCGCGACCGATGCGATCGACATCAAGATCGAAGGGCTCGGCGGCCATGCGGCGCGGCCGCACAAGTGCATCCATTCCGTGCTGGTCGGCGCGCAGCTCGTCACCGCTTTGCAGCAGATCGTCGCGCGCACCGTCGATCCGCTCGACTCCGCCGTGATCTCGATGTGCGAATTCCACGCCGGCAACGCCCGCAACGTGATCCCGCAGACCGCGGAGCTGCGCGGCACTGTGCGCACGCTGACCCGCGAGGTGCGCGACCTCATCGAGAAGCGCGTGCGCGAGGTGGTCGACGGCGTTGCGAAGATGACCGGCGCCAAGATCGATCTGACCTATGAACGCGGCTACCCCGTCACCGTCAACCATGAGGCGCAGACCGAATTTGCGAGCCGCATCGCGCGTGAGGTCGCGGGCGCGTCCAACGTGCACGAGATGCCGCCGCTGATGGGCGCCGAGGATTTTTCCTACATGCTGGAAGCGCGACCCGGCGCCTTCATCTTCTGCGGCAATGGCGACAGCGCCGGCCTGCATCACCCTGCCTACAATTTCAACGACGAGGCGATCGTCTTCGGTACGTCG
>NZ_LFIQ01000117.1:354591-378461 GCF_001189245.1 Bradyrhizobium pachyrhizi | reverse complement strand
CGGCGAAGCGGCTGCCGTCGCGGTTCGCGGCGCCTACGCAGAGGCCGATCTGAAGGTCTTGCGGCAGCGTGGTGCCGGAGAGATCGACGTCGCGGGTGACGCGGCGCGGATACATGCCGATCGGCGAGATCCAGCGCACCGCTTCCTCGAGCGCGGCCGGCCACAGCTCGGGCTTCGCCAGCACGCCGACCTTCTGCGCCGGGTTTTCCAGGAGGCCGAGCACAAGCGTCAGGATCGCGTCGCGCGGCTCGTTCAGGCCGCCGCCGATGATCACCTTGATGTTGGCGCGGATGCCCTCGATCGGCATCGGCGGATCGGCATTGATCATCGAGGACAGGATCGAAGGATTCGGCTGACGGCGGTGATCGTCGAGCACCGCGTCGATCGCGGCATCGACCTCGGCGCTCGCCTGCATCGCCTTACGCTCGATCTCGGCATCGGCGGTATAGTTTCCGGCGCCGTCGATCAGCGCCTGCGACCACTCGGCGAGGGTCTGCCACGGCATCGCGCGAAAGCCGATCATCGCCATCAGGCTGAGCGAGGCCATCGGCGCGGCAAGGGCGGAGAACAGATCGGCCTCGTCGCTCGCGGACAGGTCGTCGATCAGCGCCGCCGCGATCGCGGTAAATTGCGGTGCCCAATACTCCTTGATTGTGGCCGGACGGAACGAGGGCTCGATCGCCCTGCGGCCGATCGCATGCTCGGCGCCGTCCTTGCGCATGAAGGTCGGCCCCATCACCTTGTTGACCAGCGAGGCCGGATTGTCGGCCGAGTAGGTCTCGGGATCGCGCTCGATCCGCATGATGTCGTCGAAACGCGTCACCAGCGTCAGCTTCGCGGGCGCGACGAAGACCGCCGGCGCGATCTCGCGCAGGCGGCGGAAGATCGGATACGGGTCGTCGAGCAGATCCTGATACGCGATATCGGTGACGACAGGCACGGCGCTGGTCATTGGTCCTCCCGGGAGCGCTTTTTCGCCAAGGCTAGTCCCGGGTACACGATCGCTCAATTCGATGGAATTGATTTGCTCCATCGAAATATCCCATGACCTTGTGCTAGGCTGGGCCGCCAGCAATGCGGGAGGTATAGCGTGGCGGCCAATTCCTCGATCGATCCGATCGACATCGGGACTCTGCGGACCCTTGTGCTGGTCTATGACTTGCAGTCGTTCTCCGCCGCGGCCAAGCGGCTCGACGTCAACCAGTCCACCATCAGCTATGCGGTCGAGCGGCTGCGCGGCGCGCTGCATGACCCGCTGTTCGTTCGCAGCGGCAATGGCGTGACGGCGACCGAGCGCTGCGCGGCGCTGGTTGCCTGGGCGCGGGACATGATCGACGAGATCGACGGGCTTGCATCACCGGCGGAGTTCGATCCGGCGACGGCGCAGGGCAGCGTGACGATCTCCTGCAACTATCACGAACGCCAGACCCTGATCCCGCAATTCAGCGCGCGGCTGCGTGCCGGCGCGCCGCGGGTCCGTCTCGTCCTGCTCGATGCCGCGGGCCATGGCGACGTCCATCTCAAGCAGAACCAGTGCGACATCGTGCTCGGTCCGGTCGGGATCGCCGGCGAAGGCTTCTTCCGGCGCAACATCCTCGCCGATCACTATGTCTGCGTGATGGATCCAGCCAATCCGCTCGCGCGGGGCCGGATCGCGCTATCGGCCTATGCCAGGGCCGAGCATGTCTTCATCACCCACAGCGGTGAGTGGCAGCCGCTTTATCTCGCGGCGCTGAGGGCGAGGAAGATCGAGATCGAGGCGGTGGTCAGCCTTCCCAACCACGATAGTCTGGAGCGCATCATCACAGGCACCAGGCTCGTTGCGACCATCCCGTATCATCTGGCGCGGGCGATGCACGGCGGCCTCCATGTCGCTGCACTGCCGTTCCGCGTGCCGATCTCGATCGACATGTACTGGGGCGCCAGGACGGCCAAATCCGGCTTGCACAGATGGGCGCGCGGCCTGCTGGCCGAGGTTGCGAAGGCTTGCGCCGCCTGAGCGACGAGCAGGGCTGCAGGTCCAAAGCAAAAGGCCCGCACCGGAGTGCGGACCTTTGTCCGGCGCGTTGCTACGCCGAAAGCGTGGGGCGTCAGAACAGGTGGTAGAACACGTAGTAGAGAACGCCCGAGATGATCATCGCGGCCGGCAGCGTCAGCACCCAGGCCATCGCGATGTTGCGGATCGTGGCCCATTGCAGGCCGGAGCCGTTGGCGGCCATGGTGCCGGCGATGCCTGACGACAGCACGTGCGTGGTCGAGACCGGCAGGCCGTAGCCGTCGGCCGCCGCGATCGTCGCGGCCGCCGTGATCTCGGCGCAGGCGCCCTGCGCGTAGGTCAGGTGGGTCTTGCCGATCTTCTCGCCGACGGTGACGACGATACGCTTCCAGCCGACCATGGTGCCGAGGCCGAGCGCGATGGCGACGGCGAACTTCACCCAGCTCGGGATGAACTTCGTCGCGGCATCGAGCGAGCCCTTGTACTCGTTCAGCGTGGCGATGTCGGCGGCGGTCAGCTCGGCTTCCTTGTCCTTCATCAGGAAACGGATCGCCTCGGACGCAAGGTACATGTCGTTACGGGTGTTGCCGACCGCGTCAGCCGGGAACTTGGCCAGCGATCCATACTGGGCAACCTGCTGGCCGATGTCGCGCACCAGCAACGCAAGCGACGGAAAGGTGCCTTCGTTGATCTGGTGCTGCGCGACATAGTTGGTCACAGCCGGGCGCGGGTTGCCGATCACGTTGTAACCGGCGGCCTTGCCTTCGATGACCTTGCTGGCCGCGGTCGAGTGCGCCGTGAACAGCTCGATCTGGCTCGAGGGCATTGCGCGGTTCAGCGCATAGGCGGTCGGCACGGTGCCGATCAGGATCAGCATGATCAGGCCCATGCCCTTCTGACCGTCGTTGGAGCCGTGGAAGAAGCTGACCAGCGTGCAGGTCAGGATCAGGATGCCGCGGATCCACCACGGCGGCGGCTGGTCGCCGACCGGTTCGCCGAACAGCGCCGGCGTCGCGCGCTGCAGCGCGATCTTGAGGAGATAGAGCAGGCCGGCGGCGAGCGCGAAGCCGAACAGCGGCGACAGCAGCAATGCCTTCGCGATGTTGGTCGCCTGCGACCAGTCGACGCCTGAGGTGCCGTCACGGCCGCGCAGCAGCGCGTTGGTGATGCCGACGCCCATGATCGAACCGATCAGGGTGTGCGAGCTCGAGGCCGGCAGGCCGAGCCACCAGGTGCCGAGATTCCAGATGATGGCGGCGATCAAGAGCGCGAACACCATGGCAAAGCCGGCACTGCTGCCGACCTGCAGGATCAGCTCGACCGGAAGCAGCGAGACGATGCCGAACGCGACGGCGCCGCTGGAGAGCAGCACGCCGATCAGGTTGAACATGCCCGACCACACCACGGCGACATGCGCCGGCAGCGAGCGGGTGTAGATCACGGTGGCGACCGCGTTCGCGGTGTCATGGAAGCCGTTGACGAATTCGAAGCCGAGCGCGATCAGCAGCGCGACGAACAGCAGGATATACGGCAGGAACGAGGTGATGCGCGTGCCGGTGGCGTCGACATCGGCATAGATGCTGTAGGCAACGAACAGCAGCGCGGCCGCAACCACGCCCAAATAGATAATCCCGGTGAGAGGATGAAAGCCCTTGTCGAGGTCCGGACCCTTCTTCAGGGCGGGCTCGATCGAGCCGGGTAACGCCATATCGCTCATGGTAAACTCCTGTCCCAATGCCCCCGATTTTGATCGATGCATATGACAAGCAATTGAAATCCGCCCCGCGAGACGCGCCGGTCTCCCGTGGCGGTGGACATCGAGCCGAAGTTTTGTGCAACGCATTGAGCGCGCACGTGGCTTGGCGGCCTCGTGGCAATCTTCAGCAACAAGGGATCGCCGATCGCGACGGAAAGCTGTGGCCTGCGTTTCGCAGGACGAGACATTGTGCGGACGACAATCACACCGGCATCCGATCGGGCCGGCGTGGCCGCCGGAGAATTCGGCAGGCGCCTGCGAGCGGGAAGGTTGCGAATGAGGGAGGGGGATTGAGAGATGAGGTGGCGCGCCGCACGATCGGGGCTAGCAAACCGTGCAGCGCGCCCGCCTCAGGGTACGTCATGGCGTGAACATGACGCCCGATACCTGCGGAACACGCTACCTTACCACGGATCAATTCAAGGTTGTAGGTATTTGTCCGCGTTTAGAACAATTTCTCGTTGCGATGTGGTTCCTCGGTTCCGTTGGTTTTGCGGAACTCAGGCCGCATCGGCCGATCTGCGCAACTGGTGTGCGGCGATTTTCAGATCGTCGACAAAGCGCTGATATTCCAGCGCCTTGGCTTTTTCATCCGGCAGCCGCAACAGATAGGACGGGTGCACGGTGATGAGCACCTTGGTTCCGTCGTGGTCGATCAGATGGCCGCGGTTCTTGTTGATCGGCGTGATCTTGCCGAGCACGCTCTGCGCCGCGGTGGCACCGAGCGCCATCACGAGGTCCGGCTTGATGGTGGCGAGCTCGCGCTCGTACCACTGGCGGCAGGCGCGGATCTCCGGTGTGCTCGGCTTCTGGTGCAGCCGGATCTTGCCGCGCGGCACGAATTTGAAGTGCTTCACCGCGTTGGTGACATAGACCTTGCGGCGATTGATGCCGGCCTCCTGCAGCGCGCGATCGAGCATCTGGCCGGCCGGTCCGACGAAGGGGTGGCCTGCGAGATCTTCCTTGTCGCCCGGCTGCTCGCCGACCAGCATCAGCGTTGCGCTCTGCGGTCCCTCGCCGAACACGGTCTGGGTTGCGTCTTTCCACAGCGGGCAGGCGCGGCAATCGGCGGCCTCCTCGCGCAAGGCCGCGATCGTGTAGTGAGCTTGCCTGTCTTGAACTTGAACTTGCTTGCCTTGAACTTGCTTGCCTTGAACTTGCTTGCGGGGCATCGGCGTATCCTGCCGCTTCTGCGGCTCGGCCGCCTTGCGTGCGATGAAGGGGCCGCTGGTCATGCGCATTGCGTCTTCGATCAGAGGCTTAATGATCGAGTCCTCGGGCAGGTTCCTCCAATAGGCCTGCGGCATCTCCATCACTTTCAGCCGTGCGGGATTGAAGCGGCCGTTGTCGTGACGCCGCCACGCCTCCTCGAGCCGGTCCTCGGTCGGTACTTCGGATTTGGCGACGCCCGGCGTGATCGAGATCGCGTGCCCGTCCCAATGTGCGCAGACGTCGGGGGTCAGGATCGACCACGGCATGTCGGCGAAGCGGCCGGCGAAGAACGGCGCGGCAAGCTCGACGATGCGATGCTCCGGCTCGAACCAGGCGACGTAATGCGCCGTCCGCTCGCGGCCGATCTCGCGGAAGCGCAGATGCGCATGCATCCTGTCGATATCGACATAGACCGCGCGCGCCATCGCGTGGACCTCGGCGACATCGGGATCATCGGTCGCACTGAGCAGATCGTGATGGCTGCGCAGCCGCCACAGCAGGCGATAGAGCAGGGCAAAGCGTTCGTCACTGCGATGCAGGATCGCGGCCTTTGCGAGCTCGACGAATTTGGCCGACACATTGAACCGCGCCTGCGGCGTATCCGGCAATTCATTCATGCAGGATGCCGACGACAATTCGTCGTCGCTGCGTACGGTCCATGTGATCTCCGCGGGCTTCACATCGTTCAGCGCCAATCGCCGCGCGGCCTTGCGCCAGCCCTCGAAATCGGTGTCGTTGTCGAGCACGATGATGCGCATGCGATTGCTCCGTTTCCGTCACGCCGCCATTTTCGGGGCCTGCGTGCCTGACACTGCGGAAGATCAGGGCCCGTCCGGTTCGGCGGCTGCTGAATCCCATTGATTCCACTTATGAATCGATGAGCTCACCAATCCGATTGACTCCGCGGGCCCTGTTAGCTTTATATTAGAACATACCATGAACAATTGAGCCAGTCCCTGGTTCTCTGTTCAGGCAGTGACGACCTCAAATTTTCAAGTTGAAGGAGCGGCGCATATGAACGGCGCACGCATGGGTACGCTTGCGTCTCTGCGCGGCAGCATCGCGCGCATCGAGGCGCCATCGGATGCGGCGATGCCGAACCGCGTCGCGCTCGGCCATACGATCGCGGATGCGATGCTGCGCGGCGGGCTTGCGCCGGCCGCATTGCACGAGGTGTTCGCGGCCGGCCATCAAGGCGGCGCGGCGACCGGCTTCATCGCGGGGCTCGCCGGACGGCTGTCGGCACGCAAGCCGCTGGTCTGGGTGCGGCAGGATTTTTCCGATCGCGAAAACGGCGCGCTGTCGATGCGCGGGCTTGCCGAGCTCGGCCTCGATCCGCGCCTCTTGGTCACGGTGCGCGCCGCCGATGTCGACAGCGGTTTGCGCACCGCGGCCGACGCGCTCGCCTGCGATGCGCTCGGCGCGGTCGTGCTCGAGGTCTGGGGCCAGGCGCGCCAGCTCGATCTCGTCGCCAGCCGCAAATTGACCCTGGCCGCGCAAGCCTCCGGCGTCACCGCGCTGGTGCTGCGGATCGCGGCGACGGCGATCCCCTCGACCGCGGAGACGCGCTGGATCGTGCGCGCGGCGCATTCGCCGCCGGGCAATGCCGCGAGCGTGTGGGGCACACCGCGCTTCGAGGCCGAACTCGTGCGCAATCGTCATGGCCCGGTCGGGCGATGGATCATGGAATGGAAATGTGATGAGTGCCAATTCAGTGAACCGTCGGCGTATCCTCAGCCTGTGGCTGCCACGCCTGCCCATCGACCGCATCAAACGCAAGCTCGCGCAGGACATCGCCTCGCAAGCTGATGCACGGGAGGTGGCAGGGCTCCCTCTCCCGCAAGCGGGAGAGGCGAAGAAAGCAGAACTCCCCAGCGTCGTCGTCGCAAAAGACCACAATGCGATCCTGCTGCATGCCGTCGACGAGGCCGCGGTGCGCGCCGGGCTGTCGATCGGGCTGCCGCTCGCCAATGCGCGGGCGATCTGTCCGGAGCTCACGGTCTATGATGCCGATCCCGCCGCCGATCTGAAGACGCTGAACGACATCGCCGACTGGTGCGACCGCTTCACGCCGCTGGTGGCGCTCGACGCGCCCTACGGGCTGTTTCTCGACATCACCGGCTGCGCGCATCTGTTCGGCGGTGAGCGCGCGCTGCTGCAGATCGTGACGGGGGCGCTGAGTCGGCGCGGCTTTGCCGTCAGCGCGGCGATTGCCGGCACCTCGATCGCGGCGCGTACGCTGACGCGCACCGCCTCGGGCAAGATCGTCGCCGATGGCGAGGAAGCAGCGGCGGTCGGTCCACTGCCGGTGTCGGCGCTCGGTGCCGATGCCGCTGTCACCACCGGCCTGCGCCGCGCCGGCTTGAAGACCATCGGCGATGTCGCCTCGCGCGCGCCGCATGAAATCTCGGCGCGGTTCGGTGCGGCTTTCACCACCCTGCTTGGCCACGCGCTCGGGCAGGGCGATGCTCCGATCAGCCCGCGCAAGCCGCTGCCCGATTACATCGTCGAGAAGCGTTTCCCCGAGCCTGTCGCGACCGACACCGTGATCGCGCTGACGCTCTCAAGCCTCGCCAAGATGCTGGTTGCGGCGATGGACAAGCAGGGCAAGGGTGCGCGGCAGCTGGAAGCGAGCTTCTTCCGCACCGACGGCGCGGTGCGCGCGATCATGGTCGAGACCGGGCGTCCGGTGACGCGGCCCGAGATGATCGACCGCCTGTTCCGCGAGCGGCTCGATGCGCTGAACGATCCGCTCGATCCCGGCTTCGGCTTCGATCTCATTCGCCTCGCCGCAGGACGTACCGAGATCGTGGTACAGCAGCAGCGCGATCTCGACGCCACCATACACGATAATGACGAGCTCTCGGCGCTGATTGACCGCATCGCCACCCGCATCGGGGGAAAACGCGTCGTCGTGCATCTGCCGCTCGAAAGCCACGTCCCCGAGCGATCGGCGCTGGCGCTGCCGGCGCAGCATCATCTGGCCGCGGCGGGCGCCGCCGCCTGGCCGGAGCGCGTCGCCGGCGAACCGCCGCTGCGTCCGCTTAGGCTGTTCGAGCGGCCCGAACCGATCAAGGTGCCGTTCGCGACCGTGCCCGACGGTCCGCCGCATCAATTCACCTGGCGGCGCGCGCAGCATGACGTGGTGCGGGTCGAGGGCCCCGAGCGCATCGCGATGGAATGGTGGAAGCAGGACGGCGCGCCGCTGACGCGCGATTATTTCCGCGTCGAGGACGCCGAAGGCCAGCGCTTCTGGATCTTTCGCGACGGCCTCTACGAGAGCGAGCTGCGGGACGAGGAGGGCAAGCCCGTTCCGGCCAACTGGTATGTGCACGGGCTGTTCGCATGAGCACACCTCCACCCGACTATGCCGAGATCGGCATCACCAGCAATTTCTCCTTCCTGCGCGGCGGTTCCGATCCGCGCGCCTATGTGCATCAGGCGAGCGAACTCGGGATTCCCGTGATCGGGCTCGCCGATCACAACACGCTGGCCGGCGTGGTGCGCGCCTGGAAGGAGCTCGACAGCGAGAAGGTCGCCCATCCGCCAAAGCTCTTGATCGGCGCCCGCATCGTCTTCATCGACGGCACGCCCGACATCCTGGTCTATCCGCGCGATCGCGCCGCCTATGGCCGGCTGTGTCAATTGCTGACCCGCGGCAAGCGCGGCGACGACATCGTGCGGATCGAGAAAGGCGAGTGCCATCTGAAGCTCGCCGACCTCCTCGACTTCGTCGAGGGTCAGCTCCTGGTGCTGGCGCTGCCGCATCGGTTCGAGGCTGCCGATGCGCTCGATCTGCTTGCGCAACTGAAGGCAAGCGCCGCCGACGGCGTCTGGCTCGCCGCAAGCCTGCTCTATCGCGGTGACGACAGGCGCCGCCTCGCGCGGCTGCATGGCCTCGCCACTGACGCCGGCGTGCCGCTGCTCGCCACCAATGAGGTGCTCTATCACCATCCGGCGCGCCGCCCGCTGCAGGACGTGCTGACCTGCATCCGCGAAAAGACCACGATCGAGGCGGTCGGGCGCAGGCTCGAGGCCAATGCCGAGCGGCATCTCAAGCCGGCGCAAGAAATGATCAGGCTGTTCCGCGATCTGCCGGACGCGATCGCGGAAACCATGCGTTTTGCTGCGCGCATCTCTTTCTCGCTCGACCAGCTCAAATATCAGTATCCCGACGAGCCGGTACCGCCGGGCAAGACCGCGCAGCAGCATCTGGAAAATCTGACCTGGGCCGGTGTCGACAAATATTTCGGCGGCGAGATCGACGAAAAGCTTCGCACCACCCTGAACAAGGAGCTCGCGCTGATCGCCGAGCTGAAATACGCGCATTACTTCCTCACCGTGCACGACATCGTGCACTATGCGCGCAGCCAGAACATCCTGTGCCAGGGGCGCGGCTCGGCGGCCAATTCCGCGGTCTGCTTCGTGCTCGGCGTCACCTCGGTCGATCCGACCAAGGTCGATCTGTTGTTCGAGCGCTTCATCTCCAAGGAGCGGCTGGAGCCGCCCGACATCGACGTCGATTTCGAGCATTCGCGGCGCGAGGAGGTGATGCAATATGTCTACCGCCGCTACGGCCGCCACCGCGCCGCGATCATCGCCACCGTGATCCATTATCGCCCGCGCAGCGCGATCCGCGATGTCGGCAAGGCGCTCGGGCTGACCGAGGACGTCACCGCGGCGCTCGCCGACACCGTGTGGGGCAGCTGGGGCAAGGGCCTCAACGACATGCAGGTGCGCCAGGCCGGGCTCGATCCCAAAAATGCGATGATCAACCTCGCGGTCGAGCTCGCCACCGAGCTGATCGAATTTCCGCGCCATCTCTCGCAGCATGTCGGCGGCTATGTGCTGACCCAGGATCGGCTCGACACCTATGTGCCGATCGGCAACGCCGCGATGGATGACCGCACCTTCATCGAATGGGACAAGGACGACGTCGACGCGCTCCATATGATGAAGGTCGACGTGCTGGCGCTGGGCATGCTGACCTGCATCCGCAAATGCTTCGACCTGATCGCCGACCACAAGGGCGAGCACTGGGAGCTCGCCTCGGTCCCGCAGGACGAAGAAGAAGTCTACGACATGCTGTGCCGCGGCGAATCGCTCGGCGTGTTCCAGGTCGAGAGCCGGGCGCAAATGAACATGCTGCCGCGCCTAAAGCCGCGCACCTTCTACGATCTCGTCATCGAGGTCGCGATCGTGCGCCCCGGGCCGATCCAGGGCGACATGGTGCATCCTTATCTGCGCCGGCGGAACGGCCAGGAAAAGGTCAGCTATCCATCGCCGGCGCCCGACCAGGGCGACAAGGACGAGCTCTACAACGTGCTGCACAAGACGCTCGGCGTGCCGCTGTTCCAGGAGCAAGCGATGCGGATCGCGATCGAGGCGGCCCATTTCACGTCGGAGGAAGCCAACGGCCTGCGCCGCTCGATGGCGACCTTCCGCAACCTCGGCACCATCGGCAGCTACGAGGAGAAGCTGGTCGGCAACATGGTGGCGCGCGGCTATTCGCCCGACTTCGCCCGCAGCTGCTTCGACCAGATCAAGGGTTTCGGCTCCTACGGCTTCCCGGAAAGCCACGCCGCGAGTTTTGCGCAGCTCGTCTACATTTCCTCATGGCTGAAGCACCATCATCCCGATGCATTCTGCTGCGGCCTGCTCAACTCGCAGCCGATGGGCTTCTATGCCCCGGCGCAGATCGTCGGCGACGCCCGCAAGAACGGCGTCACGGTGCGCGAGGTCGATGTCTCCCATAGCTTTGCGCAGAACACGCTGGAGGAGCGCGACGGGAAATACTGCGCGGTGCGGCTCGGCTTCCGCCAGATCGATGGATTTCACTGGCTGGATGAGGACGAGGAGCGGTTGAGGAAGCTTCAACTGTCATTCCGGGGCACGCGAAGCGTGAACCCGGAATCTCGAGCTTCCGGGTTCGATGCTATCGCATCGCCCCGGAATGACAGCGTTGGAAAAGAAGACTGGGCCGACCGCATCGTTGCCGCGCGCAACCGCCGGCCGTTCACCTCGCTGGAAGACTTCGCCCGCGATACCGGCCTGCCCAAGCGCGCGTTGATCCTGCTCGCCGACGCCGATGCGTTCCGCTCGCTCGGGCTCGACCGCCGCGAGGCGCTGTGGGTGGTGCGGCGGCTGCCCGACGACGTGCCGCTGCCGCTGTTCGAGGCCGCCACCGCGCGCGAGCAGCCGGATGAGGGCGCCAAGCCACTGCCGGAGATGCCGCGTCCGGAGCAGGTGGTTGCCGACTATCAGACCATCCGCCTGTCGCTGAAGGGCCATCCGATGGAGTTTTTGCGCGACACCTTCACGAAGGAGCGCGTCGTCGCCTGCCATACAATCAACCAGAGCAACGACCGCCGCCGCGTCCGCTGTGCCGGCGTCGTGCTGGTGCGGCAGCGGCCGGGCAGCGCCAAGGGCGTCGTGTTCATGACGCTGGAGGACGAGACCGGCATCGCCAACATCGTGGTGTGGCCGAAGGTGATGGAGCAGTACCGCAAGGAGGTGATGGGCGCGCGCCTGATCCTGGTCGAGGGCTATATCCAGAGCAGCCCGGAGGGCGTGACGCATCTGGTGGCGCAGCGCATGACCGATCGCTCCCACGATCTGATCGGTCTCGCCAATGAATCCTTGAGCCGCAAGCATCCGGTACCGGCGGGCCCCGCGCTGATCGAGCCGCTCAACGACGACCGCCGCGATCACGGCGACAACTCGCCGCAAAAGATCCGCCACCCGCGCAACGTCCGCATCCTGCCGCCGTCCCGCGATTTCCATTAGCTGTCGTGCAATGACGGCAGCTGTTGAACCAGCTCCATCCCCAACGTCGTCCTGGCGAAAGCCAGGACCCATAACCACCGCTGCAAATGGTTACGCGGTGCTGCAAGGACGAGTGCCATCCACAACATCCTCCGCGGCGTATCCCGGCTTTCGCCGGGACGACGCCGGGGAAGCAACCGTGGACTCTCATTCTCCCCGGGGGGGGCGCATGCGAGCGATCCAGTACGCCGCGGCCCCTCGGCTCAATAACGGCCGTCTCTGGAATACTGGATCACCCGCATGCGCGCATGCGCGGGTGATGACGCCGCGTGGTGTGGCAACTTGAATCGAGGACCATCCTCATCGTCGTCCCTGCGAAAGCAGGGACCCATAACCACCGAAGCAAATTGTTATGCACTCTTGCAACGGCGAGTCCCGCCTACAACATTCGCTGCGGCGTATGGGACCCCTGAGTCCCTGCGGCGCGAACGCGCCATTGTCCATCCAATCGGTTCATCGACTTATGTCGCGCGAATGCGAACGTGTAGCCTACACGCCAATGCTGACACGTAGCTTACAACCGGTCCCTGTCGGACAGGCCCCATGTTGCATCGACGACGGATGACTTCCTCAGCCGCTGCATGCTACTCCACCGCGGCGCCGACCGGCGGTCCGCCGGGCGGGCGGTGCAGGAAGGTGATCGATGCGTAGGCGCCGACCCACGAGCCGAGGGCGGCGAAGGCGACGTAGAGCCAGTTTTCGGTGTAGCTGATCACCGCATAGGAGGACAGCACATACCAGACGCTGCTCCAGGTCGCCGCCGGCACGCGCTTGCGCGCCACGACCGCCGAGGTGAACATGACATAGACCGCGTCGGTCGCTGCGGTCGCGAGGAAGACAGCGCCGGCGGTGAGAGGATCGATGGCAGCCATTGCAACTCCTGTGTGGGTCAGGCAGAGCTGGATAGAAGCAGGACCGGAAATGACGGTTGGGATCGGGCACCGCCTTTTTGTCATCATGCTCGGGCATAGAATAATCGCAAACGGGTATGCGCATGCAGGACATTCGTGAAATCCTTTCCGATGTCTGGACCGGCGCCGGCGGCGCGCCGGCCGCGCTCGATGCGGTCACATTGACCGGCAGCGAGCCGCAGCTGCCGTCGTCGTTTCGGGTCGCAGCCGCAGCGCAGGCGCCGATCGCAGCAGCCGGCCTCGCCGCGGCCGAGATCTGGAAGGCCCGCAGCGGCGAGCAGCAGGATGTCGCGGTCGACATCCGCCATGCCGTCGTCGAATGCCGCAGCGAGCGCTATCTGCGCGTCGACGACAAGCCGCCGCCGCCGGCCTGGGACAAGATCGCCGGCGTCTATCGTATCAAAGACAACCGCTTCGTCCGCCTGCATACCAATTTCCCGCATCACCGCGACGCCGTCTGCAAGGTGCTGGGCTGCAACGCTGAACGTGACGACGTCCAGGCCGCGCTGCTGCAATGGGACGGCGAGGCGTTCGAGACCGCGGCCTACGCCGCCGGCGGCGTCGTCGCCTTGATGCGCTCGCACGACGAGTGGTCGGCGACGCCGCATGCCAACGAACTGGCAAAACTGCCGCTGATCTCGATCGAGAAGATCGGCGAGGCCGCACCGAAGCCGTGGCCCGCGGGCAACCGGCCGCTGGCCGGAATCCGTGTGCTCGACCTGTCGCGCGTGATCGCCGGCCCCGTCGCCGGCCGCACGCTCGCGGCGCATGGCGCCGACGTACTCCTGATCTCCGGTCCCGATCTGCCGGCGATCCCCTGGCTCACCATCGACACCGGCCGCGGCAAGCTCACGAGCTTCCTCGAGCTGCGGAGCGAAGAGGGGCGGGGCGTGATGCAGGGTCTGGTGGCGCAGGCCGATATTCTCTCGCAGGGTTATCGTCCGCAGGCGATCGCGCGGCTCGGCTTCTCGCCGGAGGAAGCGGCGCGGATCAATCCCGGGATCGTCTATGTGACGCTGTCGGCCTATGGCCATGCCGGACCGTGGGCCGGGCGCCGCGGCTTCGACTCGCTGGTGCAGACCACGACCGGCTTCAATCATGCCGAAGGACAGGCGGCCGGCACGGATGGGCCGAAGGAATTGCCGGCCCAGATGCTCGACCACGCCACCGGATATTTCATGGCGTTCGGCGCCATGATGGCGAAGGCCCGCCAGGCCCGCGAAGGCGGCAGCTGGCACGTCCGGGTATCGCTGGCACAGACCGGGCGCTGGCTGTGGAATCTCGGCCGCCTCGAACGAGGCCTTGCGACGGAGGACCTGAAGGCGGATGCGGTGCAGCCCTTCATCGAACGGCTGCCGTCCGGCTTTGGTACGCTGAGCTCGGTCCGGCATGCCGCCGTGCTGTCCAGGACCCCGGCCCATTGGTCCCGTCCGGCCATGCCCCTCGGCAGCCACCCTCCGGAGTTTCCTGCCCCGGAGTTTCCCGGATGAGACATTCAGCTGCCGTTCAGGCTATGCAAACTTTAACGACAGGCGTCGCCGAAGGGCGATTTTTAGGTTGTTTGAGACGCCAATTCAGCACTATTAGCGCACCGCTGGGGCCGTCCCGCCGGATGCTGCAACGATCGACCCCGCGGACCGCATGGTGAAAGAGTTTACCAAGAGAATGCAGAGCTTTAGCCGCCCGCGCCTGGTCGTGGCCGCGGCGCTGCTGGCGGTTGCCTGCGCGGGTGCCTATGGCTACACGCGTTTCGGCTCGGAAAAGCAGACATCTTCGGAAGTCTCCAGCCAGTCCCGCAAGGGCGGCGCGCGCTATGCGCCGTCGGCGGCCGAGTGGGCCAGCCTGACCTTCCAGACCGTGAGCGAGCACACCTTCCGCTCCGAGCTGGTGACCGAGGGCAAGATCGGCATCGATGAGGACCGCTCCACCCCGGTCTACTCGCCCTATACCGGACGCGTCACGCGCCTCATGGTGCGGCCGGGCGATGCCGTGGTGAAGGGCCAGCCGCTGTTCGTGATCGAGGCGGCCGACACCGTGCAGGCGCAGAACGATTACATCGCGGCGATGACCGGCCTCAACAAGGCGCAGTCGGCGCTCGACCTGGCGCAGATCCAGGAGAAGCGCGCCAAGGATCTGTCCGAGGGCAAGGCGATCCCGCTGAAGGATTATCAGCAGGCGCAGGCGGCGCTGGTGCAAGCGCAGAACGATGCGCGCTCGGCGCAGACGCTTTTGGAAGCGGCGCAGAACAAGCTGCACATTCTCGGCTTCGGCGACGACGACATCACGACGCTGCGGCAGAAGGGCCGCCTCAATCCGGAGACGACGGTGTTCGCGCCGATCGGCGGCACCGTGGTGCAGCGCAAGGCCGGTCCCGGCCAGTATGTCTCGACCGGCGCCAGCGACCCGGTCTACGTGATCGGCGATCTGTCGACGGTCTGGCTGATCGCCTTCGTCCGCGAATCCGACGCAGACAATGTCGCGGTCGGCCAGGACCTCACCTTCAGCGTGATGGCGCTGCCGGGGAAGACGCTGAACGCCCGGGTCAACTATGTCGCCGCGGCGATCGACGCGACCTCGCGCCGGCTCCTGGTTCGCGCCACCATCGACAACGCCGACAAGCGGCTGAAGCCCGAGATGTTCGCCAATGTGACGCTGTATTCGAAGGGCGATCACCCGGCGGTCGGCGTGCCGAAGCAGGCGCTGATCTACGAGGGCGACCAGGTTCGGCTCTGGGTCGCGAGGGCCGACGACAAGACCATCGAGCTGCGTCAGATCAAGCCCGGCCTCATCAATGGCGACCTCGTCGAGGTGGCCGGCAACCTCAAGCCGGGCGAGCAGATCGTGACGAAGGGAAGCCTCTTCATCGACCGCGCCGCATCAGGCACCTAAGCGCATGATCCGGAAAAGCGGGAAGCGGTTTTCCCTCGCGACAAACGCGCAACGCGTTTGCGCGGAGATCACGCTCAATAAGAAAACTCCCTTCCAGTTGAAAGCGCCGATCTGAATGGATCGCCTCGTCGCCCTTGCCGTCAATCGCCGCTACTTGATGGTGGCCATGTTCGTGGCCGTCTTGATCGGCGGCCTGCTCGCGTTCAGGCAGCTCAACATCGAGGCCTATCCCGATCCGACCCCGCCGATGGTCGATATCGTGACGCAGAGCCCGGGCCTCTCGGCCGAGGAGATCGAACGCTACATCACGATCCCGATCGAGACCCAGGTCGCCGGCATCAAGAACCTCAAGACCATCCGTACCATCTCGCTGTACGGCCTTTCCGACGTCAAGCTGCAGTTCTCCTTCGACTACACCTATGACGAGGCGCTGCAACAGGTGCTCAACCGCCTGTCGCAGCTCGCGCCGCTGCCGGGCAACGTGCTGCCCGGCATCTCGCCGCTGAGTCCGATCGGCGAAATCTTCCGCTACCGCCTGAAGGGACCGCCGAACTACAGCGTGCTCGACCTCAAGACGCTGCAGGACTGGGTGCTGCAGCGCCGCTTTCGCGCCGTGCCCGGCGTGATCGACGTTACCGGCTGGGGCGGCAAGACCAAGACCTATGAGATTCAGGTCGACTTCAACAAGCTGGTCGCCAACGGCCTGACGCTGCCGCAGGTGCTGCAGGCGGTTTCCAACGCCAACATCAATGTCGGCGGCAACACCGTGAACATCGGCTCGCAATCGGCGGTGGTGCGCGGCGTCGGCCTGATCCGCTCGATCGACGACCTCGCCAACACCATGGTCTCGCAGTCCGGCGGCAATCCGGTGCTGGTGCGCGACATCGCCCATGTCACGATCGGCGAGAAGCCGCGGCTCGGCATCGCCGGCCTCGACGATGACGACGACATCGTGCAGGGCATCGTCCTGATGCGCCGCGGCGAGCAGAGCTCGCCGACGATTTCCCGCGTCGAGCAGCTGGTCCACGACATCAACCATTCCTCGATCCTGCCGCCCGGCGTGAAGATCGAGCGGATCTACGACCGCAAGGACCTGATCGAGCTCACCACCCACACCGTGCTGCACAACATGGTGGTCGGCATCCTCCTGATCGTGCTGTTGCAGTGGATCTTCCTCGGCGACCTCCGCAGCGCGCTGATCGTCGGCGCGACGATCCCGTTCGCGCTGTTCTTTGCCGTGATCATCCTGGTGCTGCGCGGCGAATCCGCCAATCTGCTGTCGGTCGGTGCGATCGATTTCGGCCTGATCGTCGATGCCACCGTGATCATGGTGGAGGCGATCTTCCGCCGGCTGTCGCAAACCACCGCGCTGTCGGAAGACGAGCGAAGCCACATCTCCGAGGACACGGTGATGGGGATGAAGAGCCACGCGATCCTGTCGGCAGCCGCCGACGTGTCGCGCTCGATCTTCTTTGCCGCGGCGATCATCATCGCGGCGTTCCTGCCGCTGTTCACGCTGTCCGGCGTCGAGGGCAACATCTTCGGCCCGATGGCGCGCACCTATGCTTACGCGCTGGCCGGCGGGCTGCTGGCGACGTTCACGGTCACTCCGGCGTTCAGCGCGATCATCCTGCCGGCGCATATCCACGAGACCGAGACCTGGATCGTCAAGAAGCTCGACGCGATCTACCTGCCGGTGCTGAACTGGGCGATCGCCAACCGCAAGCTGGTGATGGCCGGCGCGGCCGGCCTCGTGGTCATGACCATCATCTTCGCGCGCTTCCTCGGCCTCGAATTCCTGCCCAAGCTGGAAGAGGGCAATCTGTGGATCCGCGCCACGCTGCCGCCGACGATCTCGCTGCAGGAGGGCAATGCCTATGTCAACGAGATGCGGAAGCTGATCCGCAGCCGCCCCGAGGTGGTGTCGGTGGTGTCGCAGCACGGCCGTCCCGACGACGGCACCGATGCGGCCGGCCTGTTCAACGCCGAATTCTTCGCGCCGCTGAAGCCGGCCAGCGAATGGCCAAATACTCACGACAAGGACGTGCTGACCGCGCAATTGCTGGCGCAGTTGCAGGAGAAATTCCCGGGCGTCGAATTCAATTTCTCGCAATATCTGCAGGACAACGTGTCGGAAGCGGTGTCCGGCGTGAAGGGCGAGAACTCGATCAAGCTCTACGGCAATGATCTGCAGGCGCTGACCGACACCGCCAACAAGATCAAGTCGGTGCTGTCGACGGTGCAGGGCGTCACCGACCTTGCGGTGTTCACCTCGCTCGGCCAGCCGACCATCCAGATCGACGTCGATCGCGCGCGTGCCGCGCGCTATGGCCTGTCACCGGGCGATATCAACGCCACGATCCGCGTTGCCGTCGGCGGCGACAGCGCCGGCGACCTCTATGAGCCGGGCAGCGACCGGCACTTCCCGATTATCGTCCGCCTTGCGCCGGAATATCGCAAGAGCGCGGAAGCGATCCAGAACTTGCGGATCGGGGTGGCGAACGCCAACGGCGGTATCACGCAGATCCCGCTCTCCGAAGTGGCCTCGATCAACCTGATCTCCGGCGCGGCCTATATCTACCGCGAGCAGCAGGAGCGCTATTTGCCGATCAAGTTCTCGGTGCGCGAGCGCGACCTCGGCAGCGCGATCCGGGAGGCGCAGCAGAAGATCGACGAGCAGGTGCAGCTACCGCCTGGATCGCGTGTCGAGTGGGTCGGCGAGTTCGGCAATCTGCAGGATGCGATCAGGCGGCTCTCGATCGTGGTGCCGATCAGCCTCGCGCTGATCGCGGTGCTGCTGTTCTTCAATTTCGGCTCGATGGTCGACACCATGCTCGCGATGAGCGTGATCCCGATGGCGATCTTCGGCGGCGTGCTCGGGCTTCTGATCTCGGGGATTCCGTTCAGCGTGTCGGCGGCGATCGGTTTTATCGCGCTGTTCGGCATCGCGGTGATGGACGGCATCATCATCCTGTCGCAGTTCAACCAGCTGATCGATGAAGGCTACGACCGGATGCGCGCGGTGATCCGCACCGGCGAGCTGCAGCTGCGTCCGGTGCTGATGACCTGCGTGGTGGCGGGCGTCGGCCTGTTGCCGGCGGCGGTGTCGGAGGGCATCGGCTCGCAGGTGCAGAAGCCGCTCGCCATCGTCGTCGTCACCGGCATGATGCTGGCGCCGCTGGTGATCCTGATCACGCTGCCGGTCTTGATCTCCTACTTCTCGCGCCGGCCGAAGGACAGCCTCAGGTGAAGCCGTAGAGCCGCGCCGGGTTGTCGACCAGGATCGCCTTGCGGACCGCGGCGTCCGGCGCCCAGACCGGAAGCTGGTTGAGGAGGCGGCCGTCGTCGATCTGAAACAGCGGCGTCACGTCGGTGACCTTCCTGCCTTGCGGCGTCACCGAATCCGGATGCGGCCAGTCGGTGCCCCAGACAATGCGCTCGGCATTGGCCGCGATCAGCGCCTGCGCCAGCGGCGTGGCGTCGGCATAATCGGGCGCGAGCTTGGAGGCGCGGTAGGCGCCGGAAATCTTGACATAGGCCTTGCCGGACTTGACCAGCGCGAGCAGGTCGGCAAATGCCGGTTGGCCGGTGCCGAGTGCGGCCTCGGCGCCGCCGAAATGGTCGAACACGACCGGCACCGGCGCTGTAGCGACGAGGTCCTTGATCGCGGAGACCATCGCGAGGCTGGTGAACAGCTGCACATGCCAGCCGCGCGCCTTCATCCGCTCGATCGCGGCCGAGAAGCGCTGCCGGCCGACATTGGGATCGTTGACGCCGCCGGTCGCGAGGTTGAGGCGGATACCGCGGAAGCCGGCCTTGTTCATGGCATCGAGATCGCTCTCGCTGGTCTTGTCGTCGATCACGGCGACGCCGCGCGCGGTCGGCCCGCGGGCCGTGATGCCGAACAGGGTCGACGAATTGTCGGGGCCATAGACGCTCGGCGTCACGATCACCACGCGCTCGACATGGAGCGCCTTGTGCAGCGCGCTCATCTCCTCCGGCGAGGCCGGTTCGGGCGTGTAGACGCGGCCGGCGAAGAACGGGAATTTCTCGGGGTCGCCATGGATGTGGGTGTGGCAGTCGCACGCCCCTGCAGGCACGTCGAAATTCACCGCGGTTGATGGTTGCGCTGCCTTGGAAAATGCGTTGCCGCTGGTCATGGTCACTCCCGCTGCGATGGAAGCCAGCATCATATCGCGTCGCGTCAGCATTGGACGTCTCCCTGTGTGCTCGGCTGTTATGCGCGTCATACGCGCGTCGGCATTATGGGTTGCCGGCGGGGGCGGAGGTTATCGGCGGAGAGAGCGGGCGGGAAGGGCCCGTTCGCGGTGCGAACGGTTCCGCAATGCCTATTGTCCCGACGGCGTGCGCAGGCCGTGCCAGGCGTCGCGCACCTGATGGTAGTGCACCTCGGGCAGGTAGTCCGGCGTCTTCAGGTTCAGCGTCTTGACGTCGAGGCGCCCGGTCGCGCTGAGCAGCGTGTAGGAGGCGATCACGCGGTCGCGCTGCGCACCGATCAGCCGTGCTCGCGCGGTGATCAGATCCTGCTGCGCGTTGAGCACGTCTACCGTGGTGCGCTGGCCGCCCGCGGCTTCTTTCTGCACGCCAGCCAGCGCAACTTCCGCAGCCTTCATCTCGGACTCGGAGGCCGACACCGCGATCTTGGCGCCCTCATTGGCGACCCACGCGCTGACCACGGCGGTCTTGGCCTGATTGCGGACCTGATCCAGCACCAGCCGGCTCTGCGCCGCGACCTCCTTGGCCTGCCGGGTCTGCGATGCGGCGGTGCCGCCGTCATAGATCGGCTGCGTCACCTGACCGATCACCGAGGCCTGATCGGTGCCGAAGCTGCCGAGCGTGGTGTCGGTGTCGCGGCTGCGGCTGACGCTGCCCTGCACGGAGACGTTCGGCATCAGGCTGCTCTCGGCGACGCGAATCGAGGTCGAGGCGACGTCGACGTCGAAGCCTGCCGCGGTGACGGCGGGATGCTCGCGGAGCGAGAGCGCGATCGCATCCTCGCGGCTGCGCGGCAACAGTCGGTCGATGGTCTCGGCCGGGCGCAACTGGGATGGCGCGTTGCCGACCACCTGCGCATAGGTGGCCTGGCTGATCGCGTAATTGACCTCGGCGGCGTTGAGGTCGGCAAGGCCGCGGTTCAGTCGCGCCTCGGCCTGGGCGGTATCGGTCGGCGTCACGTCGCCGGCATTGAGGCGCCGTTCGGTGATTGCCCGGGTCTCCTTCAGGAAGGCGACGTTGGCGCGCTGCGCCTCGACCAGGGTCTGGTTAGCCAGCACATTGGTGTAGGCGGTGACGGCGTCGAGCAGCACACCCTGGCCGACATTGCGCAACGCCTCGCGGCCGGACTGCACCTGCAACTCGGCGACGCGGACGCTGTTGGCGGTCTTGAAGCCGTTGAACAGGGTCTGCGTCACCGTGACGCCGATCTGCCACGGCTTCAGCGTTGCGGTCTGGATCACATTGCCGGGCAGCTGATCGCGCACCGCCTGCAGGCCGACCGACAGGCCGGCAATGATCTGGGGACGGTAGCCGGCCAGCGCCTGCGGCACGTTCTCGTCGGTCGCACGCTGGCGCGCCCGCTCGGCGTTGAGTTGCGGATTGGTCTGATACGCCTTGACCAAGGCTTCCGGCAGGCTCTCGGCGCGGGCCGCGGTCTCCGTCAGCAGCGCACATGCCAGCACGCCAAGGCCGATGCCCGACAAAAGCACGCGCCTCGCTACGTCGCCGACCCTCGCGGCACGCTCAACCATGTGATCCCGCAAACCAAAACTCCGGCAGTGCGCCCCCGCCGACGCCGCCGACACATCTACCTGTTTACGGGGCGGTGCCGCCACAGACAAACCGCCGCGCGACATCTGCACATCATTTCAGTTCTTGTCTGTTGCCGGTTCGTCACAGGCGCACGTATCGGTCATATGAAGTATAAGTTTGAACCGCCGGCCGTCGATTCAACGATGCCGGTTATCCACCGTCTCGTCCGGGTCCATTGCTGATGCCGATATTCTTCTCCGACCCCGAGGCGATCGCGGAGCACATCATTCGTGACGTCGGAACCGAACTGGTGGTCGGGCTGCCGCTCGGCCTCGGCAAGGCCAATCACATCGTCAACGCGCTGTATGCGCGGGCGGTGGCCGACCGCTCCATCAACCTGACGCTGTTCTCCGCACTGACGCTGGAAAAGCCGAAGCCGAAGAGCCTGCTCGAACGGCGTTTCATCGGACCGGTGATCGACCGCCTGTTCGACGGCTATCCGGATCTCGCCTACGCGGATGCGCTGCATCATGGCGCACTTCCGCCCAACATCAAGGTGATCGAGTTCTTCTTCCTCGCGGGGCAGTGGCTGCACCAGCCATTCGCGCAACAGCACTACATTTCCGCCAACTACACCCATGCGGCGTCATATTTGTTGGCGCGCGGACTGAATGTCGTGCCTCAGCTCGTTGCCAAGCGCATGGTTGACGGCGTGCCGCGCTACAGCCTGAGCTGCAACACCGACACCACGCTCGACGTGCTGCGCGCCCGTGCGCAGGGGCGGGCGTCGTTCAAGCTGATCGGCCAGGTCAATTCCGAGCTGCCGTTCATGCCCGGCGCCGGCGACCTGCCGGCGGATCAATTCGCCGCGGTGCTCGACAGTCCCGAGACCGATTTCTCGCTGTTCGCGCCGCCGTCCGAGCCGATCAGCGACACCAAATATGCGATCGGCTTGCACGCCGCTGGTCTGGTCCGCGACGGCGGCACGTTGCAGATCGGCATCGGGCAGGTCGGCGACGCGCTGGCGCAGGGGCTCGTGGTCCGCCATCGCGACAACGCCCAATTCCACGGCATCATGCGGCACCTTGCGCCCGGTACCGGGCAACTCGCCGCGGCCGGGACCGGGTCGTTCGAAAAGGGTCTCTACGGCGTCAGCGAGATGCTGTTCGAGGCGTTCCTCGGGTTGATCGACGCCGGCATCCTCAAGCGCGAGGTCGGCGGCGTGATCCTGCACGGCGCATTCTTCCTGGGCCCGCCATCATTCTACCGGGCGCTGCGCGAGATGGCACCGGAGCAGCTGGCGCGAATCCAGATGATGCCGGTTTCCTTCACCAACGAGATCTTCGGCGACGAGGACGGCAAGCGTCGCGCCCGGGTCGATGCGCGCTTCGTCAACAATGCGATGATGGCGACGCTGCTCGGCGCTGCGATCTCGGACGGTCTCGAGAACGGCCAGGTCGTGAGCGGGGTCGGCGGCCAGTATAATTTTGTGGCGCAGGCATTCGCGCTCGAGGGCGCACGTTCTGTGCTGGCGCTGGAGGCGACCCGTCAGTCCGCCAAGCAAGCGCAGTCGAACATTCGCTGGTCCTATGGACATGAGACCATCCCGCGGCATCTGCGCGATGTCTTTGTCACTGAATATGGCGTCGCCGACGTCAGGGGGAAATCCGATGCCGACGTGATCGCCGCGATGCTGCAGGTCTCGGACTCCCGCTTCCAGGGTGAATTGATGCGGCAGGCCAAGGATGCCGGCAAGCTGCCGCGCAGCTACGAGATTCCTGCGGCGCATCGCGAAAATTATCCCGAGCGCATCAGTGCTGCGCTGAGGCCCGCGCGCGACGCCGGGCTGCTGCCGTCATTCCCGTTCGGCAGCGACTTCACCGATGTCGAGCAGCGGCTGATTCCGGCTTTGCAGATCTTGCGGCAGGCGCAGCACACGCCGCTGCAACTCGCCGGCCTGCTGTGGCAGGGCATGCGGCATCCGCCCGATGCCGCCGACCGCGAATGCCTGGCGCGGCTCGGTCTCGACAAGCCGACGCATTTCGCCGAGCGCGCCTATCGCGCGCTCGTCACCGCGGCATTGCAACGGAGCCGAATGGGTTAACGGTTCTTGTTGACCGGCTTGCGCTTCTCGATGAACGCCGCCATGCCCTCGGAGCGATCCTCGAGCGCGAAGGTCGAGTGGAACAGGTTGCGCTCGACATTCATGCCTTCCGCGAGCGGCGTCTCGAACGCGCGGTTGATGGCTTCCTTGGCCATTGCGGCGGCCGGACGCGACATCGAGGCGATCTTCTCGGCTGCCGCGAGCGCCTCCTCGAGCAGCTTGTCGGCCGGCACGATCCGCGACACGAGGCCCGAGCGCTCGGCTTCCGCCGCATCCATCATCCGCCCGGTCAGGCAGAGGTCCATCGCCTTCGACTTGCCGATCGCGCGGGTCAGGCGCTGCGTGCCACCGATGCCGGGAATGGTGCCGAGGGTGATTTCCGGCTGGCCGAACTTGGCGGTGTCGGCG
>NZ_LFIQ01000117.1:343497-354581 GCF_001189245.1 Bradyrhizobium pachyrhizi | reverse complement strand
CATCATCGCGAGCTCGCAGCCGCCGCCGAGCGCATAGCCCGCGACCGCGGCAATGGTCGGCTTGCGGCAACGGGCGACGCGGTCGCCGCCGATGGCGGTGAAGTCGCTGTTGAACATGTCGATGAAGCCCTTCGGCTGCATCTCCTTGATGTCGGCGCCGGCCGCGAACGCCTTCTCGCTGCCGGTGATCAGGATACAGCCGATCTTGTCGTCGGCCTCGAGATCGTCGACCGCCGCGGCGATCTCGCGGAATACGCCGAACGAGAGCGCATTCAGCATTTTCGGCCGGTTCAGCGTGATGACGCCGACCGGTCCCTTGCTTTCAACAATGATGAATTCGAACATAGCCATGGACGCAAACCCCGTGCCTGATTTGCCGGGCAATGTGCCCGCTGACGGGATGCGCTTCAAGTGGCTGAAGCGAGGCTTTGGGCTGCGGTGCGGCGCCCCCCGCGCCGCACCGCAGGCGCCTCCGCTAGGCCATGAACATGCGCGCGGCGGAGGCCACCGTGAGCAGGGCACCGAAGCCGATGAAGATCTTCCCGATCAGCGAGGTCTGGTCCCAGCTCGCGCTGTCGCTGCTCGCCAGAACCGGGGCCGGCTTGGGTGCAGCCACGGCAACCGTCGGCGGCGGCCCGGGTGGTGTCTCCTGTTGAGCGGTCTGCGGCTGGGCCGGCTGCGGCTGTTCCGCCGGCTGCTCCTGCTGCAGGGCGCGGTCGACCTCGTTGAGCTGGTCGGATGCGACCACATTACCGTCGGACTGGTCTGCCGGCTTGTCGGCCGCGGCAATCAACACATTGGCTTTCACCGGCGTCGCCGCCGCATTGTCGTCGCCGGAGGTCAGCTCCGCATTGGCGTTGGCGACGGTGGCGGGAATGCCTGCCGAGGTGACCCTGCCGGCGTCGTTATTGGTGGCCTTCTTGCTCTCGGACTTGTCGGCCGTCTTGGAGGACTGGCGACGCGCATGGCGCCGGCCATGCCGGGAGCTCTGTTGCGCGGACTTCTCGGTCGTTGCGCTGTCGGATTTCGATGCCGATGCGTCCGAACCGGCCGCATGCGCCGCCAGCGGACCGGCGAGACCTACGAAAAGGCCTGTCAGTCCTGTCGCAACCATCAATGCCAAGCGCCCGCCGGCTTTGATCTTCATTTTGATGATCTCCCCATGTCGCCCGCCCAAGGGCGAAAAGAGACCCCGCTGCGTGTCCACACCGGGGCAGAAAAAGGGAATCTTCGGGCATCCGGGGGCAAAAGCTGGGCAATTTCTTCCCAGCGGCCCATCGACGGCAGCAGCACCGATGCTTGTCGGACCGATCGGTGTTATGAGCCGTGACGTCTGGAAACCCGCCGGAGCGATTCTTTGAGGCCGATCCTCGGCGCGGTCTTGCCGGTGGATGGAGATCACGAATTCGTGATCATCTGGCATGCCGCGTAACGAACTGAAAGATCGGCCGAATTGCAATTCAGGAGCCTGCGTGCGCGAACGTGAGGATGAATGGACCGGCCTGATGCGGTCGGCCATTTCAGGCGATGATGCGGCGTATCATCGTCTGCTCAAGGCCATCACGCCGGTACTCCGTGCCGCAGCGCGCCGCGGCCTGGCGCGCGCGGGACAACCGGTCGATCAGTCCGAGGATATCGTGCAGGACATCTTGTTGGCGGTGCATTTGAAGCGGCAGACCTGGGACACCAGCGCGGCGTTTGCGCCCTGGCTGTTCGCTATCGCGCGCAACAAGCTGATCGACGCGCTGCGCCGCCGCGGCAAGCGGATCTTCGTCAACATCGATGATTTCGCCGAGACGCTGCCCGGGGAAACACCGGAACCGACGGCCTCGCCGAGCGAGGTGAGCGCCCAGTTGCAGGCGTTGCCCGCGCGGCAGCGCGAGGTGCTGCAATCGATCGCGGTCGACAGCGCCTCGATCAAGGACACCGCGGCGAAATTCTCGATGACCGAGGGCGCGGTGCGGGTCGCGCTGCATCGCGGGCTTGCGAGCCTCACTGCGAAATTACGGGATCGATGAGCATGGATACCGATCAACTCATTCGAACCCTTGCCGCCGACAATGCCTATCGCGCGCGTCCGATCGGTCTTGCGCTGATGCTGGCACTGCTGGCGGCGGCGCCGGTCTCGCTCCTGATCTTCTTCGCCGAACTCGGCGTGCGGCCCGACGTGATGAGCGCGATGCACAATCCGTTCTTCGACCTGAAATTCGCCGTGACGCTGGCGCTCGCCGCCTCGGCGATCGCGGTCAGCCTGCATCTGTCGCGCCCGGAGGCCTCGCTGCGCGGCTTCGGCTGGTGGCTGCTGATTCCTGCCGGCATCCTCGTCGCCGCCATCAGCGGCGAGATGATGATGCCGCAGCGTACGCCGATGATGACGCGGCTGATCGGCAAAAATTCGATGGCCTGCATGACCGCGATCCCCGCGATGTCGCTGCCGCTGCTGGTCGGCGCGCTGTACGGGCTGCGGCAGGGCGCGCCGGCGCGGCCGGCGGTCGCCGGCGCGATAGCCGGCCTGCTCTCGGCGGGGCTGGCGGCGACCGTCTACGCGTCGCACTGCACGGATGACTCGCCGCTGTTCGTCGCCACCTGGTACACGCTGGCGACCGCGATCGTCGCGAGCGTCGGCGCGCTGATGGGAAACCGGGCGCTACGATATTGAGCAATCGTAGTCGGGCTGGAGCCAACGGGTCGCGCCCGATAACAGCTCCGCGAAATCCGGCTGCGCCCTAACCTCCCCCTTGAAAAGGGGAGGTCGCTTTGCTCATCGGAGCAAAGCGGGTGGGGATCAGTTCTCTCCAAGGGCAGCGTCGCCTGCGGCTGACCCCCATCCCGACCTTCCCCTTTCAGGGGAAAGGGGAAGAGAGCTTCGTAGCCCGGATGCAGCGGAGCGAAATCCGGGGCAGCTTCATCCGCGGATACAGGTCCCCGGATTGCGCTTTGCTGCATCCGGGCTACGGGAAATCAGGCCGCTGGCGCGGACTGCTGCATGCGATGGAAGCGCAGCACCTGCTGCGCGGTCGACGGCCGCAGCCGCTCATAGGTGTCCTTGCAGGCCTGTAGATCGGTCGGCTCGCCGCCCGAGATGTCGTCGCGCAGGTTGATGATCGCCCGCACTGTCGACCATGACAGGCCCGAGACCTTGGCCAGGATCATGACGCCCTCGGCGCGGGTTTCGATCATCATGTTCTCGGCGACGCTGACCGAGACGTTGGCGAGCGCGGCGAGCGAGGCGTTGGTCTCGTCGAACTTGCCGGCCTCGGCGAAGGCTGCGAGCTGGAATTCGTCGAGCCGGCCGTCCTGGTAGAGCGACTTGACCAAGGCATGTGCGATCGTGGTGTCCGGCGTCACGGCGGCCGGCGCCGAGCGCGCGCGTCGCGTCGCTTCCTTCACCGCGATCGGAATCTCCTTGGCCTGCTGCGGATTGGCAGCCTCGAGCCGCTGCCTGACCGCGTCCGAGGCCTTGGCGACCAGCTTGAGATAGAGATGCCGCGGAATGTTCGGGCGCAGGCCGACGCAGGTCGACAGGTTGTCATCGCCCTCGGCGCGGCTGACCAGGCGGGTGAAGCCGCGCTCGGTGAACTCCGCGCCGGGATTGTTGACCGCGCTCTGGATCACCTCGTCATTGCCGCGCAGCACCAGCACGTCGGTGACGGCGCCGCTCAGCGTCTTGCGGTTCGAGATCGCGAGCAGATGCGCCTGGCTCTTGCTGCGCGCCGTTTCGATCAGGGTGTCGTCGTCGAGCCGCGGCGACAGCGTCAGCACGGGGCCCGCGACCTCGATCAGGTCGTCGAAGGCAAGGGTGCGGATGGTCTGCGGCGGTGCAGTGTCGATCGGGGCGAGGCGGTCGGCGAGCAACGCCTTGGCCGAGTTTTCGATGTGCTCGAGCAGGCATTGGAAAACGTCGTCGAACAGCACGATCTGCTCGTTGGAATAGTTCACCGAGCCGTTGATGAAGAGGTCGGTCACGCGGCGCAGCGTCTCGACGCGGCGTGCGACGGTGCCGTGCGCGAGCGTCGTCTGCAGCTCGTCGAGCAGACTTTCGGGGGCGGTCTCGGGCTTCAAGCTCATGACTCTGTCCTGGAGCAGTGGCGACGGCTTCTCCGGCGCCGAAGAGGAAATGGAGGATCTCAGGCGCTGGCGACGCGGTTGCGTCCCCTGGCCTTGGCTGCGTAAAGCGCGCCATCGGCGCGGGCGAGCAACGTATCGGAGTTTTCGCGCGGCTTGAGCGTCGTGACGCCTGCGGAGATCGTCACCCGCATGCCGGGCGAGAATGCGCTCCAGTCGAGATCGGCGATGATCGCGCGCAACCGCTCGAGCGCGCGCATCGCCTGATCCTGCGACAGGTCGGGCAGCACCAGCAAGAATTCCTCGCCGCCGTAGCGGCCGAAGCGATCGACGCTGCGGAGGTTGGCGAACATGCCGATGGCGAAGGTGCGCAGCGCCTCGTCGCCGATCGGATGGCCGTAGACGTCGTTGATGCGCTTGAAATGGTCGAGGTCGATCAGCGCAACCGCGCAGGAGCTGCCGTTGCGCGCGCAGCGCGCGATCTCCTCTTCGAGCGTGCGCATGATGCTGCGGCGATTGGAGGTGCCGGTCAGTTCATCGAGCTCCGCGAGCTCCTCGATGCGCCGATAGGCCTCCTTCAGCTTCAGTCCGCTCTGATACAGCGATTGCTGCATCGAACTGGAGAAGATGCCGAGGCACATGCAGCGCCCGATCGTCAGCGCGAACACCAGCATGGTGGCGAGGCGATCGATCCGGGTCGCGGTCGGCATCCCGATCGCCTTGTCGGTGCCGAGGAACAGCGCGGCGAGGCCCAGCACCATGACGGTCCAGACGATCGCGGTCTGCCGCGCCGAGGTGCGCAGCGCGCCGAAGCCGAACACCACGAACAGGTTGCAGAGGAACAGCACGCCGACTTCCGGCGCGATGTAGGTGAACACCAGCAGGTTCACCATGTTGACCGCCGATTGCGGCGCGACCAGATAGTGGTCGCGGAAGCGCTCGTGAAAGCCGCGCTCGGAGAGCACCACATAGACGGCGACCAAAGACAGGCCCGTCAGCGCGTAGCCCGCTGCCACCCAAACGGATGTAGTGTTGCCATGCGCGTAGATCAGCAGCACGACGGCGTCGAGCACGAAGCAGGCCGCGATCATCGACTGGATCTGGCGGCGCTGCTTGGCCCGGCGGGCCAGCCGCTCGGCCGTCAGCCTTGGACGGCCGCTTTCCGATGCGCCCGCGATCGGGCTGGGAAGTGACGACGCAGCGCTGCCCATGGTCCCGCCATTGGTGAAATCCGGCGAAAATCTACGTGGGAAAGCCTTTAGGTTTGGTATCTTTTGGAACCGAATCTACCCCGGTGTAACCCGGTCATCGCCCTTGTTTCGTAAGGGGAATCCGTTCGCGGAGGCGAGGCGGGAGCGATGTACGGCAAGCGTGCGCCGCGGCGGACTTCGTGACGGTGCTGGCTTGCCGATAAAGCCTTGGTATGGTCGCGCCGGATGGTGCCTGTCCGCGAGAGTTTTCACTATCATGATACCGTTTATCGAGTCTCGGTTGATTTTTCCTCATTGGAAGCGCCGACTGTGGCATAGATCACACATGCAGTACGGACATTGCCGTAATGTGAAGAATCTTGGCTCTCGCGTCGAACCACGCACCCCCCCCTTCAGACCAACTTTGCGAGACGGCCATTGAGCGCGACACAGGCGGCTTCAGACGACGTTCTGATCGCTCGGATCGCTCAAGGCGACCGGCTTGCCATGCAGGTGCTGTACGGGCGGCACCATGTCAGGGTGTACCGCTTCGGGCTTCGGCTCGTGCGGGACGAACAGGTGGCGGAAGACCTCATCAGCGAGGTCTTCCTGGACGTGTGGCGTCAGGCGGGCAAGTTTGAGGGACGATCCGCCGTTTCGACCTGGCTTCTGGCAATTACCCGGTTCAAGGCGTTGTCTTCGCTTCGGCGAAGGAAGGACGCCGAACTGGACGATGAGGCCGCGAACGCGATCGAGGACACGTCCGACGATCCGGAAACGGTAGTGCAGAAGAAGGACACCGGTGACACGCTGCGTAGGTGCTTGACGGGACTATCGGCGGAACATCGGGAAATTGTCGATCTTGTCTACTATCACGAGAAATCCGTGGAAGATGTCGCTGAGATCGTGGGGATTCCGGAGAATACCGTGAAGACGCGCCTGTTCTATGCGCGCAAGAAACTTGCCGAGTTGCTGAAGGCAGCCGGTGTCGAGCGAGGTTGGCCATGATGGCTGCGAGAACAAAGGTGCAAGAGCCTGACGATATCGAGATGCTGCTGCCCTGGCACGCGGCCGGCACGCTGAACGCGCGTGACACGCGCCGCGTCGAGGACGCGCTCGCGAGCGATCCGGAGCTCGCCCGGCAATATGCCGTCATTCGCGAGGAATATGCCGAGACCATCGGCCTCAACGAGAGCCTCGGTGCACCCTCGGCACGCGCGATGCAGAAGCTGTTCGCCGCGATCGATGCCGAGCCGGAGCACAAGCCGTCGATGGGCGCGCGCATGTCGGCCTCTGTCTCGGAGTTCTTTTCGAAATTGTCGCCGCGGACGCTGGCGTGGTCGTCCGGCCTCGGTGCGGTCGTGGTGTTGTTGCAGGCGGGCGTGATCGGCGCGGTGCTGATGCGCAGCCAGCCGGCTTTGTTTCAGACGGCGTCGCTCGATGTCGCCGAGCGCAGTGCGCCGGTCGCGCCCAGTGCGCCGATCACCCGCGACCTCGGCGCCAGCGTGGCGGCGACGCCGACCCGGCTGCTGGTGCGTTTCACGCCCGATGCCAGGGTCGCCGACATCACGTCGCTGCTCGACAATTACCAGGCCTCGATCCTCGACGGGAAGGGCGGGATGTTCCGGCTGCAGTTCCGCGCAATGGACAAGAGCAGCGTCGCTGCGCTGATTGCGCGTTTGCAGAAGGAGAAGATCGTCAGCCTCGCGGTCGAAACGCCGTAACCGGCAGCTGACGGTTCTGCGCCGAGTTGAGGTCACCATGGCCGCCAACGGCCGGACCAGATCGACGAACCACGCGATCGCCGCGGCCGCAGCATTGTTGCTGGTCTGTGTTGCCGGCTCCGCCTCCGCCCAGAATTTCATGCGATCGCCGACCGGTGGCGCGCCACAGGTCTCGCCCGGGTTGCGGGCCAATCCCGGCATCGGAAGGCTTGGTGGCAATCCCGCCGGCGGGTTCGGCGGCCCAGTTGGCCGCATGCCGCCATCGGTGGACCGCGGCCCGGCCACGTCGTGGACCGACGATGGGCCGCGACCGCGCGTGCCGCCCCCCGTGCGCCCCGCGCCCCGTCTCTCCGCCAATTGCGATGACGGTGATCGCGGCCAATGTTCCGACCGGCCGGTTGCCGGCAACGGCGGCGGGAAGGCCGCAGCGCGGAAGGGCAGGGCCGGCGGTGGCGGCAGTTTGCGTGCGCAGGATGCGTCGAGCGTGCGAACCGTGCCGAATGAGCTCGTGGCCGAAATCGACGGTGCATTGACGGCGGCGGAGGCAGATGCACTCGCGCGCCGTCATGGGGTGAGGCGGATCGCCTCGCAGAATGTCGCGCTGCTGGGGGCGACGATCGGCCTGTTCCGCATCCTGGGCAATCGTTCGGCCGAAATGGCGAGCCGCGAGCTTGCAAGCGATGCCGGCGTGCGCTCCGTGCAGCCCAACTACCGTTACGCGTTGCAGGACCAGAAGGCGTCGGGCGGCGGCGATCCGGCGCAATATGCCCAGACACAACTGCATCTGACCGCGGCCCACAAGCTGGCGCGCGGGATGAATGTCACCATTGCCGTGATCGACTCCGGCGTCGATGTCGCTCATCCGGAGCTGGCGAACACGGTCGCCGATGCCTTCGATGCGCTCGGCAGCAAGGATGCTCCAAACGCCCACGGCACCGCCATTGCCGGCGCGATTGCGGCGCGTGTCAGGCTCACGGGGAGCGCGCCGGAAGTGCGGATCCTGGCGATCCGCGCCTTCGGTGCGGTCGCGGGCGGCGCCGGGAGCACGTCCTATGTGATCCTCAGGAGTCTCGACTACGCGGTGGCGCATGGCGCGCAGATCGTGAACATGAGCTTCGCCGGACCGAAGGACGCACTTGTCGAGCGTGCGGTGGCCGCCGCTGTGGCACGGGACGTCGTGCTGGTCGCCGCGGCCGGTAATGCCGGCGCGACATCGCCGCCGTTGTATCCGGCCGCCCATCCCGACGTGATCGCGGTCAGTGGCACCGATGCCGGCGAACGGCTGATGGCGGCCTCGAACCGCGGCAGCCATATCGCGTTGGCGGCCCCGGGCGCCGACCTTCTCGTGCCGGTGCCTGACGGCAAGTACCAGCTGATGTCGGGCACCTCGTTTTCGGCTGCGTTCGTCAGCGGCATTGCGGCCTTGGTGCTGGAACGGAATCCGGCGTTGAAGCCCGCCGAGGTGCGAAAAATCCTCACCACCTCTGCCCGCGATCTCGGGACGCCTGGACGTGACGATCTGTTCGGTGCAGGGGAGGTGGATGCGCTTGCCGCGGTGATGGCGGCGACCAGAGCTCCCGTTGCCTCTGCCGCGGACAAACCGTCGCAGCCTGCACAGCAGGCGGACGGCAATAACACTTCCGTGAGCCGCACGTCGACTGAACCCGCGCCGTCGATCGCATCAGAGGATTCCACTGCAAATCGCCGTGCTGCGCAGTGATTTTCGACGCCGAACGCGTGCAACGGTGCGATGGAACCGCGGCGCGAGAAGGTTAAAAAAATCGCCGGCGATTTGAACGTCCGCCTTCCTGTCACGACTTATGTGTGTGGGAGCGGTTTAACCCTCCCCGGCTATATCAGGCGCGAGCGCCCATCCACCCCAAGCGCCCATATGGCTTTGACCCGTCCGGTTGTCCCCCCGGACGGGTCTTTCATTTTGGCGGCACCCTTGCATGACGGACTCGACGGTGCGCGGCACGATGGCGCCGACCGATCGCGGAGGGATGGGATGGGCATGCGCGCAACGGCGGCGGCGGTTTGCTGTGGATCATTCCGCCCCAGGAGCGGTGCGCATCGCCACCACGGCAAGTCGATGACTTGAGGCAGTTCGAGCGAGAAACTCCGTAGTAGAGCGGACTTCTTCGATCGCCCGTTCGCGATTAAGAATTTAGTTAGACTTTATTTACCTTTTCCACAGAATATCGGCGTCACGTCCAGTTGATTCGGTTCGGTTGCGTCTGCGTCCGTTTCTTTTCCCGCGGGCAACTTGAATGACACATCGGACCGACGTGGCCAGAGGCCAGGAGATCGTTGCACGCTGGTGCAACCTCGCCGAGCAAAGGCTGGAGCACCTTACCGAACTGTTCGATACCGGGCGCTGGCGGCGCTATCACAGCGAGCAGGCCTTTCTCGAGAACATCAGGGAAGCCCGCGCCGCGGTCGACATCTGGCGCGAATTGCTGACCCGCGAAGCCTCGCTCGACAATTCGCCGATCGACCTGTCCTGGCTCGGCCGCGGCAGTTCGAAACTGCCGCCGCCTGACATCTCGCCGATGTCGGAGCGCCGGTCTGAGGCGGCAGTCCTGGCGGAGGCTGCGATGACCGCGGTCGCTGCCGCGCTGGAGACCGTCGCCGAGGTCCTCGAGGAGCCGCCCACCGTTGCCGACGCGCCGCCGCTGGAGATGCCCCCTCCGGCGATGCCCCCGCCGGTGCTCGATCTCGACACCATCCAGCGACGCTACCCGCTGCTGCGCAACGCGCTGTAGGCGGTCGCTTTAGCGCTTTTTTTGAGCATGATCTCCGCGCTTGTCGCGAGGAAAAGCCGCTTCGCATTTTCCGGATCTAGCGCCGCACCGCGTTCGCGCCGACCACGAGCTGCGCATATTGCTGGGCGCCGCCTGCCGACAGATCCGGCGTGATCGGGCGGGCATGGTCGAGCCCAACCACCGCGCCGCGCAGGGTTTCCGAGATCATGTTGTTGTTGATCAGCGCGGAGCCTGCGCCCGGCACCACCGAGACGCCGATGCCGATGGGGGCGTTGCGGACGACGTTGCCCGTGATGGCGACGTCGCGCAGATATTTGCCCCAGCCGGCGACGATGCCGAAGGTCGGCGCATTCTCAATCACATTGCCGGTCACGGTGCTGTCGGCCTCGACATAGATGCCGATGCCGGCGCCGTCGTTGGGGTCGGTGCCTGCAGGGCGCTTCGGCAGCAGGTTGCGGATGATGTTGCCCTGGACCACCGCGATGCGGCCGCCCTCGTTGAAATTGCACACGGAGACGCCGATCGCGGCGCCGTCGACGATGTTGTTGGCGATGACCGCGGCCTCGAACGAGAACTCCGAATAGAGCGCGACCTCGCGGACATTGCTGACGCTGTTGTCGGTGATGTGGATGTTGGAAGCCGAATTGCCGCGCACCGCCGAGAAGTCGCAGTTCTTGATGCGGTTGCCGCGCACGATCACGTTGCCGGCGCGGAAGGCGTTGATGGCGTTGCCGTACTGCCCGGAGCCGCCGGGGCCGGCCTTGATGTCCTCAATGCGGTTGTCTGCGACGATCGAGCCGTCGTCGCCGATCGCGGTGCGCAGGATCTCAATGCCGTTGTCGTTGGTGCCCTTGATGGTGTTGCGCGACACCATCAGGCCGATCGCGTCGAACGACACCAGCGCCGTGGTCGCGATCTCGGTGAAGACGTTGTTGCTGACGTCGCCCGACATCTGCTCGAACCAGATGCCGTTGCCGCCGCTGCCGGTGAACCGGCAATCGGTGATGCGGATGTCTCTGCCGGACAGGCAGTGCACGAGGCCGCGCCGGTTCGGCAGCGGCACGTTGCCGCCGTCGAAGGTCAGGCCCATCAGGACGATGCCGCCGGCGCCTTCGCCCTCCAGCAGCGAGGCGCCGCCGTTGAGCACCAGTCGGCTGGCGCCGCGCACGCCGATCAGCTGGCTGCCGGGCGCAAGCCGCAACAGGCCGGTGCGGTAGACGCCGGGCGGGAACGCCAGCGGCACCTGCGCCCGTGCGGCATCATCGATCGCGCGCTGCAGATTGCGGGTCTGGTCGTCGGGGCCGCCGGGGCGCACGCCATATTGCGTGACGTCGCGGCCG
>NZ_LFIQ01000117.1:335123-343487 GCF_001189245.1 Bradyrhizobium pachyrhizi | reverse complement strand
GCAGCGTCAGGCGACATCGCAAGCGCGCCGGCCGCGCCGGCGGCGGTTGCTCCGATCAGATGGCGGCGGTTGACGTCCATGGGCAAGGCCCTCGCAACATTCGCGAGCGGTGACGTTCGCGGGTCGAGTGGTAGCGCGAAAGGCGGCGCGGCATGGTGAACACGCCCTCGCAGCGGGCCGATTGTTGGCGGTAGGGTTAATCGCGGGTGCAACCGCTTCACGTTGTCAAAGAGGCGTTCCCCGGTGTCATCACGCGCGCATGCGCGTGATCCAGCATTCCAGAGACGCTTGTGTTTGAGCCGAGAAGCCGCGGCGTACTGGATGCCCCGCATTCGCTGGCCTGAAACCGGGGAGAATGCGGGCCCACGGTTCCTTCCCAGGCGTCGTCCGGGCGATGGCCGACACTGAATGGCCGCTGCAGACCTCGTCATTCGATCCAATTTTAGTATTTGCTGGGGGTCTACGGTTGACGCGTCTGGACTATTGCTCGCCCGCTGGCTTGAGAGGAGAGACCGGTGTTTGACGTGGGAGACCTGGTTGTCTGCATCGACAATGGCCCGAAGAAAGGAGCCATTGGGCCGGTAGTGGCGATCCATCATTTGCTGCACAAGGGGCGCATCTACCGCGTCAATTTCATCGGGACGACCTGGACGGGGAGTCTGACTGTCGGGCTGGCAGGCGTCGCGCTACCTCCTCCGATGATTGGGTTCGAACCCTACAGATTCCGCAAGATCGATCCTGCGGAGCCTGAATTCATTGAAATGATGCGCAGCTTGCGTACGCGTGAGTTGGAGGATGCCAACTAAGGGCGTGCACTTGCACCGCCCGATCCGCACGCTCACGCGCGCGAGGCCTGCCGGGTCAGTTTCACCAGCTCCATCAGCATGGCCTCGCCGGCATCGACGAGCGCTTCCAGCGTGATCGATGATTTGCCGGGTGCAGCCGTGCCGTCATGGGCGAGCGGCGGAACGTGGACGAATTGCGCGAGGCACAAGTCATTGTCGTCGTTCACGGCCTCGATCGCGCGCCAGCTCAGATAGTTGCAGAGATAGCTGCCGGCATCGCGCGAGGCTCGCGCGTCGATCCCGGTCGCCAGCGCGGCGCGCAGTAATTTGTCAGTATGCGGCCCGAACATGCGTGCATCGGCGTCGCCCTCGATCGATCCCTTGCGTGCATGCTGGCGGCCGGCGTCGGGGAAGCGCGTGGTCACCGCGTTGCGGGCGCGGCTTTCGATCCGCAGATAGCCGGTGCGGCCGGCGAGCCCGAACATCAAGAGCGCCTGCGGGCGGTGTTTTGCGATCAGCTCCGGCAATTCGCGGTCGACGGCCGCGTAGGTGACGTCGAAGATATGGCTCGACAGTGCGACGTCGTCGAAGGCCGGGCGGCGCAGGGCGGTCAGCCGCTTCACCAACGGCATGGTCGGGTTGAACGGCGCACCCGGAAACGGCCCGAAGCCGGTGACGAGGATGCGCAGCCTGCCGCTCAACGCAGCATCTCCGCGATCTGTTCGGCCGCGACCGCGGGCGAGATGCGGCCGCCGGCGACCTCGGCCTCCATCTTCTTCACCTTGGCGCGGATCGCGGCATCAGAGCGAAGCCGCGCCATCATCCGGCTCTCCAGCATCGACCACATCCACTTCACCTGCTGCTCCCGGCGGCGGCCGGCGAACTCGCCCGAGGCGTTCATCGCGGTACGGTGGTCGAGGATCTTCTGCCAGAGCCGGTCGAGCCCGGCGCCGGTCAGCGCCGAATAGGTCTCCACCGGCGGATGCCAGTGCTCGGAGCGCGGCGCGAGGATGTGCAGCGCGCTGCGATAGTCGGCGGCGGCGAGGTTGGCGCGCTTGAGGTTGTCGCCGTCGGCCTTGTTGATCGCGATCATGTCGGCGAGTTCGACAAGGCCTTTCTTGATGCCCTGCAGCTCGTCACCGGCGCCCGGCAGCATCAAGGCCAGGAAGAAGTCGGTCATGTCGCAGACCGCGGTCTCGGACTGGCCGATGCCGACGGTCTCGACCAGCACGACGTCGAAGCCGGCGGCCTCGCACAACAGCATCGCCTCGCGGGTCTTCGCCGCGACGCCGCCGAGCGTGCCCGAGGAGGGCGAGGGACGGATGAAGGCCTGGTCGGAGACGGCGAGCCGCGCCATCCGGGTCTTGTCGCCGAGGATCGAGCCGCCGGTGCGCGCCGAGGACGGATCGACCGCCAGCACCGCGACCTTGTGGCCGCGCTCGATCAGGAACATGCCGAGCGCATCGATGGTGGTCGACTTGCCGACGCCGGGCGAACCGGTGATGCCGACCCGTACCGCCTTCCCGGTGTCGGGCAAGAGCGCCTGCACCAACTCGCGCGCCGCCGCCTGGTGATCGCTGCGCCGGCTCTCGACCAGCGTGATCGCCCGTGCCAGCGCGGCGCGGTGGCCGTCACGGAGGTCCTTGGCGAGGGCGCTGATGTCGGGAGCGGCAGGCTTCGGTGAGGTCATGGTGTTGGTTTACAACGGCTGGCCATGGCAGGCGAGGGGAACGCGGATCGGCACCGGCGCGGCTTGTTGATGACGCCTCGGACATGAGGTGATGAGGTTGAATGGCCGCAAAGGCGGTGGTGCACTCTCTCTCGCGCTTGCGGGTCACTCGCGGGAGGGGGGAGGCGCGTTGCCAAAATATCGAAAACAACCCCATGCAAAGTAGCCTGCGGTGGCCGGCGTTCGACCCGGCTACTTGACACGTCGGGCAACTCACGGATATTTTTCCAATATTCCGAAATCGCGCAGACGCACGCTCGCCCTGGGGCATATGGCAGGTGCCGCGCCTTGCCTCGAGACCGGTTCAACCTGACTTCGTCATGTTCTAGTCTCGATCGTCTGCGTCGCCCTTCGGCCGCGCGCCGGCGAAGATTTTCGTGCCTTCCGCCGTCAGATACGGCTTCAGCGTCTCCCACGGCACGAAGATGACGTATTGGCCTTCGGCATAGGGGCCGACGGTGTAGGGCGGGTAGTGGAAGGTGAGGCCGGAGCTCTTGCCTGATACGGTCGACGGCGCCAGCGTCACGGCGCCGATCTTGAGCAGGGTGGGCTTCAGCTCCTTGTACCACCAGGCGGTCGCGGTCTCGCCGGCGCCGCGCCGCTTCTTCTCGGCGTTCAGCGCGCTGACGACGGCCTTGCGCATCGCCGTCAGGGTCGGGCTGTTGTCTGCGGTCTCGGTGAAGAAGGGGCGGATGCTGATGCGCTTCTTCGCCGTCGTATTCCACAGGATGGTGTTGACGTCGGAGTTCGGATGCGCGCCGTGGGTGTCCATGTAGTCATCGCGCAGCACGCTCACATAGCGGCCGTCGACGACGGAGCGTTCGGAGTATTTGCGTTCGAACGAGTAGCCGCCGCGATCCTTGAAGAGCTTGGGCTCATCCTTCCGCGCGGAAGCCGCCTCCGCCGCATTCTTCTCGATCCACTTCCGGCCTTCGGCGAGGCAATCGGCCGCCAGCGCACTATCTCCCTTGATCTTGTCGTCGAGATAGACGCTGGCCTCGATGCTTGCGTTCTTGATCGCGGCGTCGGGCTTCGGATCGGCCTTGGGATCGGCGGCGCGCGCGGGAAGGCAGAGGCAAGCGAGCACGCCGGCAAGACCCACGATGCGGACAGGCGTCATCGAGCGAGCGGCGCGCATGGAAAGCTCCTGAAAGGAGAGGGGATACGGCAGCGCTACTCCGCTGCAGCGCTATGGCCGAGCCGGGCGTTGAGCTTGTGGATCAGCTCCTCGGCGGCATCCGAGATCACAGTGCCCGGCGGGAAGATCGCCTCGGCGCCGGCCGCATACAGCGCGTCGTAATCCTGCGGCGGCACCACGCCGCCGATGATGATCATGATGTCGTCGCGGCCGTGCTTGTTCAGCGCGGCCTTCAATTCCGGCACCGCGGTGAGATGCGCCGCGGCAAGCGAGGAGACGCCGAGAATGTGGACGTCGTTCTCGACTGCCTGACGGGCGGCTTCGTCGGCGGTCGCGAACAACGGCCCGATATCGACGTCGAAGCCGACATCGGCGAACGCCGATGCGATCACCTTCTGGCCGCGGTCATGGCCGTCCTGGCCGATTTTCGCCACCAGGATGCGCGGGCGGCGGCCTTCGGCCTCCTCGAACGCATCGATCAGGGCCTGCACTTTTTCGACCTTGTTGGACATCGCCGCTGCCTCTCGCTTGTAGACGCCGGTGATGGACTTGATCTCGGCGCGGTGGCGGCCGAACACCTTTTCCATGGCGTCCGAAATCTCGCCGACGGTGGCTTTGGCGCGAGCGGCGTCGATCGCCAGCGCCAGCAAATTGCCGTTGCCTTCGCCCGCCGAGCGGGTGAGCGCGGCGAGCGCCGCATCGACGTCCTTCTGGTTGCGCTCCTTCTTGAGCCGCGCCAGCTTGTCGATCTGCAGCCGCCGCACGGTGGAGTTCTCCACCTTGAGCACGTCGATCGGCTTCTCGCTCTCGGGCTTGAACTTGTTGACGCCGATCACCGCCTGCCGGCCGGCATCGATCCGCGCCTGCGTCTTGGCGGAAGCTTCCTCGATCCTGAGCTTCGGCACGCCGGCCTCGATCGCCTTGGCCATGCCGCCGAGCGCCTCGACCTCCTGGATGTGCCCCCAGGCCTTCTGCGCGAGATCGCGGGTCAGCCGCTCGACATAATAGGAGCCGCCCCAGGGATCGATGATGCGGTTGGTGCCGCTCTCCTGCTGCAGGAACAGCTGGGTGTTGCGGGCGATGCGCGCGGAGAAGTCGGTCGGCAGCGCCAGGGCCTCGTCGAGCGCGTTGGTGTGCAGCGACTGGGTGTGGCCTTGGGTTGCCGCCATCGCCTCGATCGTGGTGCGCATCACGTTGTTGAAGACGTCCTGCGCGGTCAGCGACCAGCCCGAGGTCTGGCAATGGGTGCGCAGCGACAGCGAGCGCGGATCCTTCGGATTGAACTGCTTGAGCAGCTTGGCCCACAACAGCCGCGCGGCGCGCATCTTGGCGACTTCCATGAAGAAGTTCATGCCGATCGCCCAGAAGAACGACAGCCGCGGCGCAAAGCGGTCGACGTCGAGGCCCGCGGCCAGCCCGGCGCGCAGATATTCGACGCCGTCGGCCAAGGTATAGGCGAGCTCGAGGTCCTGCGTCGCGCCGGCTTCCTGCATGTGGTAGCCGGAAATGGAAATGGAATTGTATTTCGGCATCCGCTGCGAGGTGTAGGCGAAGATGTCCGAGATGATCCGCATCGAGGGGCCAGGTGGATAGATGTAGGTGTTGCGCACCATGAACTCTTTCAGAATGTCGTTCTGAATGGTGCCCGACAGTTTCTCCGGCGGCACGCCCTGTTCCTCGGCAGCCGCGACGAATAGCGCGAGGATCGGCAGCACCGCGCCGTTCATGGTCATCGACACGCTCATCTGGTCGAGCGGGATGCCGGCGAACAGCGTGCGCATGTCGTAGATGGAATCGATCGCGACGCCGGCCATGCCGACGTCGCCGGAGACGCGCGGATGATCCGAGTCATAGCCGCGGTGGGTGGCGAGGTCGAAGGCGACCGACAGGCCCTTCTGTCCGGACGCGAGGTTGCGGCGATAAAAGGCGTTGGAGTCCTCCGCCGTGGAGAAGCCGGCATATTGCCGGATGGTCCAGGGCTGGTTGACATACATGGTCGGGTAGGGGCCGCGCAGATAGGGCGCGATCCCCGGCCAGGTCTCGAGGAAGTCGATGCCTTCGAGATCGGCTTCACCGTAGACGGATTTCACCGGGATGCCCTCGGGCGTCAGCCAGGGCTCGGCGCTCGCAACCGGAGCCGTACTGGCCACGGGCTGGAAGGCGACATCGGCGAAATTGGGAATGCGGGTCATTCCTGGGCTTCCTCAAACTGGCGATTGCGTTCGATCAATCGCTGTAGCTTCTAACTCAATCATGGTCCGGATGCTGATGGCTGACGATCGTCGCCATCTTGTCCGGTCCGTAATTCTGCATCGTGGTCTGGCTCGGCAGGTTGGCAATGCCGACCACCCAGCCGTGGCGGGACTCGGTTCCGAATTGTTGCGTCGGTATCACCCGGTCGGGCCGGTCGAAGGCGCCGGTCATGATCTCGATCCGCGGCCCGTCGATGCGGCGGAAGCTCAGGGGCGTTCCGCAGGCGGCGCAGAAGTCGCGCTCGGCGATCGAGGAGGACCTGAACGCGGCGGGCTTGCCGCGGGTCCATTTGAAGTCGTTGCGATCGATGTCGGCGAAAGAGGCAAATGGCGCCCCGGACGCTTTCTGGCACATCCGGCAGTGGCAGATGCTGATCCGGGTCGGTGCCGCCGAGACGGCAAATCGGACGGCGCCGCACTGGCAGCCGCCGGTCAGAACGGGTGTCGATGGTGCCTCTGCGCTCATGTCTGCTCCATCTGCCGATAGGCGTCGCGCAATGTCGCCAGCGCATCACCGCCGGCGAAGACGAACTCGCCGATGCCGGCCGCCCGCAGCGCCGCTTCCTGGTCGGCGGGCCGCCCTGCCAGATAGATATGCCTTGCACCGGCGCCTTGAAGGGCCCTGGCGGCCTCAACGGCGCTGGCGGCATAGACCTTATCCGAGGAACAAATGCATGCCATCGTTGCGCCCGAGGCCTTGTAGGCCGCGGCCAGCGCCGCCGCGTCGGCAAAACCCTCGCTGTCGATAGCCTCGATCCCGCCGGTTTCGAAGAAACTCTTGGCGAAGGTCGCGCGGGCCGTGAAGTCCGCGGGGGTGCCGAGATTGGCCAGGAATATCTTCGGCCGTGCGCCATGCGCCTTCAGCGCGGCATCCGACTTGTCGCGCAGCGCCTCGAACGGTTCGGCGAGCCGCATCGGCGCGAGGGCGTCGAACTTCACCTTGGTGCCGGCGAGGGACGCCGACGCTGATGGTTTCACATCCAGCACCGCGGGGGCGGCCTCGCGCAGATCCGGAAATTCGCTGGCGCCGGTCAGCACGTCGCGGCGCTTCGCCACATTGGTCTCGCGCAGCAATCGCGTCGCGGCGACCTTGTTTTGCAGCAGCCCCTGCTCGAGCGCGGCGAAGATGCCGCCGGCCTTCTCGATCTCCTGGAACAGCGTCCACGCCGCCTCGCAGAGTTGCGAGGTCAGCGTCTCGATGCCGCCGGCGCCGGCCGCGGGATCGGACACCTTTGCCAGGTTGGATTCATCGAGCAGCACGAGTTGCGTGTTGCGCGCCACGCGCCGGGCGAAGTCGTCGGGCAGGCCGAGCGCCAGCGTGTGCGGCAGCACCGTGATCGCATTGGCGCCGCCGAGCCCGGCCGCAAAGGTCGCGATCGTCGCGCGCAGCATGTTCACATTGGGATCGCGCTGGGTCAGCATCCGCCAGGCGGTTTGCGCGTTGACGAAGATCGGCTTCGGCGCAAGCCCACAGGCCTGCTCGACCCGTGCCCAGAGCAGCCGCAGCGCGCGGAATTTCGCCATGGTCAGGAACTGGTCGGCATCGGCGCTGAGGCGGAACGAGATGCCCGCGCGCGCCGCATCGAGATCGATGCCGGCGCCTTCCAGCATGCGCAGATAGGCGAGGCCCAGCGCGAGCGTGAACGCGAGTTCCTGCACCTCGGAACCGCCGGCGTCATGGACCGGCCGGCCGTCGGCCAGCACGAACGGCCCCTTGAAGCCGCGCCTGATCAGGCCATTGACGACCTGGCCGAACGACTTTTCGTAGTTGGGCCAGGCGATGGCCGCGGCGCCGCGCACGGCCATGGTGCTGAGCGCCTGGTAATTGAAATGCAGATCGAGCTTGGCCGGGTCGAGCTTGCGGGCCTCGACCATGTCGGCAAAGGTCTCGCCGGCGTTCTCGCGGCCGATCACCGGATTGAGCGCGATCATGATGCCGGCATCGAGATGGATGCCGCCGCAGGCGCGCGCCAGCGTCTTCTTGCTGGCGTCGGCAAGACCGAAGCCGCGCGCACCGGGACCGCCGGCGAACTCGAATTCGAGGCCGGTCGCGCCGTTCTCGAGATCCTGCAGCGCTTGCGCATTAGCCTGTGCGGCATCGGGATGATCGACCCGCTGCAGGATCTGCCAGGGCGCAGCGGCGGCGCGGCCGGCAAGCGGGTTTGTGTTGGTGGCGCGGCGGTAGATCGGATCGATCTTCAGGCCGTCATAGGTCTTGCCGACCAGCTTCTCGAACGGGGCGCCCTTCAGCACGCCGTCGACCAGCTTGCGCCAGTCGTCATAGGTCGCAGGTCGAAAATCCGAAGCCAGAGCCAAATCGTCAGTCGAGGTCGTCATCCGCCCAAATCGTCCTTCACCGGCCCGCGCGGGGCCCCTTGATTTGGCCGGAAATTGCCACGGGCGGGCGGCCAAGCCAAACGGTTGTTTGCGATGGTTTGGCTTTAATCGAGGTCCGCTAGA
>NZ_LFIQ01000117.1:330955-335113 GCF_001189245.1 Bradyrhizobium pachyrhizi | reverse complement strand
GCGCATCGGCGACGCGGCGCCCGGCGATGACGCGGTCGGGAACGATCTCGGCGAGCGGCACCAGCACGAAAGCGCGTTCGAACAGGCGCGGATGCGGCAGCGTCAGTTCCGGCTTGTTCAGTGTGACGTCGTCATAGGCGATCAGGTCGAGATCGAGGGTGCGCGGCCCCCAGCGCTGCTCATTGGCGCGGTCGCGGCCGAATTTGGCTTCGATCTTGTGCAGCGTGAACAGCAGCGCGTGCGGATCGAGACTGGTCTCGATCTCGATGCAGGCGTTGATGAAGCTGTCCTGCTGCTGCTCGCCCCAGGGCGGCGTCGAATAATCCGACGAGCGCGCGATAAGCGCGGCCTGGGTCATGCCGCAGATATTGGCGATCGCCTTGCGAAACGTCGTGCGGACGTCGCCGACATTGCCGCCGAGGGCGATCAGGACGTCAGCCATCTGCGTTCAACCCTGGGGCGGTTGATGGCGCGAGCGGGTCAGCACCACGCCGACATCGTCGAAGATCGCGGCGATCGGCGCGTGCGGCTTGTGCACCGTGACCTTGACCGCCCGGATCCGCGGGAAGCTCGCCAGGATGTCCTCGGCCACCGCGCCGGCGGCGCGCTCCAGCAGCTTGTAGTTGGTGTTCTTGAATGCCGATGTGGCGGTCGCCACCACGTTGGAATAGGAGACCGTATCGGAGAGGCGGTCGGTGCGCGAGGATTCCGAGAGGTCGGTATAGAGCTCGAGATCGATGACGAAACGCTGCCCGACTTCGGTCTCATGTTCCATCACGCCATGACGGGCATGGATGACGATCCCGGTGATGAAGATCGTATCGGTCATTGCTGTCCCTCGATTGTTGCGGCCACGCGCAGCGCCTGAACGGTTTCGGCGACGTCATGCGCGCGGATGATGCGGGCGCCATTCTGCGCGGCGATCAGATGCGCCGCGATCGAGCCGCCGATCCGCTGTTGCGGCTCCGACGGCACGACCGTGCTGATGAAGCGCTTGCGCGAGGCGCCGACCAGCAGCGGCAGTCGGAACGCGTCGAGCTCGGAGAGCCGCGCCAGCGCGGTCATGCTCTGCTCCGGGGTCTTGCCGAAGCCGATGCCGGGATCGAGCACGATCCGGTCGGGCGAAATGCCGACGCTCGCGGCGATCGCGAGCGAGCGGGTGAAGAACGCGGCGATGTCCTGCATGATGTCGATCGCCGGATCGGCCTGCTCGCGATTGTGCATGATGATCACGGGCACGCCGCGTGCGGCGACGAGCGGCGCCATGCCGGCATCGCGCTGCAGGCCCCAGACGTCATTGGCGATCGCCGCGCCGTGGTCGAGCGCCCAGGCCACGACCTCCGATTTCATGCTGTCGATCGAGACCGGCACGCCAAGCGCGATCACGTCGGCCAGCACCGGCTTCAGCCGCGCCATCTCGGCCTCGGCGGTGACCGGCTGCGAGCCGTAGGGACGGGTGGATTCCGCGCCGATGTCGATGATATCGGCGCCTTCGGCGACCAGCTTGCGGGCCTGCGCCAGCGCCTCTTCGGGTGCGGCGAACTGGCCGCCGTCGGAGAACGAGTCCGGCGTCACGTTCAGGATGCCCATCACGGCCGGATAAGGCCGCGACAACAGCGCCGGCAGCACCGCCGATACGGCCGGGCCGGTCACCGTCGATGCTATCGGCTTGCTCGCCATCATGCGGTGGCTTTGCGCTGACCGCAGCGGCAAGTCAAGGTGTGGCGATGACGTGTGACGCGGCCGGCGGCCGAATGCCGTTAAGACAGGCTAATAGGTGATCTTGGGAGGCAGCTTGCGTGCCTCTTCGATCAGCAGCTCGACCGACTTCTCCGACGGCATCACGCGGACGAGCTTACGACGCACATTGGCGTCCTTCATGCTCTGCGCGAGCCGCGACGGGTTGCGGTGCGCGAGCTCGCGCACGGTGGTGACGCCGGCGGCGCGGACCAGGCCGACCTTCGCCTTGCCCATGCCGGGAATCCGCATGTAGTCGGAGATGTTGGCCCATTCGAGCAATTGTTGTTCGCTGATCCCGGTCTTGGTGGCGAGCGCCTTGCGTCCCTTGACGGTGCGGGCGGCTTCAAGCAGTGCGTCGGTCGTGCGGATACCCTGCGATTTCAGTTTGGTGGCGCAATAGGCGGACAGGCCTTCGATCTCGGAGAGGGGGTATGTCATGATACTCGTATGCAGGTAGAAGGGAGCGCACGTGCAATGGCGTTTGGGAGAATGCTTCAGGCAAACTGGCTGAGGCCCGGCGTCCCCGAGATGATCTCGCCCATTTGATCCGCTCCGATTTTGTCGCGGCCGAACCTGAAAAGTTCACGCGCGACGTTCTGAATCTCACTCATGCTCAATCCAAGCGCCATCAGCCGGGTGCCGACAGCCATCAGACCGCCACCCATCAACCGCGATAGACCACCGCTGTTGTTGGAGGCGGCGATTGCCGCTTCGGCGCCGGGGATTTGGTCGATCAGAGCCTGAACTTTGTCGGAAGGTCCCTCGTTACGGAGGAAACCCAGAACGATGCCGATGGTTTTTTCAGCGACAGCACCGTCGATGCCGGCCTTCGCGGCCAGCTGCCCAACCAATTCGTCCATATTGCCCCGCCTCAACCGGTTTTTGCCGGATCATTCTTGAAGATTTATCTTGAGCGCCTGTGTCACGAAATACAAGCGATCCGCGCATTTCAGTTCGTTTTCTTTTTCAATCGCGTCGGGAGTGTTGCACCTCTGCAAGAGTGAGCGGCGGATTCACACCATCTTGTCGCAATGCGCAATGCCTTTCGTCACTTGGCCGGGAATAAAGTATGAGGAACTGGTGCAGCGACAATATACATCAGTGCGCGCCGATGGTTTCAATCGACCTGCAAGATGCAATATGATGTCATCGGTTCGAATGGATCGAGCCGATTTAAAATCGCGTTAAGAGGCGAAGCGATGGCGACGTCCGACAACAAGTTGGCCGACACCGATGAGAAAATCTTTATCGGCAAGGGCGAGGAAACGGCCTGGCTGACGCTTGCGCTGGCCAACCGCCACGGCCTTGTGACCGGTGCGACCGGAACCGGCAAGACCGTCACGCTACAGGTCATGGCTGAAGGATTTGCGCGCGCCGGCGTTCCGGTTTTCGCAGCCGACATCAAGGGCGATCTTTCCGGTATCTCCGAAGTCGGCGAGGCCAAGGACTTTATCCTGAAGCGTGCCAAGGAGATGGGTCTGACCTTTCAGCCGGATCAGTTCTCGACCGTATTCTGGGACGTGTTCGGCGAGCAGGGCCATCCGGTGCGCGCCACCGTCACCGAGATGGGACCGCTGCTGCTCTCGCGGATGCTCGATCTGAACGACGTGCAGGAAGGCGTGCTCAATGTTGCCTTCCGCGTCGCCGACGAGAACGGTCTCACGCTGATCGACATGAAGGACCTGCGGGCGCTGCTGGATGCGATCGCCCCGGACGGCAGCAAGAAGGCCGCCGACGACGAGGAGGATCCGCTGGCGCCGATCCGTAAGGCCGCGCAAGGCTACGGCAATGTGTCCAAGGCGACCGTCGGAACGATCCAGCGTCAGCTCCTGGTGCTCGAGAATCAGGGCGGCGCCAAGTTCTTCGGCGAGCCGGCGCTGACGCTGAAGGATTTCATGCGCACCGACCGCGACGGCCGCGGCATGGTCAATATCCTGGTCGCCGACAAGCTGATGCAGAGCCCGCGGCTTTACGCCACCTTCCTGCTCTGGATGCTTTCGGAATTGTTCGAGGAATTGCCGGAGGCCGGCGACCTGCCGAAGCCGAAGCTGGTGTTCTTCTTCGACGAGGCGCATCTCTTGTTCACCGACGCGCCGAAGGCGCTGATGGACAAGATCGAGCAGGTGGTGCGGCTGATCCGCTCCAAGGGCGTCGGCGTCTATTTCGTCACGCAGAATCCGATCGACGTGCCGGACAAGGTGCTGGCGCAGCTCGGCAACCGCGTGCAGCACGCGCTGCGCGCCTTCACGCCGCGCGACCAGAAGGCGGTTGCCGCGGCCGCACAGACCTTCCGGCCCAATCCGAAGCTCGACACCGCGCGGGTGATCATGGAGCTCGGCAAGGGCGAGGCGCTGGTGTCGTTCCTCGAGGGCGGCGGCACGCCGTCGATGGTCGAGCGCGTCATGGTGCGCCCGCCGT